>NZ_CP121354.1:4455000-5655000 GCF_029674545.1 Mesorhizobium sp. WSM4904 | reverse complement strand
TTCCCGAACCTGCTCCGCGGAAGGCCGAGGCCCCAGGCCGGCCAGCATGATGCTGTCGCCACCTGCAGCCAATTCGCGCGCCAGATCGAGCGAATAGCACCAGACCCCACCGATCGCGTCGGTGGTCATCAGGATACGCCTTGGATGATGGGTCAATGGTTGCAGCATGACGACTCCAACTCGGCGAGCGCGCGCGGGCGCTGGTCCTGGATGTCGCTGAATGTCCGGAACGACGCGAGATAATGCTCATGCGCACGCTCCCACGCGAAATCGTCGGGCTCTCCCCATAGTTCGCGGTAGCTCGGTGAACTCGGATAGGGGTAGAGCGGCACCGGTTCATTGGCCCAGACGCCGTTGTCGATGAGATGTTTGCGCCAGTAGTCCACCAATCCCGGGTCGTCCTCGACCACGCCGATCAGATTGGCCTGGACGAAAGGAACATGACGACGAGCATCGACCAGCAGCGCGGCCAGTTCCTCGGTGCCCAGCCGGCAGCGTTTGGCCAGCATCTCGCGGCCTTCGACAGTCAGGCTTTCGAGGCCGGCTTCGATCGAGACGCAGCCGGCCTTGCCCAGCAATTCCAGCAGCTCCGGTTTCCAGAGATCGATGCGTGTCTGAACACCGAATTGAACGTCACGGTCGATCAACGCCTGGAGCAGCGCCTTCTGCGGCAGGAAGATCTCGTCGATGAAATAAATGTAGCCGACGCCCTGCGCGAGCAGGCCGTCGATCTCGGCGACGACGGCATCATGGTTCCTGCGGCGATAGGCGTCGCGAAAATCGATCTTGGCGCAGAAGCTGCAATTGTAAGGGCAGCCGCGGGACGCCTCGACTTCCGCGCCGGCACCTTTCTGGTTGGCGTCGAACCGATGATGGTGATGAGCGTGGGCAGCGATCCAGTCGAGCGGCCAATGCAGCGCTGGGTGGTCGACAAAGCGGCTGACACTCACCCCTCCGTTGCTGGCCGGCACGCCGCCCTCGATCCGGCTGGTGTGGGAAACGCCGCTCCAATCCCTCTGTCCGGCAAGCTCCACCACTACCTCCTCGCATTCGCCACGCACGACGATGTCGACGTTAAGCTTGCGCAATGTAGGGGCGGGCGTTGCCGAACCGTGCGGGCCAACGGCGACGGTGCGGCCGCCGCGCCCGTCGAGATTCCTCAGGAACTCGGCCGGAACCCGCAGTTCCGGCGGCGCGCAGCGCCAAAAGAGGTAGGTCGGCGCAGTCGTCACCACAGTCATGTCAGGCCCAAAGGCCGCCACCCGCTCCGCAAGCGCCGCGTTGTCGAGATCCTGCAACTGCCCATCCAGCATCAGCACCTCGTGGTGCCGTGCTTCGAGCAGGGCTTTGCAGTAACCGAGCTCCAACGGCAGATGCGGCTGGCGACAGCCGAAATAGATGCTGTGCTCATACGTCCAGTGCGGGTTTACCAGTGCGACTTTCATGCGACGTTCCTCGCGGCTTCGGGGCGCGGCGGGAGACGGTGCCGCAGCAGCCAGTTGGCCAATTCGCAGATACCTTCGCGCCATGGAACACGCGCCCGCCAGCCGAGGGCAGTCTCCAGCTTACGGGTGTTGGCAACGAAAAAGGGCTGGTCGCCGGTGCGTTCGACATCGTGGCGGAGCACGATGTCGCGCCCGGTCATGGCCGCGATCTCCGACAGCAGCGCGCGCAGGCTGACGGCGTTATGTGGCCCGCCGCCGAGGTTGAACGCCTGGCCCTTGAGATCGTCGATCTTGGCCAGCACGCCGCGATAGGCGGCAACCGCATCGGACACATGCAGGATGTCGCGCACCTGTTTGCCGTTGCCATAGATTGTGATGCGCCGGCCGTTGAGCGCGCTCAGCAGGAAATGCGCGACCCAGCCTTGGTCCTCGGTGCCGAATTGGCGAGGTCCATAGATGCAGCTCATGCGCAGCACCGCTGTCGGCAGGCTGTAGGACTTCGCATAGTCGAGGACATACTGATCCGCCGCGCCCTTTGAGCAGCCGTATGGCGTGCAGAAATCGAGCCCGATCGTCTCGTCCACGCCATTGGCGCGGATGGCAGCGTCGGCAGGCTCGTAGTGATTATCCGCTTCCCGCACAGCGATCTGGGGCAAGCTGCCATAGACCTTGTTGGTGCTGGCGAAGACCACCGGTGTGCTCCCCTGGCGAGCAGCTTCGAGCACGTTGAACGTGCCGTTCAGATTGATGTCGAGGTCTTCCGTGGGATCGAGCAGGCTCGTGGTTACGGCGGTCTGAGCGGCCAAATGGAAGATCGCCCTGGCCGGCGCCAGCGCCGAAGCCAACTTGCTGCGGTCGCGTATATCGACGGTCTGCACGCTAACAAGGCTGCGGTGTTTCTGCGCCAACCATTCAAGGTTCTGCTTGACGCCGGGACGGCTGAAATTGTCGATGACCAGCACCGATTCGCCATCCGACAATAGGCTGTCGGCCAGATTTGAGCCTATGAACCCGCTGCCGCCGATAACGGCCACGGGGGCGTTGTCGTGATGCGGTCGGCTCATGATACCAACCCCCGTTCTTCAAGCTCGCGCTTCATGTCGCCGCCCCGATCGATGGCGACACTGTTGCGAACCCATGCCGCGAATTCACCGAGCGAGTTCTCTAGCCTGTGGCTGGGTTCGAAGCCGAGCAGCTCGCGCGCTTTGCCGATGTCGGCGAAGCAGTTTCGGATGTCGCCGGAGCGGGCCTTCTCAAGGATTTCGGGCGGCCGATTCGGAATGCCCATCGCCTCGGCAAGCAGGCGGGCGACATCGCTGATTGTGTAGGATCGCCCGCTGCCGATATTGATGGCGTGGCTGGCCGCCTGTCGCTGCTCCAGCGCCAGCCGGAAAGCCCGAGCGACATCGCGCACATGGACGAAGTCGCGTCTTTGCTTGCCGTCCTCGAACACCATCGGTCGTTTACCATTGGCAAGGCGCGAGGCGAAGTTAGCGAGCACGCCGGTGTAGGGATTGGCGAGCGCCTGTCCGGCGCCGAAGACGTTGAACAGGCGCAAGGCCACGGCATCCACATTGTAGGCCTGGCCGAAGATCAGCACGGCGCGCTCCTGTGCATATTTGGTCAGCGCGTAGATCGAGGCGAGATCGGGCTGCTTCTCCTCGTCGGTGGCGATCGGCGACAGCGTTTCGCCCGTCGGCGACAGCAGATCCCATTGGCCGGCCCGGACGTCGAGCGGCCTGCGACGGGCATCCTCGATGCGCTGGCCGTCCGGGGTCTCGTACAGCCCCTCACCGTAGATACTCATCGACGACGCGACGACGATCCGTTCGACCGGGTTTTTGATCAATGCCTCTAGTAGCGTGGCAGTGCCGAGGTCATTGGTGCCGACATAACGGGCGATCTCGTACATGGATTGGCCGACACCGACCTCGGCGGCGAGGTGGATGACGGCATCAGCATCGGAAACCGCTTCGGCAATCGCGTCTCGATCGCGCACGTCACCCCTTATCAGCTCGGCGCCGGGTGGGATGCTGATGGCTTCGCTGCCGTGCACCTGCTC
This sequence comes from Mesorhizobium sp. WSM4904, assembly GCF_029674545.1. Lineage (NCBI taxonomy): Bacteria > Pseudomonadati > Pseudomonadota > Alphaproteobacteria > Hyphomicrobiales > Phyllobacteriaceae > Mesorhizobium > Mesorhizobium sp. WSM4904. Next base: position 5,651,493 of record NZ_CP121354.1, on the reverse strand, counting down.
CAGGAGCGCGTCCAGGATGCGCACGTCATAGCCATGTTCGATAAGTTCCTGGGCGACATGCCGGCCGATAAAACCGCAGCCCCCCGTAACCAATACACGTTTCACGAGAACTCCTTGCGGACTTGGCGTTGGGCTACCGAACTGCGGTACAAAAGGTTTGTTCCCTGCTTCAACAAAGTTCCCCACGCAACCGGAGACCACCGTGCTGGCGCACACCTTGGAACATTGCCTTCGGCGAGCTGTTAGGACCGCATCGATCCCGCAGCGAGAAAGGCAAAGCCATGTCCGAAGCGAAGACGACGACCAATCACGACGAGATACGCAAATGGGTTGAGGAAAGGGCCGGCCAACCTGCTGTGGTTCGCACGAAAGGCGAGGGCGGCATCCTGCGCATCGACTTCGGCGAACCGGAGGAAGCGCTTGAATCGATCGAGTGGGATGAGTTCTTCCGGATATTCGACGAGAACGACCTCGCCTTTCTCCATCAGGACGAAGCTGGCGGTGGAGGAAAGAGCCGTTTCAACAAATTCGTCGAGCGCAGCCGGAGCTCTTGACCTCGCATCGGCTGCTGCTGCAGTGCATCAAGCGGGATCGACCTTGCTCGACTTCGAGCCAACCGCCTTCTCGAAGACTGAGATGTCCGCCAGAGGCGGCCCGTTGATGGGCGGGAACCGTTTTCAGCCCCGGCCGTTCCGCCGTTAACGCGGAGCTACATCCATGGGCACCTTTTCGGATCTGGACAAGAAGCTCACCGAAAACATCTACGACCATGGGAGTCGCTTGACCGACCCGAAGGCTGATCTGCCACGGCGAGTCACAGAGACAGTTGATCTCCTCATGCCGTTCATCCAGCCGGATGCGCGCGAGTCGGTGAGGTTGCAAATCCTAGGGATCATCCTCGAGCATATCTTTGACGAGGCCGAGATTGGACCGGGAGATCCAGCGGCCGAGAAATGAGAGAGGTTGCTGCTCAAATCTTCCTGCGGTGGGGTGGGCTTGGCAGGCCGAGCACCTTGCCCTCTTTGATAAGGGGACAACCGATGAATATGCCCCTTCTTTGGGCTCCTGCATTAAGGACTTTAGGTCTAGTTAATGAAAGCCCGCCGCCACTCGGGAGAGATTGGCGACGGGCTGTCCTGAGATCTGAAGGAGCGGCTACATCCTACCAGGAGAGAATGGACTGCTGCATACCAACGTCTCGCCACAGCCACGGTTCCCGACAATTTTACCGATTGTCGCCGGCGTTGCCAGACGCTGCAGCCGAGCCGCCATTGCCTGATGCGTTATTCGTCGTCTGCTTCCAACAACTCGCGCGCTGCAGCCGATGTGCGCTCACCGCCTTTCTTGTCGATCTTCCGCGCGGTCACGGTCGTTCCAGAAGTGAATCATTGTTGTCCAACTTGCTCGGCGGGCCGTTGTTCCGAACGCCAGCACGCAACAAGGATCGAAGTTTCTATCCTTCGTCGCCGTGCAACTCCTTGTCCTTTGTTTCGCGCAACAGCCGCACGATCGCGTCGACCGGAGAAGGGTCAGCCGACCGTTGGACTTTCCGTCGCCATAGATGACGAAGGAGCTTTTTCACTATTGACATTAAAATCACCTTTCCTCAGCCACCAAAGTCGCAAGATGATACTTCGCTGTTTGAGCGCCACGTCCTTTTGGCGAGCCACCCGCATAAACTACCCGAGCAGTGCAGCGAGCAGGAACGCGGCGGCCGCCAAGATCACGAGCGCCGCAATCACCAGCACAGGTCCCTTCGTTCCAGGCTGAAGGCCTGACGCATTCTCCGGGCGCCGCATCGCGTTGGCGAAGCTCGCCTGGTTTGTGAATTTCGGTTCATGCTGCGTAGCGGGACCAGTCGTATCGGCGGCGTCGCCGGCCTCGGCATCCGTTTCCTGAGGCGCGGCTGCCGGATCGAACCCAGGCGTCTTGTCTCCAGTCATGCCTGCCTGGATTTGGCCTCGATCCTCCGCAGGTGTTCGCTTGCTCGTCATCGGAAGCTCTCCTTCCTAACCAAACAACTGTGCGGCTTCGCTGTTCCAATGGCGGTCTGAGAGCCAACGAAAGTGCTGTCGCGCAGGAACTCGCTTTCTAGCTTATCTGCCAGTTTGCGGGCGACCATCTTAAGCGCGGCCGGAACCATTTGGATGAGCCCGCTTTAACCTTGATGATATAAAGATGACGAGCGGCGATGCAGGTTCTCGGAACCGAAATACATGCTGAACCGGAAGGTATGATGGTCGAATTTCTCGGCGAGGGCGGCGAAAAGATTGCGGTTACGATAGTCGTATCCAACCGGCGCCCAGCGCTTGATGGAGCCGCGCTTATCGCCCGAGCCAGAGAGATGATGGTCCAGTGTGCGGTCTTCGATAACACCGATGACCGATCGGTGAGGAACAGCAGCCGCCGCCACCTCGGCGAGCCTGCCTTACCGGCCAGGACCGAGGGTGCCTTCACGGTCGAATATCGCGACAACGGCAGCGTGCGGCGGCTCCAGGGCGTGGAACTGGCGAGCCTTGAGGCTGCGCATGACGAGGCGCTGCGGTCGGCAATCGATCTGCTCGATGACACTGCCGTAGGCGGGCAGGAGGGCTGGGCCGTCGGGATTCCGGACGGAAGCGGCAAGATAGTGTCATCGGTCGACTTCGATGAGGCAAGACGTGAAAAGGCGGCGGCGGAATGAGGACCGGGCTGCATAGCTGAAGAAAGGACAAAGGATGCTTCCCTTCCTCTCGCTGAACGCGATGGCCGCTCCCAGAGGCGACGGGCTGCACCCCAAGCTTGCCCGCCTGCTCAGGACACGGCTTGCTTCGGCCGCGTCTGGAGTGGTTGTGCTCCGCCAGGCCCGGGATGGCGCCCCGATTCAGGCCGGCCCTAATCCGGTAGGCAAGGCCGATGAAGCGTCGCAACAGGGTGTACTCCGTTTCCGCGCCCGGCAAACCCTCGAAGCCCGGCGTCGGAAGGGTTAGAGATTGCCCGCTCCGCGACCGCGAGTCGGCCGCACGTCCACCTTCATGGAACCGGCCGGTCTTTGTTTTGTTAGGGCCGCAGGAAGCAGTGAACGCTAAGGAGGGCGACATGAGCGCGCCCTTGGCACTGATCGTGGAAGACGAATATCTGATCGCTTCGGACGTGGCGAATGGACTAATGGACGGCGGCTTCGACGTCGCCTGCGTGGCCTCGGAGCGAGCAGCCGAAACCTGGTTGGCCGACCATCGGCCGGATTTGGCCATTATCGATATACAGCTGCTGGACGGCCAGCGAGGCATTGCCGCCAACCGTCTCAAAGCGCTGAATGTGCCCTTCATCGTGCATTCGGGCTATGACCCTGAATTCCAGGCGCCCGCCTTTCACGACGCGCCATATCTGCCGAAGCCGACGTCGATCCAGGATCTGGTCACGCTCGCAATTCAGATGATTGAAGGTCAACCCCGAACTTAAATCCATTCGAATCTCCGTACGCGCCATCGATGACGCAAGTGCCGCCGTAGCCCAAGGCGCGACATAAATTGCGACATCTCGGGAACATTGAAGAAGACTGCTAGTTCGTGTCGATGCAGGCATTTGCTGCACGGTAGCTGTGGGAGATCGGTGGCAACGTCGATCCGGCCGCGCCGCAGTCCCTTTGAGCGGCGCGGACTAGAACCGCAGAGATGAACAGGAGCCGATCATGAAGCACCAGACGCTCAACGAACTACACTCCGTCGCGGGTATCAGTCCTTTCGCGCCAGCACCGCTCACAACAAGAGCACAGCGGCTGGAGCGCTGGGCGGAACTGCTTGACCAGAATCCCTTACGCTGTCTCGCAGCGCTCGTCGGTACGGAGCACCTTTATCCAGGAGTCCGGGCCGAAGCGCGAGCGGCCGGATCCCCGCTTACGGTCGCATTTGAGGACCCGCTGCTGCGCGCCTCCGGCCTACAATCGGACACTTACGGCGAAGCGAAGAGCTTTTTCCAACTTTCGGATTGGGAATTGCATGAAATCGTTTGCAGCTGCCATGCCGGCGCCACCATGCAAGCCAGTTGGGCTGCCGGGCGCGTCCGCCGGATCGCCGTCGGCAACCGGATTTTGGCTTGGCTGCGAAGCCGCTTCGTGCGTTGACTGTCCAAAAGCTATCGGTAGGCGATCGCCCACCGCCGTCGCCAGCGGTGCTTCGACCTTAATGCCGCAAACTGATCCCGGCAGCGGTGTTTTCAATTGTGCCGCAAGCCCGATGAGGACGGTTCCGATTGCTGATCGACCTTGTCATCGTGGGGTCGACTAGTCTCCGAAGCAGTCCAGTGTGCGAGCTCGCAGCCTTAGACCATTTATCTACAAGACAGGCACGCAATGACGCCAGCATGAGAGCTCATGAAAAAAAGCGAATGGGTCAGAGACGGAGCGCAGCTCAATGCTGAGCGATCCTGTGGTGGTGATTCTGATGTATTTCGTACTGCCTGTCTGGCTGATTGCTGGATTTGCCGATTGGCTCTGCCATCGGGCGACGCATATCGAATCGACGACTGGCGCGAAGGAATCACTGATTCATCTGCTGATGTTCGTCGAAGTCGGCATTCCTTTGCTCGCCGCGATGTTCTTGGAGGTTAATGCCTTGATCATCGCCGTGATGATGATCGTTTTTCTCGTCCATGAAGCGACCGCCATATGGGACGTTCGTTACGCGACCACCGCGCGCACGGTAAGCCCGGTCGAACAGCACGTTCACAGTTTCCTCGAGATGATCCCGCTGATGGGGCTGGTCAGCGTGGTTTCGTTGCACTGGGGCCAATTCCTGGCGCTGTTCGGATTTGGGCCTGACAGGGCTCGCTTCGGCCTCGCCTGGAAGGAGCAGCAACTGCCCGTGGCATATATTGCAACGGTGATGACCGTGATTCTGCTGTTCGAACTGCTTCCTTATGTGGAGGAGTTTTTCAGAGGCCTGCGGGCCAACTCCGGCCGGCTGGTTCCTCCTAAAGCTAGGCGAAACAAAGCAGGTGAGACGGCAACACGCTGAGGAAGCCCGCGGTCGCATTGAGGCCGGCATCAACCGCTCTGGTTGATCGAGTGGGGCGAAGGCTGCTGGCCGGGCGCGTGTCTGGAGTCACGAGCCACCCAAGCCCAGACGGCTATCAGTACAAGCACGACTGCTACGGCTGTAGCCCATGCAACGATCCGCGACATCGGAGGTCCTTCCGTTTGGGGGCCGCTAGCCACCCGGCTTGTTTGGGTCCGAGGCTGCGCCGACGGTCGGGTCGGGTACAACGGGACCTCGCTCGGCTTCCGAGCCTTCAGATTCGATCTCCTGAACCGCCTGATCCCAATGCTCCTGTTGCCGCCCTTCCGGTCGCCCCTCCCGCTCCCAGATTTCGTGGGCGCGACGTCTGATGCGTTCTTCCCTGTCCATGGCTGCTTGCTCCACGCGCCTGACCCGCCGCTTACTGGCGCCTAATTGAGAAGCTACGTGTTTGTTCCATCGGATATGACTGGGTACAGATTGCCTCGCCGAGGAACGCTCTTGCGATGATCTTGTTATCCTTCAGATCACCCGGAGGAAGCCATGAGCAAGGAAGATAATCGCCGCGAGACCGGTGCCAGGAAGTACCCGCCTAACTCCGATCCAGACCCTTCAGACCAGTTTTCGCAGGCCGCGGCCAACAACGAAAAGCCACAGGATCGATTTGGCCTCACCCGCAAGCAGGGCGAGGTGGAAGACGAGACCTTGCAGTCCGAAAGCCAAAATCCGCCGGGGCGGGCTACACCCAGTCCGGCCGCCGAAAAAAGTTCCGGAGCCGGCCCAGCGGTCGCCGAGCGGTCGAATGATGCAAAAGCGCCCAAGGGCGGCCGCCAGCAGGGCGCTTATGTGAAAAAGTCGTAGTGCTCGCCTGCCGCATCACTTATTCGTCCGCACCTTTTGCCGCGGGTTGATTCCGCCGGTATCGGTGGTGTCGTTCTCGACGTCGCCTTCGATCGTGTTCTCGCCTCGCTCCAGTTCGTCGCCTTCCTTGAAGGTGCCCTTGGAGGTTCCGATGCCGGGGTCGCTGCCGATATCGGCGTCGCTAGGTTTTTTCGATTTCGGGTGTTGGTTTTTGATCATGGCCGTTCCTCGCTGCATATGCTTGACGAACCGGGAGATGCGCCGAAGGTTCCGCAGCGGCCCGAAGTCGAACGCATCCATTGAGCTGGACGCCGAAGGGTAGGTCTCTGGGACGCCCTTCGCAGTATGCTCCGGCCCGAGTCGAGCATGTTCATCCTCAGCAGAAATTTGGAATCGCAAGCGGCTGCGGCAACCTCATTTCTCGGCCTCCATCATCGTCTTGGCAGGCTCCCGCGCGACGTTCTCCTCAATTCGCTCGCGCCCCGGGGTCTTTGGCAGCGCCTTGCGGAAATTCTTGGCGTAATCGGGCGGCATCTTCGGCGGCATCATCGGCTCATATGCATCGACGAGCGCCTGGATGACGACCGGCCCATCGGCGGCGAAGGCTTGCTCGAGAACGCGCTCGACCTCGTCGGCCCGCTCGATGCTGAAACCTTTGCCACCCATCGCCTCGGCGGCTTTGGCAAAGTCGATCGGCTGCAATTCGCAGCCGAATTGCGGATTACCGAGAAACATCATCTGCTCCCAGGCGATCTGGTTCAGCATGTTGTTCTTGATGACCAGCAGCTTTAGCGGAATGCCATAGCGCACGGCTGTCGAGAACTCACCGAGCTGCATGGCAAAGCCGCCGTCCCCCACTATTGCAGCGATCGGCCTGCCGGGAAATGCAATGCCGGCGGCTATCGCGTAGCTCAGGCCGCAGGCCATGGACGCCAGCGCGCCGGAGACGCCGAAGGCCTGGCCGTCGTGGAGGTCGACATGGCGCGCAGCAAGTTCGGTATTCTGACCGGAGTCGGCAGCCAATATCGTGTTGTCGGCCAGCCGTTCGCCGAATGCGCGGGCGATCAGTTGCGGTTTAAGCGGATGGCCTTCGCCGTCCTCGGACTGACGCATCATCGCCCGCCATTCCTGCATCGCGGTTCGCGCCGCGGCGAGGAAAGCGCCGTCGGCCTTCGGCGTGAGCCTGCGGTTAAGTGCACGAAGCGTTTCCGCTGCATCTCCAACCAGGCCGGCCTCGACAGGGAACCGCAAACCGATACGCTGCGCGTCGCAGTCTATCTGAACGCCGCGCGCCTGCCCCGGCTTCGGATAATATTCGATGTAAGGAAACGTCGAGCCGACGATGAGAACGGCATCGCAGGTTTCCATTGCTTCCTGCGACGGCAAGGTCCCCAGGATGCCGATGCCGCCGGTGGTGTAGGGGTGGTCGTCCGGGAGCACGGCTTTGCCGAGCAGCGCCTTGATGATCGGCGCCTGCAGCAGTCCTGCGGTTTCCTCGAGCTCGGACGCGGCTCCCATCGCGCCGCGTCCCGCGAGGATGGCCACGCGCTTAGCGCCGTTCAGGATGGCTGCTGCCTTGTTCAATTCCTCTTCGTCGGCGACGCAATGAGGAACGAACATGTCTTGCGGCGTATGCGCCGGGCGGTTGCGCTTTGAACGCTTGGCCGCTTCGGAAGGCTGCTCCTGGATATCGCTGGCGATCGAAAGATGGGCGACACCCCTTCGGGCAAGCGCGGTGCGGCAGGCAAGGCTTGCCACGTTCTCCATATGCGCCGCATCCGAAACCTGGACGTTGTAGACGGCGACATCATTGAAGACACGGGTGAGGTCGACATCCTGCTGCGTGAATGTCTCGATGAGATCATGGAACTGCATCCCGGTAATTGCGAGCACTGGAGCCTGATCCAACTTGGCGTCATAGAGCCCGGTCAGAAGGTGGGCACCGCCGGGTCCGGACGTCGCAAGGCATACGCCAAGCTTTCCGGTCCATTTGGCGTAGGCGCAGGCCATGAACGCAGCGGATTCCTCATGACGCACCTGGATAAAGGAAATTCGGTCCTGCTTTTTCCGCAGCGCCTCCATGATGCCGTTGATGCCGTCGCCAGGCAGGCCGAATATGACCCCGACGTTCCAATCAATTAGAGTATCGACGAGAATTTCCGCTGCATTTGGCATGGCAAGGCTCCGCTGAATGCCCCCGAACCAGCAGGTCGGCAGTTGGTTCCCTTAGTCACGCAACCCTGCGATCGGCGTTTGGAACAATCCCGTCCGCATTGGGTTGTGCTGCGTGGCAAAGCCGTATCGTATGGCAGTCCGAGGCTTCGCGAGCATTTCATGAATAGGCTTTCCTTCTGCGACACACCGCTTCTGCGGGTTGCCTATCTAGCCGGTGGCCCAGAGGACGGTCAGCCCGTCCTGCTTCTTCATGGTTGGCCGGATGACGCAACCACCTTTGCGGATGTAGCACCGGTCCTTCAGGTCGCCGGGTTCCGCACCTTCGCGCCCTGGCTGCGTGGATTCGGGCAAACCGCTTTCCATTCCAAGGAGACGATGCGCTCCGGCGAGATCGCTGCGATGGCGCAGGACGCGCTCGATCTGGCTGACGCGCTGGGCATCAGGCGCTTCGCTGTCGTCGGTCACGATTGGGGTGCCCGGATTGCTTATTTGCTGGCCTCGGTTTTTCCCGAGAGGATCACATGTTGCGCGGCGATGTCGTTGGGATGGCAGCCCGGCGCAGCCGCGACGCCGCCCTTGGAACAGGCAAGGGCATTTTGGTACCAGTGGTTCATGGCGACGAACCGCGGCGAGGAAATTGTCCGGCAAGACGGTCGCGCGTTCGCACGCTTCCAGTGGGAGAGCTGGAGCCCTCCCGGATGGTTTGACGACGTGCTTTTCGACAAGGTGGCGATATCCTTCGAAAATCCTGACTGGGCCGACGTGACGCTGCATTCCTACCGCGTCCGGTGGGGTGAGGCGGAGCCTGATCCGCGCTACGCAGAACTGGCCCGCAGACAGATCGCCGCTAAGACCATCTCGGTGCCGACGCTGACGCTCCACGGCGAGGACGATCATGTTGTACTCGCCAAAAGTTCGGAAGGTAAGGAGCGCCATTTTATCGCCGGCTATGACCGTCGGCTTCTCCCTGGCGTCGGTCATTTCCCAGCGCGTGAGGCACCAAGGCAGGTAGGCGAAATGCTAGAGGAGTTTTTGATTGCTTCGAGCCAATAATGCTCGAGAGAATAGGTGCCCGCCAAAGGTCCGAACCTCCGAATAGCCGTGACATCCGGGCTCATTTCGAGCCCGCCGTGACCCATTGTTGCCTGCCGCAACAGGGCTTTAAACGACCCGCCGGGAACGAGCCAGCCCGACACGGATTGAGTCTTACTCGCTGACGAGGAGAGCGGCGGGAATGGGGTTCAAGGTCGGAAAGGATTCGCTATGAGCGAGCCATTGAAAACCACAAATCACGAGGTGATCCGGGCGTGGATTGAAGCCCGCGGAGGCAGACCTGCGGTCGCGCGGACTGCAGGACAGGGCGCGATGCTGCGTGTGGACTTCGGTGAGCGCGAAGACGATCTGGAACCCGTCGGATGGGAAGAGTTCTTCACCATTCTGGACGATAACGAGCTTGCCTTCCTGCATCAGGATATAACCCCGGAGGGTGTCCCCAGCCGTTTCAACAAATTCGTCGAGCGCGGATGACCGAACGGCCAGGCGCTGAGGCGAACGCACTCGCTCGCCTGAAGCTCATTGATTGCCTGGCATTTTGTTGCTGTCTTGCGGGTTCTTGTTTATGCCGGCCGCCGGAGAAGTATCTTGCGGCGCGTTACCACCCTAGTTCTGCTCGGGCGTGCGCTTCAGCGGTGCCGTAGGCCAGCCTCGTTCGACGTAGATAAACGCCCCGTAGCACGCCAGCAGGACCACGACAGTCAGTATGAGGGGCCACAGCACTCGTTTCACGCCGACCCTATTTGTTCTGCTGGCGGTAATCGCCGGCCGCCGGGTCAAATCGTGTCCAGCCGTCTGCTTGGTATTCGTTCCGTCGCGCGGTGACATCCACGGATCTGGAGTCGTTGAGGATCGCTTGTGCCTGCGGAGCGAGGTCGTCCTCGACGCGAGCCGTGACTAGCGTGCCGCCGCGGCGAACGCCTTCGGCATAAACATGGGCATCGCGTTCCGACACATCGGCACCATCCATAAGGCTGCCGATGATGCCGCCGGCCGCTCCACCCACGACGGCTCCGGCGGCCGCGCCCGCGGCGGTCGCCGCCAGCCAACCGGCCGCGACAACTGGGCCGACGCCAGGTATCGCCATGGCGCCGAGACCGGTCGCCAAGCCACCGGCGCCCCCCACGACCGCCCCGATGCCGGCTCCGCTGGCCGCATCTTCCGCCGCAGTGGAATGCCGGCCATCGGCATTGTTTGCGATGATGCTGAGATTGGATGTCGGCACGCCCATGGATTCCAGTTCCCCCACGGCATCGGCGGCATCGTCATAATCGTCGAACAGCGCGGTGATCGTTTGCATCTTGGTGACTCCTGTAATGATTACTGCTGGCCGGCAAAGACGTTGCCCTGATAGTCGAGCGCGACGGAGATGCTCTTGCCGTCCTTCTTCGCCTGACCGCGCCAGATGCCCTGGCCGTCCTTGGCGAGTGACGAGATGTCGGTGTAGCCGGCGTCTTGGATGCGGTTTTTTGCCTGGGATTCGGTGAAGCTGTTGGCGCCCGGAACCGGCGCAGGCGGCTTGGGTGTCGATGCCGACTTGACCGCCGGCATGGCTGCATTCGCTGCCGCGATCTTCTCGATCATATCCTGGTGCATCTTTAGGGTCGGCAGAGTTTCCGCCGCGAACGCCTTAAGACGGGGGTTGTCGCCATCCTTGGCATAGGACTGGAAGAGATTGACCGCATCGGCGTGCGCACTGCGCTGCATCTCGACGTAAGGTTGGTCAAAACCTGTCGTGGTGTTCTGCAGTTTTTCCACGTCGCCTTTACGCGCGGCGTCGAGCTCAGCCGGCACCTGCAGCTTCTGCTCCGTGGCGAGCTTTTTCAGCTTCTCATTCGCTGCGCCATGATCGGCAACCATTTTCTCAGCAAAATTCTTGACCTGCCGGTCCTTGGCCCTGTCCTGGGCCAGCTTGCTCGAATCCACCTCGAACAATCCGCCGACGGCGGCCTTGTTGACAAAGGTCTGCGCGTTGTCGGCAGCGGCTGCCGGAAAAGCCAGCGAGACTATGGCAAAGGCCACCAGCCCGAGAAGTGTCCGCGCGTTCATTATTGAAGCTCCTCTCTCGATGGACTGGAGCCGAACAACCGTCTCACGGCTTTGTTCCAATGGCAGCCGCGCGCAGTTCGCGCGTCGGCTGCCGGGAGGAGTAAGCGATGGTCGAGCGGCGCAAGCGTCCGGACCGTAGGGAGAAGCCACCGGCCACGCTCGACCGTTATAAAAGACAGATCCTGAATATCGGTCAGCTGTTCGCGATAACGTGACAACGTTACAGTTGGATAGTCCCTTGTCCGGGGGAACATGCGTTGGCGATCGAAGTTAGCTCTTGATGGCGAAAGCCCCATTCTCAGCGCTCCGCACGATAGCCGGGAATGCCTCTTCCGCCGAGAGCAGGATCAACTGCCGAGGCGTCGCGCCTTGATAACGACCTACTTCCTTTCGCTTTCGGCTTCGGCCTGCGAACGGCTCGGCCCATAACTTCGGAATGCACTCGATCCTATGGAGGTTCTTGGGATCGATGCGTGCGCAATCGTGGAGCATGTGTCATGACACTGGATACGCAACGCAAGATAGTCGACATAATCGCCGACGGGCTGATCCGGCACGACGTCGAGTTCATTCTGGGACAAAGCGTTCCGACCGCGCTGGCGCTCGCCTGTGAAGACCGTGGTATCCGCAACATCACGTATCGCCAGGAGAATACGGGCGGGGCGATCGCGGACGGTTACGCTCGCGTCTCCTGCCGAGTGCCGGTGATGATCTGCCAAAACGGACCGGCCGCGACGCTCGCCGTCGCCCCCTTCGGCGAAGCCATGAAGGCGGGCACGCCCATTGTCGCCATTATGCAGGAAGTGGACCGTGCGCACATCGGCAAGAACGCTTTTCAGGAATATGATCATAGAGCGCTGTTCGGCCCGGTTACCAAGTGGTTTCACCTCTTGGAGAGTGTGGACGGGGTCGAGGATCATCTCGATCGAGCTTTCATTGCGGCCGCCAGCGGCAAACCCGGACCCGCGGTGCTGATGTTGCCCACCGATCTGCACGAGGCCCGTGGTGGCAAGCCGGGGCGGCGCGAATTGCGGCTCGGGAATTCGCCGCTCGATCGGCCGCGCCCTGAGGACCGCATGATCGCCGAAGCGGCGGCACTCATCGACAATGCCCGATTTCCCGTGGTGATCGCCGGTGGTGGGGTGCACGGTTCAGGCGCGGGCGAGGCGCTGCTCCGCTTCGCCGAGAAAGCCGCCGCGCCGGTCGCCACGACGAACATGGGAAAGGGCGCGATTCCCGAGACGCATCCGCTCGCCATGGGCGTGATAGGCAACCTCACTGGCCCGGGTGGGCTTGGGAGCCAAACCAAGCCACTCGTACAGCAATCGGACCTTGTGCTGCTGGTCGGCAATCGCACCAATGAGGACGGCACCGACCGCTGGTCGCTTATCTCTGGAAGCGCACGGGTGCTCCATATCGACATCGATCCGCAGGAGATCGGCCGCAACTACGAAGCGGTGCGGCTCGTCGGAGACGCTCGCGCAACTCTTGATGCGCTCACAGATGCGCTCGGCGGCCACACCCGAGATCGTGACTCCATCGAGCGTCGTGTGGCAGGTTCTTGGGAAGCATTCGAGCGTGAACGTGCGCCCTTCCTGGCCGACGCTGAGCCGATCCGTGCGGAACGCGTCCTCGCGGCGATACAGAAGCGACTAGGGCCCCAGACTGTGGTGGCGGCGGATGCCAGCTACTCGTCGAACTGGGTTGCCGGTCAGCTTCGCACACGCCGTCCGACGACGCGGGTAATCTCGCCACGCGGACTTGCCGGCCTCGGGTGGGGTCTGCCGCTCGCGCTAGGCGCCAAATTGGCGCGTCCCGATGCGGACGTCTTTTGCGTCGTTGGCGATGGCGGCTTCGCCCATGCTTGGGCGGAGATCGAAACGGCCGTGCGAATCGGAATCAAGGTGACCGTCGTGGTGCTCAACAACGGCGTTCTCGGTTATCAGAAGGATGCCGAAACGGCCAAGTTCGGCCGCTACACCGCAGCCGGGCATCTCAGTAGCGTAGACCACGCCGCCATCGCGCGCGCCTGCGGCGCTTATGGTGTACGCGTTGAACGAGCGCGCGACCTTGAAACCGCCTTCGATTGCGCGGCGAAGTCGGAGACCGTGGCACTGCTCGATGTGTTGACGGATCCCGGCGGACATCCGCCGATCGCGCTCTACGATGGGATCTTGGACCGTCTGGAGAACGGACGCGTCGTCCAGGAGCCCGTGCCATAGAGGCATGCGCCTACAAGATCTGTCTTTGATTGGCGCATCCGAGCTCGGTGGCGTCCAGGAAAGCCGCTGGTACCGAAACGCCCCGCTGGTGCAGCCAGCTACAGCTCTGCCGTCTCCGGAGCTTGCGCTCATTCCGGTGACACCCAGCCGCAGAGTTTGCCAGCGTCGGCCGCGCCGGCATGGAACAAAAATGGCAACTCACTATTCGACTTCAGTTGTACGAGACGTTTGGATGGCTGGCAAGCAAGGCGCCCCTTATCTCCGCGTTTGCCAGCATAGGCATGCTTGTGATCTGGTCCATCTATCTGCACATCTTCTGGCGAAGTCACCAGCGACGAAGAACGCCCAAACTGTTGATCAACTGGGGTGAAGGGCGGGAGCTATCGGCGCGATGCTTCGTCACCAACATGAGCGAAGGCGCGGTCTTTATTCAAAGCGTGATGGTCGATCTGGGAGCACCGCTCGGCCGACATCGGATATTCATCTCAGACGCCGAAGATCTCAGGAATTCCAAGCGACCGTCTGGCTGGAAATACACGACGCGCCAGGGCCCGCTTGGCACCGGAGAACTCATCGACATGGGAAGCTTCGAAGGCATTCTTGACTACGCGCTCCATGAAGAGACCGGTGACGAGAACTTCGGCGGAGCAAGCTTGAGCCAGAAAATCCATCAGTTCGAAATTACGATCATTGGAATGTACGGTTCGGAGGACACTTTGATTGGAGCGTCACGCCGGTTTGAGATCGTCCACGCGGCAGAGCCTGCTTGCGATCCGCGACCGTGGAGACGCACCAAATAGTGTCATCCCGAGAGCGAAAACAGCTGGCCAGGGAACTTGCAGCCTGTGAGTGGCATCGACAGTAGAGCTATCGGTCGGTCAAGGTCGCAGCTCGCCTGAGCGCATGTAGGCAACCTGGAGAGTGGAACGTTTGTCGGCCTCACCGGTTAGCCAAAGACCGGCAACGAAGCTCCAAGAGTATCTTCAAATCAGGAAGGGGCGGCCATGTTCGGAACCGATTTATGGACGTTCGCAGTGATTGGCGGACCGGTCATACTTTTGCTTGTGATTGTCTACGCGCTTGCCGCCCGCCGCAATAAGCGTCCGGTCGAACGGCGCGAGAGCGACCGGGCGACCGAGCGCCTGTATCGCGAGCAAAAGGACTAGTGCGTCAGAATAGCTGTCTGCCAAGCCACTGTTTTACGCAATTCGGAGGGGGCGAGCACAGCGCCCTTTCTGATTTTCGGCATTGGTGGGGCTTGCCGAGTCATCTCGCACATCTCCGACGGAGGAACACGACAGGGCTGCCGACTGTTATCGAACCAGGCGGACAAGGTCCGAAATCGGAGCAGCGGTTCATGACCAATGACGAGATGCAGGGTCTGCCGGCATCGCTTCCCGTGATTGATGCGAAAGCCGAGCCGACGTTGAAAAGCGCCGAGGCGGAAGCTTTCTACACGCATGCAATCCGTGAGCTCGCTGCCACCGACATTCCCTTCCTCGTCGCGGGAACCTACGCCGTGAGTGCCTATACCGGCGTCGTTCGCCAAACCAAGGACTTGGACATCTTTTGCAAGGCGGGGGACTGCGCACGCATACTCGCTCATTTCAAGGATCTCGGCCATGCGGTCGAGATCCGAGATGACCGGTGGCTTGGCAAGGTCTTCGAGGGAAAGCACTTTTTCGACGTGATCTTCGCGTCGGCAAGCAGCACGATGCAAGTCGGGGACCAGTGGCTGGAGCATGCCCGTCAAGTCGAGCTTCTGGGTAGCCGGGTGAGGATCATCGGCCCGACGGAGCTCATCTGGTCGAAATGCTTCATCCAGGACAGAGGCCGCCACGACGGAGCCGACATCGCCCACACCATCCTCAAGGCGCATGATCAGATCGACTGGCAAAGGCTGCTTTCCTATCTCGATATCCATTGGGAAGTGCTGCTCATGCAATTGCTCAGCTTCCGATGGATTTATCCCAGCGAGCGGGATCGCGTTCCCGACTGGCTGCTTGACGAACTGCTCGCCCGCCTTGCGCGACAAAGGCAGTTGCCATCACCCAGAATGAAGATCTGCCGCGGCCGGCTGCTGTCGCAGGTCGACTATGAGATCGACGTCAAGGAATGGGGGTTTGCCGGCGTCGGCGGTGTTGGAGAAATGCGCGATGCCTGAGCGAACTCAACCGGCGAAACCGAACGACAACGGGCTCATCAAGGTCGCCGCCATGGGCGACCTGCATGTCCAGGAGGATGCCCAGACCTCCTACCGCGACCTCTTCGGCGAGATATCGCGCGAAGCCGACGTCCTGGTTCTTCCAGGCGACCTCACCAATCTCGGAAAACCGCGTGAGGCGGAACTTCTCGCCGAGGATCTGCGCGCGTGCTCGATTCCCGTGGTCGCGGTTCTCGGCAACCATGACTACGAATCCGGCTGTGTCGAGCAGATCGCTGGAACGCTCCGACAGGCGGGGATCCATCTTCTCGATGGCCAGGCAGTAGAACTGAACGATGTCGGCTTCGTCGGCGTGAAGGGTTTTGTCGGGGGGTTCGGTCCAAGGATGCTCGGCTCCTTCGGCGAGCCGGCCATCAAGGCCATGGTGGCAGAGAGCGTCAACGAGGCAATGCGGCTCGAGAATGCCATGCGGCAGGTCCGCGCCAAGCGCACGCTCGTCGTCCTCCACTACGCCCCGGTGCTGGAGACCGTGGCGGGAGAGCCGCCGGAAATTTTTCCGTTCCTCGGCTCCTCGCGCCTGGCCGAAACGATCGATCGCTTCAAGGTGAGCGCCGTGGTGCACGGGCATGCCCATCGCGGTTCGTACGAAGGGCAGACCCCCGGCGGGGCAAGGGTCTACAACGTCGCCATGCATGTTGCGAAGCCGACAGGCCGTCCCTACGCGCTGCTCGAAATCTAAGCCACAGCGTCGCGGACTGGGTGTGGGGTTTCGGAACCATGCTTGTGGACATGAGTTGTGCGGATATCAACGGAATTAGGCTTCGATGCCCCATCCCAGACAACCCGATCCAGATCGCGATACGCCGATGCCCGCCCCAAATTGGAAGCCGGAGCCGGTGAAGGAGCCGGATCCGGATGAACTGCCCGGCGAGGCGCCGCGACCCAATCAGGACGAAAATGACGACCCGCCGGTGCATGCTAAGCGTGGCCGGACGGCGGAGTGAGGTCGATGGCAGCGCCGCGCGCCGTCTGGAAAGGCTTCATGAAGGTCGGTTCGGTCTCCTGTGGCGTCAAGATCGTTGGCGCCATCAGCGAGGCGTCGAAAATCCATTTCAGGATATTGAACCGGAAGGACGGCCTGCCGGTGAAAAGTGCCTATGTCGATGAGGAGACCGGCGAAACGGTGGAAGCCGAGGGCCAGGTCAAAGGTCTCGAGACCGGCAAGAACGAATTTATTCAGATCGAGCCCGACGAGATCAAGGCGCTGAAACTGACCTCACAACATACGTTAGAGATCGACGAGTTCGTGCCGGTCTCCGAGATCGACACGCGCTATCTCGAAAAGCCTTATTACCTCATCCCTGCGGACAAAGCCTCAGCCGAGGCGTTCAACGTCCTTCGAGAAGCCATGAAGAACAAACGGGTGGCGGCGCGATCCTGTGTCGTCCTCTTCCAGCGTGGCCGCGAGGTTATCATCCAGCCATTCGGCAAGGGCATGCTTCTCACCGAGCTGCGGAATCACAATGAAATGGTTTCGGAAGCAACCGTATTCGAAGGGCTGAAGAAGCAGGGCTACGACCCGGATCTGCTCGAGATCGCCAGCCTGTTGATCGACAAGAAAGCGACCAAGTTCGATCCTTCGAAGTTCGAGGACACATATGAAGATGCCTTGATCGCCATGATCGATGCCAAGCGCAAAGGCAAGAAGCTGCCCAAGGCCGCGCCGACGCCGCGTGAGAATGTCATCGATCTGGCCGACGTCCTGCGCAAAAGTCTTGCCAAGGAGGGCATCACGGCAAAATCGGGCAAGCAGAAAAAGCGCAAGTCGGCTTGAGGTCGGGAAAGCCGCCGTGCGATTTACGCGATCTGCTCGAACGTGCATTGACGCGGCGACTTGTCGGGGCGCCAGCGCACCAGCCTCGTTCCATGCGGGAAGCGCTCGCCGGTGACTTGGTCGAAGCGGACCTCCACCACCAGTTCCGGCCGCACCGGTTCCCATTTTCCGCGGCGCTCCGTGCTCCAGCGGCTCGGGCTACCTGGTGCCTTGCCGGTGAAGCCGGGCCGCCGCGCAGCGCCTCAAGCGTATCAGTCAGCGCTGCCCGTTCGTCATTGGCAATGGTCGAAGTGAAGCCGACATGGTCGAGCTGGCCGCGCTCGTTGTAGAGGCCAAGCAGCAACGAGCCGACCTGGCGCTTGCCGTTCAGGTAGCGGAAGCCGCCAACCACGCAGTCAGCCGTGCGCAGCTGCTTGACCTTGATCATGGCGCGTTCACCCGGCCGATAAGGATCGGCCAACGCCTTGGCGACGACTCCGTCGGTCGAGCCAAGAACGGCGCCCGTCAACCATTGCTTGGCGGTTGCGAGGTTAGTCGTAGACCGCGAAAGCCGCAGCGCGGCATTCTTCGCTTTGGCCACGAAGTCGTCGATCGCTAGACGGCGTTCGGACAAGGGGATTTCGAGCAATATCCTGCCTCCCGGCGCGGCCAGGGCATCGAAGAGGATCAACCGAGCAGGCGTGTCTACGCTCAGCATACGGATACGGCTCTCAGCCGGATGAAGCCGCATCTGCAGCGCGTCGAACGAGGCTTGGCCATCGATCTCGATCACGATCTCGCCGTCGACGACGAAATGCTTTGCTGCGAGATCTCGCAGCATCGTTGTCAATTCGGGAAAATAGCGGCCGAGCGGCTTGCCGGACTTGGCTCGAAGTTCGACGGTTTCGCGGCCTTTGAAAGCCAAGCAGCGAAACCCGTTCTATTTCGGCTCGTACTGCCAAGGGCCTTCCGGCAGCGCGTCCGCGGTTCGCGCCTCCATCGGCGGCGTCTCCAACGGCAGTAGATAGCCGTTGCGCGACGCCGCCGTTGGAGCAGAAATTCGAACAGTCTCCATCTTGCTTCAACGTGCGACCGGAGGCCGTGGTTTCCGACCGACGGAACGAGGTGCATAGCGGAACGTTACATCGGCACGATTCAGGAGTGTCGAGCCGACCTCAGTGCGCCAGCCTTGCGTCATCACATCGTACACGAACTCTCGTCGGGAGTTCTGATGTCGGTTTCCGGCTTGAGCTATGGTCCTCTTGGCGATCGCTGCGCGCATCTGTGCGTCGACATGCAAAGATTGTTTGCCGAGCCGTCGGAATGGGCGACGCCATGGATCACACGCGTCCTTCCCAGGATCGTGGATCTCGCCGAAAGGAAAGCCGACCAGACCATCTTCACGCGCTTCGTCCCAGCAGAACGGCCAGGCAAGGGTGCTGGCACCTGGAGGCGCTATTATGAGCGCTGGGCGTCGATGACGATCGAGAATGTCGGCCCGCAGATGATCGACCTGCTGCCACCGCTGCCATCGTTTTGTCCACCGGCGCAGGTGATCGACAAACACATCTATTCGCCTTGGCCGGAAGGCAGGCTGCAAGGTGTGCTTGCGGCACGCCAAACCGACACACTGGTGGTCACCGGCGGTGAAACCGATGTTTGCGTCCTTGCAACGGTGCTTGGCGCGATCGACATCGGCTATCGCGTCGTGCTGGTTACCGATGCACTTTGCAGCTCCTCCGACGCCACGCACGACGCACTGATGACCGTCTACCACCAGCGCTTCGCGCAACAGGTCGAGACCGTCGAGATGGAGACGGTTCTCGCGGCCTGG
This sequence comes from Mesorhizobium sp. WSM4904, assembly GCF_029674545.1. Taxonomy (NCBI): domain Bacteria; kingdom Pseudomonadati; phylum Pseudomonadota; class Alphaproteobacteria; order Hyphomicrobiales; family Phyllobacteriaceae; genus Mesorhizobium; species Mesorhizobium sp. WSM4904. The sequence goes on along the minus strand of NZ_CP121354.1, from coordinate 5,632,328 downwards.
ACCTGAACGTTATGCGACGATTCTCACCGGCACCGATTTCGCAGCCGGCACGTGCGCTTTATGGGCCCGATGCCACAGCGGTATCAAAGGATTGAGTTCGGGATAATAGCCGGCGCAGTTGCCACTTGGTATCGAATAGGGGGTCACTCGCAGGCCTCTTACCCGCCGCTCGACGCCATCATCGGTATGCGCCTCGAGAGCGACTTCCTGCCCCGCGCTGAGTCCCATCCGCCGGATGTCTTCCTCGTTCATCAACAGGACCATTCGCGTTCCGATGATGCCGCGCAATCGGTCGCGATAGCCATAGACGGTCGTGTTGAACTGGTCGTTCGACCGTACTGTGATCAGGGTCAGCACATCCTCGCCGGAAACATCGATGTCCGGATCGTTTTCCAGCGTGGTGGGCAGCTTGAAATTCGCCATCTTGTTCGGCGTCTCCCAAACGCGCTCCGACGCCTTGATGTCGCGACGGAATCCGCCCGGCGTGAGGAAGCGTTTGTTGAAGTCCTTGAAATGCGCCGGGAAGCAGCGTTCGATCTCGTCGCGGATGCGGGCATAGTTCGCGACCCAGTCGTCCCACGGGATCGAGCTCTTACCGGCGACGGTCGCCTTGGCGAGTTCCGCGACAATGCTCGGCTCGGACATGAGGTGCTCGCTCGGCTTTGGCCGCGATCCGAAAGAGCCGTGGATGCAGGCGGTCGAGTCCTCCATCGAAAGCCATTGCGGCCCGCTGGCCTGATCATCTTTCTCCAGCCGCGACAGGCATGGCAGCAGATATGTGGTTTTCCCAGTAATCAGATGGCTGCGATTGAGCTTGGTCGCGATCTCGACATGCAGGTCGAGATCCCGCCACGCCTTCTCAACCAGTCCGGTTTCCGGTACGGCTCGCACGAAATTGCCCCCGAGCCCGACGAACCCGTGAACCCGCCCGTCGATCACGCCCTCGCAGGTCTCGACCGTATCGAGCCCTTTTTCCCGCGGCGGCTCGAAGCCGTAGAACTCCCGGAATTTGTCGAGCGGAACGAGCTCCGGCTTTTCGGAAATACCGACCGTGCGCTGTCCCTGCACGTTGGAGTGTCCGCGCAACGGCGATATGCCGGCTCCGGGCTTGCCGACATTGCCGCGCATGAGCAGGAGGTTGCATAGCATCTGCACATTCTCTGTGCCGTGGCGGTGCTGGGTAAGCCCCATGCCGTAATTGCCGATGACCGCATTGGCCAAGCTGTATACTTCAGCGACATGTTCGAGATCTGCTCGCGAGATGCCAGAACGCCGAACGATGTCTTCCCAATCGGTGGCGCGCAGATAGGCTTCGAACTCGACAAAGCCGGATGTGTGCTCCTCGATGAAAGCGGTATCGAGGACGCGTTTTCCGCGCTCTCGGGCTGCGTCATCGAGCGCCAGCACCGCCTTAGCGATACCAGTCATGGCCGCAATATCCCCGCCTGCCCGGATCTGGAAAAAGTCGCTCGACATTTTCGTGCCCGGGCCCGGCGACAGCATCTCGACCGGGTTCTGCGGGTTCTTGAATCTCACCAGACCGCGCTCACGCAGAGGGTTGAAGGTGATCACCGGAACACCGCGCTGGCGAGCGTCCTCGATTGGGTGCAACAAACGCGGCGCGGTGACGCCGGTATTGTGGCCGAAGAAGAACATCATGTCGGATTTGGCGAAGTCCTCCAATTGCACCGTGCCCACAGGAGAGCCGATCGATTCCGGTAGGCCGACCGACGTCGACTCGTGACACATGTTCGAGGAATCGGGCAGGTTCGAAGAGCCGTAGACGCGGGCGAAGAGCTGATACATGAACGAAGCTTCGAGCGAGGCGCGTCCGGAGGTGTAAAAGACCACGGACTTCGGGTCGAGGCGTCTGAGTTGAGCGCCTATTTCGCCGAACGCGTCCGGCCAGGCTACGGGTTCGTATTTGTCGGAGGCGCGGTTGTAGCGCATTGGCTCCGTCAGGCGTCCCTGTTTCTCCAGATCGTGATCCGGCCAGTCCAGGAGTTCGGTCAGGGTATGTGCGGCAAAGAAGGTCGGCTCGCAGCGTCTGCTGGTCTGCTCCCACATCGTTGCCTTGGCGCCGTTCTCGCAGAACTCGAAAGGCCGCGGCTCGGCCGGCTTCGCCCATGAGCAGGAGACGCACATGTAGCCGTCCGCCTTGTTCTGCTTCAGCAACGTGCTCCATATGTCGGACAGCAGCAGCCCCTGGTCCCGCGCGTTGCGGATCAGAGATTTGAGCGAGCCCCATCCGCCGGTCGGATGATTGTATTTCTTGATCTCGACGTGATCGGTGACAGCAGGTTCCATCTCGGTCGTCCAAAAGAGGAAAGCAGAAGGAAAACCGCAACGAGACGCAGTTGTTCCGCTTTGCCCTCACAACGTCCTCATGCCTCATCGATGGCCGCCTTATCACTCCGGCGCAATGCCGATGTGCCGAAAAAGCCGTCTGTTGGGACCAGGACCTGGTGCGTCCCTGCCAGCAAATCATGCGCTCAGACCGAGATGAGATCGAGCGGATGGAGCTGTCGCAGGGCCGTGGAGTCCTGCGGTCGCCGCAGAAGTGGAGAACAACGACCAGCTGCTGACTCCACACGGACCGTAATCTTCTGCGCAACTGAGCAAGGGCAGGAAGCATACGATGACGAAGTCAGCAAAACGGGGAAAAAATCGAAAGCCGAAACCCGAAACCCTTTAACTCTAAACCAATGGACAAGCCGCCGCGAGACACGCGTGAAAATCCGGCACCGAATCCGGACGGTCCAAGCGAACTACCCGATACCAGCACGCGAGAGGAGGTCGAAACAATCAGGCCTAATCTGAAGCGCTAGCTGAGACCGGCGAGCATTATTGCTAGGCGCGGTGCTTTGAGGAAGCCTATGGTCACTAGGGACACCGAGTAGTCCGGCAGTCCCGTCGAGTGAACATCGCCGCGCCCGGCCCTCAAGTCCGGCGCAAGTGCTGACGTTCCTACGGGTGCTCTGTTTGCCATGCACGCTTTTGGCGGCATAGCAACTTCAATGGCAAGTTCGTGCCGACGTAGCGGAGACCATCCGGGCAGTGCCGTATCCAGGCTACCAAATACCGCGCCAACCTAAACTCTTATCTGTTTCTGTGGGGATATCTGTGGGGTAGGCGATCTCAGAATCGCCTAAGACATTGTTTTTTCTGGTCGGAGTGGCAGGATTTGAACCTGCGACCCCATCGTCCCGAACGATGTGCGCTACCAGACTGCGCTACACTCCGTGACCAGACGGCGGGCTTATAGCCGCCACTTTCCGATCCTGCAAGCGCCAATGGCTGCACTAGTGTCGCATTTCGTCGGCTTTCACCAAGGTTGTCTGGAAGGCATGGATTTAACCGCCGGATAAAGACCGGCTTAAAGGCTTTTGTGATAGGCCGCAGGTCAATAGACAGCATTTCGACCCGTTGGAGTTTCAACTCTTGACCCTGACGATCGTTGGCGAAGCCCGACCCAACAGCTTCGAGTTCGAGACCTCGGCGCTGATCAAGGCGTCGGGTTTTCGCGAATATGACGCGCGATGGTGGTTCGGCCATCCCGGCGCGGCGAAAACGCCGGAGCTTAATTTGATCGGCGTCCAGGCGCTCGGCATGGGGCTGGGCACGCTGATCCGTCGCCTCGGTGTCGGGCCGGATATCGTGACCGGCCACGATTTCCGCTCTTATTCGCTGTCGATCAAGCTGGCGCTCGTCTCCGGCCTGATGGCGGCCGGCGCGCGGGTGAAGGACATAGGTCTGGCGCTGTCGCCCATGGCCTATTTCGGCCAGTTCGCGCTCGATACGCCCTCCGTCGCCATGGTCACCGCCTCGCACAACGAGAATGGCTGGACCGGCGTCAAGATGGGCGCGGCGCGGCCGCTCACCTTCGGCCCGGAGGAAATGAGCGCGCTGAAGAAGATCGTGCTCGAAGCGGACTTCGACATTGCCGGCGGCGCCTATGAATTCGTCTCCGGCTTCCGCGAGACCTATCTCGACGATCTCACTAGAGACAAGGGCATCGCCCGCAAGCTCAAGGTGGTCTGCGCCTGCGGCAACGGCACGGCGGGCGCCTTCGCGCCGGAAGCGCTTGCGCGTATCGGCTGCGAGGTCATCCCGCTCGATGTCGAACTCGACCATACCTTCCCGCGTTACAATCCAAATCCCGAGGACATGCAGATGCTGCATGCCATCAGCGAAAAGGTGCTGGAAAGTGGAGCGGATGTTGGACTGGGCTTCGATGGCGACGGCGACCGCTGCGGCGTCGTCGACAATGAGGGCAACGAAATTTTTGCCGATAAGGTCGGCGTCATGCTCGCGCGAGATATTTCATCGCTCCACCCTGGCTCGACCTTCGTTGTCGACGTCAAGTCGACCGGGTTGTTCGCCACCGATGATAAGCTCAAGGCAAACGGTGCCGTCACCGACTATTGGAAGACCGGTCATTCCTACATCAAGCGTCGCGTTGCCGAACTCGGCGCCGTTGCGGGCTTCGAGAAATCCGGGCATTTCTTCTTCAATCCGCCGATCGGCCGCGGCTATGACGACGGACTCGTCACCGCGATCGCCGTCTGCCAGATGCTCGATCGCAACCCACGGAGCTCGATGGCCGATCTCTATCGCGCGCTGCCGCTGACTTACGGCACGCCAACCATGTCGCCGCACTGCGCCGACGAGGTAAAATACGGCGTGGTCGAGCGCGTCGTGGCCGATTTCGAGGCAATGCAGCGCGAGGGCGCCGATTTCGCCGGCCAGAAAATCGCCGCACTCGTCACCGTGAACGGCGTGCGCGTCGTCGCCGAGGACGGCACCTGGGGCCTGGTGCGTGCCTCCTCGAACAAGCCGGAGCTTGTCGTGGTCGTGGAGAGCCCGGTATCGTCCGAACGCCGCCGGCAGATGTTCGAAGCGGTCGACGCCGTGCTGCGCCGCAGCCCCGAGGTCGGCGCCTACAACCAGACTTTCTAATGCAGCGATCGAACGGTCAGCCGGCTGACGGAGCCCGTTCGAGCACGCTCCAGTCGAACGCTTTCGCCCAGTCGGCAAAACTGTGCCAGCGCACCTCCGGGAAATGCTTGCGCAAGGCGGCGATGTCGACGTCGTAGCCGATGCGGTCGAACCATTCGAACATCGCAGCCGCATCCTCGCTCTGCTGGCGGGCCACGGCTATCGGGATTTCCTGATAGGTGATCGGCCGGCCGATGGCCTGCGACAGAATCCTGGCCTGCTCTTCGCCAGGCAATTCATCGCCTGCGAAATCGAAGCGCTTGCCGAAAACGCTTTCACGCCGCTCGGCGAGCGCTGCCACGAAGGCGCCGATATCCGCCAGCGCGACCAGTTGCAGAGGCCGTTTGGCGGGTAGCGCGAAGGCCTGGATGCCTTGGCTCAGCGCACCGGCCGACCAAGGTGCGACAGTGTTTTCCATGAAGGCAACCGGCGCGCTGATCGTGTAGGGGATGCCGAGCCGCTCGATGTGCTGCTCGACCAGATACTTGCTTTCGAAATGCGGAATGCCGGTCTTCTTGTTCGCGTCGGCGACGGAGGAATAGATCAGATGCCCGATGCCGGCAGCTTTTGCCGCATCGGCCATGATGCCTTGGCGGGTTTCTTCCTCCAGCCTTGCCCATCAGGAACATGGTGTCGCCGCAGCCATTGCGGATTATGGCATCGCCCAGTTGCCACATGGTGTGGCCGAGGCGCTAATAGGCGAGGGGCGGCTCCGCCGCGTTCTTGAGGACTACACCACGCCCGCAGGCGGGCTTTATGTTCTTTATCCGAGCAGCCGCCATCTTTCGCCCTTAGTCAAAGCCTTTATCGATCTGGCGACGGAGCGGATTTCCAAGCGGGTAAACACCGCTTAAGGCCATCTGTGCTACCGATCTGCCAAGTTTTCAGCGTGAGATCCGGATGACCCAGCGCATCGTCAGTTTCGTCATGAGCGGCGGCGTCGGCTCGCGGCTCTGGCCGCTGTCGCGCGCGGACAATCCCAAGCAGTTCCATGACCTTTCCGGCGATGGCTCTATGCTGGCCAAGACCTTGCGCCGGCTGGCGGCGAGGCCGGACGGGCAGACGCCGATCTTCCTCATCGCGTCGGAACGTCATGCCGAGCGCGTCCGTGCCGACCTTGCCGGGCTCGACCTTGCCGGCGGTGGTCCGTTGTTCGAGCCGACAGGCCGCAACACCGCCGCCGCTGTCGCGCTGGCCAGCCTGCGCACGCTGTCCGAATTTGGCGACGAGCTGGTGCTGGTGGTGCCCTCCGACCACGAGATTTCCACCGCGCGACAGTTCTGGCAAAGCATCGAGGCAGGTGCCGGGGCGGCTCTCGCCGGCCGGCTGGTGGTATTCGGCATCAAGCCGACCCAGCCGGAGACCGGCTATGGCTATATCGAGGTCGCGGCTGACCGGGACGGCGTCTTCGACGTTTCGCGTTTCGTCGAGAAGCCCGATCTCGCCACGGCGCAGGCCTATCTCGACGCCGGCAATTTCTACTGGAACACCGGCATCTTCCTGTTTCGCGCCGGCGCCATGCGCGATGCTTTCACTGCCTTCGAACCGAAGATCTGGCAAGCGACGGAAGCCGCCTACAAGTCTGCGACCAGCGATCTTTCCGGCCTCTACATGCCGCTGGAGCTTTACTCGGCCATTCCCTCGACCTCGATCGACTATGCCGTCATGGAACGGGCCAAAGGCATCGCCATGGTGCCGGCGAGCTTTCGCTGGAACGACCTCGGCTCCTGGCAGTCGCTGCTCGATGTCGGGCCGTCCGACAAGGATGGTAATGTCATCCTCGGCGATGTCGTCGCCATCGACTGCGAGAACTCCTACATCCGCGGCGACGGCCGCCTGCTGTCGGCCATCGGCATGAAGGACGTCGCCATCGTCTCGACCGCCGACGCCACCTTCGTCGCGCCGGTCGGCCACAGCCAGCACGTCAAGAAGATCGTCGAGCAGCTGGAGAAATCCGGCCGGCTGGAGACCAGGTTCACGCCGGCGCATGGCCGCGTCATCGAGAGCGGCGCATGGCGGCGGCGCGTGCGCCACTGGCTGTTCGAGGAGACATTGCCGCTATGGTCGACCGTGGGCGTCGATGAACGCCATGGCGGCTTCTACGAAGCACTGGGCTTCGACGCCACGCCGTTGATGAAGCCGAAGCGCATGCGCACGCAAGCGCGCCAAATCTATGCCTTCGCGGTGGCCAAGCAGCGCGGCTGGGAAGGCCCGGCCGATCGGCTGATCGCCCACGGTATCGATTTTATCGCCGGCAAGGGCCGCACGGATAGAGGCGGCTGGGTGCGCACGCTCAATGTCGACGGCTCGGTCGCCGATCCGGTCGAAGACGCCTACGACCATTCCTGCGTGCTTCTCGCGCTGGCGCACGCCCATATTTCGGGCCATCCCGACGCCTTACGGCTCGGCGAGGAGACCTTCGCCTTCCTCGACGCCCATCTCGAGGACAGCCGCATGACCGGCTTCCTCGACACGTCCGGTGGTGAAGGCGAGCGGCGCTCCAACCCGCACATGCATCTGCTCGAGGCTTTCCTCGCCTGGCACCAGGCGACCGGGGAGCGCGCCTATCTGCGCCGCGCCTCGCGCATCATCGATCTCTTCCGCAGCCATTTCTTCGACGCCGAGAGCTGGACGCTGGGCGAGTATTTCGACGACGCTTGGAAGCCGGTGGCGGGCGAGAAGGGCAGCTGGACCGAGCCCGGCCATCATTTCGAATGGGCCTCGCTGCTGATCGATTTCGCCGCGCGCAGTGGCCAGACCGACCTCAATGGCTTTGCCCGCAAGCTCTATGCGTCGGCCGTCGCCAGCGGCCTCAATCGCGCCACCGGTCTTTCCTATGGCGCCGTCTCGCGCCAGGGCCTGCCGCTCGACACGGTCTCGCGCAGTTGGCCTCAGGCCGAAGCGGTGAAGGCGGCGATCGCGCTCAATGGCGCGGGCGGGCCCGACCTCAAGCCCGAGATCGAGGCGCGCGTCGGCCGGCTGTTCCGCTGGCACATCGACCCGGCGCCGCTCGGCCTCTGGATCGACCGCATCGACGAGCGCGGCCGCTCGATGGCGACCGACGTGCCGGCCAGCATATTCTACCATCTGGTCTATGCGCTGACGCAATATCTGGACGGAACGGCGGAGAAGGGGTGAGGGTGAGCAGAAGAGACCGCAAGTCTCATTCCTTCGCGCCCCCTCTGCCCCGCCGACGCTGAGTTGGAGCAGTCAGGAACTCAATACGGGCTCGCTACGTCCCCGGTCTCGACATAGACCGCCTTCAACTGCGAATAGTGCGCCAGCGCCGCCAGCGAGTTTTCCCGCCCGATCCCGGACTGCTTGACGCCGCCAAAGGGCATTTCCACCGGCGTCAGATTGTAGGCGTTGATCCAGCAGGTGCCGGCCTGCAGCTCGGCGATCACACGATGCGCGCGTGGCAGGTCGCGGGTGAACACGCCCGCCGCCAGGCCGAACTCGGTGTCGTTGGCGCGTTCGATCACCTCGTCCTCGCTGTCGAATTTGAGCACGCTCATCACCGGCCCGAAGATCTCCTCGCGCGCGATCCGCATGCCGTCGGTCACGCCGGTGAACACCGTCGGCTCAATGAAGAAGCCGCCCTCGAAGCCTTGCAGCGAGGGCACATTGCCGCCGCTGGCAAGCGTCGCCCCTTCCTGCTTGCCGGCGGCGATGTAGGAAACGACCTTGTCCTGCTGCGCCTTGTTGACCAGCGGCCCCATCTGCGTTTCCGGATCGAGCGGATCGCCGATGCGGATCTTTTTGGTGCGCTCGACCAGCCGCTCGACGAAGCGGTCATGCAGGCCCTTCTGCACGAAGACGCGCGTGCCGTTGGAGCAGATCTGTCCGGCCGAATAGAAATTCCCGAGCATGGCGCCGCCGATGGCATTTTCGAGATCGGCATCGTCGAAGACGATCAGCGGCGACTTGCCGCCGAGCTCCATCGTAGCGTGCTTCATCTTCGAGCCGGCAAGCGACAGCACCTTGCGGCCGGTCGGTACCGAGCCGGTCACCGAAACCTTTGCCACGACATCATGGCCGACGAGGCCAGCCCCGACATCGCCATAGCCCTGCACGACGTTGAACAGTCCGTCGGGCAGGCCAGCCTCGCTGTAGATTTCGGCCAGCGCCAGCGCAGAGAGCGGCGTGTTCTCCGACGGCTTGAACACCATGGCGTTGCCCATGGCTAAGGCCGGCGCAGATTTCCAGCCGGCGATCTGGATCGGATAGTTCCAGGCGCCGATGCCGACGCACACGCCGAGCGGCTCGCGCCTTGTATAGGCAAACGGCCCGCCGAGATCGATCATCTCACCGTTGAAGGCGGCGACCGCGCCGGCGAAATATTCCAGGCAATCGGCGGCCGAAGGCGCGTCCGCCACCAGCGTCTCCTGGATCGCCTTGCCGGTGTCCAGCGTCTCGATGCGGGCGAGATCGGCATTGCGCGCCCGCAAAATGTCGGCAGCACGGCGCAGGATGCGGCCGCGCTCGACAGGCTTCAGCCGCGCCCAGGCCGGTTGCGCCGCGCGCGCCGCCTCGATCGCCAGCTCCAGCACGTTCGGCGTCGCGGAATGCAGTGTGGCGATGGTCTCGCCGGTTCCCGGATAGATCACCGGCAACGGCGCGCCGCCTTCGTCCTCGATATAGCGGCCGTTGACGTAATGCGATGCCGTAGGCTGGGCGCGCATGGTCTTCTCCGTTCGTTATCGCCGGGCGGGGAGGGCGCCCGCCGGATCATGCGCTATCTGTCGGCCGCCTGCCAGCGCGGATTGATCCAGGGTTCCTGGTTGGAAGGCGCCAGCGGCGTGCGGCCAAGGATGTGGTCGGACGCCTTCTCGCCGGTCATGATCGAAGGCGCGTTGAGATTGCCGTTGGTCACTCGCGGAAAGATCGAGGAATCGGCGACGCGCAGGCCCTCGACGCCGATGACCCGGCATTCCGGATCGACGACGCTCGTGAGATCGTCGGCGCGGCCCATCCTGCAGGTGCCGCAGGGATGGTAGGCGCTCTCGGCGTGCTCGCGGATGAAGGCGTCGAGCTCGTCGTCGGTCTGCACATGGCTGCCCGGCGAAATCTCCTTGCCACGGAAGCCGTCGAAAGCCTTCTGGCCGAAAATCTCGCGCGTCAGACGAATGCAGTGGCGGAACTCGCTCCAGTCGTCCGGATGCGACATGTAGTTGAAGCGGATCACCGGCTTCGCCTTCGGCTCGGGGGAGCGCAAAGTTACCGAGCCGCGCGACTTGGAGCGCATCGGCCCAACATGCGCCTGGAAGCCATGCGACTTCGCCGCCGCCTTGCCGTCATAGCGCACCGCCGCCGGGATGAAGTGATACTGGATATCTGGATAATCGACGCCGGCCTGCGAGCGCACGAAGGCCGCGGCTTCGAAATGGTTGGTGGCGCCGAGGCCGGTCTTGAAGAACAGCCACTGCGCGCCGATCATCGCCTTGGAGAAGGGATTGAGCACCGAGTTCAGCGTGATCGGCTTGGTCGCTTCCTGCTGGATATAGAGCTCCAGATGGTCCTGCAGATTGGCCCCGACGCCCGCCCGGTCGGCGATCACCTTTATGCCGTTTTCCTGCAGATGCGCGCCAGGGCCGACGCCGGACAGCATCAGGATCTTCGGCGAATTGATCGACGAGGCCGCGACGATCACCTCACGTCGCGCCTTAACGACCTGAATCTGTTTGTTAGCTTCGATCTCGACGCCGATGGCGCGTTGATTCTCTATCACCACGCGGCGGGCGAAGCCCTTGACCAGACTCACATTCTTTCGCCTGAGAGCCGGCTTCAGATAGGCATTGGCCGCAGACCAGCGGCGGCCGCCCAGAATGGTCTGCTCCATCGGTCCGAAGCCTTCCTGCTTCGATCCGTTATAGTCGTCGGTGAGCTCGAAGCCGGCCTGGCGACCCGCCTCCATGAAGGCACCGTAGAGCGGGTTCTTGCGCGTGCCGCGCTGCACGTGCAGCGGGCCGCCTTTGCCCCGCCAGCCGTCCTCGCCGCCGTCGGCATCCTCCATCCGTTTGAAATAGGGGAGCACGTCGGCGAAGCCCCAGCCGGTCGCGCCCTGTTCGGCCCAATGGTCGAAGTCGCGCGCATGACCGCGCACATAGACCATGCCGTTGATCGAGGACGAGCCGCCGATCACCTTGCCGCGCGGGGTGGCGAGCACGCGGCCGCCGAGATGCGGCTCCGGCTCACTGGCGAAGCCCCAGTCATAGAGGCTCATGTTGAGCGGGATCGACAGCGCCGACGGCATCTGGATCAGCGGCCCGATATCGCTGCCGCCGAACTCGATGACGATCACCGAGTGCCTGCCGTCTTCCGACAGCCGGTAGGCCAAGGCCGAGCCGGCGGAGCCGGAGCCGATGATGACGAAATCCGCTTCAAGCATTGTTCATATGCGCCCATCGTTCATATGCGAGATGAAATCGGCGAGCGAGACATTGCCGCCGGTTGCAACCACGAGGACGGTTTTGCCCGCCACATTCACCTTGCCGCCCAGCAGCGCGGCAAGCGACGCCGCGCCCGAAGGCTCGAGCACCAGCTTCATCCGCTCGAAGGCGACCCTCATCGCCCGCCGCACCCCGGCATCGTCGACGGTGACGCCGCGAACGCCGGCAGCACTCACCGCCGCGAAGGGCGCCTCGCCGGGCTTGCGCGCCATCAATCCGTCGCAGATCGATTTCGGCCCGATGGGCATGGTCTCGATCGCGCCATGCGCCAGCGACGAGCCCAAGCCGTTGAAGCCTTCGGGCTCGACGGCGATGATCTCGGTATTCGGCGATAGATAGTGGAAGGCGAGCGACACGCCGCCGATCAGCCCGCCGCCACCGACGGAGCAGAACACCAGGTCGGCATGCGCCTTCTTCGCCGCCAGTTGATCGAGCGCTTCCAGCCCGGCGCCGGCCTGGCCGGCGACGATCTCCGGGTCGTCGAAGGGATGCAGCAGCGTGAGCCCCTCGGTCTCGGCGATCTCGCGCGCCTTGGCGGCGGCCACTTCCTCGCGGGCGCGATCGCCGTGGTCGGTCAGCACCACGCGCGCGCCATAGTTGGCAGTCGCGTCGCGCTTCGCGACGGGCGCGTCGATCGGCATCACGATGGTGACGGGAATGCCGAGCGCCTGGCCGGCAGCCGCCAGCCCTTGCGCGAAATTGCCGGAGGAATAGGCGACGACGCCCTTCTTCGCTTCGTCGGGAGACAGCCGCTTCAGCCGCCAATAGGCGCCGCGCACCTTGAAGGAGCCCGCCCATTGCAGCGATTCCGGCTTGACGAAGACGCGCGCCGCGCCCGTCTCCTTGGCGAGTGCCGCCGACTCCAGCAGCGGCGTCACCTGCGTGGCCGCGGACGTCACCGCATAGGCCTGCTTCAGGTGGTCGAGCGTAGGAACCAGAACGTCAGCCATTATTCGCCCCGCGGATACCGTTTGCTCTCTTCGAGATTGTCGAGATTCATGTGATTGCGCATGTAGCGCTCCGACGCCTTCTGCAGCGGCTGGAAGTCCCAGGGGTAGTAGGAGCCGTTGCGCAGCGCCGGGTATACGACCCAGCGGCGCGCCTGACTTTCACGGACTGCGGCGTCGAAGCCGGCCATGTCCCAGCGCGCCCGGACCTTTTCCATGAACGCCGCCACCAGGGCAGCGTTCGCGGCATCGTCGGCGAGGTTGTCGCGCTCGAGCGGATCGGCCTCGAGATCGAACAGTTGCGGGCTGTCGAGCTCGCAATGAACGAACTTGTATTTGCCCTCGCGGATCGCGACCAGCGGCGCGTAGGAGCCTTCGGCGGCATATTCCATCAGCACCGGCGCGGTGCGCGCCTTGCCGTCGAGCAGCGGCAGCAGCGACTGGCCGTCCGTCCACGGCGCTATTTGTGCGATATCGATGCCGGCGAGGTCGCAGAGCGTCGGCGTCACGTCGAGATTGGAGACCGGCGCCTCGACGAGGCCGGCCGGCACGCCCTTGCCGGCTATCATCAGCGGCACGCGCGCGGAGCCCTCGAAGAAGCTCATCTTGAACCACAGGCCGCGCTCGCCCAGCATGTCACCGTGATCCGAGCAGAACAGGATGGTGGTGTCGTCGAGCATGCGGGTGCGTTTGAGAACGTCCAGAAGCTCGCCGAGCTTTTCATCGACATAGGAAATATTGGCGAAGTAGCCGCGCCGCGAGCGCCGCACCTGCTCGGGCGTGATCTCGAAGGACTGGTAGTCGCTGGCTCGATACAGGCGTTGCGAATGCGTGTCCTGCTCCTCATGCGGGATGAACGCCGTCTCTGGATCGAGCGCCTGGCAGTTCTCGTAGAGATCCCAGTACTGCTTGCGCGCGACATAGGGATCGTGCGGGTGCGACAGTGAAACCGTGAGGCACCACGGCCGGCGGCCCGGATCGTCCTGCTCGCGCGAAAGCTGGTAGAGCTTTTGCTCGGCCAGGAAGGTGACCTCGTCGTCATACTCCATCTGGTTGGTGGTCTCGGCGACGCCGGCGCCGGTGACAGAACCCAGATTGTGGTACCACCAATCGATGCGCTCGCCGGGCTTGCGATAGTCGGGCGTCCAGCCGAAATCGGCGGGATAGATGTCGGTGGTCAGCCGCTCCTCGAAGCCGTGCAACTGGTCCGGTCCGACGAAATGCATCTTGCCGGAAAGGCAGGTGTAGTAGCCGGCGGCGCGCAGATGATGCGCGAAGGTCGGGATCGAGGAGCAGAACTCGGCGGCGTTGTCGTAGACCCCGGTGCGCGACGGCAATTGCCCGCTCATGAACGAGGCGCGGCCGGGCGCGCAGAGCGGCGAGGCGGTGTAGTTGTTGGCGAAACGCGCCGAGCGCGCCGCCAGCGCTTTGAGATGCGGCACATGCAGGAAATCCGCCGGCCCGTCGGGGAAGAGCGTACCGTTGAGCTGATCGACCATGACGATCAGGAAATTGGGCCGTCGGCTCGTCAAGGCAGGCTCCGTCCGTTGAGCTTGGTTTCGAGATAGTCTTCTACGAGCGCGATCGCGGTGGCCGCATTGGGCACGCCGTCCTTCAGCGCGCGCCGGATGTAGAGCCCGTCGATCAGCGCCGCGGTCGCTTCCGCCACGCGGTCGGCCTCGGCTTTGGGCAGGATGCCGGTCAGCCCGCTCATCAGATTGGAATTGAGACGCCGGGCGTAGACACGCAGCAGGCGGCGTAGTTCGGTCGATTTCTGCGCCTCGACATAGAAGGCGAGCCAGGCAGCGATGATCTCGGGTTGGAACTGCTCATCGGAGAAACTGACCGCGACGACGGCCGAGACACGCTGACGCGGCGTGGTGGCAAGGCGAAGCGCCTGTCTTGTGTCGGCGTTGAGCTCGGCAAGGATGTGCCGCATCGTCGCGAACAGCAGCTCGTCCTTGGCGCCGAAATAATGATGCGCGAGCGCCGAGGACACGCCGGCGCGCCCGGCGATCTCCGACATGGTCACGTCAAGCGAACCGCGTTCGCCGATCGCCGAGATCGTCGCGTCGATGAGCGCCTTGCGGCGCAGCGGTTCCATTCCGATTTTCGGCATGCGGGAGATCCGGTTCCCGCAGAGATTATTTTTTATTGACGGATCAATCAATAAAAAATCGGTCCCACGATCAACCGATCGTGTGGCTCTGGCCCATACCTTCGGCTGGAAAACGGTTCACTGTTGAACAATATTGAATCTCATGCCGCGACAGGACGTGCTAGGCTGCGCGGCAAATGGAGGCTGCCATGACCGCATGCATCGTCGGCTGGGCGCATTCGCGCTTCGGCAAGCTCGAAGGCGAAACGCTCGAGGGCCTCATCACCAAGGTCGCCGTGGACGCGCTCGACCATGCCGGCATCGGCCCGGACGATGTCGACGAGATCGTGCTTGGCCATTTCAACGCCGGCTTCTCGCCGCAGGATTTCACCGCGAGCCTCGTTCTGCAGGCTGACGATCGGCTGCGCTTCAAGCCGGCGACGCGCGTCGAGAACGCCTGCGCCACCGGTTCCGCTGCCGTCAGGCAGGGCATCCGCGCCATCGACGCCAATGCCGCCCGCATCGTGTTGGTGGTCGGCGCCGAGCAGATGACGACCACGCCAGGCCCGGAGATCGGCAAGAACCTGCTCAAGGCCTCTTATCTCCCCGAGGACGGCGACACGCCCGCCGGCTTCGCCGGCGTCTTCGGTAAGATCGCCCAGGCCTATTTCCAACGCTACGGCGACCAGTCGGACGCGCTCGCCATGATCGCCGCCAAGAACCACAAGAACGGCGTCGACAATCCCTATGCGCAGATGCGCAAGGATTTCGGCTTCGAATTCTGCCGCCAGGAAAGCGAGAAGAACCCGTTCGTCGCTGGCCCCTTGAAGCGTACCGACTGTTCGCTGGTCTCGGACGGCGCGGCGGCGCTGGTGCTCACCGACACCGCGACGGCGCTGAGGATGCGCCGCGCCGTGACCTTCCGCGCCAACGAGCATGTCCAGGATTTCCTGCCGATGTCGAAGCGCGACATCCTTGCCTTCGAAGGCTGCGAGCGGGCGTGGGAGCAGGCGCTGAAGAAGGCCGGCGTCACCCTCGACGACCTCTCCTTCGTCGAGACGCATGACTGCTTCACCATCGCCGAGCTCATCGAATACGAAGCGATGGGCCTGGCCAAGCCCGGCGAGGGCGCGAAGCTCGCGATGGAAGGGGTGACGGCCAAGGACGGTCGCCTGCCGGTCAATCCGTCCGGCGGGCTGAAGGCCAAGGGTCATCCGATCGGCGCCACCGGCGTCTCGATGCATGTACTGACAGCCATGCAGCTGACCGGCGAGGCCGGCGGCATCCAGGTGCCGGGTGCCAAGCTCGGCGGCATCTTCAACATGGGCGGCGCGGCGGTAGCCAATTACGTTTCCATCCTCGACCGGATCAGGTAGAAGCGGCCCGCATTGAAGCGGCACCCTTTGGGCGCGCGCGTGCGGGAGGCAACATGGCAAATCCGGTTCTGGTCGAGGTTCTGCGCGGCGCGGTGGTCGAAAGCGCCCATCGTGGCGCCGTCTCCGTTTTCGATGCCGACGGCAAGCCCGTCTGGGAGATCGGCGACACGACCCGCCCGGTGTTCCCGCGCTCGGCGGTGAAAGCGATCCAGGCCCTGCCGCTGGTCGAATCGGGTGCAGCCGACGCCTATGGCTTCGGCGACCGCGAGCTGGCGCTCGCTTGCGCCTCGCATTCGGGCGAGCCGGCGCATGTCGAACTGGCGCAAGCGATGCTTGCCAAGGCCGGTCTCGACAGGACGGCGCTCGAATGCGGCGCGCACTGGCCGTCGAGCCACGGCGCCACGATCGCGCTCGCCCGCGCTGGCGGCGTGCCGAACCCTTTGCACAACAACTGCTCCGGCAAGCATTCCGGCTTCCTCTGCACCTGCGTCCACGCCGGCATAGCCCATGGCGGTTACGTCAAGGCCGGCCATGCGCTCCAGGAAATGGTGCGCGACGCCATGCAATCCGTCACCGGCGCCGCGCATGATGTCGACCATCGCGCAACCGACGGCTGCTCCATTCCCACCTATGCCGTGCCGTTGAAGAGCTTCGCGCTCGGCTTTGCCCGCATGGCGACGGGCCGGGGCTTCGCGCCCGAGCGCGCCAAGGCGGCGAAGCGACTGCTGTCGGCTTGCATGGCCGAGCCTTTCTTGGTCGCCGGCACCGGCAAGGCGGACCTCGCGCTGATGCAGGCCGCCCCCGGCCGAATTTTCGTCAAGACCGGCGCCGAAGCCGTCTACTGCGCTGCCGTTCCCGAACTTGGCCTCGGCATCGCGTTGAAATGCGATGACGGTGCCGGCCGCGCCTCTGAAGTGATGATCGCGGCGGTGCTGGCAAAACTGCTGCGCAGCGACGAAGCGCTCGCGGCAAGGCTCAACGAACTCGCCCGTCCGCCGGTCGAAAGCCGCGTCGGCGCCAAGGTCGGCTCGCTACAGCCGACTGCGGCGCTGATTTAATGCGGCCTCTCGAAGCCGGATGCCGCGCTTTTAAAAAGATCGAGGACTTCGGTAAGAAGGGCTAGCGCCGAAAGCATCAATCCTGCCAGGGTTTGGGCGCATTCATCAGCCGGGCAAATCCCTCGCCGCTCGCTGGCCGATCGAGGGTATCGAGATAGTGCTGATAGCTATCGGCATCGACCTTGACGAACGTATGGTCGAGCAGCGCATCTTCCGCCGCACGGTAAGCGGCGTCGATCATGAAGTCGGAGCGGGTCTTCCCGCGGATCTTCGCGGCGCGATCGATCAGGACGAGGATATCGTCGCGGATACGCAGATTGACGGGCTTGGCGTGGGCGTCCTGATCCTTGGTGGCCATGGCAATGGCTCCTCCCTCACCAACATAAAATATTCGACACAATGTGCATCTGAATTCAGATGCATATCACCGTGGCTTCTGGTTAACGCGGCATAGCGCCTCGTCACGTGGCCTGTGAAGGCGCTTTAGCTCACCTTATTCCGCTCGACGGTGAGATGCGCGTAGCCGCTCTCGCTTGACTTGGCGAGATCGCCGGTCACCGGATCGGCCCAGCGCTGGCCAACAATCGCGCCGTTCTGCGCGCCATCGATCACATTGTCCGAGATGACGGCGCTGCCGGAGCCCTCGACGACGCTGACGGCGATGCCCGTACCCACCTTGCGGATGACGTTTCCCGTCGCCACCACATTGCGCAGATAGGGCCCCCAGCCGAGCTGCATCCCGTAGAGCGGCGCGTTCTCGACCACGTTGCCGGAGACCGTGGTATCGGCCTCGGCGCTGATACCGACGCCGAAGCCCGGTGGGTCGGCGGTGTAGGGGCCGACTGTCGTCAGGTTGCGCACGATGTTGTTCGAGCACACGGCCATGCGACCGCCTTCGTTGAAGTTGACGATCGATATGCCGTTTGCGGCGCCGTCGACCAGATTGTTGCTGAGGACCGCGCCCTCGAAGGAGAATTCCGAATAGATGCCGGTCTCGCCCGAGCGTGAGCAGGTGTTGCCGGTGATCTGCAGATTGCTGGAGCTGTTGGCGCGGATCGCCGAGAAGGCACAATCCGAGACGATGTTGCCCGAGATGATGACATTGCCGGCGCGGAAGGCGTTAATGCCGTTGCCGTTCTGGCCGGTGCCGCCGCTCCGCGCGCCGATGCGCTGCACCCGGTTGCCGCTGACGATTGTGCCGTCTTCCGCCTGTTGCCAGCGATGCACGAGTATGCCGCCATTGGCGCAGTCTGAGACCGTGTTGCCCGAAATCTCCAGCCCGCCGGCCTCGACCGAATAGATGCCGGCGTCGGCGGCGCCGGAAATATCGGAGCGGCCGACGCGGCCGACGACATGCTCCAGCGCCAGTCCGTTCTTGCCGCTGCCGGTGACCTGGCAATTGTCGATGGCGAGATGGGCGACGCGGCGCAGATCGAGCAGTCCTTGCGTATAATCGGCGAGCCAGCGATTGCTGCCGTCGAGCACCAGTCCGCTGAGTTCGATATGCTCGGCCTGCTCGGCCATCATCAGATGGCCGTTGCCGCCGTAGACGATGCGGGTTGCGCCGGGCACGCCCGACAGCCGCACGCGCGCCGGCAGCTTCAGGTTGGAGACGAGATAGGTGCCGGGCGGCAGGAACACCGGCGCGTCGCGTTCGCTCGCGTCGGCGAGCATCTTGGTAAAGGTTTTGCTCTGGTCGTCCAGCGTGCCCGGCTGCACGCCGATCTCGATGGCGTTGATAGAGCCGCGCATCGCGGCCGTCTCGATGCCGGGCAGCATCTTCGCCGATGCCTTGCCGGAAAAGAGCCCGGCAACGGCGAGGCCGGCGGTCTGGGCAAGCAGCGTTCGTCTGTTCAACATCGGCACAGGTCCCGGCGTTTCGCCCGGTTCATCGCAGGAATCGTGCCAAGGCAGGTCCGCAGGCAAATCGCTTGTGCAGCAGCCTCACCAAGCCTAAGTTCATTGAATGAGCAGAGCTTTCACACGCGAAGAAGACAGCGAAAATGCCATCGCCGGCGTCGGCGAACGTCCGATCAGCCCGCATCGCAATCTGGTGACGGAGCGCGGTCTGGCGATGATCGAGGAGAACCTGGCCGAGTTGCGCGACCTGATGGCCAAGGCCGAAAGGCGTGGCGACCGCGAGCGCCTTGCTGTCGTGTCGCGCGACCTGCGCTACTGGACCGCCCGGCGCGAAAGCGCCGAGCTTTCCGTGCCGGAGCCGGGCAGCGACGTTGTCCGCTTCGGCATGGGCGTCACGCTGGAAAACGATGACGGCAAAAAGGTGCATTGGCGCATCGTCGGCGAGGATGAAGCCAACCCGTCGAAAGGCAGTATCTCGCATGTCTCGCCGATGGCCATGGCTCTCTTCGGCAAGAAGGTCGGCGAGGTCGTCGCCGTCAACGGCAAGGAATGGGAGATCGTCAAGCTCTCGGACAAGGCCGAGAACTAGCTCCCTAGCACAGAAATTTTGACCCCGTCGGCTTTGCTTGCGTTGGCAGGTCGCATGCTTCGGAGATTGGCCGAAAACGCCCATCCCGTCGTCATCCTTGGGCGGAGCGGGGAGCGAAGCGTACCGCGTAGACCCAAGGATCCATGCCGTGACTTCGAAGTGTTGCGGCGGTGCAGAGTTCTGCTCGGCTGCACCCCTCGAGCAAGGTCACGGCATGGATCCCAGGGTCTCCGCGACGCCGCTTCGCGGCTGCTCCGCCCTGGGATTGACGAAGTTGCGAGGCTTAACTAACCCCAAGCGCTTGCGCTGGCTTTACGGAAACGGACGTGAAATCTTGCCGCCGCCAGACCTGCAACTTTGCAAAATACATCGGCCGAAAACGAGACGGCGATGTCTACTTTGCCAACTTCCCTAGCGCGACATCATACTTGTCCATGACATCGCGAGCAGCGCTCATCTCCTGTTCGAAGCTGCCGCTCACTGGCCTTAGAACGAAGCCATCCTCAGTTTCGATAATCTGGAGCTGATCGCCAACTTGAAGGTTCAAGCTGTCGAGCATTTCGCGTGGTAGCAGTAAGGCTCCTGATCCGTCTTCAAGCGCATGGATGATCGTCTTAAACATTATCGCGCCATGGTTGTGTATAAGTTATAGAACAACCTTTCAGTCAATTGAGCAAGTCTTCACCGATTGGCCAGCAGCCGATCCATCAGCCGGTCCGCAGCCTGCGGGATCACGGTGCCAGGCGGGAAGATTTCCGCGGCACCCGCCTTCAGCACCGCGTCATAGTCCTGCGGCGGGATGACGCCGCCGGCGACGATCTGCATGTCGCCATAGCCGAGCTTCCTCAGCGCGTCCTTGAGCTCGGGGATCAGTGTCAGATGTCCGGCCGCAAGCGAGGAGGCGCCGATGATGTCGACGTCGTGTTGCACCGCCAGCTTCGCGATCTCGTCCGGCGTCTGGAACATCGGCCCGACGGTGACGTCGAAGCCGAGATCGGCAAAGGCGGAGGCTATTACCTTCTGGCCGCGATCGTGGCCATCCTGGCCCATCTTGGCGACCAGGATGCGCGGCTTGGCGCCGGTCTTCTTCTCGAACGCCTCGATCTTCTCCTTGAGCCGGTCGACCGCCGGATTGTCGCCGAGCGCCTCGCGATAGACGCCCGAGATGGTCTGGACGGTGGCCGCATGGCGGCCGAATACCTTCTCCAGCGCCAGCGAGATCTCGCCGACGGTGGCGTTGGCGCGCGCCGCGCGGATCGCGAATTCGAGCAGGTTCTCGCCACTCTCGGCGGCGCGGGTGAGGGCAGCCAGCGCGTTTTCCAGTGCCGCGACGTCGCGCGTGCCTTTCAGCCGCTGCAGCTTCGCCAATTGCCGGGCCTTCACCTCGGCATTGTCGATCTTCAGCACGTCGACCTCGATATCGGCTTCCGGGCGATGCGCATTGACGCCGACCAGCACCTGCTCGCCGGAATCGATGCGCGCCTGCGTGCGCGCCGCCGCTTCCTCGATGCGCAGCTTCGGAATGCCTTTCTCGATCGCCGCCGCCATGCCGCCGAGGTTTTCGACCTCCTCGATATGGGCGAGTGCGCGCGCCGCCAGATCATGCGTCAGCCGCTCGACATAGGCCGAGCCGCCCCATGGATCGATCATGCGCGTGGTGCCGGATTCCTTCTGCAGGATGAGCTGCGTGTTGCGGGCGATCCGCGCCGAATGGTCGGTCGGCAGCGCCATCGCCTCGTCGAAGGAATTGGTGTGCAGCGACTGCGTATGCCCCTGCGTCGCCGCCATCGCCTCGATCATCGTGCGCGTGATGTTGTTGTAGGGGTCCTGTGCCGTCAGCGACCAGCCTGAGGTCTGGCAATGGGTGCGCAGCGACAGCGAGCGCTCGTCCTTCGGCGAAAAGTTCTTCTTCATCAGGCTCGACCAGAGCAGCCGCGCGGCGCGCAGCTTGGCGACCTCCATGAAGAAGTTCATGCCGATCGCCCAGAAGAAGGAGAGGCGCGGCGCGAAGTGGTCGATGTCGAGCCCGGCGGCGACGCCGGCGCGGGCATATTCGATGCCGTCCGCAATCGTGTAGGCGAGCTCTAGATCGGCCGTCGCTCCCGCTTCCTGCATGTGGTAGCCGGAGATCGAGATCGAATTGAACTTCGGCATATGCCGCGACGTATAGGCGAAGATGTCCGACACGATCCGCATCGAGGGCTTCGGCGGATAGATGTAGGTGTTGCGGACCATGAACTCCTTCAGAATGTCGTTCTGAATGGTTCCGGCGAGATCCTTTTGCGCGACGCCCTGTTCCTCTGCCGCGACGATGTAGAGCGCCATGATCGGCAGCACGGCGCCGTTCATCGTCATCGACACCGTCATCTCGTTGAGCGGGATGCCGTCGAAGAGCTGGCGCATGTCGAGGATGGAATCGATCGCCACGCCCGCCATGCCGACATCGCCGGCAACGCGCGGATGGTCGCTGTCATAGCCGCGATGGGTGGCGAGGTCGAAGGCGACCGAAAGCCCCTTCTGGCCGGCGGCAAGATTGCGCCGGTAGAAGGCGTTGGATTCTTCGGCCGTCGAGAAGCCGGCATATTGCCGGATCGTCCAGGGCTGCTGGACATACATGGTCGGGTAGGGGCCGCGCACGAAGGGCGGCAGGCCGGGATAGGTGTCGAGGCTGGCGAGGCCCTGGAGGTCGCCCTGCGTATAGAGATGCTTGACCGCGATGCCTTCCGGCGTCATCCGCTGGCCTTTGAGCTCCACCGGCGCGCGGCGCGGCGCCGACCAGGCGACCTGGCTGAAATCCGGGATCATGATCCGGCTCCGATCGATTGATCGATACGCACCGGAAACAGCGGCTCGCACACGGCGACACCCTCCGTCAGCGCCGGGCGGCGTTCGGCCGGCAACGTCTCGACCGGACGCTCGCTGCCGACGCGGAACAAGGTGGTGCCGATGATGCCGCGTTCACCGGCTCGATAGGCGGCATTGCGCTTGGCGGCGGCCGTCTGCACGCGGTTCTGGATATAGCCCTGCTGCAGACTGTTGAGCACGCCGCCCTCGGCCTCGATGCGCTGGAATTCCTGCCAGGCCGCCGCGCAAAGCTCGTCGGTCAGCGCCTCGACCGCGCCGGAGCCGCTGGCCGGATCGGCGACATGATGGAGATGGCTTTCATGCGCCATGATCAGCTGTGCATTGCGGGCAACCCGCCGCGCGAATCCGGCCGGCAGCCCATGCGCGATGGTGTGCGGCAGGATGGAGATGGAATCGGCGCCGCCGGTCGCCGCGGCGAAGGCGGCGATCGCGGTGCGCAGGATGTTGGTTTCCGGGTCGGCAACCGTCATCATGCGGTAGGAGGTCTCGGCGTGGACGTTAGCCGTCGAGGCCGGGATCGAGCAGGCCTCCTGGATGCGCGCCCAGAGCTTGCGCAACGCCCGCACCTTGGCCATCGACAGGAACTGGTCCTGGTCGACGCTGAGGGCAAAGCCGATATAGGGCGCGGCATAGACCAGCGGCTGGCGCGCCTTTTCGAACATCCTGAGATAGGACACGGCGGAAGCCATCATCGTGCCGAGTTCCTGCGCCTCGGTGGCACCGGCATTGTGGAAGACCCGGCCGTCGGCTTCGAGCAGCGCACCCGGCACACCCATCGAGAAGAAATGCGCCAGCGACTGCGGCATCGATTCCTGCAGCGCCTCGATCGAGGTGCGCAGCCGCCCGGTGCCGGCGAAGATCGCCGCCGGGTCGATGCCGAAGGAAAGGTTGAGCTTTGTCGGGTCGGATCGGCGCCGGGTCAGGAAGGCGAGCAGCCAATCGGCCACGGCGCGGCTCCACGGATGCGCGTCGATGCGCACCTGCATGCGGTTGAGCGGCACGCCGTCGAGCACCTTTTCCAGCGCTTCCGCGGTTCTGGGCAGGCCGTAGCCGAAGGCATTCGGCGCGCCCTCGAAAACCAGCGAAAGGCCGGTGGCGCCCTGCGCGATGTCCTCCAGCGCCTGGGCGCTGGCGCGGACGATGTCCGGATCGTCGACGCGCTGGCTGACGATCCAGGGCAACGTCGGATTGATGCGCACCAGCGGCTCGGCGCTGGCCGAGCGTTCGCTGAGCGGCTCGATGCGGATGCCGTCATCGGTATGCGAAACGAGCTTCTCCTCGAAGGAACTGCCGGCAAGCGCCTTTTCCGCCAGCGCCAGCCAGCGCTTGGCGTCCGGGTTCGGAAGGTCGACATCCCTGGTCAAGGCGCCGGCGCCCATCGCACTCCTCGTCTCTTGCCGCATCAGCCACCAGTCTAAGGTTCTCGGCCGGATATCACAATGCGACATCCGTCGCGGTTGCCCCGGCAGCCGCTAACCGATTGCCAAACATGCTCAAAATCCGCAAGCTTCAAAAGATCGAATTCCGCCGGCGGCGCCGTTTCAATGATTGGCATTGTCGCACGGCCACAGCGTTACTATACCTCCGATGAGGCCGGGCGTTTTTTTGACGGAACAGATTGCGGAGACCGACATATGGCTGACGACACCAGCATCTTCATCGGCGCCAGCCGCAAGCCTGACGATTCCTACCAGCGTGCCGAGGAGCTGCTGCTGCGCTACGGCAACCGCCACGGGCTGATCACCGGTGCCACCGGCACCGGCAAGACGGTCAGCCTGCAGGTCCTGGCCGAGGGTTTTTCCAACGCCGGCGTGCCGGTCTTTTGCGCCGACATCAAGGGCGATCTGTCCGGCATCGCCATGATGGGCGAGGCCAAGGATTTCCTGGTCAAGCGTGCCGGAGAGGTGAAGCTCGATCCGTACCAGTTCCAGGAATTCCCTGTCATCTTCTGGGACCTGTTCGGCGAGCAGGGCCATCCGATCCGCGCCACCATCTCGGAAATGGGACCGCTGCTCATGTCGCGGCTGATGAACCTCACGGAAGCGCAGGAAGGCGTCATGAACATCGCCTTCCGCATCGCCGACGAGGAGGGGTTGTTGCTGCTCGACCTCAAGGACCTGCAGTCCCTGCTTGCCAACATCGCCGAGCGCGCCGACGAGCTCAGCGCCCGCTACGGCAATGTCACGAAACCGTCCGTCGGCGCCATCCAGCGCACGCTCCTGGTCCTGGAAAGCCAAGGCGCCGCGAACTTCTTCGGCGAGCCGGCGCTGCGCATCGCCGATCTTATGCGCACCACCCGCGACGGCCGCGGCGCGGTCAGCGTTCTGGCCGCCGACAAGCTGATGATGAACCCCAGGCTTTACGCCACCTTCCTGCTCTGGCTGATGTCGGAGCTGTTCGAGGAATTGCCGGAAGTCGGCGATCTCGAGCGGCCGAAGCTGGTCTTCTTCTTCGACGAGGCGCATCTGTTGTTCGAGGACGCGCCGAAGGTGCTGGTCGACCGCGTCGAGCAGGTGGTGCGGCTGATCCGCTCCAAGGGCGTCGGCGTCTATTTCGTCACCCAGAACCCGCTGGATATCCCGGAAAAGGTTCTGGCCCAGCTCG
Source organism: Mesorhizobium sp. WSM4904 (assembly GCF_029674545.1). Lineage (NCBI taxonomy): Bacteria > Pseudomonadati > Pseudomonadota > Alphaproteobacteria > Hyphomicrobiales > Phyllobacteriaceae > Mesorhizobium > Mesorhizobium sp. WSM4904. The sequence continues at coordinate 5,607,484 of NZ_CP121354.1, read as the reverse complement.
GCAACCGCATCCAGCACGCGCTGCGCGCCTATACGCCGCGCGAGCAGCAGGCGGTGCGCACTGCAGCCGAGACCTTCCGGCCCAATCCCGATTTCGATTGCGCCACCGCCATCACCCAGCTCGCCACCGGCGAGGCGCTGGTCTCGATGCTGGAGGACAAGGGCGTCCCTGCCATGGTCCAGCGCACGCTGATCCGGCCGCCGTCCTCTCGGCTTGGACCGATCACGCCCGACGAGCGCCGCAAGATCATCGCCGAGAGCCCGGTCGCCGGCCAGTACGACCAGGTGGTGGACCGCGAATCGGCCTTCGAGATCCTGCAGAAGAAGACCAAGGAGGCGCAGGACGCCGAGGCGCAGGCGCAGCAGCAGAACAGCGGCGGCTCGCGCTGGACCATTCCAGGCTTCGACGACGTTTTGGGAACAAGCGGACGGCGGTCCTCCAACCGCCAGACGGTGGCCGAAGCCGCGATCAAGTCGGTGGTGCGTTCGGTAGGCTCCTCCGTCGGCCGCGCCATCGTGCGCGGCATCCTGGGCAGCCTGGCCAGGGGACGGTAGCGAGGGCGGTGACCGACCGTTACCCTGACTTGCCGGATCAGACCGTCGCCAACCGCAGGACCTTTTTACTTCCGCTGCCTGAGCCGAACGCAGTGCGGTGCGAATCACATCCGCAAAGCTACCGATATCGGGCGCGGACCCACTCGCCGTGAATCTGTCACGGGACCGCACCGTGTCGGAAGCTGACTTCGTTACCTCTCGACGATCAAATCTTACTCCGCGATAAGCAGATCACATCGCCAGAATTTAAAGTTTTCGCGAGCGAAGTTTTTTCCGGCAGGACCGCAATTTCCTGAAATACCGAAGGCCCCAAATCATGGCTTTTGCAAGCCTGTCGCCGGGTCAAACCCGAGGGCGATATCAACCCATGCGCATGATCACGATTGTTTTGCCCAGGGAACCGAAGACACGCGTTCAGGTTGAGCTAGGACTGGCGGGGGCCAGGCATCAGGAGGCCGAGTTGCGGCGCGACGATGATCTGCCAACCGTATTTTCGGAAACTGATTTCGATGGACGCCCATTGCTGAACGCGAAAGGCGGGTTGTCGGCCAAGCATACCCGTCAGGTACAGGAATTTCTGGGTCAGAATTTTTCGCGCAAGCTGTCGCTGGCGGAGATGGCGGCCATATGCGATCTCTCCGCCTATCATTTCGCCCGCGCTTTCTCCAAGACGTTCGGGGTGCCGCCGCACCAGTATGTCCTTGGCCTTCGCCTGGACTTTGCCGAAAAGCTGCTTGTCGACAGGCGCATGTCGATCACGGACATTGCCGATTTGAGCGGCTTCTCGAGCCAGAGCCACTTCACCACCATGATGAAGAAATATCGCAACGCGACCCCGCAGCAGGTACGAGCACGGCAGGGTCGATCGCAGGCCAACGAGTAAGGTGGTGCTAATTTACTGCAAGTTTATTTATGCGTCGGCTTATAAAAGATATAACTAAAGTAATTTTGTATTAACCTCCCGAATATCTGCTGTATATTTTCAAATAAACAGCAATTTGTTGAAATACGAGTTTCCGAAAACATGTCTTTCTCCAGCAGGTCCGGCTATTTCCGGATTCCGAGGCGGCTGAGGGGACATGAGCGACGATACGGCCATCGGTCGAAGCCTTTCCGAGGAGATCGGCTACTGGCTGGAGTCGGCATCGAGGACGCTCGAGAAGCGCTATGGAAATGGCGTTCCCCTGGCCAAGCAGGACATGCTGCTGGCCCATTATCTCTACGGCCTCACCGCCGTCGTTCACGCGCATGACACGCCTGCCGTCCATCTGGCGGCGGTGCGGTCCTATCTCGAGCCGCTGATCCCAACCGAGCGGGTCGCGGCGGCGCTCCAGGCAGTGCCTGAGGAGGGTGACGCCTGGCTTGAAAATACGCTCGATCGCGTCGAGGCCATCGGTGAAAAACAGGGCCATGCGCTGCTCGCGCGCGGCGCCGATGTCGTCATCCCATTTTCGAGCAGACACGCATCAGCGGCAGGGTCGGCGGAACCTGCCGCGGTCGAGCGTGACCCACCAAAGGAGGCATTCTCGCAATGAACTTCAGGCAAGAACGAATCATCCGGCGCGGATCGGACCGCTTCGCTGGAAACTGGGTCTCCGGCGCGGCCGACAGCCGCTCGCTCCGGCGCCGCTTGATGGCGGCGCTGCGCAACGCGCATCGCGTGTTGGGTATGCGGCGCAGGGGCTTGGGACTCGGGACGATGGGCAGCGGCCGGATGCTGGCGGTGGCACTGGGTGCGATCGCATTCGGTGGCTTCGCCACACCGGCTCTGGCGCAGTATGCCGCCGGCGGCGGAACCGCGACAGGCGGCAACGCCGTCGCCATCGGTAACGGTGCTAAAGCGAATAACCCGAACAGCCTGGCGTTGGGCACTTCCAATAACGCAACGGGCGATGCTTCGATCGCCATCGGTTATTCGATGGGTGTCAATGGCCTCAACGCCATAGGCATGGGTGTCTTCGCGAACGCGACCGGCGTCAATGCCCTTGCCGTGGGCGGGAACGCCCGCGCACTGGCGGACGGGGCTTCGGCCTTTGGTGTCAATACCACCGCAAGCGCGGCGAACGCCGTCGCCCTCGGCTCGACGGCCACCGCTTCAGGCTCCGGGTCCTTTGCTGGGGGCCTTAGCGCCGACGCCACTGCCATCAATGCGGTCGCCTTGGGTTCGAACGCGTCCGCGAGCCAGGCAAACGCCCTTGCTTTAGGCGAGTCCTCCACTGCCAGCGGTGTGAGCAGCACCGCGATCGGCGGTGGGGCGGTCTCCAGCGGGGCTCAAGCGATCTCTTTGGGCATCAACGCGAACGGGGGAGCTGACGACGCAGTCGCGATCGGAACACGGGCCCAGGCCACCGCAATCTATGCTTTCGCTGCGGGCTATCAGGCCAACGCGGCCGGTCCCGCAGCGGTCGCTATCGGCAATTTGGCTCGCGCGACGGGGAACACTGCACTCGCGCTCGGCGGGCAGGCGCTGGCCAGTGGCGACGGCACGGTTGCCGTCGGACAGGGCGCCGGCGCTGGCTCAACCACCGCCAATACGAATTCCCTTGCGGTGGGCATCGCCGCCGGCACGCTCGTGAGCGGCGCCCAGAACAGCGCGATCGGCGGCGGCATCGCCAGCGTAATGCGGGGCGCCGGCTCCGGCGTAACCGGAGCGCGCAATGTCGCGTTCGGAACAGGCGACGGCTCCGTGGCCTATGACGCCACGCTCAAGGCGTCCGCAGGCAGCTTGGTGACGGGTAACGACAACATCGCGATCGGCACCAACGCTGGTATCGGCGTCACGAACAACGCAACGACGTCGATCGGCTACAATGCCATGGCGAGAGGAACCAATGCCATTGCCATTGGTCCCCAGGCCAATGCGACGGCGATAAACTCGGCTGCGCTTGGCAACGTCGCCACGGCTTCGGGTCAATTCGCGCTGGCCCTCGGCAATTCGGCCGTGTCGAGCGGCGTGGGCTCGGTCGCGGCGGGCTCGGGCGCTCAAGCCACGGACACCTCCACCACCGCGCTGGGCAACAACGCCACGGCGACCGCCGCAAGCGCAACCGCGCTGGGACTTGGCGCCACGGCGAGCGGTGTGAATGCCAGCGCGATCGGTAAGTCGTCCAATGCGAGCGCGCAGGACGCCATCGCTTTCGGCACAAGCGCCAAGGCCGATTCCGCCGAGGCGGTCGCCATGGGCACCAATGCGGTCGCCACAGGCGGCAAGGCCGTCTCCATCGGCTCCGGCAACACCGCCTTTGGCGACGGTGCGGTCGCCATCGGCGATCCGAGCTATGCCAGCGGCACCGGCGCCTTCACCGGCGGCGCCAACAATATTGCCAACAGCGACGGCACGGCCAGCGCCACCGCCGCCAACCAGGCCGCCGGCGCGGTCGCGATCGGCAACAGCAACAAGGCGATCGGGCAGGGCTCGGTCGCGCTCGGCAACGGCTCCACCGCGGGTGCCGCCGGCTTCGTCGGCAATGTCGCGCTGGGCAATGGCGCGCTCGCCACGGCGAGCTCCGGCGATGTCGCGCTGGGCTCTGGTTCGGTGACCGCCGTAGCGGTCGGCACGCCCAGTGCGGTGATCAACGGCACCACCTACGCCTTCCAGGGCACCACTCCGACCTCGACGGTGAGCATCGGCGCGCCCGGCGCCGAACGCACGCTCACCAATCTTGCGGCGGGGCGGATCAGCGGGTCCTCGACCGACGCGGTCAACGGCTCGCAGCTCTTCGCGACCAATCAAGCCGTCGACAGCCTCGCGAGCACCGTCACCAACATCAACACCGGCGGCGGCATCAAGTATTTCCACGCCAATTCGACGCTCGCCGATTCCCAGGCGCTGGGGGCGGATTCGGTGGCGATCGGCCCGAATGCCGTGGCCAACAATGCCGGCGACGTGGCGATCGGTCTGAATTCGGTGTCCGGCACCACGACCGCGGTCGGCGGCACGACGATCGGCGGCGTGAGCTACACCTTCGCCGGAACCACGCCGGCGGGTGCGTTCTCGGTCGGCGCGGTCGGCGCGGAGCGCCAGATCCAGAACGTAGCGGCCGGGCAGTTGAGCGGCTCGTCGACCGACGCCGTCAATGGCTCGCAGCTCTTCGCCACCAATCAGCAGGTGACGCAGAACACCACCGACATCGCCGCCAACACCGCCGACATCACCACTCTCGGCAACACCATCAACAATTTTGCCGGCGACACCTCGACCGCCTACACGGACGCCAATGGCGACGGCATCCGCTATGTGCGCACCAACGACACGACGCTCCCGGTCACCGACGCGTTCGCGCAAGGGGTGGGCTCTTCCGCGCTTGGCTACCAGGCGACCGCGTCCGCCGCCGATGCGCTGGCGCTCGGCCGGGGCACCCAGGCCACGATCCTCGGCGGAGTGGCGCTCGGCGCCGGCTCGGTCTCGGACCGCACGGTCGCGCCCGTGTCGGGATCGATCCTCTCTGGCACCGGCCTCATCCCCTACAACACCACTGACCTGACGCTCCTCGGCGCCGTGTCGGTGGGTAACTCGACATCCTATCGCCAGATCACCAACGTGGCCGACGGCACGCTGGACCAGGACGCCGTCACGCTTCGCCAGTTGAAGGGCGCGCTGAGCTCCTTCGCGGTGACGGGCACCATGTACTTCCACGCCAACTCGACCGCCTCGGACTCGCTGGCGGTCGGCACCGATTCGGTGGCGATCGGCCCGCGCACCACCGTCAACGGCGACAACGGCATCGGCATGGGCAACGGCGCCATCGTCCAGCAGACCGCGCCTGGCGGCATCGCGATCGGCCAGAACTCCACCGTCAACCAGGCCGACAGTGTCGCGCTCGGCACCAACGCCACCACCAACGGCGCCCAGGCCGTAGCCCTCGGCGCCGGCGCCACGGCCAACGAGCCGGGCAGCGTCGCACTTGGCGCGGGCTCGACGACGGCGGCCGCGGTCGCCACCACCGGCACCACGATCAACGGCGTCGCCTACACCTTCGCCGGCACCACGCCGACCAGCACGGTGAGCGTCGGCAGCGTCGGCAACGAGCGCACCGTCACCAACGTGGCCGCGGGCCGGATCAGCCAGACTTCGACTGACGCCATCAACGGCAGCCAGCTCTATGCGACCAACCAGGCTGTCGAAGCTGTGCAGGGAAGCGTCGGCAATCTGACCGAGTTCTCCGTCCAATATGACAAGAACCCGGACGGCACCAAGTCCAACTCGCTGACGCTGGTCGGCGGCGACGTGAACGCGCCCGTCGTCATCCACAATGTCGGCGCCGGCACAGCCGACACCGACGCGGTCAACGTCAAGCAGCTTACCGACCAACTGGCGCTCAACCTGACGGACTCCAAGACCTACACCAACCAGGTGGCGGCCACCACGCTCCAGCAGGCCAATGCCTATACCGACTCCAAGCTCAGCCAGCTCAACATGGACATGGGCGAGGCTCGAGGCGAGGCGCGCCAGGCGGCCGCGATCGGCCTGGCGGCCGCTTCGCTGCGCTATGACGATCGTCCAGGCAAGCTCAGCGTGGCGGCAGGCGGCGGCTACTGGCGCGGCGAGGGAGCCGTCGCGTTCGGCGCCGGCTACACCAGCGAGGACGGGCGCGCCCGGGCCAACGTGTCCGGCACGACGGCGGGCGGCCACTGGGGTGTCGGCGCGGGCGTCAGCTTTACCATCAACTAGAAGCATGATCCCGGAAAGTGTGTAGCGGTTTGCGGAAAGATCATGCGCAAACAAGCAGTCCGTTCATGACCAGGTACGCGGTCTCTGTCATAGCGATGTCATTGACCTGCCTGCTCCTGTCCGGCCCGCGCGCGGCCGGGCAGGAGGCAGTCCCGTCTGCCTATCGGATAAAGCCTTCGGAAGTCGCGGTGCCCGCGAACGTGAAGCTTGGCCAATATCAGCGGACCACGCGTCCGTTCGAGAACTGGACGCTGATCTGCGACGAGAACCTGCAGGCCAGGAAGAAAGTTTGCAACATCAGCCAGTCCTTCATCGACCAGAGCCAGGCGCTGGTCTTCAGCTGGTCGCTTGCGGCCGACGAGAAGGGCAAGCCTTTCCTGATATTGCGGACCCCCGGCGCCACGGGCGCAGGCAGCAAGCTTTCGCTGAAAATCGCTGGCCGCAAGCAGCCGGTCGAAGTTCAACTGCAGGCCTGCGATGCGTCGGTCTGCGTCGGTTACCTCCCGGTGGGGCCCGTGCTTCGCGAGCAGATCGGCAAGGAGACCACCGTCCAGGTTACCTATTCCCTGCCGTCGGGCGCGGCGGTCAGCCTCGACGCTCCTTTCAAGGGGCTCAAGACCGCGCTGTCGGCCATCAAATAGAAAGACTTGCAAATGACACGCCAATCCATCGAGGAAAGAATTCTGATGCGACCTCAGCCGGGAGCTCCGCAAGACCCGTCGGCCAGCCTGCCGCCGAGGCGTTCGTCGGTCTGGCGGCTGCTGCGAAACACCGCGCTGCTCGGCGCGTTCGCTGTCCTCGTCGCGGTGGCGGTCATCCTGTCGTTCCGTTTCTTCCCCGCGCTAGGCACGCTCGTCGCGGGCACGGCCTCGGCGCAAGCGCAGGCGCCCGCCGCCCAAGGCAAGCCAGCAGAAGCCAAACCCGCGGAAACCAAGCCCGCGCCGGCGGATGCCTCTGCGAACAAGAATCCGTTTCAGGCGCATGTGACCCAGGCAGGCGTCCGCACCTGCGCCAACCTTTTCGCCACGCTCGGCCAGGCTCTCACCGCGGGATCGAGCTATGCGGTCCAAACGCAATGGGACAAATCCTCTCCGGATACCCATGCTCTGCAGGCGGTCGCCGGCATGAGCTACGACTTGCCTGACTACAAGACGCAAGCCGCCGGCGTCGTCTTTGCCTCGCCTGTCGGCCAGACCTGCGAAGGCGGCTTCGTGCGGATCGCCCCGTTCCAGAAATCCTGCCAGGAAGTCGCACAAACCCTGCCGAAGGGCAGCGTTGCGACGGACAATCTTTCGAACACGGTGCTTTTCAACCTGGCCAACGATGGTGGCCAGGCCCTGCTGGTCCCGACCGGAAATACCTGCATCGTCGTCTCCGTCGCGCGGATGGGCGGATAGGGGTCGGGATCCGCGGTGGATTGCTGAATGGCTGCAACATGGAGCACGAGAATGCTGATCAATCGCCGCCTCTCATTGCCCGCTCTTGCGGCGCTCGCCGGGCTTACGATTGCGAGCCACGCCGCGGACCTGGTGGCGCCGCCGCCGGCGCCGACAGGCGAGGAAAAAGGCATCTGGGGCGCGATCGCCTATTCGCCGGGCGACGGCCGGCACGGCTTCTTCTGGGGCGCCGATAAGCGCGACGAGGCGGAGGACATCGCGCTCAAGCATTGCGAGAACGCCGATGGTGCCGGCTGCAGGGTCGTCGAGGTGTTCCGCAACCATCGCCACTGGGACGATGACGATGGCACCGGCTTCCCCTACGAGCACTGCGCGGCCCTCTCCGTCGGCAAGAGCCGCGGCGCGGCAACCCCATTCTGGGGCGCCGCCTCGGCCACGACCCGCCGTGAGGCCGAGGACAGGGCCACGGCGCAGTGCGGGGGCGAGAAGAAGGAGTGCAAGATCCGCGAGTGGGTCTGCACCTGACGCTGGAACGTCGTCTCAATCGCCGACGAGGAGCTTTGCGCTTTCAGGCCCGCGCTGAGCCTCTAAAGGCAACGGTTCCCGCCCATGGGTCTGGGACTGCCGCGCCTGATCCGTGCTCCAGGCGCTGATTGCCTGGACGGCGCCCAGCCACAGCAACGGCACGATTTCGATGACCACCCGATGCTCCACCAGACGCCCGAAAAGCACGGTGGATACGAGAAACGGTATGCCGAACCACAGCAGTGTCCGTTTCAGCACCGGGTCGAGGTAGCGGTGCAGCAGCAGGACGGGCAGGTAAAGGCCGGCGCCGAAGCGGGCGAGATAGGTCAACAGATAGAGGGGATTGGTGAACAGCCAGAGATTGTCCGTCAGATGGATCTCGTAGTTGGTCCCCGGGATGCTGGCATAGGGATTGGGCAGCCCCGGGAACAACCATCTGATGGCAGCCTGGATCACGACGAAAATGATCACCTGCGCCGCCAGCGCCGTCGCAATCGTGCGGCGGTCGAGCACCCCCCAGCACACGGCAAGGAAAGCCGGCAGCAAGAACATTGTGGTCTCGCGGTTCACGGTGGCAAGCGCGAACAGACCGAGATAGGTCGTCAACCAGCCCGTTCCTGGTGTCTGGACGAAGCGTGCGAGACAGAGCACGAGCGCCAGCGTGAAGACAGCCGCCGGCAGGTCGTAGACATAGCGGAAGAACGGCACCGTCTGCCATTTTCCCAATTCGAGAACGCCGCTGTCGAGCCCCAATACCGAGTGGACCTCCAGGTCGGGCACGATCAGATGCAGCGCGACCGGAACCGTGATCGTCAGCGCCAGAATCCCGCTGACGAGATCCGATGTCTCGATGCGGAACACCCGAAGCGCTTTACGCGCCACGACGACCAGCAGCATCCAGGCGGCGACTTCGGCCGCGGCGAACAGGAGGTCGACGTCGAACCAGGGCGTGACGCGCATGATAGCGTGGACGATGAGCGGCAGCAGCACCCGGCCTTGAAATGGCGCCGCCGCGATGAAGTCGGCCATTAGAGCCGGGCTGGCGATCCACCAGACGGTCGTGGAAGCATAGTGGAACGTGGTGAGCAGGACCGCGTAGCACAGCAACGCCACGAACCACGCCAGCCGCATGACGCGGGTACTGGTGCCCATCGACGCATTTGTTGAGACTGCCAGGACCACGGGCACCTCCGGGGTTTTGTCGATTGTTCGGCCCGCCACAGAAATCAGCCCGATTTTCACCAACCCCTATCGGGAGGGTGGGTTCAATCACTCATCTGGACCAAGAGTCGCATTCTGTGAGGGAGAGGCGGCCCATGTCTGCCTGTGGAAAAAATATCATAAGATAATCAATAGGTTAATTACAGGATCGCTCGGAATTCAGCTTTGCGGCGCATTCATGCGGCGCTGTCGCAATTCCGCCATCTGATCACAATACGTAACAGTCCGACTTGGGTTGTGACTAACAAAGGGGCGTTGCGTGGGGCGGGTTTTTTGGCTCGTATTCTTGAATCTGTCGTGTCTGGGCATCTTATTAAATCTTCCTCCAACTGACCCGCGTAGCTCCACGCTAGCAGCATCTGCCGCGCCGATTCAGCCGCCGGCTACGTCGCCGGAAGAGGCCGCGAAAGCTCCCGCTGCAGTCGGTCCGGCCAAAGAGGACGTCATGCCTTTGCGCGTGCTCGGCACCGAGATGCTGAATCAGGTCACCGGCAACAATTCCCGGAACGACACGGCTGCGCGCTGGGGCGTCTACGGGACCGACCTTGGTCACATGTTCTGGCACCGCGACCGGCTGTACATGGTCTTTGGCGATACTTTCGGGGCAGGTGGCTTTGGCGGCAGCAATTGGCGCAGCAACGTCATGGCCCGCATCGCCGATCCGGATCCGCGCCACGGCTTTCCGTTCGAATCCATGGTCACCGGCCCGGACGGCGCGGCCAAAGAGCTGATCCGCTCGCGCAAGATCGACGGTGATGAGAAGACCGTCATCCCGACCCAGGGCATCTCCCTGGGAGGGCGCATCTATCTCCACTATATGTCGGTCAGGCATTGGGGCTTAACGGGCGGCAACTGGACGGTCGGCCATTCGGGCCTCGCCTATTCCGATGACGACGGACAGACATGGGCGAAGCCGGCCGGGGCGACATGGCGCGAGGACTGCGGTTTCGAACAGGTTGCCTTCGTCATGGCGGACGGCTTTCTCTACAGCTTCGGCATACCTGAAGGGCGCTTCGGCGGGGTGCGGCTGCGCCGGGTCGCGCGTGAGCGCATCCTGACGCCCGATGCCTATGAGTACTGGGATGGCACGAAGTGGGGTGCCGATGCCAAATCCGCGGCCCTGGTCGTGCCCGCGCCGGTGGGTGAGCTCTCCGTGGCGTGGAGCGAGCCCCATCACCGTTGGCTGATGATGTATCTCGATGAAAACCGGCGAGCGGTGGTGCTGCGCACCGCCCCCGCGCTGACTGGCCCCTGGAGCGACGCCCAGGCGGTGGTGACCGCGGATCAATATCCGGGTCTCTACGCGCCCTACATCGTGCCGGGGACCGAGATCGATGGCGATCTCTACTACACGATGTCCCAGTGGGGCCCTTATAACGTCTTCCTGATGCATACGAGGCTCGAGCCGGCCGCCCCGGCGGTCGTCTCCGCCGACGATCCGGTCGCGCCGCTTGGCGCCGCGGTGACACCGGTCAGCTCGAAATGATCGGCTGGCTCCTCCCAGGTGGATCAGCCGGCAGGTCCGCCTGGGTGGGCGCCCGTTCTTAGGCATAGCTGGGAGCGGATCTGTCCGGTTCACGAATGCGTTAGGACCGGCTGCCTGTGCTGTCGATCCTGGCAACGGATCGAATCAACTTATTGAAATCGATTGCTTTTCCGACCGAACCACCAGGCCTGCCCAGGGTTGGGTGGCCGGCCGGCGACCGGGCACTAGATGTAAAGCCGGAACCGGACCGTGGTGCGCGGCATTCACTTGTCGTCGCTTGTTGTCCGTGCCGGATCGTCAAGCTCTTGGGCTGTGGGGGCAGCGAGGATCGCTATGAACGATCCAGGAGACATCTGCGTAGACGGATGAACCGTCGCTGCGCGCTCTCCTTGGTCGAAGCCATCCTGAGATGAGGAGGCCACGATATGCGGAGGCTCATCGCCTCGATCTGCTTCATGTTGGCGCTGACCGTTCCGACAGCCGCTTTCGCCTATGTCGGACCGGGAGCGGGTCTGGGCCTGCTGGGCGCTCTCTGGGCGCTCGTCGCCGCTCTGGCCACGGCTCTTTCATTCATCATAGCCTGGCCGTTTCGTAAGGCGTTGAGGCGTCGGCGTGCGTCGCGCGGGATGAAGCCCACTGAAAGGCGTGCCGGCCGGACCGAAAGTGACGGCTCACGCGACGAAATCGGCCGCTGAGGCAGTCCGATGGGTCTCCTGGACATGCCATCGCCAGTCCTCTCGGCGCTGGACAACTGGCTGACGCCCTTCCTGCCGTCATCGGCCAAGTTGGTGCTTTGGGCGGCGTTCGGGGCCTTTCTCGGCATGGAGCTCTACCGGCTCCTTTCGCCGCAAAAGCGCATTGCGGAGATCAAGCTGGCATATGCGCGGGCGCAGCAGAGCGTTGCCGATTTCGAGGGCGAGTTCCAGGAAGCCTGGCCCCTTCTTCGCCGGATGCTGACGTTGGCGCTGCGGCGCGTGGCGCTGGTGTTTCCGGCAACCATCGCCGCGTCGCTGCCCTTGCTCCTGGTTGCCGTCTGGCTCGACAGCCGCTACGGCGACGTCTACCCGCCGCCCGACGCCCCGGTTGGCATCACCGTGTCCAACGACTTCGAGGGACGCTGGGTGAACGCAGGCGATGGCGTGCCGCACGCGCGGATCATCGACCGGGCAGGCGCGGCAGTCGCCGACGTGCCGGTGACGCAGGCGGTGTCGGTCATCCAGAAATGGCGCTGGTGGAACGTGCTGGTCGGCAACCCCGCCGGCTATCTGCCGGACGACTTGCCGTTCGACAGGATCGACCTTGGGCTGCCGCGGCAGCAGGTTCTTGGCGTCGGTCCCGCCTGGCTGCGCGGCTGGGAAGGCATCTTCTTCGTCGCGACGATCCTCGTTGCCCTGATGCTCAAGAGCGTGCGCGGCATCGCATGATCGGGACCAGACGCTCAACGAAAAGTCGTGGCGGGGTGGCTGGCCTGGAGGTCGATACGTGGACGGACGCGATCGGGCGGCTGCTGGAACGCTTTCCGCGTTTTTGGATCAGGGTGGGAAACTGGGAAACGCGGCTGCTTGCCGAGCAGCTCGATCATACCAGCGTGAGCCGGCCCATCTACATTGCCGGCCTTGCCCGCTCGGGCAGCACCATCCTGCTAGAATTGCTTGCAAGCCATCCCGACACGGCCAGTCATCGCTATCGCGACTTTCCCCTGGTGCCTGCCCCCATGGCATGGAACTGGTTCGTCGACCGCGCCGGGCGCACCGAGCAGGTTGCGGCCGAGCGTGCGCATCGCGACCGCATCAAGGTGACGCCGGAGAGCCCGGAGGCCTTCGAGGAGATCGTCTGGATGGCATTCTTCCCGGACCTGCACGATCCGTCGACGAATGCGGTCCTGGACGAAGCCGCGCGCCATCCCTGCTTCGAAGCCTTCTACCGGGATCATATCCGCAAGCTGCTCCTGCTGCGCAATGCCAGTCGTTATCTCGCCAAGGGCAACTACAATGTCACGCGCTTGCGCTATCTGAGGAAACTGTTTCCAGACGCGCGCTTCATCGTACCCGTCCGCGATCCGACATGGCACATCGCATCGCTGATGAAGCAGCACAGGCTCTTTTCCGAGGCGGAGAGCAGGGACGGCCGTGTCCTCAGCCACATGCGGCGCAGCGGACATTTCGAGTTCGGCTTGAACCGCGTGCCGATCAATGTCGATGGCACGATCGCCGGCGAGATCGTCAGGCTCTGGAAAAGCGGCGAGGACGTTGCCGGATGGGCGACCTATTGGGCCTCGGTCTACGGATATGTGGCGGCGATGCTGGATGATCCGGCGATCGCCGGTAGCATGCTCGTCGTCCGCTACGAGGATCTTTGCAGCGATCCCGGCGGAGCAGTCTCGACAATGCTCGACCACTGCGAGCTTGACGACCGCGGGCTCAGGCAGGCGGCGCAAGCTACCATCAGCTTCCCGGCCTATTACGAGCCATCGTTCACGCAAGCCGAGCGCAGCGACATCCGCAGCCGCACGGCGGCGGTGGCCGGCCGGTTCGGATATGGGTGAACCAAAGGCAAGCTGATGGAGAAAATCGGATCTGCGCTCTTCGTCTTTATGATCGCCTTCCTCGCCTTCGTCGCGGGGGCAATGGCGGTTTTCGGCCGGGTATTTCCGTCGGAATTTCTTCGCGACGCCTATCGGGCCGGAGAAGCCCTGGTCCTGCAGCGGCAGATCATCGAAAATCCAGTCCTGGCCAATCTCTACCAGCCGGCCCGAACGCCCGCCCGCGGCGTCACCATCTATGACCCGAAGCGTGCCGAGCCGGGGTATACGCTCTACACCTCGGGAGACGACAATGTGGCGCGTCTCATAGCGATGGACGGACACGTGGTGCATGAATGGCGCCGCCCGTTCAGCGATGTCGCCAAGAACGGCGCGTTCAACAGGAAGCCGCAGCCCGACTCGCTCGTCTACATGGACAGGGCGGTCGTCTTTCCGAACGGCGATCTTCTGGTCATCTACATTTCGTCCGCCGACACCCCGTGGGGCTATGGCATGGTCAAGCTCGACAAGGACTCCAATGTGATCTGGAGCTATCTTGCCCCCGCCCATCACGACCTCGCGATCGCGCCGGACAATCGCATCTACACGCTCACCAACGAGTTCGACTTCAACCCGGTCGACGCCGCCCCGCAGCTCGACCGCCCCCACCTCAGGGATTTCGTGGTGGTGCTCTCGCCGAACGGAAAGGAGATCAGGAAAGTGTCGCTGACGGACGCCTTCCTGCGCTCGCCCTATTTCTCGCTTCTGGCGGTCCTGCCCTATTTCTCGCTTGCCGACCCGCTCCATCCCAACACGGTCGAATATATCGACGCCGACAAGGCGAAGGCCTTTCCCTTCGCCGAGGAGGGCGACGTGCTGGTTTCCTTCCGTGACATGTCGCTCATCGCGGTCCTTTCCATGAAGACAGGCGAGATCACATGGGCGACGCGCGGCCCGTGGCTAGGACAGCACGACCCCAGAGTTCTGCCGAACGGCGACATCCTGCTTTTCGACAATCTCGGCGGCATCAGACACGGCAACAACTCCAGGGTGATCGAGTACGACCCGCGCTCATCGAGCGTAAAATGGAGCTATGCCGGCAGCGCCCAGCATCCGTTCTCCAGCGCGCTGCGCTCCGATGCCCAGCGTCTCGGCAACGGCAATACGCTGATCACCGAGTCCGACGGCGGGCGCATCTTCGAAGTGACGCCTGCAGGAGATATCGTCTGGGAGTTCGTCAATCCGCTCCGTCGCGGCCCTCAGGACGAGCTCATTCCGATCGTCAACGGCGGCGAGCGGATCGATCCCGCGATGTTCGATCCCGCGTTTCGGAAAACGCTCGAGGGAGAACCGCGCCAGGCATCAAGGTAAATCCAACATGCCTTACGCCGTCACAGCTTCATCGCTTTGAAAACCCGGCGAGGCATCAGACGGATCGCCAGCATGATCCAGCGCCAGAATGACGGCACATAGACGACGTCCTTGCCATTGAGGATGGAGTGATGGATGCGCTTGGCGACGGTTTCAGGCTGTGACCAGAGCAGGCCTTTCTCGAACCCCGCCGTCATCGGGGTGTCGACAAAGCCGGGCCTGATCGTGGTCACGCCGACACCCGCCTTGTAGAGCCGCTGCCGCAGACCTTCCAGGAACGTATCGACCGCCGCCTTGGCCGCCCCGTAAACGTAATTGCTCTGCCGCCCGCGGTCGGCGGCCACCGAGGTGACGACGGCGATCCGGCCGGCTCCCTTGCGCTCCATCAGCTCCGACAGGCGGGTGAGCAGTGCCACGGTGCTGACGGCGTTGGTCTGGATCTCCTGCACCGTCAGCCTGGCCGACGCCTGGCAAAGCTGCTGGTCGGGCAGGGTACCGTGGGCCACCAGCGCCACGTCGATGCCGCCGAGAGCGTGCTCCGCCTGCTCCAGCACGGCGCGGTGCCGGTCCAACTCGTTGACGTCCAGAACCTCGCATCCCGCGATCTCGGCGCCGCGCACGGCCAGGTCGTCGGCCGCCGCCTGCAGCCTGGCCTTGCGCCTTGCGACGAGGAACAGCCTGTCGCCATCATCCGCGAAGAGGCGGGCGGTCGCTTCGGCGATTGCCGAGGTCGCTCCGATGATCAGAACCCTACGCATTGGCTGCCCCCTGTTGCGTGTCGCCGGAAGTCACGCGTCGCCAGAAGTCGGACATGAAAGCGGGATCGCGATAGCGCTCGAAACGATGCAGCGCCGGATAACCGCGCTCGAAGATCCTTGCCTTCATGCGGGCATCCTTGGCCGGGTAGACGGCGCCGCCCGCCTCGTCGGTGATCTCGTCCAGCGTATCGAGCAGGGCAAGCGTCGAGCGGCCGCGGTCCGGAAAATCGAAGGCAAGTGTCGTTCCCGGTCTCGAAAAGGACAGCCAGCCCGGCGGCTTGCGGTTGCCGAACACCTTCAGCACGGAAAGGAACGATCCTTCCTGAGCCCGCGCCACCCTGGCGATGATCTCGCCGATCGCGGCCCCGGCCTGGTCTTGCGGGATGACGCACTGATACTGGTAGAAACCCTTGCGGCCGAACAGCCGGTTCCAGTTCGGCACGGCATCGAGCGGGTAGAAGAACGGCTCGTAATGGGCGACGGCGTGCCGGCGACGCGGCCACCGGTAGACGGCCGTGTTGAACAGGCCGACCGCGGCCCTCGGCAGCAGCGAGACCGGGGGCGTGACCGGCAATCCCGGCTTGCGGCGGGAAGGCGCGGCGGCATGATGCCCGGCTGCGTGGTTGCCGCGGAAGAACAGGCCCCGCGCCCCGCCCGGCCCTGGTGTGAGGGAGTCGATCCAGGCGACCGTGTATTCATAGGCGTTGTGCGAGGCGCGGCTGAGCTCCAGGAACTCCTCGACGCGCGAGAAGCGCAGGCTCTCCACCTCCATCGCCGGCCCCTCGATCCGCTTTAACGCAATCTCAGCCCAAAGGATGACGCCGGTGAGCCCGAGCCCGCCGATGGTCGCTCCGAACCAGTCGGCATTCTCGCGCGGCGAGCACAGGAGCCGGCTGCCGTCGGAGCGCAGGAGCTCGAAGCGCCGCACATGATGGCCGAAGCTTCCGGCCCAGTGATGGTTCTTGCCGTGAACGTCGTTGGCGATGGCTCCGCCGACCGTCACCTGCTGGGTGCCCGGCGTCACCGGAAGAAACCAGCCTTCTGGGACGAAACGGCCAAGTATGTCGGACAGGAGAACGCCGGCCTCGCAGCGAAGGACACCGGTCTCGGCGTCGAAGGAGATGAAGCGGTCGAGGCCGCGAAGATCGACGAGCGTGCCGCCGCTGTTCAGGCAGCTGTCGCCGTAGCTGCGCCCGTTGCCGTAGGCCAGGAACGGACCGCCGCCTTCCGGCAGTTGCTCGTCCCGCCAATGCAGCCGGACCGCGCCTTGCGGGCCCGGCGCCGGCGGCCGCGCCCACGACCGATATCGACTGTTCCGTCCCATCACATGGCCAGCCAGATGACGCCGCCGCCCAGGACGGCGAACGCCAGGCTGACACGGTCGCGCGCGGCGAAGACCAGCGGGTCGCTGCGCATCTCGCCGCGGCAGGTCTTGAGCCAGATCCGCGTCACCCAAAAAATCAGAAGTGGCACGAAAACCCAAAGAAGGCCGGGGCGCGCATAGGCGATGAGGACCTGCGGCGTGCTGAGATAGAGGGCAAGCACGAGAGCCGCGACATAACCCGCGCCCACCCCCATGCTGTTGAGCATCTGCAGGTCGGCAAGCAGGTAGCCCCGGCCCAGGCTCGCCTTTTTGCCGTGCTCCTGCATCAGCATCAGTTCCGCGCAGCGTTTGGCGAATGCCAGGCTGAGGAAAATGAAGATGGAGAAGGTGAGCAGCCACTGGGAAAGCGGAATGCTCGCCGCCGCGCCGCCGGCGAAAATCCGCGTCGTGTAGAGCAGGGCGAGCGTAACGACGTCGACCGCCTCCAGGCGCTTCAGGAAAAAAGTATAGGCGAGCGTGACCACGTAGTAGACCGCCAGCACGGCACCGAACTTCCAGGGCAGGAATGAGCTCAGCACCGCGGATCCCGCCAGCAATGCCGGGATAAGCACGAACCCATGCGCGATCGGAAGGCGGCCGGAGGCAAAGGGCCTGGCGCGCTTCTCGGGATGGCGGCGGTCGTCCTCGATGTCGACGATGTCGTTGAGCAGATAGACGCTCGAGGCGCAAAGGCTGAAAGCGAGAAATCCGGTCAGAAGCGCCACGAGCGCCTCGGTGTCGGTGAATCTCAAGGCGGCGATCAACGGCGTGAAGAGAAGCAGGTTCTTCAGCCACTGATGCAGGCGCAGCGCTTGGACATAGATGGCAAGCGTCGGCTTCCTGCGCGGGAACACCTCGTCCACATGCGCGTGGGCAAACGCCCAGTTGACCGTGCGCGGCGACGCGTTGACCACCGTTGCAAATCGCGCGGCGCGCCAGATCGGAAAGTCCGCCGCCGCGTTTCCGGCATAGTCGAACCCATCGGCGCCAAAGCGGTCGCGCAGGGCGGCGAGCTTGTCATGGCTCGTCAGGTTGCGTTTTCCGTCGCTGGCAAAGACCTCCTCGAACAGGCCAAGCTGATGCGCGATCTCACGAGCAAGGGATTCATGAGCGCCGGTGGCGAGAACCAGCCTGCGGCCGCGCGCCTTCTCTTGTCTCAGGTGATCGATGAGCGGCCGGTTGAAAGGCAGGGCGGAAAGGTCAAGCGCCACCCTTTTTGTGACTTGCGCCTTGAAGGCTGCCTTGCCGCTCATGAGCCACAGGGGCAAAAGCAGGATCGACAGGAACGACCGCTTGACCAGCGCGATGACGGACTCCACCAGCAGGTTGCTGTGGATCAGTGTTCCGTCGAGGTCGACGACGAGGGGAATCGACGATTTTGTGACGCGCTGTGGTTCATCGGTCTTCGGGACCGCTTGGAGACGCTGCATGAGGGCTCTTTCTCTCTGACGTGTGCCCCGAACCTGCCGCTATCGGCCCCGGAAAGGCTTCGATAGCTGACCAGGCGCCCAATCCGAGCGCCACTGCGAACCAGAGCGTGGCGAGTCGAACGATGGTGGTCGTTGCAACGGCCTCGGGGGCCGTTGCTCCGGTGTAAGCAAGAAAAGAAATCATGACGATTTCGGTGCTGCCCAGCCCGCCGGGCAGGAAGGACAACGCACCGGCAAGCATGGCGACCGCATAGATGCCGACTGCGGCCAGCGGCCCGATGTTGAGGCCGAGTTCTCTGGCCACGATGTATGTGCCGAAGCCTTCGGCGCCCCAGGCCAGGAGGCCCAGAAGCGTTCCGACGATGGCCAGCCGAACCGTCATCATGGATCGGACGTCGCGAAGGAATGTCGTCGCGGCATTGGTCAGGGACGGGATGAGCCGTCCGGGCAAGAATGCGGAAAGCCGTTCGAGGCGCGCGATCGTGGCGGGATGCTGGGCGATGATCAGCGCTGCCACCAGCGCCGCGCCGAGAAGGCCGAACGAGCGGGTGACGGCACCGGAAGAGGCAACTATGAACATGGCGAGGATGCCGATCGCGACAAGGTCGAGCAGACGCTCATTGTAGAGGGCAGCCAGGCAACGTCTGGCGCTGACGCCGAACGGCCTGAGATAGAAGATGCGCAGGGCCTCGCCGACTTTCCCCGGCGTCGTCGTCAACGCAAATCCCGACAGATAGATCAGGAAATGCCGCGATTGCGGCAGCGCGTTCGAAGACGGGGAAAGCATCAGCGACCAGCGCCAGAACCTGAGCGCATAGTTCACCAGCGACAATGCGAGGACGACGGCCAGCACGCGCGAGTCGATCGCGGCCATGCTGGCCATGACCTCGCCGAAGCCGACGCTTGAAGAAAGCATCAGATACGCGGCGAGAAAAATCATGATCGTTGGGACAAAAAGACTTCTCGCGCGAAGTATGTTTTTGCCCTGTTCGCTACTCAGCATATGCACGCGCTCCGGAACTCGGCGGTTTCGTGTGCGGATCTTTATGGCTGGGCCGTGAAGCGAGCTTCCGGAAACCGGCCGGACTTTGCACCCGGTGTTTGGTCGGAGGTTCTCTCCGGGCCAGGGGCGAAGACCGTCTTTTTGATCTGCGCGGTCTGCTACGGCCTGTGCTTGGACTCAGACTTGGGTGAGAACGCTGCAGATTCTGCAAAGTTCCAGACCGGCTTGCGGCCCTTGTCTCGGCCGGGCAATCAAGGGGCAGGGCGCTTGGCTATGGCAAGGCCGATGCCGAGCGCGATCATCGCGCCGCCGGACGCCTCTCGCAGGCGGCGTATCACGCCCGAACGCCCGGCCGCGCCTTCCCTGATGCGGCTGGCCGCAGATGCGACCACGACATCGGCAAGGGTGTTGAGCGTCACCGATATGAAGCCGAGAACCATGAACTGCAGGGCGACATGGCCGGCGCCGAGGTTCACGAACTGCGGAATGAAGGCCAGGAAGAAGGCGGCCGTCTTCGGGTTCAATGCCTCGACCAGCACCCCTTCGCGAAAGGCTCGGCCCGCGCCGACCGCGGGCGCCGCCGCGTCGCCTTCCGGCATCGTCTTTGTCTCGCGGCGGGCGGACTGGAAGGTGCGGAAGCCGAGCCAGACGAGGTAGACGGCGCCGATCAGCTTCAGCGCGGTGAACAGCTCCGCGCTCGCAAGCACGATGGCCGAAACGCCCAGGCTGCCGGCAAGCACATGGACCATTCCGCCTAGGCCCGTCCCGAAACTGGAGGCGATGCCTTCCGCGCGTCCTCCCGCGAGCGTGCGCGCGGCGACGTAGAAGATGCCTGGTCCCGGCGTGATGGCGAGCAGGAAGGCCGCGGCGAAGTAGAAGGCAAACTGGGTCAGATCCGGCATGATGGACTCGGGGCTACGGAGCGGAGCGGGCGGGCGTCATGATGGAATGAGAGGGGCGACCTCGCGGTCGGAAGGCCGGTCGCTCGCCGCGAGACCGGACATGACACCGGCGCGATCGGCCGCGTTGCGGTTCTGGCTCATCTTGCGCTTACCGTCGAGCTTCGCGATCGGCATGCGCAGGCCGACAATGCCTTTGAGTTGTGCCTGGATGAAATCCGGCGGCGCGTCCGATACGGCCCAGGGCGAGGCGCGCCCGCTTTCGTGGAGATTGGTCAGGCGCGTGACCACCTCTAACAGCATGTCGGCATCCTCGAAGAATTCGACCGGCCCATGGGCATGGACGGCGATGTAGTTCCAGGTCGGCACCACCTTTCCGGTTTCCTGCTTGGTCTGGTACCAGGCTGGCGTCACATAGGCGTCCGGTCCCATGAAGATCGCCAGGCCATTGCCCAGCGGCGGAACACGCCAGTGCGGGTTTGCTCTCGCGACATGGCCATAGATCACGCCATGCTCGCCCTCGCGCTCGTCGAGGAGAAGCGGCAATGGCGTCGCCAGCGGCCCTTCCGCCGTGGCGGTGACCAGCGTCGCCAGCCGCGCCGCGCGGATCGTGGCCATGAGGCTCTCCCTGTCGTCCTCGCGGAAGGCGGGCGGTATGTACATGGCGAAAACTCCTTGCTTTGCATGGCAAGATGCCGGAAATCTGGCTTGCTTTGAATATCCAGTTTTGAAGGTTTTTGGTGGTCCAGTTCGAACAGGATGGTATCGCGCGCCGGATCATCGCGGCGATCAAGGCGCAGATCCACAGTGGCGCCTACCGGCCCGGCGACCGCCTGCCGTCGACGCGGGCCTTCGCAGCCGAATGGGGCGCGTCGCGAACCACGGTGACGGCGGCCTACAACCAGCTCGACGCGGAAGGCTACCTGATCATCCGGCAGGGCGCGCGTGCCATCGTTGCCCCAGGACTGGAGAAAGCGTCGGGCGAGGCCCCCGTCGCGGCTGCTTCGCCGCGCAGCCTCTCGGCATTTGCGCAACGCCTGCTGGCTATGCCTCCGCCGGCGCAACAGCAGCCGGCCAAGGTCGCGGATTTCCGCTATGGCGACCTGTCCGGCGCGGACTTCCCGGTGCTGGCCTGGCGGCGGGCGTCGAACAAAGCGATTCTGCGGCGCGCCGAGCGGCTGCGCTATGGCGACCCCCAGGGATCTGCCGTCCTGCGCAGCGCGCTTCAGGCCTATCTGTGGCGCGCCCGCGGCATCGGTTGCACCCCCGACCAGATCGTCATCGTCAACGGCTCGCAGCAAGGGCTCGACCTCTGCGCGCGGCTTCTGCTCGACCCCGGCGATCCGTTCGTGATCGAGAATCCGGGCTATCTGCTGGCGCGCCACGCCTTCGTGGCGGCGGGCGGCATCGCAGTGCCCGTTGCCGTCGACGCGGACGGCCTGAGGACGGATGCGCTGCCGCCGGCCCGTCTGGCCTACGTGACGCCGTCGCACCAGTTTCCGCTCGGCGGCGTGCTTTCGGCGACGCGGCGGCGCGCGCTCCTGGGCTGGGCTGCGGCATCAGGCGCCTATATCGTCGAAGACGACTATGATGGCGAATACCGCCACGACATCGCTCCCATCCCGCCTCTGCAGACGCTCGACCCAGACTTGGTCATCTATGTCGGCACGCTGTCCAAGACCCTCTCGCCCACCTTGCGGCTCGGCTACCTCGTCGTACCCGCAGGCCTGTGCAGGGCGTTCAGCGAAGCAAAGCGCCTTACCGACCGGCACGCGCCGATGCTGGAGCAGGACGCGTTGGCCGACCTTTTGGCGAGCGGCGTCTACGAGCGTCACGTTCGCAGCATCCGCAGAAGGAACGCCGAGCGCAGGGAGGTCCTGCTGCAGGCGCTGGCAGATCTTCTGGGGTCAAGGATTTCTATCGCAGGGGCAGAAACCGGACTGCATGTCGTTGCCTGGATGAACGGCATCGCCGCCGAGCGCGAGCCGGAGATCATCGCGGCGGCGCGCGCCGCCGGGATCGGCCTCTATCCGGTGTCGCCGCTCTATGACCCGAGCGAGCCTCTGCCCGCAACCGCGGGCTTCATCCTGGGTTACGCCGGGCTCGACGCGGAGGCGCTGCGGCGCGGCGTTGCGGTGCTGGCGACTGTCTTGGCCAAGCACCGCTGAAGAATTCAAGATCTGGAAGATCTCGCCTCTAGAAGATCTCGCCCCTAGAAGATCTCGTTCGTGATCTGCCTGACCGGACCGAGCAGGATAGAGCCGGTCGGCACGCCGTTGTCGATCGGGATGGCCCGGCGCTCGGGCATGTCGGCCATCGGCTCGCCGATATCGGCCGTCACGACGACCGGGGTCTTGGTCGGCACGCGGTCGTAAAGGTCGATGATGTCCTGGTTGATCAGGCGCACGCAGCCCGACGAGACCGACTTGCCGATCGACCACCATTCGGGCGAGCCGTGCAGGCGATAGAGCGTGTCCTGATTGCCCTGGAAGAGGTAGAGCGCACGCGCCCCGAGCGGGTTCTTCAAGCCCCCAGGCATGCCGCCGTTCTTGGCGCTGAATTGCGTCAGCTCCGGCTGACGGGCGACCATCTCGTCCGGCGGCGTCCATTTCGGCCACTTCTGCTTCCACTGCACCACGGCATCGCCCGACCACTCGAAGCCGGCGCGGCCGAGACCGACGCCGTAGCGGATCGCCTGGCCGCCCTCGCGCACCAGGTACAGGAAGTGGTTGGTGGTATCGACGACGATCGTGCCTGGCCGCTGTCCGGTCGGATCGGGGACGATCTGGCGCAGGAATCTGTGATCGATCTTGTTCACCGGGATGGCCGGCAGGTCGAAGCCGTTGTCGGACATCGGCCCATACATCGTCTCGTAGTCGCCGAGCGGCGGCTCGACATAGGCCGGCGGTGGCGGCTGGACAGGTTCGGGGCCTGGACCGGTGGTGGTGCAGGCAGAGACCGCGGCCGAAGCGGCGCCGAGGGCTGTGAGATTGAGAAAGCCGCGGCGACTGATGCGGAAAGAATCGTCTGACATGGTTGCCTTTTCTAGGACCTGACTTGCAAGAAAGCATGAACCCGCAGGCTTGCCGCCGGCAGCTCCAATAACAGTCGGCGGTGATAGGCGGTTCCAATTCTGGCCTCAGGGTGGACAAACGAAGGCGAAGCTGTGACCGCGACACATCTGTTGCGCTGCAGCAACAGCAAGGTCAAGCGCCTGCCAAAAGGCCTTCGAGCGAGGGCAGGATAAGCCCCGGCGGAAAGTCCTGGTATTCGTCCGGCTGGTTGGTGCGATTGATCCAGACGGTTCGGAAGCCGAACTTGGCGGCGCCCGCGACGTCCCAGCGGTTGGAAGACTGGAACGACACCGCGCCCGGGTAGAGCCGCCAGCCGGTGACCACCATATCGTAGACCGAGGGGTCGGTCTTGAAGCGCTTGATCTCGTCGACCGAGAAGACGTCGTCGAGGATCTGGTCGAGTGCCGCGGATTTCGCCGCCGCCTGCAGCATTTCCGGCGAGCCGTTGGAAAGGATCGCCAGCTTTGCTCCCGATGCCTTCAACGCTTTCAGCACCGCCGGCACTTCCGGATAGCAGTCGAGCCGCCAATAGGCTTCCAGCAGCCTGGCCCTCAGCGCCGGATCGACCGAGGGCACCTTGCGCAGCGCGAAGTCCAGCGCCTGCTCGGTGAGCTGCCAGAAGTCGGCATAGGCGCCCATCAGCGTCCTGACCCAGGAATATTCGAGCTGCTTGGCGCGCCAGATCTCGGAGAGCAACTGGCCGTCCGGTCCGATCTCGCCGGCATGGCGGCGCACGGCCGCGTGCACGTCGAACAACGTGCCATAGGCGTCGAAGACATAGGCCGCATGGTGCATGGGGAGAAGTTTTGCGGCGCGCGAGCCTGCCGTGCAAGCACTGATTGCGGTCAAGTGCCTCTGGCCTCAACGATTTTTCCCGATGTCGGTTGACGCAGGCCGTCGAAGCATCGTCCTATGGCGGTCTGATTTCATCCATATGGACGGCAAACGATGACACTGGCGGCGGCGGCGCAGTCCGCGACATGGACCTATGTGGACGGCGACTGGTATGAGGGCAACGTCGCCATTCTCGGACCGCGCAGTCATGCCATGTGGCTGGGCACCAGCGTCTTCGACGGAGCCCGCTGGTTCGAGGGCGTGGCGCCCGATCTCGATCGCCACGCCGCGCGCGTCAACGCCTCGGCGATCGCGCTCGGTCTGAAGCCCTCCGTGACCGCCGACGAGATCGTCGCGCTGACCTGGGACGGCCTGAAGAAGTTCGACGGCAAGACCGCCGTCTACATCAGGCCGATGTACTGGGCCGAGCATGGCGGCTACATGGGCGTGCCGGCCGATCCATCTTCGACCCGTTTCTGCCTCTGCCTCTATGAATCGCCGATGATTCCGCCTTCCGGCTTCTCGATCGGCGTCTCGCCGTTCCGGCGGCCGACCATCGAAACGATGCCGACCAATGCCAAGGCCGGTTGCCTCTACCCCAACAACGGCCGTGCCATCCTCGAAGCCAAGATGCGCGGCTTCGACAACGCCCTGGTGCTGGACATGCTGGGCAATGTCGCCGAGACCGGCACTTCCAATATTTTCCTGGTCAAGGACGGCCATGTGATGACGCCGGCGGCGAACGGTACGTTCCTCTCCGGCATCACCCGCTCGCGCACCATCAACCTGCTCGGCGACTACGGCTTCAGGACCACCGAAAAGGCGCTCTCGATCCGCGATTTCCTCGAAGCGGACGAGATCTTCTCGACCGGCAACCACTCGAAAGTGGTGCCGATCACCCGCATCGAGGACCGCGATCTTCAACCCGGGCCGGTGGCCAAGAAGGCGCGCGAGCTCTATTGGGATTGGGCGCATTCGACTTCCGCTGCCTGAGCGGATAAAAAGGCGGCCGGCGCTTCGTTCCGGAGTTGCCCCAATCCATTCCAGACCTATCTTAGTCCGGTAGTTGCACCGGACTTTTTCCTGAGGGAGTACCATCCATGGCTTTTGAGTTGCCCGCTTTGCCCTACGACTATGAGGCCCTGCAGCCTTACATGTCGAAGGAGACGCTGGAGTATCACCACGACAAGCACCACAAGGCCTATGTCGACAACGGCAACAAGCTGGCCGCCGAGGCTGGAATGGGCGACCTGTCGGTCGAAGAGGTCGTGAAGCAGTCGTTCGGCAAGAATGCCGGGCTGTTCAACAATGCCGCCCAGCACTACAACCACATCCACTTCTGGAAATGGATGAAGAAGGGCGGCGGCGGCAACAAGCTGCCGGGCGCATTGCAGAAGGCCGTCGAAAGCGATCTCGGTGGCTACGACAAGTTCAAGGCGGATTTCATTGCCGCCGGCACCACCCAGTTCGGCTCCGGCTGGGCCTGGCTCTCGGTCAAGGATGGCAAGCTCGCAATCTCGAAGACGCCGAACGGCGAGAACCCTCTGGTCCATGGCGCTTCGCCGATCCTCGGCGTCGACGTGTGGGAGCACTCCTATTACATCGACTACCGCAACGCGCGGCCGAAATATCTCGAAGCCTTCGTCGATAGCTTGATCAACTGGGACTACGTCCTGGAGCTCTACGAAAAGGCGAAAGCCTGATTATCTGACGAAAAGCCCCGGCATGCCGGGGCTTTTCTTTATCTGCCAACACAGGAGATTGATCACGATCGGGAAAATCGTGACGGTGCGGGGGAATATTCCCGCCGCGAGCGCCGTTAACGTGCAGAGCAATTCCAGGAAAAGTGTGGACCGGTTTTCCGTCCGGAATTGCGCCAACAAGGAAATAGAGCATTTCACCGTTCACGGTGAAATGCCTTGGTCGCGAATGTTCTTCACCACGGAGCCAATTGAATGAGAAAGCTTGTCCTCGCCATCTCCATGCTTGCCTTTGCCGGTTCGGCCGCCTTTGCCGATCCGATCAAGGATCGTCAGGCCCTGATGAAGGAGCGCGGCAAGCTCGCCGGCCAGTTGGTGAAGGTGGTCAAGGGCGAGGAGGATTTCGACGCGGCCGCCGTGCTGACGACGCTGAAGGCGCTGCAGGCCAATGCCGAGAAGTTCGATGCCGAGAAGCTCTTCCCCGCCGGCAGCGACAAGGGCGATACCACGGCTGCGCCGAAGATCTGGGAAGACAAGGCCGGCTTCAATGCGGCCGAGGACAAGTTGCTGACCAACGTCAAGGCCGCGGTCGCCTCGCCGCCGGCCGATGTCGATGCCTTGAAGACGCAGCTCAACACGATCGGCGGCGACTGTGGCACCTGCCATCAGACCTACAGGATCAAGAAGGGCTGATCGCCTGATATGGCCTGGCTGAAGAAGCTCGTCGGCGCCGTCATCGTGCTGGGCGGCGCCGGCGCGGTCGCCGGCTGGGCGCTGTCGGCACCCGTCAGGCTTGATGCCGGGACCCTTGCGCAGCTCAGTCCCGGCGACGCCGCCAGGGGCAAGCGCATCTTCTATGCCGGCAGCTGCACCTCCTGCCATGCCAAACCGGGGTCCAAGGGCGATGCCCGCCTGGAGCTTGCCGGTGGGCTGGAACTGAAGACGCCGTTCGGCACCTTCGTGCCGCCCAACATCTCGCAGGATGCCAGGGACGGCATCGGCGCCTGGAGCGAGGAGGATTTCGCCAACGCCATGCTGAAGGGCGTTTCGCCCTCCGGCGAAAACTTCTATCCGGCCTTTCCCTATGCCTCCTACGCGCGCATGAAGGCCGCCGACATCGCCGACCTCTATGCCTTCATGAAGACGCTGCCGGCAGTCGCCGGCAAGGCGCCTGGCCATAAGCTTGCTTTCCCCTTCAATATCCGTCGCGGCATCGGTCTCTGGAAGCGGCTCTATCTCAGCCCCGAACCGGTGATCGCCTTGCCCGACGGCGCGCCGAACAAGGTGCTGGCAGGCCGTTATCTGGTCGAGGGGCCGGGCCATTGCGGCGAATGCCACACCCCGCGCGACTTCGCAGGCGGCGTGAAGAAGGCCGAGTGGCTGGCGGGTGCCGTGGCCGCCGAGGGCTCGGGCGTCGTGCCCAACATCACCCCGCAGGGCGGCACCAAGGA
Organism: Mesorhizobium sp. WSM4904; assembly: GCF_029674545.1. Lineage (NCBI taxonomy): Bacteria > Pseudomonadati > Pseudomonadota > Alphaproteobacteria > Hyphomicrobiales > Phyllobacteriaceae > Mesorhizobium > Mesorhizobium sp. WSM4904. Next base: position 5,580,226 of record NZ_CP121354.1, on the reverse strand, counting down.
CTGGTCGGAGGCCGACATCGCCAACTATCTCGAAACCGGCTTCACGCCAGATTTCGATTCCGTCGGCGGCGCCATGGTCGAGGTGCAAAGGAACATGGCGCAGCTGACGGCCGACGACCGCGCCGCGATCGCCGCCTACTTGAAAGCGATCCCGCCGCACCCCAACGGCTATCCGGCACGCAAGCCGGCGAATTGAGAACGGGCTCGGCGATGCCGGCGGCGCTGGTCTATTTCTCAGGCCGGCCGGCGCTCATCAGGTCGAGGATCTTTGCGAGCCGGACGACGACGTCGCCGGTTTCCAGGAGTTGCTGCTTCTGTTCGATGCCGATGGACAGCGACTGCGCGACCGTGTCGGCCAATAGGCCGGGATTTTCCGCGGAAGGAAGGCCGAAGCGTACCCTCTGCTGCAGCGGAAGAGAGGAAAGGTCGACGTTGGCGTAGATCCGATACGCATCGAGAACAGCACGTGAAAGCGCGGCGGCCTCTTCCGAGAGGCCGCGCTGCTCTTCGATCGGCTCTACCTCCGCCGCCAGGAATTCGCCGACGATCAGGCGGGTGATGGCAGCGCGCTGCAGGGCAGAGACGGAGACCTTGAGAACACCATCCACCTGCGTCTGGCTGTTTATCACGTTTGCCGTGACGCCCGCCGAATAGAGGGATTCGAGCGTGCTGGGATCGTTGTCGGCGCCGCGCCTCTGGGCGACCACGAGAACGCGACGGTCACCAGCCATGGCACGTTCCACGGCGCGGCGGGTTCTGTCACGCGCGACAAAGACCGGCGTGATCGTTTGCGGAAACAGCACGAGATCCCGCATCGGAAAGATGGGGATGTCTGCCTGGGCGAAGCTGGGGGGCGTGGTGACCCCATCCGACAGGCCGGGTGCGCCAGTCCGCTGGCTGGCCTGGATCCGCGCGGCCAACACGTTCCAGTCGCGAAAGCCGAGGATTTTGGAGATCAACTCCAGGCTTTCGCTGTGAGAAAGGGAAACGGATTTAGCGGCCAGCGCTGCGGTTAGCGTTTGCGCCATGGCTTTTGCATCGCGGAAATCGCGCATGAGATGGTCCTTTGCATAAACGAACGGAAGGCGTGTCAGGAGCTTGCGTTGCTGACCCGTTCGTTCGGGCAAAGGGAGCCTGAAATGGCTCGATACGTTCACCGTACCCCTGGAAGGGGCGCAAGCAGCAGGTCGTATCCACCGTCCCAAAAATTGCGCCGAAGCTGCCGTGCTTGTCAATCCTGACAGTGGACTCGCGCGAGGACTACGCGTGGCGGTCGCCGAGGAAGTCGAAACCGTTTTCGAAAAAGTGGTTGTAGTCGCAGGTCAGTTCCTCGCCGGCCGCGATGTCGCGCAGCGCATAGGTTTCCTCGGGTGAGGAGACGTCGCAGTTCGGCTCGTCCGCGTGGTTCATGTAGCGCGCGTCGTCCGCCTCGAAGACGATGTAGTTGGGATCGCGCCGGTCGGGATAGGAATAGCGGTCGAGATAGGACTTCACCGGGCCGCTTTCGCTCTCATAGGTGTCGACGGGAATACATCGGTCGAACCTTGGATCGAGCTTCCAGATCAGCGTGCCGCGCGGAATGTGATGCTTGGCGAAGACACCGATGCCCTGGATAGGCGATTTGTCGAGATAGACGTCGACGAGCAGCATGGCGAACCCTGGCGAATGGACAACCCCCGCGACCCGGAAGGCCGCGCCTGAAGGACGGCGAATTGCGTAGCGCGTGGCCGTCGCAATTGCGAGCAAAAATCAGACCCTGCCTGTCACTTTCAAGGCATAGGCGTAGATATACGCGATCTCCTCCAGCCGAGAGAACCGGCCGGAGGCGCCGGCATGGCCGGACTCCATGTTGATCTTGAACAGCACGGGGTTGTCGCCCGCCTTGCGCTCGCGCAGCCGCGCCACCCATTTGGCCGGCTCCCAATAGGTGACGCGCGGGTCGGTGAGTCCCGCCAGCGCCAGGATGGGCGGATAGTCGAGCGCCGCGACATTGTCGTAGGGCGAATAGGCCGCGATCGTGCGGTAGTCGTCGGCCGACGCGATCGGGTTGCCCCATTCCGGCCATTCCGGCGGCGTCAGCGGCAGGCTGGCGTCGAGCATGGTGGTGAGCACGTCGACGAACGGCACCTCGGCGACGATGCCGCCAAAGCTTTCCGGCGCCATGTTGGCGATCGCCCCCATCAGCATGCCGCCGGCTGAGCCGCCTTGGGCGACGATACGGTCGTGCCTTGTGTAGCGTTCGGCCACCAGATGGCGCGCGCAGGCGATGAAATCCGTGAACGTGTTCATCTTGTGCGCGCGCTTGCCATCGTCGTACCAGCCATAGCCCTTGTCCTTGCCGCCGCGCACATGCGCGATGGCGAAGACGAAGCCACGATCGACGAGCGAGAACCAGTTGGTGTTGAACGCCGCCGGCACCGTGATGCCGTAGGAGCCGTAGCCGTAAAGCAGGCAGGGCGCCGACCCGTCGAGCGGCGTGTCGCGGTGGTGCAGGAGCGAGATCGGCACCAATTCGCCGTCGGCGGCGGGGGCCATCAGCCGGCGCGTGACATAGCGCTCCGGATCATGGCCTGAAGGCACTTCCTGCGTCTTCAAGAGCACGCGCTCGCGGGTGCGCATGTTGTAGTCGAACACCTGTGCCGGCGTCGTCATCGACGAATAGGTGAAGCGCATCACCTCGGTGTCGTATTCGTAGGAGCCGGAGAGCCCGAGCGAGAAGGCCTCCTCGTCGAAGGAAATGAAATGCTCCTCACCGCTTAGCCGGTCGCGCACGACGATGCGCGGCAGGCCGTCCTTGCGCTCCAGCCTGACCATGTGGCGCTTGAAGCCGAGCACCGACAGGATCAGCCGGCCCGGCTCGTGCGCCACCAGCTCCTGCCAGTTGGCACGCACCGGATTTTCCACCGGCGCGGTCATGATCTTGAAGTCCTTGGCGCCGTCCGCATTGGTGAGGATGAAGAAGACGTCGCCGCCTTCCTCCAGATCATATTGCAGTCCGGTCTGGCGCGCCGCCACCAGCGTCGGCTCGGCGAACGGCTCGCTGGCGCCGAGCAGCCGGTATTCTGAAGTCTCATGGTCGTTGATACCGATCATGATCCATTCATTGGAACGCGTGCCGCTGACATCCATGAAGAAGCCCGGATCGGTTTCCTCGTAGATCAGCCGGTCGTTTTCCGGCTTGTCGCCAAGTGCATGGAAGAACACTTTTGACGGGCGGTGGTTGTCGTCGAGGCGCGTGTAGAAGAAGCCGTCGTCGCCGGCGTTCCACACGCCGCCGCCACCCGTATCGGGGATATGGTCGGCCAGTTCCTTGCCGCTGGCGATGTCGCGCACGCGCAGCGTGAAGAATTCCGAGCCCTTGTCGTCGAAGGCCCAGAGCAGCTTGCGATGGTCGGCCGAATGGTCGACGCCGCCGAGACGGAAATAGGGCTTGCCTTCGGCTTCCGCGTCGCCGTCGAGCAGGATCTCGTCGGCGCCGCCTTCGCGCGGCGTGCGGAAGTAGCGCGGCTGCTCGCCACCCAGCCGGAAGGACGAGCCATAGGCATAGGGGCCGTCCTTCATCGGCACGGTGGAATCGTCTTCCTTGATGCGCCCCTTCATCTCGGCGAACAGCTTGCTCCGCAGCTCGGCCGTGTCGGCCATCAGCGTCGCCTGGTAGGCATTCTCGGCCTCGAGATGGGAGCGGATCGCGTCGTCGAGGAGCGATGGGTCCCTGAACATCGCCTGCCAGTTGTCGGCCCGCATCCAGGCATAGTCGTCGGTGCGGGTGATGCCGTGATGCACATCGAAGACAGGGTGTTTCTCGGGCTGCGGCGGGTTGGCGGTCGGGAAGGCGGCCAAGAAGCTGGAAGGTCTGGTCATCACGTCTCGCAATTTGCTTGAATGGCGAATGAACACGCCGCTCAGCAGTGGTTCAAGGGGCAGGGCTCAGGGTGGTCTGCACAAGATAAGTCGAAGGGGGAAAAGATGAAATCCTATGTTCGCGCCGCGGCGGCCCTTGCTGTCGTGTCGGCAGTCTGGGCCTTTTCCGGCCAGTCTCATGCAACCGTGTTCGCCGCCTGGCAAGTGGCGGGCGTGCCGTTCGGCGACACGCTCAACGCGCGCAAATATCCGTCAAACACGTCGCAAAAGCAGGCGGCCTATCCGAACGGCACCGTCTTGCAGATGACCGGCCGCTGCACGGGCGGGGTAGACTTGCTCGACATTGCCGGTCAGCCGCAATGGAAGCAGCGGCAGGCGATCCGCTATCGCTGGTGCGAGGTCTGGCACGACCCGGCGCAGAACGGTCATTTCGTCACCGGCTGGGTCTATGGCAAGTACATCGCGCCCTATTGAGAGCTCGTCGCGGCCAGCTGGTTGCTTTCACGCGCGAAGAATATCCGCGACCTGCGATCCGCGGGATTCTTCGTGCTGGCCGCCATAGGCGGTCAAGCATTAGTCAAGCATCAAGAACCATTTATAGGCTCGCCTAAGGTGTAAAAGCAGGCCTAACGCCACGTGAGGTCGCGCTGGTCCGGCCAGAAAAATCTCGCTAAGTTACACCGCGCACGAATTTTTGAAGCTGAATCGGCAATATTTGATGAATATCGCTCAATATAATTCAATAGGCGAATTGACTTACTTGCAGCACAGCGTCATTAAGATGACGCGACGCGAATCGCAGGGGCTTGCCTGCATGAAATTCGCGCGATGCCCGATCTCAAAAAAGGGCACAGTCTAGAAACAAACTCTCGTTGGGGCCTGAGCACAATGGATATCGTCGAAACACCTTCAAGCAATAGTGACGCGCTAATCGAGCTGACCGCCGATGTCGTCGCGGCCTATGTCAGCAACAACCCGGTGCCGGTCGGCGAACTGCCGAACCTGATCGCCGACGTCCATGCCGCGCTCGGCCGCGTCGGTGGCACGGCGGAGCAGCCGTCGGCCGAGAAGCAGAAGCCGGCCGTCAACCCGAAGCGCTCCGTGCATGACGACTACATCGTCTGTCTCGAAGACGGCAAGAAGTTCAAGTCGCTGAAGCGCCACCTGATGACCCACTACAACCTCACCCCGGAAGAATACCGCGAGAAGTGGGGTCTGGACGCCAACTATCCGATGGTCGCGCCCAACTACGCCGCTGCCCGTTCGCAGCTCGCCAAGAAGATGGGCCTTGGCCGCAAGCGCAAGGGCCGCTGACTAAAGCATGTCTCCCGAAAGTGGGAACCGGTTTCGGGACAAAGACATGCGTAAAAATCAAAAACCTAAAGCGCACGAGCGAATCTGAAAGATCGCGACGCGCTTTAGCGCAGCTCTTATTCGGCAGCTCGACGGCGTCCTTCGGGGCGCCGTCTTGTTTTTTGTGGAAGGGCAGGGGAGCCGTGCTCAGGCGATCTGCTTCAAGGCGGCTTCGGCGTCGCGCTTGATACGCTTGACCATCGAACGAAGGCCGTTGGCGCGCTGCGGCGACAGATGCTCGTCGAGGCCGAGCTCCTTGAGCGTCACTTCCGCGTCGGTGTTCTGGATTTCGCTGGCCGGCCGGCCCGAAAACAGCGCCAGCATGATGGCGACGAGGCCGCGCACGATGTGGGCGTCCGAATCCCCTTGGAAGCTGATCACCGGATCGATGCCCGGACCCTGCTCGGTCGTCAGCCAAACCTGGCTGACGCAGCCCGGCACCTTGTTGGCCGCGGTGCGTTCGGCCTCGGGAAACGGCGGCAGCCCCTCGCCGAGCTCGATTACATAGCGGTAGCGGTCCTCCCACTCGTCGAGCAGGGAGAAGTCGTCGCGGATTGTTTCGATCGAGGTCGTCATCACCCGGATATAGTGACCCGGCGCCGCCACGTCACGGAAAAAGAAAGACGCCGCGGGCGTCGAGAGGTCGGACGGGGCCCGCGGCGTTAGAGCAATTCCAGGAAAAGGGGTGAACGGTTTTCCGTCCGGAATTGCGCCGAAACTAAAGAAGCCGAGCGAAGGGCTGAAAGGGAATCTCAGTTCTTCATCACCGGGATGTTGACCTTGGCGGGTAGCACGATGCCCTCGGCGACGCTGCCGGTGATCTCGGAGGACGTTTGCGCCACCTTCGTCTCGGACGCCGCCGCCTTTTCCGACTGCTGGTCGTCAAGCATGGCCGCGGCGATCTTGGCGGTTTCCTGGGCGCGGACGGTAATGGTGTGCATGGCCGATTTGCCGGTCTCGCAGACGTCCGGCTTGCGCTCGCAGATGCCGGCAATGTCGCCGACCGCCTCGCGCGCCGCAAACAGCGCCTGGATCGGTCCGACCGCCTCGCGGCCATCCGCGTCGGGGCCGACGCTGAGCGGCAGCGCCAGAAGCACCAGCGAAAACCAGAAAGCCATCCTGATCAGAAAGCCCATCTCAATCCTCTCGTCCGTGACCGGATCACGCATCCATCGGCATGACCTCTTTTATGGGCGAGATAGTGGCACAGCCGCGCAAAAGGCGGCTTGCGCCGAAGCCGCGAATTTTCTTCAAATTTTAGATAAATTCGAAAGGAATGGTTTTCGAGTTTGGTTTCACTCAAATCTCATCGATTGCATTAAGTTTGCGATAACCATTTATATATCTGTTTTCAAAGAAAAATTTTTGATTTGACTGCCGCCGGCGCGAGCTTTTCGGCAGTCGTGGCGCGCTGGTCGCGGCTAACGCTCCATTTACCATGGCGGCAGATCGACGGGCTTTGCGGTGCTGGCATCCCAATATTTGCCGTGGGCGGGGCGCTCGCCTTGTCTGCCTTATCCATTCCTTAAACGCTGGGTGCGAGTTTCAAGCCAATTAAGAGTCGCCTGCAAAGCAGGGCAGTTTCACGACCGGGTACGAGTGCGTTGAGTTCGATTACGGCCAGATACGTTCATCTGCCGGGCGCGGTTGCCGCCGGCTGCGAACGCATGGTTCACCCGACAGTCACGGGCGAGGCCGAGCGCCTGCGTCAGCGCCGCTTCATCGGCGTCATGCTCGCCGCTCCCTTCCTCGCCGCGGGCGCTGCGGTGACGCTGGTCACCTCCAGCCTCGGCGCGGCCGTGACCGTGGCCGCGATCTTCGCCGCCTTCGGCCTGTGCTGGTTCGCAGCGCTTCTGGTTGCCGCCACCGGCCACATGGCGCTCGCCGGCCGCGCGGCGATCGCGACGGGCGGCCTCGCCCTCGCGGGCGCAATAGCCGCGGCGGGCGGTCTGGCCTCGCCGGTTGCGCTGCTTGCCGTCGCTTTGCCGGTCGAGGCCTGGTGGATCACAGGATCGCGCCGCGCAGCACTTTCGGGCGCGCTGGCGGCACTCGCCGCCCTTCTGCTGCAGCCTTTCGCGAGCCAGTTCCTGCCCCTCGGCGCGACCGGCATCGCCGCCTGGCACTGGCTGCTGCCGCTTGCCTGGGCGCTGACGTTGTTGCCGCGCGCGGCCGTCTTGGCCAACCCGGTCAGCGCGCGCCAGGCAGAGTCCGCGGCCGACCGTCTCGAGGACATCATCGACGCCGTGGTGCTGCGCGTCGGCCGCCAGGGCGAAGTGCTCGACGCCTCGGTCAAGGCGCGTTCCATCCTGAAGCTGGCGCCGGAGCTCCTGCTCGGCACGGGCCTGTTCGAGCGCGTCCATCTTTCCGACCGCGTCGCCTATCTCACCGCACTCGCGGACATGCGTGAGGGCGCCCCGAAGCGCCGGCTCGACCTGCGCATCCGGCTGCCGCGCGACGGCGGCGGCTCGGCCGACAATTTCCGCCCGTTCCGCCTGGAATTGATGCGCGGCGAGCTCGAGCAGGACGTCTTCACCCTCGTGCTTCGTGAGAACGACGACGTCGCGGCGCTACGCGAAGAGCTTGCCTCGGCGAGGGATGCCACGGCCGCTGCCGAAGTGGCCAAGGGCCGTTTCCTGGCGGTAGTCAGCCACGAGTTGCGGACACCGCTCAACGCCATCATCGGCTTCTCCGATATGCTGCTGCACGAGATGTTCGGCGCCTTCCGCGATCCGCGCCAGAAGGAGTATGTCGGTCTAGTCAGGGAGTCCGGCCAGCATCTTCTGTCCGTCGTCACCTCGATCCTCGATGTTTCGCGCATCGAGGCCGGCGCCTATGCCACCGAGCTTGAGCCGTTCCGCTTCGTCGAGGCCGTCGACATGTGCCGCTCGATGATGCGGCCGTTGGCGGAAGCCAAGAGCATTGCGCTCGGCGCGCAGATCGCGCCGGACGCCGGCGAGATCAACGCCGACCGCCGCGCCGTGCAGCAGATCCTGATCAATCTCGTTTCGAACGCGGTGAAGTTCACGCCCGACGGCGGCAGTGTGGTGATCGGCGCCAAGCGCGTCGGCTCGCGGCTGCATTTCTGGGTGAGCGATACCGGCATCGGCATCGCCGAGGAGGATATGGCCAATCTCGGCAAGCCGTTCATGCAGATCCAGAACGACTATACGCGCCGTTTCGAGGGAACCGGGCTCGGCCTGTCGCTGGTCAAGGGCCTTGTGGCGCTGCACGATGGCACGATGTCGATCGAGAGCGCCCCGGGCGAGGGTACGACGGTGACGATCAGCCTGCCGGTGAACGGACCGAAGCGGCGTTCGGGCGCACCGGTCGGCGTGCTTCCGGTGCCGGTTGCAAAGCCGAAGGGGGATGCAAATGGGGACAGCAATGGCTCGCTCCGCAAGACGGCCTAAGGTGGTCGAACCCGAGCGCGGCGCCCTTGCCGAGGGCGCTGTGGCAGTTGGCCAGATGATCTCGCGCAATCCGGTTCTGGTCGGTGGCTCGACCGCCTTCCTGGTGACGCTCTTCTACGTTTCGGCCAACGCGCTCTGGTATCAGCCTTTTCCGCATACCGGCGCCTTCTTCGCCACTAGGAGCATCGAGAATTTTCCGCACGCCGTCTCCGACGAGCCGGAGACCACCATCAACATCGTGAGGCAGGCGCCGGCGCAGCCGGCTCCCAAGCCCGACCCGGTGGTCCAGCAGGTGCAGGGCATATTGAAGGATCTCAATTTCTATGACGGCACGGTCGACGGCCTCACGGGTCCTGCGACGCGGAAAGCCATCCAGGCCTACCAGCTAAAGGTCGGCTTGCCGGCCTCCGGCGAGGTCGACGGCGCGCTGCTCGATCAGCTCGGCGCCAGGCAGACGACCGCGGCCATTCCGCACCCGGCGCCGCGGCCGGCAGACAGCGCAGCCGCGCAGGCCGCCAAACCGGCGGCGATGGCAATTCCGGTCTCCGCCCCGGCCAATGGTGCAACGCAGACGCCCGATGCCCGCATCGTCAAGATCCAGGCTGGCCTGAAGGCCTTCGGCAATGACGATATGCAGCTTGATGGCGTCGTCGGCGCCCGCACCAAGGCGGCGATCAAGGAGTTCCAGGCGCTGTTCGGCCTGCCGGAGACAGGCGAGCCGGACGAAGCGGTCTACGCCAAGATGCGCGAGATCGGCCTGACCAACTGAGCAGGGGTTTTCTTCTGCTGTTGCCAGTGGAAGGCCGACGAGCAGGATGGCGCGTAAAATCTGAGCCAAAGGTATAGCTGACATCTATTGCTAACTGTAGTCCTGTTCAGGCAGGAGGTCGCCAATGCCCAATTACGCCCTTACCGACCACTATGAGAACTTCATTCGCAAGCAGGTCGAATCCGGCCGTTACAACAATGCCAGCGAAGTTGTCCGCGCGGGCCTGCGGATGCTTGAGGATTTCGAGGCGGAGCGGGAGAAATGGCTGCGCGGCGAGATACCGTCCCGTCTTGCCGAGCTTCGGCAGAATCCCGCGAAGGGCATCCCGGCAGACGCCGTTTTCTCCGAGCTGGAAACGCGCCACCGCGCTAAGCTGGCGAAAGCCAAGTAAGGATGGAGCATGAGGTTGTGTTCCATCCTCAGGCGAAGGTCGAGCTAGAAGAGCTTTACGAGCATATTTCGGAGCGCGCTTCGCCCGCTGTTGCATGAAATTTCGTTGCCGGCATTCGCGATCATTGCCGCAGCCTCTCGACATTTCCAGCGCGAGGTACCGAACGGACCGAGATCATGCCGGGTCTGCGTATTGTCGGCTGCCGCCGCACCGTCAGCATCGCCTTTGCCGTCGAGAACGAACGCGTCCTGATTCTAGGCATCTTTTATGGCGGGCGGAACATCACACCGGAGCTGTTCGAAGAGCGGCGGTAAGGAGCTTGGGCCAACCAGTGCGAGCTTGATTTGAGGGGCGCTTTCGGTGATGCCGTTCCTGTCGCTGCCGCAATGCTGTAAGGAGCCGCGCATGTCATCCGGAACCTTGCCATGCGCGTGACCACCGATCTGTGGGTATCGGCTTTGCTGCGCCGTGTCTTCACCGCCGGCGGCTTTGCCGCCGTGGTCAAGCGTGGCGCGACCGAGGCGGGCGCCGTCTTCGTGCTGTCGCGCGGCCGGATGGGGGAGGCGGCTCTCTACGGGCCGGCGCCGCAGACGAGCTACGATTCCGCCAAGCCCGACGAGCGCTTCTTCACCTTGCTCGACTCCGGCGACGATGCTGCGGCATTCGATGCGCGGCTCGAGAAAGAAAAGCGATTCGATCCGGACATCTGGGTGGTCGAGATCGAGGCCGGCTCCGTTCCGGTCGAGGAACTTGTTTCCGTCAAGGCGGAATAGGCCCGGCCTGTTTAGGGATTTGGCGAAACAAATGAGGCAGTTCAGCGCTTCTGCCAAACGCTGAACTGCCCCGAATGTGCGGGAAGGCAACGCGACTGTCAGCGTGCGTGGTCCGACGGCGCCGTCTTGCCCTGATCAACCGACGGTGGGGTCTTTGAGGTGGCCCCCGTCGCCGTCTCCGTCGCAGGCACCGTATGCTCGTCTCCTGACAGGGGACTGCCCTCGCCTGAGACGGAAGTGCCTGGTCGGCCTGGGTTATCTGTGCCGTTCTGGAAAGGCTGGCTCGATGTCGTCAAGCCACCTGCTCCTACGGCAGTGAAAAGGTGATCGGAAGCCGACGCGGAGCCGGCAAACAGCAATGGCGCGGCAAAGAACACAAGTGTTCGCATCATGGATTCTCCAATCATAGTGTTGGGGATTGTTCAGCGTCCCGTCCGATGCCCGACCTTCAGTTGCTGGGAAGGTTTGCAGAAGAGGCGACGCTGTTTGCTGAAGGGGTGATCGCCCTTCATCTCCTCAACGCGGTCCTGCGTCGCTCTATTCCCGAAAAATCGCGAACGGCGGGCGAGGGGATCTTCGCCTCGCGAAAATCCTGCCTCTTCGACGATGCAAAGCAGGCCCAGCGCTGGACGGCTAGGACGCCTTCAGGCTAGCGGCCGTGCCGTCGCTGTTCGACGCCTGGTGCTCGGCGCCTGCCGTCTCGACGGCGTTGCCGCGGATCGCTCGCGACGGCGTTTCGGTTTTCCAGGCCCGTACCTTGTCGAGCGCCGCTTCGCGATGCAGCAGCCGGTAGCGGTCGAGGAACAGACGGATCGCCTGCGGATGCGGGAACTCACCGGGATAGACCGCGACCGCGATCAGGAAGGCTCTGTCCTCACTGAGGTCGAGCGCCTTGAGCGCCGATAGCAGCGCCGTGTAGCTCGACTGCCCGGTCACCAAGCGAGCCGTGGTAAAATCGATGTCGAGCGCATCGGCAAGCGCTGTCTGGAAGAAGGCAGCATTGCCGGTCAGCGCCGTCTCGCGCAGCTTCGCGTAGGTTGGCTCAACGGGGTTGACGGCGACACCTTCGCCGGCGGGGCGCATCATCGAGCGCAGGCGGCGCCGCGCATTGTCCTCGGCTTCGCCTGGGAGCGGTCGCTTGTCCTCGCCGGCCTCGGCGGGCGCCGGTTTCACCGGCGCGAGCTTCGTCACCGTCTCCGGTGGCCGGGTCTTGACCAGCGTCGGCTTCTCCAGCGCGCGGATGAGGTGGGCGATGGTCGCATTGAGCTCTTTGCGGCGGGCGATCGCGCGTGCGTGCGGCAGGCCATGGCGGCCGATCAGCGCGATGAGGTCGATGTCGCTCAGCGCGTTCGAGCGGGTGAGCAGCGGTGCCGCGATCTCGACCGGCTCCTCCGCCAGCCGTCGCACAAGCGCGGCCGGCGCATACTCGCATTCGGAAAGAGCGGCGGCGACATAGCGGCGCGACTCGACCGACACCTCGTCGAACAGCGGCAGCGTCAGATCCTCGAGTTGGGCGATCTCGCGGCGCGAGGGCCGCGTCAGCGAGCAGAAGGCCGACACGGCGGCGCGGAACAGCCTTTCGGCTTTTCCCGCTTCGGTCCGGATAGCGATTTGCCTGAAATCCGAAGATGACACGATACGCCCGACACTCGACACAGACCTGGCCCCGCGCAATCCGGCCAAGCGGGTTTCGCGTCTCCAGGGAACTAAAGATCAAATTAGCCGCGATCCGTTAGCGCTCCGTTAACCCTCTGCCCGCCTTAATCAACTTTGGAGGCGTTGCGTTGTGCTCCGGTCAAACCGAGAGGAATGCGCGAACCATGGGCATGGTCCTGTCTTTTGTGCCGAGAACGGCACCGGTCAATCGAGTAGCTCACGCCACCGATACAGCGGCGGCGGTCATCATCTTCCCCGGCGTCCGCTACGAGCCACAGCCGCAGGTCGGCGCGGCGCGCCCGGACGGTCCCGACAAGCCAGGCTCGCCGCGACCCACCGTTCCGCGCCACTGATCCGTTTTCCGCTCAATAGTCCTGCAGCTCGCAAGCGCTCTGCTCGAGGAAGCGTGAAACGATCGGCTTCCAGCTGTCGTCCGGCACGAAGGCGCGGACGACGAAGATGCCGTCCTCGATAGGCGCCTCGACGAAGATCGCGCCCTGCAATTCCTCCGGAAGATCGCGCCGCACGTCGATCATCTGCGCCGGCGTCAGCACAACGGCATCGAGCTTCTCGCCGTTCGCGTTGTGGTCGTTGAAGGAATAGATGTTGTGGCCGCTGCGGTCATAGACCGAGGCCGACCAGAACGGAACGTCGCCCGGCGCCCGGATCCGCACCAGCCCGTCGGCGAGGTCGAAGCGGCAGGCTGCCGCGTAGAACATGGGGTCGACCGACTTCACCACAGGCGCGCCGCCGGCCTCGGCGTCCAGGCGCGTCATCTTGTAGAGGTCGGAGGCCATCGCCAGCCGCGACCAGGCATCGCGCTCGGAAAATTCCGGCACCAGGAACAGCACCACGATATGCACGATGCCGGCGCCCAGCAGGCCGAGGATGAGCGCGTGCAGCAGGCTACGCATTGCAGCCCGCCTTCAGGATGCGCGGCAGCGTCACGTCGGAAAGCCCGGTGCTGCTCGCGATCGGCGTATCGTAGAAGGTCAGCACGAAATACATCTTGCCGAAGCCGTTGGTGAGCAGCCAATTGCCGGGGGCGGGGCGGTTGCCGACGGCGATGACGACCGAATTATCCGGTTGGCGCAGCACCTCATAGGATTGCAGCGCGGCCCGCCTCGCTTTGCCGGTGTCGATGACGCCGAGCGACTGGTCGGCGGCATAGAGCGTCCAGAACCGGGCCGTCGGGTAGCCGCCTTCAATCGTATAGGCGCATTCGCGTTTCAACGGCTCACCGGTCTCGTCGCGCTCGGCGACGAAGGAGAGTCCCTCGGCCCGACCGAGCGCCAGCACACCCTCACGCGCTATGCGCGCCTTCGAATAGGGATCGGCGGCCTGGGTGCCGATGTCGGGAAAGGCGGTCCATCGGCCGATGCGGATCGCGCCGACGCCGTCCTGCGCGTTTAGTGCGTACCAGACGCTGCCGCCGCCAAGGCCGATGGCTATGGCAAGCGAAAGCAGCGTGAGGAATGCGTTTCTGAGCATGAAGGGCCGGAACAGAGGAGGTTGCTCGGGATATCGCGGCGCGGGCCCCCGTGGCAAGCCGGCTTGCTCCAAGGCGTGGCGATATTCGGGTGAAACCGGCACGCAGCGGCGGCTTCCTCCTGCGTCGCTGCGGGTGGCCGTTCAATCGGTGTCTGTGCTTGAAGCCGCCGCCTTTTCGTTCCACATCGATCGGGATGAAGGGCGAGACGGAAGAACGGCGTTGGAATTTGGCGTGCGCCTTGCCCGCATCGCTGATCCTGCATGCGCTCATAGCGGTATTTCTGGTCTACAGCCTGCCGAGGCCTGCTCAACAGCCGGATCGGGAGCAGCCGGTCAATGTCGCGCTTGTGCCTCCGCCCGAGCAGCCGAAACCGAAGCCTCCGCCCGCGCCGCAGCCAAAGGAGCCCAAGGCCGAAAAGCCGCCGGAACCGAAGGCTGAAAAACCGCCCGAGCAGAAAGTTGAAAAGCCGCCTTTGCCGGAAAAGCAGCCGCCGAAGCCGCCGGCAATCGCGGTGCTGAAGCCCGTTTTTCAGTACGGCGACAAGGATGCTGGCCCGAGGAAATCCCTGGATGGAGGCGGCGATCGAGACAACACGCCTTCGCCGGCCAAGGATAGCGATTCGAAGCCGCCAGCCTTGCCGAAGCCGGTTGAGAACCAATCTGCCGTGCCGGCCGGCGCCGATCAGCAGGCAGATCCAAGCAAGGCTGACGACAAGCCGGCGACCGCCGAGACGGACGCCAACCCCACGCAGAGCGAGGAAAAGCAGGCAGCCCAGAACGCGGACAGACAACAGGCAGACGGGCAAGAGGCAGGAGCGCAAACCGCCGAAAAGCCAAAGCCCAAACCCGCAAATGCGCTGAAGTTCAAGCCTGCCAAGGGCTCGAAGTCCCGAAGCAGGAGCACCGGGACGCCAGGTTCCACAAAAGCCGCCGTTGCTGGATCGCCTACCTATTCGGGTCTTCCTGGTGTCCGAAAGCTCTACTCGCAGGGCGCCACCGGCGATGCACTGGCCACAAGTTCCATGACCGGCGTGCCTCGCGATCAGCGGGTCGCCAACCTTTGCGGCAGCGTCTTGAATCAGGAATTGCAGGACGCCTCTTATTCTCCCAAATGGCTGCCATCTATTCCGCTGAAGGCGGGCAATGTTCTTAGCCCTGCGGAGACCGCCTTCAGCACCACAACCACATGGTACCGCCTAAGCTTCCGGTGCGAAGTCGACACCGATGCGACGAGGGTCCTGTCGTTCAACTTCCGCGTCGGCGCTGAGATCCCAGCCGGCGATTGGGCCCGTCTCAGATTGCCAAGTCTCCGCTAAAGCATGTCTCCCGAAAGTGGGAGCCGGTTTCGGGACAAAGACATGCGCAGGATAAAAAGCATGTCTCCCGAAAGTGGGAGCCGGTTTCGGGACAAAGACATGCGCAGGATAAAAAGCATGTCTCCCGAAAGTGGGAGCCGGTTTCGGGACAAAGGCCTGAGCAAGATCAAAACCTAAAGCGCCGACAGGGTCTCCGGCAGGGTGGGTGCGTCGAGCACGGGTGCGGACTGGAACACCTTGGTCATGTCCCTCAGCGTCTGCGTGGTGCGGCTGGATAGCACCGGCGGGCGCTCGGCCTCGGCCTGCGCCTCGGCATCCGCGGCCTCCTTCTTCGCCGCTTCCTCGGCCTTGGCCGCGACCTCCGGGTCGACGAAAGGATGATCGAGGCCCGGGATCGGCTTCAGGTCGATATTCTGGTGCGCATAGACCATCAGCCGCTGCCATACCATCGCCGGCAGGGAACCGCCGGTCATCTTGTTGGTCGGCGTGAAGTCGTCATTGCCGAGCCAGACGGCGGCCGTGTAGTTGCCGGTGAAGCCGACGAACCAGGCGTCGCGGTACGATTGTGTGGTGCCGGTCTTGCCGGCGACGACGATGTTGGGAAGCTGGGCGCGTCGTGCCGTGCCGATCACCGGCACCGCAGCCAGCATGGTATTCATGTATTTCAGCGCCTGTTCCGACAGCACCCGGTGCGGGGGCGGCGCGTCCTTGGTCCAGTCATAGACCACGTCGCCGGTGCGGGTGACGAGCTGGGTGATGCCGTGCCTGGAGCCGACAAAGCCGTTCTGGGCAAAGACGCTGTAGCCCGTCGCCTGGTCCATCACCGTCATGAGGGACGTGCCGAGCACCATGGTCTTGTGCGATTCCAGCGGCGATTCGACACCCATCGATTCGGCCATCGCCTTGATCGGGGCGATGCCGAGATGATCCTTGGCGAGCCGCACCGGCACCGTGTTGATCGACTTGGCGATCGCGGTCAGCAGCGTGACATTGCCGGCCGATCCGCCGCTATAGTTATGCGGCGACCAGTTGCCCCAGGAGATCGGACCGCCGGAAACCACGGAATCCGGCGTAAAGCCATGCTCCATCGCGGTGGCGTAGACATAGGGCTTGAAGGACGAGCCGGTCTGGCGCAGCGCCTTGGTCGCACGGTTGAACTGGCTGGCGCCATAGTCGCGGCCCCCGACGATGGCGCGCACCGCGCCATTGGTCTCGATCACCACCACCGCGCCCTCGGTGACGTTGTATTCCTTGCCGAACTGGCGGAGGTGGAACTCGACCGATTCTTCCGCCGCCTTCTGGATGTTGGCGTCGAAGGTCGTATGCGCGACCAGCGAATGCTGGCCGGGCTTGGCGATTTTCTTCACCTCGTCGAAGGCCCAGTCGAGGAAATAGTCGGGGCTCTGCTTCTCGCCGCGGTCGACGACGTCGGCCGGATGGAGCCGCGCCTGCAGCACCTGGCCCTCGGTCATGAAGCCGGCGTCGACCAGATTGGAAAGCACCACATTGGCGCGCGCGCGTGCCGCCGGCAGGTTGATGTGCGGGGCGTATTTGGTCGGCGCCTTGAACAGGCCGGCCAGCATCGCCGCCTCGGCGAGGTTCAGGTCCTTGACGCTTTTGCCGAAATAGAAATCCGCCGCCGCCTCGATGCCGAACGTGCCGCCGCCCATATAGGCGCGGTCGAGATAGAGCTGCAGGATCTCCTTCTTGGAGAGGTTCGCCTCCAGCCACAGCGAGAGAAACGCTTCCTTGATCTTGCGCTCCAAGGTGCGCTCGTTGGAAAGGAACAGGTTCTTGGCGAGCTGCTGCGTGATGCTGGAGCCGCCCTGGACCACCGAATTGGCGCGCACATTCTCGAAGATGGCGCGCGACAGGCCGAGGACGTCGATGCCGTAATGATCGAAGAACCGCCGGTCCTCTGTCGCCAGCACCGCCTTGATGACGATGTCCGGCATCTCGTCGACCGGCACTGAATCGCGCTGGATGATGCCGCGCTGGCCGATCTCATTGCCGTAGCGGTCGAGGAAGGTGACGGCGAAATCGCCCTGGTTGCGCCAGTCGCCGGCGGTGATCTCGAAGGCGGGCATGGCCAGCGCCAACAGCACCACGAAGCCGCCGGCGCCCATGGTGAAGCCCTCGCTCAGCACCTCGATGATGGCGCGCCGCCAGCCATGCAGGCGAAAGCGGCGGGAAAAGATGGTGGCTGCTTCCCAGAATTCGCGCGCCTTGAAGCCGATTTCATAAAGCGAGGAATCGAGCCATGCGTCGACCGCAAGAGCCGCTGAGGCGATCCGGCCTCTTCTCTTGCGTGGTTTCGAAGGACTTGCCATTCCAGACTTCCGCCCCAACGCGCTTTCGACCGAAACCGCGTGAACGGTTTCGGGCGCCACCCCTGCACGACTAATCAACCATTTTATCACCGCTCACAAGGGCAGCGAAGCCACACCCAGGCTTTGTTGAACGCCAAGGTTGATACTTCGCGGCGATATCACCGCGCTGCGATGAAGCGCATGAAATGCGCCACATCGGCCTCGGTCGGCTCCTGGCCGGTGAAGGAGCGCAGATAGGCGGCGAGATGGCTGACGCGGGCCTCGACCGGCTCCTTGAGGTCGAGCACGTAGTAGCCGATCTGCATGTAATAGAGGACGCGGGCGCGGATGAAGGCGTCCTCGTCGTCGTAGCCGTGCCGGCGGTACATGTCGCGGATGGCGCTGAGGCGCTCGTCGTCCGCCTGGTCGATCATGCGCCGCACATCGTCCGAGCGTCTTGCCCATTCGCGCACGGCGAAGTCGAGCCTCGGGTCGAACAAGCGCTCGTCGGCCCAGCATTCGAACACGTTCATCACGCCCATGATGATGGTTTCGGCAGGGCGCCGGGCGCGCTCGACGATCGCCGTGGTGTTGGTGTCGTGCCAGTGCTTGAGCAACTGGTCGAGCAGGTCCTGCCTGCTTTCGAAATACCAGTAGAAGCTCGAGCGCGACACGCCGAGCTTCTGACCGAGCGTAAGCACGCGCACGCTCTCGATGCCGTCCGAGATCAGCGTCTGCAACGCGAGATTGATCCAGTCCCAGCGCGTGACCTTGATGTTTCCGGGCGTCGGTTCGGCCTGGGGAGCGGCGATGATCATGGCCGCACAATAGGCATGGCGCGAAGCCGCGCGCAAGCTCTGGACAGAAGTGTCTAGACATGTATGTCCAGTCTGTATATCTTAGAGCCTTCAACGAGAGGGAGAGAGCTCGTGAAGTCGCATTATCGCGCGGTCGTCATCGGAGGAGGCGTGGTCGGCGCCTCGGTGCTCTACCACCTGACGAGGTTCGGCTGGAACGACGTGGCGCTCATCGAGCGCGCCGAGCTGACGGCCGGTTCGACCTGGCATGCGGCCGCCGGCTTCCACGCGCTCAATGCCGATCCCAACGTCGCGGCGCTGCAGGACTACACGATCAAGCTCTATCGCGAGATCGAGGCCGAGTCCGGCCAGAATGCCGGCCTGCACATGACCGGCGGCGTCAACATGGCGAGCGACCCGCAGCGCTGGGAATGGCTGAAATCGGCCTGGGCGGTGTTCCAGTCGGTCGGTATCGAGACGGCCCGCTTGGTGACGCCCGATGAGATCAAGGAGATCTGCCCGATCGTCGATGTCAGCGACGTGCTGGGCGGCCTCTACGATTCCAACGAAGGCCATCTCGACCCCTATGGCACGACGCACGCCTATGCCGGCGCCGCGAAGAAGCGTGGCGCCGACGTGATTCTGCGCAACCGCGTCGTCGAGCTGAAGCAGCGTGCCGGCGGCGGCTGGGATGTCGTCACCGAAAAGGGCACGATCGTCGCCGAGCATGTCGTCAATGCCGGTGGGCTCTGGGCCAAGCAAGTCGGGCTGATGGCTGGCGTCGACCTGCCGGTGACGCCGATGGAGCACCATTATTTCGTCACCGAGGACATTCCCGAGGTCGCGGCCCTCGACAAGGAGCTCGGCCTCGCCGTCGACCTCGACGGCTTCTCCTATCTGCGGCAGGAGCGGAAGGGCGTGCTGCTCGGCGTCTACGAGCAGAACCCGAAACACTGGAACATGGACGGCGCGCCCTGGGACTACGGCATCGAGCTGATCCCCGAGGACATCGATCGCATCAGCCCGGAGCTTTCCAAGGCCTATCAGCGTTTCCCCTGCCTGGCCAAGGCCGGCATCCGCAAATGGGTGAACGGTGCCTTCACCTTCACGCCGGACGGCAACCCGCTGGTCGGTCCGGTCAGGGGCTTACGCAACTACTGGGTCGCCTGTGGCGTCATGGCCGGCTTCAGCCAGGGCGGCGGCGTCGGCAAGTCGCTGGCCGAATGGATGATCCATGGCGAGCCGCAGGCCGACATCTTCGGCATGGACATCGCCCGCTACGGCGCGTTCGCCGCCAACCGCGAGTATCTCAGGCAGACCACGCGCCAGTTCTACGCCCGCCGCTTCGTCATGACCTTCCCCAACGAGCGCCTACCGGCGGGCCGGCCGCTGAAGCGCCCCGGCGCCTATGACGGCATGAGCGCCGCCGGCTGCGAGTGGACGGCATCCTGGGGGCTGGAAATCCCGGCGTATTTCGCGCCGATGGGTTTTCGCGAGGAGACGACGCTGAAGCGCTCGAACGCCTTCGACATCGTCGGCGACGAGGTCCTGCAGGTGCGCCGCGCCGCCGGCCTCGTCGATACCACGGCCTTCTCGCGTTACGCCGTGTCGGGACCGGGCGCCGAGGCCTGGCTAGACCGGCTGTTCGCCTGCAAGCTGCCGAAGCCCGGCCGCGCGAAGCTGGCGCCGATGCTTGGGTCTGACGGCAGGCTGAAGGGCGATCTCACCGTTCTCAACTGGGGCGGGGAAGAATACTGGATCATGGGGTCCTACTACCTGCGCGAATTCCACATGCGCTGGTTCGAGGCGCATATGGCGGACGGCGTTTCCGTCACCGACATCTCGGACACGGTGTCCGGCTTTCTAGTCACCGGACCCAACGCACGCAGGATCGTCGAACGCACCACGCATCAGGACGTATCCGCCAAGACCTTGCCGTTCATGGCCTGCGGCGCGTTCGACATCGGCATGGTGCGCGCCCGGATCGCGCGGCTGTCGATCGCCGGCGAGCTCGGCTTCGAGATCAACTGCCCGGCCGCCCTGCATG
The DNA here is from genome assembly GCF_029674545.1 of Mesorhizobium sp. WSM4904. Classification (NCBI taxonomy): domain Bacteria; kingdom Pseudomonadati; phylum Pseudomonadota; class Alphaproteobacteria; order Hyphomicrobiales; family Phyllobacteriaceae; genus Mesorhizobium; species Mesorhizobium sp. WSM4904. The sequence continues at coordinate 5,560,053 of NZ_CP121354.1, read as the reverse complement.
CGACCCTTCGCGAGACGCTGCTTGCCGCCGGCGAGGATCTCGGTCTCGCCGAGATCGGCTATTACGCGCTCAACGCGCTTCGCCTGGAAAAGAGCTTCGGCATCTGGTCGCGCGAGTTCACGCAAGGCTACACGCCAGGACAGACAGGCCTCGACCGCTTCATCGCCTTCGACAAGGGCGACTTCATCGGCCGTGAAGCGGCGTTGAAAGAGCGCAAGGCCGGAGTTTCGCAACGGATCGTGACAGTTGAGGTCGACGCCGTCGATGCCGACGCCAGCGGCTTCGAGCCGGTCTGGCGCAAGGGTCGGCGCGTCGGCTTCGTCACTTCCGGCGGCTATGGCTATACCGTCGGCAAGAGCGTCGCCCTGGCGTTGGTGGATGACGAATTCGCCGGGGAGGGAACCGAGCTTTCCGTACACATTGTCGGCGTCGAACGGCCGGCGCGCGTCATCGCGGCCTCGCCCTATGACCCCAAGGGCGAGGCAATGCGGCAATAGGAGGATTGGGCATGATTGACGAGGCCGCACGCGACCTGAGGCGAGAACGCCGGCGCGGACGCAATGGCGAGGCGGGCAGCGAATCCGGCCGTCGCCCGAACTACCGTTCGCTGAAGAACCCGTTCCTGCCGCAGCCCGTCTTTTCCGACGATCAGGTCGCCGCGATCCACGATACGGCGCTGAGAGTACTGGAGGAGCTCGGCATCAAGGTGCTGCTGCCGGAGGCGCGCGGCATTCTTGCCAAGGCTGGCGCCCTGGTCGACGAGGACAGCCAGATGGTGAGGATTGGCCGCGACATGGTCGATGCGGCCCTGGCTTCCGCGCCGCGCTCGATCCCTGCCTATGGCGGCGACCGCTCCCGCGATCTTGCGCTGGAGCTCGGCACGATGGCGTTCCTCGCCGGGTCCGGTGCGCCCAACGTCACCGATCTCGAACGCGGCCGCCGGCCGGGCACGCTGGCCGCCTTCGAGGAATTCATGAAGCTGCTGCAGCATTTCGACGTGCTGCATATGCTCGGTCCCTGCATCGAGCCGCAGGACGTCGACACGCGCTTTCGCCACTATGCAACCGGCCGGGCGCAGCTCACTTTGTCAGACAAGCTCCCCTTCGTCTTCGCGCGCGGCACGCCGCAGGTCGAGGACAGCTTCGAGATGGTCCGTCTGGCGCGCGGTCTCTCGGAGGACGAGTTCCGCAGCGGCGCCTATTGCTACACGGTCATCAACACCAACTCGCCGCGCCAGCTCGACATCCCGATGGCGCAGGGCATCATCGACTTCGCCAAGGCCGGCCAGGTTTCGATCATCACGCCCTTCTGCCTGGCCGGCGCCATGGCGCCGATCACGGTCGCCGGCGCGCTGACGCTGCAGCACGCGGAGGCGCTGGCCGGATTGACGCTGGCGCAGATCGTGCGTCCCGGCGCGCCGGTGGTCTATGGCTCCTTTTCCTCCAACGTCGACATGAAGTCGGGCGCGCCGGCCTTCGGTACGCCGGAGCACATCAAGGCGACCTTGGGCGCCGGCCAGTTGGCGCGCTTCACCGGCCTGCCCTGGCGCTCGGGCGGCGGCAGCGCCGCCAACATCTCCGACGCGCAGGCGGCGCATGAAACACAGTTCGCGCTGTGGGGCTCGGTGCTTGCCGGCGCCACCGTCTGCATCCATGCCGCCGGCTGGCTGGAGGGCGGCCTGAGCGTCTCCTTTGAAAAGCTGATCACCGACATCGAGGCCTTGCAGACGATCGCTGAGCTTTGCGCGAAGACGCCGGGCGACGCCGACGCCATCGGCTTCGACGCCATCGCCGAGGTGCAGCCCGGCGGTCATTTCTTCTCGGCGGCTCACACCATGACGCGCTACCGCACCGCCTTCTACGAGCCGCTGGTCGCCGACTGGTCGAATTTCGGCAACTGGACGCAGTCAGGCGGCAAGACCGCGACCGAGCGCGCCACCGGCATCTGGAAGCGGATTCTTTCCGACTTTCAGCCGCCGCAATCCGCCGCCGCCACCGCCGGTGTGCTCGACGAGTTCATCGCGCGGCGCACCGAAGAGGGCGGCGCCGCGCCGGTGTCGTGAACATCAAGGCAGCAGGGCAACCGCCTTACGCGAATATGTGGTGTCGCCGACCTGGGCAAGCATGAAGGCCGCGACGTCTGCGCGCGCCAGTGTCGGCAGCAGCGAATTGGCCCGAATGCCGTTGCCGTGGCGGAACGCGCCGGTTGCCGGGCCGTTGCCGAGCCTTGGCGGCCGCACGATCGTCCAGTCGAGGCCGGACTGCGCGATGAGCCTTTCCTTCGCTTCGTGATCCGCCACCTCATGGCGCAGCACGAGCGGCGCGACGATGCCGCCGAGCAGCGGGCCCAGTTGCCGGCGGCCGTCGCGGACGCCAAGGAAGGACAGGTAGACGAGCCGGCCCGGCCCGCTCCGCTGCATCGCCTCGACGATGAAGCCGATGCCGGCAATCACCGCGCCATCGTGCCTCAGCGGTACGCCGACGCCGAGGCAGCTCAGCACCGCATCGTGACCGGCAATCGCGCCCTCCACCGCTTTGCGGTCGGCGACGTCTCCGACGATAACGCTCAGATGCTCGTGGCTGACGGCGAGCTTGCCGGGCGCGCGGACGAAGGCGCTCACCAGATGACCTTCCGCCAGCGCCGCCGAGACGAGGACGCGGCCCGTCGCGCCCGAGGCGCCAAAGATCAGCAATCTCATCGCCAGCCTCCCGATCATCGTCAGCTAGGCTTGCGCCCGGCGACAAAAGCGACCGGTGCTCCAGCGGGGCCAGGCAGCAGCCTCGTGTCGGCATAACCGCATCGCTCGACCAGCGCCTGTGCCGCGCCTTTCTCGAAAACGGTGCCGCCCCACATTGCGGTGCGGAAGCTGGCCAGCGCCTCTCCCAGCGCATCCGGCCCGGGATTTATCATCGCCAGCAGCAGCCAGCCGCCGGGTTTCAAGGCCGCCAGACAGCGCGGGACGATCGCCCTGACATGCGCTTCCGGAATGAAGGCGCTTGGCACGAAGGCGAGATCGAACATTTCTTCGAGGGCGATCTCCTGGCCGAAACCGATGCGCAGTGCGATGCGGTCCGCGAACCCGGCCGCCCTGACATTGGCGTGCGCCTGGGCGATGGCGTCGGGCGCCGGATCGATGCCGACCGCCCACAGTTCCGGCCACTCCCACAACATCGATATCGACAGCGCCCCGACGCCGACGCCGATATCGAGAAAGGCGGCGCCCGGCGCCTCGAGCCGCTCCTGCAGGCCGGCAAGCTGCGGCGCGATCGATCGCTTCAGCAGCGCTGGGAAGCCGGTGGAAACGTCGCCCAGGGCCTGCCGCAGATTTGCTTCCATGGTTTCGGCGCTGGCGGAGGGCGCCGACAGCAGCTTGCTCCCCGACAAGAGTTCGACCTTGATGCTGGCCAGCACCGGCAAAAGCTCGGCGGCGCTGGCGTCGGCAACAATGTCGGATATGCCGAGGCAGCCGAGCACGGCTTCGATGCGGTGGGCGGCTTCGTCCTCCAGCGCCGTGCCATGGAGCCGTGTCTCCAGCGCAAGGCCGAGCGCTGCCAGCGCGTTTGCCGATGCCGCGTGCCGCGCCACCACTGCTCGCAGGTTCTCCATGCCCATGGCTTGCTCCTCTGACTGCGGATTCTGCCAGAGTCTCGCGCGGGCGGCCCGGTCCGACCATTGCCGATTTTCGCGCAAGCCTGTGCAAATCCGCACAGGCGTCCGGCGACGAGTTGGTCTAGAATGCGCCGGCGATGACAATCGGCGAACCGGACTGGAACGATCTGCGCTATTTCCTCGCCGCCGCGCGGGCGGGAACGCTGTCCGGCGCGGCGCGCGCCTTAGGCGTGCGGCACACCACAATCAGCCGGCGCCTGGCGGCCCTCGAAGCCGCGCTCGGGGCCTCGCTGGTCCTGCGCGGGCCGCAGGGCCTCGAGGTGACGCCGCTCGGCCTGAGATTGCTGCCGCTCGGCGAGGATCTGGAACGCGCCGTCGAGGCGATGACCGCGCTGGTCCGGTCGGGCACGCGCCGCGTCAGGCTCGCGTTGCCTACCGGGTTCAGCCCCTTCTTTGCCGAACGCATGGCGGCTTTCCGCAAGGCCTGTCCCGACATCGGCCTCGAATTGACCAGCGGCAGCCGCCCCGTCGATCTCCAGCATGGCGAGGCCGACCTCGCGGTCAGGATTGGGCCTGTGGCCGATGAAACGCTGGTCGCGCGCAGGCTTTGCGAATCGGGCTGGTCGCTCTACGCATCCCGAACCTATCTCGATCGCCATCCGATGCCGATCGATCCGCGTCGGCTCACCGGGCACGAAATCATCGGCTTTCACGAGAGTCTCGTCGGCGTGCCCGGTGCCCGCTGGGTCGAAGCCTATGGCAAGGGCGCGATGATCGTGTTTCGCGTTGCGGAAATGACCGAGATGCTGGCGGCGGCGCTGGCCGGCGCCGGGCTGGCCGTGATGCCCTGCATGCTGGCGGAACCGGAGCCGCGAATGATGCGGCTCACCCCCGATATTCTCGGCAGCCACCCGGTTTCGCTTGTCTATCGCCGCGACATCGGTGATGAAGCGCCGGTGCGCGCCGTGATCCGTTTCGTGATCGCCGTGATCAAGGACCATGCGGCGATGATCGGCGGTGAGCCGCGCCGACCTCCCGAAAGCGGTCGCGGATCAAGCGCCGTTGCTCTGGCGAAGTGAGGGCAACGCGGTTACGGTGCGCGCGAAACTGCCGGCGTTCAGGGCTTATCAGGCGAACGGAGACGATAGATGACGGCGCCTGGCGATTTGATGCAGGCCTTGTTCCTGCGGCTAAAGACCGACGCGTCGCTGTCGGCGCTGCTCGGCGGCGCCGGCCTGCTCGAGCGTGCCAACGACAAGGCCGCTTTTCCCAACGTGACCTACGGTCGCACCAGCGCCTTCGACCTCGAAACCGGCGCCGACAACGACAATGATCAGCTCATCACGCTGCATGTCTGGTCGAAGGCTCAAGGGGAGGCCGAGGTTCGTCTCATCATGGACAGCATCAGGGCACGCCTCGACGGTGCGGCGCTCTCCATCGGCCAGCGCGGCCAGACCCGTCTGTCGCTGGAATTCGCCGAGGCGCGCTATGACGAGGACTTGGCGGTCCACCACGGGCTGCTGCGCTTTCGCGCGCTGACGCAAGAGGATGCCTGAAGCACCAATCTACCCTAAAGCTGGGCCTGGATGGCGACCTTGTCGATGACCGACCAGACCTCGCGAATCCGCCCGTCCTGGAACTCATAAAAGACGTTCTCGGCGAAGGAGACGCGCTTGCCGTTCACCCGCAGGCCGAACAGGACGCCCTTGGGCCTGCAGTCGAAATGCAGGCGGGCCGCCACGCGCGGCGGCTCCGATACCAGAAGCTCGATGTTGAAACGCAGATCGGGAATGGACTCGAAATCGCCTTCCAGCATGCGGCGATAGCCCGAAAGCCCGATCGTCTCGCCGTTATATTGCACCTCTTCGCCGACGAAGCGGCCGAGATTGTTCCAGTCCTGTTCGTTGAGGCAGGCGATATAGCCCTTGTAACGATCTGCAAGGTCCTCGCTCGTCACGGCATTCTCCCATGGTCGTCCAGCTTCGGGTCATCCAGCTTTTCGGCGCTAACTAGAGCACAATCGCGCACGCGAAAACCGTAGCCGCGCCGGTGATTTTCCGGCTATGAATTTCGAAGTCCGGCTTGATGGGGGCTCGGGCAGTTGGATGTCTCGCGTTCAGGGGGCATGGCGGGCATGGATTTTCGGCCGTTCACCGTTCATTTCACGTTCAGCACACATGCGTTAGAACCGTGATCATGAAAACGTTCCGCTCCCATATCCGCACCGCGGCGCTGACGCTTGCCGCAGCCGGCCTCTTTGTGTCGCAGGCGACGGCCATGCCGGTCGTCGAACCGTCGGTCGAGCAGCCGGTCGTGCTTGCTGCAGGTGACTGCTACGCGATCGGCCAGCAGGTCGCCGCGCAGAATGGCGGCACGCTCGCCAAGGCCTCGCCGTCGACGCGCGGCGGCCAGCAGGTCTGCGTCATCGTCGTGCTGGTTCCCGGCAAGGAGGGCCAGCGCCCGCGCCGTTCCGAGATCGTGGTGCCGCTCAACTGAGGCCCCATCCCTTTAACAGGCTTAAGTTTCCCTGGCCGGCGGAATCGGCCTATATCTTTCCCCATCAACAGGCTTCAACCCATGCGCGTGCTCGTCGTCGAGGATGACAAGGATCTGAATCGCCAGCTGGCAGACGCGCTGGTCGATGCCGGCTATGTCGTCGACCGCGCCTATGACGGCGAGGAGGGGCATTTCCTCGGCGACACCGAGCCCTACGACGCCGTCGTCCTCGACATCGGCCTGCCGCAGATGGACGGCATCAGCGTCGTCGAGCGCTGGCGCCGCGGCGGGCGCAAGATGCCGGTGCTGATCCTGACTGCGCGCGACCGCTGGAGCGACAAGGTGGCCGGCATCGACGCCGGCGCCGACGACTATGTTACCAAGCCGTTCCACATCGAGGAGGTGCTGGCCAGGGTGAGGGCGCTGATCCGCCGCGCCGCCGGCCATGCCTCGTCCGAGCTTACTTGCGGGCCGCTCAGGCTCGACACCAAGGCCTCCAAGGCCGATGTCAACGGCGTGCCGCTGAAGCTCACCTCGCACGAGTTCCGTTTGCTTGCCTATCTGATGCACCATATGGGCGAGGTGGTGTCGCGCACCGAGCTGGTCGAGCACCTCTACGACCAGGATTTCGACCGCGATTCCAACACCATCGAGGTGTTTGTCGGGCGGCTTCGCAAGAAGATGGGCATCGACATGATCGAAACCGTGCGTGGCATGGGCTATCGCATGCGAGAGCCGGAGGCGTGACGCGGAACCGCTGAAGCCGACGATGAGAACGTGGCTTTCAAGGCTGCGGCTCTGGCCGCGCTCGCTGACCTTCCGCGTCATCGCCTTTTCGACGGTCTGGGCGATCCTGACGCTGATCGTCATCTTCACCCTCATCACCACGCTCTACCGCCAGGCCAGCGAACGCGGCTTCGACAGCCTGCTTTCGGCGCATCTGTTCAACCTGATCGGCTCGGTCGGCATTTCCGACAGCGGCGCGCTCACCGGCTCGCCCGACCTTGGCGACCTGCGCTTCTCCGAGCCGAATTCCGGCTGGTACTGGTCCGTTGAGCCAGCCTCCGAAGGTGTTCACGGCGAGATCCATTCCTCCTCGATGACGACCTCGGTCCTGTCGCCGAGCGTCGCCGAAGTTCCCTTCAACGCGAATTTCCAGCGCAGCTATTCGACCGAAGGCATCAAGGGCGAGGAACTGGAGGTCTTCGAGAGCGAGTTCGTGCTCGATGCCAAGAACCGCGCCGCGCGCTTCCGCGTCATGGGCAACCACAGCGAGCTGGAACAGGAGATCGCCAGCTTCCAGCGTCGCCTGCTCACCTATCTGTCGCTCTTCGGCGTCGGCATGATCGCCATCAACGCCATCGCCATCCTGCTTGGCCTGCAGCCCTTACGCCGCGTGCGCAATGCGCTGGCCATGGTGCGCGAGGGCACGGCGCAGCGGCTCGACGGCCGTTTCCCCGCCGAGATCGAGCCCCTGGCCAACGAGACCAATGCGCTGATCGAGAACAACAGGCGCATCGTCGAGCGCTCCCGAACCCAGGTCGGCAACCTCGCCCATTCGCTGAAGACGCCGCTCGCCGTGCTGATCAACGAGGGCCGCGCGCTCGGCGGCGCCAAGGGCCAGCTCATCGCCGAGCAGGCCGCCTCGATGCAGAAGCAGGTGGATCATTATCTGCAGCGCGCCCGCGTCGCCGCCCAGCGCGACAGCGTGGTCTTCCGCACGCCGGTGGCGCCGCTTGTCGAGCGCATGGTGCGCGTGCTTCGGAAGCTCAATCCGCAGACGAAGCTATCGCTGTCGCCGCCGCCGGCAGAGATCGTCTTTGCCGGCGAGCGCGAGGATCTGGAGGAATTGCTGGGCAATCTGCTCGACAATGCCATGAAATGGGCAAAAAGCGCCGTCGCCGTCTCGGTCGCCGCAGTTCCGGGAAGCGCCAACCTGTTTGAAATCGTTATAGAGGATGACGGCCCCGGCATTCCCGAGGACAGCGCGCGGGAAGTGTTGAAACGTGGCAAGAGGTTAGACGAGACGAAGCCGGGAACGGGGCTGGGATTGGCCATTGTCGCCGACCTCGTCAACGAGTATGGAGGCGCCCTGGCGCTGGAACGGTCCGGCATGGGCGGCTTGAGGGCGGTGGTGAGATTGCGGAGCCTTCAATAATGTTTTTTATCGATTTGCGTGCGGCTGGCTGCGGCCAAATTTCCGACAAATATCAACACTATGGGCTTGCCATCCTCCCCGATGGCGCGGCTCCCGGTGCATCTCGTTCAAGAAGTCCATCCCGCTCCAGAGAACCGGTTGCTGGCATGAAGATTCGCGTTGCGCTCGTTTCCGCCCTGATGGCCGTTTCGGGCTGCACCACGCTGGGCAGGACCGGCCCGACCTCGCCGGTCACGCCGGTCGCCACTCCGCCGGCCGGCGGCAAGGTGGCAACCAGCATCGTCGCGGCCATGAATGGCGGGCTCATCGGCGGTTCGATCGGCTCGGGTCTGAGCGACGCCGAGAAACGCAAGGGCCTCGAGGCGGAGTACAAGGCGTTGGAATACAACGCCAGCGGTCAGAAGGTGACGTGGAAGGGCGATAGCTCGTCCCATTACGGCGAGGTCGTGGCGGCCCAGCCTTACCGGGTCGGCTCCCAGGACTGCCGCCAGTACACGCACACCGTGTATGCTGGCGCATCGGGCGTCACCGCGCGCGGCACGGCCTGCCGCAATGCCGACGGCAGTTGGACGCCGCTGACCTAAGCCAGGCAACAGCCGGCGCGATTTGATATTTATCAAGGTCGGCCGGCGCGTCTGCCGTCAAAGCGTCGCAGTATGCTTGTGTTGGCAGGGCAGGGCTCTGCCTTTATTGGAATAGCCATGCTGTTCTGGGTCATAGCCGCAATCCTTACGCTGGGCGCCAGCCTCGCGGTGCTTTTGCCGCTGGCCGGCGGCACGAAAGGCGCGTCGGCCGCCGGCGATCACGATCTCGAAGTCTATCGCGACCAGCTTTCCGAGCTTGACCGCGACATGGCGCGCGGCCTGATCCAGCCGGGCGAGGCCGAGGAAGCGCGCGCCGAGATCGGCCGCCGCATCCTGCGTCTCGGCTCCGCCAGTCAGGCGGGCACGGACGCGCCGCGCCCTTCGCGAGCCGCGAGGCTGGTTGCCACAGTCGCCGTGCTGGCGGTGCCGCTGGTGAGCTGGGGACTTTACGGCGAGCTCGGCTCACCCGACCTGCCGTCGCAGCCGCTGGCCGAACGGCTCGCCAAAAATCCTGCCGATTCATCGGTCGACGAGCTGATCGCCCGCGCCGAGGCGCATCTTGCCGCCAATCCCTCCGACGGCAAGGGCTGGGACGTGCTGGCGCCGGTCTATCTGCGCCTGCAGCGCTACACCGACGCGGTGACGGCCTATCGCAACGCCATCCGCCTCGATGGCGACAGCGCGGTTCGCCAGGCTGGCCTCGGCGAGGCGATCGCCAACGCCGCCGGCGGCATCGTCTCCGCCGATGCTCAAAATGCCTTCGAGGCTGCCCTGAAGCTCGATCCCGCCAACGCCAAGGCGAATTTCTATCTGGCGATGGGGCTTGCCCAGGAAGGCAAGAAGGCAGAGGCCGACGCTGCCTGGCAAAAGATGCTCGGTCAGCTCGCGCCGGATTCGCCTTGGCGCAGCGCCGTCCAGCAGGCGCTCGCCGATACGGCCGAGGCCACGGCCGGCAAACCGGCCGCCGGCCCGGATGCCGATCAGGTCGAGGCGGCGCAGCAGATGTCGCCGCAGGACCGGCAGGCGATGATCGAAACCATGGTCGCCGGGCTCGACGACAGGTTGAAGCAAAATCCGCGCGATGAGGAAGGATGGATGCGGCTCATCCGTTCCTATGTCGTGCTCGGCAAGGCCGACCAGGCGCGCGACGCGCTCGGCCGCGCTGTCGCCGCCTTTGGCGCCGATAGCGAGCAAGCCAAGAAATTCACCGCCTTTGCCGCCTCCCTCGGCGTGACGGCGACGGAGTAAGAGATGACGCGCAAGCAGAAGCGATTGTCGGTGATCGTGGCGGGGCTGGCCTTCCTCGGCGCCGCCACCGGGCTCACCTTCTACGCGCTCGGCCAGAAGGCTTCCTATTTCTACATGCCGGCCGAGCTAGCCACGGCAAGCGTCCAGCCCGGACAGCGCATCCGCCTTGGCGGCCTTGTCGAAAACGGCACCGTCGTGCGCGGCAACGGTGCAACCGTGGCCTTCTCGGTTACCGACACCCAGAAGTCGGTCAAGGTCACCTACACCGGCATCCTGCCCGATCTGTTCCGTGAGGGGCAGGGCGTCATCACCGAGGGCGCCTTCGGCCCGGACGGCGTCTTCGTCGCCGACAGCGTGTTGGCCAAGCATGACGAGCGCTATATGCCGAAGGAAGTCGCCGACGGCCTGAAGGCCAAGGGCGTGTGGCAGGAAAGCAAGAGCGAGTAACGAACTTGGTTGAGACCGGACATTTCGCCCTCGTCCTCGCCTTCGCGCTGTCGCTGGTTCAGATGCTGGTGCCGCTGGTCGGCGCCCGCACCGGCAATCAGCGGCTGATGGCGGTCGGCGGTCCGGTCGCGGTGACCGGCTTTGCGCTGACCGCGCTCTCTTTCGCGGCGCTGGCCACCGCCTATGCCGGCTCCGACTTCTCGGTGGCGAGCGTCTGGGAGAATTCGCACTCGTTGCAGCCGATGATCTACAAGATCACCGGCACCTGGGGGAACCACGAAGGCTCGATGCTGCTCTGGGTGCTGATCCTGACCTTTTTCGGCGCGCTCGTCGCCGTCTTCGGCAACAACCTGCCGGCGACGCTCAAGGCCAATGTGCTTGCCGTGCAGGGCATGATCGGCGCCGCCTTCTTGCTGTTCATCCTGGCGACCTCGAACCCCTTCATCCGCCTGAACCCGGCGCCGATCGAGGGCCGCGACCTCAACCCCGTCCTGCAGGATCTCGGCCTCGCCGTCCATCCGCCGCTGCTCTATCTCGGCTATGTCGGCTTCTCGATCTGCTTCTCCTTCTCGGTCGCCGCTCTCATCGAAGGCCGCATCGACGCCTCCTGGGCGCGCTGGGTGCGGCCATGGACGCTGGTCGCCTGGATGTTCCTGACCGGCGGCATCGCCATGGGCTCCTATTGGGCCTATTACGAGCTTGGCTGGGGTGGCTTCTGGTTCTGGGACCCGGTCGAGAACGCGTCCTTCATGCCCTGGCTTGCCGGCACCGCGCTGCTCCACTCCGCGATCGTCATGGAAAAGCGTTCGGCGCTGAAGATCTGGACGCTGCTGCTTGCCATTCTCACCTTCTCGCTGTCGCTGCTCGGCACCTTCCTGGTCCGCTCCGGCGTGCTCACCTCGGTGCATGCCTTTGCCTCCGATCCGGCGCGCGGCGTCTTCATCCTCTGCATCCTGACGCTGTTCATCGGCGGCTCGCTGACGCTGTTCGCGCTGCGCGCTTCCACGCTGACGGCCGGCGGCCTGTTCCACCCGATCTCGCGCGAAGGCGCGCTGGTCCTCAACAATCTGTTCCTCACCACTGCGACCGCGACGGTGCTCGTCGGCACGCTCTATCCGCTGGCGCTCGAAGCCATCACCGGCGGCAAGATCTCGGTCGGCGCGCCCTTCTTCGACCTGACCTTCGGCCCGCTGATGCTGCCGCTGCTCGCCATCGTGCCCTTCGGGCCGCTGCTTGCCTGGAAGCGCGGCGACGTGCTTGCCGCTTCGCAGCGCCTGATGGCGGCCTTTGCCGTGGCGCTCGCGGCGATGCTGATCACCGGCCTGTTCATCGACGGCGCCTCGGTCTTCGCCGCGCTTGGCGTCGGGCTCGCCGTCTGGCTTGTCGCCGGCGCGCTCACCGACCTTGCCGTCAAGTCGGGTGTCGGCTCGGTGGCGCCGGCCGTCATGCTGAGGCGCTTCGCCGGCCTGCCGCGCTCGGTCTTCGGCACCGCGCTGGCCCATCTCGGCCTCGGGCTCACCCTGCTCGGCATCGTCTCCACGCTTTGCTTCGGCACCGAGAGGATCCTCACCATGCGCGCCGGCGAGACGGTGGAGCTTTCCGGCCACACGCTGCGCTTCGAAGGGCTGTTCCCGCAGAAAGGCCCGAACTTCACCGAGGATCGCGGCCGTTTCCTGCTGATTGGCGCCGACGGCAACGCCGATGGCCAGATCACCTCGGCCAAGCGCTTCTATCCGGTGCGGCAGACGGTGACGACCGAGTCCGGCATCAGGACGCTGGGCTTGAGCCAGCTTTATCTGTCGCTCGGAGATGAGGGCAATGACGGCTCCGTCGTCGTGCGCCTGTGGTGGAAGCCGTTGGTGACGCTGATCTGGGGCGGCGGGCTGGTGATGATGGCTGGCGCCGCCATGTCGCTGCTCGACCGCCGCCTGCGCGTCGGCGCGCCCGCCAGGCGCCGCAAGCCGGCTGCCGCCACGGTATCGGCGAGCCCGACATGAAGGCGAAGTTTTCGGCCGCCTCGCTGATCCTGCTGCTGGCTCTGCTCTTCGCCGGCACGGCGCAGGCGGTGAAGCCCGACGAGGTGCTGCCCGATCCGGCGCTGGAGGCCCGCGCCCGCGCGCTCTCCGAAGGCCTGCGCTGCATGGTCTGCCAGAACCAGTCGATCGACGAATCCGACGCCGACCTGGCGCGTGACCTGCGCATCCTCGTGCGCCAGCGCCTCGTCGCCGGCGACACCGACCAGCAGGTGATGGACTATATCGTCTCGCGCTATGGCGAGTTCGTGCTGTTGAAGCCGCGCTTCAGCCTGCGCAACGCGCTTTTATGGGGCACCCCGGCGCTTCTGCTTCTGGCCGGCGGCATCTTCATCCTGTTCAGCGCGCGTTCGCGCCGCCCGGTATCAGCAGCGCTCTCGGCGGACGAGAAGGCGGCGCTGGACAAGCTGCTTAGCGATTAAATAGGCCATTCCTCGGACGGCCAGTCCCGCGACGTGTGAATGACGCGAAGGATGACGACGCTCTCACGGCCAGCGATAGGCCTCAGGCTATAGGCAATGACGTAGGGGAGGCGCCCGATGGGCTTCTCATAAGTACCTGTCACGCGGCCAGGCCGGCCGGTCGCCATATCGCCAAGATTTTGGCCGGCCTCGCGAATGCGATCAGCGAGGCGTCTGGCGGCTGCCGGATTATCCCGCGCGACGAAGCCGATCTGCTGGCTGAGGTCTTCAAGCGCCTCTCGCGACCAACTGACGTGCCGCTTCACGCGTTACCAGCACGCTTAGCTTCCGCCGCTTCGATTATGGCGTCGATCTCCGCCATGGCTTCATCGTGGGGCACGACACGGCCAGCCTCTGCGTCGGCCATGCCACGCTTGATGCCTTCGATGATCTCAAGCTCGCGATCGACGTAGGCCGAAACCGCCTCGGCCGCGAGGAAGGATTTGCTGCGGCGCGTGTCATTGGCGATCCGCTCAAGCTTCAGTTTGGTTTCGCTCGAAACCCGAATTGTCATGGTGGTGCTTGTTGGCATAATGAAAGCCTTGTGCTGAACTGTGTACAAGGTAATGCAGCAGACGGGCGTAACCAAGGGAATTGTGCGCCTCGCTGCCGGCACATTACAAAATTTTCATGCACCGGAAATGGCGCCGTAATGTGCGCCGCTCTAATCCTCTTGCCCGAGGATGCTTCGCCTGAGCGCATCCCTTCGAAAGAGGAAACGAAATCCATGAATATCGCCCCCAATTCATATTCCCGCACCCGCAAGCGCCTGATGGCGGCCGTCGCTTCCCTGGCCGTCGTCGGCACGGCCGGCGCGGCCATGCTCGCAACCGGCACCGCCCCCGTGCTGGCTGACGCGGTGCGCGTCGACGCCCCGCAGGTCCCGAGCTTCGCCGACGTGGTCGAGCACGTTTCGCCGGCGGTCGTCAGCGTCAAGGTCAAGGCCAAGGTCCAGCCGACGGCCGATGACGGCTCAGACGATCAGGACGGCTTCGACAACCTGCCGGACAATCCGCAGCTGCGCCGCTTCTTCAAGGAATTCCGCGGCTTCGGCGATCAGGGCGGCCAGTTCGGCATGCGCCGCTTCAACCACCGCAACCACGGCAATGGCGAGCCGCGCCCGGTCGCCCAAGGCTCGGGCTTCTTCATTTCCGAGGACGGCTATCTCGTCACCAACAACCACGTCGTTTCGGAAGGCTCGGACTTCACCGTCGTCACCAATGACGGCAAGGAACTCGACGCCAAACTGATCGGCACCGATCCGCGCACCGACCTCGCCGTGCTGAAGGTCGATGGCGGCGGCAAGTTCACCTATGTCGACTTCGCCGACGACTCCAAGATCCGCATCGGCGACTGGGTGGTGGCCGTCGGCAACCCGTTCGGCCTCGGCGGCACCGTCACCGCAGGCATCGTCTCGGCCCGCGGCCGCGACATCGGCGCCGGCCCCTATGACGACTTCATCCAGATCGACGCCTCGGTCAACCGCGGCAATTCGGGTGGTCCGACCTTCAATCTCAACGGCCAGGTGATCGGCATCAACACCGCCATCTTCTCGCCGTCTGGCGGTAGCGTCGGCATCGCCTTCGACATTCCGGCCTCGACCGCCAAGCAGGTCGTCGAAGACCTGATGAAGAACGGTTCCGTCCAGCGCGGCTGGCTCGGCGTCGAGATCCAGCCGGTCACCTCCGACATCGCCGAGTCGCTCGGCCTGAAGTCGGAAAAGGGCGCGCTGGTGTCTAGCGCCCAGGATGCCGGTCCCGGCAAGAAGGCCGGCATCACGGCCGGCGACGTCATCACCCAGGTGGATGGCAAGGATGTTGCTTCGCCGAAGGAACTCGCCCGCGTGATCGGCGCCTATGCGCCGGGCAAGTCGGTCGACGTCACCGTCTGGCGCAACGGCAGGAACGAGACGGTCAAGGTCGATCTCGGCACGCTGCCTTCGAGCGACAAGCAGGCATCGAACGAAGACAGCAACAAGCAGGCTGCCCCCGCCAAGGCCGACACGCTGGCCGATCTCGGCCTCACTGTCACCAAGTCGGAGAACGGCAAGGGTCTGGTGGTCACCGATGTCGACCCGGACAGCGATGCGGCCGACCGCGGCATCCAGCCCGGCGACGTCATCACCTCGATCAATTCGAATGAGGTGAACACCACCGACGACGTTTCCAAGGCGATGACGGACGCCGCCAAGTCGGGCCGCAAGGCCGTGCTGATGCAGATCACCCGCGATGATGCGAACCGCTTCGTCGCGCTGCCGGTCGGCAAGGGCTGATAGCGCATGACCCGAAAACCGCATGGGTTTTCGGAAGGATCATGCGTCGTTTGAAGTCGAACGACTTTTCCTTGCGGCGGTTTCAACACCCCCGAGCCGCCGCCGGGAAAACATGGGGCCGAGCACGTCAGTCAGTCACCGTGTTTCGCTCCTGGCGGCAGCGGGTTTCCCATCACCCGCTGCCGCTTTACCAAGCGTGGCGCCCACAAAGTGGGTGTCGGTCTGGGATTCACGACATGCGGCTGGCGAACGCAAAGGCGCTAAGTCATGGCTGCCCCTCAATCTTCCGGTGAAATCGCGTATAACGGCTCCATGAAGATTCTCGTCATGGAAGACGATCGCGAGGCGGCGGACTACCTCAAGAAGGCCTTTGCCGAGGCGGGCCACACCGCCCATGTCGCCGGCGACGGCGAGACCGGCTTCGCGCTTGCCGATGCCGGTGATTATGACGTGATGGTGGTCGACCGCTTGATGCCGCGCCGCGACGGCCTGTCGGTGATCGCAGCGCTCCGCTCGCGCGGCAACACCACGCCGGTGCTGATCCTGTCGGCGTTGGGGGAGGTCGACGATCGCGTCACCGGCCTCCGCGCCGGCGGTGACGACTACCTGACCAAGCCCTATGCCTTTTCCGAACTGCTCGCCCGCGTCGAGGTGCTGAACCGCCGCGCCAGTGCGCGCGAGTCGGAGACCGTCTACCGCGTGGGTGATCTCGAGCTCGACCGCCTGTCGCATTCGGTCAAGCGCGCCGGGCGCGAGATCACGCTGCAGCCGCGCGAGTTCCGCCTGCTCGAATATCTGATGCGGCATGCCGGCCAGGTGGTGACGCGCACCATGCTGCTCGAGAATGTCTGGGACTATCATTTCGATCCGCAGACCAACGTCATCGACGTTCACGTCTCGCGCCTGCGCGGCAAGATCGAAAAAGGCTTCGACAAGCCGATCCTGCACACGATCCGCGGCGCCGGCTACATGCTGAAAGGCGGGTAAAGCCGATCATGGCTCTTTCCCTGCCGGCCATCATGAGGACGACGGCGGCCCGGCTCTCGGCGCTTTATCTTCTGCTTTTCGCGCTCTGCGCCGTGTTGCTGGTCCTTTACATGACGTCGCTGTCGGCGCGCATGCTGACCGCGCAGACCCAGGAGACCATCAACGACGAGGTGCTCGGCCTTGCCAATGCCTATCAGCGCGGCGGGCTGCCGGTGCTGGTGCGCGTGGTCGAGGCCCGCTCCCGCCAGCCCGGCGCCAACCTCTATCTGATCGCCGACGCCAACGGCCAGATCCTGACCGGCAACGTGCAGAGTCTGGAGCCTGGGGTCATCGAGACCGAGGGCTGGACCACGGAGCCCTTTTCCTACCAGCGCTTCGGCGAGGGCGAGCTCGACCGGTTGCGCAGCGGAGACCAGACCGCGCCTTCGACCGGTACGGGCGGCGCGCAATCCGAGGGGGAGAAGGGCCACAACGCCATCGCGCTGGTGCTGAGGTTGCCCAACCAGATGATCATGCTGGTCGGCCGCGATCTCGGCGAGCCGGAGCGCTTCCGCGCCGTCATCAAACGTTCGCTGATGCTGGCGCTGGGCATGATGGGGCTCGGCGGGCTCTTGATCTGGTTCTTCGTCGGGCGCGCGGCGCTGAAGCGCATCGACAGCGTCTCCGATGCAAGCCGCCGCATCATGGGCGGCGACCTCAGCGGACGGCTGCCGGTGACCGGCGCGGGCGACGAATTCGACCGCCTGTCGGAAAACCTCAACACGATGCTTGCCCGCATAGCGATGCTGAACGAGGGGCTGAAGCAGGTCTCCGACAACATCGCCCATGACCTGAAGACGCCGCTGACCAGGCTGCGCAACCGCGCCGAGGCCACACTTGCCGGCAAGCACAAGACGATCGACTACCGTCAGGCGCTGGAGGGCACGATCGCGGAGTCCGACCAGCTCATCAAGACGTTCAACGCCATCCTGATGATTTCGCGGCTGGAGGCCGGCTATTCCTCGGAGACGACCAGCCCGGTAGACCTCGCCGCCACGGTGAGCGACGTCGTCGAGCTCTACGAGCCGGTGGCGGAGGAGGCGGGCGTTGCGCTGGAAACCACGGTGCCGGAGGCCTTCACGATCAACGGCAACCGCGAGCTGATCGGCCAGGCGCTGTCCAACATCGTCGACAACGCGATCAAATACTCGACCGGCGCCGCCGAGAATCCGAAAGTGTGCGTCACGCTGGAACGCGCCGGCGGCGAGATCAAGCTCGCCGTTTCCGACAACGGCCACGGCATTCCCGACGATGCCGACCGCGCGAGGGTCACCGAGCGTTTCGTGCGATTGGAGAAAAGCCGCTCGCAGCCGGGCTCGGGCCTGGGCCTCAGCCTCGCCAAGGCGATCATGACTTTCCACAACGGCAGGCTTGATCTTTTGCCCGCCAATCCCGGATTGTCCGTGGTCATGAGTTTCCCGGCACGGGAGACGCGTTGACGGCGGCGAGATGGCAAAGAAGAAGATCGAAACCGAATGGCAACTCCGACCGACGCTGGCGCTTCGCCCGCTGGATGGCGACCACGCCCGGCGGGAACTATCCGAGATCGCCGATGCCGCCGAGGAAGACGGCCTTGCGCGTCTCGCCGCGTTCCTGGCGGACAAGGGGCCGCAGCAGGATTTGCTCGCCGCGATCTTCGACTTGTCGCCGTTCCTGCGCGACACGGCGCGCCGCCGGCCGGCCGTTCTCGACACGCTGTTCGATCAGACGATCGAAGCGCGGCTCAGCGACATCGGCGAGGCGATCGATCGCGCGGCGCGGGCCGAGAATGTTTCGGAATCGAGCCTGATGATGGCGCTCAGGCAGTTCAAGGCCGAGGCGCATTTCCTGATCGCGCTGGCAGATCTTTCCGGCGAAGCCGAGACGGCGCTGACCGTGCGCCGCCTCAGCGACCTTGCCGACGCCGCAACACGCGCCGCCGTCGATTTCCTACTGCTCGACGTGCATGGGCAGGGCAAGCTCAAGCTGCCTGATCCGAAACACCCCGCGCGCGGCTCGGGCTGGGTCCTGCTCGGCATGGGCAAGCTCGGCGCGCATGAGCTGAACTTCTCTTCCGACATCGATCTTGTCGTCTTCTTCGATCCGGAAGCGTCGGCCGTCATCGATCCGCTCGACGCGACGGAGCTCTTCTCGCGCCTCACCCGCCGGCTCGTGCGCATCCTGCAGGACCGCACCGAGCACGGTTACGTCTTCCGCACCGATCTGAGGCTCCGGCCGGATCCCGGCTCGACGCCGCTGGCGATCCCGGTCGAGGCGGCGCTGCGCTATTACGAGGCGCGCGGCCAGAACTGGGAGCGCGCCGCCATGATCAAGGCGCGGCCGGTGGCGGGCGACCTTGCCGCGGGCTCGGCCTTCCTCAAGGAATTGCAGCCCTATGTCTGGCGAAAATACATGGACTACGCTGCGATCGCCGACGTCCATTCGATCAAACGCCAGATCCATGCCCACAAGGGACATGGCGAGATCGCGGTGAAGGGCCACAACGTCAAGCTCGGCCGCGGCGGCATCCGCGAAATCGAGTTTTTCGTCCAGACGCAGCAGCTGATTGCCGGTGGCCGCTTTCCGGAATTGCGCGGCCGCGAGACGGTACCGATGCTGGGTGCGCTCGCCGCGCGCGGCTGGATCACCGCCGATGCGCGCGATGCCCTTACGCGGCAATACTGGTTCCTGCGCCGTGTCGAGCACGCCATCCAGATGGTGGCCGACGAGCAGACGCATGTCCTGCCTGACGATGATGAGGAATTGGAGCGCATAGCGCTGATGCTGGGCTTTGCCGGCGAGGCGGAGTTTGCCAAAGCCTTTCGCGCCTCGCTGCAGCAGGTCGAGCGCCACTATGCGGCGCTGTTCGAGACAGCGCCCGAACTGTCGGCGGGCGTCGGCAACCTTGTATTCACCGGCGATGTCGACGACCCCGACACGCTGCGGACCTTGCATGGCCTCGGCTTCCAGCGCCCGAGCGACATCTGTCGCGTCATCCGCGGCTGGCATTTCGGCCGCTACCGCGTCACCCAATCGGCGGAAGCGCGCGAGCGGCTGACCGAACTGACGCCGGCGCTGCTCAAGGCCTTCGGCCAGACGCGCCGCGCCGACGAGGCATTGATCCGCTTCGACGAGTTTCTCGCCGGGCTGCCGGCCGGTATCCAGCTCTTCTCGTTGCTGCAGTCCAATCCGGCGCTGCTCAAGCTGATGGCGACGATCATGGGCGGCGCGCCGCGGCTCGCCGCCATCATCACGCGCCGGCCGCATGTCTTCGACGGCCTGCTCGATCCGGCGCTGCTCACTGAACTGCCGGACCGTGCCTATCTCTCGGCGCGTCTTGCGGCTTTCATCGAGGGCGACCGCGCCTATGAGGATGTGCTCGACCGCCTGCGCATCTTCGCCTCCGAGCAAAAATTCCTGATCGGCGTGCGCCTGCTTGCGGGCTCCATCGATCCCGCTCGGGCCGGCCGTGCCTTCTCCGATCTCGCCGATCTCACCATCGAGGCTGCGCTTCATGCCGTGATCGCCGAATTCGCGCTGCGCCACGGCAGGATCGCCGGGGCCAGGGTGGCGCTGCTCGGCATGGGCAAACTCGGCAGCCGCGAGCTCACCGCCGGCTCGGATGTCGATCTCATCCTGCTCTACGATCATGATGCCGATGCGGAGGAATCCGACGGCGAGAAGCCGCTGGCGCCCTCGCATTACTACACCCGCATGACCCAGCGTCTGATCGCCGCGGTCTCGGCGCCAACGGCCGAAGGCGTGCTTTACGAGCTCGACCTTCGCCTGCGTCCCTCCGGCAACAAGGGGCCGGTCGCCACGCATGTCGACGCCTTCAAGAAATATCAGCGCCAGGACGCCTGGACCTGGGAACACATGGCGCTGGCAAGGGCTCGCGCGATCGGCGGCGATACCGAACTCTGCGCCGAGGTCGAGGAGGATGTCGCGGCGGTGCTCGCCCAGCCGCGCGACGGCGCCAAGGTGAAGGCGGAAGCATCGGAGATGCGGGCGCTGATCGAGAAGGAGAAGCCGCCGCGCGATCTCTGGGACATCAAGCTGATCCCGGGCGGCCTCATCGATCTCGAATTCATCGCCCAGGTCGCCGTCATCACCGGCGCGATCGAACCCAGCCTGCGGGCGACGGCGACGGCGGAAGTGCTGGCGCGGCTGGCCCCCGGTTTCGCGGCGCCCGATGTCCGGCAGGAGCTCTGCGAGGCCTGGCGGCTCTATCAGGCGCTGACCCAGATGATCAGGCTCTGCCTTACCGGCGAATTCCAGCGCGACGATGTCCCGCCGGGACTTTCGGATCTGCTGCTGGCGGCCACCGACCTGCCGGATTTCGGCGTGCTGGAAGCACATCTGAAGGAGACGTCGCGCAAGGTCCGCGAGGATTTCGACCTTCTGCTTCGTGCGGGGAGCGGCGGTGGGCTAGGAGCCGTGAGGCCGCGCGACTATTCGGTGCGTTGAACTCGGCGGAGCCTGCGGCGCGCATGCGCCTGCAGGAGCCGATCGCGGAGATAGGCATAGAAGCGGGGCGGCAGCATACCGTAGTGAAAGCGGGAGGGACTGCTTCCCGGAATGGGTCTGAGGTCGGGACCCGGCCAGAGGAAATCGTTGGTTTGGCTCACCACGACCCATGATGGCATGTCGTCGAACCCAAGGTAAGCCTTGAGAGGCGCCGGCATCTCTATTGCATCGCCAGGATCAGCCGGGACGGAATGCGTGATCGGAACCACCGTCACGACCTCGCGCCCCTCCACGATCCGACGCGCAGCGACAATGGCGCATGGTCGGTTCTTTCGCCCCTCTTCAGCGCCGTCCTTGTGCTCGCGCGACCAGAGGTAGGAGTAGGAAATCACCAGGCCGGGAACAGGCTTGGGCAGGCTCACGGCGTCCAGTCTTTGAGCATTTCATCCAGCTCATCAAACTGGGATGGGACTGCGCTTTCTGCGATGGCTCTCAGCGTCTCGTCGTCCAGTTCCTCAACCGGACGAGCGACCCGTCCCTTGACCAGCACTTCGAACATTGCCGCCGACAGGAGCACGGTATGAGTTCGGCCGTTCTTCGTTATGGCGACCGGCGCTCGCTGAGCGGCATCCTGAAAACGACCAACATTCTGTTGGAATTCCGTCGATGTCACACGCATCATAAGCCACCTCTTTATCCAAAATAGATAAAATAGATGACTTTTTCAAGAATGACATCGCGCTTTGATCGTGCAGTTACCGCAGCGGCCCTCAGGCCGCGGCCTTCACCGAAGCCGGTGCCTTCTTCAGCGGGATGCGCACTGACACGATGGTGCCGACGCCTTCGGTGGAGCGGATTTTCAGCGCGCCGCCCTGCAATTCGGCCAGCGAGCGCGAGATGGCCAGCCCGAGGCCCGAGCCGGTGTGGTTCTTGGAGAACTGGTTCTGCACCTGCTCGAACGGCCGGCCGAGCTTGCTCAGCGCCTGTTTCGGGATGCCGCAGCCATTGTCCTCGATGGTGAGCACCAGCGCGCCGGACGCGCTGCGCGCCCTGACCGTGATCTTGCCGCCCTGTCCGGTGAATTTCACCGCATTGGAGAGCAGGTTGATGGCGATCTGCTTGATCGCGCGGCGGTCGGCGTAGAGCCGCATGGAGTCGGCGATGCGCGTTTCCACCGTGATCGACTTTTCCGCCGCCTGCAGCGAGATGACGCGCACCGTCTCCTTGATCAGCGGGCAGAGGTCGATCTCCTCGCGGTCGAGCGAGAACTGGCCGGCCTCGATCTTCGACATGTCGAGTATGTCGTTGATGACCCCGAGCAGATATTTGCCGCTGCCGTTGATGTCGCTGGCATATTCCTCGTAGCGTTCGGAGCCGAGCGGCCCGAACAGTCGCTGTTCCATCAGTTCGGAAAAGCCGATGATGGCGTTGAGCGGCGTGCGCAACTCATGCGACATGTTGGCGAGGAATTCGGATTTCGCCCGGTTGGCCGCCTCGGCGCGCTCCGTCTCCTTCATGTATTTGCGGTTGAGCTCGACCAATTCCTTGGCGCGTTCCTCCTCGGCGCGGCGGGCGAGGCTGAGGTCGTGGATGGTCGCCATCAGGCGCCGTTCGCTGTCAACCAGCTTTTCCTGATGCAGCTTGATCTGGGTGATGTCGGAGCCGACCGAAACGATGCCGCCGTCCCTGGTCCTGAGCTCGTTGACTTGAAGCCAGCGGCCATCCGCCAGCTGCCTTTCAATCGTGATGCCGCCATGTGGCCCATTGGCGTTGGCCAGCCTGCGCTCCGAGGCGAAGGCGAGCATCCGCTCCTCCAGCATGTCGCGGGTCGCGCCCGGCACCACGTCGCGGTCCGAGAGCCCGTTGTCCTTCTGGAATTTGGAGTTGCACATGATCAGCCGCTCGGCGGCGTCCCACAGCACGAAGGACTCGTTGATGTTTTCGATCGCTGTCCTGAGCCGCATGTCCGCCGCTTCCGAGCGCAGCGCCAGATGCCGTTGCTCGGTGACGTCGACGGCGATGCCGATCAGCTGGATCTCGGGCGCTTCCGGATCGATCACCTGGGCACGGGCGCGCATCCACACCCATTGCCCATCGGCATGGCGCATGCGGAACACCTGGTCGATATGGTCGATCTCGCGCTCGACGATGCGGTTGGCGAGCTCGAAGAGATCGCCGTCGTCGGGATGGATGATTTCGTCGACCTCGCCGAACGACAGCATCGTATCGCAGGGCTCGTAGCCCAGCATGTCGTACATCGAGCGCGACCAGTACATCTTGCCGCGCACCATGTCCCAGTCCCACAGGCCGCAGCGGCCGCGCACCAGCGCCATGTCGATGCGCTGATGCGCCTCGAGATAGATGCGGTCGGCTGCCTGGGCGCGCGCCGCCTGGCCGAAATAGGCATAGAGGATGACGATCAGCACGCCGGCCGTCAGCACGAACAGCGTGACGTTGAGCGACACCGTCTTGCGCCAGCCTTCGAATACCGCCTCCTTGGGCACGAGCACCGCCGCGGCATTCTTGCGGTCGCCCGTGAGGCTGACGGCGGCGAACCAGTCCTTGCCGCCGATGCCGACATCCATCACGCCGGCGCGGTCGCCGAACATGAACAGCGGCTGGCCGCCGAGCACGAGGCTGTCCAGCGAGCGTCCCTGCCAGCCGGTCGACAACGGCGATACGGCGATGATCTTGAAGGCGCCGTCGGTGATCGCCAGCACATGGCTGCGGCTCATGGCGCCTTGGCGGCTGGTGTTTTCCAGAAGATCCATGGCATTGGCGCCGGCGGCATTCGGATCCGCCGTGATCGCCTGCGCCATCTGGCCGGCGGCCAAAGCCAGCACCGCCTTGGCGTCGCGCTCGACCTCGTCGCGCTCGTTCACCAGCGACAGGAAGCGAAGGGCTGCGATGACGATCAGGAAGATGATGATCAGCGCCGGGATCGAGCGGCGCAGCAGCGGCTCCGCCGCCAGCAGCCGCTGGTAGGCGGGTTCGGCGATCAGACGTGCATTGCCGGCAAGCCCGTCGCCCCTTGCTTCGCGACGCGCAAAAGCCTTTCCTCCGGGCGCGCCCCACGCGTCCGTCTTGGCCATAAATGGCACTCCCCGATTTGCCGCATACTTGACGACCCGGCTACGCCGCACGCCCGAATCGTCAGTAAAGAATCAAAGGTGATTCGCCTTGTCCAGAGGCAGGGCCAAAAAAGATTAAAAGTTGATTGAAATTCGTCGCTTTTGCCTTCTCCCCTTGTGGGAGAAGGTGGCCGAGCAAAGCTCGGCCGGATGAGGGGTGTTCCAGTAAACACCGACGTCTCATTCCTTCCAACACCCATCAACCGTCTCGGCGCTGCGCGCCGATCCACCTTCTCCCACAAGGGGAGAAGGAGAGGACGTCACGCCAGCGTGCGCTCCACGATGTCGCGCAGATCGGCCGACAGGTCCTCGGCGTTCGCCATCTGCAGCAGCGCCTGCCTTGCCTTGTCCTGCCGGATCGGCTCCAGCGAGCGCCAGGACCGCAGCGCCGTCGCCAGCCTTGCCGCCACTTGCGGGTTGCGTTTCTCCACCTCCAGCACGGTCTCGGCAAAGAAGCGGTAGCCTTGACCGTCGGCGCGGTGGAAGCCGGTCTGGTTGGCGCTGGAAAAAGTGCCGATCAGCGAGCGCACCCGGTTCGGGTTGGCGATCGAGAAGGCAGGGTGCTGCATCAGGGCACGCACCTTGTCGACGGTCTGCGCTCCGGGCACACCGGCCTGGATCTGGAACCATTTGTCGAGCACCAGCGCGTCGCCGCGATATCTTGCTTCGAAGCTTGCCAGCGCCTCGTCCGCTTCAGGAGAGCCGGCGTGGCGGTGCGCCAGCACGGTGAGCGCCGCGGCGCGGTCGGTCATGTTGGTTGCCGCGCCGAAATGCGCGGCGGCAAGTGCCGTGCCCTCGGGCAGCAACGACAGGTAGTCGAGCAGGATGTTGCGCAGCGCCCGCCGCCCGGCGCTCGCCGCGTCCGGCGTGAACGGACCTTCGTCGGCGAGGCTGTCGTAGAGCGCCGAGAAGGTGTCGCGGTTTGCGGCGGCGATCGACCGCGCCAGCGCCTCGCGGGCCGCGAAGATGGCGTCGGGGTCGATGCCCTTGCCGATGTCGCGGGCGATGTCGACCTCGCCGGGCAGCGACAGCGCCAGCGCCCGGTAGGCCGGCTCCAGCGCCTCGTCGCCGGCGATTCTGCCGGCAAGCTCGGCGAGCCTTTCCGCGAAGACCGGCTCCTTGCCGCCAAGCACCTGGCGGAAGGCCGCGATCAGCGCGTCGGTGAGCAGTGTGTTGAAGGCCTGCCAACGCGAGAAAGAGTCGCTGTCATGGCTGGCGAGGAAGAACTGGTCGTCGGCCTTCTGCTGCACCGAGAGCGTGATCGGCGCCGAGAAGCCGCGGTTGAGCGAGACCGAAGGCCGCTCCGAAACGCCCGAGAAGCGCACCGTGTGCCGCCGCTTGCGGACATGGATGACGCCATTTTCCACGCTGGCGCCGTCGACGGCCGCCCAAGTGACAGGTTTGCCGCTCGCGCCGACCAGGCCGAAGGCCAGCGGAATATGCATCAGCCGCTTGCGGCTTTCAGACGGCGTCGGCGGCACCGATTGTTCGATCTCCAGCGTGAACACCTTGGCCGCCGCATTGTAGGAGGAACTCACCGTCAGGTTCGGCGTGCCGGCCTGGTGGTACCAGAGCGCGAACTGCGCGAGGTCGCGGCCCGAAACGTCCTCGAAGACTTTGAGGAAATCCTCGATGGTTGCAGCCTCTCCGTCATGCCGCTCGAAATAGAGGTCCATGCCGGCGCGGAAGAGTTCGGCACCGAGAATGGTGCGGATCATGCGCACCACTTCCGAGCCCTTCTCGTAGACGGTCGCTGTATAGAAGTTGTTGATCTCGCGGTAGCGGCGCGGCCGCACCGGATGCGCCAGCGGTCCCTGGTCCTCGGGGAACTGGTGCGCACGCAGCGTGCGCACCTCGGCGATGCGCTTCACCGCGCGCGAGCGCTGGTCGGCGGAGAATTCGTGGTCGCGGTAGACGGTTAGCCCTTCCTTCAGGCAGAGCTGGAACCAGTCGCGGCAAGTGATTCTGTTGCCGGTCCAATTGTGAAAATATTCATGCGCGATGATCGCCTCGATATTGGCGAAGTCGGCGTCGGTGGCGGTTTCCTCGTCGGCCAGGACATATTTGTCGTTGAAGATGTTGAGCCCCTTGTTCTCCATCGCTCCCATGTTGAAGTCCGACACGGCGACGATGTTGAAGACGTCGAGATCGTATTCGCGGCCGAATGCTTCCTCGTCCCATTTCATCGAGCGCTTCAGCGCGTCCATCGCGTAGCCGGCGAGCCGCTCCTTGCCGGGCTCGACATAGATGCCCAGCTCGACCTCGCGGCCGGACATGGTGGTGAAGCTGCCCGCCACCTTGCCGAGCGCGCCCGCCACCAGCGCGAAGAGATAGGAGGGTTTCGGGAAGGGGTCGTGCCAGACGGCGAAGTGCTTGCCGTCTGCGAGCGTGCCGCTTTCGACGGGGTTGCCGTTGGAAAGCAAAAGCGGCGCCTCGTTGTGGGGCGCCTCGATGCGCACGGTGTAGACGGAGAGGATGTCGGGCCGGTCGAGGAAATAGGTGATGCGGCGGAAGCCCTCCGCCTCGCATTGCGTGCAGTAGACGTTGTTGGAGCGATAGAGGCCCATCAGGGCCTCGTTCTTGGACGGCGCGATCTCGGTCTCGAGGCGAAGCTCGAAGCGCCGTGCCGCCGGCGGCGTCGGAATGGTCAACAGGTCAGGCGTCGCCTGGTACTGTGCCGGCGCGAGCGCATGCCCGTCGACGGCAACGCTGATCAGCGTCAGCCCGTCGCCGTCGAGCACCAGCGGTGCGGAAGCGGCCACGCCTTCGCGCCGCTCGATGGTCAGCACGGCGGTGACGCGGGTCGCATCCGGTGACAGGCTAAAATCGAGACTGGTCCGCGGAATGAGATAATCGCTGGGGCGGTAGTCTTCGAGTTTGAAGACATGGCCGGTATCGGTGCGCATTCCGTTGGTTTTCCTGTCGATTTCAAGCGGACAGCGTCTGTTGCTGGCCTAAGAATTTTGAAGTCCGCGCTCTTTACACGAAACGGTCACTCGACAAAACTGCGCAGGGGTCTATTTCTGGGCTTCGTTTCCGACCATCGTCACGAGGCAAGATGACCGTCGATCACGCCGTCGGCCACGACACGCTGCGCGGCATTGCGCTGAAGATCGTCTCCGTGGCGGTCTTCGTCGGCATGCAGACCTGCATCAAGGCGGCCGGCGAGGTGCCCGCCGGGCAGATCGTCTTCTTCCGCTCCTTCTTCGCCATTTTCCCGATCGTCGGCTTCCTGGCGTTCAAGGGACAGCTGGCCACGGCCTTCGCCACGAAGCGGCCGTTCAACCACATCGCGCGCGGCGTCGTCGGCGTCGGCGCCATGGGCCTCGGCTTCTTCGCGCTGACCAGGCTGCCGCTGCCGGAGGTGATCACGCTGAACTATGCCCAGCCGCTGCTTGTGGTGGTGTTCTCCTCGGTCTTCCTCGGCGAGACGATCCGTGTCTATCGCTGGAGCGCGGTCGCCGTCGGCCTCGTCGGCGTGCTCATCATATCCTGGCCCGAACTGACGCTCTTGAATTCCGACGAAGCGCTCGACGACCAGGAAGTGCTGGGCGTCATGGCGGCGCTGATCGCCGCGGCGATCTCGGCTGTGGCGATGCTTCTGGTGCGCAACCTCGTGCAGACCGAAAAGACGGCGACCATCGTGCTGTGGTTCTCCTCGACCGCGAGCGTGCTTGCGCTGTTCACTCTGCCTTTCGGCTGGCAGGCGCTGACGCCGATGCAAGCCGCGCTCCTTGTCATAGGCGGCTTCTGCGGCGGGCTCGGCCAGATCCTGATGACGGCCGCCTACCGCCACGCCGAGGCCTCGGTCGTGGCGCCCTTCGAATACACCTCGATGATCCTCGGCGTCGTGGTCGGCTATTTCGTCTTCGGCGACGTGACGTCGCTCAATACGCTGATTGGCGGCGTGATCGTGGTGGCCGCCGGCATCTTCATCATCTGGCGCGAACGGCAACTCGGGCTCGAGCGCACGCGCACGAGGCGGGCCACGCCGCCGCAGGGGTGATCTGTTTAAAAAAGAACGCCGCAAAGGCCGAGTTCCGTCCTGCCGAACGTCTGAAAGCAGCGTCCAGCTGAGACGCCTACGTCGCCCGCTCCTTCGCCAGCCGCACCAGCACCGTCCGTGTCTGCTCGTCTGCCGGAAAGAAGGATTCGATCGCCAGTTCCGACAGCGTGACGTCGAGCGGCGTGCCGAACACGGTGATCGTGCTGATGAAGGACAGCACCTGATCGCCATGCGCGAGCCTGAGCGGATGCACGATGCCGCTCGGCTCGACCGGCGACGGCCTGCTGCTCTTCAGCCCGGACGGATAGGCGCGCAGCTCGCGCTCCAACTCGATCAGCGCCGGATCGCCGGTGGCGTCGTTCTGATGCTTGAGGCGTTCGAGCAGATGCGCCCGCCATTCGGCAAGATTGACGATGCGCGGCGCGACGCCGCCCGGATGCAGGCTGAGCCTCAGCACGTTGATCGGCGGTTTGAGCAGCGACGGCTCGGAAACGTCGGCCAGGAACGGGCCGATCGCCGCGTTGGCGGAAACGAGGTTCCAGTGCCGGTCGACGGCAAGCGCCGGGAAGGGTTCGTGGCCTCGAAGCACCGTCTCGACCGCGGCCATCGCCGGTGCCAGCGTCGCATCGGTAAGTGGCCTTTCGCTGAAGCTCGGCGCGAAGCCGGCCGCAAGCAAAAGCTGGTTGCGTTGGCGCAGCGGGATCGCAAGCTGCTCGGCCAGATGCAGCACCATCTCGCGCGAAGGCTGGGCGCGGCCGCTCTCGACGAAGGAAAGATGCCGCTGCGAGATATCGGCTTCCATGGCGAGGTCGAGCTGACTCATGCGCCGGCGCGTGCGCCATTCGCGAATGAGGCTGCCGGCTGAGATTTGGGATGTGGTCATGGGGGATGACTAGGGCGGAGAGAGATGCGTTTCAATTACCTGGGAGGTTATGGCTCCCCCTTCTCCCCTTGTGGGAGAAGGTGCGCCGAAGGCGACGGATCAGGGGTGTTGGACGGAGTGAGGCGGCGGATATTTGGCACCAATACCTTGGTGACGAAAGCCATCGCCAAGCTGGAACACCCCTCATCCGTCTTGTCGCTTCGCGACAATCCACCTTCTCCCACAAGGGGAGAAGGGGAGCTTTACCCCAACGCCCTCAGCTTCGCCTTCACCTCGAGGAAATCCCGCCAGGCCAGCTTCTTGTGCGCCGGCGTCCTGAGCAGATAGGCTGGATGCAGCGTCGGCATGGCCGGAATAGCGACGCCCGACGCAGTCGTGTGGACGCGCCAATTGCCGCGCAGGCGCAGGATACCCTCCGTCGTGTTGAGCAGCGTCTTGGCGGAAGGCCCGCCGAGATTGACCAACACTTTTGGATTGACCAGCTCGATCTGCCTTTCGATGAACGGGCGGCAAATCTCCGTTTCGTGCGGCGTCGGCGTGCGGTTGCCCGGCGGCCGCCACGGAATGACGTTGGCGATGTAGGCGGAGGTCCGATCGAGCCCGATCGCCGCCAGCATGCGGTCGAGCAGCCGGCCCGAGCGACCGACGAAGGGCAGGCCTTCGAGGTCCTCGTCACGACCCGGCGCTTCGCCGACCAGCATCAGGTCGGCATTCGGATTGCCGTCGGCGAAGACCAGGTTCTTGGCGGTGAATTTGAGGTTGCAGCCGTCGAAGGCCGCCATGTGCTGGCGCAGCTCGTCCAGCGTCGAGGCACTCGCCGCGAGCTGCCGCGCGAGCAAAGCCTGCGCCTCGTCGGGCACCGCGGCGGTGGCGGGCATCGGGCGAGCCGGCGCGTCCGGTATCCCGCTCGCATCCAGCCCGAGCGAAGGCGCAGGTCGCGCCGACGCCCTGCCTGCGTCGAGACTTGGCTCAGCCGCCCCTCTTTCTTGAGGCCTTTTTTCACGGACGGGCGCGACCGGCGCCGGCGCGCGCTCGGCCTGCTTGGGCCGGGCCTCAGCGAACCGGTTGACGGGCGCGTCCTCGAGCGCCTCGTCGACGCCGGCGCCGGCATAGAAGGCCAGCAACTCGGCAATATCGATCGGATTGTTGGGGGAGGCGGCAGTCATGGCGCCACCATCGTCCGCGAGGCGAAGATTTGCAACCTTTACCCCGTGGGTATGCGCGGATCCTGCACCAGGAAAAACGTCCAGCGCGGCGTGTAGTCGGTGATCAGGAACTCGAAGGTCGCCGTCTTCAGCGGGTCGACCTTGCCGTTCTTGAACAAGAGCCGGTCATAGGGTTCGAACTGGCGGTCGAAATCGGCGAAATTGCTCGAGACGATATTGTCGGGCTTCTTGTTGCGCTGGTCGAAGGACAGGCCGTCGCCAAACACGCTTGGCTGGTCGAGGATTTCCTGCAGCTCGAACTGGAACTCGACCCAAGGAAGCGCGCTGTTGTTCAGCACGTCGATGCGCATGTACATGATGCCGTTGGCGACGTCGCCGGCCTTGCCGAAGGCCTCGATCGGCCTGGTCGCGCGGATGGTCAGCGTCACCGGTGTCGCCGAATTCAGTTCCTCGGTGACGATCAGCGGGTCCTCCTTGGTGCCGATGCCAGAGACCCCGGTGATGCGGAAGCCGCCGAGCTCGTCGGAAAAGGAGTAGGCGCCGGTCGCCCAGACTTTCTGCGGATCGGCTTGCGCCGGAGCGATCAGAAAGAGGAGCGGAAGAACCGCGCGGCAGAGCACGCCGGGCGTGAAGAGTAAGCGCTTCAATGAAAAGCCGGATGGCTCGGGAGTGCGCATGGGGTCAAGTATTGCCGATAAGCAAGCCGCCAAACAATTAAAAACGTGCCGGACAGGCCTGGCCTTCCAACTGAACGGCCCTGGCCTATGCTTTGCGGTGGCCCATCCCAGGGCTGTTTCGTATGGAAAACCGCGACTTTTTGTCGAAATCGGCGTTGTCACGTCAGCACCGGTTTCGCGTCGCGAATTGATGCGCTATGCAGCGCGTGAGCCAGCAAAATGCAAGAATATGGCAAAGCCAGTGAGGGGTCGATGAGCGATATCGAACGCGAAAGCATGGAATTCGACGTGGTGATCGTCGGCGCCGGTCCTGCCGGCCTTGCCGCGGCTATCCGTTTGAAGCAGCTCAATCCCGACCTTTCCGTCGTCGTGCTGGAAAAGGGCGGCGAGGTCGGCGCCCACATTTTGTCAGGCGCCGTCGTCGACCCGATCGGCATCGACCGCCTTTTGCCTGGGTGGCGCGAGGAGGAGGGGCACCCGTTCAAGACGCCGGTGACCGACGATCATTTCCTGGTGCTCGGTCCCGCCGGCTCGTTCCGCCTGCCCAATTTCCTGATGCCGCCGCTGATGAACAATCACGGCAACTACATCGTCTCGCTCGGCAATGTCTGCCGCTGGCTGGCAACCAAGGCCGAGGCGCTCGGCGTCGAGATCTATCCGGGTTTCGCCGCGGCCAGCCTCGTCTACAACGAGGCTGGCGCCGTCACCGGCGTCATCACCGGCGACATGGGCGTCGAGAAGGACGGCACGCACGGCCCGGCCTACGCGCCCGGCATGGCGCTGATGGGCAAATATGTGCTGATCGGCGAGGGCGCGCGCGGCTCTTTGGCCAAGCAGCTCATCGCCAAATACAAACTTTCCGAAGGCCGCGAACCCGGCAAATACGGCATCGGCCTCAAGGAGCTCTGGCAGGTCAAGCCGGAGAACCACAAGCCGGGGCTGGTGCAGCATTCGTTCGGCTGGCCGCTCGACATGAAGACCGGCGGCGGCTCTTTCCTCTACCATCTCGAAGACAACCAGGTGGCTGTCGGCTTCGTCGTCCACCTGAACTACAAGAATCCTTATCTCTCGCCCTTCGAGGAATTCCAGCGCTTCAAGACGCATCCGACGATCAAAGGCACCTTCGAGGGCGCCAAGCGGATCGGCTATGGCGCCCGCGCCATCACCGAAGGCGGCTGGCAGTCGGTGCCGAAGCTGTCGTTCCCGGGCGGCGTGCTGATGGGCTGCGCGGCCGGCTTCGTCAACGTGCCGCGCATCAAGGGTTCGCACAATGCGGTGCTGTCCGGCATACTGGCGGCCGAGCATGTTGCCGAGGCGATCGGCGCTGGCCGTGCCAATGACGAGTTGACCTCCTACGAAGCGGCTTGGCGTGGCAGCGACATCGGGAAGGACCTGAAGAAGGTTCGCAACGTCAAGCCATTGTGGTCACGCTTCGGCACCATCGTCGGCGTCGGCATCGGCGGTCTCGACATGTGGCTGAACACGCTGTTCGGCTTCTCGCCTTTCGGCACGCTGAAGCACGGCAAGGCCGACTACGCCACGCTCGAACCCGCCTCCAAGCATCAGAAGATCGCTTATCCCAAGCCGGATGGCGTCTTGACATTCGACCGGCTCTCCTCGGTGTTTTTGTCCAACACCAATCACGAGGAAAACGAACCGGTGCATCTCATCGTCGCCGACGCGGCGCTGCAGCAGCGGTCCGAGCACGACGTCTTCGCCGGTCCGTCGACCCGCTACTGCCCGGCAGGCGTCTATGAATGGGTGGACAAGGACGGCAACGCCGCCGCTGATCCGTCCGCCAAGGACGTGCGCTTCGTCATCAACGCGCAGAACTGCGTTCACTGCAAGACCTGCGATATCAAGGACCCGAACCAGAACATCAACTGGGTGCCGCCACAAGGCGGAGAGGGGCCCGTCTATCAGGGCATGTAGAAGGCAATTGCCAAAGGTTTCTCGCTGCCCCTGACCCATACGTCTTCGGTGGCGCCGCCGCCGGCGCCTGCCTGCGAATAGGTTGCGGCATCGCAACCTCAAGGCTGTTGAAACCACCGCCTGCTTGTGTTTCCTTTTCCTGAAGATAGGGAGAACGACCATGCGGCTGGCGGTTCTGACATGCCTTGTCGCCCTCGGCGCGCTGTCGGCGCCACAGGCTTCGGCCGGCACCAGGGTGCTGGTCCAGACGCGCACCTACGACATTGCCGGCAATTCCGGCGCGGCGCTCATCGAGGCCATGGACAGCAAAGGCCCCAAGCACGGCTTCATGACGCATGCCATCGCCCAGACCGCCTACACGGCCGACTGGGAGCTGGGCGTCATCCCGGACAAGGGCTCGTGCCGGCTCAAGCAGGCAAACGGTACGCTCAATCTCTTCTACACCTTTCCGCGCGTCGCCTCGGCGACGCCGGCACTGAAGAAGCGATGGACCCGGTTTTTCGCCGGTGTGCGCGCCCACGAGGAAACCCATGGCCGCATCGCCAGGGAAATGATGCGCGTCACCGAGCGGTCGATCACCGGCCTCAAGGTCGCGGACGATCCCTATTGCTACAAGACGCGCCGCGAGGCGCGCCAGCGTATCCAGGCCGCCTACGCCGAATACGAGGCCAAGCAGAATGCCTTCGATGCCCGCGAGCACCGCGACGGCGGCAACGTCGAGCACCTGGTCGCAGCGTTGATCAAGCCTTAGCGGCGCGTTGCGAAACAGTTGACGCTGGCAGGGCAGAGGAGGCGCGAAGG
Organism: Mesorhizobium sp. WSM4904; assembly: GCF_029674545.1. Taxonomy (NCBI): domain Bacteria; kingdom Pseudomonadati; phylum Pseudomonadota; class Alphaproteobacteria; order Hyphomicrobiales; family Phyllobacteriaceae; genus Mesorhizobium; species Mesorhizobium sp. WSM4904. Next base: position 5,526,677 of record NZ_CP121354.1, on the reverse strand, counting down.
AATACGGCGCTAGACTAACTGCCCGTCTTGCCAAGTTGTGCGTTTGCCGCCAGCGCCGATTCATGCTCGTCCTCTGGCGCTCTGTCGTCGGGCCGCAGCGAGAACTCGACCAGCACCGGCAAGTGGTCCGAGCCGTTGTCCTCCAGCCGCGTCGCCGAATGGATCGTCACTCCGCCCTTGCTGAACACCTGGTCGATCGGCAGGCCGGCGAAGCGTCGCACGAAGTCCGGCAGCTTCCCGTGGATCCAGGTTGGCCCGGCCGAAGGCATCACGGTCAATCCGCCGAGCGAGGCGACGCGCCGCACCGCCGCGCTCCACGGCACGGCGTTGCAGTCGCCGGCCATGATGGCGGTTTCGCCGAGCGCGGCAAGCGGCTCCGCCAGCTCGCCGATCTGCCAATACTGCTCGCGCGGCCAGGGCCAGCTCAGATGGATCGCGGCGACGTCGACGCCGGTGCCGCCGAAATCGATCGTGGCGGTCGCCATCGCGCCACGCGGTTCGCAGTGCGGCGCAGTGCCGGCGGCAAAGGGCCGCCGCGACAGCAGTGCGACGCCGAATACCCCGTTCGGATAGGCGCAAAGGATGCGGTACGGATAAGCGCTTGCGATATAGCCGAGCTCGGTCGCCCACATCTCCGACACCTCGTCGAGGGTGATCACATCAGGATTGGTCCGACCGATCAGCGACAGCACCTTCTTCGGTGTCGGATTGTCGTAGAGCAGGTTCATCTGCAGCAGGCTGTAGACGATCCGGTCGACGGGCTTGGCGACCGCCTGCTGCGGCCACAGCCTGGGCAGCGCGCTCATCGTCGTGGCGAGGCTGGCTATGGCGAAGAGCAGCACGGCCGCCGCTTGCAGCCGGTACGAGCCGGCAAGCAGCGGCAATGCCAGCAGCGCAGTCAAGACGCTCAGATGAATGCGGAAATGCGAGAACGAATCGAAGGCCGGATGCAGTGCGCCGAGGAACCCGGCCAGCAGCGCGGCCGAGAGTGCCATCATCGCCAGGAATGCCACCCCAGCCGTCATGTTCGAGCGCGCGCCGCCTGTTGCCATCTCAGTCGTGGTCTGTCGAATGCCGCTGGCAATCTGTTCGGCCTGCTTATCGGCCAAATTGCGGCCTGAGCAGGTGACGGATTGCCTCTGCTACTGGAAGGCCGTCTCGGAAAAACTTCTCAGCTTGCGCGAATGCAGCCGTTCCATCGGCATTTCGGCCAGCTTCTCCATCGCCTTGATGCCGATGGTGAGATGCTGCGCCACCTGCCGCTTGTAGAATTCCGTCGCCATGCCTGGCAGCTTCAACTCGCCATGCAGCGGCTTGTCGGAGACGCACAACAGCGTCCCGTAAGGCACGCGGAAGCGGAAGCCGTTGGCCGCGATCGTCGCCGATTCCATGTCGAGCGCGATGGCGCGGGATTGCGACAGGCGCTGCACCGGTCCGCGCTGGTCGCGCAGCTCCCAGTTGCGGTTGTCGATGGTGGCGACGGTGCCGGTGCGCATGATGCGCTTCAGATCGTAGCCGGAAAGCCCCGTGACTTCGGCCACCGCTTCCTGCAGCGCCACCTGGATTTCGGCCAGCGGCGGGATCGGCACCCAGACCGGCAGGTCGTCGTCCAGCACATGGTCCTCGCGCACATAGGCATGCGCCAGCACATAGTCGCCCAGCGCCTGCGTGTTGCGCAGACCGGCGCAATGGCCGAGCATCACCCAGGCATGCGGCCGAAGCACCGCGATATGGTCGGTGATGGTCTTGGCGTTGGAGGGGCCGACGCCGATATTGACCATGGTGATGCCGCCATGGCGCGGCTTCTTCAGGTGATAGGCCGGCATTTGCGGCAGGCGCTGCGGCGTCGTGCCTTCGCTTGGCGCGCTCGCCCCGGCTTTCGTCACCACATTGCCCGGCTCGACGAACTCGCTGTAGCCGCCACCGCCCTTCTCCATCAGGTCGCGGGCGCGCGCGACGAACTCGTCGATGTAGAACTGGTAATTGGTGAACAGCACGAAATTCTGGAAATGCTGCGGACTGGTCGCCGTGTAGTGCGTCATGCGGTGCAGCGAATAGTCGATGCGCTGCGCGGTGAACGGCGCCAGCGGCCTCGGCTCGCCGAACGCCACCTCGAAGGTGCCGTTGGCAATCTGGTCGTCGGTGCCGTCGAGGTCCGGCACGTCGAACAGGTCGCGGATCGGCCGCTTGATGCGCTCGGCAGCCGTGCCATCGACATAGGTGCCTTCCAGGAAGGCGAAATGCAGCGGGATCGGCGTGGTCGATTCCGATACCGTCACCTGGACGCCGTGATTGCGCATGATGAGCCGAAGCTGCTCGATGAGATAGTTCTCGAACAGCTTCGGCTGGGTGATGGTGGTGGCAAAATGCCCGGGCGTCGGCATATGGCCGTAGGCCTGGCGCGAGTCGATCTGGGAGAACGAGGTCGTGGTGACGCCGATCTGCGGATAGAAGGCCCTGTAGCGCTTGCTCTCGTCTCCGCCGGCGGCGAGCTTGGCGAAGGAATCGCGCAGGAATTTGGTGTTGCGGTCGTAAAGCGCCTCCAGCGCCGCGACCGCCTTCTTGGCGTCGTCGAAACTTTGCCTGCCGAAAGGCTCCGGCATCACGACCGATTCGATTGCTTGGGGGTAGATTCGCTTTTCCATGGCCCAATATAGGGATTTGGAAGAGCGCTTGGGAGGGGGAGGCAGGCGCGAAGCCTGCCCTGCGGCGTATTTTTCTTCGACCGTGTCAGCCGCGCTGCAGGCTGACCAGCAGCACGAAGCCGATGCCTGCCTTCTTCGGCGTCGGCGCCTCGATGACCGAACCGGCGTCGGCGCGCATCATCGGCACCGCCAGCACGGGAGCGGCAAGCAGCACCAGGATGAGCATCGCCCGCGGCAGGAGCCGAAGAGCCTTGAGGGTGGAGGTGGCGATGCGGTTCATGGTGGTCGTTCCGGTTTCGAGTATTGGTCGCTTCAGCGGTCGAAATGGTTCACGCAGTCCAGTCGGCAGGCGTCGGCCATTCCCGATGAGCGGCCCGGACGGTCGGCTTCGGCCACGAGGATGGCGAAGGACATGCCGAACAGGCTCATCAGCAGGCAGACGATGGTGAAGCGGCGGACAAGCATTGGTCTCTCCTTCAATGGTGAGGAGAATGCCCGCATGCCTCTGAACCGGTTCTGAGACCGGTATTCATCTACCGTTCAAATTGGTTGATGAGGCCTTGGTCTGGCTGATGCAAGTCGCCCAAAAGTGCGCACCGGTCTCGGGAAAAGCGACGTGCCTGAGAACAGGCAGCCTGCCGACGCGCTCCGAACGCTCCCAAAAGAAAACGGGGCCCGGCAGGCCCCGTTTTGCATCGTCAGCTGTACGGCGATCAGAGCTTGTGCCAGGTCTGGCTCTTGCAGATCAGCCCGCCGAGCACACAGCCGCTCATCTTGAGCGAGGCGCCGGAAAGCGTCGCCTTGCCGGAGTAGGTCTTGTCGGTTTCCGGGTCGGTTATGGTGCCGGTGTATTTGTTGTCGCCGGCTGCCTTGAATGAGCCGATGGTCTTGCCGGCATATTTGCCGGACTTCAGCGTGATGGAAAACGAGCCACTGCCGGCGATCGCCGCGGTCGAGCCGGCCTGCGTCTTCCAATTGCCTTCGATCGGGTCGGCCCACGCGGCGCCGGCCATGATCAGGGTGGCCGCCAGGGCCAGGCTTACTTTTCGAAACATATCTGTCCTCCTCCCTACAGGTTCCGGCGGGACTCGCTCCGCCTCTCTGTCCCTTACGCAAACGTAAGCTAATCCAGCCGCCGCCAAAACGAAAGCGGTGCCGCCGCGGAAGGTTGCAAGGATTTTGGCCGCCCGGGACCCTGAAAATGAACGGGTGGCGAAAAAGGCTTCGGTTTCCGTGGTTAGCGAAGTCTTGATTCCGGCGCCTGAAATTTTCATCGAATTTAGCGCAAAGAGGCGGAATTGCGCCATTCCTATGCTTAACAGTTTTTCGCGTTTACTTCTTGTTTTAGCTTTGTTTTCTTCAAATTAAGCAAGCCATTTAACGACGGATTCAAGGCGAGCCGTCATCCTCGAAAGCATCGAAAGAGCGGCCCGTCCCGAGGGACTTCAGGGGACAGAAGGAGGCAGCTCTCGGGAGCAGACAGGGGATTGAAATGGCACGTTTTGAAATGCTTGAAGACGGCTTCGGCGCCATGGGGGCAACTGCCCAGGCCGACATTCTTTTCGAACTGGGCATGATGTATGCGACCGGCCGCGACTGCGAGACCGACGTCGTCGCCGCCCACAAATGGTTCAACATCGCCGCGATCAAGGGCTCGGCCCGGGCCGCGGAGCTGCGCTCGGAACTGTCGGCCACGATGTCGAAAGCCGATATCGCCAGGGCGCTGCGCGAAGCACGCGAATGGATGACGATGCACTGATCTTGCGGGGCCAGGAGTCTTCAGGGGACAAGGCCGCGAAAAGACGGCCGGCAAAATAACGAGAAAGAACGCGGCAGGTCAACGAACCAAGCCGTGCGACAAGACAGGGAAGCGAGCGGGTTCAGGCGCGGGGGCGTCGGGGAAGCTCGACTGCAAAAAGCCGCGACCGGCCGGGACAAGGCCGGCGCGGCTTTTTGCATTTCACGATCCTCCTGCTTTCATCGCGGCTTGGCCCAAGCAATCCTCTCAAAAATGAACCAAATCCGGTTGCACTGTCCTCTCGACAGTTCCGGCGAAGGGTGAAATTGTCCCGGCTCTCTGGAAGAAGCGTGGCCGGAAGGGCCGCGCGCAAGTGGAGGAGTTCTATTGTCATGAAAAGATTGGGTATTTTGAGCGCGGCCGCATTGGGCCTGATGATGAGCGCATCGGTTGCCTTCGCCGACGACATCACCATTTCGGTGGTCGGCCCGATGACCGGTCAGCTCGCCACGATCGGCGATCAATTCAAGCAGGGCGCGCAGGCGGCAGCCGCCGCCATCAACGCGGCCGGCGGCGTCAATGGCTCCCAGATAAAGCTCGACATCGAGGACGACCAGTGCGATCCGAAGCAGGCTGTGTCGGTCGCCAACCGCATCGTCGCCAACGGCGTCAAGTTCGTCGACGGCCACGCCTGCTCGGGCTCGAGCATCCCGGCCTCCGCCGTCTATGCCGAGGCCGGCACGCTGATGATGACCCCGGCCTCATCCAACCCGGTGCTGACCGACGCCGCGGCGAAGTCCGGCTGGCCGACGATCATGCGTCTCTACACGCGTGACGACGCCCAGGGCGCCTTCATCGGCCCCTGGATCGCCAAGAAATATGCCGGCAAGAACATCGTCATCCTGCACGACAAGAGCGCCTACGGTCAGGGCGTTGCCGATGCCGTGAAGGCGACGATGAACGCCGGCGGACTCAAGGAGGTCGACTACGAAGGCATCAATGCCGGCGAGAAGGACTATTCGGCTCTGGTCACCAAGCTGAAGGAGCTCAAGGCCGACGTCGTCTATTTCGGCGGCTATCACCCGGAAGCCGGCCTCATCCTGCGCCAGTCGGCCGAGCAGAACGTCAAGTTCCAGCTCATCATGCCGGACTCGATCGCCTCGCCGGAATTCTGGCAGGTCGCCGGTCCGGCCGGTGAAGGCACCATGTTCGTCTTCCCGTCGGACCCGCAGGCCAAGCCGGAAGCGAAGGACGCGGTCGCCAAGATCAAGGCCGGCGGCTTCACCCCGGAAGGCTTCACGCTGTTCTCCTATGCGGTGATCCAGGCCGTCGCCGAAGGCATCAAGCGCGCCGGCACCGACGATCCGGGCAAGGTCGCTGAGGCGCTGAAGGACGGCAAGCCGATCAGCACCGTGGTCGGCGACGTCATCTTCGACGAGAAGGGCGATCTGAAGAACGCCAGCTATGACATCAACCAGTGGCACGACGGCAAATACGCGCCGATCAAGCCGTAATCGCTTCTGCATACGGACGGAGATGGCCGGGTACATCCCGGCCATTTCTTTTGGCGGATTGGAATTGCTGACCGACGCTGGCGCTGTCCCGCCGTCCCCGCCTCAGCCTTGGGCGTCCTCGACAAACCGCACCAGCACCGTGCCGTCGCTCACCTGCGCGCCCTCGGCCGCGATCTCGGCGACCACCCCGTCGTGCGGGGCGGCGATGGTGTGCTCCATCTTCATCGCCTCGAGGATCAACAGCGGCTGGCCCTTGATCACGGCATCGCCCGTGGCCGCGCGCACCAGCTTGACCAGTCCCGGCATCGGCGCGCGCAGGCTACCCGAAGCGGCCGCGGCCTCGTCCGACTTGGCGAGCGGGTCGGGAACCGCGAAGGTGTAGCCGGCCGCGCCTTCGAACACGGTGACGTGGCCCGGCCAGCGGGCGGTGCGCGGCAAGTTCCTGAGGTCGTGCGAATTGATTGCGTCATGCGGCGCCTCCAGCGCCACCTGGAAGCGGCCGTCCGGTCGTGCTGAGACGCGCGCCAGTATGTTCTCCTCGCCGAAGCGCAGCCGGATGCGGCGCGCGAGCGTATGGAAATGCGCATAACCCGCGAGCGCAGACCATGGATCGGCGGCCGGGCCGGGCGCGCCCGCATCGGTCGCCGCCAGTGCCGCCGCGGCGATTGCCTCATCGCTTGGCGCGGCAACGGCGACGAGAGCATCCTGATGACGGCCGATCAGGCCGGTGTCGACGTCGCCGGCCGCGAAATCGGCGTCGGCGGCGAGTGCCGCGAGGAAGGCGGTGTTGACGGTCGAGCCGGCAATTTCCGTCCGGGCAAGGGCGTCGAGCAGCGCGCCGAGCGCCGTGGTTCTGTCCTTGGCCCGCACCACCAGCTTGGCGATCATCGGGTCGTAGAAGGGCGAGATCGCGTCGCCGGCCCGCACGCCGGTTTCGATACGCATGGCGGTGCCCGCGTGCGAGGCGTCCGGGAATTTCAAATGGTGCAGCGTTCCTGTCGCGGGCAGGAAGCCTTTCGACGCGTCCTCGGCGTAGAGGCGCGCCTCGAAGGCATGTCCGGCAAGCACGATCTCGTCCTGCGTCTTCGGCAGTTTTTCACCCGAAGCGGCGCGCAATTGCCATTCGACCAGATCGACGCCGGTGACCATTTCGGTGACGGGATGCTCGACTTGGAGCCGCGTGTTCATTTCCATGAACCAGAAGCGGTCGGGCTTGAGCCCCGCGGAGGCGTCGACGATGAATTCGACCGTGCCGGCGCCCGAGTAGTTGATTGCCTTGGCGGCAGTGACGGCCGCTTCCGTCATCGCCTCGCGCAATTCAGGCGTCATGCCGGGGGCGGGCGCCTCCTCGATCACTTTCTGATGGCGGCGCTGCGCCGAGCAGTCGCGCTCGAACAAATGCACGGCATTGCCGAAATTGTCGCCAAACACCTGCACCTCGATATGGCGCGGCTTGTCGACGTATTTTTCCACCAGCACGCGGTCGTCGCCGAAGGCGGCCTTGGCCTCGCGCCGCGCTCCGGACAGCGCCTCCGAGAAATCGTCCGGATGGTCGACGCGCCGCATGCCCTTGCCGCCGCCGCCGGCGCGCGCCTTGATCAGCACGGGATAGCCGATCTCGCGCGCCTTGGAGGCGAGCAGCACGATCTCCTGCGCTTCGCCGTGATAGCCAGGCACCACCGGAACGCCGGCCTTTTCCATCAGCCGCTTGGCGGCGTCCTTCAGCCCCATGGCGCGGATCGAGGCGGCCGATGGCCCGATGAAGACCAGTCCGGCCTTCGTCACCTGGTCGACGAAGTCGGGGTTCTCCGACAGGAAGCCGTAGCCGGGATGGATCGCCTCGGCGCCGGTGGCAAGCGCCGCGGCAATGATCTTGTCTCCGCGCAGATAGCTTTCGCCGGCGGGTGAGGGGCCAATATGCACCGCTTCGTCGGCCATCTCGACATGCAAGGCGCGGGCATCGGGATCCGAGTAGACCGCGACAGTGCGCACGCCGAGCTTGCGCGCGGTGCGGATGACGCGGCAGGCGATCTCGCCGCGATTGGCGATCAGGATCTTGCCGAACATGGAGCCTCCGCAGGCAGAGTGTGCTTCGCGTTAAGAAGGCGTTCCTTCGCGCCCCCCTCTGTCCTGCCGGACATCTCCCCCACATGGGGGGAGATCGGACGCCGCCGACGTTTTCGCCGATCGCCAACGTTACAGTACGGGCGCTGTCGCCGAAGCTGCCAATCTCCCCCCTCGTGGGGGAGATGTCCGGCAGGACAGAGGGGGGCGCTGTCCCGCCAGCTTCTCCTGACATGCCAGAACACCTCCTTGCCAAGGGAGTGCCCTACCAACGTCGTCGCTTGAGCAATCATTTGGCCCATGGACTCAGTTCTCCCCAATACCAGTAAGGGCCCGCCGGTATAGCTCCGCCATCGCTTCGTCGAAGCAGCAGAAAGTAACGACCTCCGGCACGGTGTTTTGTCGCAGGAAGTCGGCTGTCGTGGCCACGGCGATCCCAGCCGCCTCGTCCTTCGGATAGCGATAGATGCCGGTCGAGATCGCCGGAAAAGCGACCGTCCGGCAGTCATGGTCGCGGGCGATTTCGAGCGAGCGTCGATAGCAGGAGGCGAGCAGATCGGCCTCGCCCCTGTCGCCGCCCTGCCAGACTGGCCCAACGGCGTGGATGACATAGCGCGCCGGCAAGCGATATCCCTTGGTCAGCTTGGCGTTGCCAGTGCTGCAACCGTTCAGCATGCGGCATTCGGCGAGAAGCTCCGGCCCTGCGGCGCGGTGGATGGCGCCGTCGACGCCGCCGCCACCGAGCAGCGAAGAATTGGCGGCATTGACGATGGCATCGACCGCGAGCCTGGTGATGTCGCCGGTGTGGACCCGGATCCTGTCACTGACGCCGTTCATCGTCACATCCTGAACACGCCGAACTTCGTCTCCTCGACCCCGGCATTGAGCGCGGCAGAGAGGCTGAGCGCCAGCACCTCGCGCGTCTTCGCCGGATCGATGATGCCATCGTCCCAGAGCCTTGCCGAGGAATAGAGCGGGTGGCCCTCATGCTCGTACTTCATCAGGATCGGCTTCCTGAACTTTGCTTCCTCCTCGGCGCTCCATTGCCCGCCCTTGCGCTCGATGCCCTCGCGCTTGACCATGGCGAGCACGGTCGCCGCCTGCTCGCCGCCCATCACCGAGATGCGCGCGTTCGGCCACATCCACAGGAAGCGGGGCGAATAGGCGCGCCCGCACATGCCGTAATTGCCGGCGCCGAAGGAGCCGCCGATGATGACGGTAAGCTTGGGCACGCGGGCCGTGGCGACCGCCGTCACCAGCTTGGCGCCATCCTTGGCTATGCCGCCGGCCTCGTACTTTCGCCCGACCATGAAGCCGGTGATGTTTTGCAGGAAGATCAGCGGAATGCCGCGCTGGCAGCAGAGCTCGATGAAATGCGCGCCCTTCAGCGCGCTTTCCGAAAACAGCACGCCGTTGTTGCCGAGGATGCCGACGGGCATGCCGTGCAGATGGGCAAAGCCGGTGACCAGGGTGGTGCCGTAATTCTGCTTGAACTCGTCGAACTCGGAGCCGTCGACAAGACGTGCGATCACCTCGCGCGCATCATAGGGCTGGCGCAAATCCGTCGGCACGATGCCGTAAAGTTCATGCGGGTCGTGAAGCGGCGGTGCAGGTTTCTGCAAGTTCAGGCTTGCGGCCTTGTTCCGATTGAGGTTCCTGACGATGCGCCGGCAAATGGCCAAGGCGTGTTCGTCGTCCATGGCGTAGTGGTCGGCGACGCCGGAAAGCCGGGTGTGGACATCGGCGCCGCCGAGTTCCTCGGCGCTGACATCCTCGCCGGTGGCGGCTTTTACCAGCGGCGGGCCGCCGAGAAAGATGGTCGCCTGGTTGCGCACCATGATCGTCTCGTCCGACATCGCCGGCACATAGGCGCCGCCCGCCGTGCAGGAGCCCATGACGCAGGCGATCTGCGGGATGCCGGCCGCCGACATGTTGGCCTGGTTGTAGAAGATGCGGCCGAAATGCTCACGGTCCGGGAAGACCTCGTCCTGATTGGGCAGATTGGCGCCGCCGCTGTCGACCAGGTAGACGCAGGGCAGGTTGTTCTGCAGCGCGATCTCCTGCGCGCGCAAATGCTTCTTCACCGTCAGCGGATAATAGGTGCCGCCCTTCACCGTTGCGTCGTTGACGACGACCATCACCTCCTTGCCCTCGATGCGGCCGATGCCGGTGATGATGCCCGCTGCCGGAATGTCCTCGCCATACATCGACCATGCCGCGAACTGGCCGACCTCGAGGAAGGGCGAGCCGGTGTCGAGCAGTTGCGCCAGCCGCTCGCGCGGCAACAGCTTGCCGCGGCCCTGGTGGCGCTCGCGCGCTTCGTCCGAGCCGCCGCGCTCGATGCCCGCCGCCTTCTCGGCAATATCGTCGACCAGCGCCCGCATGCGTTCGGCATTGGCGCGGAAGGTGTCGGTGGAGGGGGAGATTTGGGTTTGCAGTGTGGCCACGTTGTTCCTCACACCTCTTGATGCCGCAACGAAACCAGTGTAACAGCCCGCGCCCGGATGCTGCGTGCCAAGCGTTGCATCTTTTGTATGAGCGACACACTCAGGAGGCGATGATGAAAGGCATGCATATGCGCTTCACCAGATGTCTCCCTTCGGCCATGGCCTGACGCCGCCGAAGGGCGGCCTTCCACGTCCCGAATTTGAGCAAGAGGAACACGACGCCCGAGAGCGTCGTGGGTGTCGTCATGTATGTGCGGTTTGTAACGCCGCTGATCCATCCGAAGAGCCGGGTGGAGACCGGCTTTTTTCATGCGTCCGGGTATCTGCACCGGAACGGATGCCCTGACTGGATTCATGGTGAGCTTGAGGATCAGTTCGACTGGTTCAACCAGCATCTGCCCTTTCCCGGTCGGGTTGGCCGGCATTTCAAGCGGCGAAATTCGATCTGGGGTATCTGCTGGTTCCGCCCGGACGCCAGGGAAGCCATCAGCCGTGCGCGCTATTGCGCTTGGCTGATCGAGGAGGGCGGCTTGCCTGTGCGTTCGATCACGTCGCGGCGCCAACGCGAGATTCTGTGGCGCGATGCGCATCAGATCGTCGCCAAGCCAACCGACGACCTTCCCAAGGCGTTCGGCTGAGGTGGCGGAGGGGAACATCACACCCCCTCCGCCATGATCTCGCGGCCGATCAGCCAGCGGCGGATCTCGCTGGTGCCGGCGCCGATCTCGTAGAGCTTGGCGTCGCGCAGCAGCCGTCCGGTCGGATAATCGTTGATGTAGCCGTTGCCGCCGAGGAGCTGGATGGCGTCGAGCGCCATCTGCGTCGCCTTCTCGGCGGCAAACAGCACGCAGCCGGCGGCGTCCTTGCGTGTGGTCTCGCCGCGGTCGCAGGCGGCGGCCACCGCATAGACATAGGCCCGCGCCGCGTTCATCGTCGTGTACATGTCGGCGAGCTTGCCCTGCACCAGCTGAAAGCTGCCGATCGGCTGGCCGAATTGCTTGCGCTCGTGCACATAAGGCACCGCCACGTCGAGGCAGGCCGCCATCAGCCCGATCGGCCCGCCGGAAAGCACGGCGCGCTCATAGTCGAGGCCCGACATCAGCACCTCGACGCCGCGCCCTTCCTCATGCAGCACATTCTCGAACGGCACCTCGACATTCTCGAAGACGAGCTCGCCGGTGTTGGAGCCGCGCATGCCGAGCTTGTCGAGCTTCTGTGCCACCGAAAACCCGGCGAAGGCCTTCTCGATGATGAAGGCGGTGATGCCGCGCGAATGGCGCTCCGGGTCGGTCTTGGCGTAGACCACCAGCGTCTCGGCGTCAGGGCCGTTGGTGATCCACATTTTCGACCCGTTGAGCACGTAGCGGTCGTTGCGCTTTTCGGCGCGCAGGCGCAGCGACACCACGTCGGAGCCGGCGCCTGGTTCTGACATCGCCAGCGCGCCGACGCTTTCGCCGCTGCAGAGCGGGGGCAGGTACTTTTCTTTCTGCGCCGGTGTCGCCCAGCGGTTGATCTGGTTGACGCAGAGATTGGAATGCGCGCCGTAGGAAAGGCCGACCGAGGCGGATGCGCGCGAAATCTCTTCCATCGCCACGACATGCGCGAGATAGCCCATGCCGCTACCGCCGAAATCCGGATCGGCGGTGATGCCGAGCAGGCCGAGCGCGCCGAGCTCGGTCCACAGATGTGCCGGGAATTCGTTGGAGCGGTCGATCTCGGCCGCGATCGGCGCGATCCTGTCCTGCGCGAAGCGCCTTACCGTATCGCGCAGCGCCTCGATATCGGCATCGAGCCCGAAATTCAGCGTATTCGTGTACATATGGCGTTCCTCCCGTGCACGCCCCGGTCCTCGCGGGGGATCGTGCGTGTATCAGAGTGCCGCGGCATCCTTGGCGCGCCCGGAACGGCGCGCGGTGCCATGGCTGATTGTCGCGCCGACCAGGCGCATTGTCATCGAAAGATATGATGCCGTGACCTCGGCGATCGACAGCCGTTCGCCCGGCCGGAACCAGACGATGACGCCGGTCATCATCTGGATCAGCGCCATGGCGGTGAGCCCGACATCGTCGATCTCGAAGACGCCTGCCTCCGCGCCGTCGCGCAGGACCGCGCGCAATTCCTTTTCGTAGGCGGCACGCAGCCTGAGGATCTGCGTCAGCCGCTCATGCGAGAGGCTGCGCAATTCCATGTTGGAGACATGAGTGGCGTGGCGCCGCTCGATATGGAAGGCGATATGGTTCTCGACATAGGCGGCAAGCCGCGCCGCGGGATCGAGTGTGGCCGGGCGCGCCGTGTTCCAGGCGTCCAGCAGGCCTTCCATGTGCTCGCGCATCAGCGTGAACAACAGGTCTTCCTTGGTCGGGAAATAGCGATAGAGCGCGGCGGCCTGCACGCCGACTTCGGCCGCCAACTGCCGCATCGACATCGCCTCGTAGCCGAGACGCGCGATCAGGCTGACCGCCGCCTCGCGGACGGCCGCCTCGGTTTTTTCTCCGTCGGAACCCGTGGTGCGTGCCATATTCGCCTCCAGGAGCATTAATAAAACGAACGTTCAATTAATTCAAGGGTCAAATCTCCCCCCTCGAGGGGGAGATGTCGCCGAAAGGCGACAGAGGGGGTCGTCTCGCGTGAAGCGCCAACGCCCTTTGCGGCAGGAAGCAACGCCCGAGACCTACGTGAGACGACCCCCTCTGGCCTGCCGGCCATCTCCCCCTCAAGGGCATAGGCGCTAAGATAGGTGTTGCAGCGCGGAATCGGTTGTGATTCTACGCTGAGGATGACACACGAATCACTTGTTGATGACGGCTGGGCCGAGACGATTGCGCTTCTCGGCGGCGAAGAGTTGATCGCAGGAAGTGCGCGCGAGACGAAGGCGTTCCTGCGACCGCGGGGTATCCGGTCGGCGTGCGATCTGTTGCGCCTGACATTGGCTTACTGCCTTGGCAAGGTGGGCATGCGGGGCGTCGTGGCCTGGGCGGCGGCGAGCGGGATTGCCGACATCTCGGACGTGGCCTTGCTCGGCCGGCTGCGCAATGCAGGGCCGTGGCTGCAGCAGTTGATTGGGCATCTTTTGAAGCGCGAGGAAAAAGGCTTGGCCAAGGGCCGGCTGATCCGCATCCTCGATGCGACGGCGGTTGCCAAGGCCGGTGCGCATGAGAAGAAGAACAATGGCCTTTGGCGCATGCACTGCGCCTTCGAGCTTGAGCGCGAGCAGTTCGATTTCCTCGAGATCACCGACCAAAGCGAGGCCGAGCTGATCGACCGCGTGCCGGTGGTGGCGGGCGAGATCCGCATCGGCGACCGCGCCTATCTGCAGGCCGAGCGGATCGCAAGGGTCATGGCGCAAGGCGGCGACGTTGTCGTGCGCGCGTCGTGGAAGAATGCGCGATGGCTCGACGCCAACGGCAAGGCGTTCGATCTCATCGGCTACCTGGAGAGCCGCCGCGAGGAAGTCTTCGAAACGCCTGTCCGGTTGGCCCTCAAGAAGGGCGAGCCTGTGAAGATGCGCCTGATCGCCTTGCGCAAATCCGAGGCAGCGGCACAAGAAGCGCGGCGCAAAATCAACAAGGAAGCCAAGGCCAAGGGCAACAAGGTTCGACCCGAGACGCTGATTGCGGCCGGCTTCGTCATCCTTGTGACCTCGCTTGACCGGCAGGAGTTTCCCGCCGGCACGGTTCTCAAGCTCTATCGCATGCGCTGGCGCATCGAGCTCGCCTTCAAGCGTCTGAAGAGCCTGATCGGGCTGCGCGCGCCTCCCGCCAAAGACCCAAGGATCGCAAAGCCTTGGATTCTTGCCCACTTCCTCATCGCGCTTGTGACCGAACCCCTCTCGCAGGAGTTGGGTGTCTCTCCCCCTTGAGCGACGGGCGCCCGCTGCTGTGGCGCGCCACCCGCCAGATCGTCGCCTCGCTGATCGCAGCGATCTTTACTCAGCCTCGCTTGGCAAGCTTGCGCCAAAATCTCCATGCCTTGCGGCATCGTTGGCGTGAGCCACCGCGAAAACGCAAATTTCAAGCCATGCCAAAGCTATCTTAGCGCATATGCCCTCAAGGGGGGGAGAAACCAGCTCACACAACAATCCTGAAGTCGGCTGGCGCATCATCCGAGGCTTTCTCGATCTCGACCCTCGAGACCAGCGCGCCCCGCGGCCCTTGCCAAAGCCGCTCGATCATGGCGGTGACTGCGGCGTCTGCGCCGGCGATGAGCGCCGTGACCGAGCCGTCGGCCTCATTTCGCACCCATCCCGTCACCCCGAGACGCACGGCTTCGCTCCGCGTCCAGACCCGATAGCTGACGCCTTGCACCGTGCCGAAAATGCACGCCCTGACAGCCCGTTGTTCGCCCTGCATTGCCAAGCTCCAGTATCTTCCTCATCAATCTGGAGCAGCGCGGATCAAATGCAACGACCATGAAGGGTAAGTGACTTCGTCAATTAAATAGTTGACTTGGTCAAGTTGAAGGAGAATTGTCGGATGGCGCAAATGTCTCTGAGGGGAGGTCTGCATGCCTCACGAAGCCCTGGTCGACGAGATTCGTCGCTTCAACCGGTTCTACACCGGCCTTGTTGGACTGCTCGATGAGACATTGATCCAGAGCCCCTACACGCTGGCCGAGGCTCGCGTGTTGTTCGAGCTTGACCGCAGGCCCCGAACGGCCGGCGAGGCCGGCCTCCTGGCGCGGATGTTTCATCTCGATGTTGCGCCGATAGCGTCGGAACTGGCCGGCGAGCTGCGGCTCGCTCCCGTCTACGTTTTGAGAATCCTTAGGAAATTCATCGCCATGGGGTTGGCCGGGATACATGCTGACCCTGAAGGCGGGCCATCCTTCGTTTCGCTCACCCCGCGTGGCAAGGCCGCGCTGGCCGACCTCGAGGCTGGAACGATCCGCGACCTTGCCCGCCTGACCGACAAGCTCGGCGATGAGGAAGCCCTGGCGCTTTCGGATGCGCTGAAGCGCGTGACGCGCCTGCTGGAAAAATCATAAAAAGCGCAAGAACTGCTGATGCCCGCGCAGCTCATGCCGGTGCTGCGGCCCTAATGCTCTTCAGTTCCCTCGCGCCGCGGCAAGCGCGCCCGGCAATTCCTCGGCGAAGATGTCGAGCTCGTGGTCGAGGCCGACGCTGACCCTGATGCAGCGGTCGAGCCGTGGCGCCATCGGCTTGCGGATGAAGACGTCGCGCGACAAAAGCGCCTGCATCACCTTCAGTGCGAAAGCGCCGTCGCTGCCGCAGTCCATGGTGACGAAATTGGTGGCCGAGGGCAGCGGCTTCAGCCCGTTTTCCTCGGCGATCGCCGCAATGCGCCGGCGCCCGGCGGCCACGCGCGCCACCACCGAATTCAGATAGTCCTGGTCGGCAAGCGCCTCGAGGCCGGCGATCTGCGCCATGCGGCTGACGCCGTAATGGTTGCGGATCTTCTCGAAGTCGCGGATCACTTCTGCCTCGGCCACCGCATAGCCGCAGCGGATGCCGGCCAGTCCGTAGGCCTTGGAGAAGGTGCGCATGCGCACCACGTTCGGCCGCGCGACGTCGATCGGCGGCAGCGCCGAGGCCGGTCCCAGCTCGCCATAGGCCTCATCCAGCACCAGCATGGTGGTTTCCGGCAGCGCCTCGATGAAGCGGATGACCTCCGGCGCCTCCCACCAGCTCCCCATCGGATTGTCCGGATTGGAGAGATAGACGAGCGGCGCTTTTTCCCTCGCCACGGCGGCAAGCAGTCCGTCGAGGTCCTCCTTGTCGTTGGCGTAAGGCACGGTCACCAGGCGGCCGCCGACGCCGGCAATGTGGAAGTTGAAGGTGGGGTAGGCTCCGAGCGAGGTCACCACCGCATCGCCGGGCGCGACATACATGCGCGCCACCAGTCCGAGCAGCCCGTCTATGCCTTCGCCCACGACGACGTTCTCGACGCCGACATCGTGATGCGCGGCCGCCGCGATCTTGAGGTCGAAATTGTCCGGGTCGCAATACATCCACTGGTCGCGCGCGACGCTCTCCATGCGGGCAATGACGCGCGGCGAAGGCCCGAAGCTGCTTTCGTTGGCGCCGATGCGGGCGCGGAAGGGCCGCCCCCGCTCGCGCTCCTGCGCCTCCGGGCCGACGAACGGCACCGTGGAGGGAAGCGCGCCGATGATCGGCGTAAGGGGAGGGCGCTGGCGCATGGCAATGGGCTCGGTTGAGAGGAGGCCTCTTGCTAGCGTGGGCGAGGGGTGGGTGCAAGTTGGTTGACAGGGTGCAGCGGCGGCGCTTGCTGTCGGCTTCCGAGTTCGACGCGGACGACGTATCGCTGGATTCTGTCTGCCGCTTTTGCTAGCGAGGCGGGATGAGCAACCGATTGCCGCCCGCATGGGCAAAGCACCTCAAGACGCAGCCCTCGGCGAGGGCGGTAGCGCCGAAAGCAGCACCGCCCAAAGCGCAGCCAAAGGCTGGCCCTTCCCGCAATCAGGCCGACGATATGCTGTTGAGGCAGGCGCTCGAGCTGCAGAAAGCCGAGCAGTTGCCGGAGGCCGAGGAACTCTGCCTGAAGGTTCTGGCGCGTACACCAAACCACCCTTTGGCTTTCTACATCCTGGGAACCCTCGGCATCGGATACGACAACGAGAAGGCCTTGCGGTATTTTGCCCGCGCGGTCGCAGAGGAGCCGCGAAATCCTCACTACCACCTTAGCCTCGGTGAGGCCTATCTGAAGGTCAGCGAATTTACGCCGGCAATCAGGCATATTCAGCAGGCCTTGGCCTTGAAGCCGAACCTTGTGGAAGCTCTTTGCGCCTTGGGCGATGCCTACAACTCGTTCGACAAGGGAGAAATGGCGCTGCCGCTTTTTGAGAAGGCGCTCAAGATCGACCGAGATCACCCTCTGGCCCGGATCGGGCTTCCCCGTGCGCTGACTAGCCTCGGACGCATGGACGAAGCCGCGCTTCATCTGAAAGAAGCGATTGAACGGCGCATTGCGGTGCCTGCCGCCTATAACGCGCTTGTAGGCACACGCAAATACACGGAAGAGCCGCCAGAGCTCGCGGCGATCCTAACGGAGCTTCAGGACCCGGGCCGTATGCCGGAGGAAGCGGCAGCGCTCCATCACGCCGCCGGAAAGGTTCTCAACGACCTCCGTCGCTACAAGGAGGCGATAGACCACTTCAAGCAAGGGAATCGGGCTAGGGGCCAAATATTCGACATCGGAAGCTATCGTCGCTGGGTCGACGCCTTGATCGAGACCTTCACGCCCGAACTGGTGGCGTCAATGGCCGCTTACGGCAATCCCTCGGAGGCGCCCGTATTCGTCGTCGGCATGCCCCGCTCGGGCACGACGCTGACGGAGCAGATTTGCGCCAGCCATCCTGATGTCCATGGCGCCGGCGAGCTCAGCAAGCTTAGACGAATTGCCAATGGTCTAGGCCTCAGAGACAGCGCCGACGCAAACATCGCCAAATCGGTCGCGACGATTACTCCCGAACTGACCGAGACGCTGGCAGCGGAGCATCTTGCCTATCTGCGCGAGCGAGCGCCCGATTCATTCCGAATCGTCGACAAGATGCCCCACAATTTCGAGTTGATCGGCCTGATTGGCATTCTGTTTCCCAACGCGCGCATCATTCATTGTCGCCGCGACGCCATCGACAATTGCATCTCCTGTTTCGTCCTGCAGTTCAGTGAAGCGCATAGCTACAGCGCGGATCTCGAGACACTGGGGCTCTACTACAGGGAGTATGACCGTCTGATGCGGCATTGGAGCAAGGTCCTTCCGGGGCGCATCTTCGAAAACCAGTACGAGACACTGATCGAGAACCAGGAGAAGCAGTCGCGCCGCTTGATAGATTATCTCGGGCTGCCCTGGGACGAAGCCTGCCTGCGTTTCTTTGACAGAGCTGGTTCAGTAAACACCTATAGCAATTGGCAGGTCCGCCAGCCGATCTACAAGTCGTCGGTCAAGCGATGGAAGAATTACGAGAGCGAGATTCAGCCACTGATCGAAGCCTTAGGCGATCTTGCTGAGGTTTGACCTGTAGCTTCTAGATAGCCGGCTTCCCAGGAATCAGTTAGTCAATTCCCACGCTCGCTCCTTTCGCGGAGACTCCGCTTACTTCCGCTGGCAAAACCGCACGCGAAGATTGGCCGAAGCGCCTATCAGTTCGTCATCCTGGGGCGGAGCAAGGAGCGAAGCGACGCGCGCAGACCCCAGGATCCATGCCGTGACTTCGACGCGCCGCTGCGTGCAGAACTCTGCTCCGTTGCATACCGTGGCTGTGGTCACGGCATGGATCCTTGGGTCTTCGCTCCGCTTCGCGTCGCTACGCCCAAGGATGACGACGTTGGGGGAACGCTCCGGCTAATTCCCGAACGCTTGCCATCGTTCATCGAAGCGAACCGTGAAAATCTTGGCTGACGACATGTCTGCGACCTGTCGGAATTGATTCGGCCAGCGTGCGGGATCCCTGCGAACGCCGAATGCAGCGCCATGCAAATGGCGCCTCGGAGCCACAGCAGAAAATATAAACCCGGCGGTTGCCCGCCGGGTTCGATTTCAGTCAGACGCTGCCGATTAGAACGAGCGCTGGAAGCGGAGGAGACCGCCGACGCTGTTCTTCTTGTTGGCGTTGGTCCAGTTGCCGTACAGGGTCGGCGTGTCGAAGTTGCCGTAGTGGTCCCAGTCAACTTCGGCCGTGACCGTGAAGCCGGGGACGATGTCATAGGCAACGTTCGCCGCAAGGCCATAGTTCTTGTCGTCGTCACCCGACACCTGGAGGTTGAACGAGGTCTTCTCGTTGAACTTATAGGTACCGCCGGCCCACCAGGCCCAGTTGCCGCCCCACTGCTTGTAGAAGCCGCGACCATGAGCGTCGATAGCGTTGGCGGCGTCGTCGTTCAGGTCGCCGTCGTTGCCGTAGCCGAACATGCCGAACAGCGAGATCGCGTCATTGACGGTGACGTCCAACCGGACCTTGCCAGTCACCTGCTCGTAGTTGCTGTCGTAAGCAACGACGCCGGTGATGGCGCCCCAACCCTGGGTGTACTTCACGCCGCCGACGACATGCGGAACGTAGCTGTCGATCGTGCCGACGACGCCCGAACCTTCTTCGAGCGAGACGACTGCCGAGAAGCCGTTGCCGGCGTCGAAGTAGTACTGGACGACATTGGTGTCGAAGTCGCCGTAGGGAACGAGCGTATCCTGGATGACGTTGCCGGCGTAGCCGATGAACGTATCGAAGGCCGATTCGTCCTTACCGACGCGCAGCCCACCGAGCTGGATCCAGGCGAAGTTCAGCGAAACGTTCTTGTTGCCGGCGGGATTGCCGATCGGATCGCCACCGGTGCTGAAGGCGCCGAAGCCATTGCGGTTGCCGAAGTTGAAGCGGGTCTCGGTGTAGGTCTTCAACGTGCCGAGCTCGGTCTCCTGGCCGGTCCAGGTCTTCAGCGTGAAGCGCGTGTTCTTGTACCAGGTGGCCTGATCGTCGCCGTCCTGATGGTCGAACGACCTCGCGCCGTCGAACGAGCCGACGTCGCCGACGCCGATGTCGTAACGGACATAGCCGCCGACGCGCAGGCAGGTCTCGGTGCCGGGGATGTAGAAGTAGCCCGAGCCGTACACGTCGCAGATCTTGACGTATTCGGCCGGTTCCGGCTCGGCGACGGTCACCGCGTCGGCGGCGCGGGCGCCGGAAACTGCGATCAGGGCCGCAGCTGAGCCGAGAAGAAGGCTCTTGATGTTCATTTTCTGACCTCCAGTCAGAATCGAACGGAAGAGCTGAACCTGAGGCGGGCAGTCTTACGGCAATTGATTGATGCTGCTATATTTTTTCGGAAAATGATGCAGATCTGCGGAGTCACGACAGAGCATTGCGAATGTCACAGCGCTGGTTTGTGGGCACGAGACAGCGTCGCGGACGCATGTGCTGCAAGTGGCAATCGCAAACCTTGGAGATTGGCCGAAGCATTTCTCCGGTCGTCATCCTCGGGCGAAGAAGGAGCGAAGCGACGCGGCGCAGACCCGAGGATCCATGCCGTTACGTCCACGTATCGCGACGGTGCAGGTTCTGCTTCAGCGCAAGGCGATCGGCCAATTCGTCGCGCCGCTTCGTTTCTCGGCCGATGTCACGGCATGGATCCCAGGGTCTTCGCGACGGAGCTTCGCTCCTGCTCCGCCCTGGGATGACGACGTCCGGAGGCTTCGGAGCCAAGCTTTGCAAGGGATTCGCAGGAAGCATCCAAGGCCAATCCTGCGAAGCGCGCAGCGCGAAGCAGGATGGCGGAGAGGATGGGATTCGAACCCACGAGAAGCTTTTGACCTCTACTCCCTTAGCAGGGGAGCGCCTTCGACCACTCGGCCACCTCTCCGTCGCGCCGCTGGATAAAGAAAAGCGTCGGCACAATCAACAAGCCGGCGCCATAATCGCCGAAAATTTGGCTTCGGCCTGAGGTCGGATAGCGCCATGCGGCGATTCTTTGGCGATTCCCTGACGGCAGACTCGGCTCTCATGCCGCAATTTCGGCCGCCCACCGCCGGATTCGACCGGCTGCAAGGCCTTAATGGTTAATGAGAACTTTCGGAGTGAGGCCAAATCGTGTCATTTGTGCAACAACGTCCGGGGATAGCGTCCGGATAGGGCTTTCGCCGATACGATCGTGGTTGAACGCCGCCGCCGCCTGGGTAAAGGTCACGTTCGAAGGAGCGGCGCGGTGCGCATCTTTTTCGGTAAGTGGGGATGGGGCAGGGAACGCTGTCCTTCAGCAAAAAATACCCAGACCCGTTTTTTAACTTTTGACTGGAGGTCAGAAAATGAACATCAAGAGCCTTCTTCTCGGCTCAGCTGCGGCCCTGATCGCAGTTTC
This sequence comes from Mesorhizobium sp. WSM4904, assembly GCF_029674545.1. NCBI lineage: Bacteria > Pseudomonadati > Pseudomonadota > Alphaproteobacteria > Hyphomicrobiales > Phyllobacteriaceae > Mesorhizobium > Mesorhizobium sp. WSM4904. The sequence goes on along the minus strand of NZ_CP121354.1, from coordinate 5,505,447 downwards.
CGGCGCCCGCGCCGCCGACGCGGTGACCGTCGCCGAGCCGGAACCGGCTGAATACGTCAAGATCTGCGACGTGTACGGCTCTGGCTACTTCTACATCCCCGGCACCGAGACCTGCCTGCGCATCGGCGGCTATGTCCGTTACGACATCGGCGTCGGCGACGTCGGCTCGTTCGACGGCGCAAGGGCTTTCGACCATGAGGACGGCGACGACCAGGCCACCTGGTACAAGCAGGCCCGCTTCACGCTGAAGACCTGGACCGGCCAGGAGACCGAGCTCGGCACGTTGAAGACCTACACCGAGACCCGCTTCAACTTCGGCAACCGCAACGCCTACGCCACCACTAACTATACCCACGCCGGTGCTGGCTTTAAGGGCGTTTCGCTGAACTTCGCCTGGATCCAGCTCGGTGGCCTCCGCGTCGGTAAGGACGAATCGGCCTTCAACACGTTCATCGGCTATGCCGGCAACGTCATCCAGGATACGATCGTCCCGTACGGCGATTTCGATACCAACGTCGTGCAGTACTACTTCGACGCCGGCAACGGCTTCTCGGCGGTGGTTTCGCTGGAAGAAGGCGCGGGCCAGAAGGGCACCATCGACAGCTACGTTCCGCATGTCGTCGGCGGCGTGAAGTGGACCCAGGGTTGGGGCGCCATCACCGGCGTCGTTGCTTACGACAGCAACTACGAGGAAGTCGCCACCAAGGTCCGTTTGGACGTCACTGTCAACGACCAGATCTCGTTGTTCGGCATGTTCGGCTACGGTACCGACGACAACCTCACCGATCCCACTTGGGCAATTCCTGGTGGCGGTCGCGGCTTCTTCAAGCAGTGGGGCGGCAACTGGGCCTGGTGGGCCGGCGGCACTTACAAGTTCAACGAGAAGACCTCGTTCAACCTCCAGGTGTCGGGTGACGACGACAAGAACTACGGTCTTGCGGCGAACGTTGCCTATGACATCGTCCCTGGCTTCACGGTCACGGCCGAAGTTGATTGGGACCATTTCGGTCACTTCGGTGAGGCTACCGAGTACGGCAACTGGACTGCTGCCAACAAGAAGAACAGCGTCGGCGGTCTCCTCCGCTTCCAGCGCTCCTTCTAAGGGCTGGACCGCAACTGAAATCCGGCCCGGGCGTCAATGCGCCCGGGCCGTTTTTGTTTTCGCGATTGGTCGAGGCAAACGAAAGGATGGGGGTGAAACGGTAAGCTGATCGGGTCTGTGGAGCGACTTTGTGGGATCCGCCACCGGCGGATGTAGTCGGCCGCAAGATTCGAAAACTCTTGAAAGGACATCTCCGAACGGTTAGGGCTGATGGCTTAACCACAGGGGGTGTGGCTAAAAATGTCGAACGAAGCGATTCAAGAGGGGGATTCCTCTGGTCATTTTGCCGTATTTTCTTCTCAGAATTCGAAGTTTAGGTACACCTACAACAAGATCCGGGAAGTAAAATCGTACAGGATCGGGGAACTCTTTGCAGCATACCGGGATATACTCTGGGATGATGGGCGACATAAATACAATGTGAGCTCTTTCATCGGTGAAATAGACGAGATCCTTCTGGGAGAACGTTTCAGCACCTTTGACCAGAACACTCTGGACAATCTTATCGGTACCTTGCGTCAGCGCGGGAACAGCAACGCAACCATCAATCGTAAGATGGCTGCACTCAGCAAGCTGCTGCGCAAGGCTCACAAGATGGGAGATATCCACAGCCTGCCCGAGTTCCGCCGCCAGAAGGAGCGGGCGGGACGGATTCGTTTCCTTGAAAGGGACGAAGAGGCGAGGCTGTTCGCCGCCATCAAGAGTCGCAGCGAGGATGCCTACAGGCTCTCCGTCTTCCTCGTCGATACCGGCTGCCGCCTCGGCGAGGCGCTCGGCCTGATCTGGAACGACATCCAGGAGCACCGCGTCTCGTTCTGGATCACCAAGTCTGGCCGCAGCCGCACCATCCCGATGACCGAACGGGTCAAGGAGGTGATCAAGCTGCCGCCGACCACCGAAGGTCGCCGGCCGAAGGGCCCGTTCACCAAGCTGACCCAGGCGCAGTACCGTGCCATCTGGAACGAGGCGAAAGCCGAAGTTGGTCTTGGCGCCGACGAGCAGGTAGTGCCGCATATCCTGCGCCACACCTGCGCCTCACGCCTGGTTCAGGGCGGCATCGACATCAGGCGTGTCCAGATGTGGCTCGGCCACCAGACGCTGTCGATGACCATGCGTTACGCGCACCTCGCCACCAACGACCTCGACGGCTGCGTCGTCGTGCTCGAGAAGCCGCGCGCCGATGAGGCGCCGCGTCCGGCGGAGAACTCCGTCTTTGCCTCCCCGTTGACGACGCCGTCACCCGCCAAGGCTGCTCGCAAGGAGAGCGGATCGGAGCCGGCGAAGGCGCGTCGCAAGAGTTCGAAAGGCAAGTAGCGCTGGCTTCCCTTTCTCCCCTTGTGGGGTGAGAAGCGGTCCGCGCAGCGAACGAAAAGCCAATTGCTTGGCTTTTCGAGCTTCGAACGCCCTGAGCCATGCGAAGGGCCGGGCGGTGTCGCCGAAGGCGACGGATGAGGGGTGCTCCAGGGAAAGCCAGCGTCTCACTCCGCTGGAACACCCCTCATCCGTCTCGGCGCTGCGCGCCGATCCACCTTCTCCCACAAGGGGAGAAGGGGGAGGCACGCGCTTGCATCGCCGATGCCTATACTGCCCTGGCGTCTCAACACCCGGCTCTGATCTTCGGTTTTACTTGGGGACAACCTCACGCTCGGCCCGATCCAGAAACCCAGCAATCTCTTCCGGCAAGGTTCCGGTTTCCAGGAAGGGCGCGTGTCCCTGGCCTTCGACGGTGATCGTCTGCATGCCGGGATGGCGCTTTTGCATCTCTTCGAACGTCGCGGCGGACAGAAGCGTCGAATTGCCGCCGCGAATGGCGAGCAGCGGCACGGCGGTGAGCGCGTCGAACTGCGGCCACAGATCCGGGAGCGGCTTGGTGACGTCGACGCCGGCCAGCGTTTCGACCAGGGCCGGATCGAAATCCGGCACCCACCCGGCGTCGGTATCGCGGCAGATGGCGGTCACCATCCGCGCCCAGTCGGCGTCGGTAAGCGCCGGGAAGCCGGCGCCGTGCACGCGCCGCTGCGCGTCCACCGCCTCGGCGAATGTCTTCGGTTTTGGGTTGCGGTCGAGATAGGAGCGGATATGGGCAAGGCCTTCCGCCTCGATCACCGGGCCGATGTCGTTGAGGACGATGGCTTTCAGCGCGGCCGGCTTCAGCGCGCCGAGCACATGGATGATCAACCCGCCGCGCGACGTGCCGACGAATGCTGCCTCTTCGATGCCCAGTTCCGACAGTCCGGCCAGCACGTCGCCGGCCTCGACGCCGACATTGTAATGGCTGATATCGGGGTCGTAGTCGGATCGGCCGCGCCCGCGATAGTCGAAGGCGACGACCTTGCGCGGCCTCTTCGCCTTGCTCGAAAGGTAGAGCGCGAGCTCATGGAAGTCGCGCGCATTGCGCGTGAGGCCGGGCAGGCACACGACCGGCCAGGCATCGGTGTTTGACTCGCCGTAGATCCGTGCATGGAGCTTCAGCCCATCGGGAGCGGCGTAAAAGAAGTCGGAAAAGCCTTCGCTCGCCATCGGAATCGTGCTCCTTGCTGCGGTGACCGACAGCTACAGGCGAGGGCAGGGGGCGTCAAATCGTGGAGGCTTCTCCTTCTCCCCTTGTGGGAGAAGGTGGATCGGCGCGCAGCGCCGAGACGGATGAGGGGTGCTGGAAGGAATGCGAGGTCGGCGATCTGTCGCCGTCTACTTTGGCTGAAAAAGGGCAGTGCCAAGCTGGAGCACCCCTCATCCGACCGAGCTTCGCTCGGCCACCTTCTCCCACAAGGGGAGAAGGGCAAGGCCTCAACTCCGCCCGTTCACCAGATCTCCCACGATGTCGTACTTCCCCGAAATACGCATCTTGTAGACTTCGTAGTTCTCCATCACGCGCTGCACGTAACTTCTTGTTTCGGTGTAGGGAATCCGCTCGATCCAGTCGACGACGGCGTCCACGTCCTTGCCGCGCGGATCGCCGTATTTCGCCACCCATTGGGCGGCACGGTTGGGGCCGGCATTGTAGCCGGCGAAAGTCAGCACATAGGAGCCGTTGAAGCGGTCGAGCTGCTCGCCGAGGAAGGCGGATCCGAGCGTGGCGTTGTAGCCCGCATCGGTCGTCAGCCGCATTTGCGAAAAAATCATGCCGGCCTTCTTCGCCAGCTGTCTGGCGGTGCCCGGCATCAATTGCAGGAGGCCGCGCGCGCCGGCGCTGGAAATTGCGCCGACGTTGAACTCGCTCTCCTGGCGAGCGATGGCATAGGCCAGCGCCTTGCCGGAACCGGAGATGTTGGCCGAATCGGGGATGACGCCCAACGGATGCGACAGCGCGCCGACATCGATGCCGCGCTGGGCGGCGATCTTGCCGACCTTCAGCGCCATGAAATGGTTGCCCTGCTTTTCGGCGAGCACCGCAAGCAGCGCCAGCTCGCCCGGACTGGTCAACTGTCCCGCGAGGTCGCGGTAGAGCGTTTCGGCATAGCGGTCGTAGCCCGCTTCCTGCAGGCGCTTGATCGCGCTCACGGCTTCGCGGCCCTCGAAGCTCTGGCGGTCGGCGGCGCTCGGTTTCGGATAGACGATGTTGAGGGTCCTGAGGCCCACGCGCTCGCCCGCGAGCTGGCCGTAGAAGGTCGTGCCGTAGCCGGCGGCTCGCGTGAAATAGTCCTTGGCGTTGCCCGGACCGCCGACTTCGGCGGCGCGGCCGAGCCAGTAGTAAGCGCGCGACAGCGACACCGGCCCTTGGGCGAGCTCCGAGATGCGCGAAAAATGCGCGGCGGCCGTTACCGGGTCGTTGAGGCCGCGCAGCGCGTACCAGCCGGCATGGAACTCGGCTTCGGCGGCGCTGGCCGGGCTTTCGGCAGCATGCATGGAAGCGATCTTGTAGGCGGTCTTGATGTCGCCCTGGTCGACCAGCTCGCGCGACAGAACGCGGCGCTCCACCCACCAGGCATCGGGGTCGACCAGCGCATCGCGGTCGGTCGGCGCCTTCATCAGAACCGCCGCGGCGTCGGCAAATTTCTGCTGCTTGCGCAGATATTCTGCCTCGGCGAAGAAATAGCCGGCCGAGCGCTGCGCCGCGGGCACGGCCTTGAGCAGCTTCGCCGCATTCTTGTCGCCCTTGTCGGCCGCCGCCCAGGCGTCCGCCAATTGCTGGGCGCCGGCGAGACCGGCGACACGCAGCGCCGATGACGGCCGCTCGGCATAGAACATGCGCTCCATGCGGTAGCGATGGTCGGCCACCGAGATCAGCGCGCCGAACTCCTTGATAAAAGCGGCTTCGTCCTTCGCCTCCAGCTTCTCCGTGCGCCAGAAGGGCACCAGCACGGCGCGCGCCGCCGCGGCATTGCCCAGCGTCACCTGCGAACGGGCGAGGATCATTACGCCTTCCGGCGTCAACGGCTGGCTGCGGCCGAAAGCCTGCACCACCACTTGCGGAAGCGGATACTCGCGATAGAGCGCGCGCTCGCTGTTCTTGCGCAACGCGATCGTGCCGGGCCATCCCGGCAGCATCTTGGCCGCGTCGGCGATCTCGCCGCTCGGCACCTTGTCGCCGCCATAGAGCGCGATCGCCCAGGCCAGTATGTGCCGGTCGAGCGAAGTGGCGGGCAGCGTGTCGCGCGCATTGCGCGCGCCGGCGATGTCGTTGGCGGCCAGAGCGTCGAGGCCGCTCTTCAACTGGGCGATGCTGGCTGGAGGCGGGGAGGGCTGCGCCTCGCCAGGGACCTGCGGCGCGTCGGATGCGGGGATCGTCGCCGTCACACGCACGTCGACGCTGCCGCCGATCGCCATCCCCGGCATCAGCGCGACGACCGCGCTGAGAAGCGCGAAGAGATGGGGCCGCCTCGTCGGCATTCTTTATATCCTAGCACATTGTCAGCAGGCAGGGAGGCTGAAGGCCCGGTCCGCAGCCTAAACTTAGGTCGTGAAAGGCTCGTAAACAAAAGGTTATCGAGGCCGTCCGAATTGCGCTTGCTGGCACTATGGCGATGCTTGCCGCTGAACCATGTCGAGACTATGGTGCGCGGCTTCGCTTTCGGTTAGAAGGCGCGCAAATAAACCGATCGATGAACACCGACGCATGTCGCCAAAAACAACGACATGCATAGCCAACAAAGTCCCAAGGAGTTTGGACAATATGCTGAGAGGCTCGCTGACCGCGCTCGTCACACCGTTCGAAAAGAGCGGGCGTTTCGACGAGAAAGCCTTTCGCGCTTTTGTCGAATGGCAGATCGCCGAGGGTACCAAGGGCCTCGTTCCGGTCGGCACCACCGGCGAGTCGCCGACGCTGTCGCATGACGAGCACCGCCATGTCGTGAAGGTCTGCATCGAGGTGGCCAAGGGCAGGGTGCCGGTCGTGGCCGGTGCCGGCTCCAACAACACCGAGGAAGCCGTCGGCCTGGTGCAATATGCCGAAAAGGCCGGCGCCGATGCGGCCCTTGTCGTTACGCCCTATTACAACAAGCCGACCCAGCGCGGCCTCTACGAACACTTTGCCGCTGTCGCTCGGGCGACAAAGCTGCCGATCATCATCTACAACATCCCGCCGCGATCGGTGATCGACATGACGCCGGAGACGATGGGCAGGCTCCGCCACGACTTCAAGAACATCGCCGGCGTCAAGGATGCGACCGGCAAGGTCGAGCGGGTCTCCGAGCAGCGCATGACCTGCGGCAAGGATTTTATCCAGCTCTCCGGTGAGGATGCCTCGGCGCTGGGCTTCAACGCCCATGGCGGCGTCGGCTGCATTTCGGTGACCTCGAATGTCGCGCCGCGCCTTTGCGCCGAGTTCCAGGAAGCGACGCTCTCCGGCGACAGCGCCAAGGCGCTAGAACTGCAGGACCGTCTCCTGCCACTGCACAAGGCGATCTTCATGGAGCCCGGCGTGTCCGGCGCCAAATACGCGCTGTCGAAGCTGGGCAAGGTCGAGAACGTGGTCCGCTCGCCTTTGGTGACGGTCGAGGCTTCGACCGCCGAGAAGCTCGATCAGGCGATGAAGCACGCCGGCTTGATTAACTAGGGATGAGGCGCCACCTCTCCGCATTATGAATCAAGTCAAGAAAGCCGACCCCAACAACAGGACGGTCGCCGAAAACCGCAAGGCGCGCTTTTCCTACGAGGTGCTCGACACGATCGAGACCGGCCTGGTGCTGACCGGCACCGAGGTGAAGTCGCTGCGCCAGGGCCAGGCCAACATCCAGGAAAGCTACGCCTCCGCCGAGGGCGGCGAGATTTGGCTGATCAATTCCTATCTGCCGGAATATCTCCAGGCCAACCGCTTCAATCACGAGCCGCGCCGGCGCCGCAAGCTGCTCGTCAGCAAGCGCGAGATGGCCAAGCTGTCGCAGAGCGTCGAGCGCGAAGGCATGACGCTGGTGCCGCTGAAAATCTATTTCAACGATCGCGGCCGCGCCAAGCTCCTGCTGGCGATCGCTCGCGGCAAGAAGCTGCACGACAAGCGCGAAACCGAAAAGCAGCGCGACTGGTCGCGCGAGAAGGGGCGGCTCCTCAAGGAGCGCGGATAAACAAATCGACAATATCCAGGCAGGCTAGCAGGGAGCCAAGGCTTGAGGAACCGCTTGATTGTCCTGGCCCTGGCTTTCGTCTTTCTGGCACTTGCTGTCGGGAAAGACAGCTTCTTCCGGCCTCGCGCCTTCCCGCCGGATCGCGCCGAATTCCCCATCCGGGGCATCGACGTTTCCCACCACCAGGGCAATATCGATTGGCAGCGAGTCGCGGCCGACGATGTCGCCTTCGCCATCATCAAGGCGACCGAAGGCGGCGACCATGTCGACGATGCCTTTGCCGGGAATTTGCGCCAGGCCCGCGCGGCGGGCCTCGTGGTTGGCGCCTATCATTTCTTCACCTTCTGCCGCCCGGGCGCCGATCAGGCGAAGAACTTCCTTTCGGTCGTGCCGCGCGGCGAGCCGCTTTTGCCGCCGGTCGTCGATATCGAGTTCCACGGCAACTGTCCGAATCGACCTTCGCCCGCCGAACTGAGCGCGGAACTGCTTGCGTTCCTGGGGCCGGTCGAGGCGGCCTATGGCAAGCCGGCCATCATCTACATCACCGATGAGGCAGCGCCGACCTATGCCGCTCATATCGCGGTTCGCCAGCGCTGGCTGCGCTCGATTGCTATGCCGCCGAAAGAGGAAGATTGGGTTTATTGGCAATATCTCGATACCGGCCGCGTCGACGGCATCGACGGCGATGTCGACCTGAATGTGCTGAACGGCGGGCCGGCGAGGCTCTCGGAGCTTTTTTCCCCGGCGCCTGAATCCAGCGTTTCAGGAACGCCTAGCCTTGCAGGAACGCCGCGATCTCCTTGAAGACGTTGACGAACATGTCTTCCGTCAGCACGCCCGTATTGGTGTTGTAGCGCGAGCAGTGATAGCTGGAAAACAGCGTGATGCCGCCGGCTTCCTGGCGCCCGCCATGGCGGAACGGAAGGGCGGCGACGCGCCCGCCCAGCGCCCGCACCGTCGACTGATGCGCGATCGAGCCCAGCGTCAGGATGGCGCGCAAATTGGGGAAGCGCGCGATGGTCGGCTTGAGAAAGGTCCGGCAGGTGGCGATCTCGGCGCCGGCCGGCTTGTTCTCCGGCGGCACGCAGCGCACCGCATTGGTGATCGCCGTGCCGATCAGCTCCAGCCCGTCATCCGGCCTCGCCTTGAACTCGCCGCGCGCCAGGCCTTGCGCGATCAGCGTGCCGTAGAGCAAGTCGCCGGCGTAGTCGCCGGTGAAGGGGCGCCCGGTGCGGTTGGCGCCGCGCAAGCCGGGCGCCAGCCCGACGATGAGAAGCTTGACGGAATCCTCGCCTTCCGGCGGCAGGAAGGTCGGCACCGGCGCATTGAACCAGCCCGGCTCGCGCTCTCGCCAGGCGGCGATGAAGTCGTGCAGCCGCGGGCAGAGCGGGCAATCGCGGCTGGGTTCGGGGGAAGGCGCGGCGCTCAAAGCCGCCGCTCTCAATAATCGTCCTCGTCGGCTTCAGCCGGCTCAGGCCGGCGTACCGGCCGCTCCGATGGGTCGCGCCCGACTTCGTTCTTCAGCGTCATCAGATCGATGAAGTGGTCGGCCTGGCGGCGCAGGTCGTCGGAGATCATCGGCGGCTGCGAGGCCATGGTCGAGATGATCGACACCTTGCGGCCGCGGCGCTGCAGCGCCTCGACGAGAGTGCGGAAGTCGCCGTCGCCGGAGAAGATGACATAATGGTCGACGACATCGGCCAGTTCCAGCGCATCGACCGTGAGCTCGATATCCATGTTGCCCTTGATCTTGCGCCGGCCGGTCGAATCGGTGAACTCCTTGGCGGGCTTGGTCACCACCTTGAAGCCGTTGTAGTCCAGCCAGTCGATCAGAGGCCGGATCGAGGAATATTCCTGATCCTCGACCAGCGCGGTGTAGTAATAGGCCCTGAGCAGGTAGCCGCGCTTCTGGAAGCTCGACAGAAGCTTGCGGTAGTCGATGTCGAAGCCCAGCGCCCGCGATGTGGCGTAGAGATTGGCGCCGTCGATGAAAAGAGCGATCTTTTCACGGGGATCGAACATTGAAAAATATCCCTTTCGAAAATTTTTGTCGTCTAAATGGACGCGACGGGCAGGCCCGATAATGGTCCCTTTTGCCGTCTCTTTCGAGATAACGCCAGATTTATGGATATCCAAGGGCGCGGGCGCGCATTGCAAGCAATTGTGATCGGCACTATGTCAGCGGCCGGTGTCCGGTTATCGAGCCGGGCAAAGGGGCATCCTTCGGCCGCTGCCGCCATAAAGCTTGTATTTAGGCGGCGTCCGGGTTATGGAGCCCGCCAGTTTTCCATCAAATCCACGCATGAAAGGGGCAGTCCATGGCCCGCGTAACCGTTGAAGATTGTATCGACAAGGTCGACAACCGTTTCGAGCTCGTGCTGCTCGCCGGCCACCGTGCCCGCCAGATCAGCCAGGGCGCGCAGATCACCGTTCCTCGCGACAATGATAAGAATCCGGTCATTGCGCTGCGCGAGATCGCCGAGGAGACGCTGTCGCCCGACGACCTCAAGGAAGACCTGATCCACTCGCTGCAGAAGCATGTCGAGGTCGACGAGCCGGAGGCCGACGGCGAGGCGATCGCCGACCAGACCGGCGCCGCCACCGCTGCCGCCGACACCGACGATGCCGAAGAGAACATCGCCTTCGATCGCATGAGCGAGGAAGACCTGCTCGCCGGCATCGAGGGTCTGGTGCCGCCGGAAAAGAGCGACGACTACTAAGCGTCACTGGAACTTGCCTGGATCAAGCATCCGGCACTTCCGTCTCGTAAGTTTCGTGGCTATCTATGGGATGCGTCGCACGCCTGTGCGGCGCATCAATCATTTCAGCACCGCGAGATCCTGCCCATGATGCGTCAGTATGAGCTTGTCGAGCGCGTCCAGCGCTACAAGCCTGACGTCAACGAGGCGCTGCTCAACAAGGCCTATGTCTATGCCATGCAGAAGCATGGCCACCAGAAGCGCGCCTCGGGCGATCCCTATTTCTCGCATCCGCTGGAAGTTGCCGCCATCCTCACCGAGATGCACATGGACGAGGCGACCATCGCGGTTGCCCTTTTGCACGACACGATCGAGGACACGACCGCGACGAGGGCCGAGATCGACGAGCTCTTCGGCCCCGAAATGGGCAAGCTCGTCGAGGGGCTTACCAAGCTGAAGAAGCTCGACCTCGTCTCCAAGAAGGCCGAGCAGGCCGAGAACCTGCGCAAGCTGCTGCTGGCGATCTCCGAGGATATTCGCGTCCTCCTGGTCAAGCTCGCCGACCGCCTGCACAACATGCGCACCCTCGATCATATGCCCGAGTCCAAGCGCTTGCGCATTGCCGAGGAGACGATGGACATCTATGCGCCGCTCGCCGGGCGCATGGGCATGCAGGGGATGCGCGAGGAACTGGAAGAGATCGCCTTCCGCTACATCAATCCGGAGGCCCACCGCGCCGTCACCGCCAGGCTCGCCGAGATCTTTGAGCGCAACAAGGGCGTGCTGGACGAGATCGAGAAGGCGCTGTCGGGCCTGTTCGGAAAGCACGCCATCAAAGCCAGCGTCAAAAGCCGGCAGAAGAAGCCATGGTCGGTGTTCCGCAAGATGGAGGCCAAGGCGCTCTCTTTCGAGCAGCTCTCCGACATCTTCGGCTTCCGTGTCGTCGTCGACACGGTCGAGGACTGCTACCGCGCGCTCGGCGCCATCCACACCACCTGGTCGATGGTGCCCGGCCGCTTCAAGGACTACATCTCGACGCCGAAGCAGAACGACTACCGCTCGATCCACACCACCATCGTCGGTCCGTCGCGCCAACGTGTCGAACTGCAGATCCGCACCCGCGAGATGAACAAGATCGCCGAGTACGGCGTCGCCGCGCATTCGATCTACAAGGACACGGGCGGCAAGGCGAATGGCGCCGCGCACGCGATCTCCAAGGAGACCAACGCCTATGCCTGGCTGCGCCGCACCATCGAGCAGCTGGCCGAAGGCGACAACCCCGAGGACTTCCTCGAAAACACCAAGCTGGAGCTCTTCCAGGACCAGGTGTTCTGCTTCACGCCCAAGGGCATGCTGATCGCGCTGCCGCGCGGCGCCACACCCATCGACTTCGCCTATGCCGTCCATACCGATGTTGGCGACACCTGCGTTGGCGCCAAGGTCAACGGCCGCATCATGCCGCTGATGACGGAATTGAAGAACGGCGACGAGGTCGAGATCATCCGCTCCAAGGCGCAGGTGCCGCCGGCGGCTTGGGAATCGGTCGTCGTCACCGGCAAGGCGCGCGCCGCCATCCGCCGCGCCACCAAGAACGCCATCCGCAAGCAATATTCCGGGCTCGGCGCCCGCATCCTCGAACGCGCCTTCGAGCGTGCCGGCAAGAACTTCACCAAGGAAAGCCTGAAGCCGGTTCTGCATCGCTTGGCGCGCAAGGACATCGAGGACGTGCTGGCCTCCGTCGGACGCGGCGAGCTTGCGTCGACCGACGTCATGAAGGCGGTCTTCCCCGACTACAAGGACGAGCGCGTCACGGTCGCGGCGCCCAAGCAGCGCGAGGAGGGTTGGTCGAAGATCCGCAACGCCGCCGGCATGCTGTTCCAGATGCCCGGCCGCGCCGCGCGCAAGGGCAAGGACCAGCAGCGCGACGGAGCGGTGCCTATCCGCGGCGTGCGCGGCGATCTGCCGGTGCGTTTCGCGCCGGAAGGGGCGGTGCCCGGCGACCGCATCGTCGGCATCATCCAGCCGGGAACCGGCATCACCATCTATCCGATCCAGTCGCCAGCGCTGCAGGCGTTCGACGACCAGCCCGAGCGCTGGATCGACGTGCGCTGGGACATCGACGAACGCACCAAGGAGCGCTTCCCGGCGCGCATCTCGGTCACTGCCATCAACGCGCCTGGCTCGCTCGCCGACATCGCCCAGGTCGTCGCCCAGAACGACGCCAACATCCACACGCTGTCGATGGTGCGCACCGCGCCCGATTTCACCGAGATGCTGATCGACCTCGAGGTCTGGGATCTGAAGCATCTCAACCGGCTGCTGTCGCAGCTCAAGGACAATTCGAGCGTCAGCGACGCGCGGCGCGTGAACGGGTGAATGGTGAATGGTGAATAGTGAAATAGAAGGTGCTCTAACTACCATTCACCATTCGCCAAGAGCATGGAGCGAACATGAATACCGACGAAGTGCTGGGCATATTCCGCGAGGCGGGCGCGGTCCTCGAAGGTCATTTCATCCTGACGTCGGGCCTGCGCAGTCCGATCTTCCTGCAGAAGGCGCGCGTCTTCATGCATGCCGACAAGACCGAGCGCCTGTGCAAGGCGCTGGCCGGGAAGATCAAAGAAAGCGTGCCCGGCAGGATCGACTATGTCGTTGGCCCGGCGATCGGCGGCCTGATCCCGGCCTACGAGACCTCGCGCCATCTCGGCGCGCCGGCGATCTGGGTCGAGCGGGAAGGGGGCGAGTTCAGGCTCCGCCGCTTCGAGATCGCTGCGGGCTCACGCGTCGTAATCGTCGAGGATATCGTCACCACCGGCCTGTCGATCCGCGAGACCATCGAATGCCTGCGCGAAATCGGCGCCGACGTCGTGGCGGCCGCCTGCATCATCGACCGCTCCGCCGGCAAGACCGATGTCGGCGTGCCGCTGATCGCGCTCGCCGAATATGAGGTGCCGGCCTATCCGCCAGACCGCCTGCCGCCGGAGCTTGCCGCCATCCCGGCCGTCAAGCCCGGCAGCCGGAATATCTGAAGTCGCGTCACGATGATCGCTGGCATCGATCATTTCGTGCTGACGGTCCGCTCGGTCGAAGCGACCTGCGAATTCTATCAACGTGTGCTTGGCTTGCGGCGTCTGGACGAGCCGAACCGGCCGACCGCGCTTCTGTTCGGCTCGCAGAAGATCAATCTGCATGAGGTCGGCCGCACCTTCGAGCCGAAGGCGAAGACGCCGACGCCGGGCTCCGGCGATTTCTGCCTCGTAGCGGCGGTGCCCCTTGCGCAAGTCCGCGCCAGCCTCGATGCCAACGGCGTGGCGATCGAAGTCGGCCCGGTCGAGCGCATCGGCGCCCGTGGCAGGATGACGTCGGTCTATTTCCGCGATCCCGACGACAATCTGGTCGAGGTCAGCGAATATTCGGTTTAGTGCGGTTCAGATCGAGCCGCATGGCGCAGCGCCGCTCGGCCGGCATGCCGTGTTCTGCCTCGCCGCTGATGAGGTCGGCGAGCCTTTCGTCGATCGCCGCGCTGTCCAGGATGCGAAAGCCGAACTTTTGGTAGACGGGCGCATTCCAGGCGACGTCGCGAAACGTGGTCAGCGTCACCGCCGCCAGGCCGCGCCGCCTGGCGTTCTCGATCGCCCGTTCAAGCAAAGCGCTGCCGATGCCGGAGCCTTGCCGGTCCAGGTGCACGTCGAGCTCCCATATGTGCAGCGCATCGCCTTCGACCCCGGCGCTCAGGAAGCCGACCGGCCGGTCCTGGTCATCGGCGGCAACCCAGCATGCGCCTTCGGCGATGAGCGCGCGATGCCGCCCGGCGCTCACATTGTCGCCGTCGGCAAGCCAGGCGAGGTCCGGGACGGCGCGGAACGCCAGCCCGGCGGACTGCTCGATGTCCGGCAATGCTTCGGCGTCGCCGGCCCGCGCCGGTCGAATGGTGATCATCGGCTTCGTTTCCCCGGTTCTTCCTCAGTTTCGCCAGAATGGCGCTCTTGTTACAGCCTGCGGCAGACCATCGCGGGTGCCCTCGTTGTTCCGTGGCCTGCCCGTCGCTATATCAAAGTTTTGTTGCCTTCCTGCGCCCTCGAAGCGCAAGATATGTCGTCGCGACCCGGGGTGGCAGGGGAGCGTGTGTTGGACCGGGAACTGAAACAGAGTGCTTTTTCGACGCCGAGAGCCTGATGGCCTCCTGGAGCGGGTGCGTACTTACCTTTGGCCGCGCCGTTCGTTCTCGCGCTCTGTGCAGTATTTCTCCAAGCGCATCCTGCGGCTGAAGGCGACGCCTCATTCCGTCGCGGCCGGCGTCGCGGCGGGCGTTTTCGCCTCCTTCTTCCCGCTTGGCTTCCACTTCGTCATCGCCGCCGTGCTCTGCTGGGTGATCGCCGGCAATCTGGTGGCCGCCGCGCTGGGCGCCGTGTTCTTCGGCAATCCGCTGACCTTCCCTCTGCTCTGGGGCGCGTCATGGGAGACCGGCAAGCTCATCCTGCATGAGCGCTTGCCCAAACACGGGCCGCCCGAGCATCTCGGCGAAATGATGCACACGCTTTCCTTCGGCAAGCTGTGGCATCCGGTGCTTGAGCCGATGCTGATCGGCGCCGTGCCGCTCGGGCTGATCTTTGGGCTTGTCTTCTACGGCGTCACGCGCTGGGGCATGACCGTGTTTCGTGAGCAGCGGAAGAAACGCATGGCCGAGCGAGCCGAGAAGGCCAAGCGCGCCGGCGGACGGGAAGTGCCCGCGGAATGATCATCGGCATCGGCAGCGACCTGATCGACATCAGACGCATCGAGAAGTCGCTGGAGCGGCATGGCCGGCGCTTCGTCCAGCGCATCTACACCGAGGTCGAGCAGGCCAAGTCGGAAAAGCGCGCGGCTCGCGCCGCCTCCTACGCCAAGCGCTTTGCCGCCAAGGAGGCTTGCGCCAAGGCATTGGGCACCGGCATGGCCGAGGGCGTGTTCTGGCGCGACATGGGTGTAGTCAACCTGCCCAGCGGCGCGCCGACCATGGCGCTCACCGGCGGTGCTGCCGCCAGGCTGGAAAAAATCCTGCCCAAGGGCCATCGCGCGCTGATACACCTCACCATCACCGACGATTTCCCGCTTGCTCAAGCCTTTGTGATCATCGAGGCGGTGCCCGTCGAACAAGCGCCACATTGATTCCATCTGACCACGGGCGGCATGACGTTGCCCAGCGCCCGCCGAGACTCTATACCAACCAACGCACAATCGAGGACGACATGAGCGTGGCTGAAAAATCGCAGAAGAAATCCGGCGGGCTTGGTGAAACCTTTTCCGTCATCATCCAGGCTCTGCTGCTCGCGCTCGTGATCCGCACGCTGCTGTTCCAGCCCTTCTCCATCCCGTCCGGTTCGATGCGGCCGACGCTGCTCGAAGGCGACTATCTCTTCGTCACCAAATGGGCCTATGGCTATTCGCGCTATTCGCTGCCTTTCGGCCCGAACCTGTTCTCCGGCCGTATCTGGGGCTCCGAGCCCAAGCGCGGCGACGTGGTGGTGTTCAAGTTCCCGCCGGATCCGTCCGTCGACTACATCAAGCGCGTCGTTGGCCTGCCTGGCGACAAGATCCAGGTCAAGGACGGCCAGCTCTTCATCAACGGCACCGCCGTGCCGCGTGAAAAGGTCGGCCAGATCGACAATCCCGACATCACCGAGGTCGACCGTCCCGTCGACGTCTATCGCGAGACGCTGCCCAATGGCGTCACCTATGACACGCTCGACCTGACGCCCAATTCGATCGGCGACAACACGCGCGAGTTCGACGTGCCGCCGGGTCACTATTTCATGATGGGCGACAACCGCGACAATTCCTCCGATAGTCGCTTTACCGTCGGCTTCGTGCCGGCCGAGAATCTTGTCGGCCGCGCCAACGTCATCTTCTTCTCGATCGCCGATGGCGCAAGCCCGTTGGAAATCTGGAAGTGGCCGTCGCTGATGCGCGCCGGACGCCTGTTCCATCTCGTCCACTAAGGTCATGGCGGCCACCAAGCGTTTGACCACCGATGCCCTCGCCGAAGCGCTTTTCGAGCGCACCGGCCACGCCTTCGCCGACCGCCAGCGCCTGCAGCGCGCGCTGACCCATGCCAGCGCCCGCTCGACCCATGCCGGCGTCGACTACGAGCGCTTTGAATTCCTGGGCGACCGCGTTCTCGGCCTCGTCGTGGCCGACATGCTGCTGGCGGCCTTTCCCGAGGCCGCCGAGGGCGAGCTGTCGCTGCGCCTCAACGCGCTGGTCAACGCCGAGGCGCTCTCCGAGATCGCCGAGGAGATCGGCCTGCCGGAGCTGATCCGCGCCGGCTCCGACGTGCGCAACCTCGAAGGCCGCAAGCGAACCAACCTGCGCGCCGATGCGCTGGAGTCGCTGATTGCCGTGCTCTATCTCGACGGCGGGATGGAGGCGGCGCGCGCCTTCATCCACCGCTACTGGCAGCCGCGCTCGCAGGCGACAGGTGCCGCCCGCCGCGACGCCAAGACCGAATTGCAGGAATGGGCGCACCAGGCGGCGTCCGGCGCCGTCCCGGCATACCGGGTGGACAGTCGCGAGGGCCCCGACCACGATCCGTTGTTCACCGTCAGCGTCAAGGTCGGCTCCTTTGCTCCGGCGATCGGCAGCGGCCGCTCCAAGCGCGAGGCCGAACAGGCCGCTGCGGCGGTGCTGCTGCTGCGCGAAGGCGTATGGAGCGCGGCATGACGGAAGTCGAGAGCCCTGAGGTCGCTGCTACCCGCTCCGGCTTCGTCGCGCTGATCGGCGCGCCCAATGCCGGCAAGTCGACGCTGGTCAATCAACTGGTCGGCGCCAAGGTTTCGATCGTCACCCACAAGGTGCAGACCACGCGCGCGATCGTGCGCGGCATCGCCACGCATGACAACGCGCAGATCGTCTTCGTCGACACGCCCGGCATCTTCAAGCCTAAGCGCCGGCTGGACACCGCCATGGTGACGACCGCCTGGGGCGGCGCCAAGGATGCCGATGTCGTGGTGCTCCTCGTCGACGCCGAGCGCGGCATCAAGGGCGATGCCGACGCCATCCTTGACCGGCTGAAGCACGTCCAGCAGCCGATGCTGCTTGTCCTCAACAAGGTCGACCGGGTCAAGCCGGAGACGCTTCTGGCCCTCGCCGCGGCAGCGAACGAACGAGTGCCGTTCAAGCGCACCTTCATGGTCTCGGCGCTTACCGGCTCCGGCTGCAAGGATCTGCTCGACTATCTCGCCGAGACGCTGCCTGCCGGGCCTTGGTATTATCCGGAGGACCAGATCTCCGACCTTCCGATGCGCCAGCTAGCGGCCGAGATCACCCGCGAAAAACTCTATCTGAGGCTGCATCAGGAACTTCCCTATTCCTCGCATATCGAGACCGAGAAATGGGAAGAGAAGAAGGACGGCTCGGTGCGCATCGAGCAGGTCATCTATGTCGAGCGCGACAGCCAGAAGAAGATCGTGCTCGGCCACAAGGGCGAGACGATCCGCGCCATCGGCCAGGCCGCGCGCGCCGAGATCGCCGAGATCCTCGAGCAGAAGGTGCACCTCTTCCTGTTCGTGAAGGTGCGCGAGAACTGGGGCGACGACCCAGAGCGATATCGCGAGATGGGGCTGGAGTTTCCCCATTGATGCATGTCGCCCAAAAGTGCCAAGCGGTTTTGGGACAACGACATGCATAGCACAAACATGCATGTCGGCTAGGAATGCCGTCCGTCGATCTGGGGCAACGGCATGCACAACCCTAATTTAGATATCGACACCGATCTCGTGCGCCGCCTGGTCGGGACGCAGTTTCCTGAATGGCGCCATCTGCCCGTGAGGCCCGTCGCCTTCGACGGCTGGGACAACCGCACCTTCCATCTCGGCGACGAGATGACGGTCAGGCTGCCAAGCGCGGCTCCCTATTCGCTGCAGGTCGAGAAGGAGCATAGCTGGCTGCCAAGGCTCGCGCCGCATCTGCCGCTGCCGATCCCCGCGCCGCTGGCCATGGGCGAGCCGGCGGCGGGCTATCCCTGGCACTGGTCCGTCTATCGCTGGATCGAGGGCGAGACGGCAAGGACCGCGCGCATCGGCGATCTTCGCGCGTTCGCGGTGACGCTCGCCGATTTCCTCGTCGCCCTGAAACGGATCGATCCGGCGGGCGGCCCGGCGCCGGGCCGGCACAATTTTTATCGCGGCGGACCGCTGACGGTCTATGACGGGGAGACGAGGCAGGCCATCGCCGCGCTCGAAGGCGAGATCGATACCCAGGTCGCCACCACCGTCTGGGAAGCCGCCCTTGCCGCCACCTGGCACGGTTCGCCCGTCTGGTTCCACGGCGACGTCGCCTCGGGCAATCTCTTGGTCGAAGACGGCCGCCTGAGCGCCGTCATCGACTTCGGTACATCCGGCGTCGGCGACCCGTCTTGTGACCTGGCCATCGCCTGGACGTTCTTCGAGGGTGAAAGCCGGGAGGCCTTCCGCACCCGCATCGCCGTCGATCGGGCGACATGGGCGCGCGGCCGAGGTTGGACGTTGTGGAAGGCCCTGATCACCGCTGCCGGACACGACGCCAACCAAGCCGAGGCCGAAAGGCAGCGCCGGGTAATCGACGAGGTGCTCGCCGATCACGAACGCTGGGCGTGACGCGGATTATAACAGGTCTTTAGCCCTGAGATCGGCAGCGAACGTCGCCAGCGGCATCACGAGAGTCAGCGGTTTTCCCGACAGCGGCTCGGCACCATATCCACGGTACCAGTTCGCGGCGCGCTCGCTCTTGGCATCGATGATGAACAGGAGACCTCCACCTTCGCCGGCGACACGCAGGCAGCGCAAGGCCGCCGCAGCGAGAAGCTGACCGCCAAGCCCTTGCCCGGCCACCGAGAGATCGGTCGCCAGGCGGGCAAGCTTGAATCCGGATACTTCATGTCGGGCCAGCCCTTTCGTCAGGGCCGCAGGCACTTGCTCATGAGCAACGGCGGAGGGTGCGATCGTATAGAAGCCAAGAACGCGGTCCGGGTTCGCGTTGTCGACGGCGCAAAATGTCTTCGAGGCATTCTGTTCATGGCTCTGCCTGGCGAAGCGCCGCAGAAAATCGTTCATCTGTTCGTCGCCGCAATCGAAGGACGCGCGATCATGCGATTTCGAGATCGGCTCCTCGCGCCATCGCGGCAGTGTCATATCGTATCGGGAAGAGCTGCAATGGCGGCCCGCAATTTCGCATTTGGCTTCGGTGGATGCTCGAGCAGTTCGAGGATGCGTTTGAAGTCGCGCTCCGAGACTTCGGTCTTTTCGATCGCCTTGATGACGGCTTCCGCCTCAGGAAGCACCTTGTCGAGGATGAAGTCGGTCATGTCCTTGTGCGACAGCGCCGCCGCGCGGGCGATCATAGCCTTCTGCGCGGGCCGTATGCGGATATTGAAGCGTTCGGTTCTGTCGCTGGCTGGCTTGGACATGATGTCTCCCTCATGGGTAACATAGCGTACATACGCTATACGTACAAGCTGCGAGCAAGAGCGGTATGAAAAGCGCTCGATCACGCCGAAGGGGCGGTTAGTTGGCGAGTGGCCCGCTTCCGGGTTGCTGGGGAAATCTCAACCTTTCGGGCCAGGATCGCCTAGGAAATCTCGGTCTGGTCGGGCGCATCGTGCCCTTCATCGGACGGACCGTCCTGGGTGACCTTGGTCTTGCGCCCGCGTTTGGGCGACTCGGCCAATGCAGCGTTTGTCGCCGCGCTGCGCTTGGGCCTTTCCGTCGTCGGCTTTGGCCCGGGCCGCTTGATGCGCGGCGGCGGTGACTTGCCCGCCTTGTCTTCGCCGCCCATGTAGAACGTCACATGAGGGAAAGGTATCTCGATGCCGCGCTGCTCGAAGACCTCCTTGATGATCTCGTTATAGGCGCGACCCAGGGCAAAATGCTTTCCGGGTTTGGTCTTGATGCGGGCCCGAACCAGAATGGCGGAGTCCGCGAATTCGGTCACGCCATGCATCTCGAGGTCGCCGATGATGTCGCCCGCGAACCCGGCCTCCTTCAGTTTGTCGAAGGCCTCGTGCATCGCCTGCTTCACCTCGGGAATGCTCGCTCCGTAGTCCACGCCGATCGACGCGACGTGATAGCTGAAGTTCTTCATGAAGTTCGTCACGGCGTCGACGGAAGAGAACGGGATGAGATGATAGGCGCCGTCGATAGTACGCAACGACACGGAACGGATTGTCAGTCGCTCGACGGTACCGGTAACCCCGCCTGCGGTTACCACATCGCCTTCATTCATCGCGTTCTCGAACTGTATGAAGGCGCCAGTGATGATGTCCTGTACGAGCTTTTGCGCGCCGAAGCCGACCGCCAGGCCGACGACGCCGGCGCCGGCAAGCAGTGGGCCGATATTTACGCCAAACTCGGACAGCACCAGCATGACGATGAGGACGCCCAGCGCGACCACGAAGGCGTTGCGGAACAGGGAGAGAAGCGTCCGTTCCCGCGGGGAGGGGACATGGCCGTAATTCGGATTGAGGCGATATTCCACCCACGATTGGACGGCGAGATAGATCAGGCCGCCGACCAGCATTATCAGGATTGCGGAAACGATTGAAACGGCGAAGCGCTGGCCGACCTCGCTCGACAGCCATCCGACGACGTCTGCCGCTCGCCAGAATTGGGCGATGACCAGCAACACAACCGCGGCGACCAGGATGCGAACCGCCCTGAGCACATTGGGAACGAAGGCATTGAGGCGCCGCTCGAGCAGCGGAAGGCGCTCGCTGACTTCGGCGGGCAGGTTTATCCCCGCTCCGGCGACCCGCGCGATGATGCCTGTCAGCAGCACGCCTATGGCCACCGCGACGATCGATTGGATGGTAGCCGCGAGGACGAACGGCAGGGCCATCGCGGGAGCCGCGAGCCAAAGAACGAAGACGAGAATCAGGTATCCGATCACCACGACGTGCCAAAGTCTGGCGAGACCGGCCAGGAACCTGCCCAGAATGTCGGTTCGGCGGGTCTCGCTGCGGCGCAGCAGCCATCGCCGTACCTGATCGCGATTCTGCAGGATGACGATCAGGGCAAGCACCAGCGCGGCAAACATCACGACCACGCGGACCACTTGCGCGGCGTCTTCCGAGACGTTGACCGCAACGATCGGCGCGAGGAAGAACATCGTGTAGCCGACCACGCTGACGAAGCGGCTCAGCCAGAAATACCAGTATGCCGCCGTTGTATCGCCCAATGCCCAGATCCGCAGCGCGGGCCATCTCGGGGCAAGCAGCGTGCGCGCAAGGACCTTGATGAACTCGATGACAAGGAAGGCGTTCAGGAACAGCGCACGGTTCATCTCCGCCTGGCCCGCCTGGTCGATAACGAATGCAGAGAGCGAAGACACCGAACCGATTGCCCAGGCCGCGAGCACGGTGAGCGCGTCGGCCAGCGCGGACAACCCGATGAAGCCGAACCGCTCGAACCTGCCTCCGCGTGTCGCCGCATTGGCGAATGTGCGCTGGAACCGTCCAAAGGCGAACCGCAATGCGATGTAGACGGCGAAGGTGAGGACCACGACAAGGGCGCTGTTGCGGACGGCGTTCCAAAGGCTCCGCACGTCGATCGAAACGCCTCCGGAAAAGATGCCGGCAATTCTCTCGACGAGGGCGGCGGTCGTCTTGATCAGGCCGGAGGCGCTCTCTGCCGCGTCCCTCGTATACGCGGCGACCTCCTGGGCGATCGTCGCTTCAGGCGCTGTCTCGGTCGCCGGCTGGTTGCCCTCCGCGGCCGCGGCGCGCAGCTTGTCGATCAGGCGGTGCCGCGCCTGGTCGTTCTCCAGTATGGTAATGAGCGCTTGGACATCGGCGTTCGGCTCGCCGGGCTTGGCGCCCCCTTGTGCGGCCGGCTGGGCGAAGCTTGGTGCCCCGCAGAGCAGTAGAAACAACAACAAAGAAATTAGAGTTCGCATTGCTGGGCCAGGCGGAAAACTATCGATCGGGGTGCGCGCTGCCGGCGCCGGCTCGGACATTCTTGCAAGATCGCAGGCAGCCGCATCTTCGCATTGGTGCAGTTCATCTAGGGCGAACCAACTGGGGTGGAAGTTGGTACCTTCGTTGAGTGCGGCAAGCTTTTCGTCCCTCCTTGGCGACGCACTCTGGGTGCCATAACGAACTTTGCCGCCGATCGTTGCCTGGTTGGCCAAAGACAGCGTCATCGACGCGCGAACCGTCTCATGTTGAAGCGCTCGGTTCGCTCGCTGGTTGGTTTCTCCGTGTCAGTTACGACACAGGCAAATCTTGATTTCACCGTCCAACGGGTGAAAAGCTCGGGCCATGGAATGGCGCGATGAGGGAATCATTCTCGGCACCCGCAAGCATGGCGAAACCAGCGCCATCCTCGAGGTGATGACGCGCGCGCACGGCCGCCATCTCGGTCTCGTGCGCGGCGGCCGCTCGCGCAAGCAGCAGCCGGTGCTGCAGCCCGGCAACCGCGTCGATCTTCTATGGCGGGCGCGGCTCGACGAGCATCTGGGCATCTTCCAGGCCGAGGCGATCGAGATGAACGCCGCCCGGCTGATGGACAGCGCGGTCGCCGTCTACGGCCTGCAGACCATGGCCGCGCATCTCAGGCTTCTGCCCGAGCGCGACGCCCATGGTGGGCTCTACGAGGCGCTGGCGGTAATGATCTCCCATCTCGACGATGCTGATGCCGCGGGCGAGCTGGTGGCGCGTTTCGAGCTGCTCATTCTGGACGAGCTCGGCTTTGGCCTCGACCTCAGCCAATGCGCCGCGACCGGTTCGAGGCAGGACCTCGCCTATGTCTCGCCGAAATCCGGGCGCGCGGTTTCGCGCGCCGCCGGCGAGCCCTGGCGTGACAAGATGCTGGTGCTGCCTGCCTTCCTCCAGCGCGGCTCCGGCCTGCGCGCCGATCAGGCGGCGCTGGAGGACGCCTTCCGGCTGACCGGCTTCTTCTTCACCCGCCATGTCTATGAGCCGCGCGGCATCGAGCCGCCCGACGCCCGCGCCGGCTTCCTCGCCGCGCTGCGCCGGCATCAGGCGGCGATGAAGCCGATCGCCGGCGAATAGACCGGCGTCTAGTCGGTGCCCCGCCGCTTCAGAAAATCGTCCAGCATGGGGCGCTGGCCTTTCAGGATTTTGATCCCGGCTTCGGGAAGCGAAAACCAGCCGGCTTTGTCCACCTCGGGGAATTCCTTCATGGCGCCCGACCTCGGAGGCCATTCCATGGTGAACGTGTTGCTCCTGACGGCATCCACGTCGATGTCCGCTTCCACGCTCCAGGCGATCACGATCTTGCCGCCCGGCTGCTTGTAGCTGCCGACGGGCCGGAAGTCGCCGTCGATGGCGACGCCGAGCTCCTCCTCGGCCTCGCGCCGGGCTGCGTCCAGCTCGTCCTCCTTGTCGTCGGTGAGCCCTTTCGGGATCGACCACGCGCCTTCGTCCTTCCTTGCCCAGAACGGTCCGCCAGGATGAACCAGCAGGAACTCCAGTACTCCGGCGGTTCGCCGGTAGATCAGCAGGCCCGCGCTTCGCTGCGGCATCGGTCACCCTCTAGGCAATGTCAGCGATCGTCGGAGAATAGCATGAGTATTTTGCGGCCAGCGGCAGGTAATTTCCTGGCCCGAGTCTCAGCCGTTTAGACCTATCGCCTTTGGACAAAGCGTCAAGTTGCTGGCAATCGAAGCCGAAACATGCTCGATCTTGTGAGGCCGGCAAGGCGCAGATCTCGGCAGCCGTCTCATTGCCGTATTTGTCGGCCACGACTGGTCCGGTTTTGAGGGGAAACCGCCATGTTTTTCAGCCTGATCGCCATTGCCGCCGTCATCGCTCTATTCGTCATCATTTCACGCCAGCAGACCCGCATCGGGCTGATCGAGCGCGAGCTTGGCGCGCTGCGCAGCTTGGTGCTTTCGGGTATCCCGCAGCCCGCGCCCAAGATTGGCGAGGCGACGGAAGGCACGTCGGACGAAGCTCCCGCCGCGGCAGCAGCGACGACCGCGCGGCCGGCAAGTGAACCCGCCCCGCAAGCCGCCGCCGCAACGCCCGACGAACCCAAGGCCGAAGCGCCGGCCCAAGCCGGCGAGGCGAGTGCGCCCGAACCCACCGGACCGGCACAACCTGCCACGCCGGCCGAATTGCCTGCGCCTGCAATGGCCGCGCGCGATGTCGAGACGGCGCTCGGCACACGCTGGGCGGTCTGGGTCGGCGGCATCGCGCTGGCGCTGGGTGGCCTCTTCCTGATCCGCTACACCATCGAGGCCGGCATTTTCGGCCCCGGCGTGCGCCTCACCATGGCCGGCATCCTCGGCCTGGTGCTGATCTCCGGCGCCGAGTTCATCCGCCGCACCGGCTTCAGGGTGCCGGTGCAGGGCGCCGCCGGCGCTTACATACCGGCGATCCTGACGGCGGCCGGTGCCTTCATCCTGTTCGGCACTGTCTATGCCGCGCATGGCATCTATGGCTTCATCGGCCCGGCGCTGGCCTTCACTTTGCTCGGCGCGATCGGCGTCGCCACCATCGCCGTTTCGCTGGTCCACGGCCTGGCGCTGGCTGGCATCGGCCTCGTCGGCGCCATGGTCACGCCGGCACTGGTCGCCTCGCAGGCGCCCAATCCATGGGCGCTGTTCGGCTACCTGGCTGTCGTGCTCGCCGCCACGGCGGCCATAGCCCGCATTCGCGACTGGAAGGCGCTTGTCGCTGCGGCGTTCGTGGGCACCGGCGTCTGGACCATTCTCTACCTGACCGATGCGCCAGAGGTTAACCTTGCCGCGGTGCTGTTCATCAGCCTGGCGACGCTCGCCGTGCTCGTCTTCGTCTGGCTCGGTCGGCGTGATGAAGCGGAGCCCGGCTTCGACTGGCCGTCGGTCGCGCCCGGCTTTTTCGTGGCGCTGACCGCGCTCGGGCTGTCGGTCGATCCGGTCTTCGCCAAGGCGGGTGACGCCCTGCATGGCGCGGTCCTGCTCGCAGCGCTTGTGGCGGTGGCGCTCTACCGGCCGCGCGCCTTGCCACTGGTCTTCGCCGCCGGCCTGGCGACGGTGCTGATCTATCTCGGCATCATCCCGCCCGCCGCCATCGGTGTCGACGCGCTCAATGTCGGCCTGGGCGCCGAACCGCTGGCGACATCCGACGCGCTGACCTTCCGCCTGGGCATCGCGCTCGCCCTGGTCTTCATCGGGGCGGGCTTCTGGGCCGCGCGCCGCTTTGCCGCCGCGGCACCCGTCCGCGCCGCGTCCTGGGCGGCATGGGGCGTGATTGCGCCGCTGGTCGTGCTCACCGCGCTATGGCTGACCTTCGGCGATATCGACCGCGACCTCGGCTACGCGCTGCCGGCGCTGCTTATGGTGTTGGTCTTTGCCGCCGGCGGCGAGTGGATCGCGCGCGCCGAGGAGCCGCCGCTCGGCGGCGGACCAGCCGTCTCCTTCGCGCTCGCCGGCGCCGGCTTTGCCGGCCTTTTGATGCTGCACATGGCTTTCGGCTCCGGCTGGACGACGGTGCTGCTCGGCGCCGCCGCAATCATTCCGGCGCTGGCGACGCGCTGGCGCTCCTATCCGGTGCTGGGCTGGATCGCCGTCGGCGCGGCGGTCGCCGTGCTCGGCCGCGTCGCCTTTGACCCGACCATCGTCGGCGCGGCGGCGCTGTCGAAGACGCCTGTCTTCAACTGGCTGCTGCCGGGCTATGGCGTGCCGGCGCTCGCCTTCGGCTTCGCCGCCTGGCAGCTGGCGCGCACTACCAACGGCCGGCCGCGCCTCGCCATGGAGGCGGCCTCGGCGCTGTTCGCGCTGCTTGCCATTGCCATGCTGGTTCGCCATGCCATGCATGGCGGCGTCATCGACACCGGCCCCGTCACGCTCGGCGAACAGGCGATCTACACGCTGATCGCGCTCGGCGCCGGCGCGATCCTCGTCGCCATCGACCTGCGCTCACCGAGCTCGGTGCTGCGCTATGGCTCGATGGCCGCCGGTGTAGTCTCGGCGGGCTTGATCGTCATCCAGCATTTCGCGGTGCTGAACCCGCTGGTGACGGATGAATCGACCGGCACCATTTTGTTCTTCAACCTGTTGTTCCTCGCCTATCTTCTGCCGGCGATCGCCGCCGGCGCGCTGGCGCTTTATGTCCGCGACAAGCGTCCGAGATGGTATGCGGCAATGCTGGCGCTGCTCGCCTCGCTGCTTGCCTTCGCCTATGCGACGCTGTCGGTGCGGCGCCTGTTCAAGGGCGAGTTCATCGGCCTGTGGAGCGGCCTCGGACAGCTCGAGACCTACACCTATTCGGCGCTCTGGCTGGTCATCGGCGTGGCGCTGCTCACCGCCGGCGTCCGGCTGAGGTCGCAGGTGCTGCGCATCGCCTCGGCCGTGCTCATCGCTGTCGCGGTGCTGAAAGTCTTCCTCTTCGACATGTCGGAGCTGGAAGGCGTGCTGCGCGCGCTGTCCTTCATCGGCTTGGGCGCCGTGCTGATCGGCATCGGGCTGTTTTATCAGCGGCTTTTGACAAGGGCGGCGAGGTCCGAAACCAGATAAGGTCAGGCCAGATCGGTCTGCACGAAGTCATTGCCCTTGTACAGCAGAGGTACGCGGTAGGCTTTGGCGCATGCGTAACTGAAGCAGTCGCCGAAATTCAGTTTGGCGGGATGGCCGACATATCGACCGTACTCGCGAGCGGCCTTGACAGCGAGTTCTCGAATCTTCGTGTCCAGCGGAATCTCGACGGCCTTGAGTTCGGCCAGGAAGCCTAAGACGATCGTTTGACATTCTTCGATCAGGGCCGGCGGTGTTGGTATCTGGTCGCCGTTTTCTGCTACGGATTTCCTACGAGCTATGCCAACGATCGCCTCGAATGAGGAACTCGGCGAGAAATAGAGTTTCTCGGCAGCTTCCACTCTCTTGAGAAGACGGTGGGCATCTGCTTCTTCCGAAATGATCGCGATGATGGCGGAAGCATCGAGAAACATCAGATGTCACCCCATCCTTCGTCCATGAATTTCTTCATGTCGAAG
This sequence comes from Mesorhizobium sp. WSM4904, assembly GCF_029674545.1. NCBI lineage: Bacteria > Pseudomonadati > Pseudomonadota > Alphaproteobacteria > Hyphomicrobiales > Phyllobacteriaceae > Mesorhizobium > Mesorhizobium sp. WSM4904. The sequence continues at coordinate 5,478,200 of NZ_CP121354.1, read as the reverse complement.
TCCGGGTTGTCTGGACCGAGCGCCCTCACTGCGTCCTGATACTTTTTGATGCGCTCGCTTAGTGGGAGGACCGCGTGCGCCCGTTCGAGCTCACGCTTGAGCGCGATTCGTACTGCTTCCGTCTTCGTGGGCGCTTTGATCGCGGACTGCAACTGACGAGCCAACGCGTCGACCTCGTCATCGCGGATGTACAAAGACATAGCAAACTCCCACCGGCGTATATTCCGATACGAATATTCAAGATATTCAGGGATGAATATACGGCGGCCAAAGCCGGTTTTCAACCTTGGCTTGGGCTCCAGCCCAAGGCGGGAATAAATCCGCATTCGCCGGCGTTATCAAGGTGCTTGGGTACCGGAGCGGGTGGTCCGCTTCGCGCTGGCTGCTTGCGCCGCGCCGGAAAGGCGCGTTCAATCGAATGGAAAACGACCTCGAAACAAGCGGTCATGGACGACAAGAAGGCAGCGATCCTGAGCGAGATACCGCGTTTGCGTCGCTACGCACGCTCGCTGCTGCGCGACCGCGATTCCGCCGACGACCTCGTGCAGGACTGCCTGGAGCGCGCGCTTGTGCGGCTCGACAACTGGCAGACTGGAGAAAGCCCCAGGAGGTGGCTGTTTACGATCATGCATCACTTGTTCATCGACCAGATGCGCAAGGTTAACCGGCGAGGTGAGGCGGCGATGCTGCCGCTGGAAGCCGGCGAAGCCCAATCTGCGCCCGCCGATCAGGTCGAGACGGTCGCCTCGCGCGAGATCATGGATGCGTTGCAGGCGATCAGCCCCGATCGCCGCGCGGCACTGGTCATGGTCGCCATCGAAGGCTTTTCCTACGCCGAGGCCGCCAACATTCTGGGCGTGCCGGCCGGCACGCTGATGTCGCGCATCGCGCGCGGCCGCGAGGAACTGCGCGGTCTGCTCGACGACTCCTCGCGCCGCCGCTCGATAAGGATTGTCGAGCGATGACCAGGCGCGATTTCTCCGAACGCGATATCCACATGGCCCTCGATGGCGAGCTGCCGGGCGAGGAGCGCATGGCTTACGACGCCTGGCTCGAAGCCAATCCCGAGATGAAGGCGAAGAGCGCTCGCTACATCGCCGACCGCGCAGCGCTCCGCGCCGCCCTGGCCGGCATGATGGACGAGCCGGTGCCGGCAAGGCTCAAGGCAGCGGTGCTCGGCGAAGCGCCGGCGAGGGCGCCTGTCTGGCGCTCGCGCTGGTGGCTTTCCGCGGCGGCAGCCGCCGTGCTTATGGTCGGCGGGCTCGGCGGCTATGTCGCCGGCATCGGCGGCATCGGCCGAAGCGGCGAGAGCGACGACCAGCTCGCCGAGCAGGCGATAGCCGCCCATGTCATCTACGCCGCCGAGAAGCGCCATGCGGTCGAGGTGCCGGCAAGCGACAAGGACCATCTGCAGACCTGGCTGTCCAACCGGGTCGGGCTGAAGGTGGTCGCGCCCGATCTGGCGGCCGAAGGATTCGAGCTCGTCGGCGGCCGGCTGCTGCCTTCGGGCGAGCACGGCAAGGCCGCGATGCTGCTTTACGAGGACGCCAAGGGCGAGCGCATCTCGCTCTTCGTCACCGCCGAATCGTCCGCGACCGCCAAGGGCACCTATGCGGCCGAGGCGGACGGGCCCGAGGCGGTCTACTGGCTCGACAAAGGCTATGGCTGCGCCGTCGTCGGCTCGCTGCCGCGCGAGCGCCTGTCGGACGTCGCCAAGAGCGCCTACGGCCAGCTTCTCGCCGGTATTTCGAGCTGAAAACCGGCTGCGTTTTTCGCAGCCGGCAGCCCGTCCAAACAGTGATCTTGTTCAAACAGTTTGCGCTTCCTTGCCGCCGCGCAACCTGTCACAATTCGGCCCAAATCAAGGAGCGATAGCGCTTGATGAGTACCGGCGCTTCGGCCGGGATGTTGCTTGTTGACCGGGGCCATTTCCTTAACCCAATCGAGGTTCTCCCAAGCCCGCATGCCTGCCGAGATCCGCAAGGCCCGCGCGTCAGACGTCGATGACCTCGCCGCCATCGAGAAGGCTGTTTTCTCAAGCGATCGCTTGTCGCGTCGCTCCTTTCGCCAATTGATTGAGCGCGACACCGCCGAGATGCTGGTGGCTCAAAATGATGGCCATGTCGCCGGCTACGCGGTAGTGCTGTTTCGCAAGGGTAGCGGCGTGGCCCGGCTCTATTCCATCGCCGTAGGTCCCTTCTTCGGCAGCCTCGGCATTGGCCGTCAGCTGCTGGCCGCGGCCGAAGAGGCGGCTTACGAGCATGATCGCATGATGCTGCGGCTCGAGGTGCGCGAGGACAATCAGCGTGCCATGCACATTTACGAGCAGGCAGGCTACCGCAGGATAGGCCGCGAGCCCGACTACTACGAGGATGGCGCCACCGCGCTGCGTTACGAAAAGACACTGCGCGGCGATGTCCCGACCGCTACCGGGGTGCCGTTCTATCAGCAGACCTGCGAATTCACCTGCGGCCCGTGCTGCCTGATGATGGCGATGGCGAATTTTGACCGCGGCTTCGTGCCCGACCCCGTCATGGAAATCCGCCTGTGGCGCGAGGCGACCACGGTTTTCATGATGTCGGGGCCGGGCGGCTGCGAGCCTTTCGGCCTGGCGGTTGCAGGCTATGAAAGCGGGCTTGCCGCCGAGATATTCGTGTCCTTCCACGGCGCGCTCTTCCTGCAGTCGGTGCGCAGCGAGGACAAGCGCCGGGTGATGGAACTCGCCCAGGTCGACTTTCGCCGTCGCGCGGAACTCTACGGCATCCCCGTGAATTACCGTTCGTTCGGCATCGACGACATCCGCTCGGCCCTTGCCGACGGCAAGCTGATGCTGGTGCTGATCAGCGGCTTCCTGATGTTCGGCAAGAAGGTGCCGCATTGGGTGCTCGCCATCGGCGACGACGGCGACCACATCCTGATCCATGATCCTTGGGTCGAGGACGAAAGGCAGGAAACGATCCTCGACGCCGCCAACATCCCCGTGCCCTATGGCATCTTCATGAACATGGCTCAGTTCGGCCGCGACGGCTTGCGCGCCGCCATCACTCTGGGAAAACGCTGAAACAATGACCTGGGTCATCCTTACAGGCAGGCAGAACGATCTCGACCAGGTGGCGACGCCGCACAAGATCATCACCAACCGCGACTATCTCGCCCATCCGGCGCTGTTTCGCGGCCAGCGGCCGAAGGTGATCAACCTGTCGAACAACTACGGCTATCAGAGCCGCGGCTACTATGCCTCGCTGCTTGCAGGCTCGCGCGGCCACAAGGTGATCCCGACCGTCGAGACCATGATCGATCTGTCGGAGCGCAAGCTCTACGAGCACGCGCTGCCCGAGCTCGAGCTTGCGCTGAACAAATGCCGCAAGGATCTCGGCGGAATCTTTCCCTCGAAGGTCGCCGTCTTCTTCGGCATCGGACCGTCGAAGGTGTGGGACCGGTTCACCAAGCTGTTGTTCGACTGGTTCCGCGCGCCGGCGCTGGAGGTCCACATCAAGGACACCGCCGAATGGGCTTCGATCCGCAAGATCGGCTTCCTGCCGCTCGCCCGCATGACCGACGAGGAGGAGGCCTTCTTCCTGCAGTGCCTGGAGACCTACACCAACCGCGAGTGGCGCGACACCAAGGGCCGCACGCCGGCGCGCTACACCTTCGCGACGCTGGTCGATCCGCATGAGGAACTGCCGCCGTCGGAGATTTCGTCGTTGCGCTACTGGGCGCGGATTGCCGAGAAGATGGGCGTCGAGGTCGAGCCTATCACCAGGAAGGACCTGGCCAAGCTCGCCAACTATGACGCGCTGTTCATCCGCGAGACGACGTCCATCTCCAACCACACCTACCGCTTCGCGCGCCGCGCCCAGCAGGAAGGCATGCCGGTGATCGACGACCCGCTGTCGATGATCCGCTGCACCAACAAGGTCTATCTCAACGAATTGATGACCTACAACAAGGTGCCGGTGCCGCCGACGGTGATGATTGCCGGCACCTCCGATCTGGAGCTTGCTGCCCAGACCTTGGGCTTCCCGCTGGTGCTGAAGATCCCGGACTCCTCCTTCTCGCGTGGCGTCAAGAAATGCGAGAATTTGGCCGAGCTCACCAAGCTTGCGACAGAATGGCTGGAGGATTCCGACCTTCTCATCGCGCAGAAATTCATCCCGACCGAATATGACTGGCGCGTCGGCGTGCTCGGCGGCCAGCCGCTGTTTGCCGTGCATTATCTGATGGCGAAGAAGCACTGGCAGATCGTCAACCACAAGGCCAACGGCAAGCCTGACCAGGGCGGGATAAAAACCTTCACGCTGAAGCAGACGCCGCCGCATGTCGTCGAGACGGCGGTCAAGGCGGCAAAATGCATCGGCGACGGACTCTACGGCGTCGACCTTAAGGAAACCAAGGACGGCGTCTTCGTCATCGAGGTCAACGACAATCCCAATCTCGACCACGGCTGGGAGGATTCCGGCGAGAAGGACGAGCTCTGGATACGGCTGACGCAGTGGTTCCTGGAGCGCCTGGAGCGGCCGGACAAGTAGCGGCCGGAGAAGCGGGGAAGTAAGGAACTGGGGAATTGAGGAACTGAGGAACTGGGGAATTGAGGAACTGAAGAACTGAAGAACTGAGGAGATGAAGAACTGATGAAGTGAGGACTGATGATCCTTCTGACTGCTCCAGCTCTTCAATTCTCCAGTTCTTCAGTTCTTCAGTTCTTCAGTTCTTCAGTTCCTCAGTTCCTCAATTCCCCAGTTCCCCAATTAGATCGTTCAACCTGAGGGAAAAGAATGCTGTTCTTCGTGATCGAGGATTTTAGCGGTTGCGACCGCAAGGACATCTACCGCCGCTTCCGCGACAAAGGCCGGCTGAAACCCGACGAGCTTACCGTGCATCACAGCTGGATCGCCGGCGATATGAGTCGCTGCTTTCTGCTGGTCGAGGCCGATGACGTCACGCTGCTGCAGCGCTGGGTCGTCGAATGGGCCGACCTTGTGGAGTTCGAGATCGTTCCGGTCGCGACCAGCAAGGACATGGTCGCGGCACTGGCCGGTCATCTTTGACCAGCTAGGCGACCAGCGCCGGCGACCTGACCGCGCGCCGGCATTCCTCGATCAGCCATTCGCGGAATGCCGCCACCACGTCGCGCCTTGCGCTGCGTTCGGGGATCGTCAGGCAGTAGGGCTGGCGCAGGTCCAGTGCTCGCGCCACGGGTCGGACCAGCCGGCCGTCTTCCAGCGCCTGGGCACAGTAGATCCCCTGTGCCAGCGCGACACCTAGCCCTGAAATAGCCAGGTCGAGTGCTGCCCGCGACGAATTGGCGGAAAGGCCGCGCTGCGCCGCCCGGCCTGCTCCCACGCCCGCCGCCTCGAACCAGTTGCGCCAGGACGGAAAGGCGGCGCCGGTCGGTCCCCAGTCGGTGTGGATCAAGGGCAGGCCGGCGAGGCTTTCCGGCTTGATTGCGCCGGCAAGGCCTGGCGCACAGACGGGATAGACGGCGTCCTGTATGATCTCCTCGGTCGCGTGCTCGCGATAGTGCGGACCGTAGGAAAGCCGGATGTCGATCAGCTCGTGATCGAACGGCACCGGATCGTCGTCGCCTCTCAGTGAAATGTCCGCGGCGCCGTGGCTGGCGACGAAGCCGGCGAGACGCTCGGAAAGCCAGCCCATCGCCATCGAAGGCGGCACCGAGATGACGAGCCTCGGCCTGAACGCATCGCCGCCGACATCGCGCGCGACGCTGCCGATTTCCTGGAAGGCCATGGTGAGCCTGGGCAGCATCTCGACGCCGGCCTCGGTGAGCACGACGCGGCGGTTGGCGCGGTGGAACAGCTTGCGGCCCATCTGCTCCTCGACGGTGCGAATGAGCTGGCTGACGGCTGCCGCCGAAACCGACAGCTCTTCCGCCGCCGCGGCGAAGCTGCCCGTGCGCGCCGCCGCCTCGAAGGCCTGAAGTCCGCGCAGGGAAGGAAGTGCGACCATGACGACCACATAGATAAGTTAAACTTATCTATTTTGCAGAATTCCTCGTTTTTCGAAAGGTTTCTTTCTGCAGTACGGTAGCCTCATGAACGCCATTGACCGCACCGAAACCATCGACCACCGCGACGTCATCGCCTCGCTGACCAATGAGGAGCGCGGGCGGCTGACCGGCAAGTCGGACTGGCCGGGCCTCATCCAGTTCGCCATCCATCTCGGCGCCATCGTCGTCCTCGGCGCGCTGATCGCGGCCAAGGTGCCGTTCTGGCCGGTTCTGATGCTGCCGCAGGGCATATTGATCGTGTTCCTGTTCACGCTGCTGCACGAGACCGTGCACAGGACGGCGTTCGAGACGCAATGGCTGAACGATGCCGTCGCGCGGCTCTGCAGCCTGGCGATCGCGCTGCCCGCCGACTGGTTCCGCTACTTCCATTTCGCGCATCACCGCTTCACCCAGGATCCCGAGAACGATCCGGAATTGGCTTTCCCGAAGCCGGAAACCTTGCGGCAATACATCGTCCATGTCTCGGGCCTGCCGGTGTGGTGGGGGCATTTCAAGACGCTCTACGCCAATGCCAGTGGCCGCTGCCGCGACAGCTATGTGCCGCCAAAGGGCTTGCCGAAAGTGCAGGCCGAGGCGCGGGCGATGATCGCCTTGTACGTCGTGGTTCTGGTGCTTGCCGTCTGGTTCAAGGCAAGCGTGCTGCTTTATGTCTGGATCGTGCCGGCACTGCTTGGGCAGCCCTTCCTCAGGCTCTATCTGCTGGCCGAGCATGGCCGCTGCCCCTTCGTCGCCAACATGCTGGAAAACACCAGGACGACACTGACCAACTGGTTCGTCCGCAAGCTCGCCTGGAACATGCCCTACCATGCCGAGCATCACGCCTATCCCGGCGTGCCGTTCCACCAGTTGCCGGCGTTCCACCGGCTGATCGAGCGGCATCTCAAGATCGTCGAGCCCGGCTATGTGAGCTTCCACGAGAAGTACATCGAGACGCTGCGCTGACGGGCCGAAACATCTGGCTGTCAGCCGGATTGGCGCAGTTTTTCCCGTGAGCGCAGCAGCCGGCTCATCTCGGGGGCCTTGGCCGGCATGCCGATCAGAAAACCTTGCGCCTCGCCGCAGCCGGCTTTGCGCAGCATGTCGAGCTGCGCCTCGGTCTCGACGCCTTCGGCGGTGACGGTGATGCCGAGTTCTATCCCAAGCCCGATCACCGTCCGCACGACCGCCGCCGTGTCGCGCTTGTCGAGGTCGTGGATGAAGGAGCGGTCGATCTTGATCTTGTCGACCGGGAAGCGCCGCAGATAGCCGAGCGAGGAATAGCCGGTGCCGAAATCGTCGAGCGCGATGCGGACGCCGAGTTCCCGCAGCTGCCCGAGCGTCCTCAACACCGTATCGCTCTCGTCCATCATCACCGTTTCGGTGATTTCGAGTTCCAGCCGGCTTGCGGGCAGGCTGGAGAAGGCGAGCGCCGAGATCACGCTTCGGGCGAAGCTGCCGCTCTTGATCTGGGCGGCCGAGACATTGACTGCCATGCGCACGTCCCGCGGCCAGCCCGCCGCCGCGCTGCAGGCCTTGCGCAGCGCCCAATCGCCGAGCTGCACGATCAGCCCGGTCTCCTCGGCAGCCGCGATGAACTCTTGCGGCGACACCAGCCCGCGCGACGGCGAGCGCCAGCGCATCAGCGCTTCGGCGCCGACGATGTCGCCGGACGCTATGTCCAGGATCGGCTGGTAGTCCAGCTCGAATTCGCGCCTCGGGAGTGCGGCTTCGAGATCGGCTTCAAGTGCACGTCGTTCACGCACCATGGCGTCCATGCCGGGCTCGAAGAAACGATAGATGTTGCGGCCCTCGCTCTTGCCGCGGTAGAGCGCCAAGTCGGCGTTGGTGAGCAGCGTGTCGGCATCCTCCCCATCGCCGGGATAGAGCGCGATGCCGAGGCTGACGCCGACATGCATCTCGCGGCCCTTGTCGCGATAGGGCTTGCCGATCACCTCTACGATGCGTTTGGCAAGCTTTTCGGCATCGGCCGCGCCTCTGACGTCGGATTGGATGACGGCGAATTCGTCGCCGCCGAAACGCGCCGCCACGTCCTTCTCGCTGCGCAGGCAGCGCCGCAGGCGCTCGGCCACGCATTTCAGCAGCCAGTCGCCTGCCGGATGGCCGAAGGTGTCGTTGACCGCCTTGAAGCGGTCGAGATCGAGCGAGAGGATCGCCAGCGGCGCGACTTTGGGCTCGCCCAGCGCCTGGTCGAGCCGCTCGCGGAACATCGAGCGGTTGGGCAGGTTGGTCAGCGTGTCGTGGTGCGCAAGATGGGTCATGCGCTCTTCGGTGCGGTGCTGTTCGGTGACATCGTCGAAGGTAACCACCCAGCCGCCGCTCGTCGGCTGGCGGACAACCAGAAACGTCCTGCCGTCGGCAAGATAGCGATAAGTCGACTGCATCTTCCCCGCCCGCAGGCAGGCTTCGGTCTTGGCGACTTCGCTGTCGACGTCGATCTTGGTGTAGATGCCGAGCTCCAGCAATCGTTCGAGCGCGTCGCGATGCGTCGTTCCAAACGGGAAATCGGCCGCGGTGACCTTATAGAGCTCCAGAAAACGCTGATTGCGCACGATCATCTTGCCGTCGGCGTCATACATCAGCAGGCCTTGCGACATGTTGCCGAGCGCGGCGTCGAAGCGGCGGTGCTGCTCCTTCAGCTCCTCTTCGGCGCGCCGTTGCTCGGTGACGTCCTCGTAGATCGACACCCAGCCGCCGGAAGTCAGCGGCCGGTGCGAGATGACGATGATGCGCCCATCCGCCAGAGTCTCCTCATAGGTCGAGGGCTTCGCGCCGTCGATATAGGGCTTGCGGACGGCGTAGAGTTCCTCGGCGCTTTGCGAGGCGATGCCGATATCGACGCTGTGCTGCAGGATGTCGAAGAAGCGGATGCCGGGCTTCATCACCTTGGCATCGAGACGGAAGAGGTCGATGTAGTTGCGGTTGCAGATGATCATCCGCTCTTCGGCATCGAACATGCACAAGCCGTGCGACATGTTCTCGACGGCGGCCGAAAAACGCTCGTTCTGGGCGCGAAGTTCTTCCGCTATCCGTCGAGCCGGGCCAATACGGATTGCTTTCCGCTTGCCTGCTGCCGAACCAGCCTTGACATGGGCGACGGGCATGAGCGCGCCTGCTGACCGTGACTGAACACATTACTGTCGTGGTCGCCGGTTAATTTAGCGTTCTTTTACTTGACGGAATTCACAGCAAGAAAAGCCTGGCGATGAGCTTCTAGCGCCGCGAAACGCTCCAGAAATGCCGTTTGCGCCCAGGTCACCGAGCGTGGCGTGAAGTCGAAGCGGTCGGCGGAAAAGCCGCGCGGCCGGCCGAAATATTCGGTCGCCTCCGCCGTCGAGAAGCCTGCAAGTAGCGTCGCCTCGTAATAGGCGGCGATCTGGTCGGCGCGCTTGATGTCCTTGAGCAGGTCCGGGCTGAGCTCCGCCGGCAGCGAAAAGCGCAGATGGATGGCGCGCTGCAGCCTCAGTTCGCAGTCCTTGTAGGAGCCGCCCATCACCGACTTGAACGGCGAGATCATGTCGCCGATGACATATTCCGGCGCGTCGTGCAGCAGCGCCGCCAGCCGCGCCTCGGCCGAGGCTGCAGCGGAAAGCTCACCGAAGAGCGCTTCGACCACGAGCGAATGCTGGGCGACCGAGAAGGCGTGCTCGCCGCTGGTCTGGCCGTTCCAGCGGGCGACGCGGGCGAGCCCATGCGCGATATCGCCAATCTCGATGTCGAGCGGTGAAGGGTCGAGCAGGTCGAGCCGCCGGCCGGAGAGCATGCGTTGCCAGGCGCGCGGGGGCGCGCCTGCCCTGTCGGCTGCCATCAGGCCTCCTCCGCGCTGGCTGCGTCCTGCGGGAAGGAGAACTTCGCCCAGGCCGGGATGGCGAGCATGATTGCTGTCTCGCCGGCCATGATCGCGTCGCAGGCATCAAGCGCCGCCTTGACGCGGTCGATGCGGGCGATGGCGAGGCCGCGTCCGCCGCTTACCGAACCCAGGGTGCCGACGGGCCGGCCATTGACGGTCACCTCGGTGCCGGTCGGGGGCAGCGAGCCGGCGGCAGCGGCGATCAGCACGCGGCGTCGCGCGGTGCCGCGATGCTGCATGCGCGAGACCACTTCCTGTCCGACATAGCAGCCCTTCTTGAAGCCGATGCCGCCGGTCTCGTCGAGCAGCACGTCATGTGGGAAGGCATCGCCGAGCTGGTAATCGGACCCGCTTTCGGCGATGCCGTTGCCTATGCGCAGCGCCTGCCAGGCGCCGGCATCGCCGCCGTTCTGCGCCGCGTCGCCATAGGCGCGCTTGACCGCAACGTCGCGAAAGCGAGTGTCGGCAAGCGCCGTTGAATCAGAAAATGAGGCGGTTGAATCATCGCCCCACGCAACCGTGACAACCACCTGATCCTGCTTGGCAATCTCGGCCTTTGCCCTTAGCCGGTAAAGCGTCAGCCGGCGCATAAGATCGTCGGCGATGTCAGACCGGCAGTCCAGCCGGAAGCCGTTGTCGCCGGCACGCGATATCAGGAAATCGAACAGGATCTTGCCCTGCGGGGTCAGCAGCGCGCCTGGCTTCGCTTCGCCGGCGCCGAGCGCGTCGAGATCGGTGGTCAGGATGTTCTGCAAAAAATGCTCGGCATCCGGGCCTGACACGGAAATGAGCGAGCGGTCTTTCAGCAGGGCATAGGGCATGAGCGGCCTGATCTTGCAAAATTGTTGGCCATTACGTAAGCCGGCCGCACTCCTCCGGCAAGAGATTGGACCTGCTCATGGCAACCACCTTCGACCTCATCCTGACAGGCGGCACGGTGGTCAACCATGACGGCGAAGGTCTGCGCGACGTCGGCGTGAGGGCAGGGCGCATTGCCGCTATCGGCGATTTAGGCCAGGCCTCCGCCGGCGAGTCGATCGACTGCCGCGGCCTGCACATCCTGCCGGGCGTCGTCGATAGCCAGGTGCATTTCCGCGAGCCGGGGCTGGAGCACAAGGAGGACCTGGAGACGGGCTCGCGCGCGGCGGTGCTCGGAGGGGTGACCGCCGTTTTCGAGATGCCCAACACCAATCCGCTCACCACCAGCGAAGCGGCCCTCGCCGACAAGGTGCGGCGCGCCACCGGCCGCATGCATTGCGACTTCGCTTTCTGGGTCGGCGGCACGCGCGACAATGCCGGCGATGTCGGCGAACTGGAGCGGCTGCCGGGCGCGGCAGGCATCAAGGTGTTCATGGGCTCGTCCACCGGCGACCTGCTGGTCGAGGACGACGAAGGCGTGGCTTCCATCCTGCGCAACACGCGGCGGCGAGCTGCTTTCCACTCGGAGGACGAGTTCCGCCTGCGCGAGCGGCTTGGGCTCCGTGTCGAGGGCGATCCCTCGTCCCATCCCGTGTGGCGCGACGAGATCGCGGCGTTGCGTTGTACTGAGCGCCTGGTGCGCATTGCGAGACAGGCACGCGCACGCATCCACGTGCTCCACATTTCGACGGCCGAGGAGATCCTCTTCCTCGAGCAGCATAAGGATGTCGCCACTTGCGAGGCGACGCCGCATCATCTGACGCTCTCGGCGGACGATTATGCGCGGCTCGGCACGCTGATCCAGATGAACCCGCCGGTGCGGGCCGCGCGTCACCGCGACGGCGTCTGGCACGGCATTTCGCAAGGCATTGTCGATGTGCTCGGCTCCGACCATGCGCCGCACACCCTGGCCGAGAAGGCAAAGCCCTATCCGGCCTCGCCGTCGGGCATGACCGGTGTGCAGACGCTGGTGCCGATCATGCTCGACCATGTGAACGCCGGCCGGCTCACTCTGCAGCGCTTCGTCGACGTCTCCAGCCACGGCCCGCAGCGCATCTTCGGCATGGCGAGAAAGGGCCGCATCGCCGCCGGCTACGATGCCGATTTCACCGTCGTCGATCTCAAGCGGCGCGAGACCATCACCAACGCCCAGGCAGGCTCCAGGGCCGGCTGGACGCCCTATGACGGCAGGGAGGTCATCGGCTGGCCGGTCGGCACCATCCTGCGCGGCAACCGGGTGATGTGGGAAGGCGAGATCGCCATGCCCGGCCAGGGCAGGGCGGTGGAGTTTTCCGAGGCATTGGCAGCCTAGGGCCTGCGTTGGATTTCTTAAGCGCTCTGCACTATGTTGAGCGCGTCATGACCGCACATATCGCGCCGATCGTTCCCGCAGAGTTCCCGCAGCTCCAGGCACTCGTCTGGAATCGCGATAGCGCGCGCCCGATCCCGGCGGAAGAAGCATTTGCGCTGTACGAGCGCAATTGGCGTTTTGTCGACCAAAAGCGCCTTACGGCGCGTGAGAAGCTGCTTATAAGGAAACTGGCTGACGAATTCGGCCACGGCACTCTTCTGATGAAAGCATAGATCATTCGTGGCGTTTCTTCGCGCCCCCTCTGTCCTGCCGGACATCTCCCCCACAAGGCCCACAAGGGGGGAGATTGGCAGCGTCAGCGCCTCGCGCATTTCTGCAACGAAGGCTGAAGACTGGCGGTAGTGTGCTGAGAGTTCTGCAAATTCGCTGAGAGAGGGCGGTCATGGCAGGCTGGTGATTGTTCACGTCACCTGATTCCCGCGAAGGAACGCCACCATGACCAAGATCGAAGATAAATCCGCCATAGCTGCCGTCAAAGACATTCTGCTTTCGAACCCGGATGGGCTGCACGAAGTGATCCGCGCAGTGATGCAGGAGGTCCTCGAGGCCGAGATGGACGAGGCGCTGGGCGCTTCGAAGAGCGAACGGACACCGGAGCGGCTCGGCTATCGCTCTGGGTATTACGGCCGCACGCTTGTCACCCGTGTCGGCAAGCTGGAGCTGCGGGTTCCGCAGGACCGGCAGGGGCGCTTCTCCACCGAGCTGTTCGAGCGCTACCAGCGCTCCGAGCGGGCCTTGGTGGCGACGCTTGCCGAGATGTACGTGCAAGGCGTGTCGACCCGCAAGGTCAAGGCGATCACCGGGAGCTGTGCGGGCATGCCTTCTCGGCCTCGTCGATCTCGGCCATCAACAAACGGCTGGACGAAAGCCTGAAGGCCTTTGCCGAGCGCCCGCTTCAAGAGCCCTTTGCTTACCTCGTGCTCGATGCCCGCTACGAGAAGGTGCGCGAGGCCGGCATCGTCATGAGCCAGGCGGTGCTGATCGCGGTCGGCATCGACTGGGACGGGCGGCGCCAGATCCTGGCCGTGGAGATGGCCAATCGCGAGAGCCGCTCGGCCTGGAAGGACTTCCTCGTGGCGCTCAAGGCGCGCGGTCTCAGGGGCGTCGAACTGGTCGTGTCCGACGACCATGCCGGCCTGGTCGCGGCGATCGGCGAGGTGATTCCGGAAGCGGCCTGGCAACGCTGCTACGTGCACTTCCTCAGGAACGCGCTCGATCACCTGCCGCGCAAGCACGGCGACGACTGCCTGCAGGAGCTCAGATGGCTCTACGACCGGCGCGACCTCGCCGAGGCCAAGGCCGATCTCGCCGCGTGGCTTGCCAAATGGTCGGGCCGCTATCCGCGGCTGACGACGTGGGTGGAGGAGACCATCGAGCGCACGCTGACCTTCTTTCGCCTGCCGCGCCAGCACCACAAGCACCTGAAGTCGACCAACATGCTGGAACGCCTCAACGAAGAGATCAGGCGCCGCACCTATGTCGTGCGCATCTTTCCCAACGCCGAAAGCTGCCTGCGCCTGGTCAGGGCGCTGGCCGTCGAAACCAACGAAAACTGGATGGAGGCCAACCGCTACATCAACATGGACGACCTGCGCGAGCACAAGAAGCTCGCTCTGCGCCAAGCCGCATGACCAGCCTCATGGCCGCCCCTTTTTGCAGAACTTGACGCACACAACCAGACTGGCGAAAGCCGGTGTGACATCTGATCTCCCCCCAAGTGGGGGAGATGTCCGGCAGGACAGAGGGGGGCGCTGTCCCGCCGACCTTGCGCGCACTTCAACGAGACAACGGCTCGCTCAATCCCCGGCCACGAAGAACAGCCACTGGCCGGTGGGTGTGATGCCGACGCGGTAGAAGATATAGGCTCCGAACTGCTTCATGTCGTCATAGTCGCTTGCGGTGACGAGCTTGAACAGCTCGACGCGCTGCCTGGGGTCGAGCTTGTCGAGCGGCAGCGCGAAGAAATACGGCCAGACATATAGCTCCTGCGGGGTGCCGGTGTCGACATGGACATAGCCGGCGCTGAGTACCTCTTCCAAAATGGCGAGGATCTCCTGACCGTCGCTGTCGCCGGACAGGCCCTTGAGGAAGGTGATCGGGTCGCCCTCGATGTCGCCCAGCGACAGCTGCGTCATGGAATCGCCTGAGCCGATCAGCGGCCGGAGTTTCTCGATGTCACCGGTCTTGCAGGCCTCTATGAGCAGACCGTGCATGCGCTTGACCGGTTCGGGAAGCTTGTCGAGGTCGTAGACGACCGGTGGCGGCGGCGCGTCCGGATCCGTGCGTGGGCTGGTGACGCCGCCGCTGCCGGATGGCGTCTCAGGTTCGCTCTTGTTCGTGTCGTCGGCCGGCTGATTGTTGTCGGAGGGTTTGCTGCCGAGTGGGTCCGGCATCGGCACGGTTGTCCCCGGCGCGACCGTGTCGTCATTGGCGGGTGGCATGACCGGCGAGGGCAGATCCTGGCGCTGGATCTCGCTCAGCGCGTAGGAAGGCGTGCTGGCGAGGCATAAGCCCAGCGGCAGCGCCAGGCCGGACGCAGCGACCCACATGCCCACCGTCCAGGCGCGCGACCGGCCTGCCAACGAAAATCTCACCCCTTGCCTCTCCATGGTTCCCAGGCTCGCAGGAGCAATTCCAGGAAGTGTGCAACGCTTTCCGTCGGAATTGCGTGAACCAATGGCTAGAGCAATTCGGCGATTCTACCAACCCGCTGAATTGCCCTCATGCATGTCGCGCAAAAGTGTGCAGCGGTTTTGCGAAAACGGCATGCATAAAAACAAAGATCTAAAGCGCGTAGCCTGGATCCGTCCCAGCGCGACGCGCTTTGGTGCCGGACAGCGCCTTGCGCTGTTAAGCACTGACACATGATGCCCAAGTGGCGCGTCGCCGTCAAAAGCTGCTATCGAAAAGCGGGGCTAGAGCAATTCCAGGAAAAGTGTGTAACGGTTTTCCGTCCGGAATTGTGTCAAAACAAAGAGATAGAGCGGTTCGCCGTTTCCGTGAAACGGTGAAACGCTCTAGTGCTTGAGCCGCTCCGGCTCGAAGGCGCCGGAGATCACCTTTTCGCGCATGCGGTCGAGCAGGGCCAGCGCGGAGACCTCGCCATTGGCGCGCAGCATTTCGCCGAAGGCGGTTTCGAGGGCGGCTTCGGCGATGATTTCAGGCTCGATGCCGGCCGACAAGCCTTCAGCCCAGGCTTCGCTGTGGCTTTCCACGGCGGTCAGTCGCTTTTCTTCCCTGACCAACGCGTCGATGTCGCTGACGCCATGTTCCATTGCGATGTCCACCTTCTTCAAGCGGCGATCCGACGGTGGATCGGGCTTGACCTGTCAGTTCGTCGGCAGCCTTGGATAAGTCATTGTAAATACGACATTTTTACGGTCGCAATCTACATTTCGAGCAAGGCTGCGTTCAATGCGTGCCGAGCTTAGCCGATTAGGCCGGCTTGCGGCATCAAAACCTTCAGTTTGAGTTAATTCCGCATTTGCGCACTAACGTTTCATTAACATTGTTGCACAAGCGCAACAGATGATTGCACCAAGGCGCAGTCGGACACAATAAGGCATGTCACATTGGAGTCGATTCCCCCAAAATATGTGCGAGTCGGATAATCGCAGCCTTTAGGCTGATCCTCAGTTCCCGTAGCGGGAAGCGATATCGCGCGACAGCGTCTCGCCTTCTTTCATATAGCGGGCAATGGCCTCGGTCGCCGAGGGCGTGCACTGTGTGTAGGTGCCGCTGAAGGAGCGGTAACCGCGATTGAAGGAAGCGATGAAGCGGGCGCGCCGGTCGGGATCGGGGTTTTCCGATTCGAGCAGCTTTTCCATCTCGACCCGCCACCGGTCGCCCTTCTCGCCGCATAGATTGCGCAGGAAATGCAGCGATCCCAGCACCTCGGCGAGCCGCATCAGCCCATGTTCGAACGGCGCCTCGGCGCTGAGCGCCGGCCGCGGCGTGACGGCCATGCTGATGGCAAGGCATGCGGCGAGGAGGGGGGAGGCGCGGGTCATCAGGGCCTTGCGATGGAAGAGCAAGTCTTTGTGGCGAAACATTTTGTCGCCCGCAAGGCCATTCTGGGTGGTTACCGTTCGGCGCCTTGCTCAGGTCTAAGCAGCTCCTCGGCTACTTCAAACACCTCGTCCGCCAGCGGCATCTCCGCCATTTCCGCCAGCGTGTAGAAGGCGGCCGTCGCGGCATCGTCGCTGGCCTCGGGCTCGCCGTCGACATAGGCCGCGCCGAACACGGTCAGGCGATAGTCGACGGCATGATTCTCGGCTCGGCCGTCGATATGGGTGTCGCGCAGCCGGCGGTAGTCCTTCGCCTCGAGCCCGGTTTCCTCCGCGAGTTCGCGCCCCGCTGCTTGCACCAGCGTCTCGCCAGCTTCCACCTTGCCGCCCGGATAGGCATAGAGCCCCTGCGAGGGCGGCCGCGCCCGCTTGACCAGCAGCACGGTCTTGCCGCGCACGACGGCGACGGAGACGGCGGGGATTATCTGGCGTGATTCCATGGAATGCCGAACGTTCCTACAGCCTGTTGTGGATCGACGGGCCGATCTCGGCTTTTAGCGGTTGCATGAGCAAGGTTCCATCGCCACCTTGGGAAAATCCCGATCGACGAGCCGAGTTCATGTGCGGACGCTTTGCCTTGACCGCCACGCCGGACCAGACCGCCGCCTTTCTCGGCCTGGCGGAACTGGAGGAGTTTCCGGCCCGCTACAACATCGCGCCGACGCAGCCCGTGCTGATGGCGCTGGCCGGTCCGCCGCGTGCGCCGGGCTCCAACCTGCCGGACCGCCAGGCGATGCTGGTGCGCTGGGGCCTGATCCCGGCCTGGGTCAAGGACACGAGGGAATTTCCGCTGCTCTTCAACGCCCGCTCGGAAGGCGTGCTGGAGAAGGCCTCGTTCAAGACCGCCATGCGCCATCGCCGCGCTCTCGTGCCGGCCTCCGGCTTCTATGAATGGCAGCAGTCGGGCGCCGCCAAGGGCCAGCCCTACTGGATCCGGCCGAAGCGTGGCGGCATGGTCGCCTTCGCCGGCCTGGTCGAGACCTATGCCGAGCCGGGCGGCTCCGAGATGGATACGGGCGCGATCCTGACGACGCGCGCCAATGCCGGGATCGCCCATATCCACGACCGCATGCCGGTGGTGATCGAGGAGCGCGACTTCGCTCGCTGGCTGGATTGCCGCACGCAGGAGCCGCGCGACGTGCTCGACCTCTTGAAGCCCGCCGAACCCGATTTCTTCGAGGCAATTCCGGTTTCCGACCTCGTCAACAAGGTCGCCAACACCGGGCCGGAGATTCAGGAGCGGGGCATCGTCGGGCCTCAGCCCGAGAAGGTCAGACGCCAGAAGCCCGGCGCGGACGAAAACCAGATGACCCTGTTCTAAGCATGATCCCGAAAAGTGGGAACCGGTTTTGGGCAAGATCATGCTCAGCTCTAAAGCATGATCCCGAAAAGTGGGAACCGGTTTTCGGGCAAGATCATGCTGACCAAGAGAGGCGCGCATTGGCGTCGCCCTCATCACCGGCGCCCTTATGGTCGAAGACCGCGCCGGTCGTGCCGTTTTCAAGCGGCGCGCGGCGAAACGATCTTCTGCGCCGGCTTCTTCTTCTTGGCGGTGTGAAGAAGGGCTGCGACGATGGCTGCCGGGCCGATCGCGCGGTAATGCTTGGTGAGCGGCTGTTGCGCCGGTCGGTCCTGTTCCTGCTTGCTTCGAGGCATTTTTCTCTTCCCTGGTAACGTTTTCGTGTCTGCGTTTGATGGTCGATTCGGACCAAATCGTGACGTTTTGGCGGTCTAGCCTGAGAATGTTTCATCACTGTGCCGACATGTTTAATAAAATGTTTCGGCCCGTTTTTACCTGTGATCCTACGGCATCTTTCCTGGCTGCAGCGACTTGACGGCAACACCGGCGGGCGCGATAAAGCCGCCCATGAAAACGTCTTTCGCCATTTGTGGCATTTGCATTATTGGCTAGCCTCGCGCTGGTCCGGACGTTTTCGCCTTATCTTCCCCTAGATTGGACAAACGCCCCGGCCAGCAGGCTGGAGCCCGATTTGCGCCTTGGCGCAAGACCGGTTTCAGCCCGAGCATGACCCCGAAAAGTGGAAGCCGGTTTTCGGATAAGGTCATGCTCAAACAAAGAACCTAAGGACCGGGACCGCATGTCTGACGCATCGAAGGGCCTCAGCCTCTACAACACGCTAACGCGGACGAAGGGACAATTCGTTCCGATCGATCCGAAAAATGTGCGCATGTATGTCTGCGGCCCGACCGTCTACGACTTTGCCCATATCGGCAACGCGCGGCCGGCGATCGTCTTCGACGTGCTGTTCCGTTTGCTGCGCCAACTCTACGGCGAAAGCCACGTCACGTATGTGCGCAACATCACGGATGTCGACGACAAGATCAACGCCAGGGCGCTGCGCGATTTCGGCACCGAGATCGCGGCCGGAAAGCTGTCGCTCAACGATGCCATCCGCAAGGTCACCGAAAAGACCGCCGATCAATACCATAAGGACGTGGCTGCGCTCGGCTGCCTTGAGCCGACCTACGAGCCGCGGGCCACCGAGTTCGTCGCGCCCCGCGCCGACGGCAAGGCTGACATGCTGTCGCTGATCGCGCAGCTGATCGAGCGCGGCCATGCCTATGTCGCCGGCGGCGAGGTGCTGTTCGACACCGCCTCGATGCCCGACTACGGCGAACTGTCGAAGCGCAATCTCGACGAGCAGCAGGCAGGCGCGCGCGTCGCCGTCGACGAGCACAAGAAGAATCCTGGCGATTTCGTGCTGTGGAAGCTGTCGAGCCCGGAAGAGCCCGGCTGGGAGAGCCCTTGGGGCAGGGGCCGGCCCGGCTGGCACATCGAATGCTCGGCCATGTCGGCCGCCTATCTCGGCGAGGTCTTCGATATCCATGGCGGCGGCCTCGACCTGATCTTCCCGCATCACGAGAACGAGATCGCCCAATCGCGCTGCGCGCATGGCACCAAGGTCATGGCCAATGTGTGGATGCACAATGGCTTCCTGCAGGTCGAGGGCCAGAAGATGTCGAAGAGCCTCGGCAATTTCTACTCCATCCACGAACTGCTGGAGACAGAGACCTTCGGCGGCAGGAAATGGCCTGGCGAGGTGCTGCGGCTGGCGATGCTGATGACGCATTACCGCGAGCCGATCGACTTTTCCGTGCGCAAGCTGGAGGAAGCCGAAAACACGCTGCGCAAATGGAAGCGCGCCGCGGACCTAGCGCCGGCGGCGGCAAAGGATCTGCCGGCCGACGTCGTGGAAGCGCTGTCGGACGATCTCGCCACCTACGCTGCATTCCAGCGGCTGACGCAGCTTGCCGGCGAGGCGGTCGATTTCAGCGGCAGCGGCGAGTACGGAGCCGCCGCTTCACTGAAGGCCGCGCTTGCCTTCCTGGGTTTCGATGTCGGCGCCGCCAAGGTGGACGAGGCGGCGATCGCCAAGGCGATCGCCGAACGCCTTGAGTTCATCGCCGCCAAGAACTGGGCCGAAGCCGACCGCATCCGCGACGAACTTCTGGCGCAGGGCGTGCAACTGAAAGACGGCAAGGATCCGGTTACCGGCCAGCGCGTGACGACGTGGGAGATCAAGCGGTGAGGGTGGATGTTCCCCACGTAAAACTGGAGAGGACGGCGCGAGGCACCCCCCTCTGTCCTGCCGGACATCTCCCCCTCAAGGGGGGAGATTGGACGTCACTTCGGCTTTCGCCAATCGCCGACGTTGAACATTGGGCGCCGTCGGCGAAGCCGCCGATCTCCCCCCTAGAGGGGGAGATGTCCGGTAGGACAGAGGGGGGCGCCTCGCGATGACCCATTTTCCTGTATCTCCCGTCAATCGCGGCAATGCGCGCAAGATGCGCAAGCAAATGACAGACGCCGAACTGAAGCTTTGGAACGAGCTACGCGCACACCGCCTCATGGGGTTGGCATTTCGACGTCAAATGCCAATAGCTGGCTGCATCGTCGACTTTGCTTGTCCCGCCAAGAAGCTGATCGTTGAGGTGGATGGCTCCCAGCATGCTTCGCCTGAGGTCTCGGCGTTTGATACCGCGCGAACTGCGCAGGTCGAAGCGCTCGGCTGGACCATCCTGCGCTTCTGGAACCACGACGTGATCCGCGATATCGACAATGTCTGCCAGCACATCGTCATCGCGGCCGGCCTGGCCGTGGCCGAGGTGCCCGCGCCACCAACGGAGGAGCTCGTTCCATGATCGACCATCTCGGCATCAGCGTTTCCGATTTCGAAAAGTCCAAGGCCTTCTACGACAAGGCGATGGCGCCGCTGGGCGCTTCGCTGCTCTATATGGTGCCGCAGGAATATACCGGCGGCGCCAAGGTCGGCGGTTATGGCCGCGACCGGCCGGTGCTCTGGCTGAGTGGTGGCAAGGAGAAGCCGAAGGACCACCAGCATGTCGCTTTCACCGCGCGCAGCCGCGCCGAGGTCGACGCTTTCCATGCCGCGGCGCTTGCCGCCGGCGGCAGGGACAATGGCGGGCCGGGACTGCGTCCTCACTATCACCCGAACTACTACGGCGCCTTTGTCTTCGATCCCGACGGCAACAATGTCGAGGCGGTCTGCCATGACCCGGAGTGAGCCCATGAATCGGAGCGAGCGATGAGCCTCGACAACCGGCCGGTCTATGCGGGCGGCTGCCAGTGCGGCGCCGTGCGCTTCCGCGTTGAGGGCGCGCTCGGCGACGCATCCGTCTGCCACTGCCGCATGTGCCAGAAGGCGAGCGGCAATTTCTACCTGCCGCTGGTCTCGGTGCGCGGCGCCAGGCTCGACTGGACGCGCGGCGAGCCGAAGCGCTTCCGCTCGTCCAGCGCCGCGTGGCGCGGCTTCTGCGCCGAATGCGGCACGCCGCTGACCTTCGAGGCGCCGGATGGCATAGCACTGGCGATCGCCGCCTTCGACGATCCCGCGGGCATCGCGCCCACCATCCAGTGGGGCGTCGAGGCGAAGCTTCCCTATGTCGACGGCATCTCGAAACTGCCGTCCGAGGAGACGATGGGCGATGTCTCGTCAGCGCCTTATCTGGCCGAGCTCGTCTCTTATCAGCATCCAGACCACGACACCGACCAATGGCCGCCGGAGGAAAAACCATGACCGATGAAGTTCGAACAGGCGGTTGCCAGTGCGGCGCGGTGCGCTTCCGCATCAAGGGCAAGCTCGGGCGCCCGTCCATCTGCCACTGCCGCATGTGCCAAAAGCAGTTCGGCAATTTCTTCGGCGCGCTGGTGACGGTGCCGAGGGACGGCGTCGAATGGACCCATGAGGAGCCGAGCTACTTCCAGTCCTCGGTCAACATCGACCGCGGCTTCTGCGCCCGCTGCGGCACGCCGCTGACTTACCGCCAGCCGGGTGGACTGGAGATCGCCATCGGCGCCTTCGACGACCGCTCGGATCTGGCGCCGCAGATCCAGGTCAACTACGCGGTTCGCTTGCCTTGGGTGGAAAAGATCTTCGAGGCGCCGATCCTCGACGATCCAGATTTCTATCGACGGCAGGAGCAGATCATCTCCTTCCAGCATCCCGACCACGAGACGGCCAACTGGCCGCAGCAGGGCTTGAAACTATGACGATCCACAGCAGTTCCTTGCGCACGCTCTACCCCGAAATCGAGCCGTTCGAGTCGGGCATGCTCGATGTCGGCGACGGCCACACCATCTATTGGGAGCGCTGCGGCACAAGGGGCGCCAAGCCTGCCGTGTTCCTGCATGGCGGTCCGGGCGGCACCATCTCGCCGAAACACCGGCGGCTGTTCGACCCGAAACTCTACGACGTCATCCTGTTCGACCAGCGCGGCTGCGGGAAATCGACGCCCAACGCTTCGCTCGAAGCCAACACCACCTGGCATCTCGTCGCCGACATCGAGCGCCTGCGCGAGATGGCGGGCTTCGACAAATGGCTGGTGTTCGGCGGCTCCTGGGGCTCGACGCTGGCGCTCGCCTACTCAGAGACGCATCCCGAGCGCGTCAGCGAGCTGGTCGTGCGCGGCATCTATACGCTGACCCGCGCCGAGCTCGAATGGTATTATCAGTTCGGCGTCTCCGAGATGTTTCCCGACAAATGGGAACGCTTTCTCGCGCCGATCCCCGAGGCCGAGCGCGGCGACATGATGGCGGCCTACCGCAAGCGGCTGGTCGGCTCTGATCGCAAGGCCCAGGTCGAGGCGGCCCTTGCCTGGAGCATCTGGGAAGGCGAGACGATCACGCTGCTGCCGGAGCCTGAGACCAGCACGCCGTTCGGCCAGGACGACTACGCCATCGCCTTCGCCCGCATCGAGAACCATTATTTCGTCCATGCCGGCTGGCTGGAGGAAGGGCAGCTGCTCCGCGACGCCTGGAAGCTCAAGGATATCCCCGGCACCATCGTCCACGGCCGCTACGACATGCCGTGCCCGGCGAAATACGCCTGGGCGCTGCACAAGGCCTGGCCGAAGGCGGATTTTCACCTCATCGAAGGGGCAGGGCACGCCTATTCCGAGCCGGGGATCCTGGATCGGCTGATCCGGGCGACGGATGGGTTTGCGGGGAAATAACCATGCAGGTTCATGCTCCACGGCGCCCCCCTCTGTCCTGCCGGACATCTCCCCCACAAGGGGGGAGATCAGACCGCGCTTCGGCTTTCGCCAATCGCCGGCGCCGCAGGACGAGCGGCAAGGCCAAAGCTGCCAATCTCCCCCCAAGTGGGGGAGATGTCCGGCAGGACAGAGGGAGGCGCGAAGGATCGCTGCCGTTTGAGTTACTTCCATGACAAAGCAACGCCTCTATCTCTTCGACACAACCCTCCGCGACGGCCAGCAGACGCCGGGCATCGACTTTTCCGTCGAGGACAAGATCGCGATCGCCAAGCTGCTCGACGAGTTCGGCATCGACTATGTCGAGGGCGGCTATCCCGGCGCCAACCCGACCGACACCGCATTCTTCCAGCAGAAGCGGACGGAAAGTGCGAAATTCGTTGCCTTCGGCATGACCAAGCGGGCAGGGGTCTCGGCCTCAAACGATCCAGGGCTGGCTGCGCTGTTGCAATCGAAGTCGGACGCCATCTGCTTCGTCGCCAAGAGCTGGGACTACCACGTGCGCGTCGCGCTCGGCTGCACCAACGAGGAGAACCTGGAGTCGATAAAAGTCTCGGTCGAGACGGCGGTCGCTTCGGCCAAGGAAGCGATGGTCGACTGCGAGCATTTCTTCGACGGCTTCAAGGCCAACCCCGATTACGCGCTGGCCTGCGCCAAGATCGCCTATGAAGCCGGCGCGCGCTGGGTGGTGCTGTGCGACACCAATGGCGGCACGCAGCCTTCGGAAGTGCGGGCAATCGTCGAGAAGGTGATCGCCGGCGGCATCCCGGGCGACCACCTCGGCATCCATGCCCATGACGACACCGGCCAGGCTGTGGCGAATTCCCTTGCCGCCGTCGAGGCCGGCGTGCGCCAGATCCAGGGCACGCTGAACGGCATCGGCGAGCGCTGCGGCAACGCGAATCTCATCTCCATCGTGCCGACGCTTTCGCTGAAGCCGGCCTTCGCCGACCGCTTCGAGACCGGCATCTCAGCCGCGGCGCTGACCGGCATCTCGCGGCTCTCCAGGGCCTTCGACGAGTTGCTGAACCGCGCGCCGGAAGCGCAGGCGCCCTATGTCGGAGCGTCGGCGTTTGCCACCAAGGCCGGCATCCATGCCTCTGCGCTCGCCAAGGAGCCGGCGACCTATGAGCATGTACCGCCGGAAGCCGTCGGCAACCGCCGCCGCGTCATGGTTTCCGACCAGGGCGGCAAGGCCAATTTCCTGGCCGAGCTGAAGCGGCGCGGCATCGACGTGCCGAAGGATGATCACCGGCTCGACGCGCTGATCGCGGTGGTCAAGGAGCGCGAGGCCGAGGGCTATGCCTATGAAGGCGCCGACGCCTCCTTCGAATTGCTCGCCCGCAAGATGCTGCACGGCCTGCCGGAGTTCTTCAACGTCACCTCCTTCCGCTGCATGGTCGAGCGCCGCTTCGACGCCAACGGCAATCTGAAGACAGTGTCCGAGGCGATCGTGAAGGTGATGGTCGACGGCGAGGAGAAGATGTCGGTGGCCGAAGGCCACGGCCCGGTCAACGCGCTCGACATCGCGCTGCGCAAGGATCTCGGCAAATATCAGAGCGAGATCGTCGATCTCGAGCTCGCCGACTTCAAGGTGCGTATCCTCAACGGCGGCACCGAGGCCATCACCCGCGTTCTGGTCGAATCGCACGATTCCACCGGAGCCCGCTGGTGGACGGTCGGCGTGTCGGAAAACATCATCGACGCCTCCTTCCAGGCGCTGATGGATTCGATCGTCTACAAGCTGATGAAGAACCGCGAGATGGCCGGGCTGGTGGCGGCGGAGTAGAGCTCCTTTCTTCGCCTCCGCGAAGGTGGCTACGCTATGCACACATCTTCTGTGACCGGCGTGACTGATCGGGCTGGAGGCTTGATTGCCACGTGGTTCCCCCAATCCGTCGCTGCTTCGCAGCGCCACCTTTCCCCCCTCCGGAGGGAAAGGAAGGGAGCGTTGCTGGACGAGCGCTGGCGGCAAAAGGCTTGGCGCCTTTCCTCTACCCCGTCGATCGGGGGAGAGGTGGCTCGGCGAAGCCGAGACGGAGTGGGGGTCGACCAGCGCTGCGTTGGACAGTCATGCGCCAAGCCATGCACGCTATCGCCAAAGGCCAGCCGCTTGGAAATGTGTGCATGCCGTAGCCCACTATGTGGGGCGAGGAGCGCGCGAACCCTTGAACCATCACAAAAAGTCCATTGATCCATCATAACTTTGTGATGGTCTTGGGCGATCCGCTGGGCCATAGCGTTGGGCCATGGTCACCGAAACAGCTCAGCTCGATCAAGATGCCAAGGCCCGCCGCGGCTTCCTACTGGCGCTCGACGCCTATTTCCTGTGGGGACTCTTACCCTTCTACATGAAGGCGGTAGCGCATCTGCCGCTCGCCGAGGTGATCGCCAACCGCGTCGTCTGGTCGGTGCCGATCGCCGCCTGCGTGCTGGTCTGGGCCGGCCGCACGGCCGATTTCAAGGCCGCGATCCGCACGCCGAAGAGCATCGCCATGGCGGCGCTGACGGCGGTGCTGATCTCGATCAACTGGGGCATCTATGTCTGGGCGATCGCGGTCGACCGCACCGTCGAGACCGCGCTCGGCTATTACATCAACCCGCTGGTCAGCGTCGTCGTCGGCGCCGTGCTGCTCGGCGAGCGGCTCGACCGCCTGCAGATCGCGGCGGTGGCGCTGGCCGCGATCGCGGTGGCGGTGCTCACCGTGGAGGCCGGCAAGCTGCCCTGGGTGTCGCTGGCGCTCGCCTTCTCCTTCGCCGCTTACGGCTTCTTCAGGAAGACGCTGCCGATCGGCCCGAGCCAAGGCTTTCTGCTCGAAGTGCTGCTGCTCTCGGTGCCGGCGCTCTGCTACATCGCCTATCTGATCGCCACCGGGCAGGACCATTTCGTCTCCAGCAGCGCAAAAGACACCGCGCTGCTGATCGGCTGCGGCCCGATCACGGCGGTGCCGCTTCTGCTCTTTGCCTTCGGCGCCAGGCTGCTGCGCCTCTCCACCATCGGCATCATGCAATACATCGCGCCGACCATGGTGTTCCTGATCGCCGTGCTGATCTTCGACGAACCGTTCGGCACCATCCAGGCCATAGCCTTCGCCCTGATCTGGACGGCGCTGGCCATGTATAGCTGGTCGATGTTCAGGGGCCGCGAGGTCCGACAGCCGGCTCCCGCGACGAGGTAGGGCATTCGCCCTCAAACCCGCCCCAGTCGCCGCACGATCATATAGACGATGCCGGCGATCACGACCGACATCGCCGTCACCACCCAAAAACCCATCGGCGTGTCGACCAGCGGCAGCCCGCCGACATTCATGCCGAACAGGCCGGAGACGATGGTCATCGGCAAGAGCACCGCCGTCATCACGGAAAGGATGTAGAGCAGCTGGTTCGACTGCTCGGTCAGCTTCGCCATCAGCTCGTCCTGCAGGAGCCTGGTTCGCGCCTGCAATTGCTCGCCGTCGTGATGCAGCGTGTGCGCCCGGTGCGACAGGCGTGTTGCCATGTCGTTGATCGGGTCCGGCAGGTCGTCGCGGTGCGAATGGTCGAGATGGCGGAAGAGGTTGGTGAGCGTCGCCATCTGCCGATGGATGATCACCAGGTGTCGGCGCGCGTCGACCAGGGCTTGCCGTTCGCTGTGCCAGGCGTCGCAGACGATGCGGTCCTCGATGCCGTCCAGCGTGTCGCCCATCTTGTCGAGCTCGCCCGACATGCCGTCGAGCGACTGGCCCATCACCGCCTCGATCAGCTCGGCCGGCGAGCGGAATCTGCGCGTGCCGCTCTCGACCAGCTTGCGGATCTTGTCGACCGACTCCAGCGGCTGCTTGCGGGCGCCGATCAGCATCGTCTCGTTGAAGGCGAAGCGGAAATGCGTGAGCCCGCGCGCCTCGGCGAAGTCGTGCCTGAGGTCGGGCAGATCGCCGTAGAGGAAGTCGTCCTCGAAATCGATGTGACAGCCGTGGCTGGGCGACAGGAAGGCCTCGCGCACAGCAGCCGGCAGGGCCTGCTCGGCGGCGATCTCGTGGCGGGCGCGCATGTCGGTGATCTGGTAGCTGCGCCACGTCCAGAGCGCCTCGGCGGGGTCCTTGGTGCGCAAGCCCTCGGCGGTGAAATGATAGATGAAGAACAGCCCGTGCTCGTCGGGCAGATAGGGCGAGAGGTCGGTGCCTTCGTTGGGGACAGCGATGTTCATGGCGGCTTCGCCGGTTCTTGATGCGGTCGGGTCGCGGGGGCGGCCAGGCAGCGTTTCTAGCATGCGCAACCCCGCTCGCGTGTGACAGTTCGATGACGGCCGGCGCTCCGGCGGTCTCGTTTCCGATTGCGTGCTTTTCAAAAAATTCTCCCGCGCCCCGGGAATAAAGCCCGGGCCTTCCGGGTCTTGCCGTGTAGCGAGGCGAACCTTTCTCGGGCCTCGCGCCGTCAGCTCGGAGGAATGCCCACGCCCGGGGAACCACCGCTACACGCAGTCACTAGAGGAGACTTCTGATGTTCAACATGACACGCCGTATGGTGCTCGGATCCGCCGCCGCCGCGGCCGCCTTCGGCATTGCCGGCAGACTGGAATTCGCGCCGGCCGCTCACGCCGAAACCCCGGTCGAGCCGCTGGTCGGCTTCTACAAATACAAGGTGGGCTCGCTCGAGGTCACCGCCGTCTATGACGGCATCTGGCGCAAGCCCCATGACCCGGCCTTCATCAAGGACGTTTCGGTCGACGACACCAAGGCCGCTCTCGCCAAGGCCGGGCTCACCACCGATTTCATGCCGATTCCGCTCACCGTCGTCGTGCTCAAGATGAACGGCCGCACCATCATGATGGATGCCGGTTCCGGCGTCGGCCAGTGGCAGGCCAACGCCACGCATCTGCCGGCCAACATGAAGGCCGCCGGCATCGACTACAAGGCGATCGACACCATCATGATCTCGCATTTCCACCCGGACCATGTCTGGGGCCTGATGGAGAAGGGCACCAACGCGCCGGTATTCCCGAATGCCGAGCTGATCGTCAACGCCGCCGAATACGATTGGTGGACCGACCCCAGCCGGCTCGCCAAGCTGCCCGAAGGCCGCAAGCCGGCGGGCAAGCGCATCGCCGAAAACTTCCCGAAGTGGAAGAACTGGAAGCTGGTCGAGGACGGCACCGAAGTGGTGCCCGGCATCCGCATCATGGCGGCGCCGGGCCACACGCCCGGCCATGCCGTCTATCATGTCGATGCCGGCTCCGAGCAGTTTCTCGTCTCGGCCGACACCATGTACGTGCCGGCGCTGCTGGCGCCGCATCCCGAATGGCAGGGCGCCTACGACCAGGACGGGCCGATGGCTATCGCCACGCGCCACAAGGTCATCGACCAGGTGATCGCCGACAATGTCCGCATCTGCGGCTCGCACTTCCCGTTCCCCGGCACCGGCAGCTTCGTCAAGGACGGCAATGCCTACGCCTTCACCCCAACCCAGATCTGAATCGGATCCTTAACAGAAAGAGCCAACTCCCATGAAACATGCACTTTTCGCGGTGCTCGGCGCCATTGCGGTGCTGACCGCGGCCCCGATCGCCATCGCCGTGCCGGCCTATGCCGTGGACGACATCGAAGGTGCCGACGCGCCGGACCTGACGGCAGTGAAGGCCAAGATCGACGCCAAGGACTATAAGGGCGCGCTGGCCGAGCTGCGCGACCTTGCCCAGGACAACCAGCAGGCCGACGTCTACAACTTGCTCGGCTTCACGCTGCGCAAGACCGGCGACTACCAGACCTCGCTGACCTACTACGCCAAGGCGCTGGAGCTTAAGCCGGACCATAAGGCGGCGCATGAATATCTCGGCGAGCTCTATGTCGAGACCGGCGACATGGCCAAGGCCAAGGAGCAGCTCGCCTCGCTGCAAAAGCTCTGCCCGGCCGGCTGCGAGGAGCTTTCCGATCTTGAGCAGGCCATCGACACCAAGGTGACGAAGTAGGCTGTATGCCCTGATCCTCGCGGTTGTGTGCGTCAAGTTCTGCAAAAAGGGGCGGCCATGAGGCTGGTCATGCGGCTTGGCGCAGAGCGAGCTTCTTGTGCTCGCGCAGGTCGTCCATGTTGATGTAGCGGTTGGCCTCCATCCAGTTTTCGTTGGTTTCGACGGCCAGCGCCCTGACCAGGCGCAGGCAGCTTTCGGCGTTGGGAAAGATGCGCACGACATAGGTGCGGCGCCTGATCTCTTCGTTGAGGCGTTCCAGCATGTTGGTCGACTTCAGGTGCTTGTGGTGCTGGCGCGGCAGGCGAAAGAAGGTCAGCGTGCGCTCGATGCTCTCCTCCACCCACGTCGTCAGCCGCGGATAGCGGCCCGACCATTTGGCCAGCCACGCGGCGAGATCGGCCTTGGCCTCGGCGAGATCGCGCCGGTCGTAGAGCCATCTGAGCTCCTGCAGGCAGTCGTCGCCGTGCTTGCGCGGCAGGTGATCGAGCGCGTTCCTGAGGAAGTGCACGTAGCAGCGTTGCCAGGCCGCTTCCGGAATCACCTCGCCGATCGCCGCGACCAGACCGGCATGGTCGTCGGACACGACCAGTTCGACGCCCCTAAGACCGCGCGCCTTGAGCGCCACGAGGAAGTCCTTCCAGGCCGAGCGGCTCTCGCGATTGGCCATCTCCACGGCCAGGATCTGGCGCCGCCCGTCCCAGTCGATGCCGACCGCGATCAGCACCGCCTGGCTCATGACGATGCCGGCCTCGCGCACCTTCTCGTAGCGGGCATCGAGCACGAGGTAAGCAAAGGGCTCTTGAAGCGGGCGCTCGGCAAAGGCCTTCAGGCTTTCGTCCAGCCGTTTGTTGATGGCCGAGATCGACGAGGCCGAGAAGGCATGCCCGCACAGCTCCTCGGTGATCGCCTTGACCTTGCGGGTCGACACGCCTTGCACGTACATCTCGGCAAGCGTCGCCACCAAGGCCCGCTCGGAGCGCTGGTAGCGCTCGAACAGCTCGGTGGAGAAGCGCCCCTGCCGGTCCTGCGGAACCCGCAGCTCCAGCTTGCCGACACGGGTGACAAGCGTGCGGCCGTAATACCCAGAGCGATAGCCGAGCCGCTCCGGTGTCCGTTCGCTCTTCGAAGCGCCCAGCGCCTCGTCCATCTCGGCCTCGAGGACCTCCTGCATCACTGCGCGGATCACTTCGTGCAGCCCATCCGGGTTCGAAAGCAGAATGTCTTTGACGGCAGCTATGGCGGATTTATCTTCGATCTTGGTCATGGTGGCGTTCCTTCGCGGGAATCAGGTGACGTGAACAATCACCAGCCTGCCATGACCGCCCTCTCTCAGCGAATTTGCAGAACTCTCAGCACACTACCATCCTCGCTCCTCCAAGTGGGACAAGTGGTGAGGCAGCTATCGGCGAACGCCTGCGCCGCCCCTCATCCGCCTGCCGGCACCTTCTCCCCGTATAGTGACGGGGAGAAGGGAGCCAGTCGCGCGCCCTTGGCGCCTTCTTGCCACGTTGGCGATTGGCGAAACCGTCGATGAGAGCGCCCCTCTCCCCGTCACTATACGGGGAGAGGATGCCGGCAGGCAGGTGAGGGGCGGCGCTGCGCTTGGGGGAATCGTCAATGCGGTCGCCTTGTTCCCGTAAAGGTACGGTCTCGGGCAACGTCTCGAAATTTCTCCTGACGAACAATCCTATTGGAGCCGACCATGACACCGACCGAACTTGCCGAAAAGCTTCGTGCAAAGGACGCGGTCCTGCTTGCCGGCCGCCTGCTCCTGTCCCTGATCTTCGTGCATGAAGGGCTTGAACTCGCGACCCATTTCGAGGGCGCTCAGAAGGCGATGGCAGCCCTCGGCGTCGGCACGCCGCTGCTTCTTGCCACCATCGCTCTGCAGCTCGGCGCCGGCCTGTCGGTCGCGCTTGGCATCCTGGCGCGGCTCGGCGCGGTAGCGCTCGGCCTGTTCTGCCTGGTGACGGCAAGCCTCTTCCACACCAACTTCGCCAGCCAGAACGAGCTCCTGCATTTCGAAAAGGATTTGGCGATCGCAGGCGGCATGTTCATCCTGGCGCTCGCCGGTTCCGGCAGGCTGTCGGTGGATGGGGCGCTGGCCAGATACGGGAAAAGCCTGCCGGTTCGAGGGGCCATCACAACACACTCGTAATCCGGCCATCTACCAAGAGCGTCTGTCCCGTCACGAAGCTCGCCGCGTCGGACGCCAGGAAGACCGCTGCACCTGCGAGTTCTTCCACGTCGCCCCAGCGCCGCACCGGCGTGCGGCCGGTGAGCCAGTTCGAGAATGTCTCGGGCTTGGTTCGCATTCGGGAATCTGCTGCAGTGGCTCGGCAGCCAATGGGGGATCAATGCTCAAGTGGGGCGCTATACTCGGCATCGTCGGCTTCCTCGGCGGTTTCGTCGGACCGGTCATCTTAACGCCGGAAGCAAACCAGGGACCGCTGCTCGGCATCTTCATCACCGGCCCGCTCGGTTTCGTCCTCGGCCTCGTCGTGGGCTTCGTCCTGCGGTTGCTGCCTGGCCGCCGCTAGGTCTCCGCAATGCGCTGCTTGTCCTCGGGGCAGCCTTCCAGACCTGGCGGCGATTCCAGCAGAACGAGCATGGCGAGGCGCGTTTAGCAGGGCTGCGGCTGGCGTTGCCGTCGATTGCCTGGCTCTCGGTCAACGCAATGCGGAACGCCTGGCCGTGAGATCTGGGCGGCGGCTCCTTGAACTGGCAAGATGGCCTGACCTACTGATGCGGACGAGGATTGGGCGATGACGTTGCTTCAGTTCCATGTCACCGGCGAACAAATCTCAAACGACGAAACCGAGGAGGTCATTCGCGAGGCGGAGCCGCATCGCGGCCTGGTGCGCTATCGCCCCGACGGCGGTGAGCTGTTCGTTCATGCGCGGCTGAACATGGCGCTCCTGCGGGCGGCCGCCTCGCTGCCGGTCCTGCTCCTGAAGATCACTCCGCGCGCAAACGAATTGACGCCGCGCGACGCCCTGCTGACCCCCAAAGGGTCGGTTCGGAACTACGCCTTCCTCGAAAGGCTTTGCGGGGATCTGGCAACCACCGGCTGCCCTGCCTGCTACCTGGCAGAGCGGCATGGCGAGGGGCGCCGGGATTTCTATTTCACAACGGAGGATGTCGCTGGCTTCGAGCGGATAGCCCGCGCGGCGGCCGAGGCCTCGGCCTTCCCGCTCGCCATCGAACAGCATTCACTGGCAGCGGTTGCGCCGCTCATTCTTCCTGCCGAGGCGATCGGTGACCTCGGCCTTGAAGTCGCCGCCGACGCCCGCGTCCGGCCGACGCGCTTCGAGTTCTGGGGCGCGGAACCGTCCCTCGCAAAGTTGCGCGCCGAGCTCGAAAAGCGCGGCTATCGGTTCCTTGGGCTGGAGACGTTTTCGCGTGAGCTGCGCATGGCGAAGAACGTGCCGATCGATGGTGAGAGCTTCGGAGCGGTGTTGAGGGAGATCGTTCCGTTGGCGCGGTCGCTGCAATGCAGCTATTGCGGCACCGAGACCGTCGAGGGCCACGAACAGTTCCTGCTCACGCGTCCTCTGCCTGAACGTTATGGCGGCGCGGGGCGAGGCGGCTTTTTTCGGTGCCTCTTCGGTGGCTCATAGGTGCTGCCGGACGAGCGGCAGCACCGATCTCCATGCCGGTCTCAGCGCTTCGGCCCGAAGCCGGGGTAGGGGTTGAGCGGCACGATTGCCGCGATCTCCATCATGCCGGCCTCGACCAGCGGCAGAGTGGCGAGATGGCCGCGCACCTCCTTGTCGTCGGCCGCCTCGAACATCATGCCGCTGCCGGGAATATCGCCGCGGTTCCAGATCTGGCGCACGGCGCCCTGCGCATAAAGGGTCTTGCGTTGCTCGGACTCATTGGGAAGCAGCGGCGCGAAATCGGCGTCGCTGAACTTCTGGGTGTTGCGGGCGAGAAGGGCAAAGAACTGCATGGCGGTCTCCTTGTGGCCGGTTGATGCGAGGAGATATCGCGCCGGCTGGTCAGACTGTCCAAGACTGATTAGGCTAAAGTTCAGACCTGTTAGGACTTGAAGCCAAAGGGGCAAAAAAATGCTCGACCTGCGCCAGGTAAGATATTTCGTCGCCGTCGCCGAGGCCGGCAATGTCGGCCGCGCGGCCCAGCAGCTGCACATCTCTCAATCGCCCTTGAGCCGGCAGATCATGCAGCTCGAAGAACAGATCGGCGTCACGCTCTTCGAGCGGGCGAAGCAGCGCGTCCATCTCAACGCCGAAGGCAGGGCTTTCCTGGCGGAGGCCCGCACGCTGCTCGCCAATGCCGCGAGGCTGGAGGAGCTCGGCCGCAACCTTGCCAGCGGCGCCGCCGGCAGCCTTGCCATCGGTTATGTCGAGGGCGCGGTGCATGCCGGGCTGATCGCCGTCATGCTCAGGGAATTCCGCCGCGAGCGGCCGGATTTCCATCTGCAATTGCGCAGCCGCCGCACGGCCGCGCAATTCGAAGATCTGCGAAGCCGGGCGCTCGACCTCGGCTTCGTCTATGCGCCGGCCCCGAAGAGCGATCCGGACCTGGACAGCATGCTGGTGCGGCGCGAACCGCTGGTGCTCGCGATCCCCGAGGGCGATCCGCTTGCAGGTGTCGCCGACATCCAGCCCAGCCATCTCGACGGCCGTGTCTGGATCACCGTCGTGCGCCAGCCCGACGACACCAACCGCGCGCAGTTTCTCGCGGCCTGCGTCGAGGCCGGCTTCGTGCCCGACATCGCCTATGAGACGGCCGATCCGTTGACTTCGCTCGGCCTTGTCAGTGCCGGCCTCGGCCTGGCCACCGTGCAGGAAAGCCTGCGCGACGCGGTGCCGGCCGGCATCGTCTTTCGCGATATGCCCTGGTTCAAGCGCAGCGTTGAAATCCATCTCGCCTGGCGCCGCAATGATCGGAGGGCGGTGATTGGGGATTTGAGGAAGGCAGTAGGGGAGTAGGGGAGTAGGGGAGTAGGGGAGTAGGGGAGTAGGGGAGTAGGGGAGTAGGGGAGTAGGGGAGTAGGGGAGTAGGGGTACCTCATCAGCCGGCGGTCACCCACATACTCCCTTACTCCCCTATTGCCTTACTCCCCTAGACCTACATCTTGTCTATCACCGCCTGCACGCCTTCCGTCGGCGCATCCACCGACGAACCCGCCACCATGATGGCGGCGACGATGGCCTCGGGGTCGTTGACCACCAGCGGCTTGACCCTATGTGCGGTATGGATGAAGCCTTCGCCCGACATGTGCTCGATGAGCGAGAGCATTGGGTCCCAGAAACCCTTGATGTTGGCGAACACGATTGGCTTGCGGTGATGCCCGAGCTGCGCCCAGGTCATGATCTCGACGATCTCCTCGACCGTGCCGATGCCGCCCGGCAGCGCCACGAAGGCATCGGATTTCTCGAACATCCTGTGCTTGCGCTCGTGCATGTTGTCGGTGATCAGAAGCTCGTCGAGCTTGTCGAGGGCGGTCTCGGTCGCCTCGCGGTTGATCAGGAAGCGCGGGATGATGCCGGTCACCTTGCCGCCGGCCTTGAGCGCGCCTTCGGCGACAGCGCCCATGATCCCCTTGGTGCCGCCGCCATAGATCAGGCGCAGACCGGATTTCGCCAGCGAGCGGCCGAGCAGATGGCCAGCCTTGACATAGGCCTCGTCGCGGCCCGGAGACGAACCGCAATAGACGCAGACGGATCGAATCGTGTTCATGGCAATGATTGGTGATGGGGACGGTTGGCGCGGTCAAGCCCAAGGACGGGCTTTTTCTTGTGAGCTTGCCGAAAACACGCTAGACCGGCGTTAGGTGGCTAAGGGGGCAGTAAAAGATTATGGCTATCAATCCTTCCAAGGCGTTTTTGTTCGCGGCGGGCGGCGTTGCCGTCGTCGCGGCGGTCGCCTACGGGTCGGGCGCGCTCGACCCCTACATCAGCAAAGAGAAGCCGGCACAGGTCGCGGCACTTCCGCAAGCGGACACCAGGCCGGCTGAATCCAACAGCACGTCCACCGAGGCGCGCCTGCCGCAGGCGCCGGCCAACACGATGGCCCCGGCCAACAAGATGGCGCCCGCCAACAATGCAATGGCCCCGGCCAACGACGCGACGGCCCCGGCGGCATCCGCGCCGGCCGCCCAGGCGCCCGCCGCCGGTCCGATATTGCCGACTTTCGACGTCGTGCGTGTCGAAGGCGACGGCTCGATCGTGGTGGCCGGCAATGCCGCGCCCAACGCCAAGGTCGAGATCCTGAACGGCGGGACGGTGCTCGGCTCGACCGATGCCGGCCCCGACGGCGCCTTCGCCA
Organism: Mesorhizobium sp. WSM4904; assembly: GCF_029674545.1. Classification (NCBI taxonomy): domain Bacteria; kingdom Pseudomonadati; phylum Pseudomonadota; class Alphaproteobacteria; order Hyphomicrobiales; family Phyllobacteriaceae; genus Mesorhizobium; species Mesorhizobium sp. WSM4904. Next base: position 5,443,196 of record NZ_CP121354.1, on the reverse strand, counting down.
TCGTGCTCGACGATCCGCTGAAGCCGGGCGACTACACGATCACGCTGCGCGCCACCGCCGGCGGCGTCACCGTCGCCTCGGCGCAGACCGCCGTCGTCTCGGTGCCGCAGAGCCCGACCGGCCAGGTGCTGGCGATGGTCGAGGAGCCGGGCAAGCCGTCCGAACTGATCACCGTTCCGCAGCCGGAGGCCAAACCGGCCGCGCCGGCCGCCGGCCAGGCTGCCGCTCAGGCGCCGGCTGGTGGCGCAACAGCGCCGGCGGCGTCCACCGCGGCGCCAGCCACTCAGGCCCCGGCCGCCACCGGCCAGGCTTCCGCCCCGGCAACGCCGGCGCCCGCGGCCGCCGCGGGCGAACCCAAGATTGCCGTCGAGGCAGTCGAGATCGACGGCAGCAAGATCTACGTTGCCGGCACGGCCGATCCCGGCCGCAAGGTCCGAGCCTATGCCGACGACATGCTGCTCGGCGAGGCCAAGACCTCGCCCGATGGCCATTTCCTGATCGAGGCGAAGCGCGACATACCCGTCGGCAACTACACCATCCATGTCGACGGCCTTGCCGATGACGGCGTGAAGGTCGTCGCCCGCGCCGCCGTGCCGTTCGAGCGCGAGCCAGGCGAGTCGATCGCCGCCGTCGCGCCCAATGAGGCCAAGCCCGCCGGGGCCAAGCCTGCCGCCGAGGCGCCGGCCAAGGTCGCGGAAGCGACACCTTCGGCCGGTGCGGCCGAGACGGTCGCGCCCAAACTCGAGCATGCCGACGGCTCCGTCATCATCCGCCGCAACGATACGCTCTGGCGCATCTCGCGGCGGGTCTATGGCCACGGCACGCGCTTCTCGACCATCTACCTCGCCAATCAGGACCAGATCCGCGATCCCGATCGCATCTGGCCCGGCCAGGTCTTCAAGGTCCCCGGCAAGTCGAAGGAAGGCGAGCCTGCCGACATGAAGGCCATGGGCGACCAGATGACCATGCCGAAGACGGAGTAGGGCGCCAATCTCCCCTCTCGAGGGGGAGATGGCCGGCAGGCCAGAGGGGGTCCTCGCGCATGGAGCGCCGGCATCCTCTGCGACAGGCGATCTCGGCGATCTATGTGAGACGACCCCTCTGTCGCCTTCGGCGACATCTCCCCTCAAGGGGGGAGATTACCGGTGCTACCCGTCCGCCTAGCTTGCCCTCCCATCGCTCATCGTCTATCGCCGATGAACGATGATCGAATCCCTGTCTGAAAACCGCGCGCTCGACAGCCGCGCCATCGCCGCGCGGTTTGCCGCACTCTCGCATCCCGCGCGCATCGAGATCCTGAGGCATCTATCGGCCAGCCGCTGCTGCTCCTGCCGCGAGGTGGTCGACCATCTCGACCTCGCACAGTCGACCGTTTCGCAACATCTGAAGATCCTGGTCGAGGCGGGGCTGGTCCGCTTCGAGCCCGACCGCCAGCGCTCGCGCTATGCGGTCGACCACGCCGCGCTCGCCGGCGTTTCCGGCTTGCTCGATCAACTCGTCAACTCCTGCTGCTTCAGCCGCTGACCCTCTCACCCAAAAGGCAAGACTAGTGGCCGACAAGACCGTCTCCGCCGAATCCGGCACCCTCACCACACTGCGCAACCTGTGGCCCTATATGTGGCCGGCCGACCGCGCCGATCTGAGAGCCCGCGTCACCTGGGCGACGCTGCTGCTGGTCGTCGCCAAGCTCACGCTGGTCGCCGGTCCCTATTTCTTCAAATGGGCGACCGATGCGCTCGCCCACGGCTCGAAGACGCCGCCGCCTCTGCCTGCCTTCATGCTGGCGCCGGTGATGCTGGTCGTCGCCTACAATGTGCTCAGGCTGGTGCAGCTTGGCTTCAACCAGCTGCGCGACGCGCTGTTTGCCCGCGTCGGCCAATATGCGGTGCGCCAGCTCGCCTTCCGCACCTTCGTCCACATGCATCAGCTGTCGCTGCGCTTCCATCTCGAGCGCCGCACCGGCGGTCTGTCGCGCATCATCGAGCGCGGCACCAAGGGCATCGAGACGATCGTGCGCTTCGTCATGCTGAACACGGCGCCGACCATCCTCGAATTTGCGCTGACGGCCGGCATCTTCGCCTACACCTATGGCTGGAAATATGTGGCCGTGGTGGCGGTCACCGTTTGGATCTATGTCTGGTTCACGGTCAAGGCCAGCGATTGGCGCATCTCGATCCGCCGCGACATGAACGACAGCGACACCGACGCCAACACCAAGGCGATCGACTCGCTTCTGAATTTCGAGACGGTCAAATATTTCACCAACGAGCGCATGGAGGCCGAGCGCTTCGACCGCTCGATGGCGCGCTACGAGATTGCGGCCACGAAGACCTGGACGTCGCTCGGCTGGCTGAACTTCGGCCAGGGCTTCATCTTCGGTCTCGGCACCGTCATCGTCATGTGCATGTCGGCGCTGGAGGTGCAGGCGGGCACGCAGTCGGTCGGCGATTTCGTCTTCATCAACGCCATGCTGATGCAGCTTTCGGTCCCGCTCAACTTCATCGGTTTCATCTACCGCGAGATCCGGCAAGGCTTGACCGATATCGAACACATGTTCGACCTGCTCGACGTGCCGCAGGAGATCGTCGACAAGCCGGACGCCAGGCCGCTTAAGGTCGGCCCCGGCAAGGTCGAATTCCGCGATGTGCACTTCTCCTACGATCCGAACCGCAAGATCCTGAAAGGCGTCTCCTTCGAGGTGCCGGCGGGCAAGACGGTGGCGATCGTCGGTCCTTCGGGCGCCGGCAAGTCGACCATCTCCAGACTGCTCTTCCGTTTCTACGACGTCCAGGGCGGCCAGGTGCTGATCGACGGCCAGGACATCCGCGATGTCACGCAGGAAAGCCTGCGCGCCGTGCTCGGCATGGTGCCGCAGGACACGGTGCTCTTCAACGACACCATCGCCTACAATATCCGCTACGGCCGGGTCGGCGCCAGCGAGGAGGAGGTGCGCAAGGCCGCCGAGCTCGCCCAGATCGGGCCGTTCATCGCCAAGCTGCCCGAAGGTTATCGCTCGATGGTCGGCGAGCGCGGCCTGAAGCTGTCGGGCGGCGAGAAGCAGCGCGTCGCGATCGCCCGCACCATCCTGAAAGCCCCGCCGATCCTGATGCTCGACGAGGCGACCTCGGCGCTCGACACCCAGACCGAGCAGGAGATCCAGGCGGCGCTCGACCTCGTCAGCAAGGGCCGCACCACCATCGTCATCGCCCACCGCCTGTCGACGGTGATCTCGGCCGACGAGATCATCGTGCTCAAGGATGGCCAGATCGCCGAGCGCGGCACCCATGCGGCGCTGCTCGCCAGGCACGGCCTCTACGCCTCGATGTGGGACCGCCAGCGCGAGGCCACCGAAGCCGAGGAGCGCCTGCGCATCGCCCGCGAAAGCGACGAGCTGGGGGTTATTGTGCGGCGGAGGACGTCGGAGGTGAGCTGAGGCTTCTCCTTCTCCCCCTGTGTGAGAAGGTGGCCGCGAAGCGGCCGGATGAGGGGTGTTCCAGCGGAGTGAGACGCTGGCGTTCCCTGGAACACCCCTCATCCGTCTCGGCGCTTCGCGCCGATCCACCTTCTCCCACAAGGGGAGAAGGGAAGGACAAATTCCCCTTGACCTCAACCTAGCTTGAGCTTGCAAACCGTCTCCGAGCCCCTGCGAAGCAAGCCTTCCAAGAACGGAGACAGATCGAAATGAGCAATAAGAATCAACGCGATGGCAGCGTCTTTCGGGTCGACAAGTTCGTCGTCCCGGCGTCGGCGCGCGACGAAATCCTGAGCAAGGTCTTCATGACGCATGAATTGCTGCGCCAGCAGGAGGGCTTCGTGCAGGACTTCCTGCTCGAGCAGTTTTCCGGCCCGGGCGAATTCAACATCGTCACCATGGTCGAATGGGAAAGCCAGGCCGCGGTCGACAAGGTGGTGCCGATCGTCAAGGCCGCCCACGAGCGCATCGCCTTCAGCCCGCAGGAAACGATCGCCCGCCTCGGTGTCAAGGCCGACATCGCCAACTATCAGCGCGTGCCGGAGGTGTAAGGCTCATTTAGCGCTACGACGCCCAGCGCCTGTCTGGCGCGGGCGTCGCCCACTCTATCCCGGCAGATGAGCTGGGGGTTTTATCCTCAACGACAACTGATATTGTCTGGGCAGAATAAAAACCGGTCTTTGAACTACGGAAACATTCGATGTTTGGCTTTTTCTCGCGCAAGTCCAAGGGGGCGTCCGAGAAGACACCGCCCGTTTCCCAAAACAAAGGAGTCGACCTGCCCGTACCTCTGATTACAGTGTCTCGTTCGAAGGTCGAGAAGGCCAGTGAGAGGCCTTTTGACCTAGTCTTAGCAGTCATGCAATTCGCCGTGACGATGATTTCCAAAGGGCTCTATCGTTATCCGGAGATCAACCCTAAGGCGATGCAGGTCTTTCACACGGATTGGTATTCCTCTGAAGTAAAGAACGGCGGCCATAGTCAGTTCATTCACAATGCCGCCAGGGAAATCGACACCATGATTGCCAACGCCAGAGCTGGACTCAACGCTTGCGGGGCAAAGGGGCAGTTGGCGACTTTGGAAAAAATGTCAGCTTGGGTTGCCAAACATCCCGACAAAGCGGCGACGCAAACAGGCTTCGAAGGTGGTCGCGACGATTTCCTTGATACGCTCGATGATGCGTTCTACGAAGCAGACGAAGCCGCGCCGCTGGACAGTTTGCTCGCGCGCTGGATCACTTCTTGGCCCGATCTGCAAATTGTCGATGATGACGACTACGACGACGCAATCGATCGACTAGTGCTGTCCAACCCCCAGCGGGAAGGCAGGCTTCTTCACGAGTCTGTCGGCAAACTGGTGCGCCAGATGTTGAGCGAGCGCGAGGTCGGCGCCGGTCTCGCCTGCGCAAAGATATCTCCATCGGAAATCAAACTGGCGTTTGGTATGGCAAGGATGCTGGATGTCGAAGGCGAAAAGCAGATGGTCTTCCAACTGCGCACCAGTGCCAAAGAGCTTCGGCTATGCGCCGCAACAAAGACACGCGTCGCCGTTCATGAACATATCGCCCCTGAAGACCCTCCCACCATACGCCCGGGTGAGAACCCATTCGCGGCCAACGCGCCGCGAGTCGGTGTCCAGCTTGGACGTGCCGAAGCGACGGAGGTCAACACGGTCATTGAATTGGCCGAGCAGTACCATGCTCCAGTCGCCGTCGACTTGCTGTTGCGCAAAGCCGGGTTCGACCCTGCGGATGCCATTGTTTCAGCGAACTCGGTGGTGCAAACGGCGGAAGGGCCAGTCGTGAATTGGGTGGTGCTGGCGTCTGGCCGGGCCTTCCTTTTCCTGTCTTCGCCGAATGGCGGTGTGCTCTTGCGTGGCAAGGATGATGAAAGGCTCGCCGAGGCTGCTATGCTTGAACTCAACGAGCACTTTCATCGCTCCGCCGCCGCAGCGTAGGTTCCTGCTCACGTTTCGCAGTATCTGCCTCAAGCCGACCATCCCATCTCCCCATTGTTGCGTTGCGGGGAGGGGGGCTTTCGGCTATTGAGGCCGGACCTGAAACAGGGACCGCCCCAGCCTTATGACGCTTCTCGATACGATCAAGAATACGTTCGTTCCGATCCATCGCGAGGGCTATCCCTTCATCGCCGCCTTCGGCGCGGCCACGTTGTTCCTCGGCTATTTCTCCTCGATCCTGTTCTGGGTCGGGCTGATCCTCACCGGTTGGTGCATCTATTTCTACCGTGATCCCGAGCGCGTCACGCCGGTCGACGACCGGCTGGTGGTGAGCCCGGCCGACGGCGTGATCTCGGCGGTCGGCCCGGCCGTGCCGCCGAGCGAGCTTGGCCTGGGTTCCAGCGAGATGACCCGCATCTCGGTGTTCATGAATGTCTTTTCCTGCCACATCAACCGCGCGCCGGTCCGCGGCAGGATCACGCGCATCGAGCATCGTCCCGGCAAATTCCTCAATGCCGAGCTCGACAAGGCAAGCTCGGAAAACGAACGCAACGGTCTGGTCATCGACAGCCCCAACGGCACGATCGCCGCCGTGCAGATCGCCGGACTGGTGGCGCGCCGCATCGTCTGCTGGGCCGAGCAGGGCGGCTCTATCGGCACTGGCGAGCGTTTCGGGCTGATCCGCTTCGGCTCGCGCGTCGACGTCTTCCTGCCGGTGAACGCCGTGCCGCGCGTCGCCGTCGGCCAGACGGCGGTGGGTGGCGAGACCGTGCTTGCCGAATTCGGCGGCATCGCCGTGACGCCGTTGGTCAGGGTTTCCTGAACGGTGGGCGCGCCCTTCAAGAAATTCGAAGCCCACGCCAGCGGCGGCCCGCGCATCCGCGAGATTCCGATGCGCATGGTGCTGCCCAATCTGGTGACCGTGCTTGCCATCTGCGCAGGCTTGTCCGGCATCCGCTTCGCCTTCGAGGACCGCTTCGAGCCGGCCGTGGTCATGGTGCTGCTCGCCGCCTTCCTCGACGGCATCGACGGGCGTCTCGCCCGCATGTTGAAGGCGACCTCGAAATTCGGCGCGCAGATGGATTCGCTGGCCGATATCGTCAATTTCGGCGTGGCGCCGGCGCTGGTGCTCTATGCCTTCCTGCTCGATCGCGCCGGCTCGCCGGGCTGGATCGCGGCGCTCCTCTTCACCATCGCCTGCGGCATGCGGCTCGCCCGCTTCAACGTGCTTGCCGACGACACCGACCAGCCGGCGTGGCAGACTGAATATTTCGTCGGCGTCCCGGCGCCGGCCGGCGCGGTTCTCGTCATGTTGCCTCTCTATCTCTATTTCCTGCGGCTCGGCCTGGAGCCCAGCCGGCCCGCGGCCTTTGTCGCCACCGGCTTCACCGTGCTCGTCGCTTTCCTCTTGGTCAGCCGGCTGCCGGTCTATTCGGGCAAGAGCGTCAAGGTGCCGGGCGACAGGGTGCTGCCGGTGATCCTCGGCGTCGTGCTCTACATCCTGCTGCTGATGGCCTATCCCTGGTACACGCTGACAGCGTCGGTCGCCGGCTATCTCCTGTTCCTGCCGTTCTCGGTCCGCGCCTATTCGAAGCGGGCCATGCGCGAAGGGGAGAAGGTTCCGCCTTCGGACATCGGGTAGCATCCTCGTCAATCCTAGGGCGGAGCGACGCGAAGCGGAGCGCAGACCCTAGGATGACGAACCAACCTACGCCGCCACACCCAACCCCAGCCGGTCGATCGCCAGCTTGCGCGCCGAAACATAATCCGTCTTGCCGGAACCCAGCACCGGGATTTCTTCCACCTTGATGATGTCGTTCGGCACCATCAGCTCCGCCGCGCCCGCCTTCTTGCCGAACTGACGCAGCTCCTCCGCGCTGGCGTGGTCGGCCGTGGTGACCAGCACGATGCGTTCGCCGCGCCGCTTGTCGGGCACCGCCACCGCCGCGTGGCGCTCCTCAGGCCACAGCGACTGCACCAGCATCTCGACGGCGCCGAGCGACACCATCTCGCCGGCGATCTTGGCGAAGCGCTTTGCCCGCCCGCGAATGGTGATGAAGCCGTCGCGGTCGACCGAGACGATGTCGCCGCTGTCGTGCCAGCCTTCGAGTGGTTGTAATTCGCCGGGGCGGTCGGCGGTCATGTAACCCATCATCATGTTCGGCCCGTCGAGCCACAGCCGGCCGGCGTCGCTGATGCCCTCGACCGGCTCGAGCTTCATGCGGATCGCCGGCAGCAGCCGCCCGACCGTGCCGTCGCGATTGTGTATAGCGGTGTTCACCGCCACCACAGGCGCCGCCTCGGTCAGCCCGAAGCCCTCGATGATCGAAGCCTGGAAGCGGTCGCGGTAGGTGCGGCGCGTCTCCGGCTTCACCGCCTCTGCGCCGGCCACCACGAAGCGCAGGCTGGAGAAGTCGCCGTCCTTGGCGGTGCGGGCATAGTTGGCAAGGAAAGTGTCGGTGCCGAACATGACGGTCGGCTTCACCTTGCGCGCGATCTCCGGAATGATCTTGTAGTGCAGCGGCGAGGGATAGAGGAACAGTTTCACCCCGGTCACCAGCGGCAGGATCGTGCCGCCGGTCAGCCCGAAGGAGTGGAACACCGGCAGCACGTTGAGCAGGATGTCGGACGGCGAGATCGTGACGCGCGCCTCGGCCTGCATGGCGTTGGCGTAAAGATTGCGGTGCGACAGCACCACCGCCTTCGGCGTGCCTTCCGAGCCCGAGGTGAACAGGATCACGGCCGGTTTCGACGCCTGCTGCCGCTGCAGCGGAACGCGCCAGAACAGCGCCGCCGCGACCTTGTCCAATGTCGTCACGCTTTCGCGCACGTCCTCAAGCCAGAGCATCTTCGCGCCGCCTGCCTCTACGGCGGCGATGATGTCGTCGATGCCGGCCTTTTCGATGAACGCGCGGGACGAGACCACGGTACGGATCACCGCGGTGCGGATCGCCGCCGTCACGCTCGCCGGGCCGGCGGTGTAGTTGATCATCGCGGCGACTCTGGCTGCCGACACCAATCCGACGAAGGACAGCACAACGCCATTGGCGTTGGGCAAGAGCAGGCCGACCGCCTCGCCGGGCGCCGTCACCGCCTCGAAGCGGCGGCCTAGCACACGCGCGCCGATGAACATCTTGCGATAGCTGAGCGCGCCCGAGATGACGTCCTCGATGATCGGATGCGAGGCGCCGACGCGATCCGCCGCATCGCGCATGCCGAGGAACAAGCCGCGGTCGAGATTGGTGCCGTAGAGCCGCGCTTCGGCGAAACGGTCGAACAGCGCGTTGGTGTTGGAGGCCATGTCGGGATTGCGGGCCACCAGCTCGGCGATGGTCATCGGTTCCAGCGCGCTGAGCGACAGGCGCGGGAACCAGTGGCGCGGCGCCTTGTCCTTCGGCGTCAGCGACACAGGCAGATCGCGCGAACCGGCGACGAAGATCGGCACGATGCGGGCGTCCGCCTGCATGGCGATGCGGGTGATGGCGCGGAACAGCCGGAACGACTTGGTGTCGGGCTCGACCGTGTCTGGCAGATAGACGGCAAGCCGGCCCTTGCCTTTGAGCACGCGCACCAGCCGGCGGCTGACGAAGACATGCTCGGCGTTGAAGGCGATGGTGCGGCCAAGCTCGCGCCACGGCTCCAGCCATGGCGAGCGCGCCGAGGCGTCGTCCAGAATGTGCAGCGTGTCGTCCGGAAGCAGCGATAGCATCAGCGCCGGCTCGATCCGCGACTGGTGCGAGACGACATAGATGACCGGCGTCCGCGCATTGCGGGCGATGCGGATGCGATCGTCGGCAATGCGGTAAGCAAGCTTGAACGGCACGTAGAGCAGCGCCTGGGTGAAGCGCAGGTCGAGCCGGAACGTCTCGATCACGCCGATCAAAAGCCAGGCGAAGACAAGGCCGGCAAGCAGCGCCAATGTCAGGATCATGCCGCTCTCTCCCAACGTCCTCCAGGGCGCGGCTCTTGGCGACCGCTTCGACGACAGAGGGTAGCGGAAGTGGGGGGAAGGTCAATGTGGAGGTGGCGCGGCGTCCCCTTCTCCCCTTGTGGGAGAAGGTGGATCGGCGCGCAGCGCCGAGACGGATGAGGGGTGCTGGAAGAAATGAGGCACCGGAAAGTCAAATGCTTTTAGGTACTTAAACTTGCGACGTCTCACTCCGTCCAACACCCCTCATCCGACCGAGCTTCGCTCGGCCACCTTCTCCCACAGGGGGAGAAGGGGGAGGCGTGCCCTTCACGCCGCCTTCAGCCTCGCGCTGATGAACCGGAACTCTTGGCTCTTGCCGCCATAGCCGTAGGCCGCCGCCGGCACCTCGTGCACCAGCGCGTAGCTTTCCTCATGCACGCCGCCGAGCAGGCGGCCGAAGGCGTCGAAGATCGCCTTGAGATAGGCTTCGAGCTCCAGCTTGGTGTTGGTGCCGTCGACCACCTTGATGTCGAGCCAGAAAGTGCTGGTCCCATGCTCGGCGAGTGACTTGCCGCCGGCGAACCAGTGCTGCGGGTCGATGTAGTTGACCGCGACCGCGGTGATGGTCGGGTCCTTGCGCAGATGCGTGGCCGTAATCCCGGTGATGTCCTTCGCGATTGCGGCGGAAAGCTTTGCGTCCGGCTTGCCGGTGACGCTGACATTGATGATCGGCATTTTTCTCTCCTTCGGATTTTGGCGTCGCGCATTCGATGGAAGGACCATGCCACTATCTACGTATCAACAAAATCGAATTGTTTTGGATATATACTTCGGTAATATCGAAGTATGGAAACGCTCGATCCCGATCTGCTCAAAACCTTCCTCGCCTTCGTCGATGGCGGCTCGCTGGCCAGGGCGGCGTCCGCTGTCGGCCGTTCGCCGTCCGCGGTGACGGCGCAGATGCAGCGACTGGAAGAAATCGTCGGCGAGCCGCTGCTCGTCGTGCAGGGCAGGGGGCGCGGCCTGACGCCGGCCGGCGAAGACCTTGTCGGCCATGCGCGGCGTATCCTTGCCGTCCACACCGAGGCCTGGCTGGCGCTGAAAGGGGCGCGAGCCGGCGGCCGCATCGCCATCGGCACGACGCAGGACTTTGCCGATCACGGCTTGCCGGAGCTGCTCAGGGCCTTTGCCGCCAGCCACCCGCGAGTCAGGATCGAGCTGCGCGTCGGCCGCTCCCTGGAGCTCGGGTCGGCGTTGCAGGCAGGCCAGCTCGACCTCGGGATCACCATGCGCCATGCCCCATCGCCGGATGAAGTGGCGTTGATCAGCGAGTCGATGCTGTGGCTCTGCTCGGAAAAAGGCTTGGCGACCCGGCAGGAGGCGGTGCCGCTGGCGCTGCTCGACCCCTATTGCGGCTTCAGGGAGGCCGCGCTCAATACGCTCGACGCCGCCCACCGGCGCTATCGCATCGCCGCCGGCAGCGCTAGCCTTGCCGGCCTGCGCACCGCGGTCAATGCCGGCATCGCGCTGACCCTGCGCACACAGCGCTTTGCCCATTCAGGCATCGTCGAGGCGCCGCGCGAGCTTGGCCTGCCGCCGGTGCCGGTCGCCAGCTTCGCCATCCGGCTCGGCCGGGAGGCCGACCGGCCGGCGCGCGATCTGGCCGAGCTTCTCGCCGGCGGCCTGGCACTGCCGGCCTGAAGGCGCTTTGCGCTTTCCAAAGAAAAAGCCGACCTTTTTGCGGGTCGGCTTCTAGTCGGACGGGTCGAGGGGTTTGGGGGGACTTGGGGGGTGACCCGTCGATCTAACAATGCCTGAGTCTGATGATGGTTCCGTGACCGCGAAAATAATTTTTAGGAACGCGCCGATTTCGCCTTCATCCAGTCGCGCCCGGCATGCGCGAAGACAGCGCAAAGCACGATGGCGCCGCCGATGATGCTGGCGATCGGCGGGATTTCGCCGAGGAACAGCAAGGCGAAGAGGATGGCGAAGGGTACCTCCGCCGAGCCGAGCAGGCCGGCTTCGGCGGCGGGGATGAGCCGCGAGCCTTCCGTCCACAGGATCGAGGCCAACGCGAAGGAGCAGCCGAAGGTGGCGAGCAGCACCACGTCGCGGGTCGACACGGCAAGCGGATCGGTGACGAACCAGCCGAGCACGAAGAGCAGGAAGGCGGACACCGCGCCGGCCCAGACGACGGGCGTATCGCGGAAGGCGCGCACCATGATCATGTAAAGCGCGCTGCCGGTGGTCATCAAAAGCGCCAGCCCGTCGCCGAACAGATGGCCGCTGCCGAGGCCGCCGCCCACCATGATGGCGACGCCGCAGAGCGACACGGCCGCCGCCAGCATCGTCTGCAGCCGGAATTTTTCCCGCACCAGCAGGAAAGAAAGCAGTGCCGCGATGAAGGGCGAGGTCGCATAGATGACCGCCACGTTGGCGACATAGGTGAACTTGAAGGCCGAGATGAAGGCGATGCTTGCCGCGGCGCCTTCGACCGCCAGCAGCCAGCCGCGCCAGCCGAGCCGCAGACTCTCGCGCCCGCCCGAGCGGCGCCGCCGCCAAATCACATAAAGGGTGATCAGGATCGAGCCGAAGAAACCGCGCCAGCAGGTGATGGTCAGCGGATCGGCGTGGATCGACTTGGTCAGCACGCCGGTGAGCGCGAAGGCGACGGCCGACGCCGAGACCAGCGCGATGCCGAGCGTACGCTCGGCCGCAGTATCGGCGATGCCGCCCTCGGCGAGCTTTTCCGGCATGTCGAGCGTATCCGTCATGGCACCAGACTATCTCGTTGCTGCTGACAGCTTTCTGTCATGAGCCCTAAATGCGTTTGCGGAAATGCTCGTTGACGACGATCACCAGCCCGGCGCCGATGATCAAGGCCGCGCCCATGAACACTTGCGCGCGCGGCACGTCGCCCCAGATGGCGAAGCCCAGCGCGAAGGCCCAGACCAGCGAGGTGTACTCGAAAGGCGCCACGATCGACACCGGTGCCCGCTTCATGCCCTCGAAGAGCAAGTATTGCGCGACGCCGCCGAGCGCGCCGACGCTGGCGAGAAGCACGAGCTGCAGCCCGTCGGGCATGCGCCACCAGATCAGCGCCGGCACCGCCGAAAACAACAGGAAGTAGAAATTGTTGAGCACCAGTTGGATCATGGTGCGCTCCTGCATCGCCGTCTTGCGCAGGAGCACCACGGCAATGCCCCACAAGACGGCCGCCGCCAGCACCAGCATCACCGGCATCGACAGGCCGAGACGCGTCGGGTCGCAGGCGACGAAGACGCCGGCGAAGCCGATGAACACCGCGACCCAGCGCAGCAGCGGCACGGTCTCGCCCAGGATCACCACCGACAAAACGGTGACGATGATCGGCGCGGCGTAATAGATGGTGGTGAGCTCGGCGAGCTGCAGCGAGCGCGCGGCGTTGTAGTAGCAAAGCCAGGCGGCGAGCGTGAAAGCGCTGCGCACCAGCATCGGCCGCACGATGGGCGAGCTTGCGGTGTCGGCGAACAGCTTCCGCCCGCCGATCGCGCCGCAGGCGGCAAGGATGGTGATCGAGCGGAAGAACATGATCTGCCACACCGTCATGCCGGCGACGAGCAGCTTGATCGAGGCGTCCTGCGCCGAAAACAGGAAATAGGCGCCGGCAGTGATCAGGATGCCGGCCAGCACCCTTTCGCGGCTTTCGAGGACGACGACATCGACCATGTGTATCGGTTGCTTGCACGAAGGCGGCTCCGCCCCAACGGACCGCTGCGCCAGCTATACGGGCGAAAGCAAATGCCGCGCTGCTCCAGCAGAGCGCTAGCGTTGGGGCAGGGGTCCGCAGGGTAGACTGGTCAGGCGCTCAGAGACTGTTTCGAAATTCGCTCGCGCGAGTCATATGGTGGTGTTTTCGAGAACCGTAGCGCAGCGGACATTTGGTCCGTGAGCAACGGAAGCGCAAACGCCATCAGATGGCCGCCGGAGTAGAATTTCCAAACAGTCTCTCACTGCGTCGCCTGGTAGAGCTCCGAGGCGGCCTCCTTCAGCGCGCGCCTTCCATCCGGCCTGAAATACATCATGTGGCCGCCCTCGACGACGTCGAGGCGGATCGGCTTTGCGTCGGTGAGCGAAGGGATCTGGTTCACCAGGTAGCGCGTGGCGAGATAGGGCGTGACGAGGTCGGTATAGCCGTTGACGATGACGACCCCGAGCGAAGGGTTGAGCGAGCGCGCCCGCTGCAGGTCGTTCATCACCCCGGCATAGCCTTGCCCCGAATTGCCGTAGTCCCAGTTGCGGCTGACTTCGCCGTTGAGCAGCCGGTAGCTGACGTCGGTGCGGTAGTTCAGTTCGTCGCGCGCATAGGCGACGAAGGCCGAGGTCAGCACCGGCACGCTGCGGTCGAGCACCGGATCGGGGCCGGCGATGTGGGCGCTTTCCGGCGCGATGTCGCTGGTCGCGACCATGGCATCGTAAGGGCTGAGCACCTTGCCCTTGGCGCGTTGGAACTCGCGGGCGAAGAGGCCGGTCGGGACGCGGGCGAAATTGCGCTGCACAAGGTCGAGCGGCAGGCCGGTGATCTCCGCCACGCGCCCGCTGGCGAGCTTTCCGCCTTGCTCCAGCCCACTGGTGAGCGCCGTCAGATAGTCGCCAAGCGCGTAGTGCTCGACCTCCGCCAGCCTGTCGTGCAACGCTTCGCCGCTGACGCCGTCGGCGCGCAGCCGGGTCGCCGCAAGCGAAGGCAGTTCCAGCGCCCAATGCAGCTGGTCGAACTGGTCCGGCCGCACCAGCATGAACTCCAGGGCCGGAGAGATCAGCACGATGCCGCTCGGGCTCAAGCCGACATCCTCCTGCAGCGTCCTGGCAAGCAGCGCCGCGCGAAAGCCGCCATAGCTCTCGCCGGCGAGGAAGAGCGGCGAAGCGGTGCGGCCGTTTTGCGCGAGATAGAGCCGGATGAAGGCGCCGACCGAGCTGGCGTCCTGGTCGACGCCCCAGAACGCTTTGGTGTCCTGACCCGGCGCCTCGCGGCTGTAGCCGGTGCCGACCGGATCGACGAAGACGAGATCGCTCATGTCGAGCCAGCTGTCCGGATTGTCGATCAGCTTTTGCGGCGGCGGCAGGAATTCGCCGTCGGGGGCGGTCGCGAGGACGCGCGGGCCGAGCGCGCCGAGATGCAGATAGGCCGAAGCCGCGCCAGGCCCGCCGTTGAAGACGAATGTGATCGGCCGCTCCTTCGCCGGGGCGGGCGATTGCTGCGTGTAGGCGACATAGAAAATCTCGGCCGTGACCTCGCCCTTGCCGGACAGCAGCGACAGCGTGCCGGCCTTGGCCTGGTAGTCTAGTTTGCGCCCGCCAAGGGTGAGCGAATGTTCGGTCACCTGCGGCGGCGGCAGAAGCGACAGCACGCCGCCGGCCGGCGCCGGCCGTTCAGGTGTTTGGGCGGCGACCGGCTGCGCGAAGGCTGTGAGCGCGAGGAGCACGAGGGAGACGAGCTTCAACTTGGACCGCATGAGACCTCCGCGCGAACGACCTCCGCAAAGGTATGGCCGGAGCGGGCGAAGTCAAAGGGGATTGCTGGCAGCTTTCGCGCCACGTTCGCTCCTGAGGCGCTAGAGATTGGCGAAAGCGGGCATGACAGCTGATCTCCCCCCAAGTGGGGGAGATGTCCGGTCCACCCTCCGCAGCTGCAGCGCAGCTGCTGCGGAGGACGGGCAGGACAGAGGGTGCTGTCCCGCCAGCCTTTTGGCTATTTGACGACGTTAACTTTGGCCGGCGAAGTCCGGCTCCCCAAACGCCCTCTCCAGCGCCGCGACATCGATCTTCACCATCCCGAGCATCGCCTCGGTGGCGCGTTTGGCGCGCTCGCGGTCGGGATGCGCGGCCATGTCGCCGAGGATTTTCGGCACGATCTGCCACGACAGGCCCCAGCGGTCTTTCAGCCAGCCGCATTGCTCGGGCTTGCCGCCATCATCGAGAAAGGCGTCCCAGATCCGGTCGATCTCGGCCTGGCTTTCCAGTTCGACGAGGATCGAGAAGGAATGGTTGAACGGATCGAGCGGACCGGCTTCGAGCGCGATGAAATTCTGGTCGTCGAGCACGAATTCGATGATCTTGACGCTGCCGGCGGGGCCGCTCGGATTGTCGGCCGCCACGTCCGTCATGCGGCCGATCGCCGAATTTGGAATGGTGGAGACATAGAACTCCACCGCTTGCCGCGCGTCCTTTTCGAACCACAGATGCGAGGTCACCTTGGCCATCATGGATCTCCTTCCTGTCTGACAACGGCCGAAGGACGTTCGAGTTTCGTCCGATCCGACGGCGGCGTGCCGAATGGTGACTCGGATCGCCAGCGCCTCGTTCCTTTGCCGCCAGCATACCAAGATTTGCCCATGCACCCTCGGACAGTGCTATCAACCAACAAAAGACCATTGAAAGGACAGGAAGATGGACGCGACCGCACTCAAGGCCATGCAGGCGCCGCTGAAGGAGGCCTATCGCGAAGATGCCGCTAGGGCGCTGATCACGCTCAGGGCGCGAGGCAGCCTCGACGACCAGTCGATCGCCTGCAAGGTGGAGACGGGCAGGGCGCTTGCGGTTGCCGGTCTTCATCCGGCCACCGGTGGGTCGGGCCTGGAGCTCTGCTCCGGCGACATGCTGCTCGAAGCGCTGATCGCCTGCGCCGGCGTGACGCTGAAGGCGGTGGCGACGGCGCTGGAGTTCAAGCTCGGCAACGCCGCTGTCGAGGCCGAGGGCGACCTCGATTTTCGCGGCACGCTGGGCGTCGCCCGCGACGCGCCGGTCGGCTTTCGCGAGATCCGGCTGAAATTCGACCTCGATACCGACGAGCCGCAGGAGCGCATCGATTCGCTCTTGAAGCTCACCGAGCGCTACTGCGTGGTGCTCCAGACGATCAACAGCAAGCCTGTGCTGTCGGTGAGCGCGGGGCGTTGATCTCCCCCCTTTGAGGGCCTTTGAGGGGGAGATGTCGCCGAAGGCGACAGAGGGAGTCGTTTCGCGTAAGACGCAAACGTCTTCCGCAACAAGAGGTTACGCCGGCGCTTCGCGGCCATCTCCCCCACGAGGGGGGAGATCAGCTCGCGCTACTGCGGCGCGGAGGGCTCTTCGGCATCCCCCTCGTCGGTGAAGGGCGAAGCGCTCGGCACGCATTGCACGGCCCAGCCCTGCGGTGTCGGCTGCTTCTGATATTCGGCAATCGCGTTGGTGCACTGTTCGCGGGTGTCGAAGGTGCTGGGGAGCACCACCATGCCGCCCTGCGGGCCGGCGATCACCAGATACCAGACCAACGCTACGCTGGGAGTGGCAGCCATGGAAATTCCTCTTTGCTGGATGTGGGAGTCGCGTCGATCCTAGCAACTCCCCTCGGATGGCGAAAGCAGGGCGGCGGAACACGCTTCCGCCGCCGCGTTCACAGACCCGTGAACCAAAAGCAATTCCCGGAAAAGCGTGAAGCGGTTTCCGGCCAGGAATTGCGTCAAAACAAGAAGATAGATCGGTTCGTCGTTGCCGTGAAACGATGAACTGATCTGGAGCGCTCAATTGGCGGCAAAGCAGTAGAACAGGCCGTCGCCGCCGGTGCCTTTCAGCGCTTCCTGGCTGCAGCCGCCGCGCGAGGCATGCGAGGAATTCCACGACTTCGCCGCCGCCGAATCGTCGAGGCCGGTGCGGTCGTGATGGCCCATCATGGCAACCCCTTCCGCGCCGCTCATCGTCCAGTCGCCGCAGGTCTGGTCGGCGATCTTCGTGCCGTCCGGTTTCGAGCCGGTCAGCATGTCGTGCCGGTTTGGCTTGTCGCCGCGGCCGTTGACCACTTCGCCTTTCTCGTCGAGCGCCGTCTGTTTGGTGATGCCGTTGGCGTCGCTATGCAGCGAGGCGACGTCGTCGGCGATCTTCTCGCCCTTTGCGTTGAACCATGGACCCTTGCCGATGCGGTCGCGCGCATCCTCGGCGCTGGAGGACAGATAGGCGTGCCAGGTCTTGCCGGTGACGCCGGCCGCTTCCGCGAGCGAGGCGCAATGCGCGTCGGCACCCTTCAAGCCGCCGAGATCGGCGCCTTTGCCGGAGCCGACGCTGGTGACGAAGAAACTCATCTTGGCGTCTTGCGACAGCGCCGAACCTACCGTGGCGGCAAGCCCCACGGCGGTGACGGTGGCGGCAATGAGAAGAAGTCTGCGCATATCGGTCCTCCGGTTTCGAATGTTCCGCATTCGAAGAACGTTGCCAGAGGCTTGTTTAATCCGTCTTGAGGCGGGTTTATTCCGGCTGCCGGTAGGCGACGAACCGATTGTGCCTGGCCTGGAAGATCAGCCCGGTTTCCTTCAGCGTCGGGCTTGCCAGCGGCACGATGCGCTTGGCGATCTCGGAGGGATGCGGCAGCGTCTCGGGATCTTCGCCGGGCATGGCCTGCGCGCGCATCGCCGTGCGGGTGGCGCCCGGATCGGCGGCATTGATGCGGAGCGGCAGGCTTTCGGTCTCGTGCGCCCAGGAGCGCATCATCGTCTCGACCGCGGCCTTCGAAGCCGCGTAGGGGGCCCAGAACGCGCGCGCCGAATGGGCGGAGGAGGCGGACATGATGATGGCGCGGCCGGCGTCGGAAAGCCTGAGCAGCGGGTCGACCGAACGGATCAGGCGCCAGGTCGCGGTGACGTTGATGGTCATCACCTTCTCGAAGGTCTTTGCCTCGACATGGCCGATCGGCGAAATGACGCCGAGGATGGCGGCGTTGGCCACCAAAATGTCGAGCTTGCCCCAGCGCTCATGGATCGCGCCGCCCAGCCGGTCGATGCCGGCCATGTCGGTAAGGTCGAGCGGCACCAGCGTCGCCTGTCCGCGGCCATCGGCCTTGATCTGATCGTCGAGCTCTTCCAGCCCGCCCACGGTGCGGGCAGCCGCGATCACATGCGCGCCGGCGGCTGCCAGTTCCCTGGCGATGAAATAGCCGATGCCGCGCGAGGCGCCGGTGACGACCGCCACGCGGCCGGAAAGGTCGAGGGTCATGCGAAAGTTTCCGTAAGGCAGGCGCGAAACACCCCCCTCTGCCCTGCCGGGCATCTCCCCCTCAAGGGGGGAGATTGACCAGCATCGGGCTCGGCGCTCGTCCTACACCCGTCGCGATTGGCGAAAGGGGCGGCGACAGCCGATCTCCCCCCTTGAGGGGGAGATGTCCGGCAGGACAGAGGGGGGTAACTTGGCGAGGACAAATGTCAGTCCGGCAACCTTAAGCCCCGCTCGACGCCAGCAGCGACAGCGTGCGCACATTGTCGTGGCCTTCGAAGTCGAGCAGGCGGGTCGGATATTGGCCGGTGAAGCAGGCGTCGCAGAATTGCGGCTGGTCGCTGTCGCGGCGCGCTTCGCCGACGGCGCGGTAGAGCCCGTCGATCGACAGGAAGCCGAGGGAATCGACGCGGATGAACTCGGCCATTTCCTCGACCGACATGCGCGACGCCAAGAGCTTCGATTTCTCCGGCGTGTCGACGCCATAGAAGCAGGAAGCGCTGGTCGGCGGCGAGGCGATGCGCATATGCACTTCCCTGGCGCCGGCGTCGCGCACCATCTGCACGATCTTCTGGCTGGTGGTGCCGCGCACGATGGAATCGTCGACAAGCACCACGCGCTTGCCCTCGATCATGCGGCGGTTGGCGTTGTGCTTGAGCTTGACGCCCATATGGCGGATGGAATCGCCTGGCTGGATGAAGGTGCGGCCGACATAGTGGTTGCGGATGATGCCGAGCTCGAAGGGAATGCCCGCGGCCTGGCTGAAGCCGATCGCGGCCGGCGTGCCGGAATCCGGCACCGGAACCACGATGTCGGCCTCGACCGGGTTTTCCTGCGCGAGCTCCGCGCCGATGCGCTTGCGCACCTCGTAGACGTTGCGGCCTTCGACGGTGGAATCCGGCCGCGCGAAATAGACATATTCGAAAATGCAGAAGCGGGTCTTCTGCGGCTCGAACGGAAACAGGCTCTCGATGCCCTTGGAGGTGACGACCACCATTTCGCCGGGCTTGATGTCGCGCACGAAGCGGGCGCCGATGATATCGAGCGCGCAGGTCTCGGAAGCGAGGATCCAGGCGCCGTCGAGGTCGCCGAGCACCAGCGGCCGGATGCCCAGCGGGTCGCGGCAGCCGATCATCTTCTTGGCCGTCATCGCCACCAGCGAGAACGCGCCCTCGACCTGGCGCACCGCATCGATGAAGCGCGAATTCAAATCGCGCTCCTTGCTGGTCGCGACCAGGTGCAAAAGTGTTTCGGTGTCGGAGGTCGAGGAGAAGATCGAGCCCTGCTTTTGCAGCGCGCGCTGCACGGTCAGCGCATTGGTGAGGTTGCCGTTATGGGCAACGGCAAGGCCGCCTTCGGCGAGTTCGGCGAAGAAGGGCTGGATGTTGCGTATGCCGGCGCCGCCGGTGGTGGCGTAGCGCGTGTGGCCGATGGCGCGGTTGCCCTGCAGGCTGTCGATGACGCGCTGCTTGGTGAAAGTGTCGCCGATCAGGCCGACATGGCGCTCGACGTGGAACTGGCTGCCGTCGTAGGAGACGATGCCGGCCGCTTCCTGGCCGCGATGCTGCAGGGCATGGAGCCCGAGGGTGACGATGGCCGCGGCATCCTGCCGGCCGAAAATGCCGAACACGCCGCACTCGTCGTGGAAATGATCGTCGGCCTCGGCGGAAAGGACTTTGCCTGCATCTGCCGTTGAGTCTGCCATTGGGGGCTCAAGCTCCGCTAAAACCGCCATATAAGGCGATCGCCCGTCGAACGCAACGCACGCGATGCCGCATTCATAAAATGCCTCGGGCCAGCGCCGGCGCTGGCCCGAATTTCAGTTTGCCGGCGCCGGGGCCGGAGCGGGAGCCGGGGCAGGCGCTGGAGCCGGCTCGTTGTCGGCCGGCGCCTCGCCTTCGCTGTCGTCGGGTGCCGGCGCGTTGTCGTCGCCGGCGGCCGGCGGTTCTGCTGCCGGCTGGTCGTTGGTCGCCGGCGCCCCCGCCTGAGGCGTGCCCTTATGCGTGTATTTGTTGACGAGTTCCTCGGTGTTCTCGGGCAGCACGCTTTCGAGCTTGGCGCCGATCGTCTCGAGCAGTGGCCGCGACTTGGCGTTGGCGACCCAGGCGGGCGCCTTGGCGCCGGCCAGCCAGTTGAAGAACAAAAGCGCCACCGCGACGACCAGGATGCCGCGCGCGGCGCCGTAGAGAAAGCCGAGCGTGCGGTCGAGCGCGCCGATGCGCGAATCGATGATCCAGTCGGCGATCTTCATCGTGATCACCGAAACGACGATCAGCGCGATGACGAAGACGATGCCGGCGGATGCGGCCATCGCAATCTTGTCGTTGTCGACATAGGGCTGAACGTAGGGCAGGACCGGCTTGTAGAAGAAGAAGGCCGCCGCCGCCGCCGCTGCCCAGGACACCACCGACAGCACCTCGCGGGAAAAGCCGCGCACCATGGCAAGCATTGCCGAGACCAGCGTGAAGCCGACGAGAATTCCGTCAAGCAGCGTAATCGGCATGTCTTTCGCCCCACATCATGAGCCGCATCACTCCCCTTCGTCGGCGCGGCTGCGTCGTGAGCCGGCTATGCGCGCCACGAGGTCGGAAAGCTCGGTGGGCTGGAAAGCGCCGGCCGCGATTCCCCCGGCCCCATTACCGCCAACGACTTCCTCGCTGCCGAGAGGCAGCACCGCGCTTCCGAAACCCAGCTTTTCGGCCTCTTTAAGGCGCTGCTGCGCATGCGCAACC
This sequence comes from Mesorhizobium sp. WSM4904, assembly GCF_029674545.1. Lineage (NCBI taxonomy): Bacteria > Pseudomonadati > Pseudomonadota > Alphaproteobacteria > Hyphomicrobiales > Phyllobacteriaceae > Mesorhizobium > Mesorhizobium sp. WSM4904. Next base: position 5,422,131 of record NZ_CP121354.1, on the reverse strand, counting down.
GGCCTTACCGCGCCCGACAGGCTGATTTCGCCGAAATAGACGCAATCGGCGGGAAGGGCAAGACCGGTGAGCGAGGAAACGAGTGCCGCGGCGACCGCGAGATCGGCCGCCGGCTCCGAGATGCGATAGCCGCCGGCGACGTTGAGATAGACATCATGCTGGCCGAAACGAACGCCACAATGCGCTTCCAGCACCGCCAGCACCATCGAGAGCCGCGCGCCGTCCCAGCCGACGACGGCGCGGCGCGGCGTGCCGAGTGAGGAGGGCGCCACCAGTGCCTGGATCTCGACCAGAACGGGCCGCGTGCCCTCCATTCCCGCGAAAACCGCCGCGCCCGGCGATTTCGCGTGACGCTCGCCGAGGAACAGCTCGGATGGATTGGAGACTTCGCGCAGGCCCTTGTCCGACATCTCGAAGACGCCAATCTCGTCGGTCGGCCCGAAGCGGTTCTTCACCGTGCGCAGGATGCGGAAGTGGTGATTGCCTTCGCCCTCGAAATAGAGCACGCCGTCGACCATGTGCTCGACGACGCGCGGTCCGGCGATCTGGCCTTCCTTGGTGACATGGCCGACGAGCACAATCGCTGCCCCCGTGGATTTCGCATAGCGGATCATGGCTTGAGCGGCCGCCCGCACCTGGGTGACGGTGCCCGGCGCCGAATCGGCAAGGTCTGTCCACAGCGTCTGGATGGAATCGAGGATGACGAGGTCCGGCCGCTTGCCGTCGGCTATCGTCGCGAGGATGTCCTCGACATTGGTCTCGGCGGCGAGCTCGACCGGCGTCGAGGCGACGCCGAGGCGCTGGGCTCTCAGCCTGATCTGCGCGACCGCTTCCTCGCCCGAGACATAGACGATGCGGTGGCCTTTGGAGGCGAGCGCCGCGGCCGCCTGCGTCAGCAGCGTCGACTTGCCGATGCCGGGGTCGCCGCCGACCAGAAGTGCCGAGCCGCGCACGAAGCCGCCGCCGGTGGCGCGGTCGAGCTCGCCGATGCCCGAGACGATGCGCGGCGCGTCCTCGATGTCGCCGGCCAGGCTGGTGAGCACGACGGCGCGGCCTTTGCGGGCGTTGCGTGTGTTCGCCGGTCCCGAGCCGATGCCGCCGGCCGTGCCTTCCTCGACCAACGTGTTCCACTCGCCGCAGGCATCGCATTTGCCCGCCCAGCGCTGATGCACCGAACCGCAATTCTGGCAGATGAACTGGACGCGGGATTTGGCCATTAATTTATTGATTCCAAAAGATATTTATGGCGATCCCAATAAACCGGCAACGCTTCTTCGATCGAGTCGAAATGGGTGCGACGCTCTCCGTTGGCGCGAGCCCAATTGTCGTATGCCGACCAGCATGCATAGGTGAACAAACCGACAGCCAAATCGCTGTCACGCCTGACTTGTTCGTGCAGTGTTTCCAACAATTGCCGGAGTATTGAGGAGAGGTGTCGATCTTGAAGCTGATGCATAAGCAAGAATGCGCATTCGATCGCGGCTATCGACGTGTCATGCCGGGAGTCCACAGACCAGAGCGTCAACAGGCCCAGCAGATCATCTATGTCGGAAGGGGTAGCCAAACGCCAAATTCGATACAGGCCAGTCACTGCTGCGCTACGGGTGTAGTCATTAGTTTGCTTGGCAAGGAATTTCCTTACTAATGCAACGTTCTGAGGTTCCGGATTGCTGGAGTAGCAAAACACCAACAAGGCAGCGTGCGACTCCGGCCGAGAAGTTGACACAGTGGATTTCAGATAGTCAGTAAGTTGGATGCGTTCGCTCTCGGAGATTTCGTACGCCTCAAACTTCATCCGCTGATAGATATCGCTGAAATCCAATCAGCTACTCCCAAATCAAGAGCTACTCAAATCTTTCCGGCAGATGGTGCTCTTCCGCAAGGTCGGAGAAGCGCGTGAACTCGCCGTGGAAGGCAAGGCTCACCGTGCCCGTCGGTCCGTGGCGCTGCTTGGCCACGATCACCTCGGCCTTGCCGCGCGCCTCGTTCATCTCGTTTTCCCATTTGATGTATTCGTCGGTGCCGAGCTTCGGCTCGCGGTTCTTGAGGTAGTATTCCTCGCGGTAGACGAACAGCACCACGTCGGCGTCCTGCTCGATCGAGCCGGATTCGCGCAGGTCCGAGAGCTGCGGGCGCTTGTCGTCGCGGCTTTCGACCTGACGCGACAGCTGCGACAGCGCGATGATCGGCACGCCAAGCTCCTTGGCCAAAGCCTTCAAGCCCGTGGTGATCTCGGTGATTTCCTGCACGCGGTTCTGCGAAGCCCTGGCGCTCGATCCCTGCATCAGCTGGATATAGTCGATGACGATGAGGTCGAGGCCGCGCTGGCGCTTCAGCCGCCGCGCGCGGGCGGAGAGCTGCGCGATCGAGATGCCGCCGGTCTGGTCGATGAACAGCGGGATCTTCTGCATCGTTTGCGAGCAGGCGACCAGCTTTTCGAAGTCCATCTCGGTGATCTCGCCGCGGCGGATCTTCGACGACGAAATCTCGGTCTGCTCGGAGATGATGCGGGTGGCGAGCTGCTCCGACGACATTTCCAGCGAGAAGAAGCCGACGACGCCGCCGTTGGCGGCCTTGAACGAGCCGTCGGCCTGCTGCGCCGGTTGATAAGCCTCGGCGATGTTGAAGGCGATGTTGGTGGCCAAGGAGGTCTTGCCCATGCCCGGGCGTCCGGCAAGCACGATCAGGTCGGAAGGCTGCAGGCCGCCCATGCGGCGGTCGAGGTCGCGCAGGCCCGTGGCGATGCCCGACAAGTGGCCGTCGCGCATATAGGCGGCGTTGGCCATGTCGACGGCGGTCTTGACCGCATCGTTGAAGCTTTCGAAGCCGCCGTCGTAGCGGCCGGTCTCTGCCAGCTCGAACAGGCGCCGCTCGGCGTCCTCGATCTGGTCGGAGGGCGACATGTCGACCGGCGCGTCATAGGCGATGTTGACCATGTCCTCGCCGACGGTGATCAGCGCGCGGCGCGTGGCGAGATCGTAGATGGCGCGGCCGTAATCAGTGGCGTTGACGACGGTGACCGCCTCGACGGCCAGCCGCACGACATATTGCGCCACCGTCATGTCACCGACCTTCTCTTCCGCCGGCAGGAAGGTCTTCAGCGTGATCGGCGTCGCGATCTTGCCCATGCGGATCAGCTCGGCCGCGACCTCGAAGATGCGGCGGTGCAGCGGCTCGTAGAAATGCGCCGGCTTGAGGAAATCCGAAACCCGGTAAAAAGCATCGTTGTTGACGAGGATGGCACCGAGCAGCGCCTGCTCGGCCTCGATATTGTTCGGTGCCTCGCGATAGAGCGGTTGCTCCGCGACGCCTATTTTGCGCGCTGCTTCTGCCATGATGTCCCCGATTCCGATCCCGCTTCCTCGATATCAGAACTGGAAGATTCGGTGCTGACCATTCTGCAACACTCTTCGGCTCAACCAGCTTGATGCCCAATGTTCACAGGATCGGCAAACCATCCACAGGACAGTATTCCGGTGGCCCGATTCCATTTGACTCGGCAAGGGACGATTCTTACGGGCAGGCATGGAACGAAGCAAGAACAATTTCGACGGCTGATTGCCGATGGGGACGCTCAGGGCCGACCCGTTCATTCCCGCTTGGGCAGAGCGGCACGGGCGTTGGGGATGAGCCGAAACGTCGGAGCTTCGTCATCCACGGGCGGAGCAAGGAGCGAAGCGACGCGCGCAGACCCGAGGATCCATTCCGTTACCTATGAGCGTTGCAGCGGTCCAGAACGGCCCTGTTCTGCGCCGCCTTCATTCTTTGCGCTACGTCACGGAATGGATCCTCGGGTCTGCGCGTCCGCTTCGCTCCCGCTCCGCCCGTGGATGACGAAGTTCGGGCGCTTCGCGCTAATGGCCAAAGTAGCGATTCTATCAAGGCATCGACGCCGTTACCTCTCACGATGTCGCCGGCCTTACGTGCCCTCAGCCCAGCCTATCGCCCCAGTCCGCCCGCCGCGCCGCTTTGAACACATCGCCGTCGCGTTTGCTGAACAGCTGCTCGCCGGCGCTGCCGTCGGCCTGGCAGAGTTTGAGCACGACCTTGCCGGACCCGATCTTCGGCGGCGCGATCACCCGCGCCGCGCGCGTCGGCGCCGGCTGCCGCGAGGCGGCGAGGTAGATGAACTTCTCGTCCTCCCACGGCACGTCGGCCTCCTTGGTCAGCCGATGCAGGCGCGAGCGGGCGACGCGGCGCGCAAAATGGCACCAGTCGGGCGGCACGAGCGGGCAGGGCGCCTCGTGCGGGCAAGGCGCCGAGACATGCGCGCCGGCTGCGATGAGCCGCGTCCGCACGGCGAGGATGCGCTGCCAGCCGGCCGGCGTGCCTGGCTCGACGATCATCAGCGTGTCGGAGGTCAACCGCCAGAGCCGGTCGACGAGCTTCGGCAGCGAGGCCGGCGCGATCTCGTCCAGGAGATAGGCCGCGCTGACGAGGTCGGCGGGCTCGAAACCGTCGAGATCGATGGTGGCGTCGCCGGCGACCCAACTCGCGCGGACAGCAATCGTGCCGGCCGCCAGCGACTGCCCGATCTTGCGCACCGCGGCGCTCGCCTCGACCAGAACCGCCCGTTCGAGCTCAGGCCAGGCGTCGGCGGTGGCCCAAAGCATCGTGCCAGGCCCGGCGCCGACATCAAGCAGGCTTTTCGGCTGGAAATCGGGGCGGGCATCGGTCAGCGCGTCGAGGCTGGCGCGGACGGCGGCGTAGGTGGCGGGCAGCCTGGTCGCCAGATAGGCCTTCACCGCCATGTCTTCACCCATGTGCAGGCGGCCGTCGCGCAGCTCGGCGCGATAGCGTTCCGAAAGCGTTCTTGCGGCCTGTTTCAGTGCCGGCAGCGGCACCTTCTCGAGCAGGCTGTCGACGCCTTGCCGGAGTGGAGCGGGCAGTTCCATCTCAGGCTCCCTTAGAATCAAAGAGATAGAGCATGATGTCGTCCGAAAACCGCTTCACACTTTTCGGCATCATGCTCTGGGCGCGAGCAGGATGACCGAGGCGCCGACGACGCAGAGTGCTGCGCCGCCAAGATCCCAGCGGTCGGGCCGCACGCCTTCGGCCAGCCAGAGCCAGGCAAGCGAGGCGGCGATGTAGATGCCGCCATAGGCTGCATAGGCGCGCCCGGCGGCGTTCGTGTCGACCAGCGCCAAAAGGAAGCCGAACAGCGCCAGCGACACCAGACCCGGCGCCAGCCAGAGCGGCGATTTTTCCAGCCGCCACCAGGCCCAGAACGAAAAGCAGCCGCCGATCTCGGCAAGCGCCGCTGCGATGTAGATCAGATAGGTCATGAAAAAGGCCTCGCGAACGAGACCTTTTTCGTGGCGTCGGGCCGCGATGGCAAGCGGCAATGCGCAGCTACTCGACCTTCTTGCGGCGGGTCGGCTTCCTGGCGGCGGCAGGCGCCGGCTCCTGGTGGCCCATGTCGCGCAGCTCCAGCGCCTTCTCGCATTTGGCCATGTAGTCGCGCGTCATCGGCAGCGTGTCGTTCTTCTTGGCGAGTTGAATCTGGAAGATGACCAGATCCTGCCAGCGGAAGGCGGCTTCCGAGGCGGCGAGATAGAACTCCCACATGCGGCAGAAACGCTCGTCGTAGATCGCCTTGGCCTTGTCGCGGTTGGCGGCAAAGCGCATGCCCCAGTGCTTCAGCGTCTCGGCATAATGCAGCCTGAGCATCTCGATGTCGGTGACCACCAAACCCGACTTCTCGATTGCTGGCATCACCTCGGAAAGTGCCGGGATGTAGCCGCCCGGGAAGATGTATTTGCGGATGAAGGCGCTGGTCGCCCACGGCACGCCGGAACGGCCGATGGTGTGGAGCAGCATCACGCCGTCGGGCTTCAAGAGCGTCGCCGACTTGTCGAAGAAGGTGCGGTAATGGTTGACGCCGACATGTTCGAACATGCCGACCGAGACGATGCGGTCGAAGCGTTCGTTGAGCGCGCGATAGTCCTTGAGGTCGAAATGCACCCGGTCCTGCAGGCCCAGCGCATGCGCGCGGTCGGTGGCGACGCCATGCTGCTCGGTGGACAGCGTCACACCCTGTACGTCGACGTCGAAAGTCTTGGCGAGATAAAGTCCGAGACCGCCCCAGCCCGAGCCGATGTCGAGCACCGTCTGGCCGGGCTTAAGCCTCAGCTTGGCGGCGATGTGGCGCTTCTTGGCGACCTGCGCTTCGTCCAGCGTCATGTCGGGCTGTTCGAAATAGGCGCAGGAATATTGCATGTCCTCGTCGAGGAAGAGCTTGTAGAGCTCGCCGGAAAGGTCGTAGTGGCGCTGCACGTTGCGGCGCGAGCGCGAGGCGGTGTTGATCTGCTGCAGGCGACGGAACGCGTGGCGCAGACCCTCGATCGCCTTCGACCACGTGGCGTCGATGCCGCCGCTGCCCATGTTCTGGAAAGCGATGCGCATCATGCCCAGCACCCCACCCTCGAGGATGTCGAGCTCGCCGTCCATATAGGCCTCGGGTACGGCCAGCATCGGATCGAAGCTGATGGCGCGCTCGGCATGCGTGGTCTTGATGTGCATGTGCACGGGTTCGCCGCTGCCATCGCCGAAAGTGACTGTCGAGCCCTTCGGCCCGGTGACCTTGAGATTGCCCGTGCGCACCAGGCGGTCGAGAATGCGCTTCAGTAGAATATTCATGACCAAATGTCCCTCAGGGTCAGGCCGACTTCCGCGCATGGCCCGAAAACGGCGTCGGTTTCGGGAAGGGCCTGAGCGAAGGTCACAGGTACTACGGCGTCATTGCTGCGTCCAAAGGACGCGCGACGCTGTAGTCTGCCTCAAGATATGGGGGTTCGAAAAGTTCCATTTGGCATAAAAATGCCCGGGTCGCATGCCCGGGCATTAGTCCAGAATTCTGGAGGCCTGCGAGCCGGAGCGACGCTCCGGCCCTGTCGGCTCGTAGGTCGGGTCCTATCGATCAGGCGTTGTCTTCACCGCCTTCGAACTCGGCGTTCGGGTCGAAGAAGTTCTCCGGCCGGGCGTTGTCGTTGATGTCCTCGCCATAGATGGCTTCGGCCGTCGTCAGCGTCTCGCCCTTGGCCTGGCGCTCCGCCTCTTCGGCCGAGCGGGCGACGTTGAGCGTCACGGTGACCTCGACTTCCGGGTGCAGCGCGATCGCCACATTGGAGAGGCCGATGGTCTTGATCGGCTGGTTGAGCTCGATCTGGTTGCGGCTGACGGAGAAGCCCTCGGCGGTCAAGAGTTCGGCGATGTCGCGGGTCGACACCGAGCCGTAGAGCTGGCCGGTCTCGCCGGCCGAGCGCACGACGATGAAGCTCTTGCCGTCGAGCTTCTCGGCGACCTGGCTGGCCTCCGACTTGCGCTCGAGGTTGCGGGCTTCGAGCTGGGCGCGCTGGCCCTCGAACTTCTTCTTGTTGGCTTCGTTGGCGCGCAGCGCCTTGCCCTGCGGCAGCAGGAAGTTGCGGGCGAATCCGTCTCTGACCTTGACGGTGTCGCCCATCTGGCCGAGGCGGGAAATGCGCTCGAGGAGAATGACTTCCATGGTTTCGTTCCTTCGGTTTGGCGTCATCCGGGATGACGTCGGATTCTTGTGGAACAGGTCAGGAAGCAAAGGGCGTCGTCGCCGGTGTCGCTGTCCTGCCTGTCAGGCAGTTAGAGGTTATGGCCTCAACTCGGGATTTTGAACCTACCCTCTGCGGCGCCCGTCGCCGTGGGGTCGATGCGGGCGGCAAGCCGCCCGCATCAATACTTCCAGCTTAGCGAACCACGTAGGGCAGCAGGCCGAGGAAGCGGGCGCGCTTGATCGCCTTGGCGAGCTCGCGCTGCTTCTTCTGGCTGACGGCGGTGATGCGCGACGGCACGATCTTGCCGCGCTCGGAAATGTAGCGCTGCAGCAGGCGCACGTCCTTGTAGTCGATCTTCGGGGCGTTGGCGCCGGAGAACGGGCAGGTCTTGCGGCGGCGATGGAACGGGCGCCGGGTCGGGATCTGGTTGATGTCGACCATTATTCTGCACCTCCTTCAACGGCTTCGCGCGGACGGCGCGGACCGCGCTCGCCATCGAAGCTGCGCGGGCCGCGATCGCCGCGATCACGGTCGCCGAAGCCGCGCGACGGACGGTCGCCACGGTCGCGGTCGCCGAAGCCGCCGCGCTCGGAGCGCTCTTCGCGCTTCTGCATCATCGCCGAGGGACCTTCCTCATGCGCCTCGACCTTGATGGTGAGGAAGCGCAGCACGTCTTCCGACAGGCCCATCTGCCGCTCCATTTCGTTGAGCGCGGCCGGCGGGCAGGTGATGTCCATCAGCGTGTAGTAAGCCTTCCGGTTCTTCTTGACCCGGTAGGTGAGGGACTTCAGCCCCCAGTTCTCGATCCGGCCGACCGATCCGCCATTGGCGGTGATGACGCCCTTGTACTGTTCGACAAGCGCATCGACCTGCTGCTGCGACAGGTCCTGCCGGGCAAGAAACACATGTTCGTAAAGAGCCATTATGTTTTACTGCCTTTCTTCGTTTCTCTCACCGGCCCTCGCGGCTAAGCCTCTGCAACTTGTCTGACCCGTCTTCGAAGAGCGGGGAAGAAAGGAGCATCGCGAGACGGTCGAGAGCGGAGACACGGGAGGCCAAAAGCGCTTATGGCTTCATGACGTGGCCTTTGAAAAGCCACGGCCCTCCGTTCAGCCCCCAGCAAGGACCGGCAGATTGCCGGCGTCTATACAGCAATTCGCCAGGAAGGCAAGCGCGGCAGACAGGATTGTCGTAAGCTCATGAGTTGTCCGGATTAGGTAGCAGATGAGTTGTCCGGTTTTATCGCCAGCGAATGGAGGCTGGGGATGGGACGGACAGCATGGCTACAGGACCGGAGAATGCAGAAGTTTCGGGACGTTTTAAGCCGTTGGAATGGTGGGATTTTTCGATGATGGAGGGGCTGGTGAGCTGCTAGGGATGTCGGAACGCCGGTTCAAATCTACACGGTGGTACTGCAGGCCGACACGGCCGCCAACCGTTCGCTCCACAGCGCCTGCGCTTCCGATCCGAGCGACTATTACCCTGTCGAGGACCCGGCCAAGCTGCCCAACGTCTTCCAGACGATCGCCAACAAGTTCTCCAGGCTGCAGCTTACGAACTGACGGGAGTGGTCCCCGCCATGAGCGTAATCGTGGCGGAGTGGCTCCGCCACGACCGTTGCCATAAAATTCGATCGCTTCCATGCAGCCACGCACGGATCGCCTGGCGGGTCCGGTTTGACTCGTTGCGCGTCCACGCTGCCACATCGCGACAGAGCTAACCCGAACGGCGGCTGAATGACGCGTCAGCTATCCGGCTTCGCGCCGGGGCCGAGCACGAACCACCAGTGCGCGACGATGCCGATACCCCATCCCAACAGTGACCAGTAGAACCAGTAGGGCTTCCCCAGATAGAGGTTGAGCGCCGTTATCGCCACGATGCCGACGGCGAAGACAAAGGCGTGGATTTGAAATCCATGCTGTCGATCGGAACTTGTTTGCATTATGCCGTTCTCCATAGGCGTTTGAGTGGCAGCAATGAAAAGCTGCGTTCCGAAGGTGGAGCTTGGGCAAATGCGCTGGGACGTGCTTACGGGATCTTGCGATCCATTTGCCATGGATTGCTTTTTTCGCGAGGCTTGAATGCGGAAGAAGGGGCAAGGCGAAATCAGGTGGGAAACGCAATCGCCGACAATGACCTGCCAGGCTCGGGCCGGCCTGTGTCGGGCGCTGCCGGCTGGTACGCGGTCGTCGTTCTATGCCTGGCGCTGCTGGTGTCTTTCACCGACCGTTTGGTCATCAACCTCGTGGTCGATCCGATCCGCGCAGGGCTGGAACTGACCGACTTTGAAATCAGTCTGCTGCAGGGTGCCGGATTTGCAGTGATCTTCGCGCTGGCCGGCGTGCCATGTGGACGCCTCGCCGATCGCGCGAACCGTCGCAACGTGATCATGGCCGGCATCACGCTCTGGTCGGCGGCGACCATCGGCTGCGGCCTGGCCCCCGACTTTCCGACTTTCTTCGCGGCGCGAGTTTCGGTTGGTCTCGGCGAGGCGGCGTTGGTCCCGGCTGCCTCTTCGCTCATAATCGACTCGTTCTCGCCCCGGCTCCGGGGTACTGCGCTTGGCGTGTTTTCGCTCGGCGCGACATTCGGCACGGGGACCGCGCTGTTCGTGGGCGGGGTGGTGCTGGCCTGGAGTTCGGCCGGATTGCTGGCGCCGATACCGTTTATCGGGCCTCTTGCGCCGTGGCGGCAGCTCTTCGTCCTGGTAGGGATATCAGGCCTGTTTTTGCTGCCGCTGTTTCTGCTCGTGCCCGAACCGGCGCGACATCACAGATCGGGCCTGCTGCCGATTGCAGGCGTGCTGCGCCGGCTTGGCGCCGGAAACGGCGCGGTGCTTCGGGTGTGCCTGGTCAAGGGAGTGCTCGGCATCGGCGACTACGCTTTGATCTCGTGGCTGCCAACCTTGCTGCAACGGTCGCACGGTATGAGTCCGCTGGAGGCTGGTGGGCTGATAGCCTTGTCGATCACGGCGAGCGGCGTCGTCGCTTCCGTTGGCGGTGGTCTCCTGTCCGACCTGTTCGTTCGGCGCTGGGGCGTGCCCACACGCGTCGTGCTGCTCCTCGGTTGCTACGCGCTGACGATTGCCGGAGCTTCGACCAGCTTCTTCGCCGCCACGGAGCAACAAATCGCGCTCGCCTTCGCGGGGTGGGCCTTGGGCTCGATCGGTGGCTATGTGATCGGGCACGTGGTCATGCAGGAAAGCGTGCCCAACGAAATGCGTGCCACGACGATCGCGCTGTCGCTGACCGTCACGGCGCTGCTCGGCATTGGGCTCGGGCCGTCGCTGGTGCCCCTGGTGGCCGTCCACATCCTTGGCGGCGAGGCCAGCTTGCAGCCGGCCATGGCGACCGTGAGCCTCGCGGCGGCGCTGCTTGCCTTAGTCGTGATCTGGCCTCCGGTCCGAAAAGGGCTGGCGGCGCTTCGCAATGAGGCCCTGAGAGCGGCTGCTTGATGCATGTCGCCCAAAAGTGCACGGCGACATGCATCAAAAGAGAAACTTGAAGCGCGCTGCATGAGTTCGTTTCAACGTGGCAAGATTATTCTGCCGGCCGCGATGCCATGAGGACTTGCGCCTGGCGCAGGTCGCCTGTCGAGTATCCTTCGGTGAAGCGGCCGAAGCACGACGCAAGCGCCGCCTCGGCGGCCGCGTTCCCGCCATGCAGGCGCCAAAGCTTGACCAGGCTCATGGCCGACCGCAGCTCCCAGCCGAGTGCTTGGTCGCGACGGGCCAGCTCGACCGATTCCTCGTAGATCGCGATCGCTTCCTGCCAACGGTCGGGCGCTTGGAAGCGGATGACATTGCCCTTGATTCGCAGCATTTCGGGGATACCGACGACCTGACCGTTGCTTCTCGATATGGCCATGGCTTCGTCGATGGCGGCGAGGCCGCCGTCGAGGTCGCCCTGCCGGGCCAGAGCCTCGCCGTAATTTGTCAGGTAGTTGGGATAGCGCATCCGGAAGCCGCCATCGCGCACTTCGGCAAGGTTGTCGCGAAGATGTGCCAGGTTGAGTTTCTGGCCTAGATACAGGTTGAGCCGGCTGCTCCCGCCTATCACCATCGCTCTCCAGATCGTCAGTCCATGACGCCGGGCATGCTCGATGCCCCGATCCATGAAGTTCCTGGCGGCTGCGTAATCCCGCACATACATAGCGATCATAGCCGAGCCGTGCAGCAGCGCGGAACATAGCGACACCGCATAGTTCGAAGCCTCCGCGTCCTCGAGTTGGCGCCGCGCGGTCTCGAGCGCCTGGTCGGCATAGCCCTGCAGCCACATCACCGTCGCGAGCGAGCCGCGGGCGATGAGCCTTTGGTCGAAATCGAAGCGCACCGCGTCCGAGCGGCGATCGACAATCGCAGGCTTGTGGACGATGCTTTCGAGCCGTTGCCGCGCGATGCCGAGCGCGCCAAGCCAGGATAGCGCGGCGCCGGCCTGGGCATCGGCATCTCCGGCCGCTTCCTGTCGCCCTTTGCTTTCCAGGGCGCGGATCCTCTCGGCGAGCGCCAAGGCGGATCGCGAGTCGCCGGTCCAAAGCTCGTATTCCGAGAGCCCGCGCAGGCATTCGAGCTCCATGTCCGCGTCGCACAGATCCTCGGCGATGCGAAGCGCCTTGCCGAGGGCCTCTTTCACCCTTTGCAACGGCCCGAGCGCATGAAGAAGGGTGGCGCCTAGCGTCAGGTTCAAGAGCAGGTCGTCGCGAACGCTTCGGTACTCCGCGAGGCTCTCACCCAGTGCCCGTTCGACGGCCATGCGGCATTCTTGGATCAACGACATCTGCTTGCCGAAGGGAATTGCCGCTACCGTCAGCCCTACGCTCAAGGCATTGCTGTCCGGTTTCGAGAACGTCCAGCGCAACGCCGCGCGCACATCGTCGACCTTGCCGGCATAGCTGGCCATCCATTCTTGGCGCGGCAGCCGGTCGATGTCGTCTTTTGCCACCGCGAGCAGTTCGAGGCAATGCTGCGCGTGCCGCCGGCGAGCCCCATCGAGCTCGCCACATTCCGCGAGTTTTTCGAGCGAGTAGGCGCGTGTGGAGTCGAGTTGGCGGTATTCCATTTCGGCATCGCGAAGCTCGGCCGAGATCAGGGATTTGGACACGAGCTCGGAGAGATCGGCAATCATGCCACTCCGATCCATCCCGGCATCCAGTGCGACGGCGCAGGCGGACTCGAGATTGAACGCGCCGGCGAAGACCGACAGCCGGCGCATCAGCCTCTGTTCTGGCTCCGACAAACGAGCATAGCTCCAGTCGATGGTCGCAAACAGGGTGCGATGCCGTGCGGGTCCGCCGCGGCGGGTCTCAAGGACGCGAAAACGGTCGTCCAACACGCTGAGCAGTCCACGGACGCCCAATGTGCCGACATGGATGGCCGCGAGCTCGATCGCGAGCGCCAGGCCGTCGAGCCGGCGGCAGATTTCAGCAACGGCCGGGGCGTCGGCATCGCTCAAGCCGAACGTCTCGTCGCGATCGGTGGCGCGCTCGACGAAGAGCTGAACGGCAGGGAAGGTGAGGGCCTCTTCCGCACTGAGGGTGTGCGATCCCTCCGGCGCCGCGAGCCCGGGCAGACGGCGGACGCGTTCTCCGCTTACGCGCAACGGTTCCCGGCTCGTCGCGAGGATCCTGAGATTGGCCGCTCCTGCGACGATGCGATCGACAACAGATGCCACCGCGTCGATGACATGCTCGCAGCTGTCGAGGATCAAGAGCATATCCTGATCACGCAGATATTCGCTGAGCGACTCGAGCATGTTCGCCGAATGCGCCGTCAAGCCGATGGCCGTGGCGATGGCACTCGGGACGAGATCGGCATCGCTGAGCGAGGACAGATCGATCAGCCAGACATCGGAACGGCCGGCGGCCAGGGTCCGTTCGGCGACGGCACGGGCGACGCTGGTCTTGCCGATACCTCCGGGCCCGACGATCGATACGATCCGCGCCTCCCGCAGTTCGGCCTGGATCGCTTCGATGACGGAATCCCGGCCGATGATGCGTGTGGTCCGGGCGGCCAGATTGTGCCGCACCGGCGACACTTCATTGGATGGGATGTCCCGGTTGGAGAATCGCCGGATGTGGATGGGGCTGACGAAACGATAGCCGCGCCCGACGACCGTTGCAATGTATCGCGACGATCCCGTACCTTCGCCGAGCGCGCGGCGCAGTGCGTTCATGTTGACCTTGAGGTTGCTTTCCTCGACCACCAGATTGGGCCAGACCCGCGCGATCAGCTCGCGTTTGCCGACAGTTTCACCGGCCCGCTCGACCAGCACGGTCAGGATGTCGAGAGCCCGGCCGCCGATGCGCACCGGCTGGCCGTCGCGGAACAGCAGCCGTCGCTCGGATATCAGCCGGAATGGCCCGAATGCATAGGATTGATAGTCGCTGCTGGCCAGACTCGCAGTCATACGTTCCCTAGGGGCAAAACCGGCCACAACATAGCACGGCCGCGATCAGGTTTAACCGGACTTAACTTGTCGGGGTAGAGGGCGCGGAAGAAGCTACGGTCTGTTCAGGCAAGCGAGCCCGCCCTATGACGCTATCGGTCCAGGACGACAAGAAACAGGGCAGCTACAGCCTCGCCGGCACGGCGACATGGACTGGCCTGCATGTCGAACACCGGCATATCGGACCTGGCGCCTATCAGTGCGATCGGCCGGCCTGTGTCGAATTCGCCTACATTCTGTCGGGTCGATCGGCTGTGCGAAGGCAGGCTGACGGACCGCTTCAAGAGGGCCTGGCGTTACCAGGCACGAGCTGGCTGGTGCCTGCCGGCGCGAACGAAACCCTGCTCGAATTCGACGGCGACAGTGAGTGCCTGATCGTCTACCTGCCTTCCAGCCTGATCGAGGACAGTGCCCTGGCCGACTATGATATCGACCCGGCATGCGCGGAAGTCGTCTACGCCGGCGGCTTTGCCGATCCGACGCTGTCCCAGATCGGAATGGCGATCCACGGCCTGGTCGGCCGGCCGCAGCAGCCGGTTGACCGGCTCTTTGCCGACGGTTTGCGAAGGGCGCTCGCGGCGCATCTGATCGGGCGCTACACGACCGACCGCTGGAAGCAGCCGTCCCGCCAGCCGACCCTCGAGCCGCGCCGCCTGCAGCGCGTGATGAGTTTTATCGAGGCGCGCCTGGGCGAGAATCTGTCGCTCGACGACCTCGCCGGCGAGGCCTGCCTCAGCCCGTTTCATTTCTCCCGTCTGTTCCAGCAGGCGACAGGCAGTTCCCCGCACCGCTATCTGACCGAGCGCCGCATCGAATCCGCCAAGCGCATGATCCGCGACAATCGTGCGTCGATGGTCGAGATAGCGCTCGATACAGGATTTGGGTCGCAGGCCAATTTCTCCAGGATCTTCCGCAAGACCACAGGCCTCTGCCCCACGGAATACCGCGACCTGCAGCGCGCCGGTTCGGCATTCCTGGTTCCGGCCAAAAGCAAGTTTGGCCAATAACTGCGCAAGAACCACAAATCGTTGCGTGTGGCAGTCGGGTAGTGAATCCCTCATGCGGCGCCGGGACGTCGCCGCCGACGGTCTCAGCCGGGAGCACCGCATGCGCGCACCGATCTTCCGTATCATCTCGGCCGTTTCCGCCGCGGTGGTCGGCGTTCTGGGTTACCTTGTCCTTTGGCCGATCCCGGCTGAGCCTGTTGCGTGGTCGACGCCGACGGCGCCTGGCTACACCGGCGTGTATGCGCTCAATACACGTCTCGCCGACCTTCACACCGTCGGCATCGGCAGCGAGTTCGGGCCGGAGCACATCGCGATCGGCCCGGACAACAGGCTTTATACCGCGATGACAAGCGGCGACCTGGTGCGGATGGACCTCGACGGCGGCAATCAGCAGGTCTTTGCCAATACGGGTGGGCGGGTTCTCGGCTTCGACTTCGACCGCAACGGTCTGATGATCGCCGCGGATGCAATGAAGGGGCTGATCGCCATCGCCGGCGACGGCAGCGTGACCCTTCTTGGCGACCACGTCAGTCCGGACGACCCCATCGGTTACGCTAATTCCGTTGTTGTTGCTGCCGACGGCATGGTCTATTTCACCGACTCCAGCACGCGCTTTTCCCCGGCACACTACGGCAACACGCTCGAGGCAAGCATTCTTGACATCATGGAGCAGTCCGCGACCGGACGCGTGCTTGCCTATGATCCGGCTTCGCGAACGATACGCATCGTGGCGCACGGTCTCTCCTTCGCCAACGGCGTCGTGCTCCTCGGTGATGGGCACACCCTGTTCGTCAGCGAGACCGGCCGCTATCGCATCTGGCGCATAGACGGGCATGCTCGCGACCTCGACGTCAAGAGCGGGTCGCCACAGGCCGGCATCGTGCTCGACAATCTCCCCGGCTATCCGGACAACCTGATGCGCGGCCGCGACGGGCGCATCTGGGTCGGTCTGTTCAGGCCGCGCAACCCGGCAGCCGATTCCCTCGCCGGCAGTCCTTTCATGCGTAAGATATTGCTGCGGCTTCCCCGCTTCCTGCTGCCCGCCGGCCAACGCTACGGGCACGTCTTCGCCATCAATGAGAACGGCCAGGTCACCGAGGACCTTCAGGATCCGACCGGCGCTTATCCCGAAACCACCGGCGCGACCGAAACGGCGGACCGGCTCTACATCCACAGCCTGCATGCTCCGGTGCTCGGCTGGACCGAGTTGCGAGCGCGTAATCTGAAGTCCGCGTTCCTTGCATCTTATCTGCCACGCCGCCGGTCGCTTCCAAACCGGGGCCAAATTAAGGAGACTGCCATGTCCATGAAGACTGCAATCACTGCCGCCGCACTCAGCACTGCCGGCATGATCTCGGCCGCGCACGCCCAAGACGCGCCGTCCATCGTGCTTGTGCACGGTGCCTGGGCCAACGGATCGAGCTGGGTGGAAGTGGTGCCACTGTTGCAGCAGCACCGTCTTCACGTCGTCGCCCTCCACAACCCCGAGTCCTCGTTTGAGGCCGACGTCGCCGCAACGCGCCGCGTCATCGACGATCAGCCGGGCAAGGTTATCCTCGTCGGCCATTCCTATGGCGGCGCCGTCATTACCGAAGCCGGGAACAACGATAAGGTGAAGGCGCTCGTCTATGTCGCCGCTTTCGCGCCGGCGCCTGGACAATCGGTCAACGCCATCGTCGGGGCTGCGCCGCAGCCACCGGCATGGCAAGGTGAAATCCATGCCGATGCGCAGGGATGGCTCACCTGGTCGGCGGATGGGATGGCGAAGTACTTCGCGCCCGATATCGCCCCGAAGGCCGCGGCGCTGCTGGCCGCCACCCAGGCGCCGTTGTTCTCGGGGGCCTTCGACGGGAAGGTGACCGCGGCCGCCTACACGTCCAAGCCGAGCTGGTACGTCGTCGCCGACAACGATCAGATCATACCGCCGCAGCTGCAGCAGATTTTCGCCGACAGGATGAAGGCGACGACCATCCATGTGGCGTCCAGCCACGTGGCGATGCTGTCCCAGCCGCAGGTGGTGGCCGATGCGATCCTCGCGGCCGTCGAGGGGACCCGGTAAGGCCGCGCAGGCGGCTCGTCCCACGGGCGGCGGCGTTAGCCCCTCCCATCTGCCGCCGGTCCACCAATTTTCGCGACACATGCCCGGAAACGAGACAAGCCATGATGAACGAAGGCACTTTGGCCGCAACAGCAAAGCAAGAGCTGGATATCGAGAACGGCCACCGTGTCGTCACGGACCGGGAAAGCAGACTGGCCCTGTTCGCGCTGGCGCTTGGCACCTTCTGCATCGGAACCACCGAATTCGCTTCGATGGGGATCATACAGCTGTTCTCGGCGTCTTTCGGCGTCAATATCCCAACGGCAACGCACGCGATCACCGCCTACGCATTCGGCGTCGTCTTCGGCGGACCCATCCTCACGCTGTTCGCCGCGCATCTCAACCGGCGCACCCTGCTGCTGCTGTTGATCGGGATCTTCATCGCCGGCAACGTCTTGTCGGCTGTGGCGGACGGGCTGGGCATGTTCGTGGTCGCCCGCTTCGTCACCGGCTTGCCGCAAGGTGCCTATTTCGGCGCCGGCGCTGTGGTGGCGTCCTACTTGGTCGGCCCCGGACATGCTGGCCGGGCCTTCGCCATCGTCATGGCGGGATTGACCATTGCCACGATCCTGGGATCGCCGATAGCCACGTTCCTAGGCCAGACCGTCGGGTGGCGGGCGACCTATCTGTGCGTCGGCGGCCTGGGTGTCGTTTCCCTGCTGTCCTTGTGGTTCCTGGTGCCGCGGAGTTCCGCGCTCGACGGTGCCTCGATCATGCACGAACTGGGTGGTTTGCAGAATGGACAAGTGTGGCTGATGATGGCGGTCGCCGCGCTCGGCATCTCCTCGATTTTCGCCGTCTATACATTCATCGGCCCCTTCGTCACCGATCTGGTGGGGTTGCCGCCTCGGGTCATTCCGCTCGGGCTGGCCGTGTTCGGCATCGGCATGACGGTCGGAAACTTTTATGGCGGGCGTCTCGCCGATGCGGATCCTAGTAGCGGCATCGTGGCCGGATACGGCTGTGCCCTCGTCGTGCTGGCGGCTCTCGGCTTCTGGGGGGTCAACTGCTGGGTTCTCTTCCCGGCGCTGTTCGGTGTAGGCGCGACGATGATGGCGGCAATCCCGACAATTCAGATCAGGCTCACCAGTCTCGCGCCGGAATCGGGCACGCTCATGGGTGCGATGAACCTCGCCTCGCTCAACGTCGCGAACGCTCTGGGAGCCTGGGCCGGCGGCCTCACGATCGGAGCCGACCTTGGCCTGTTGTCCGCAGTCTGGGCAGGCTTCGCCTTAACCACCGCCGGATTGGTTCTCTTCCTGTTGGTCAAGCGGCGCCCAGTCAAGCCGACACCATCGCTCAACAGGGTCTGATGTTGCGGGCCGACTGATTGGCTACAACTGTTCCGTCGGCTCCAACCAACACACTCAGCTCATATGCGCGATGAGCGGGACCACGGTCTCCGGGAAGAAGTCGGGCGCGGTATGGCGCTTGCCGAACATCATGTCGTACTGGATCAGCCGGAAATCGTTGATCGCCGGATCGACCTTCTTCTGCCTCGCCCAGTCGGGCGTCGCTTCGCCGGAGGGCGACAGCAGAAGGTTGCGGTCGACGACCCGGTAGCGCTCGCGCAGCGCGCCGAGGAAGCCGGTGTAGTAGGGATGGGTGATCCCGGCCGTGGTGAGGATATGGTAAGGCAGGAAGGCCGGGCTCACCGCGCCCAGGTTTTCGACCGGACCAGAGCGGTTCGACCAAATGATCAGCGGCGTGTCGTGATGGTCGAGCGCGGCCTCGGGCGTCGGCTCCTTGCGCGGCGCGACATTGTCCTTGAGGAAGCCTGTCTCGACATAGACGGGGCCGAGCGGCGGCAGATGGTCGCCGAAGAAGGCGATGATGGTCGGCCGCTCGCGCTTCTTCGCCCAGTCGATCAGGCGCTGCAGGCCGCGATCGGCATCGGCCGAGCCTTCTGCGTAGGAAAGCAGCGATTCCCGCGCCCAGCTGCTGATCGGCGCGTCGACCGCATGGGTCGGATTGTAATAGCGGTACGGCTCATAGGGCCCGTGGTTCTGCAGGCTGACCGCGAACAGGAACACCGGGTCCTCGCTGGTGTCGGCCTCGCGGATGATCTCGTCGGTCATCGCCGCGTCGGAAGCCAGCGGTCCGCGTTTTTCCATCGGCGGCAGCGTCTCCTCCGAGCGGAAGTCGCTGAAGCCGAAATCGGCATAGACGGCGCCCCGGTTCCAGAACCAGTTGGTGCCTGGATGGATGGCGCGCGCCCGGTAGCCCTCGCTTCGCAGGAAGGTCGCCAGCGACGGCGTCGGCGTGCGCACATATTGCTGGTAGGGGATCGAGCCCGCCGGCAGGAAGGCGTTGGAGAAGCCGGTCAGCGCTTCGAACTCGATATTGGCGGTCATGCCGCCGAATTCCGGCGAGAACATCGAGCCGGAGCGCAGCGCGCGCACGGTCGGGATCGGATCGGGCTTGATGCGGACGCCGGGAAGCTCGGTCGCATCCCAGAAGGATTCGCTCATCACCACGATGATGTCGGGCTTCTCGTCCGGCACCGTGGCGGCGACGCCGGGGCGCGCGATCGCGTCCATCGTCTTCTCGGAATAGCCGGGCGGCGCCGAGACATGCGCCATCGGAACGTTCATCGCGAAGGCGAGCGCAAAACCGTTCGAGGCATAATTCTCCTTCTGGTCCCACATGATCGGGATGATCTGCAGCCTGTCGCGCGTCCACGAGAAGGTGGCGTAATCCATGATCGAGACGAAGAAGGCGAGCAGCGGCACGGCCAGCGTCAGCCGCGCCAGCCGTCCCTTTCGGCTAAGGATCGGCACGCGCCGGCGCCAGTGCCGCCAGCCATAGACGAGCAGCGCCAGGCTGCCGATGATCGCCACGCCGAGCAGCGCGGCCGTCCAGGGGCGCTCGCGCACCAGGAGCGGCATCAGCGCCATGATCTGGCGGGCATAGAGGAAATCGGTCGGATAGAGCGGGTCGCCGAGATAATGCGATTTCTGATGGCCGACGAAGGCCAGCGCCAGCGTCAGCGGCGCGACGATCATCAGGCTCTGATGGCTGCGGCCGAGTACGGCATCGAGCCCTACCAGCACCAGCGCGAAGACGACGATGGTGGTCCATCCCGGCTTGAAGGGCTGCAGGAAGAAGCCTACTGTGCCGAAGAAGTCGCCGCGCACGATCCATTCGATGGCGAACACCAGGAGCGCGGAGGCAAGCAGCGTCGCGAGACCATAGCGGACGATCGGCCATCTCCGCCCCGGCAGGTAGCCGGTGGACGGATCGTCTTCCAAGAATTGCGGCACGGGCTTGGCCGCGCCTTTTCTGATCCTTGCCACGTCGCTTCCCCCGGCCCTTGCCGCGCTTCTTGCGTTCGCGCTTCGCGTCTTCCACACGCGTCACGCTTCTGTCATCGAAATGTCACGCAAAGCTAGCGCCTGTGGCGGAAATAAGAAGAGCCAGCAAACGATTCGTGAGCGGTTTTCATCAGGTGTGATCGCCAAAAAGCCTTTCGGAACAGGGACTCGGGCCGGGTTTTTGGGCTGAAATGGGCTCCGGGCGGGCAGCCCCGGGCTTGACTTGGCCGTCCGCCTTGCGTCAGAGGCAGGGAAAAACCAGTCGCTGGAGACTTGAAAATGGCCGTCGCATTCACCTTTCCGGGACAGGGCAGCCAGGCCGTCGGCATGGGCAAGGACCTCGCCGATGCCTTCCCCGAGGCGCGCCGGGTGTTCGAGGAAGTCGACGAAGCGCTTGGCGAAAACCTGTCGAAGCTGATCTGGGAAGGGCCTGAAGAGACGCTGACGCTGACGGCCAACGCCCAGCCGGCGCTGATGGCGGTGTCGCTTGCGGCGCTGAGGGCGCTGGAGTCGCGCGGCTTTTCGCTGAAGGACAAGGTGGCCTACGTCGCCGGCCATTCGCTCGGCGAATATGCCGCACTTGCCGCGGCAGGTTTCGTCTCGGTCGCCGATGCCGCGCGGCTGCTGCGCATCCGCGGCAACGCCATGCAGGCGGCGGTGCCGGCGGGCGAGGGCGCCATGGCCGCCATCATCGGGCTGGAACAGGCCGATGTCGAAGCCGCCTGCGCCGAAGCGGCGCAAGGCTCCGCCAAAGGGGCGGTTTGCCAGGTCGCCAACGACAATGGCGGCGGCCAGCTGGTGATTTCCGGCGCCAAGGCGGCCGTCGAGCTGGCGGCGAAGCTCTGCACCGAGAAAGGCGCCAAGCGGGCGTTGATGCTGCAGGTCTCCGCTCCCTTCCATTCGGCGCTGATGACGCCGGCCGCGGATATCATGCGCGAGGCGCTCGCCGGCGTGGCGAAGAGCGCGCCCGTGGTTCCGATTGTCTCCAACGTCACCGTCACGGCCACCAACGACCCGGACGAGATCGCCCGCCGCCTGGTCGAGCAGGTGGTCGCTCGCGTGCGCTGGCGCGAGACGGTGGAATGGTTCGGCCAGAACGGTGTCGCGACGCTCTACGAAGTCGGCGCCGGCAAGGTGCTGTCGGGCCTGGCGCGCCGCATCAACCGCGACATCGCCACTGGCGCCATCGGCACGCCGGCGGAGGTCGAGACGGCGCTGGCGGCGTTGGGATGAGCCCCTGCTTTCGTCATTCTTTCTAGGGCGGAGCAAGGAGCGAAGCGACGCAGCGCAGACCCTAGAATCCATGCCGTGACTTGGAAGTGCCGCCGCGGTGCAGAATTCTGCTCCGTTGCATCCTTCGGCCAATGTCACAGGATCCTTGGGTCTACGCGTCCGCTTCGCTCCCGCTCCGCCCGTGGATGACGACGGGAAGGAGGCCTTCGCTAATGTCCGACGCTTGTCTAGCGTGACTTGGACGATATGACGTATACGGAACGCGACTGCTTGCAGCCGTCTGGAAAATGAGGTTGGAAAAATGTTCGAACTGACCGGCCGCAAGGCGCTCGTCACCGGCGCATCGGGAGGCATCGGCGAGGCGATTGCCAGGGTGCTGCACAGCCAGGGCGCCATCGTCGGCCTGCACGGCACCCGTGTGGAGAAGCTGGAAACCTTGGCGAGCGACCTCGGCGAGCGCGTGAAACTCTTTCCGGCGGACCTGACCAACCGCGACGCGGTCAAGGCGCTCGGGCAGAAGGCGGAAGCCGACCTCGAAGGCGTCGACATTCTGGTCAACAATGCAGGCATCACCAAGGACGGCCTGTTTGTGCGCATGTCGGACGCCGACTGGGATTCCGTGCTCGAGGTGAACCTCACCGCCGTGTTCCGGCTCACCCGCGAGCTCACCCACCCGATGATGCGCCGCCGCCATGGCCGCATCGTCAACATCACCTCCGTGGTCGGCGTCACCGGCAATCCGGGGCAGACCAATTACTGTGCCTCCAAGGCCGGTATGATCGGCTTTTCCAAGTCGCTGGCGCAGGAGATCGCCACCCGCAACATCACCGTCAACTGCGTCGCCCCGGGCTTCATCGAATCGGCCATGACCGGCAAGCTCAACGACAAGCAGAAAGAGACGATCATGGCGGCGATTCCGATAAGGCGCATGGGCACCAGCGCCGAGGTCGCCTCGGCCGTCGCCTACCTCGCTTCCAATGAGGCGGCTTACGTTACCGGCCAGACCATCCATGTGAATGGCGGCATGGCGATGATCTAGGGCGTGTTGGGATTCAGGTCAGGCCGAGCTGAATCTCGATACGCCCCGACCGATCAAGGTCCGGCGGGCTGTGAAAACAGCCATTTCGGCTTGGACGCCCGCCTTTTTTCGTGTAATGCGGCCGGCAACCCGGCGGTTCGGGCAAAAACCGGTCCTGCGGCTTGCGTTTCCCGCAGGACCATCTTTCAGCTTGATTAGCGGCATTCCGCCCGCTAACGAAGACAAGACAACATAAGACGAGGCCCCAAATGAGTGACACCGCAGAGCGCGTCAAGAAGATCGTCATCGAGCATCTCGGCGTCGATGCCGACAAAGTGACGGAGCAGGCGAGCTTCATCGACGATCTGGGCGCGGACAGCCTCGATACGGTCGAACTCGTCATGGCGTTCGAAGAAGAGTTCGGCGTCGAGATTCCGGACGACGCGGCCGAGACCATCCTCACCGTCGGCGACGCCGTGAAGTATATCGACAAGGCCTCGGCCTGAGGCTTTCCGCGGGAATTACCGGGGAGGACCTGCGATGAGGCGAGTCGTCGTCACGGGCCTTGGCCTGCTTTCACCGTTCGGCATGGGCTTCGAGCATAGCTGGAAGGAATTGCTTTCCGGCCGCAGCGCCGCCCGCCGCGTCACCGAATTCGAGGTGGACGATCTTGCCTGCAAGATCGCCCACATCGTTCCGCGCGGTGACGGCTCCAACGGCACCTTCAATCCCGAGGCCGTGCTCGAGCCGAAGGAACTGCGCAAGGTTGGCGATTTCATCCTCTACGGCATCGCGGCCGCCGACGAGGCGCTGGCCGATTCAGGCTGGAAGCCCGAGACGCATGAGGATCAGTGCGCCACCGGCGTGCTGATCGGTTCCGGCATCGGCGGCATCGACGGCATCGCCGAGAACGCGATGATCCTGAAGGAGCGCGGCCCGCGCCGCATCAGCCCCTTCTTCATTCCTGGACAGATCATCAACCTGGTCTCAGGCCAGGTCTCCATCCGGCACGGACTGAAAGGCCCGAACCATGCGGTCGTCACCGCCTGCTCGACCGGCGCGCATGCTATCGGCGATGCCGCCCGGCTGATCATTTGGGGCGATGCCGACGTCATGGTGGCCGGTGGCGCCGAGGCGCCGGTTACGAGGCTCTCCATGGCAGGCTTCGCCGCGTGCCGCGCGCTCTCCACCGAACGCAACGACACGCCTGAGACCGCTTCGCGTCCCTATGACCGCGACCGCGACGGCTTTGTCATGGGCGAGGGCGCCGGCGTCGTCGTCCTGGAAGAGCTGGAGCACGCCAAGGCGCGCGGCGCCAAGATCTATGCCGAGGTCACCGGCTACGGACTGACCGGCGACGCCTATCACATCACCGCTCCGGCCGAGGACGGCGACGGCGCGTTTCGCTGCATGACGGCGGCGCTGAACCGGGCGAAGCTCTCGGCCGCCGACGTCGACTACATCAACGCGCACGGCACCTCGACCATGGCCGACACGATCGAGCTTGGCGCCGTCGAGCGGCTGGTCGGCAATGCGGCTTCCAAGATTTCGATGTCGTCGACCAAGTCGTCGATCGGCCATCTTTTGGGCGCCGCGGGCGCCGCGGAAGCGATCTTCTCGATCCTCGCCATCCGCGACAACATTGCCCCCGCCACCATCAATCTCGACAATCCGGAACGCGAGACGGCGATCGATCTCGTGCCGAACAAGCCGCGCCAGCGCCAGATCGATGTGGCGTTGTCGAACTCCTTCGGCTTCGGCGGCACCAACGCCTCGCTCGTCTTCCAACGTTACAATGGCTGAGCATTCAGCCAGGGCAATTCCAGGAACAGTGCGAAGCGGTTATCCGTCCTGGAATGCTCAGAAGCAGATAGCTAGCCGGCAGGTCCGCCGCCTGCCGTCATTTTTGCCAAATTTGTCCCTACGCTTCGGCTAGGGGATTCGTTGCAAGATCAGACGGTAGGGCGCCATGAATACAAATCCGGGCGGCGGCGGGGAATTCGGACAGCGTCAGACGCAAGGCCCGATCGTGCCCAAGACAGCCGCCGAGGCGCTGCGCCCCGAGGCCGGCACGCCGCCGCCGTCGAAACGCTCGCGCGCGTCGCGCAGCCAGGTCGTCGTGTTCCTGAATTTCTTCCTCTCGGTGGTCATCCTGGTCGTTCTCGCCGCCGGCGCGGCGCTCTATTTCGGCATGCAGGCTTTCGTCGAGCCAGGTCCGTCGGCCAATGGCGATACCTTCATGGTCAAACCGAACACCGGCGTGCAGGAGATCGCCGACCAGCTGGAGCGTCGCGGCCTGGTCAGCGATGCGCGCATCTTCAGGCTGGGCGTGCGCGCCACCGGCAATGATGCCGCGCTGAAGGCCGGCGAATACGCCATCAAGCCGCGCGCCTCGATGCGCGAGATCATGGAGCTGTTCAAGAGCGGCAAATCGGTGATGTATTCGCTGACCATTCCCGAGGGGCTGACGGTCCAGCAGGCGCTGCAGCGCGTGGCCGATCAGGAGGCGCTGACCGGCGACATGCCGACGACCCTGCCGCCAGAGGGCAGCATCGCCACCGACACGCTGCGTTTCACCCGCGGCGCCACCCGGCAGCAGATGATCGACAAACTGGTCGCCGATCAGAAGAAGCTGGTCGAGGAC
The DNA here is from genome assembly GCF_029674545.1 of Mesorhizobium sp. WSM4904. Classification (NCBI taxonomy): domain Bacteria; kingdom Pseudomonadati; phylum Pseudomonadota; class Alphaproteobacteria; order Hyphomicrobiales; family Phyllobacteriaceae; genus Mesorhizobium; species Mesorhizobium sp. WSM4904. Next base: position 5,396,848 of record NZ_CP121354.1, on the reverse strand, counting down.
GTCTGGGAGCACCGCGCGCCCGACCTGCCGGTCGCCGACATGGGAGACTTTGTCATCCTGGCCTCGATCGTCGAGAAGGAGACGGGCAGGAGCGACGAGCGTTCGCGCGTTGCCGCCGTCTTCCTCAACCGACTTGCCAAGGGCATGCGGCTGCAGTCCGACCCGACCATCATCTACGGGCTGTTCGGCGGCAAGGGCAAACCGGCCGACCGGCCGATCTACCAGTCCGACATCGACAAGCAGACGCCCTACAACACCTATCTGATCAAGGGCCTGCCGCCGACGCCGATCGCCAATCCGGGCCGCGCGGCGCTCGAGGCGGTGGCCAATCCGTCGAAGACGGACGACCTCTATTTCGTCGCCGACGGCAATGGCGGCCATGTCTTTGCCGCGACGCTGGAAGAGCACAACCAGAACGTCGCCCGCTACCGGGCGCTGCAGAAGAAGCAGGAAGACGCTGCCGCCAAGGTCTCCGGCCAGACGACGGCGCCGGCCGCTCCCGACGACAATGCCGACGGCGGCAATGCCGGCACCGATTCCGGCGAGAACGGCGACGCCGCCCAGTAGGCTGCCTGCCGCGCATCCGCCCCGTCTCCTTTGACGCCGGGCCGTATTCATGTTTTGAGGAAGAACATCCGGCGCCGGCCGAAGGTCAGCGTCTTGCAAGGGTGCGCATGTTCGGGCAATCGCTCCCGGATATGCGACAGGGGGTGATACGCGTTATGAACGTGCAGAGCATGACCGGTTTCGCGCGGGCCGTTGCTGAACGCGACGGCACGTCGATCGCCTGGGAGGTCAAATCGGTCAACGGCAAGAGCGTCGAGGTCAGGCTGAGACTGCCGCAAGGCTTCGACCGGCTGGAACCCTCTGTACGGCAGACCGTGCAGAAGCGCTTCGCTCGCGGCAATTTCCAGGCGACGCTGACCGTCGGCCGTGCCGTCGCGCAGCAGGCGCAGCCGGTGGTCAACGAGGCTTTCCTGAAGGATCTGGCAGGGCTGGCCAAGCGCCTGCAGGAGCAGTTCGGCACCCAGCCCGCGACCGCCGACGGGCTGCTTGCGCTGCGCGGCGTGCTCGACATCCCGGAAGCCGTCGAGACGGAGGAGGAGCGTGCCGCCCTCGACGCGGCGATCCTGTCCGCGCTGGAGACGGCGCTCGCCGGCCTGGTGCACGCAAGGCAGAGCGAGGGGGCCGCGCTGCGCACACTGCTGTCGGGCCACATCGACGCCATCGAGGCCCTGACGCTGAAGGCCGAGGCCGACCCGTCGCGCGACCCGGCGGCGATTCGCGAGCGCATCGCCGAGCAGGTGCGTCTGCTGATGGATGCGTCGGCCAATCTCGACGCGGTCCGGCTGCATCAGGAGGCGGCCTTTCTCGCCACCAAGGCCGACATCCGCGAGGAGATCGACCGGCTGAAGACGCATGTCGCTTCCGCGCGTGTGCTGCTCGGCAGCGGCGGCGCCGTCGGCCGCAAGCTCGATTTTCTGGCGCAGGAATTCAATCGCGAATCGAATACCCTGTGCTCCAAGTCGAACGCCGCCGCGGTGACCGCGATCGGGTTGGAGCTCAAGGCGGTGGTCGACCAGTTTCGCGAACAGGTCCAGAATCTGGAGTGACGGAGATGGTTGCCAAGGAGCCGACGGCTGCCAGGGACATGGGAGCCCGCATCCGCCGCCGCGGGCTGATGCTGGTGCTGTCGTCGCCGTCGGGCGCCGGCAAGTCGACGATCGCGCGCAATCTTCTGGAAAGCGATTCGAGCCTGGAGCTGTCGGTCTCCGTCACCACCAGGCCGCGCCGCGGCTCGGAGATCGAGGGCGTCCACTACCATTTCCGCACGATGCGCGAGTTCGAGCGGCTGCGCGATTCCGATGCGCTGCTGGAATGGGCCGAGGTGCACGGCAATTTCTACGCGACACCGCGCGAGCCGGCGGAGATGGCGCTGGCCGAAGGCCGCGACATGCTGTTCGACATCGACTGGCAGGGCGCCCAGCAGCTCAAGGAGAAGATGCGCGCCGACATCGTCTCGATCTTCATCCTGCCGCCTTCGATGAAGGAATTGAAGGCGCGCCTGAAGCGCCGCGCCGAAGACCAAGAGCAGGTCATCGAGACCAGGCTGAAGAACGCCCGCGTCGAGATCGAACACTGGAAGGAATACGACTTCGTCATCGTCAACGACGATCTCGACCGCGCCTTCGCCGAAGTCCGCGCCATCGTGACGGCGGAGCGGCTTCGGCGCGACCGCCGGCCGGGCCTGTTCGACTTCGTTTCCGGGCTGCTGGACGAGAAGACGGAGTGAGGCAGGCTAAGTAGCCAGGCGATCTTCAGGATTAGGTTTCACCGTCCTTACGACGCGCTGCCGCGCGCAGCTCGGCAAAATGCAGCTCTACCTGATCATCAGGAATATCAGGCCGGGAGTCGTCCAGCGCCTCGCGCACCTTTCCGCTGAACCACACATCATACGCTTGTTCCATGATCAACGCCCTGCGTTCATCGCCGCTCAGACCGCGTGCACGACTTTCTCTCAGAATGGCGGCCATTCGATGTGACAACCTCAGACCATCAACGGCACTGATTTTTCGCCCCTATCGCTGGTCAGGATAAACCGACCATTTTGGGCCGAGCGGACAGGGTTCTTTTTCATGCGATCACATTATCATGCCCGATGATTTCCGGGCAATCGTGGGTGCGTCACGAGCCAATCCCCTCGACCAGAATGAGGTTCCTGCTGAGGGCAGCGTCGCGAACCTCAAGTGCCGCTGCGTATTCGGCAGAGCGATACCAGCGCCGTGCGGTTTCGATATCGGGGAATTCGACGACGATCAGCGGCCCGGGCTTCCAGTTGCCCTCCAGCGTCTCCACTTCACCGCCACGAACCAGATAGCGTCCGCCGTGCTCTGCGATGGAGGCCGCGGCGCGGGTTCGATAGGATTCGAATGCCTCCGCGTCGCGGATTGTGACATCGGAAATGACATAGGCAGGCATTTTGCACTCCGGGCTGCTCGCCTGCCTATCTATGGCGTTGGTACGGCGATTCCAGCCGACGCGCCGACTGCCTATAGGGCGTTCGTCAGCCTCACGAACTCTTCCACGCTGAGCGTCTCGGCGCGGCGCGTCGGGTCGATGCCGGCGCGGGTGAGCAGCGCTTCGCCGCCGAGGCTCTTCACGCTTTGCCGCAGCATCTTGCGGCGCTGGCCGAAGGCGGCTTCGGTGACGCGGCCCAGCCTCTTGCCATCGGCGGGCAGCGGGGATGCGCGCGGCACCAGGTGCACCACCGAGGAAGTGACCTTGGGCGGCGGGATGAAAGCCTGCGGCGGCACGTCGAAGGCGATTTTTGCCTCGGTGCGCCAGCCGGCCAGCACGCCGAGCCGGCCATAGGCGTCGCTGCCCGGACCGGCGGTGATGCGCTCGGCCACCTCGCGCTGGAACATCAGCGTCATCGATTGATAGAAGGGCGGCCATTCGGCCGTCGTCAGCCAGCGGATCAGCAGTTCTGTGCCGATATTGTAGGGCAGGTTGGCGGCGATCTTCACCGGCCCGCCATTCGCCGTGCCGGCAAGCGCAGCGAAATCGGTCTTGAGCGCATCGCCGGGAATGACTTCGAGCCGGCCGGGATAATGGCTGGACACCTCCGCCAGAGCCTCCAGGCAGCGCTCGTCGCGCTCGATGGCGATCACGCGGCTGGCGCCGTTGAAAAGCAGCGCCCGGGTCAGTCCGCCGGGGCCGGGGCCGACCTCGATCACCGTCGCTTCGCCAAGCTCGCCGGCCGCGCGCGCGATCTTGCTGGTCAAATTGAGGTCGAGCAGGAAGTTCTGCCCGAGCGACTTCTTCGCCTGCAGGCCATGGCGCTCGATCACCTCGCGCAGCGGCGGCAATCCGTCGATGGTCGTGCGCCCCCCGCTCAACCCAAGCCTCATGCGGCCGCGGCGTGTCGGCCGCTGTCGGCAAGCCGGCGCGCGAGCCTCAGCGCGGCAATCAGGCTGTCGGCGCGCGCAATGCCCTTGCCGGCGATATCGAAGGCCGTGCCGTGGTCAGGCGAGGTGCGGATGAAGGGCAGGCCTAGCGTGACGTTGACGGCCTCGTCGAAGGCCAGCGCCTTGGCCGGGATCAGCGCCTGGTCGTGATACATGCAAAGCGCAGCGTCATAGCCGGCGCGCGCCCGCGGGTGGAACATGGTGTCGGCCGGCAGCGGTCCGACCGCATCGATGCCTTCGGCTTGGAGGGCCTCGACGGCCGGCAGCACGATGGAAAGGTCCTCCGAGCCCATCGCACCGCCTTCGCCGGCATGCGGATTGAGCCCCGCGACGGCGAGCCGCGGCCGCGCGACGCCGAAACGGCTTTTGAGATCGGCGGCGGTGATGCGGCCCGTGGCCACGATCAGTTCCGTCGTCAGGACTTTCGGCACCTCGGCGAGCGCGATGTGGATGGTGACCGGAACGGTGCGCAGTTCGGGTCCGGCAAGCAGCATCACCGGCGTCACCTCGGCGCCGGTGTGGCGCGAGGCCAGATGCGCCAGGTACTCGGTGTGGCCGGGAAAGCGGAAGCCGGCGTCGTAGAGCGGCTTCTTGGCGATGGGGCAAGTGACCACCGCGGCAGCGTGGCCGGCGAGGCAGTCGGCGACGGCGCGGTCGATCGCTTCGATGGTGCCCGCGGCATTGGCCGGATTCGGCTTTCCAGGACTGTCCAGATGACGGGCGTAGAGCGGAACGACGGGCAGCGCGCGGGGAAAATGATGCGCCGCTTGCCCCGGCGAGGTCTCCATGATCGCTATCGTTGCGCCGACTTCGCGCGCGCGGGCCTCGATCAGGGCCGGATCGGCGAGCAGGTAGAAGGGCGGCACGCCGGCGCTGTCGCCCGCCTGCCAGGCGGCGATGGCGATCTCGGGTCCGACACCGGAGGGATCGCCGACGCTGAGCGCCAACGGCGCGTCGGTTCTGCGCATGCTCATGGTGTCCTGCGGGGCGCCGTGCCTGCCTCGCGGCAGGGCAGGCGGATCGAGCCTTGTTTTGTCATGCGCCGAAACGGCCTAGCGCTCGACGATGGTGGCCTTCTTGCGCAGTTCGTCGACATATTTCTTGCTGAGCTCGTCGGCGTCCTTGTCGTTGCTGCCTTCGGCCTGGAACACCATCTGCGCGGCCTTGTCGTCGGAAACCTCGCGCGAAGAGCAGATGCCGATGAATTCGACGCCACGCTCGGTCTCGCGCGTCGGGGTCGCGCCGCCAACCTTGGTCGCCTTGATCTGGTCGGCCCAGTCGGACGGCAATTGCGGCGCCAGCACGCGGCCGAGATCGCGCACCGTGACGTCGATCAGCCCCTTGGCGAATTCGCGCGTGGTGTTGCAGCCGTTGAAGCGCGCGCGCATGGCATCGGCCTCGCGCTTGCGCTTGGCGAGCGTGGCCGAGCGCTCGGACGCCGGCACCACGAAGATCACCTGCTGCAGCATGTATTCCATGGCGGTCGGCTTGGAGCCGCCCTTGTCGAGCATGCGGCGGACCGCGTCCTGCTCGGTCACCGAGCCGCCCTCGCCGGAACGGTAGCGCGCGCCGAGCGCCTGGTTCCAGGCCATCTGCGCACGGATGAATTCCTTGAAATGCTCCTTGGTGACGCCCGATTGCGACATGATCGCGTCGAGCTTCGCCAGCGGCATCTTGTTGTTGGAGGCAAAGCGCTGATAGGCGGCATCGACCTGCTGGTCGGTTATGCGGATGCCGAGCCGCTTGGCCTCGGCAAGGCGCAGCGTCTGGTCGATCATTTCCTTCGCCGCATCGCCTTTCTTGCGTTGCAGTTTGAAGAATGCGGCGCGGTGCGCGATGTCGCCGGTGGTGATCGGTATGTTGTTGACGATGTATTTGATCTGGCTGGCGAACGCCGGCGGCGTCATCGCCGTGATCGAAACCGAGGTCGCCGCAACCAGCAGCGCGAACCCTGCCGAAAACAGGTATTTCCTCATCTCACCTTCCCAATTCTTGCCCGCCACGATGGCGCCGCACGTCCTCCGAACGCTTGCGCTACGTGGTCGACCCCTTGCCCGTCCTATGCGGCGAAACGATGTCGCCGGCGCATGTCCCCGAGAATCGGTCCCATTTTCGAAGCTATGCGCTCCAAATCAAGCTCTGCAGCCGTTACGCGCGCCAAATCGACGCTCTGCCGCGATGCTCGCCTGCCTTCGCTTACTGGATCGTGTCGACGGCGCTGGTCGACGTGCCGAAATCGCCGAGCGTGCGGAACGACAGGTTGAAGCCGATATTCTGCGACACTTCCTTGGTGACCGTATCGCGGCTCTCAGAGAACGTCATCACATAGGTGAAGCAGGAATCATTGTAAGCGAAGCCGACGCCGTCCTTGACCAGGACGCTTGTCTCTAGATCGTAAGTGCCAGTCCCGAAGACGCGCCAGTTCTCGGCAAGGTGAGTCGAGGCGCCGAGCGTGACCTCGTGCCGGTCCGTGGTGAAGCCGTAGAGCGGCTGCGCCTGGATGAAGGCATATTTGGCGCTGAGCGAAACCGGCAGGCCCGAATAGGCGGCCTTGATCTCCGCGCGCCTGACCTCGAAGGTCTGCTCGTCGAAACGGCCGCTGAGCGAGCCGGAGAAGCCGCTCGGGCTGTTGAAGCCGATGAGGCCTACATAGTCGGATTTCGCGGTCTGCAGTCCCGAGTAAGCGCCGGCATTGACGAGGTCCGGCGCGTCGAAGGAGTTCTCGCCGCCCAATTGGTAGGACTGGCCAAAGATGGCGTTGGTGCCCCAGCCATTTTCATAGGCGCCCGAATAGCGGAAGCCGACATTGGCGCGCGTGCCGCCCTCAATGCGGTCGTAACCTGAGAACTTGTCGCGCTCGAACAGCGTCGTGGCGTCGAAGACGAAGCTCTGCGCGTCCTCGTTTGGAACGGCGAGGCCACCGACATATTGCTCGTTCGGGCGCACGAAGACCTGCGCCGTCGGCTCCAGTATGTGGCTGGAGTTCGGCATCGAGAACAGCAACGGCCAACGCATCTCCAGGCCGAGCGTAGCCATGTAACGTGCGAGTGAGGAGCGCATGTCGACGTCCTCGCCGAGATTCGCTGCCATCTGGTTGACCGCGGCCAGCGACGCGGACGTGGCCGACACATAGCCGGTGTCGCCGCGCAGCGCGAGCAGCGGCGTCAACTGCAGGCCGCCATCGGTGGTGAAGGTGCGCTTCCATTCGGCTTCCGCCGTCAGCCGGCTGGACTGGCCCTCGAGGCCGCGCACGTTGTTGATGGAGGTCGGAACGGCGTTATCGGCTAGCACCGCATCCAGCCGGTCGCGGCTGATGACCCGCGCATTGACGTTGACCGACAACTGGCCGCCGGCCACCGCCATGTCGGGGATATAGGCGTAGTCGAACGACGGCAGCACCCAGGGCTGCTTGGCCGCGCGCGCCGTCGGATCGCTGGACAGCGTGTCTTCCTGCACCTCGAAGCGCATGGCCCTGACGTCGAAATAATTGCGGTCGCTCAGGCCCGTCAGATAGATCGACGACTGGTGGACGAGATCGTTGTAGCCGTCGATGTTGTAAGTGCGTGAAAAATTCTTGTCGGTCTGGAGGAGCACGTCCCAGCCGAAGTTCCAGCGCTCGTTGATGGCGAACTGGCCCTTGGTGCCCATCATGCCGCGGAACTTGTTGGGATCGTTGAGATCTCCCGAATCGACGGTATGACGATTGCCCGTGGCGATGAACGCGTCGGGATCCTGCTGCTGGATGCCGGCGATCTTCAGGCTGTATTGGCCATCGTTGAAGCGCTGGCGCCATTCGGCCTCGCCGAGGAAGCCCTGCTTGGTGTAGCCGGTCCCGGTGGTGGTCAGGTCGTAGGTCGGCGAGAGCGCGAAATAATAGGGGACTTTGACGCCGACGCCGAGATGGTTGTTGTAGACGATGCCCGGGATCAGGAAGCCGCTCTTGCGCTTGACCGTCGGGTCGGCGATCTCGAAGGCCGGCAGATAGGCGAGCGGATAGCCGAAGAACTCGAAATTCGCGTTCTCGAAGCGAACCGTCTTCTTCTCGCCGTTCCAGATGATCTTTCTCGCCTTGACGCGCCATGTCGGCGCCGAATCGGGCCTGTCCTCGCAGGGTTCGCAGGCGGTGTAGATGCCGTTGTGGAACGTCGTCAGCACGCCGCCCATGCGCTCGCCGCTCTCGGCGGCGAAATAAGCCCTCTCGACCGTCTCGACGCGCAGCGCGTTGACGAAGCCGTCGGCGAAATCGTCGGTGATGTCGATATGGTCGGAATTGATCTTGGTGCCGTCGCTGTTGATCAGCTCGACGGCGCCGCTGGCGACGAGGCGCTTGGTATCGCGGTTGTACACCACGCGCTGGGCGACGAGCTTGTTGCCGCCATAGTCGATCTGCACGCCGCCGACGGCGGTCACCGTGTGCTTGTCGTTGTCATAGACGAGCGTATCGGCGGCCAGCAGCATCTGCGTGCCGGAGGGAACAGGCTTTGCCGTGATAGTCTGCGCCAGCGCCGGTACCGACGGTACCACGCAAGCGAACAGACATGCCAAGGCGGTCGCCCCATAAAGGCGTGCCAAACCGGCCTGCCTACTATGGCTGCGCAAACCAGCCTCCCTCACTAGCCGTCTTCCTTGTATAGCAGAAAAGTCACCCCGAAGAACATAGCCACGACAACCGGAACCCATGCAGCCACCATTGTAGGCACGAATCCGGCGACCCCGAATGCCTTGACCAGTACCGAAACGACATAAAGCAGAAAGCCGGCCAGGACGCCACCCAGAATCATCGTCGCCGACTGCCCCATTCGCGCAAATCGCATTGAAACTGTTGCCGCAATCAGCGTCATGGCGACGAGGAGGAACGGCAGCGCCACCAGCGAATCAAACTGCATGGCGAAGGCATTTGCCTTGAGCCCGAAGGAGCGGGCAACCTCGATCTTGGCCGGCAGCTCGTAGAACGGGATGGTTTCCGGGCGCGCCAGGCGCTCCTGCACGAATTCCGGCTTGAGGTTGGTGGGCACGCGGTCGGAAGCCTCGGGACGGATGTTGCCGTCCTTGAACACCTTGACGTCCTGCAGTTCCCAATAGCCGTCGCGCAGGAAGGCGTGCGCGGCATCCTTGCGCTCGACGATGTTGCCCTTCTGGTCGAGGACGAAGAACACCGCGTCAGCCATCTCCAGCCCCTGGTTGAGGATGGCGCGGGCACCGATGATGGTGTCGCCGGAGCTGGTCTTTTGCCTCAGCCACGGCGTCGTATCCTCCGGGACGGCGTTCGACTTGCCGGCCCTGAGCTGGTTTTCCATCTGCTCGGACCAGGAGAACCCATGCGCGGCGATCGGATTGAGCACGCCGACGGAAATCACGCCGAACATCAGCGCGCCGACGCAGCACGGGAACAGGAACTGCCAGGCCGAAACGCCTGCCGAGCGTGCGATGACCAGCTCGTAGCGGCGGTTGAGCGACACCAGCGTCGCCATCGCCGAGAACAACCCGACGAACGGCACCGTCTGCAGCATGATCATCGGCATCCTCAGCGCCGAAATGGCGAAGGCGGTGCCGTAGGTGAAGCCCGGCAGCCCGGTCGTGCGGCCCGAGAGCTCGGTGAAGTCGATCAGGAACACCAGCGCCAGCAGGCCGAGAAAGAACCAGATGGTAATCGTCACATAGCGAAAGAAGAAATAGCGGCCCAGTGTCCAGCCCATCGTCAGGCCCCCTGGCCGGAGGTGCCGCGGCGGGCGAGCCACAGCTTGAGCGCGGTCCAGCCCTCGCTGACCCGTCCGGCGAGATTTGTCATCCAGTCGGCCCAGGCGGTGGGCAGTTCCATGCTGCGCGAGGAGACGATGAACCAGACGGAGATCGCCGACGCCGCGATCGGCACGCCATAGACCAGATAGGCGTAGTACCAGACCTTGTCGGCCTTGCCCGCGGCGAAGAAACCGAGCCAGCGCACGAAAAGGGCGATGGCGATCGCCGTGATCAGCGGATGGATGCGCGCCTCGCGATGCGAGCGCGCGTCGCCGGCGACGGCCAGCGCGATCAGCGCGAACACCAGCGAATAGGACCATTCGGAGAAACGCTGGTTGACCTCCGCCGTGTAGCTGCCGGGCTGGCGCTGATACATCCTGTCGTTGGGATCCGGGTTGAGCAGGTATGGCGTCGTCCGGTCCTTGGGCAGCAGCGTGATCTCGTTCGCGGCCGACATGAAGGCGGACAGGTCGAAGGCGTAGGAGGTGAAGCGGATGACGGAGAGGTCGCCGGTCACCGATTTGCGGTTGATGACGCCGTCATTCATCATCAGCACCTTCTCGTCGCCCTTTTCGACGATGCTGCCGGTCTTGGCGTAATAGGTGAGGTTGGCGCCTTCTTCGCGCGAATCGGCGACGAAGATGCCGCCGAGCTTGTTGTCGGGCAGCCGCTCGCCGATCTGCAGGAACAGGCCTTCGTCGATCTTGCGGAACGTGCCTTCCTGGATGATCAGCGACAGCAGGTCGGCGCGCGAGGCCGCCACCAGCTGCCGGTTCTTCTGCCTGGCATAGGGATCGACGCCATTGTCGACGGCGAAGGAAAAGACGCTGGCCGCCAGCGCGAGCAAAAGGATCGGTCGCGCGATCGTCCAGCGCGAGGCGCCCGCGGCATTGATCACCGCCAGTTCCGAATCCGTGTTCATGGCGCTCAGCGTCTGTGCCACCGCGACCACCAGCGCGAACGGCACCACGATCGGGACGATCGAGGGGATGATCAGGGCCGCGACTTCGAAGAAGGTCAGCGCCGACTGGCCGCTGTCGGTGACGAGGTCGATCTTGGCGAGCACCTGCGTCGTCCACACGATCGCCAGCGTCCAGACCAGCGCGGCCAGGAACATCGCGGCGGTGCGACGCATGATGTAGCGTTCAACGACCTTCATGAAGGCTTTTCTCGATTGTGCCGAACGGCATCATGCCCGCCGACAAGGTAGTCATCCGCCGGCGCCTGTACAACCGGGTCCGCAAGCGGCTCATCTGGTTCGTCGCCCCCATGCCACGCGCCCCGGCGCGGCGGAGTCTCCGCGTCAATCGATAAGAAATGCAAAACATCGATGGTTAACAATAGGTTGCGGCAGGAAGCTTAGGTCGCGCCGCGACGAATCCTTCGTTGATTTCGGCGCCGATATAGACAGCGATTTCGGCCAAAGTCTTGCCAAATGCCCGAAAACGACCAAATGTCGCGCACGCTTGAAAGCCGGTTCGCGGCGCCTCACCCCGAAAGCAGGATCTGATGACTTCGAGACCTTCGATTGCCTTCGCCAAATTCGCCGCGCCCAAAAAAGGCAGCGTCTTCGTGCTTGCGGCCGACGGCGGCGGCCTTGGCGATGCCGCGAAGGCCTGCGACCCGGCCGGCGCATTGGCGCGCGCGTTTCCGGTCGCCGATTTCTCCGGCAAGTTCGCGAGCTCGGCCGAGGTGCTGGCGCCGGAAGGGACGTCGGTCGACCGGCTGGTGGCGATCGGCGCCGGCAAGGTTGCGAACCTCGATGACTATGCCTGGCTGAAGCTCGGCGGCGCCGTTGCCGCCGCGCTGCGCAAGGCTGCGGAAGTCGCCGTGATCCTCGACCTGCCGGAGCTACAGCCGGAAGCCAGGCAGGCGGCGAACCTCGCCGCCGGCATCCTCCTGCGCAGCTACGGATTCGACAAATACAAGACCAGGAAAGAAAGGGAAAACGGCCAGCCCGAAGCCAAAAAGGCCGAGGCGGCGAAGCCCGCCAAGGTAACCATCCACTGCGCCGACCCGTCCGCCGCGAAAAAAGCCTTCGCCGAGGAGGAAGCGGTGATCGGTGGCGTGCTTTTGGCCCGCGACCTCGTCAACGAGCCGGCCAATGCGCTTGGGCCGGTCGAGTTCGCGGCACGCGCAAAGCAACTGGAAGCCCTCGGCGTCGAGGTCGACATCCTGACCGAGAAGGAAATGAAGAAGCTCGGCATGGGCTCGCTGCTTGGCGTCGCGCAAGGCTCGCCGCGCGGCGCCCGCATCGCGGTGATGCAATGGAAGGGCGGCAAGGCCAAGGATGCGCCGGTCGCCTTCATAGGCAAGGGCGTCACCTTCGACACCGGCGGCAATTCGATGAAGCCGGCCTCCGGCATGGAGGACATGAAGGGCGACATGGGCGGAGCCGCCGCCGTCACCGGCCTGATCCATGCGCTGGCCGCGCGCAAGGCCAAGGCCAATGTCGTCGGCGTCATCGGCCTGGTCGAGAACGCGGTCGACGGCCACGCGCAGCGTCCGGGCGACATCGTCACCTCGATGTCGGGCCAGACGATCGAGGTGCTCAACACCGACGCCGAAGGTCGCCTGGTGCTCGCCGATGCGCTCTGGTACGCCAACGACCGCTTCAAGCCGAAGTTCATGGTCAATTTGGCGACGCTTACCGGCGCCATCATGGTCGCGCTCGGCCAGCACTATGCCGGCCTGTTCTCCAACAATGATGAGCTGGCGGGCCGCCTGACCGACGCTGGTCAGGCGACGCAGGAGCGGCTGTGGCGCATGCCGCTCGGCGCCGAATACGACAAGCTGATCGATTCCAAGAACGCCGACATGAAGAACATCGGCGGCCGCTACGGCGGCGCCATCATCGCCGCGCAGTTCCTGCAGCGTTTCGTCAAGGACACGCCCTGGGCCCATCTCGACATCGCAGGCACGGCGATGGGCGCACCGGCGAACGAGATCAACCAGTCCTGGGGCTCGGGCTTCGGTGTGCGGCTGCTCGACAGGCTGGTGCGCGACCACTATGAAGGATAGGCTTTCGAGGTGGCCGACATCCTCTTCTATCATCTGACGGAATCGACGCTCGAGGAGGCGCTGCCCGGCCTGCTCGAGCGCAGCGTCGAGCGCGGCTGGCGCGCCGTCGTGCAGACCGGAACCGAGGAGCGGCGCGACGCGCTCGACCAGCATCTGTGGACTTTCCGCGACGATTCCTTCCTGGCGCATGCCACCGACCGCGAGGCATACCCGGCCGAGCAACCGATCCTGCTGACCACGGGGGAGGGCAATCCGAACGCCGCGCAGATCCGTTTCCTCGTCGATGGCGCGACCCCGCCCAATCTTTCCGGCTACGAGCGGGCGGTCTTTCTGTTCGACGGCCACGACGCGGCACAGCTCGAAGGCGCGCGCGGCCACTGGAAGACGATGAAGGAAGCCGGCCACGCCGTCACCTATTGGCAGCAGACGCCTGACCGGCGCTGGGAGCGCAAGGCTTAAGGAACGCTGCCCCGATTCTCTGGGGTTTGGTCGCGTCCCTGCTCCTGCAGATAAAGCCAAAGCGCCTCGGCCACCGGCCCGTGCGGCCGGTCGCGGCGCCGCACTGCCGCAACGGTTTCGGTGCGGCCGGGGATATGCCTGCCGGCGATGGAGATCAGCCTCCCGTCTCGAAGCTCGTCCTCGATCAGCCATTCCGGCAGATGGCCCCAGGCAAGGCCGTGAAGGATCAGCTCCTTCTTCATCATATGGTCCGGCGTCGAGCAGGAATGCGCGCCGTCGATGACGAAGAAATTCTCCGGCGAGGGGCGCCGCGCGGTATCGCGTATCACGCATTGGGTGAAGGGCCGCATCGCTTCCGGGGTGATGTCATGTTCTTTGTCGAAGGGCAGAAAGCTCGGCGCCGCCACCGGCACGAAGTTAACCTGGCAAAGATCGATCCGCTCGAGCTGCGGATCGGATGGGTTGGCGCGATGGAAGACGAGATCGGCCTCGGCGTCCATCAGCCGTTCGATCGGCCCGCTGATCGCCTCATATTCCAGATGCAGGCGCGTGCGGGTCCGTTCGGCGAAGAAGCGGCTGAGCAGGCCGAGTATTCTAGGCCTCGGGCAGACGTCGCCCATCACCACACGCAGGACGGTTTCCTCGCCGCTCGCCAGCTGCCTCGCATAGCTCTGGAGATGTTCGAGCTCGCGTAGCGCCAGCCGGGCGCGCGCTTGGAACTGCCGGCCTTCATCCGTCAGGCTCACCCGATAGCCGCTGCGGTCGAGCAGGGTGAGGCCGAGCTGCTCTTCCAGTCGTGCGACCGCGGCGAAGACGGAAGGATGCGTCCGGCTCAGGACAAGCGCGGCGGCCTGAAAACTGCCTTCGCTCGCCACGGCGTCGAAGCACCTCAGATCGTGGAGCTTCAAATCGTGCATTGTCGTAACATCCTACAGAGATCGTCGAATCATAGTAATTTTCTTCGATAGTAACCAGACTAACGTCCTCATCGAAACGACGCGGGACGACCTCCCGCCTGATCAAGATAAGGATCCAAAATGACCGAAACGCTTCATTTCACGGCGGGCGACGGCGCGCGCATCGCCTACAGGTTCGACGGCCCGGAAGACCGGCCGGTGCTTGTGCTGTCGAATTCCATCGCCACGACCTTCCACATGTGGGATGGCCAGGTTGCAGAGCTCGCCAAATCCTTCCGGGTGCTGCGCTACGATTTTCGCGGCCATGGCGGTTCCGACGCGCCGGCCGGCGCCTATTCGCTCGACCGGCTGGGTCGCGACGTGCTCGAACTGCTCGATTTCCTCGGGCTCGCCCGCGTGCATTTCCTCGGCCTGTCGCTCGGCGGCTTCGTCGGCCAGTGGCTGGGCATCCATGCGCCGGAACGCATCGAGCGCTTGATTCTCTCCAACACCTCGCCGCATCTGGGACCCGCGTCCTATTTCGACGAGCAGATCCGCAACGTGCTTGCGGCAAGCGACCTGTCGGCCACGGCGGACATGTTCATGCGCAACTGGTTCCCTGCCTCGATGCTTGCCGGCGAGAACGACACCGTCGAGGAATTCCACGCCGCGATCCTGGCAATGTCGCCGCAAGGACTTGCCGGATGCTTCGCCGCCGTGCGCGACGCCGACCTGCGCCGCCCGATTTCGCTGATCATCGCGCCGACGCTGGTGATTGGCGGCGAAGACGACAAGGTCACGCTCGCCAGCCACAGCGAGGCGATCGCGGCGACGGTTCCCGGCGCCGAGCTCGTGCTGCTCCCGGGCGTTCATCTGCTCAATGTCGAGCGCCCGGCGGAATTCATGGGAGCGGTGAGGCGGTTTCTGGGACAAGGTTGACCCGTAGCTTGGACCGCCCTCGCTGCTTGGCGCGCTGCTTGACACATCGGCAATTGGCAACAAGGCCTCAAGTTTCTTGTTGCTTGAAGTGATCAGCCGAGCCTCATGAACATCGCTATCGACCGCATTTTGGTTTAGATAAACGCGAGTGCGCCCATGGGGGGAGGATGCGGATCAGGGTCGTCGGAACCGGCAGGGCGGTGCCGGCAGAGTGCGTCACTACTCGTACGCTGGAGGAGAGGCTGGGCCTCGGCCGGGGCGCGCTTGAAAGCGCCACCGGTGTCGTCCAGCGCTATGTCTGCGCGGCCGAATCGCAGATCGATCTCGCCTGCGCCGCCGCGCGTCTTGCGCTCGACGACGCCGGGCTTGGTCCAAGCGATGTCGATCTGATCATTGGCGGCAGCGGCGTGCCCTACCAGCCGCTGCCGGCGACGGCGCCTCTCGTCATGCATCGCCTCGGCCTTGCCGACGGCACGGCCGCCGCCTTCGATGTCAACAGCACCTGCCTTGGCTTCCTCACCGCTTTCGAGACAGCCGGCCGCATGATCGAGGCCGGGCAATGCGAGGCGGCGCTGGTGTTCTCGTCGGAGGTCGCCTCGCGTGCTTTGCCTTGGCGGGACGCGCCGGAGGTTGCAGCACTCTTCGGCGACGGCGCGGCGGCAGCCGTGCTGCGCAGGGCCGAGCCCGGCGAGGGCAGGCTGGCGGCCAGCCTGATGCGCACCTATCCGTCCGCCTGGGAGGCCTGCGGCATCGGTTCCGGCGGCACGCGCTTCGATTTCCACAAGCAGCCGGAAGAGTTCGCCCGCCACAGCCTGTTCCATATGGATGGCAAGGAGCTGTTCCGCCTGACGTCCCGCCATTTCAACGGCTTCGTCTCGGCGCTGCTGGAACGTGCCGGTTGGCGGCATGACGACGTCGATCTCGTCGTGCCGCATCAGGCGAGCCCGTTCGCGCTCGCGCATATGGCGCGCCAGACGGGCTTCGCGCCGGAAAGATTGGTCGATATTGCCGCCAGCTTCGGCAACCAGATCGCCGCCTCCATCCCCTTCGCGCTCGATGTCGCACGCCGCGAGGGGCGCGTGACGCCGGGCACGAAGCTGCTCTTCCTCGGCACGTCGGCCGGCGTGTCGTTCGGCGGCATGGCGCTGGAAGCCTGACCATGGTCGTGCTCGTCACCGGCGCCAGCGGTTTCTTGGGCTCTCACGTGCTCCGGCGGCTGGCTGCATCCGGCACGCTGGCGCTCGGGCTCGGCCGCGATGCGGCACGCTGCGCCGCGCTCGAAGCCGCCGGCCATCGCATCATCCGCCACGATCTCGCACGGCCGCTCGACGGCGTGTTCGATCCGAGGCTTAGCAAGGTCGAACGGATCATCCATTGCGCCGCGCTCTCGGCGCCCTTCGGCCGGTTGCAGGATTTCGCGGCCGCGAACGTCACGGCGACGCGAAGCCTCCTCGACTTCGCGGTGCGGCAAGGTGTCAGCCGCTTCGTCCACATCTCCAGCCCGTCCGTCTGCTTTGCCTTTCGCGACCAGCTCGATCTTGTTGAGGACGCGGCTTTGCCGGAGCCCGTCAACCACTACGCACTCACCAAGCGCGAGGCGGAGCGGATCGTGCTCGCCGCGCCAGCCGTCCATCCGGTGGTGCTGCGGCCGCGCGGCATCTATGGCGCCGGCGACCGCGCGCTGCTGCCGCGGCTGATCAAGGCGGCGAAGAGAAGGCCGCTGCCGCTGTTTCGCGGCGGCCGGGCCGCGATCGACCTCACCCATGTCGACGATGTCGTCGATGCGGTCATGGCGGCGCTCACAGCACCCAGGGAGACCGAGAGCAAGATCTTCAACATCTCCGGCGGCGAGGTGCTGCCGGTGCGCCGCATCGCCGACGAGGCCTGCGCCCGCGCCGGGATCGGGGCGCGCTGGCGGCCGATGCCGCTCATGCCGGCGATGCTGGCGGCCGGACTGATGGAAGCGGTGGCGCTCAGACTGCCCGGCCGGCCCGAGCCGCCGGTCACCCGCTACGGGCTCGGCCTCTTCGCCTATGCGCAGAGCCTCGATCTCTCCAAGGCGAAGCGCGTGCTCGGTTGGGCGCCAAAGATTTCCTTCGAGCAAGGGCTCGATCGCACCTTCGCCGGCAGGGCCACGCTATGAAGATGGTCTTTGCCAACAGTGCCTGCGTCAGCGCCGCCGAGCGGCTGATCCTGCGCGGTGGGTCGTGGCGGAGCGTGCGGCTGCGCGTCCGCTACGGGCTGATCTTTCATCCCGTCGCCGGTCCGGTGCTGGTCGACACGGGTTACACGCCGGAGGCGCTCACCGGCGAGCGGCGCGGCCGGATGCTGCGGCTCTACGGCGCGCTGCTGAAACCCGACCTCAACGCCGCCGAACAGGTCTTGCCGGTGCTGAAGCGCTTCGGCCTGTCGCCTGATGACATCCGCACCGTCATAGTCACCCATTTTCATGCCGATCACATTTCCGGCCTGTCGCTGTTTCCCAAGGCGCGCTTCATCGCCAGCGACGCGGCCTGGGCGCGGGTCAGATCCCGCACGCCGCGACAGAACTTGCGCCACGGCGTCTTCACCGAGCTCTTTCCGCCGGATTTCGAAACGCGGTTGGACGGCCTGTCCTCCAAGCCGTGCGTCGACGCGCGCGACGGCTTCCCCGGCGGCACGGACCTTTTCGGCGACGGCAGCGTGATCGCGGTCGATCTTCCTGGACATGCCGACGGCCAGTTCGGCCTGCTGTTCGCCAGCCTCGAGCGGCCGCTGCTCTATGCCGTCGACGTGCAATGGCTGCTCGCCGCCTTGACGGAAAACCGCACGCCAGGCTTCCCGGCAACGCTGATTGCCGAGGATGCCGCGGCGATAGAGCCGACCAGCGCCATGCTCTGCCGCTTCCTCGCCACTGGCGGCGAGGTGATGCTCTGCCATGACCCTGCGCCGACATCCTACGATCTCTCATCGAGCGATCCGGAGGCGGGATGAGCGCTCTGGCGGAGGCGGTTGGCTCCTTTGCCCTGACGCGCCGGGTCTCGCGCAAGAGCCGCGCCGACTTCGAACGCTGGCAGGCGGCGGCCTTGCGCCGCTTCCTCGACCGCGACCTGCCGCGCGCGCCGTTTTACGGCAAGGCGCCGGCCCGTCTCGCCGACCTGCCGGTCACCGACAAGGCGCTGCTGATGGCGCGCTTCGACGAATTCAACATCCATGGCCTTGCCGCCGCCGAGGCCTGGGCGGCGCTGGCGCGCGACGGCCGCGCCGGTTCGCTTGCTGTCGGCGCCAGCACAGGCACGTCTGGCAATCGCGGCCTGTTCGTGATCTCCGAGGCGGAAAAATACCGCTGGCTGGGCACGATCCTCGCCAAGGCGGCCCCCGATCTTCTCTGGCGCGGCATGCGCGTCGCCGTCATCCTGCCGCAGAACACCGGGCTCTATGACAGCGCCCGCAAGTCGCGGCTGATCAAGCTCGCCTTCTTCGACTTGACGCTCGGGCCGGAGCACTGGCGTGCGGCGCTGGAAAGCTTCGATCCGACAGTGATCATCGCGCCGCCGAAGATCTTGCGGCACCTCGCGATCGAAGGCTTCCGGCTCCAGCCGAAGCGTATCTTCTCCGCCGCCGAGACGCTCGATCCGGTCGACCGTCCTGTCATAGAAGCTTTCTTCCGGTTGCCGCTCGACCAGATCTACATGGCGACCGAAGGCCTGTTCGCCGTAACCTGCCGGCAGGGCGGCCTACATCTTGCCGAGGACTCCGTCTACTTCGAATTCGAGCCGGCAGGCGAGGGGCTGGTGACGCCGCTGGTCACGGCTTTCCGCCGCCGAACGCAGATCATGGCGCGCTACCGCATGAACGACCTGCTGCGGCTTTCCGGTCAGCCTTGCCGCTGCGGCTCGCCGCTGCGTTGCGTGGACGAGATCGTCGGCCGCATGGACGATGTCTTCCGCCTGTCCTCGAAAGGCGGTCCGATCCTGATCACACCGGACGTGCTGCGCAACGCCGTGCTCAAAGCCGACCGCCGCATCGACGATTTTCGGCTCGTCCAGATTGCGCCGGACTGGATCGAGCTCAGGCTTCCGCCGGCACTCGCCGACGAGGCGGCAGCCGCCGCTCATCAGGCGGTGCGCGTGCTGCTGGAAGCGCGAAAGGCCGATGCGACGGTCGATCTCGTCCGCACTTCGTTGTCGCTGGAAACAAGCCGAAAGCTGCGTCGCGTCGAATGCCGGCTGGAGCGGGCGCCATGAGCCGGACGGCCGCCGCGGAAAAGCTGATCCAGCAGGCTGACCGGGTCGAAAACAATCCGGCCAAGGTCGAAGCTTTCGTGCACCTGTTCAACGAGATACCGGTCGGCGACCTCATCGCCAACCTGACGACCAGGGTCGAGACCTTCGAGGTCGCGGGCCGGACGTTCCCGCTGACGCTCAACGATGCCAGTGAAGCGCCGAACTGCTATATCTGCTGTCCGTCCGGCGCCTATATCGACTATGCGATAGACGAGACACGCAACTTCGCCACCCACCCGCTGCTGCGCCGCTCGCTCGCGGCTCTGATCGGCGCCTGCGCGCCGCTGGTCAGGGCAAGCGGCCTCGACCATCAGGCGCAGGCCAACAACTGGCTCTATTCCACCAATCCGGTGCCGCTGCTCGACCGGCAAACTGTTGCCGCACTCAGATCGGCGCTGGTCGCGCGCTTTCCCGATCGCGCCATCGTCATCCGCTCGCTGAACGAGATCGCCGATCCGGCGAGCATCGCAGCGCTGAAGGCAGAGGGCTTTCGCATGCTGGCGGCGCGTCAGATCTATATCTTCGCCGACCGCGGCGCCGCGCCCGCCGTGACGAAGAACCTGAAACGCGACCGCAAGCAGCTCGGCACCACGCCCTTCGAGCGGATCGGCGATGCCGATTTCACCGAGGCCGACTATGCGCGCGCCGAGCAGCTCTACAACATGCTCTATCTGGAGAAATACACGCTGCTCAATCCACACTACACGGCCCGCTACATCGCCGAGATGCATCGGCGCGGCATCATCAGCCTTGCCGGCCTGCGCCGGCCGGGCGGCGAGCTGGTCGCGGTCACCGGGCTGTTCGAAAATGGCGGCACGCTCACCCAGCCCATCGTCGGCTACGACACCGGCCTGCCGCTCGGCGAGGGGCTTTATCGCATGGTGATGGCGATGGGGCAGGACCATGCCAGCGCGCGCGGCCAGTTCTTCAACATGAGCGCCGGCGCCGCAAGCTTCAAACGCCTGCGCGGCGCCATTGCCGCGATCGAGTACAACGCGGTCTACGCCGCGCACCTTCCGCTTCGCAAGCGTGTCGCAATCCGCATCATGGAAACGGTGCTGGCGGGAATTGGCATTCCCCTGCTGAGGAGGTTCGAACTGTGAGCGAGCGCCGTGATCACAGCAAGGATTTCTGGCAGGCGGTGGCGCTCTCGGCCGACATCGGCAAGCGGCCGAAGCGCATCCTGCTCGATGGCCGGCCTATGGTGCTGTTCCGCTCGGCGCAGGGCATTGCCGCCCTGTTCGACCGCTGCCCGCATCGGCTGGTCGAGCTCTCGACCGGCAAGGTGGTCGGCGGCGAGATCGAATGCCCCTACCACGGTTGGCGGTATGACGGCGAAGGCCGCTGCACCGCCATTCCCGGCCATGTCGGCGCGATGCCGCATTACCGGGTCCGCCGCTACGCGGCGATCGAGCGCGACGGCGTCGTCTTCGTCTCGTCCGGCTCGCCGCGGGGCGAACCTTACCTCCATTGCATGCAGGGCAAGGACATCATCGTGCGGCGGGTGCGCTCATCGACGCAGTCGACCCTCATCGATGTCGCCGAGAACATCCTCGATGCCACCCACACCCACTTCACGCATAAGGGCCTGCTGCGCGGCCTGACCTCGAAGCGCCATCAGGTCCGGGTCGAGGTGACCGGCGGCGAGGGCTGGGTGGAGGCGACCTACACCGGCGAGGATCGCCAGCAAGGGCTGATCAGCCGGCTGCTGGAAGGCGAGCGGGTGAAAACCATCGGTCGCTTCCGCCATCCCGGCATCGCCGAACTCGAATATTGGGGCGGGAACGGGCTGGTGCTCGCCACGACCTTCCATCTGCGCCAGGCCGACGAGCGTACCGTCGAGGGCGTCGGCTGGCTGATCGGCCGGCGCCAGGGCCTGCTCGGCGAGCTGAAGGCGCTCGCCTTCAAGCCGCTCTTCACCATCGCGCTGCATCAGGACCGTCGCGTGCTGAAATCGGCAAGCGACAACGCCCGCTTCGCGCCGCAGGCGCTACCGGTGATCGGCCCGCTCGATTTCCTGCGCCGCGACATTGCGGCGATCATGGAAGGGAAAGTGCCGCCTGCGGCGAGTGAGCCGAGGGTGCATCAGATCGAGCTTTAGGTATAAGCTCTAATTCAAGGAGATGGAGCGATGCCTCTTGAGACCACGCGTTTCGATATCCTTGATTATCTCAAGACCCCTGAAGAGCGCTTAGCCTATGTCGAAGCCGCATTTGAGGATGGTGAGCCCATGATTATCACTCACACTCTCAGCAGTGTGGCGCGCTCCATCGGCTTGAATATTGTGGCGCGGGAAGCCGGAATGACCCCGCAGGCACTTCTTAAGGCGCTGGGCGAAATCGATCCGCCTCTTAGTACACTGCTAGCGGTGCTCAGAGCGCTGGGCCTACAGCTTAGTGCGAAGCCCATAGATCAGCGGTAACTGATCGGCGAAAGTCTGTTTGCAAGACTAGGGACAGCGACGTCGCGTTCCTTCGCGCCCCCTCTGTCCTGCCGGACATCTCCCCCACAGGTGGGGAGATTGGCTGTCGCGTAGGCTTTCGCCAATCGCTAGCGTCGCAGGAATGGCGCGACGGCGAAGCTGCCGATCTCCCCCCTTGTGGGGGAGATGTCCGGCAGGACAGAGGGGGGCGCTGTCCCGCCGAGGTCACGAAATTCACACTTCAAGAATGGTCGTCCGGCCCATTCCACTCGATGTCCCGCGTCGAAGCCGCTTGCAGGCTGATCCATTGGCGCCAGGCCACGCTGGCGATCTCGGCCAGCGCCAGCCACTGTGCCTTCACAGGCGCGGGGTCGCCCGGCCAGTCGAGCAGTTCCTGGCCGTCGCGCATGGCCTCCCGAAAGCCGCCGAGGCCGCCTGAGCGCAATGCCGCCGGCAGTCCGTAGACCCACATCGCAAGCCGCACCGTTTGCGGCGCGATGACGTCGGGGATCAATTCCGGCCCGTCTTCCAGCATCGCGTCGGCAAAGCGCGCCGGCTCGCGAAAAAAATGCAGGCCGCTCACCGCGCGCGGATTGCATTCCAGCGGCAGCACCCTTCCGTCCGCCTCGCGCATCAGGTCGAAGGAAATCTGCCCGGTCCATGACGTGCCGGCCACGATGCGCTCGACCAGTTCCCGCGCTGCCTGATCCTCGACCCGCTCGAAGAAGATGCCGGCACCCTTGCCGGCGCGATAGAGCGAACGGTAGAGCGCCAGCGCCTTGAGCCTGCCCTCGCGCGCCGCCGCATAGGCGCTGATCTCGTCGCCATCGATGAAACGCTGCGCCACCCACGGCACGGCGGGTGAAGGGGTGATGGTGTCGAGAAAATCCGGCGTCGGCCGCAGCAGCACATGGCTGGCGAAGCGCGACCAGACCGGCTTGAACACCAGCTCGCGCGAGCGGCCGCGTACCGCTTCCAGATCGTCGCGTGAGCTGAGGAGCGTTGTCTCCGGCACCGCCAGGCCGAGGCCTTCGGCCAACCGGACAAAGGCGTGCTTGTTGTGCACCTTCGCCAGCTGTTCGATATCCGGCGCGAATAACTGGGCCGGCATCGCCCGGCCGCGCCAGGCCAGCGCGAGATAGAACACCTCCTCGCAGGTCGGGATGACGAAATCTATGCCTTCGGCCCGCGCCAACGCCTCGACCGCCTCGGCGTAGGCCTCAGGCTCGAAACGCGGCGGCGGCAGCCGATGATAACGCGCGCAGGCCCTGCTTGCCGCGGCGATCGGCCGGGCAGGGCTGTCGGCCAGGATGACGCGGCGGCCGGCGCCGTCGAGCAGGCGCGCCAGATGCAGCGCCACCGGCGCGCGCGCCCCGGTGATCAGCACGGTCTTGTCGGCCCCCGACATCAGGTCTCGCGGATGTTTCGGTCGCTTGAACCGTTGCGCGAAATTTCCGTGCTTGGCAATCTTAAGTATTTGTTTTTGCGCAATTCCGGACGGAAAACCGCAATGCACTTTCCCTGGGATCGCGCTACTTCCCCCCGACAGGCAGCGCGCGCTGGACGATGTTGAGGAAGAAGCGGATACCGATCGGCACGATGGCGTCGTTGAAGACGAAGCGGTCGCCATGCAGGCCGGCGCCTGGGCCGACATCGCCGGCGCCGATCCAGACATAGGCGCCGTCGCCGACGCCCTGCAGCAGAAAGGCAAAATCCTCGCAGCCCATGCTCGGCAGGAACTCGGTTGCGACACGTTCGGCACCGACCGTATCCGCACCGGCCAAGGCGGCGAGCGCCGCGCCCGCGGCCGGGTTGACCACCGGCGGATAGCCGCGCCTGTAGGTAAGTTCGGCGCTGGCGCCGTGCATGGTGGCGCAAGTCTGCGCCACGCGCTCGATCTCGGCCGCGCAATGGTCGGAAATTGCGTGGTCATAGAAGCGGCAGGTGCCTTCGACCCTGACCTCGCCCGGCACGAAATTGTTGAAGCGGCCGCCATGGATCTGCGTCACCGACAGCACCGCCGGCGACAGCGGATCGACGCTGCGCGAAACCAGCCGCTGGATCGCGGTGACGAAGCTCGCCGCGGCGAGCAGCGGATCGTCGCCCAGATGCGGCATCGCGGCATGGCAGCCGCTGCCGCGAAAGATGATCTCGAAATCGTCGACCGCCGCCATCTGCGGTCCGGCGCGCACGCCGATATGGCCTTCCGGGAAAGCCGGCCAGTTATGCACGGCGAACACCTGCTCGACCGGAAAGCGTTTGAGCAGCCCGTCCTCGATCATCTTCCTGCCGCCGCCCAGCACCTCCTCGGCCGGCTGGAAGACGAACACCACCGTGCCGTCGAAGCTCGCGCTCTCGGCGAGCAGCTTGGCCGCGCCAAGCAGCATGGCGGTATGGCCGTCATGGCCGCAGGCATGCATGATGCCATCCTTGCGCGAGGGGTAGGCGACATCGGCGGCTTCCTTGATAGGCAGCGCGTCGAGCTCGGCGCGCAGCGCGATCGCTTTGCCGACCGCGCCTTTCGTCAGCGTCCCGACCACGGCCGTCGCGCTGACATCGGAGTGGACGGTGAGGCCGAATTCCTTCAGCTTCGCTGCGACGAAAGCCGCCGTCTCATATTCGGCGAAGCCGAGCTCGGGATTGGCGTGGATCGCCTGCCGCCAGCCGATCACCTCGGGCACGATCGCCGCTATCCTGTCGTTTTCCCGCATCGTCTTATCTCCGCTTCGTTTGCGGCGATGTTGCCGATGTTCCCCGCTCGCGTCTTGAACGGGATTGACGGGCAGGGTGGTTTCGACAAGGCTTCCGGCATGAGCGACGCCAGCGAGCAAAGGGAATGCGAGGCAGCAAAGCTGACGCGGCATGAGGGCCTCGGCGGCCTCGAAATGCTTGCCGCCCGCTACCGCGACCATGCCTATGCGCTGCACACGCACCCGACTTGGGTGTTCGGGGTCGTGGTGGCCGGCGTGGAAAAGCTCAGGATCGGCCGCCGCCGGCATCTGGCGCCGGCGGGCTCGATCATCATCGTCAACCCGGAAGAGCCGCATGACGGCGAGAAAGGTGCGCCCGCCGGCTGGGCATACCGCACCTGCTATCCCGGCGCCACGCTGATGGCCGAAATCGCCGACGATCTGGAGCTGCCGGAATTGCCGATGTTCGGCGAAGGGATCGTGCATGCACCGGAACTCGCACGAGCCTTCGTCCAGGCGCATCGACTGGCGGGACAGGCGCTCGATCAGGAAACGGCGATGCTGATGGTGCTCGGCGAGCTCGTCGGCCGCTTCGGTGACGGCAAGCGTTGCGACCGCGCTTCAGACGGCGGCGAAACCACACGGCGCTTCCGCCTCTATGGCGAGCTGATCGCGGCCGATCTTTCGGCCGGTTTCGATCTCGCCCGGTTGGCTGCTGCGGCCGGTGTCACCCGTTTCCAGGTCATCCGCGATTTCCACCGCGCCGCCGGCATGACGCCCGGACAATATCTGCGCGACCGCCGCATCCGTGCGGCGTCGGCGCTGATCAGGACCGACATGCCGCTCGCCGAGATCGCCGCCGCGACCGGCTTCGCCGATCAGAGCCATCTCACCAGGGTGTTCAAGACGATCAAAGGCCTTTCGCCCGGCGCCTGGCGCGCCGCCGCTTGAGACCGCCCGTGCGGATGCCGGTTACAGCTTCGCCTTGAAGCGTTTTGCCTTCGTGCTGGCGTGGTCGCCATTGCGCAGGTCCGATTTGCCGTGACGGTCCTTGAATGCATACCACGCGCCGTCTGGCGACTTGCGTTGGTAGATCACCTTGCCGGCCTGGCGATGCTCGAAGCAGCTCAGCGAAGTCTTTGCGCCCCATGAACCGTGCCAGCTTGCCCGGAAACACAGTTTGCCGCCGCCGGGCATGAACCAGATGCCTTCGCCATAGCTCGGCTTGCCATCCTCGGTGGACCAGGCGGTGAACTGCCGCTTTCCCACCGCAAAATAGGCGGCGCCATGATTGCCCCAGAGCCAGGAATGGTTCTTGTAGAGCTGGTAGATGGCCTCGTCGGAGACGATGGCGGCCTTCGACGCCTGATCCGCGATCCTGTTCGCGCTCTTGGCCTGCGCGGCGGCCTGCAGGCCGACGACAAGAACGAAGCAGCCAAGCATTGCACCGACGAATTTCCAGAACACCCGTTTCACGACCTTCTCCCCGACTGATTTACGCAACGCCTGCACTCGTCTCCAAAGCGTTGGCTTTGAAGCTTGTCACTCCCGAAACTGAAGCTGGAGCCCGTCCCGGCGTGCCGGGGCGGGTAATGATCTCTGCGGTTCTACGGCAGGACGTGCTGGGTCACCCGCCAGTCGGGCAGCCCATAGCCGCCCAGCCACGGCCACACTTCCTTCTGGTTGAAGTAGACGACCGAGGTCAGAGACGGGAATTCCGCATAGGATTTGCGGGAATCCTGCGCCCACTTCGTCACATAGTCCTGCTTTCCGACATAGCCGAGCTCGGCCACGACCACCGGCTTGTTGAATTTCGCGACACGGTCGTAGCCGGGCTTCAGCATCTCGGCGAAGGTCCGGTCGCGGCCGGCTTCGTCATTGTCCTTCTTCTGCAGGCCGAACACCGACAGGCCGATCACGTCGACATAGTCGTCGCCCGGATAGTATTTCTCGAGGCCTTCCAATCCCTTGGGCGACCACATGTATTTCGCCGCGGGCGCCGCCTTGCGGCAGACGTCGACCTCGCGCTTGTAGGCGGCGATCCAATCCTTAGGCGCCCAGTTGGCCCAGGTGAAGCGGCCATTGCTGTCTTCCATCTCCTGCGCCCAGCGGATCGTCACCGGGCTTTTCATCTGTCCGACCAGGTTGCAGATCGCCTGCATGTTGGCATCGTACTTGCCGCTCAAGATGCCGTTGCGCAGCTCGGGCGGCGTGATGCGCCAGTCCTTCGACCAGGTCCACGGCTCGATGGTGATCAGCAGCGAGCGGCCGCGCTGCAGGGCGTAGGCGTCGGCCAGCGGCAGCGTCGAAAGATCGACGTCTTCCCAAGGCAGGAAGAGTTCCTCGATGGTGGCCGATTTGTCATTGCTGAAGTCGCCATAGGGATCATAGGAACCGAATGCCGACGCGGCGGAGCTCGTCTGCATCGGGTCCGTTCCCGAAGGCGATCCCGCCGCCGCTGGCAGCACTAGGCAGCCGCCGGCGATGAATGCCGACACAAGCGCGGTGGTTGTGGAGTATTTCATGCCCGACCTCCCATAGCTTCGATATCCCAGCCGGGACTTTGAAGCTCGCCACAGCGTGCCGATGGGAAACCGGCACACAAACCCGAACGATCGTCAGCCGACGTGAACCATGGGTTGTCTGAGCGACTGGGCCAGGCCGCTTTGGCGCGAGGCCGTCCATCAATTTTGCCCTCGGGGCGCCTGTACTAGAAGCCCGGGAGGGCGTCGCCGCGATACTCATAAATTCGCGTCAACGTTACGATATTAACCTTTTCTGATATAAGATCCTATGCCTGCCAAGAGTCAAGCGCAATTAACCGTTACTTAACCTTATAGTAGCCGATATGGTTAACGCGGCGGTTGCAAAGAGGCGCCGGCAGCCAGGCTTCGCGTTTGTCGAAAGTCCCTCGGACCCGTGCGCCGCGTCTCGCAAAGAGCCGTCAGGTCCAGGCCTTAGGTTAACCAGTTCTCAAGGAGCATGGTTAACCAAAGCTTAATTCTGTTGACTCTCCATCAGGAGGCGCTGATTCTACCGTGGGATGTGAACGCTTCCCGGTCGCAAGGGCGACAAGGAGGCGGCGGCGGTGGGTATGAGCGTTTTGTTGGATGCCGGCCTTGTCGGCGGCAAACAGGGGCCTGTGAGCCGGTCCGCTGGGGCTCGTCCTGGCGCCGGCCCCAAGGGACCCTACCTCGTGCCGGTTCTGTCTTCCCGGCAGCAATTGATCCTGCGGCTTGGCCTCGCTTTCTGGTTTGTCACGCTGGGCTTCTTCTGGTCCTGGTGGCTGCGGCCCGAACATATCGAGCATATCGGGCCATATGGTCTCGCCACCATCGTGCTGGCCTGGCTGACGCTGATGCCGATGTATTTCCTGCTCAACGTCCATGCCTCGCGCAAATCCTCCAGACTGCATCGCATTCCGAAGCGCTCGCGTATCGCCATGGTGGTCACCAAGGCGCCGTCCGAGCCGTTCGCCGTGGTCCGGCGCACGCTGGAGGCGATGCTGGCGCAGGATTGCCCGCACGACACCTGGCTGGCCGACGAGGATCCGGCCGACGAGACGATTGCCTGGTGCGGTGCGCATGGCGTGCTGGTCTCGACACGGCGCGGCCGCGAGGACTACCACCGCAAGATCTGGCCGCGCCGGACGCGCTGCAAGGAAGGCAACCTCGCCTTTTTCTACGATCACCATGGCTACGACAACTACGACTTCGTCGCGCAGATGGATGCCGACCATGTGCCGTCGCCGACCTATCTCAGCGAAATCCTCTATCCTTTCGCCGACCCTGCGGTCGGCTATGTCTCGGCGCCCAGCATATGCGACAACAACGCCGCCGAAAGCTGGGCGGCGCGCGGCCGGCTGTTCCCGGAAGGCATGTTCCACGGCCCCTTGCAGTGCGGCCATACCGGCGGCGGCGCGCCACTGTGCATCGGCTCGCACTATGCGGTCAGGACGAAGGCCTTGCGCCAGGCCGGCGGTCTCGGCCCGGAACTCGCCGAGGATCATTCCACATCGATGCTGATCAACGCTGCCGGCTGGCGCGGCGTGCACGCCATCGACGCGATCGCCCATGGCGATGGTCCGCAGACCTTCGCGGATCTCGTCACGCAGGAATTCCAGTGGTCGCGCAGCCTGGTGACGATCCTGCTCGAATACACTCCGCGATACTTCCACAAGCTGTCGCCGCGGCTGAAATTCCAGTTCCTGTTCTGCCAGCTCTGGTATCCGCTGTTCGCGCTCTTTGCGCTGATGATGTATGTCATGCCGATCTATGCGCTGCTCACCGGCCGCAACTTCGCCAACGTCATGTATGCCGACTTCGTCATCCATTACCTGCCCAACTCGCTGGCGCTGGTCGGGCTGGTGATGATGCTGAAAATCTTCGGTCTGTCGCGCCCCCTGACCGCGAAGACGCTCAGCTGGGAAGGCACATTGTTCCTGTTCTTCGCGCGCTGGCCCTGGGTGCTGTGGGGCACGCTGTCGGCGGTGCGTGACCATGTGACGAAATCCTTTGTCGATTTCCGCGTCACCCCGAAGGGCAGCGGCCCGAAGCATCTTTTGCCCACGCGGGCATTCGCGCCCTACATTGTTCTGGCGATCGGCGCCGCGCTGCCGGTGCTGCTCGTCAAGCATCCCTTCGACGCCACCGGCTTCTACTGGTTCGCGGCCTTCAATGCTTTCCTCTATGGCGTGCTCGTCGTGGTCATCATCGCCAGGCACATTTTCGAAAACCGGATCCCGCTGCGCGCCAATGCCGCGAAATTGGCGTTGCACGCCTCCCTGGCGCTGCTCGCGGTTGGCGTCCCGGCGGCAAGTTTCTACGATCGCGGACTGGAAGGCATTTATGGGCTGCAGCAGGGCGCCGGCGGCTTCCGCATTGTCAGGATCGCCTATGTGGTTTCCGGCGCCGGCATGGGCGACATCGGCTCGCGCAATTTCTATTTCGATCCTGGCTGGGACGCGCGGCGCTAGCGCAATTCCAGGAAAAGTGTGAGCGGTTTTCCGCCCGGAATGCGTAAAAACAAAGAGTGGTTCGGCGTTTCCGTGAAACGGTGAACCGCTCGCCATCTACCAAAAAGTTCAAATTTTAATGGAAGTCGATCGAGCGCCGAAAGATGGCGCTCATCATGTCGTTTACGTGAATTTTAATAAGTACCCTCTAATATTATCCCATGGTGCGAGCGGCGAGAAATCCGTTCGCGCGACACGGAGAAAAGCAGAGGGAAATATAGCGCCGCTCTCTGGCGAACTATATTTCACGGCTGGGGGCGGCAATGAGGAAATTCGTGGAAAGCGCCGCGACGGCCGGCAAGAAATACACCCACGCCTTTGCCGCGCTTGCGCTCGTCTCCATGATGTCTGGCTGCCAAGCCATGGACGCGACCAAGACCGCCTCGATCGACGGCAACAAGCCCGTGGTGAACGCGCCCGCGAAGCGGCTCTATCGCAAGCCTTTGACGCAGATGACCAGCGTGACGCGGATAAGGCAAGAGCCCTACGCGGCCTTCGTGCGGCCGCAGCGTGTCGGCGCGCCGGCGCCGACAAAGGCTTCCTACAACCCGGGCGGTGCCGGCCCGCTGCTTGGCCGCTCGCCCTGGATTTGCGGCCCGAGCGGCTTTGGCCAACGCGCGGCCTGCCGCGCGCGCTGAATCGATACCGGCGCGCGGTCTGTCGCGCTGAACCGAAATAAGCGTCGCTGCCGGGGGGCGTGGTGAGCCGGGGGCGAGAGGATCAGCGCGGCCGCGCGCGCTGCCTCTTGCCCTCTGGCCGCCATTCCTGCCGATACCAGTCGACGAATTTCGCCAGTCCTTCCTCGATCGACACTTTCGGCTTGAAGCCGAAATCGTGCTCCAGCGCGCCGGTGTCGGCATAGGTCTTCTCGACCTCGCCGGGCTGCATGGGCAGGTTTTCGCGGATCGCCTTGACGCCGAGCAGGCTTTCCAGCGTCTCGATGAAGCGGCCGAGATGCACCGGCTGGCTGTTGCCGATGTTGTAGATGAGATGCCTGGGTCCGCTTGCCGGCGGCGGCCGGTCGAGCACCGCAAGCACGCCGTCGACGATGTCGTCGACATAGGTGAAGTCGCGCCACATCTCGCCATGGTTGAAGACGCGGATCGGCTTGCCGGCGAGCATCGCCTCCGTGAAGATCCAGGCCGCCATGTCCGGGCGTCCCCAGGGGCCGTAGACGGTGAAGAAGCGCAGCCCGGTCTGCGGCAAGCCGTAGAGATGCGAGTAGGTCGAACTGATCAGCTCGTCCGCCTTCTTGGTCGCCGCATAGATCGACACCGGATTGTCGACGCGGTCGCCCTCCGCGAACGGCACCTTTGTGTTGCCGCCATAGACCGAGCTCGACGAGGCATAGACCAGATGCTTGATCCCGGGCAGCGCCCGGCAGAACTCCAGCACCTCGAGGTGGCCGACGATGTTGGCGTGGATATAGGCGCGTGGATTTTCGAGCGAGTAGCGCACCCCGGCCTGGGCGCCGAGATGAACGATGCCGCTCACCCTTTCGCCTTTCAGCGCCGCCGCCAGCGCGCCCGGCTCGGCGATGTCGAGCTGGTGGAACGAGAACCCCTTTTGATCCGAAAGCAGGCCGAGCCGCGCCGCCTTCAGCGCCGGATCGTAATAGGCGTTCATGTTGTCGACGCCGACAACGGCGTCGCCGCGCGCGAGCAGGCGCTGGCAGACATGGCTGCCGATGAAGCCGGCGGCTCCGGTCACCAGGATGGTCATGCGCGGACCTCCGATGAGGGCAGGGGCGGGATCATTTCCGGCGCGGGCTTTTCTTGGCGCCTGCCGGCGGGCTCGGCCGGCGCCAGCCGTCGCCTTCGCCATGCGCGGGCTGCGGGCGCGCCACATAGGCGAGCGCGCCGTTGGCTTCGAGATAGACGCGCGACAGCATTTCGGCGAGCACGCCCGACGTCACCATCTGCAGGCCGGCGATCACCAGGAAGAAGCCGGTGAACAGCATCGGGCGCGTTCCGATGTCCTGTCCGAAAAACACCTTCAGGCCAAACAGATAAGCCAGCACCATGGAGCCCAGCACGCCGAGCACGATGCCGATGCCGCCGAAGAAGTGGCCGGGCCTGGTGCGGTAGCGCATGAAGAAGAACATGAAGACGAGGTCGAGCACCACGCGGAAGGTGCGCGAGATGCCGTATTTGGACTGGCCGTGGATACGGGCATGATGCGTCACCACTTCCTGGGCGATGCGGCGCGGCGTCGTCACTGTCGCCAGCCAGGCCGGGATGAAGCGGTGCATTTCGCCATAGAGCCGCACGCTGCGGATGACGCTGCCGCGGAAGACCTTCAGGCTGCAGCCGTAGTCCTTCAGCCGCACGCCGGTGACGCGCGCGATCAGCGAGTTGGCGATGCGCGACGGCAGCCGGCGCATCCAGAAACCTTCCTGGCGGTTCTTGCGCCAGCCGGCGACGAGGTCGAGGTCCTCGATCAGCAGGCGATAGACCATGCGCGGTATGTCGAACGGGTCGTTCTGCAGGTCGCCGTCCAGCGTCGCGATGACGTCGCCGCGGGCGGCATCGAGGCCTGCCTGCATGGCCGCGGTCTGCTTGAAGTTGCGCACCAGCTCCACGGCGTGCACGTGCGGACCGTATTCGGCCGCGAGCCTGCGGATTTCGTTCGGCGTGGCGTCGGTGCTGCCGTCGTCCACCAGCACGACTTCCCAGGGCTGGCTGTAATTCTCCATCGCCTGGTGAATGCGCACCAGCAGCGGCTCGACATTGTCGGCCTCGTTGTACATCGGAATGACGATGGACAGCTTGTGCTCGGGCATGACGGCGCCCTCGGGCAGTCCCGTGACAGGAATGGGAAGCACGTTCATGGCGGTCATTTCCTTGCGGGCCCCGTGGCCGGGCTCTCCGGCAGCGTCGATTTCGAGGGAAACAGCCAGGCGATGGCGCCGGTGGCGACCGCCGAGCAGAGGATGAAGAGATGCAGCGCAAGCGCGGCCTGCAGGCCGTTCTTCATGGCGATGCCGGAATAGAGCAGCGCCGCCGCGGCGCCCGCCTCGTAGGTGCCGAAACCGGCGACCCCCTGCACTGGCAGGATGGCGGCGGCCTCGGCTCCGACAGCGCCGGGAAAGGCGGTCTGGAAGGAGGTGCCGAGCAGCATGGCGAGCAGCCATCCCTGCACGGCAAGCTTCAGCGTCCAGTTGGCGACCGTCCACCACCAGCCGTAGCGCGAGCGTCCGGTGGCCTCGGTGAAGATGTCGCGCAGCTTGCCGAGCCTTGAGACGATGCTGCCGCGCCTTGCCCAGTCATGCGGCGCGCGCGCCCAACGCGGCAAGTACCAGGCGACGGCGATCAGCGCAGCGATGCCCGCGGCCCTGAGCGCCGGATGCAGGCTCGGCCACACAAGGCAGGCAAGCACGCCGACGACGAAGGCATCCTGCAGCCTGAACCACAAAAGCGAGGCGCCGGCGCGCACGATCGAAATACCGAACACCTGCCGCAACAGGATCGGGAAGGCGGTCTCGCCGCCGCGGAACGGCACCACGTTGATCATGGCGTTGTGGATCAGGATGACGCGCAGGCAGGCACCGAAGCGGCCGTTCACTTCGTCGCGGAACTCGTCGCAGACGCGCAGCGCGCGCAGCACATAGGTGACGAACAGCGCCGCCGTCACTGCCACGAAGGCGCCGGGCGTAATGCTGGCGAATGCATCGCCCACCATCTTCCAGCGCGAGTCGCCGGCAAGCCATGCCAGCAGCGCCAGGGTGACGATTATCGAGAATGCTCGCTTCAACCAGTTCTCCAAGTGGCGTCGACCGCCGCGTTCCGGGCAATTGCTTTGATTTCCAAATCCGCGGCGCGGCCGAGTGTTGGCCTACATCGCCGCATGTCTTGCCGGTTTCCGACGGCGTGGCGGGGTCGCCAAAATTCCGAGCCTTCGCCGATCTTCGGCCCGTTCAACGTCTCTGCTCCATCATAAGCGGCTGATCCTATAGACCAGCGGCTTGCTCAAATCCACATACTTGGTTTGGCCTGCCGGGCGGGCGCGACCGTCGGTCCGGTTCGGCGGGTCGAGTTAAAGCATGTCTCCCGAAAGTGGGAACCGGTTTCGGGACAAAGACATGCGTAAAATCAAAAACCTAAAGTGCACGGAGCGAATCTGAAAGATCGCGACGCGCTTTAGGCTGAAATCCGACCTGACGGCTCTATCGACGGGCAAACCTGGCGGCGACGAAGAAGACTACATCGCCCGTAAATGGAGTTTCCCGGAACTGCTCGAGGATCAAGCAGGAGGCTCGCTGAGACAAGTCTTCGACCCGGCTCAGCGAGCCCTGCGCCCCGACACACTACTCACGGGGACGACTGCCAGCCCGTGTGGGCTGGCTTTTTTTCGTGGCGTCGCCGGCACGCGGCGCGCGCCTTGCGCGCGAACGGCCGCGGACGCGTTGAATGCCTTCGGCTTCAGGATCGGCCCCAGCCCGAAGAAGGGCGCGGCGGTCCGTATGATGGTGTCGATATCGGACGATTTCGCCACGAAGCCGAGCTTCTCCCGCGCCAGGCTCGGATCGGCGTAAAGCTCGGCTGGATCGCCCGGGCGCCGCGCCTTGTAGACCACCGGCACCGGGCGGCACGTGATCCGCCCGACGGCTTCGAGGATCTCCCTGACGGAAATGCCCTGGCCGGTGCCGAGATTGACCGACAGGCTCCTGCCGCCGGCTTCCAGATGCACCAGCGCCTTGAGATGCGCGCGGGCGAGGTCGTTGACATGGATGTAGTCACGCACGCAGGTGCCGTCCGCCGTCGCGTAGTCGGTGCCGAAGACCTCGATCGCACCGATCGTGCCGGACGCTGCCATCAGCACTCTGGGAATGAGATGGGTTTCGGGCGTGTGCCACTCGCCAAGCTCGCCTTCGGGGTCGGCGCCGCAAGCGTTGAAGTAGCGAAGGATCGCGTATTTCAGGTGATAGGCCGAGGCGTAGTCCCTGATGATCTCTTCGCCCATCAGCTTGCTGCGGCCATAGGGACTGATCGGCTTCTGCGGCGAGGTCTCGTTGACCGGCAGCGCCTGCGGCACGCCATAGGTCGCGCAGCTCGAGGAAAATATCACCTTGTCGATGCCGTTTGCCCGTGCCGCGTCCAGCACCGCGATCGTGCCGCCGACATTGGTCGAATAATAGTCCGCCGGCTCGCGGACCGACTCGCCGACATAGGCAAGAGCGGCGAAATGAATGATCGCCTCCGGCCGGTGCGTAACGATTGCCCGCTGCAATGCATTGCGATCGCGGATGTCGCCGACCACCAGTGGACCCCAGGCGACCGCCTTCTCGTTGCCGCGGCTTAAGTTGTCGTAGACCACGGGCAGGTAGTCGGCCGCCGAGAGCAGCTTGCAAGTGTGGCTGCCGATGAAGCCGGCGCCACCCGTGACCAGAACGGGGCGCGAGGTCATGGCGCCGTAGCCTCCCTGAGGGACAGGCGGCTGCTCCGCTTTGCAGCGAGCGGGCGACCGTTGCCCAGCAATGCTTCAAAATAGGCTGCCGTACGGGCAAGTCCTTCGTTGAGCGTGACCTTTGGCTCCCAGCCGAGATACTGCCTGGCAAAGGCGATATCGGGCTTGCGCTGCCTGGGGTCGTCGACCGGCAGAGGCCGGTGCACGATGCGTGAGCGGGAGTTCGTATAGTCGACCACCAGCTCGGCCAATTCCATGATGGTGAACTCGACGGGATTGCCGAGATTGACCGGATGCTGCAGCGCCAAAGGCACGTTCATCAGGCGCACGAACCCCTCGATCAGGTCGTCGACGAAGCAGAAGGAGCGCGTCTGGGTGCCGCTGCCATAGACGGTGATGTCTTTGCCGCGCAGCGCCTGGACGATGAAATTCGACACCACGCGGCCATCGTCGGGCCGCATGCGCGGGCCGTAGGTGTTGAAGATGCGCGCGATGCGGACATCGATGCCGTATGTCCGCGAATAATCGAAGAACAGCGTTTCGGCCGAGCGCTTGCCCTCATCGTAGCACGAGCGGGGTCCATGCGTGTTGACGTTGCCGAAATAGCCTTCCGGCTGCGGATGCACCAGCGGATCGCCGTAGACCTCGGAGGTCGAGGCCTGGAAGATCTTGGCGTTGCGTCGCCGGGCGAGCTCCAAAAGATTGATCGAGCCCAGCACGCTGGTCTTGAACGTATGGATCGGATCGGCCTGGTAGTGCGGCGGGGAGGCGGGGCAGGCGAGGTTGTAGATCTCGTCTACGGCGAAATCCGCCGGCAGTTCGTCGACGATGTCGTGCTTGATGCAGGTGAAGGAGGCATCGCGGGCCATGCCGGCAAGATTGCATCTTTTGCCGGTGTGGAAATTGTCCAGCGCGATAACCTCATAGCCATCGGCCAGCAGCCTTTGGCACAGATGAGAGCCCAAGAAACCCGCTCCGCCGGCAACCAGCGCGCGAGCGCGATCTGCATGCCTGCGTCCCGACCTGCTGTCGAGCTTCAGAACCTTGACGACCCTGCCCATGGCGTCCTCATACTCGCAACACACTAGCCTTCCGGGCCGGGGCAACACCGTCGCCCGACCAGGTCAAATCACGGCGGTCCGCACGCGCGGAACCGCTACGACCGATGTGTTTTTTCTGAGTTCGCGGGGCCGTTGCCGTACGGCTTATCTTCGCCGCTCCAGCGTCCCTTCGCCCCTGAGTCGCGATCCACGAAT
The DNA here is from genome assembly GCF_029674545.1 of Mesorhizobium sp. WSM4904. NCBI lineage: Bacteria > Pseudomonadati > Pseudomonadota > Alphaproteobacteria > Hyphomicrobiales > Phyllobacteriaceae > Mesorhizobium > Mesorhizobium sp. WSM4904. The sequence goes on along the minus strand of NZ_CP121354.1, from coordinate 5,360,773 downwards.
AATGGCTGCCACCATCGCGGACTGCTCGCCCAAATTGCACACCCAACGCATATAAAGATATACCTGTGCGCTGCACAGTCAACTGAATTAGCGTTTCGTTAACCCCGCCGGTTTGCCGGCGGTTAATCATAATCGGCGCGATTGGGCGTGTCGGTGGTTGAAACTATTGCCGGCGTGTCGTCCGTGAGAACGCAGTGAAACAGCGCGCATTCTGCGGCGCATCACGAAGAGCGTCGGTTGGCATCATGACATTGTAAAGCAGAGCGCAAAGAATAGACTTCGCTGCGGCGCTCGGCGCATCCACCATTATTTCAGAGCCAAATCGGACATCAGCTATTTTGTACTGAAAGCGGTCCGGTGACTCTCGGGAAGCAATGCGATTGCTGTCCGAAGCCACTCGGACTGCAAATATATGTGGCATTTCCGAAATGGGGGTTGTCGCTCACGGCAGCGGCAGGGGCCTGTGCTGTTCTTGTATGTGCAGTCCGACCTGGTTTCAAATCGATCAAGGCGGCCTTACCGCTCTCGGATCCGTTGAAAGCAGTAGATTGATCCGGTCCAAAGTATTGGCAGCCGAAGATTGCTAGGGTTGTTCCAAGAACGAGAAATCTATTTAAAAATTTACCACCGAAGGGGAGATGTTTGGTTCGTGATGGTCCGCTTTGTTGTTCGCGAATGATGATCATCAAAAGTCCTCTTGAGCGCGCGACATGCCCCACGGCCGAGTCATTGGCCGGCAACCCACCCTCGGTGACATTATGCAAATATGGTTAATTTTAGCGATGGCTGTTTGAGCGTATTTTCGATGCAAGGCGCAAGGGCGCCTGAGCGGCGTTCGCGGGCCGCTCACACCCACCAGTTGTCAGGCCCGTGGCAGGCAATCATCGTGCGTGGGGCAAGAAACATGGCCCACAGTTCACGGGGCCATGTTTATGGACGATCGCGTTGTTGGAAGGCCGATTTCACTCCCCGCCCATGTCCTTCTTGAACTGGGCGAGATCGACCTGCATGCCGTTGAAGATGGTGCTCCAGTGGCGCGTCAAGGCGGTCATGGTGACGGCCTCCTGGATCTCCTCGTCGGTGGCGCCTGCGCGCTTGGCGTTCTCGGTGTCCGACCAGATGCAGTAGCTGCAGGGGATTTGCGCCGCGACCGCCAGCGAGATCAGCGACTTCACCTTCGGCGACAATGCCGTCTTGTCGCTGAGCTCGATGGCCTTGACCTCGGCCCAGGCGCCGGGCAGACCGGCTTTCGGGAACTGTTTCACGAAACCGGGCACGCCGCCCATCGTCGACTGGATGTCCTTGATGGCGGCGTCGTAGTCGTCGGCGCTGGCCGGCGCCGAGGTCAGCATGGTGGCAAGCACGCCCGCGGCAGCGAGCAGCGAAGCGGAACGAAGGCAGGAATGCACGGTCGAGACGATGCGAATGACGGACACGATATTCTCCTCTGGTTTTTGTTAGCCTTACGGTGTAAGGTGTTTCGGAACATGAACCTTACAGTGTAAGTTGTCAAGCGGCGCCATGGACTCACCGATCAAAAAAAAGCGAACCCGCGGCAGGCTGTCCCGCGAGATGATCGAGGACGCCGCCTTCGAGGTGATCGAAAGGGAAGGGCTCTCCGGCTTTTCGATGCGCAAGCTGGCCGCGGCGCTCGGCTGCGAGGCGATGAGCATCTACCATCACTTTCCCTCGCAGGCGCATCTCTACGAGGCGCTGGTCGACCGGCTGATCGCGCCGCTGAAGATGCCGGACCCGGGCTTGCCATGGCGTGAACGGATGCGCTTGGCGGTTCTGGACTATCGGCGCATCGGTCGCGAGCATCCTGCCTTCGCGATCTACTTCCTCAGCTACCGGATGAATTCACCCACCTGCCTCGCCTATATCAACGGCATCGTCGGCTTGTTCAATGACGGCGGCTTCGGTGAGGAGATGGCAGCAAGGCTGTTCCGCGCCATCGGCTACTATCTTGGGGGCGCGGTGCTCGACGAGACCGCGGGTTACGCCAAAGGTCCGTCGGCGGTCACAACGGTGACCAGCGAGCAGCTCGAGCGCGATTTCCCGAACATCGCCGCTGCAGGGCGTTATTTCGGCACTGCTGAATTCGACAAGACCTTCGATCTCGGCCTCGAAATGCTGCTGGACGAGATGGAGCGCATCCGCGACGCTGCAAAAGCGAAATAGCTCGAAGGCCTGCCTCTGAATGCGCTTCCTCTCGGTTCTTGCCCTCATCGCCGGTGCAGCCCTCGGCGTCTTCTATCCATGGGCGATGAGCAATTTCTCCGGCCATGCGATCGGCACATACCGCGTCTATGAGGGCGGCCGCTTCCGTCCGGTCACCGTTCAACTCGCGGCCGGGGATGCGCCCGTTAGAGTGCTGGTCGACCTCACCGCGCGGGCCGAACGCGTCGCCTCGCAGCAGCGCACCGTGCTGACGCTGACCGCGGCAAGCGGCGGCCGCACGGCGCTCGCATCGACGCTCTCCTTCAACCACACCGACAATCCGCGCCAGGTGAGCCCGCAATTGCCCGACAAGATCTTTCGCGACGAGGCCGGCGTTATCGAGAGGGTCACACCCGGACCTTACCTCTTCACCGTCGGTCCGGGCGACGCCGACGGCATCGACATGCGCGCCGTCGATGTGATCCTGCGCGCCGGCACCGGCTCGACCGACGAAAGGGCGCGGCCGGCAGGCTATGCGCTTATGGGTATCGGGCTGGCAGGGCTGGTGCTGTCGCTGGTCCTTGGCCGTGGCAACAAGCCGCCGCAGAACCCGAACTCGCAGCCGCCACCGCCGCGCTGGGGCCGCGGCGGTTCTGAAAGGTAAGCGCACATGAACTACCGCCACGCCTATCACGCCGGCAATTTCGCCGACGTCGTCAAGCATGCCGTGCTCAGCCGGCTGGTCGAGTACCTCAAGCAGAAGGACAAGGCTTTTCGCGTCATCGACACGCATGCCGGCATCGGCCGCTACGACCTCGCCTCGGTGGAGGCCGGCAAGACCGGCGAATGGCAGGACGGTATCGGCCGGTTGTTCGGGCACGCCCTCGAGCCTCGGGCGGCGGCGCTCCTCCAGCCTTATCTGGATGCGGTGCGCGCGGAAAATCCCGACGGTGGCCTCCGCCGCTATCCCGGCTCGCCGCTGGTCGTCAGGCGCCTCCTGCGCAACCAGGACCGGCTGACGGCGATCGAATTGCACCCCGAGGACGCCGCGCGGCTCAAGGCCGTCTTTGCCGGCGATTTCCAGACAAGGGTGATCGAGCTCGACGGTTGGCTGGCGCTCGGCGCGCATCTGCCGCCGAAGGAGAAGCGCGGCCTGGTCCTCGTCGACCCGCCTTTTGAGGAGGAAGGCGAGTTCCCCCGTCTCGTCGAGAACCTGCGCCGGGCGCATCGCCGCTGGCCGGGCGGCATCTACGCGCTCTGGTATCCGATCAAGGACCGCAAGGCGGTCGCCGCCTTCCGCGCGGCGCTGCGGGAAACCGGCATTCCGAAACTGCTCGATATCGGCTTCGAGATCCGGCCGGCCTCGAACGAACCCAGCCTCGACGGCAGTGGCATGGTGGTTGTCAACCCACCCTTCACGCTGGAGGGGGAATTGCGGGTGCTGCTGCCGGCCTTGCATGGAGCGCTTGCCGTCGAACAGCCCGCGCGCTGGACGATCGAATGGCTGGCCGGTGAGTAAGATCGCGACCGGACGAAGATTGAGCTATGCCAGCGCCCCCGGCGTGATGCCGGTCAGCCGCCGGCTCTCGCGGATCAGGTGCGCCTGGTCGGCATAGCCGGCCTCGATCGCCAGCACCGCTGTCGAGGCGTCGCCGGCCTTCTCGCGCAAGCGCCGGAAACGATGGAAGCGCAGGATGCGATCGAGCGTTTTCGGCCCATAGCCGAAAGCATCCTCGAAGCGTCGGCGCAGCGTCCGCTCGCTCATATGCAAGTGGCGCTGCAGGAAGGGAACCAGCGGCGTCTCGGGCGGCAGGCCTTCATCGATGACCTCGAAGGCTCTGCCCATCAACGGATCGAGCGCATCGTGCCCCTCGGTATGCGCGCCGACGATATTCTCCAGCTGCCGCACCATGCCGGCGAGGTCGGGCGTGGCCTTGATGCGGTCGGACAGTTGCCTGGAGCGCGTGCCCCAGAGCTCACCGAGGTCGAGCCGGCCGCCGACGATCTCGCCGGCCGGCACGCCGAGCCAGCCGGCGGCGGCTCCTGGCCGGAAGCGGAAGCCGACGATCACCGAGCCGGCCGGCGGTCTCTCGATCTGCGGCTCCTTGTCCGGCCCGGCGATACGAAAGCGGCCGTCGATCCATTGCAGGTCGATGGTCGCGTCCGGCGTGATGACGATCGGCGGAACGTCCTGCTCCGCCATGCGATGGACCCAGACCGCGCAGAAGGCGCTGGCCAGGCCCGCGGCAGCGGGCCTTTGCTGAAAGAAGCCGGTGGACTGGGCCAGTACCGCTTCCATGTCTTCTCCGATCCGCTCCGGCATTCCCCGGCTGATCGACGTCTGCCATTTTGGCCGAAATCTTCAATGCCGGCCGCCTCATCCGTGGCAAAACGAATGCAAGGTCACGGCGCTTCAGGCGCTTCCATGAGGCCGCATTCGTACTCGGACGTGGTCACGAATATAGAAAGGAGTGAGAGAAATGAAAGCTCGCATCACCGTCATCACGCTTGGCGTCGATGATCTGGAAGCATCGCTCAAATTCTACCGCGACGGCTTGGGCCTGCCGACCGAAGGCATCATCGGCCGCGAATTCGAGCATGGCGCCGTCGCCTTCTTCGAGCTCGCCGGCGGCTTGAAGTTCGCCATCTTCGAGCGCTCGAGCATCGCCCACGACGCCACGGTGCCGCAGAGCGGCCGCAGCCCGACCGAGCTCACCGTCGGCCACAATGTGGCGAACGAGGCCGAAGTCGATGCGGTGATGGCCGAGGCCGTCAAGGCCGGCGCGCGCGTGGTCAAGCCGGCGCAGAAGACCTTCTGGGGCGGCTACGCCGGCTATTTCCAGGACCCCGACGATCATCTTTGGGAGGTCGTTTACAACCCCGCTTTCATACCGAAGGGCTGAGAGACCGTTTGGAAATTCTACTCCGGTGGCCATCTGCGCTTCCGGTGCTCACGGACCTGAATGTCCGCTGCGCTCCGGCCGTAGGCCGGTTCTCGAACCACCGCCATATGGCTCACCGGAGCGAATTTCGAAACGGACTCTAAGCCGCGGGAAAGCCCACAGGAGGCCGATATGCCCATTGCAACCATCCAGGCGATAGGCGCGCTTCTTATCGGTGGCGTGTTCGTCGTCGCCGGCATCGAGCATTTTGTGAAATTCGAGGCGATGTGCACTTATCTGGCGAGCCGGAAATTCCCGGCTCCCGCTCTCATGCTCGCCGCCGGCTCCGCGCTCGAGATTATCGCCGGCCTGATGCTGGCGTTCGGCCTTGCCGTGCCTTTCGCCGCCGCCGCTCTCATCCTGTTCACGCTGGCGGCGAACTTCATGCTGCTGCGCTTCTGGGTCTCCGAGGAGCCGGAGCGGCAGGCGCTGCGCAACGCCTTTCTTATCAACGTCGCAGTCATCGGCGGGCTGCTGCTGGCCGGCGCGGGTTAGCGAGCGCGCCCTGCGACCGTTGCTTTCCGGAAACCATTGTCTTCGCAACCGCTTGACCGCCGCCGAGCGAATCCGCAGAGTGCGCGCAATCGACCTTGAGAGGCTGTCATGACTCGCTTCGCTCATTCCGCCCTTGCCGCGCTGATTTCGCTTTTGACGCCGCTAGGCACGTCGCTTGGCTTCACCCAGGCCGCGCATGCCGCCGATCTTTCCGTCTACACCGAGGATGACGGCAGCGTCTGCGGTGAGGCCTGGGTGCTGAACAAGATCACCGACCGCTTCGCCTATCAGGTAAAGCACGTACCGCATCTGCCCAATGTCGCGATCGCCGACTTCCATCGCATCCACCAGCACCGCTATTTGCCGGCCAGCGACGAATGGCCGATCGGCCGCCACTATTGCGGCGCCACCGTCAGCCTGTCGGACGGCCGCGACCGCACCATCTGGTACCTGATCGAGGAGGGGCAGGGCTTTGCCTCGATCGGCGACAATGTCGAGTTCTGCGTCTCGGGCTTCGACCGCTGGATGGTCTATAACGGTCGCTGCCGCGTGCTCAGATAAAGGTCGGCCAAGCTTCCAGACTGGGACAAACAGCCTTATTGCCGCAGTTGCACCCGTGTGCGTTGCGAAGCAAGCGGGGCAACGTTATATGGCCCATGTCGGAAAAGGCAGACTTGGTCTGGTAAGCCCAAGTCCTTTCGGTAACGAAAGCTCTGGTCTTTGGCCTCGTGCAGGAGATCCCCACGACGAACATCGGACGCCCTGGCGTCCAAATGTTCGTCCGTGTGGTTCTCAAAAGTGAGGAACGCTCCGGTCGAACATCGACAAAGGAGCAGTTCATGCACAACCACCCCTCCCTCTATGATGTTGTCATTGCCGGCGCCGGCCCTGTCGGCCTGTTTCTTGCCTGTGAGCTACGCCTAGCCGATCTCTCGGTGCTGGTGCTGGAGCAGGCACAGGATCCACGCTCGCCGCTGAAGCGGCTTCCATTCGGGATGCGCGGCCTTTCGGCGCCTACCATCGAAGCCTTCTACCGCCGAGGGCTGCTGAACGATGTTGCCGCGCCGCGGCTTGCGAAAGATGGCGCCGGCGGTGTTGCCGCCGCCGCGCACTGGATGCAACAGACGCGTCGGCCAGCCGGCCATTTCGCTGGCATCCAGTTCTACCATGACGACATCGACACCTTGAAGTGGCAGTATCGGCTGCCAAGTCGGGCGGGCACCAACATGGCGGTCGAGATGGAGTCTCTTGAAGCCGTGTTGGCCGCTCGCGCAAACGCGATGGGTGTCGAGATCAGGCGCGGCCTCGGTGTCGAGGCGTTCGATCAAACCGATAACGAGGTGGCCATTCGCGCCGGTGCCGAGACCTTCCGCGGCCGCTGGCTTGTCGGTTGCGACGGCGGCCGCAGCACGGTGCGCAAGGCCGGCGGCTTCGAGTTCACCGGTACCGATCCGGAGTTCACCGGCTATTCCGTCGAAGTCGAGATGGCCGATCCGGACAAGCTCCGCCACGGCCGCCATTACACCCCGACGGGCATGTATACCTATACGCGGCCGGGGACGATCGCGATGGTCGAGTTCGATGGCGGCGCGTCCCACCGAGCCCTGCCGCTCACGCTGGAGCACGTGCAGGCGGTGCTGCGCCGCGTTTCCGGCACTGACGTCACCGTGACCGAACTTCGGCTTGGCACCACCTGGACGGATCGTGCCTATCAGGCGACGACGTATCGCAACGGACGGGTCCTGCTCGCGGGCGATGCAGCGCACATCCATTCGCCATTGGGCGGCCAGGGGCTCAACCTCGGGCTCGGCGACGCGATGAATCTTGGATGGAAGCTTGCCGCCACCATCCGCGGCGACGCTTCGGCCGGCCTGCTCGACACCTATGCGAGTGAGCGACATCCGGTGGGCGTGCAGGTTCTCGACTGGTCCCGCGCCCAAGTCGCGCTGATGCGGCCGACCCGCAGCACGCGTGCGCTCGAAGCCATCATCCGCGATCTCATCGACACCCGCGATGGCGCGACCTATTTCGCCGAGCGCGTGTGGGGCGTCGCGCTGCGCTATGATCTTGGCGGCAGCCACCTGCTCGTCGGCCGAAGCGTTCCTGATTTCGAACTGGCTGATGGGACGAAGGTCGGCGACCTCCTCAGTACCGGTAAAGGTCTGTTACTGGACTTCGACTCTCGCGCGCCGCTTCGGGCGCTTGCAAGCCGATGGCGCGGACGGATCGCCTATGTTGCTGGCGAGGCCGGCGATCGTCTGGGTTTGAGCGCTGTGCTGGTGCGCCCCGACGGTTTCGTTGCCTGGGTCAGCGAGGACACTCCAGACGATGAGGAAGCTTCCGGGGCTGCGTCACGTTGGTTCGGCGAACCGACGTGGCAGGGTTGATTGCGCCGACCGCCGGCCCTTGCCATCGTCAGGCCCTTGCGCCCTGACCCGAAAGATAGGCGCAGATCATCTCGCCGAGCTGCTTCTGCAGTTCCGGCGCGTCGAGCATGTTGCGGCGCGCCGCATTGTGGATCACGCCCTCGATCGCCGAGGAGAGCACCCGCGCCATGGTCTCGGTATCCTTGCGGCGCCGGCGGTATTGCGCCACGGCCGCCGCATAGTGCTCGAGATAGCGGGTCTGGAACGAGGCATGCGCGGCGCGCGAGCCGCGGTCGCCCGGCGCTTCGTCGAGCAGCACCTGATGCAGCGTCGGGTGGATGCTGTGCGCGGCGATCATGCCGCGCACCAGCTCGCGCGCGAACTGCCTGAGCGGCTTCTCCTCGGCCGCGGCTTCGCGGATGACCGACAGCACATGATCGAAGTGGCGGCGTCGGATGGCGTCGACCAGGGCGAGCTTGTCGGGGAAATATTGATAGAGCGAGCCGATGCTCACACCGGCGGCCTCGGCCACCTTGTTGGTGCTGAAGCCCGCCCAGCCGGTCTCGCACAGAACGCGAGCACCTGCTTCGATAATTGCCTCGACGGTGGCGACCGAGCGCGCCTGGCGTGGCTCCTTGCGCATGCGTGCGGCTGGCTTTGCAATGCGAGTGGACATCCTGGCCGGGTCTCCCGAGAATATAAACAGGATACTCACATTTAACTCCGACGCAAATGGGGCCCGAACAGATGAGTGCCAGGACCTTGCTGAAGAGCCTGCTTGTCTATCAGGCCTGGGCGAATGACGAACTGCTGGGGAAGCTTGTCGGGATGGATCCGTCTCGCAACGCTAAGGAATGTCACGCCGCGCTGAGGCTGATGAACCACATCCATGTCGTGTCGCGGATTTTTGCCGCGCACCTGACGGGTATCGCGCATCGCTATGCGAGCGACAACACCGAGGAGACGCCGGAGCCGGCCGAGCTGCGCGCCGCCATGGCGGAAAGCGACCGCTGGTATCTCGACTATGCCGAAACCGTTTCGGAGCAATGGCTTGCGGAGCCGGTCGCCTTCACTTTCACCGACGGTGACAGGGGCCGTATGACCCGCCAGGAGATGTTGACCCACGTCGTCCTGCACGGCGGCTATCATCGCGGCGAGGTCGGCCGCATGCTTGCCGACATCGCGGTCACCCCGCCCTGGGACACTTATGCCGTCCATCTGCACCGGGCGGAACCGTCGCGTCGCCTGCGGGCGCAGTCCGGGCCGCCGACGCCTGAGGCAGGCTCCAAGATGTGAGCAGAAAACTCACTTTCCCGTGGACAAGCTATGCCGCCGTTCTCGCTCCGTTTTGCTGTGCCCCAGTCTGTAGATATGTCTTCTGGACAAGATAAAGCGCGGGGTTAGGCACGCTCTTTCCATTATGAGCAGATCGCTCACATTTGACATTCTGCACAACGAGAATATGTCTGGATGAACCGGCGATAGAGAGCATGGCGAATTCTCGGCAGTGGAACTTCACTTCGACAAACAAAGATTCGCTGACGATTTTTGCGTCGATGCGCTTGGCAGCACAGCTTGTGTAACCAAAATTCAATATCTGAAAATCATTGTGTTGCTTCGCTGGCTAGACAGTCGCGAGTCAGATATGCATGAGCACGCCGGGTCACTCACGACCTTTGGCAAAACGCAAGGGGCATCGCATGGCAAAGACGACAACCAAGGCGCCGGCGGCGAAAGCGCCGGCAAAGAAAGCGGCACCGAAGGCTGCCGCGAAACCTGCAGCAGTGAAGAAGGCAGCAGCACCGAAGGCAGCCGCCAAGGCTCCGGCCAAGGCAGCGGCAAAGCCCGCCGCGAAGGCCGCGGCAAAGCCGGCCGCGAAGGCCGCGGCGAAGCCGGCCGCGAAGGCCGCGGCTAAGCCCGCCGCCAAGGCAGCAGCCAAGGCTCCGGCCAAGAAGCCGGCCGCCAAGCCTGCCGCGAAGGCAGCGGCGAAACCCGCCGCCAAGGCGCCGATGAAGGCCGCCGCCGCCAAGTCGACGGCAGCGGTGAAGAAGGCGCCGGCAAAGAAGGCGCCTGCCAAGAAGTAATCGCGTAGCTTCGCTCGCGGACCGACAGGTGAGGACGGGTGCCGTCGAGGTACCCCTCTCGCCAGTTTAGCGTGACAGCGGGCGAGGTTGGAGCGGACGCTCCTGCTAAAGCTCCCGGAACTTTGCCATTTGGCAAATTTCCGGGAGCTTTTTCCTTTCTGGCCTCGCCAGTCGCCTTTGTTTCCCCTGCACATTGGCCGCCTTGTTTACTACTGCTGGCCGTTGCCCTCGGGAGCCCATTCGGTCAACAGTGCGCGCAAACAATTGGGAACCCCGATAATGCCGAAGCTGCTCTACGCCTCCGCGTCACCCTACAGCTCGAAGGTCCGTATGGCCGCTCAATATGCAGGCATCGCCGTCGACCTCGTGCCGGTCAAGACGGAGGACAAGCCGGCGCAGCTGATATCGGCCAATCCGTTGGGCAAGATCCCGGTGCTGGTGCTGGAGGACGGCCGCACGGTGCATGACAGCCGCGCCATCACCCAGCATCTCAACCGGCTGTCGAAGAACGCGCTGTTCCCGCGCAATCCCGACAAGCGGCTCGAGGCCGAGGTACTGGAGGCGCTGGCCGACGGCATCTGCGACTGCGCGCTGTCGATGGTCTATGAGCGGCGCACGCGCCCTGACACCATGGTCTATCAGCCCTGGCTCGACCGCCAATGGGCGAAGATCACCACCGCGCTCGACCTCCTCAACGCCAACCCGCCGAAACTGCCGAAGAAGATAACCGCCGGCCAGATGGCGCTGCGCGCCACCCTTGGCTATCTCGCGTTGCGTTTCGGCGGCCAGTGGGAAAAGGGTCGCGGCCGGCTGGTCCGCTGGGCCGCGCGCTTCGATGAGAAGTTTCCGGAGCTCAAGGGCTGCGTGCCGGGGTGAAAGCGCCTCTCCTTCTCCCCTTGTGGGAGAAGGTGGATCGGCGCGATAGCGCCGAGACGGATGAGGGGTGCTGGAAGAAACGAGGCGTGTTAAAAGTGGAGAGATTTTGATTGCTACCTCGTCAAGGGAGCGATCCGTCCAACACCCCTCATCCGACCGAGCTTCGCTCGGCCACCTTCTCCCACAAGGGGAGAAGGGAGGGCAAATCGCGGAGGGCTGAGCATGGCAAAGTCAGTCACCAGTATGGCACCCGACCCCATGGTCGAGCGCCTGCGAGCAGCCCTCGGCCGGCGCGCCTTCACCGAACAGAAAATGTTCGGCGGCACCTGTTTCATGATCAACGGCAACATGCTGATCGGCACGTCCAAGCGCGGCCTGCTGGTGCGTGTCGGCAAGGAGGCGCATGGCGAGGCCGCCGCCCGCCCCCATGCGAGCCCGATGGAAATGGGCGGGCGCTCGATGGAAGGCTATGTCCATGTCGCGCCGGAGGGCACGGCGAGCGAAGCCGAGCTCGGCCGCTGGCTCGATCTCGCGCTGGCCTTCGTTGAGACTTTGCCGCCGAAGATCAAATCCGCCAAGGTCGCAAAGAAGCGCGCATAAGCCGCTGGCCCGCCACCTTCTGGACTGTGATGTGCCAGTATTTGTCGAGCTGCCTTGAGAAACGCAGGGGCCAGGGGAGGAAGCAATGGCGCTCGATGGACGTTGCATGTGCGGGGCGGTCACCTGGACCTATTCCGGGGACACCACGCGAAACCTGGTCTGTCACTGCGCCGACTGTCAGCGGGCGACATCCGCTCCCTTCACCGCCTTCCTGGGCATGAGGCCGGAGCAACTGAGATGGACGGGCGACATCAGGCACTATGAAAGCAGCCCGAATACGTTTCGCGGATTCTGCCCATCCTGCGGCACGAGGCTCTGTTTCCGTTCCGACAGATGGCCTCACGAGATCCACGTTCACGCCGCCACCATGGCGAATCCGCAGGACTACCTGCCGGACGCGCAGGTCTTCATGCCCTCGCGCGCGAAATGGCTCGACCGGCTGCCGTCGATTCCGGTCCATGATGGCTTTCAGCAACAGCCGGCGGATCAGTCAGGCGCCTGATCCTCCGGCGTCGAACACAAAAAAAGCCGGGCGCGAGGCCCGGCTTTTCCGTGTCGTGGCTTGGACGACTTAGAACTTCATACCGACGCCGAAGGTGACGCGGTTGTCCTTCGACTTGACGTTGCCGGTTGGACCAAAGTCCTTGTCGCCGTAATCGGTGTAGCGATACTCGACGCGGCCGAACACGTTGTCGGTGATCTTGATGTCGGAGCCGACGCCGGCCGTCCAGCCGACCATCGCCTTGCTGTCGTTGGTGCCGAGGAGGTCATCCGTGATCTTCTGGTTCTTGGCGGCGAGACCGCCGGTGCCATAGAGCAGGATTTCCGGGGTCACCGCGTAGCCGAGGCGGGCGCGCAGCGAGCCTTCGAGGCCGCCCTTGGCATGGATGCCGGCGCTGTCGCCCTTGACGCCGTTGTAGCCGAGATCGGCTTCAGCGCCGTAGACGAAGTTCTCCTGCTGCCACTGATAGCCGCCGAAGACGCCGCCGATGAAGCCCTTGGTCTTCACGTTGACGCCCTGATCCCGGGCATCGGCATGACCGCTGAAGCCGTAGCCGAGGCTGATACCGGCGTAGGGGCCGGCCCAGGAGGCGACGGGAAGTTCGGCGACCGGGGCGGGGGCCGGCGGCTCTTCCTGGACCACGTCCGCGGCATAAGCGGTACCGCCGAGGGCGAAGAGCCCGAGCGCAACCGCCAGCGGCCGCGCAAACTTGAGATTGGCTTGCATTGTTGTTTTACTCCTTAAGCCACAAGACACTAGGCTTTTATGTTCATGAATGCCCCGGCCCGTCCGGGGGGATAAACGGGCCTGGCGCTCAACGGTTCCAAATGTCGTGCTGAAATACGGCTGAAGCGAACCTGAACTTGGGTCATTCCCTGGCGCGAATGAGGCTGAAAGGTGACGTTGCAACTTCGCAACAGCGAATGTCAGCAGGCTAATCATGTTGCGCTGCACACCGCTTGGTTCAAGGGGTCCGGCGACATATATTGCGCTATGAGAAGCCCCGAATCCGGGCCGGCAAGCGTGCGTACGGGCCGCTTCGCCACATTCCTGCCCCAGGTGGAAATGGCATTTAACTCTTGGCCCGTCATATTGTGCCGGCTTCCCGGAATCGTGAAGCCGATTGAGGATTGACAACATGAATGAAGCCGCTGGCGTGGCGCTGGTGACGGGGGGAGCGAGAAGGATCGGCAAGGCGATTGTCGAGGATCTGGCCGCGCATGGCTTTGCCGTCGCCATCCACGCCAACCGTTCCGGAGCCGAGGCCGAGGCCCTGGCAAGCCGCATCAGGGACAAGGGCGGCCGCGCCACCGTGGTTGTCGCCGATCTCACCGACATGGACGCGGTCGGCGATGTCGTCGGCCGCTCCGAAGCCGCCCTTGGCCCGGTAACGCTGCTCGTCAACAACGCCTCCTTGTTCGTCGACGACCGGATCGAGGATTTCGACTGGCAGGCTTGGGACCGCCACTTCGCCATCCATGTGAAGGCGCCGGCGCTGCTGGCGCAGAATTTTGCTCGCGCCTTGCCGGAAGGCGCAGAGGGGCTGATCGTCAATGTCGTCGATCAGCGTGTCTGGCGGCCGACGCCGCGCTATTTCTCCTATGCGCTGTCGAAATCGGCGCTGTGGACACAAACGCAGATGCTGGCGCAGGCGCTCGGGCCGCGCATTCGCGTCAACGCCATCGGCCCCGGCCCGACGCTGAAGAACAAGCGCCAGGACGACGAGGATTTCGGCAGGCAGGTCGAAGGCCTGATCCTGAAGCGGGGCCCGCAATTGCCGGAATTCGGCGCCACCATCCGCTATCTCTGGGAGGCGCGCTCGGTGACCGGCCAGATGATCGCGCTCGACGGCGGCCAGCATCTTGCATGGCAGACGCCCGATGTGACAGGCATGGTGGAATGAGTCCCGCAGACCACAAGCATAGACGAAACGGCGCCGCCGATCTGCCGCCCGATGTCGACCCCGAAATCGACATCGAGGACGAGGCGGCGGAGGAGATCGTCGAGCCCGAAGCGGTTCTGGCCGCTCCCGACGTCGCCTTCACCGCGATAGACTGGACGCCGCATGCCGGCGACGCCGACGGCATGGTCGGCGCCGAGGTGATCCAGACCTTCGTCAAGCGGCTGCCCAATCAGCCCGGCGTCTACCGCATGATGAACGCCGCCGGCGACGTGCTCTATGTCGGCAAGGCGCGCAGCCTGAAGAAGCGCGTCACCAACTACGCGCAGGGGCGCTTCCACACGGCGCGCATCGGCCGCATGGTGCGCGAGACGGCGACGATGGAGTTCGTCGTCACCCGCACCGAGATCGAGGCGCTGCTGCTCGAGGCGAACCTCATCAAGCGGCTCAGGCCCCGCTTCAACGTCTTGATGCGGGACGACAAGTCGTTTCCCTACATCCTGCTCACCGGCGATCATGTCTCGCCCGGCATTTACAAGCATCGCGGCGCGCGCTCGCGCAAGGGCGACTATTTCGGCCCCTTCGCGTCGGCCGGCGCGGTCGGGCGCACCATCAATTCGCTGCAGCGCGCCTTCCTGCTGCGGAGCTGCACGGACTCCTTTTACGAGAACCGCACGCGGCCCTGTCTGCTCTACCAGATCAAGCGCTGTGCCGGCCCCTGCACCGGCGAAATCTCGCATCAGGGTTATGCCGAACTGGTCGCCGAGGCGAAGGATTTTCTCTCCGGCCGCAGCCAGAAGGTGAAGACCGAGATTTCGGCCGCCATGCAGCAGGCCTCGGCAGAACTCGATTTCGAGCGCGCCGCCATCTATCGCGACCGCCTAGCGGCGCTCTCGCATGTGCAGGCGCATCAGGGCATCAACCCGCAGACGGTCGAGGAAGCGGACGTCTTCGCCATCCACCAGGAAGGCGGCCAGACCTGCATCCAGGTGTTCTTCTTCCGCACCGGCCAGAACTGGGGCAACCGCGCTTACTTCCCCAAGGCCGATCCGGCGCTGGAGCCCGCCGAGGTGCTGGGCTCGTTCCTGGCGCAGTTCTATGACGACAAGCTGCCGGCGCGCACGCTGCTTCTCTCCCGGGCGGTGCAGGAGCAGCAGCTGCTCGCCGAAGCGCTCTCCACCCGCGCCGGACGCAGGATAGCGATCTCGGTGCCGCAGCGCGGCGAGAAGAAGGATCTGACCGACCACGCGCTGCAGAACGCCCGCGAGGCGCTCGGGCGGCGGCTGGCGGAAACCTCGACCCAGGCGCGGCTGCTCACGGGTTTCGCCGAGACCTTCGGCCTGCAAAAGCCGCCCGCGCGCATCGAGGTCTACGACAACTCGCACATCATGGGCACCAACGCGGTCGGCGCCATGGTCGTCGCGGGGCCGGAAGGTTTTGTGAAGAACCAGTACCGGAAATTCAACATCCGCTCGACCGAGATCACGCCGGGCGACGATTTCGGCATGATGCGCGAGGTGATGGAGCGGCGTTTCTCGCGGCTGCTCAGGGAACACGGCGACACCAAATCTTCAGGCGCGGCGGGCGCCGAGGCCGAGGACGATACGGCCGAGGACCTTGTCGAAGCCGACGGCGGCTTCCCGGCCTGGCCGGACGTCATCCTGATCGACGGCGGCCAGGGCCAGATGACGGCGGTGCGCAAGATCTTGTCCGATCTCGGCATCGAGGACCGCGTCGTCGCCATCGGCATCGCCAAGGGGCCCGACCGCGACGCCGGCCGCGAGCGCTTCTTCGTCAAGGGCAGGGACTCCTTCATGCTGCCGGTGCGCGACCCGGTGCTCTATTTCGTCCAGCGCCTGCGCGACGAGGTGCACCGCTTCGCCATCGGCTCGCACCGCGCCCGCCGCAAGAAGGAGATGGTCAAGAGCCCGCTCGACGAGATCGCCGGCATCGGTCCCGGCCGCAAGCGGGCGCTGCTCCATCATTTCGGCACCGCCAAGGCGGTCAGCCGCGCCGCGGTCGAGGACCTGGTCAAGGTCGACGGCATTTCCGAGCATGTGGCGAAGCTGGTCTACAACCATTTTCATGACAGCTGACCATTCTTGCGCCTATTTTGGGCTGACCAATCGAATCTCGCCTGTTGACCCCCCACATCGGCTTCTGATTTGAGTAGGCAGGCGGAGAAGAGTTCCCGATCAGATATGGCCCAGCGCGCGTTCAACCTGCCGAACATCCTCACCTACGCCCGCATCATCGCGGTGCCGCTGGTGGTGCTGTGCTTTTTCCTCGAGGGCCATCTGAAGTCCTCCGACTTCGCCCGCTGGTCGGCGCTGGTCATCTTCCTGCTCGCCTCCATCACCGACTATTTCGACGGCTACTTCGCGCGCGCCTGGCAGCAGACCTCCAACATAGGCAAGATGCTCGACCCGATCGCCGACAAGCTTCTGGTCGCCACCTGCCTGCTGCTTTTGGCCGCCGACACCGACCGGCATGGCGGCATCGCCGGCTGGTCGCTCTGGGCGGCGATCATCATCCTGTGCCGCGAGATACTGGTCTCGGGCCTGCGTGAATACCTGGCCGCCTTGAAGGTCTCGGTGCCGGTGACGCAGCTCGCCAAATGGAAGACAACCATCCAGATGGTCGCCATCGCCTTCCTTCTCGTCGGCCCGGCCGGCGACAAGATCTTTCCGCTGACCACCCAGATCGGCCTGGTGCTGCTGTGGATCGCAGCGCTCGTCACGCTCTATACTGGCTACGACTATTTCCGCGCCGGCCTGAAGCACATCATGGACGAGTGAAATGTCGACGAAACTCATCTATTTCGCCTGGGTACGCGAGCGGATCGGCAAGCCGGAAGAAGATGTCGAGCTGCCGGCCGGCATCGAGACGGTCGCCGACCTGTTGCGCTGGCTGAAGTCGCGCGGCGAGGAATATGAAAACGCCCTGCAATATCCGGACGTCATCCGCGTCGCCATCAACCAGGAACATGTCGGCCACCGCGAGAAGATCGCGGGCGCGCGCGAGATCGCGCTTTTCCCGCCGATGACCGGAGGCTGAGGTGGCGAGCACGATCGTGCCGGCCATTCGCGTCCAGCGCGAGGATTTCGACGTCGCCGCCGAGATCGCCGCCCTGACGAAGGGCCGCGCCGACATCGGCGCCGTGGTCACGTTCTCGGGTCTCTGCCGCGACGAAGAGGGCGCGCTCGCGGCGCTCGAGCTCGAGCACTATCCAGGCATGGCCGAGGCCGAGATCGGCCGCATCGCCGCCGAGGCGGTTCTGCGCTGGCCGCTGCAGGGGCTCACCGTCATCCACCGCCACGGAAAGATCGCGCCCGGCGAGAACATCGTGCTGGTGGTTGCGGCCTCCGCGCACCGGCAAGCGGCCTTCGAGGCGGCGAATTTCTTGATGGATTATTTGAAGTCGCGCGCACCTTTCTGGAAGAAGGAGCACCGCGCCGACGGCTCCGAAGGCGGCTGGGTCGAGGCCAAGGAAGCCGACGACGAGGCCGCCGGCCGCTGGAAGAAATCAGACAAATAAATCCGGCCCCGGCCATTGAACGACCGCAATCCTTGCCGACCCTGCAAATCGGTTTGATTTGCTTGGCGGAGCAATCTCATGCTGGACAGGATCGCGGAGTTCTTCATCTTCGGCCTGGTGCCGCTGGTGGTCGGCGTGCTTGCCGTGCCGGAACTCTCGGGCGCCGCCGAAAAGACGCTGACAGGCGAAGTTACCTATCGCGAGCGCATCGCGCTGCCGCCCGATGCTGTGCTTTCGGTTGAGCTCGCCGACGTCTCGCTGGCCGACGCGCCGGCGACGATCATCGGCCAGCGCAAGATCGTGCCGGCCGGCCAGGTGCCGATCAGATTCGAGATCGCCTTCGATCCGAAGACGGTTCTGCCCGGCAGGACCTATGCGCTGCAGGCCCGCATCACCGTCGACGACCGGCTGCTGTTCGTCACCGACACTCGGCACCAGGTCGATCCGCTGGACGGCAAGCCGCAGACGATCGTGCTGAAGATGGCGGCGTCCTGACGCCCGCGGGACGGACGCAGCGGGATGCCGGAATTCCTACGGCGGCGATTGTTGATGCATGTCGCCCAAAAGTGCGAAGCGGTGGTGGGAGAATGACATGCATCAAAACCAAGACTTGAAGCGCGTCGCTTGAATTCGCTTCAGCGCGACGCGCTTTTTGGGAATAATTCAGGTACCCAAAGCGTTCACTTCCGAGATGGCGGGCAGGCAAAAGGGACATGTCCCTTCACTGACACTGCCAGACCGAAGGCGCGGTTCGATCTGGCCACTCAAAGGAGACCAGATATGAAAAAGCACGCGCTCATCCTTGCAGCAGCAGGCGTATCGTTGATAGCGCTTGCCGGTTTCGCCAGGGCGGACGACCATCTATTCAATGCCGAGCAGCACGGTCTCAGTCCCGACAGCCAGCCCTTCCAGACCAATAAGGCCGGCCACAGCGGCGACCTCGCGCCAGGACAGGGCAGTCCGTTCACCGGCGAGGAGACCAAGACGCCGGCCACCGACACCGACGCGGCGAACGATCATGCGAATGTGAAAGAGCGCCAGGCGAAGTAACGCACCTTCTGATGCCGGCGGAGCAGCGCCCCGCTCTGTCTTGCCGGCCATCTCCCCCATGAGGGGGAAGATTGGCAGCTTCGTCGGCAGCCCTGCTTTGCACGGTAGGATTTGTTTTTCCCGCTCGCATCGTGCCTTCTTTGTTAACGTGGTTCACTGAGTGGAATCGCATTTGGAAAGGCATGAAGCGATGACCCTTGCGGCCTGCGCCCTGGTCCTGATCGGCGGGTTCTTCGGCGGTATTTGCCGCTTCTTCCTGTCGGGCCTCGTCGGCCGCAGCGTCGGCGAGACCTTTCCCTGGGGCACGCTGGCGGTCAACGTCTCCGGCGCGCTCGCCATCGGCGCCTTCGCCGGCGCGGCCCGCGCAGTCGGCGGCGTCTTTTCCGCCGAGCTGGTGCGCGACCTGATCGTGGTCGGCCTGTTCGGCGGCTACACCACGGTTTCGTCCTTCTGCCTGCAGACGCTGAACCTGGCGCTCGACGGCGAGCGGCGGCTCGCCGTCTTCAACACCGTCGCCTCGGCGGCGCTCTGCGTGCTTGCCGTAGCGCTCGGCTTTTGGGCCGTCGCGCGGATGGCAGGGTAAAGCGCCATGTCCGGAAACGACGGACGGACGGCCCTGCGGCTTTATCTGGCGGTCGGCTGCGGCGCAGCCATGGGCTCCCTGGTGCGCTTCCTGTCCGGCTACGTCATCGTCTCGCTGCTGGGCTTGAGCGCGCTTCTTGCAACGGCTTTCGTCAATGTCGTCGGCTCGTGGGTCATCATGTTCTTCGCCACGCTGACCCGGCCGGACGGGCGCCTGATGGTCGGCCCGGCCAGCCGCCAGTTCGTCACCGGCGGCTTCTGCGGCGGCCTCACCACCTTTTCGGCGATGAGCCTCGACACCTTCATCCTGCTTTTCGAGGGCGACCTTAGCCTCGCCACGACCTATCTTGTCAGTGTCGTGGTGCTGTCGCTCGCTTCGGCCTGGCTCGGCTATCTCATGGCGGCCAGGTTCAACCGCTTGCCGATCACCAGGTGATCAGGGAGGAGAACATGGAACTTCCCAGCCAATGCGTGCTGCTCAGGATCTTCTTCGGCGAGGACGACAAAGCGGCCGACGGCAAGCCGCTGCACGAGGCGATCGTCATCAAGGCACGCGAGACAGGCATGGCCGGCGCGACCGTGCTCAGGGGGCCGCTCGGCTTCGGCCGCTCGAGCGTGCTCCACACCGCCAAGATCCTGCGCCTGTCGCAGGACCTGCCCATCGTCGTCGAGATCGTCGATGCGCCGGAGAAGATCGATGCGCTGATCCCTCAGATCAAGGCGCTGACCAACAGCTGCCTGATCACCAGGGAGAAGGTCGAGGTTATCCGCTACGGCGACGGGGATTGAACCCGACCGACCGCTCGATCAGCCATGGCGAAGGCGGCGACCGATCGCGTCTTCGTCGAAAATGCCCGCGGAAAAGAGCTTCATGGCTTCGATCGCCAACTCGGAGGCTTCGGGGCTGCCGCGGGTAATGCCCCGCTCTTCGCAGACCTGGTCATAGATACGCTTCAACAGGACGAGATCGTCCGGATATGCAACGCCGCTTTTGGAAACATGGGGTTTAATCATGCTTCCCTCCCTACTCGTGGGCGGAAGCGCGATGGTCGCTCACAGCCGGCGACGCCCGTGTCATCTGTCGCCGATCAGCTTGATCTAGGGCGCGCGGTTCGGTCGCCCACCCTGCCGCACGAAAAAGGCGGCCCGAGGCCGCCCTTCATTGCAAAGCCGAAGCTTGCCGTTCAGCCGACGATTTCGGTGTCGGAGAACCAGTAGCGGATCTCCTGCGCGGCGGTTTCCGGCGCGTCCGAGCCGTGCACCGAATTCTCGCCGATCGACAGCGCATGCACCTTGCGGATAGTGCCCTCGGCGGCGTTGGCCGGGTTGGTGGCGCCCATAACTTCGCGGTTCTTGGCAATGGCGTTTTCGCCTTCCAGCACCTGCACGACGGTCGGGCCCGACGACATGAACTCGACCAGCTCGCCGAAGAACGGGCGATCCTTGTGGACGGCGTAGAAGCCTTCGGCCTCGCGGCGGCTCATCCACACGCGGCGCGAAGCGATGACGCGCAGACCCGCGTCTTCCAGCATCTTGGTGATGGCGCCCGTCAGATTGCGCTTGGTCGCATCCGGCTTGATCATGGAGAAGGTGCGTTCGATCGCCATTGGCTCGTCCTTGTTCTGGGAATGGAAATTGGAGTGGCGGGCTCTATACAGGCCGCTTCGCACCTTGCCAAGGGGAGGCGGCTTCTGGTCAAGGCAGGCTGTTTGCGGGATAATTCAAGCGTGTCTCCCGAAAGTGGGAACCGATTTCGGGACGAAGACATGCGTAAGATCAAAATCTAAAGCGCATGGAGCGATCTGAAGGATCGCGCTGCGCTTTAGACGGCTGCGGGCGCGCTTCGCATGCAGGTCCGGGCGTCGCGGCAGCGGAGCCGGAGGCGATGAACTGGCCATACCTCAGACGCGGCGATGTCGCCGGCATCCTGCTGATGGCCGTGGTTCTTGCCGCGATCGTCTTCGTCCTGCTGTTCTTTCCGCAAACCGGACAGCAGAATTTCGGCTTCGGCCCGGAATGGCAATGCGCGCGCATGGAAAAAGGCGATCCGATCTGCGTCAGGCTGGTCGACAAAGCACCAGCAAATCTCCCCCCTTGAGGGGGAGATGGCCGGCAGGCCAGAGGGGTTGTCTCACATAGAGCGCCAGCGCCTTCCGCAAACGCCAAATCAGGTCGGCGCTCCACGCGCTGCGACCCCCTCTGTCGTCTTCGGCGACATCTCCCCTCGAGGGGGCAGATCACGAGAGTCACGCCGCCGCCGCAACCCGCCGACCGATCCCGCCATGCAGGTCGAGGCAGCGTTCGAACCACTGCGCGACGCTGTCGTCGGCCTCGAGCAGCCGGTAGGGCGAGGCGATGCGCGCCCATTGCAGCGCCCCGAACACGATGTAGTCGGCAAACAGCGGTGCCTCGCCACCGATGAAGGGCTGGTAGCTGAACATCGAGCGCAGCGGATTCAGCGAGGCGCGGAAGCCGGCGAGCCCAGCATCACGGCCGGCCACCACATCTTCCAGCCGCTTGCCGTAGCTCTGCTCGCGGCTCTCGCGGAAGTAGCGGGCATTCGTTTCGTCCTGCATGGCGTTGAGGTCGGTGAGCGCTACCGTGGCGACGTAAGGATGGATGGTGAGCTGCGACCAGCGCTCGATGAAGCGCGCCATCGCCTTGCCGCCTTCGCCGGAAAACAGCGTCGGTCGCTCCGGATAGGCCTCGTCGAGATAGAGCGCGATGGCGAAGGAATCGGCCACCACGCGGTCGCCGTCGCGGATCACCGGCACCGTCTTCGACACGCCGCCCTCCACTTTGGGCACTTCCAGGAAGCGCGTCGGCACCTTGGTGGCGTCGAGCCCCTTGTGAGCCAGCGCCATTTTCGTCTTCCAGCAATGCGGGCTGAACGGACGTTGCGTGTCGTGGCCGACGAGGTCATAGAACAGAATGGTCATTGCGGTTCCTGCGGGTTACGAAGAGCCGGGATTCGTGGCGAGCCGGATGGAAGAATGAAACAGCATTTCATGATGTTTGCGGCCTACAATCAATGGGCCAACGCGCGCATCTACGATGCCGCTGCCGATCTCCACGAGGAAGAACTCGGCCGCGACGTCGGCGCTTTCTTCGGCTCGATGCTGGGCACGCTCAATCATCTGCTCGTCACCGATCGCATCTGGATGAAGCGCTTTACGGGCGAGGGGGACGCGCCCTCAAACCTCGCGACGATCCTCTACAGCGCCTTCCCGGGCTTGCGTCTGGCACGCGAGGCCGAGGACAGGAGGATCGTCGACTGGGTGAGCGGCATGAGCGACAAAGCGTTCACCGGACGTTTTTCCTATATGACGACCGACATGCGCACCGTCTCGCAGCGGCTGGCGCCGGCGCTCAGCCATCTTTTCAACCACCAGACCCATCATCGCGGCCAGGTGCATATGTGCCTCACCGTGCTCGGCAGGCCCTCCGTGCCGCTCGACCTGATGCTGTTCCAACGCTCCGAGGAAGGCCGCGCCTACGCTTGAGGCGTTCGCCCGGGAGGAGCTCCGCCTTCGAGCAGCGTTGCCACGGCGGCGCATCGCATTCCCGAACAGTCACTGCGGACCGGCCCGGCCATATCCTGGGCAGCCGAATTTGGGGTCGGGATTATGTTGATTAAAGTTAAAATAAAGTAAAAATACTAAATAAGGTATAATATACTTCGATACATTGAGTCAATAAATGGAAAACCACAGCCGATTATCGAAATGCGTTAGCGAAACTGAGCGAAAACCTGCGCGTAACTATTCGTGCGCTCCGCTCTTGTAGGCAATCAATACTTGCATGAGCGGTGCAAGTGGTGCTGATTTTAGAGGAGAGTGTCATGCCTAGCATCGCTCAGAAAGTCGCTCGAACTCTGGCCTGCGGCACAATTGTTGCTGTTTTGTCCGCTCCGGCCCATGCGGATGGGATAAACGTCGGTGTCGGCGCGTCTGTCGGCGGCGGCATTAACGCTGGTGCGGGCGCGTCCGTCGGCGGCAGGGGAGGCATCGATGCCGGCCTCGGCGCCTCGGTCGGCGGGGCGAGCGGCGTGAATGCCGGCGCTATCGCATCGGTGGGCGGCTCGAACGGCATCGACGCCGACGCCACGGCATCCATCGGCGGCTCCAACGGCGTCGACGCCGCTGTGGACGCAAATGTTGGCGACGGCGCCGGCACAACCCTTGGTCTTGGGGTCGGCGACACCGGAGTTGGCGTTAGCGTCGGGACCGCCGCTGCGCTGAGCGCGCCGAGTACGCCTGGGGCATCGGTGACGCCGCGAGCGAGGACGGCCGTTGCCCAGCTGTCCAGCACGCAACTGACCAGGATGAAGAAGCGCTGCGCCGAGGTGTTGTCCAGCGCAGGAACTTACGACAGCGACCTGAGGGCGCTCTGCCTGATGATCTCGCGCCGTTGATGCATGGCGCTCGTCCAAAGCCGTTGCTTTGGGCAATGCATCACAGGTGGCTCGGTTCCAGGTCGCGGTTCGGGCAAGGATCATGCGTCGGACAGGCGCTCCCATCCCGTGGCCCGCGTTTTGCCGGTAAGGCGCGGGCCTTGCCGCGCGCGAGCCATGCGACGCTGCTTGTCGCGCCCTGCCGCGGCAGGTCCTGATCGTTGATGAGGTTCAAACATTAAGGAAAACTCGTATATCATTTTGAAACAACGAATTTTTCCCTGAAAGGATGGAACCCTGACGGGTTCCGTTCGTAATACCTTCGTTCCCTTTCGCACAGGCATGCGCACGGACACGGTGCTCCGACGATGCGGTGCGGAAAAAATTGTGGCAACGAAGGAGAATGCCATGAATGGTATCGTAGAGAAAATCGCCGGCATGTTGGTCGGCGGCATCGCCATTCTCGTCGTGCCGGCACATGCTGATGGTCTCGACATCGGCTTTGGCATCGATAACAGCGGCACCGGTAGCTCGGGCGGCTTAACCATCGGCACGGGGAGCTCGAGCGGTCTCGGCACGGGCTTTGGCAGCAATATCGGCGGCGTCGGCGTGGGTAGCATCGGCGGCCTCAACGTCGGTACGGGCACCTCGATCGGCGGCACCACGGGCACGACCGCCGGCACTTCGTTCGGCGCCACGGGTGGCGTCGGCGGCACCGTGGGTGGCTCCGGCAGCCTCAACACCGGCACGGGCACCTCGATCGGCGGCTCCACGGGTACCACCACTGGTTCCGGCATGTTCGGTGGAACCGGTGGCCTCAGCGGTAGCGGTACCTTGGGCGGTTCGGGCGGCACGACCGCGCCCTAAAGCAATCGGGAAAGCGCCCGGCGGCTTTCCGTCCGCAACTGCTTGAAACAAATCCCATCAAAGCGGAAAGCGCTCCGACATGATCTCCGACCGCGCGGTTTGCAGCAGGAAAGCCCGCCACGGTGGCGGGCTTTCTGGAACCGCGCCGCATCTAACCGAGCTTGGCTGCCGGTTAACCAAGCCCGCATTGAAGCTAATGTATTAGGACTTCGTTTGCGCTCGCGCTGCACAATAAGGCAGTTGCAGTGGGAGCAAATGCCATGCGCATCGATTTGTCCCCCACCAGTTGGGGCAGGGTCGTGGCCGTCACCGTCGCCGGTACCGCCTTCTTCATTGCTGTCGCCTTCTTTGTCGATTCCTTCAACTTTCCCTCGCTGTCGCCCGACGCGCTGCTCTGGGCCAAGCTGACCGACCTGTTCCTGCCGCTTGTCCTTGGCGGTTCCTTCCTTTTCTTCCTGATGTGGAAGATGCGCCAGCTGGCGATGGCCCAGAAGGAGCTCAGCATCGTCGCCGCGACCGACAGCCTGACGGCGGTCTTCAACCGCGGCGCCTTCTCGATGCTGGTCGAGGCTTATCTCGAGCAGGCGCGCAGCCATGACGTCGCCGATGCCGGCGCGCTGCTGATCGTCGATGCCGACCATTTCAAGTCGATCAACGACCGTCTCGGCCACGATTGCGGCGACCAGGCGCTAAAGCTGATCGCCAGGACGATCCAGGGTCAGCTCCACGGCGCCGACATCGTCGGGCGCATCGGCGGCGAGGAATTCGCGGTCTTCCTTCCGGGCGCCGACGCGACGCGCTCTTTCCTGGTCGCGGAATCGATCAGGCTGCGCATCCGCGAGGCCGAGTTCGCGCCCGGCGGCCAGCCATGCCCGCTCTCGGTCAGCATCGGCGGCATCGCCTTCAGCGGGCCTACCACCTATCACGCCATGTTCCAGGTCGCCGACAGGCATCTCTACAGGGCGAAGTCGAACGGACGCGACCAGGTGAGCTTCGAAAGCCCGCGCAGCGGGCTTCCGGACGACGTCGCCGGTACGTTTCATTGATCGGCTCTGCGCTGCAGAGATCGGAGAGCTGTCACTGGTGGCTGCGGTTGAGCAGCGGCCTGTGCTGACGGGTCAGCTGGCGCTCGACGTCGAGATAGGGTCGGATAAGGCCCGCCGCCGTCAATGCCGGTTCCGGCTGGTGGACGACTGCCGTCAGCATGCATGCGCCGTGAGCAGGCCAAGCCACTTCAGCGCTTCCCATTTCGGCGTCGCGCCGCCATGCCCGGCCAGGCTCCGGTAGCCGGGATAGGAGAGCAGCTGTTTGCCGACCGGCGCACGCGAAGCGCCGATCCTGACCGGCTTGCCGTCGGCGGTTATCCAGGCATAGACGGCCTCACCGAGCTCGCACGCCGCCGGGTCGGTTATCGCGACCCGGATCGACGGCTTGTCCCGGCCGAGCCTCATTTCCGCTGCCGGCTTGAACTGGTCGCGATCGAGCAACATCCGCCCCCCTGCTGCATGTCTGCAAACCTGCATGGGGGAGGCGAACGTTCTGTGCGGTGTTTCACGCAGCCGCCCGTTCTATGCGATGTTTCACGCAACACCGGAAAAGTTTCGCGAAATCCGGCGGCGGGCATGCATGTCGGAAGGCCGGATCGAACGACAAAACCCGCCCGAGAACCATCAGGCGGGTCCCGTCTAAAGCATGTCTCCCGAAAGTGGGACCCGGTTTCGGGTCAAAGACATGCGTAAAATCAAAACCAAAGCGCATGGAGCGAATCCGAGGGATCGCGACGCGCTTTAGGCCTCCATAGGCCGCACCGCGCACTGATCTCAGGCGGCGAAGCCACTCTGGCCGCGCGCGACCGGCTTCACCGAGACGGTCGGCTGGTCCGACGGCCACAGGATCCCGGCGGTTACCGCGAAGGTGATCAGCGCGTCGCGCGCCGACTCGGCGGAGATTTCGCCGGCCCGCGCGGCCGCGCAAGCCTTCACCGCGGCACCGTAGCTCAGCCGCCGGCGCGACGGCGGGAATTCGGTCAGGAACTCGTGCATGCCTGACAGCGAGGCGATCATGCGCTTGTGGCCGGCGCCGACACTGACCGCGACCGGGGTGAAGAACATCCTGTCGTGCATTTAGACCTCTCGAATGGGCGGAGGTGGCGGGGCTGCCAGCCTCGGTCTTGGGGTGGGACGCCACTCAACGCGCCTTGCGGCAGGAGGGTTCCTCGGGCCAGGGATCTTTTCGCGCCTGCCAAAAAGAGCGGCCATCACGGGCCGGAGCCGGCGGTGATTGCCACTTCTGCTGGGGGTTGCGGCACGTGGTAGTGCGCCGACAGCACCAGCAGAAGGATCGCAACTCCGGCGAACAATATCGCGACAATGTTGACGAAAAGCTGGCCGGCCAGCTCACCCAGCCGTTGCCGCCAGTTCGTCGCCGATGGAATTAAGCGCATTTCTCACCTGTCCTCGGCGGTGCCGCTTCGAAGCCCGCGTCACACGTCGGCGGTAGGCCCGGCCTTACCGGTACCAGCCTCGGTGGAGGCCGCAGCTCGAGACTCGCTTCAAGACCCAATGGCCGTGATGCCAGCGCTTGTGCACCCTGACCATGCAGTCGTGACGGTGGCCGTAACGATATCCGTCGCGCATCTCGTACCGGCCTCTGTAGCGCCAGTCGTCGCTGCGCATATGGTGGCGGCGCCAGTAATAGTCGTCATTGTACCTGCCCATGCCGTCATCGGTGGTGATGGTCAGGCTCGTCGCCTGGGTCGGAATCGTTGCCGGCGCCATGGCGGCCACGCCAAGCATGGCGGCTAGAATGAGGTTCTTCATTGCTGCCTCCTTGCATTAGATTTTCCTAACGGAAACCCTTTCCCGGGTGAAAAGTTCCACGGCGAAGGCGCAAGCCGGTCGCCGTCCTGGCGTTCTGGTGCAGAGCGGCGTCCGCGACATTTCTGGGCGGACGGCCTGAAGCGCGTCGCGATCTTTCAGATTCGCTCCTTACGCTTAGGTTTTGATTTTACGCATGTCTTTGTCCCGAAACCGGTTCCCACTTCGGGGGACATGCTTTATTTCCACATGCCGCGCATGCGCGCGCCGAGGTCGACCTTGACGCCTGGACGCTGGCGCGGGTCGTCCTTGATGGCGGCGCTAGCCCACGACGTCTGCTCGAAGGCGGAAAGCATCGTGGCTGGGATGAAGCGGGTGCGCGAGGCATAGACATGGCGGTCGCCGCGCGCCGGCTGGTTGTGCGGGTAGAAGCGCTGCGGCACCACCAGGTGCAGGCTGTCCTTGGCCCGCGTCATCGCCACATAGAGCAGCCGGCGTTCCTCCTCGATGTCTTCCTTGGTGCCGACGCCGAGATCGGCCGGGATACAGCCGTCGACGGTGTTGAGCACAAGCACGTTCTTCCATTCCTGGCCCTTGGCCGAATGGATGGTCGACAGGATGAGGTAGTCCTCGTCGCGATGCGGCGGGCCGGCCTGGTCGCTGGTGGCGTCGGGCGGGTCGAGTGTCAGCTCGGTCAGGAAGCGCTCGCGCGAGGGATAGCCCGATGCGATCTGCTCGAGCTGCAAGAGGTCTGCCCGGCGCGTGATCGCATCCTCATGGATGCGCTCCAGATGCGGCTCGTACCAGAGCCTGACCCGCTCGAGATCAGCCGGCCATCTCGGCCCTGCGCGCAGCCCGCTGTAGATGTCGAGGAACACCGGCCAGTCTTGCGCTGCGCGCTGCGGCGGCCGGAAGCGGGCAAGGCCCAGCGTCTCGTCCAGCGAGGTCGCCATCGCCTCGACGATCTGCGAGGCGGCCGAAGGCCCGATGCCCGGCATAAGCTGCAGCACGCGGAAGCCGGCGACGCGGTCGCGCGGGTTCTCCGCGAAGCGCAGCATCGCCAGCATGTCCTTGACATGAGCGGCGTCGAGGAATTTCAGCCCGCCGAACTTCACGAAGGGGATGTTGCGGCGCGTGAGCTCCACTTCCAGCGGCCCGCTGTGATGCGAGGCGCGGAAGAGCACCGCCTGCGCCTTCAGCGCCGTGCCGGCCTCGCGCTCGGCAAGGATCGCCTGGCAGACATAGTTGGCCTGCTCGGCTTCGTCGCGCACGCTCACCAGTTGCGGCTTGTGGGAGGATCGGCGCTCGGTCCAGAGGTTCTTGGTGAAGCGCTCGCTCGCCTCGCCGATCACCTTGTTGGCGGCGGCAAGGATCGTCTCGGTCGAGCGGTAGTTGCGCTCCAGCATGACGATCTCGGCGCCTTGCGCGAATTGTTTTGGGAAATCGAGGATGTTGCGCACTTCTGCCGCGCGGAAGGAATAGATCGACTGCGCGTCGTCGCCCACCACGGTGAGCCCCGCGCCGTCCGGCTTGAGCGCCAGGAGGATCGAGGCCTGCAGCCGGTTGGTGTCCTGATATTCGTCGACCAGCACATGGTCGAAGCGCGAGGAAAGATGCGCGGCGATCTCGGGCTCGGCCGCCATCTGCGCCCAGTAGAGCAAAAGGTCGTCGTAATCGAGCACGTTCTGCGCCTGCTTGGCCTCGACATAACGGGCGAACAACTCCTTCAATTGTTCTGCCCACCCCGCGCACCAGGGAAAGGCCGAACCCAGCACTTCGCCGAGAGGCGCCTGCGCGTTCACAGCCCGAGAATAGATCTGCAGGCAGGTGCTTTTTGTGGGAAAGCGGCTTTCGGTCTTGGAAAGGCCGAGCTCATGCCGGGCGAGGTTCATCAGGTCGGCGGAATCCTCGCGGTCGTGGATGGTGAAGGCGGGATCGAGGCCGATCTGCTCGGCATAGTCGCGGAGCAGCCTTGCGCCGATGCCATGAAAGGTGCCGGCCCAGGCGAGCGCATCGGCGATGATGGCGGCGTCGCGCCCCAGCACCTCGCCGGCGATGCGCTCGACGCGCTTGGCCATCTCGGCCGCGGCGCGGCGAGAAAAGGTCATCAGCAGGATGCGCCGAGGATCGGCGCCCTTGACGATGAGGTGCGCGACGCGATGCGCCAGCGTGTTGGTCTTGCCGGATCCGGCGCCGGCGATCACCAGCAGGGGCGCCGCCACCTTGCCGTCGCCATGCACCACCGCCAGCCGTTGCTCGTCATTGAGCCGGGCAAGATAGGCGGGCGCTTCGAAGGACGAATCACGGGCGGCGATGTTCATCGCCCATCAAGCATCGTTTCCGCTTTGTTCGCAACGGGGTTGAGGTGTCGAGTGCGTTCGCAATTGGCGAAGGCCGGAGTGACGGCCAATCTCACCCCCTTGTGGGGAGATGTCGCCGAAGGCGACAGAGGGGGCCGCCTCGCGTAGGGCGCCAGCGCCTTTCGCGACGAGAGACAACGCTGGCGATTTACGTGAGACGACCCCTTCTGGCCGCCTCGCGGCCATCTCCCCTCGATGCTGGAGATTACCTTTTAGGCTCCACCCCCATCGCCGCGGACTGCCGCCGCAGCTTACGCCGTTCGTCCGGCGGCGCGGCATCTCCGGACATCTCCTCGATGATCCGCATCGTGACGCGGTAAGTTGTGTAGGCGAACAGGCCGACGAGCAGCAGACGGATCATGACCATCTCCTCGCGTGTTGTCGAAATTCAACCGGAGACCAGCGGGTTGGTTCCCCAACCGCCACGCAACCAAACCGCCACCGCCCCGTTTGCCTCAGAGAAAAGGGGCGAACGAGAGGAGGTCGTCATGATGAAGCTTCCTGTGCTGCTGGCTCTTGCGGCAGGGCTCGCGCTCGCCGCCTGCGACAACAGCGTGCCGCCCACCAAGGCGCCTGCCGACCAGAACCCGCAGATCGACAAGAACCCGGTTCCGAAATCGACCACCGGCGGCGACCAGCCCGGCACGCCGCCGAAGCAGTGATGGCGCCGAAGCGGGCAGGAATACTCTGCCGGAACGGGCGGGCGGTGATCGGGAAATGATCCTGCCGCCACAGAAGAAGGCCGGCGCTGCTTGGGAGGAAGCTGGAAAGCGCCGGCCAAGCGGGAAATCAGGCCCGCCGCAAGACAAACCATAGCTGAGTCTTGCCGCTGGGTCAGGAGCACGGCTTTCAAGGCTTGAGGAAATCCGCCTGGAATTCTTGTGATTGTGTGGAATCTACAACAGCTGAGGTCACCAACAACACTGGCGAGGCTATGCCTTTAATTTAATGTGGCCCATCATAGTTTCATCTGCGTCTGATCGGCTGGAGGGCTTGAAGACAGGGTAGCTCGCCTCACGCCATCGCCGCCCTGGCCAGCGGCATGCCGGCGATCTCAATGTCCAGCTGGCGCTGCGTCAGCGCCGCCTCGGCCATGATCCACTGCTTGAACAGCTCCACCTTGCGCGCGCCGAGCGCCTTGACGGGGCTGACGAAATACCAGCCGGCGCTGTTGGGATGGTGGACCGCGAAGGGCGCCACCAGCCGTTCGGCGCGGATGTCGCTTGCCATATAGGCGCGGTTGGCAACGGCAAAGCCCATGCCGGCATTGGCCGCCTCGTAGGACATCATGCAGGAATCGAAATAGATGCTCCTGGTCTCGCCGAGCACGAAGCTTGCGCCGGCAAAACCCAACCATGACTGCCAGTTCTGGGTGCAGGTGTCGGAGTGGAGCAGGGTGAAGTGCCTGAGGTCCTCGGGCGTCACCCTGGACAGCGGCTTGTCGCCCAGCACCTGGTGGAACAGCTTGCGGCTGCACACCGGCGTCAGGTCCTCCTTGAACAGCAGCTCGGATTTGAGGCCGGGGAAGTTGCCGTCGCCATAGCGGATCTCGAAGTCGTATTCGGAGGTCGCGAATTCATGCGTGGCGTAGGAGGTCGAGACCCGCATCTCGATATCCGGATACTGCTGCTGGAAGCTGGCAAGCCGCGGAAACAGCCAGCGCGCGGCGAAGGTCGGCAGCACGCAGATCTTCAGCACATGCGCCTGCGATTGTCCGGTCGCCTCCATGCTGGCCGCCACGATCCGCTCCAGCGCCTCGCGCACCCGCGCCACATAGGTCTCGCCTTCCGGGGTCAGCGACACCGCATTGCCGCCGCGCTGGAAGATCTTGAAGCGCAGCTGGTCCTCCAGGCTTTTGACCCGCTGGCTGACGGCGGAAGCGGTGATGAACTGCTCTTCGCCGGCGCGCGTGAAGTTGCGGTGCCGGGCGGCGCTCTCCACGATTTTCAGCGAGTTTAAGTTGACCTGACTGAGCAGACGCACGGGGGTTCGACCTTTAGCTGGGCTTAAAGTAGCACCAGCATTCCTAAATTTACAGGGGAGGGCGGCTTAATCGACTGTTTACCAAGTGTTGCCCCCACCTTGGAGAAGTAGAATGAACGCCCATACAATCCCCGAACTGCGCTATGCGATGAGCCGTGAAGCCATCATCGGTCATGATACGGCGTGGAAAGTGTCGAGCTTCGGCGTCGCCCAGTATCTTCACGGCTACGACCCCCAACTGCTCGCCGCGATCGAGGAGGCGGCGCTCAAGCTCAAGGCCAGCCATGCCGTGCACAAGCATCTCGACCTCACCTTCATCACCGGCGCCGACCGCTACATTCCGGAGATCAAGGAGCTGCTCAACGACAAGCTGCGCCTGGAACGGCTGGCCGACATGATGGGCACCAAGCTCGAACCCTATCCGCTGTCGATCGTCGGCTCGACCGTCACCTTCATGAACCCCAAGGACGGCGCCGTCGAATGGCATTGCGATGGCGTTCCGGTGACGGAACTCGTTCCGCTCTCGATCAGCGACCCTCTGATCGGCGGCCATCTTGAGATCTATTGCGACGATTCCGAGACCGGCCGCGCCATTCTCGAATCCGGCCGCGACCTGCCGCGCAACAAGGTCATGCGCATCGACCACAAGATGAACTACGCCACGCTTGGCCAGTTCCTCGGCGTGCTCCATCGCACCGCGCCGATCCAGCTAGGCTCGCGTGTCACGCTGGTGCTCAACCAGCGCTCGGCGACGAAGCCCTATGTCGACGACAACCGCATGTTCTACCTTGCCGCCGACAACGATCACGACCGGGCCTGGGTGAACGAGCTGGCCGACGATGTGTGGACCAACCAGCTGCCGGCCTATCGCCGCCACGCGGAAGACCATCCCATGCCGAAGCCGGCCGTGGAGCCGGTCTCGGGCGGAGCCAGGGAGTCGTGGTAGCGAGTGATGACCCGGCTCGGCTGTCCTCGGCGTCGCCGAGCCTCGTCCCGGTCATGGCCGAAAGCCAGCAATCCCGGTCCGGCGCCGCCTCGGCGGCGGCGCTGGCCTTTGCCTTCGGCGCCGTGGCGCTCTGGGCGACCAATGCCCTGGTCGGCAAGACGTTGCTCGCCCACCACCCGGTATCGCATGTGCAGTTCCTGCAGTTCTGCGGCGCCGCGCTGGTCTTTGCGCTGATCAGGCTCTTCCCTTCCCCCCTTGTGGGGGAAGGTGGCCTTGCGAAGCGAGGTCGGATGAGGGGTGCTGGACGGATCGCCGACGCTGGAGTTTCTTCTAGCACCCCTCATCCGTCTCGGCGCTGCGCGCCGATCCACCTTCTCCCACAAGGGGAGAAGGGGAATGCTGCGCTCGCCCACGCCGTCGGCTTCATCGGGCTGGTCGGCACCATGGTGCTGCAATATATCGCCTTTGCCTCGATGCCGGTCATCGAGGCGAATTTGGTCGCCTACACCTGGCCGCTGATGATCGCCGCCGCGGTCATCGCGCTTGGCCGCTCGCGGCGCCCGCTGCTGCTTGGGCTCACCGCCGCGCTCGGCTTCGCCGGCGTGGCGCTGGTGATCTCGGGTGGGCGGGCGCAGGCCTGGTTCGAAGGCAGCCTCGTCGGTTATTGCGCGGCCTTCGGCTCGGCGCTTTGCATGGCCTTCTATTCGCTCGCCGTCGGCCGCCTCGCCGTGCCGCCGGACCGGCTTCTGCTGCCCTCGGCGCTGATCGGCGTGGCGCTGACCTTCGCCTGGAGCCTGCATGACGGCGCTGCCGGCCTGAGCGGCATACCCCTTCTGCTTGGCCTCTATCTCGGCGCCGGGCCGATGGGACTTGGCTATTATTTCTGGTCGCGTGCGCTGAGCCTCGACCAGGGCGGACGGCTCGCGGTCGTCGCTTATCTCACGCCGGTTGCTTCAACGCTCTTGTTGGCGCTGTCGGGCGAAAGCCTGTCGATGACGGCCATTGCCGGTGCCGTTCTCGTCATCGGCAGTTGCATTGCCGTCGGCATCGAACGCTCGGAGGTCTGAAGACCATGCCAGGAAGCATGCCAAGGATCATACTTGACGACGACGAACGTCGCGCCCGGCAAGAGGCGCACTGGCTGGTGAAGGAGTTCGGCGCCGAGGCGCCGCTCTATGCCGCCATGAAGGCCGAAAAGGCCATCGAACAGAAGGATTTCGGCCGCTGCGCGCGCTGGAAGCGTGTGCTGGAGATCCTGGCTGACGACAGGCGGGCGGAACGTCGAGCCGCGGCGAAATAAGCGACTCGCCGTGGCGAATCGGGCATGATCGGCAACCCGGACGCCACGCTGTCCGACAGTATCGGCTTTCGTCCTGAATTTCGATTTTTGCAGGAATTACTCGCAGAAATTGAAGTGCTTTTGCGTCATACCACCAGTGTAGGCCTCCAGCGCTGTAAAGTGTTTGTTATAGGTATTAGAATTCCTAACTTGCGCGGTCGCGACCCATAGTGAAAACGTACCTTCGGTATTGAGTCGCGTGCCTTTACTGACTCTGGACGGTCCGTTGGGGGACAGGTCCAATATGATACCTGGACTAAAGTCTTAAAAACAGCTGGTCATTTGAGAGCCAGCAGAAGGTGAAAAAATTGTCCAATATCGATGACAAGACCGCAATCGAGCTGACCGCCGACATTGTTTCGGCCTATGTAGGCAACAATCCGCTTCCGGCTTCCGGCCTGCCTGATCTGATCGCCAGCGTCAGCGCGTCGGTGCGCAAGCTCGCCGGCGGCGCCGCCGTCAAGGAGAGCGCACCGCTGACGCCGGCCGTCAATCCGAAGCGTTCGGTATTCCCCGATCACATCGTCTGCCTCGAGGACGGAAAGAAGTTCAAGTCGCTGAAGCGGCACCTGTCGACCGACCACGGGCTGACGCCGGACGAATACCGCGCCAAATGGGGCCTGCCGGCGGACTATCCGATGGTGGCGCCGAGCTATTCGGCGACACGCTCGGCGTTGGCCAAGTCTTCCGGCCTGGGCCGCAAGCCGGCCGCGGATTCCGGCAAGGGCAAGCGCAAAGCCAAGGCCTGAAGCCGACGGCCATGCTGCCTGCAACGGCCGACGCCGTGCCGTCGGCCGATTGCTTGGCGACGTTCGATGCATTGCCTCGCAGGATGGCCAACCAGCCTTCCCGCCAGGCCGCCTTCAGTTGCCGGGCGGCTTGCGAGCCGCCGCGCGGCGGTCCTGCTCGGCCGCAAGGCTGTCCGCCTCGACAGCCGTCATCTCCAGAAAATAGACAAGCATCTGGTAGCGCGTGCGCGAAAGCATCTTCGCCAGCCTGCGCGTGATCTCCGCGACATATCTCAGCATGCGCAGATCGTTAGCCGCCTCGCCCATCGTGAGCTCCTGACACAGTCAAGTTATTGTTGTTATTGTTGGTTTTTATTGGCGCCTACGCGCGAATCACGACGCTTTCATAAGTTCGCAGGATTGCGGCAAAACTGAAATCGATTTTTTCGCCAAGCATAGCGGCTGGATCAAAAGTTTTGGGACTTTTTTTGGTCGTTTCGGCATCCATCGCGCTAATATAAGCCAAAGCGCGACTTCGGGTTGTCTTGGCCGACTGATCTGATCTTCCGCAGGGATTGGTCAGTGCCGGTATTTGGGTGGCAGGCGGGCCTGGCCAATAGGGCCTGCCCGCCCTTGCCGCTCAGTTCTTGTAGGCGGAACAGAAGGCCGGCGGATTGTCGTTGCCGATCATGGCGCAGCCCCGCTTGATCTCGTCGATCATCATGCTGCACGCGTTCTGGCCGTTGCAAGGCGGATGTGTCGACGGCGACACCTGAACGCATTGCGAGACATATTGGTCCGATTTCGCCTTGCCGGCCGATTGCACGCACGGCCTCCTGTCGTTCTGGCTTGCCTGCGCGGCGCCAGCCGTCGCATGCGCGGCGCTCGGGGCAGCGGTCGCAGGCTTGGCGCCGGCGGTTTGCGGCACGCAGGAAAGGTCGCCTTCCGGGCATT
Source organism: Mesorhizobium sp. WSM4904 (assembly GCF_029674545.1). Classification (NCBI taxonomy): domain Bacteria; kingdom Pseudomonadati; phylum Pseudomonadota; class Alphaproteobacteria; order Hyphomicrobiales; family Phyllobacteriaceae; genus Mesorhizobium; species Mesorhizobium sp. WSM4904. The sequence continues at coordinate 5,325,292 of NZ_CP121354.1, read as the reverse complement.
GCAACTGGTGCTGCAACTGCGTCAGCCGCGCCTTGGTCAATTCCGCCTTGCAGGTTTCGACCAGGCTCGAATACACCGAGCCGTCGGCATAGGGGCGCATTCCTTGTCGCGGAACGGGATCCAGGCGCGCTGCGCGTCGCGAAGGCGCTCAAGGTCGGCGGGAGAGAGGCGTCCCTCCAGCGCCTTGTAAACGGCGTTGAGCGCGACGTCGGACGAGGCCGCATCCTTGGCTGTGCAGGTGGCGAGGTCGGCCTGCGTCTTCGCCGCCGCGCAATCCGCGGCCCGGGCAGGGATCGCCAGCATGGCGGCAGCCGCAATTGCCAGCGCGGCCGAAAGAAGGATGGTCTTGCACGTCATCGGATATGTCCTTTGCGTGGATAGGCCCCAGCCGCTCGCGCCAGCATAGGTTGAGACGATAGCGGCCATCAACGTCAAACCGGTGACGTGGCAAGCAAAGTGTAAGCGGGTCGTGGTCGGCGAAGCGCGGGAGCGGGCAATCTCGCGCCAAGGCAGCGTCTAACTCCGCAGCCTCTGCGGAGGACTGGCAGGCCAGCGGACAGCGCTGTCCGGACCCGTCTCTCAGTCGTTCACAGGCGACGCCTGAGATTGTTTTCCCGGATCGATTTGGATCAGCAGGTGCTCTATCTGGCGTCCCTCCGGCCTGCCTGCCGTCTCCCTCGCGGGAGGCAAGACTGGCGGTGTCAGCGCCGCGCTTGTCAAGGGGGTATCGTTCGCAAACAGAACCTCCTGCGTCGCCAGCGCGGCTGTCGTGGCGACCTGGAAGAAGATGAAGGCGAGCGCAAGATAACGGACCACGGGCCTGCAAACGCGTTGGGCCGCAACTGGTTCCAGTCGCGGCCAGGTTTTTTGTCGAACGGTCCGCAGTCGCGCGCGAGGAGCCTCTTCCGGGCTGGCTCTTGCGAAGCGCCGACGTCCCGTGCAAAAGCGCTGCCCATGCTTATCATCAACGACCTCTCGCTGCGCATGGCGGGGCGCCTGCTTCTCGACCATGCCTCGCTGACCCTGCCGGCCGGCACCAAGGCCGGTCTCGTCGGGCGCAACGGCACCGGCAAGACGACGCTGTTCAAGGCGATCACCGGCGATTTCCCGTCAGAGACTGGTTCGATCAGCCTGCCCAAGAACACCCGCATCGGCCAGGTGGCGCAGGAAGCGCCCGGCACCGAGGAGCCGCTGATCGAGATCGTGCTCAAGGCCGATGTCGAGCGTGCGGCGCTGCTGGAGGAGGAAAAGACCGCCACCGATCCGCACCGCATCGCTGAGATCCACACGCGGCTTGCCGATATCGACGCCCATTCGGCCGAGTCCCGCGCCGCCACTATCCTGGCCGGCCTCGGCTTCGACGATGCCGCGCAGAAGCGGCCGGCCTCGTCCTTCTCGGGCGGCTGGCGCATGCGCGTGGCGCTCGCCGCCGTGCTCTTCTCCGAGCCCGACCTTCTGCTCCTCGACGAGCCGACCAACTATCTCGACCTCGAAGGCACCCTGTGGCTGGAGAACTACGTCTCCAAATATCCGCACACCGTGCTTTTGATTTCGCACGACCGCGACCTGCTCAACCGCGCCGTCAATTCCATCGTCCATCTCGACCAGAAGAAGCTCACCTTCTGGCGCGGCGGCTACGACCAGTTCGAACGCCAGCTTACCGAGCAGCGCGAGCTGCAGGAAAAGAGCCGCGCCAAGCAGGAAGCGCAGCGCAAGCATATGGAGTCCTTCGTCGAGCGTTTTCGCGCCAAGGCCTCCAAGGCGAGGCAGGCGCAGTCGCGGCTGAAGGCGCTGGAGAAGATGAAGCCGATCGCCGCAGTGGTGAACGACACGGTGCGGCCGTTCTCCTTCCCCGAGCCGGTGAAGACGGTCGCCTCGCCGATCGTGGCGCTCAACGGCGTCAATGTCGGCTACACCGAGAACAATCCGGTGCTGAAGAAGATGACGCTGCGCATCGATGCCGACGACCGCATCGCGCTGCTGGGCGCCAACGGCAACGGCAAGTCGACCTTCGCCAAGCTGCTCGCCGGCCGCCTCAAGGCCGAGACCGGCACGATGACGATCGCGCCGGGCCTGAAGGTGGCGATCTTCGCGCAGCACCAGCTCGACGACCTGCGCCCCGAGGAAAGCGCCTACGAGCATGTGCGCCGGCTGATGCCGGATACGCTGGAAGCCAAGGTGCGCGCCCGCGTCGCGCAGTTCGGCCTGTCGACCGAGAAGATGAACACCGCCGCCAAGGATCTTTCCGGCGGCGAGAAGGCGCGCCTTCTGATGGGGCTGTCGGCCTTCGAGGGCCCGAACCTCTTCATCCTCGACGAGCCGACCAACCACCTCGACATCGACAGCCGCGAATCGCTGATCCATGCGCTCAACGATTTTCCGGGCGCTGTGATCCTGATCTCGCACGACCGGCATCTGCTGGAAGCGACGGCCGATCGGCTGTGGCTGGTCAAGGACGGCGCGGTCAATCCCTATGACGGCGACCTGGAGGATTACAAAACGCTGGTCACCGGCGTCTCGTCCAACCGCCGCGAGCAGAAGGAAGCAGACAAGGCGTCCAGGGCCGACCGCCGCCGCGAGGCGGCCGCCCGGCGCTCGGCGCTCGAGCCTTTAGCCAAGGAAATCCGCGCCACCGAAGCGCTGATGGATCGCATCCGCAAGCGCATCGACCTGATCGAGGACGAACTCGCCAATCCTGCGATCTACGAGAAGGACCCCTCGACCGCGACTCGTCTCGCCAAGGAGCGCTCGCAGCTGGCACAGACGCTGGCGCAAAACGAGGACAAGTGGCTGACGATGTCGGCGGAGTACGAGGAGGGGATTGCGGAGTAGCGCGACTCCCCCTTCTCCCCTTGCGGGAGAAGGTGTCGCCGAAGGCGACGGATGAGGTGTGTTCCAGGGAACGCTACCGCCTCATTCCTTCCAACACCCCTCATCCGTCTCGGCGCTTCGCGCCGATCCACCTTCTCCCACAAGGGGAGAAGGAGGAGCTTCCATCTGGCCCTACACCTCTCTCCGAAAACCCGCTACACACCCTCACATGAACCAGCACGCCAAGCTCAGGATCGGCCATTCGGCCTGTCCGCATGACTGCCCCTCCACCTGCGCGCTCGAAGTCGAGCTGCTCGACAACAACCGCATCGGCCGCGTCCATGGCGCCAAGGCGAACAGTTACACCGCCGGCGTCGTCTGCGCCAAGGTCGCCCGCTATGCCGACCGTGTCCATCATCCCGAGCGGCTCTTGAAGCCGCTGGTGCGCGCGGGCGCCAAGGGCGAGGGCGCGTGGAAGGAATCCAGCTGGGAAGCCGCGCTCGATCTGGTAGCGGAAAAATTCATCGCGGCCGAGGAGAAATTCGGCTCCGAAACCGTCTGGCCCTATTACTATGCCGGCACCATGGGGCTGGTGCAGCGCGACGGCATCGAGCGGCTGCGGCATGCGAAGAAATACTCGGGCTTCTTCGGCTCGATCTGCACCAATCTCGCCTGGACCGGCTGGATGATGGGGGCGGGCGCCTTGCGCGGCCCCGATCCGCGCGAGATGGCGAAGTCCGACTGCGTGGTGATCTGGGGCACCAATGCCGTGGTCACCCAGGTCAACGTCATGACCCATGCGACCAGGGCGCGGAAAGAACGCGGCGCCAAGATCGTCGTCATCGACATCTACGACAACGCCACCATGAAGCAGGCCGATCTCGGCCTGGTGCTCAAGCCCGGCACCGACGGTGCGCTCGCCTGCGCGGTCATGCATGTGCTGTTTCGCGATGGGCTTGCCGACCGCGCCTATCTCGAAAAATACACCGACGATCCGCGCGGGCTGGAAGAGCATCTGAGGTCGCGCACGCCGGAGTGGGCGGCTGCCATCACCGGGCTCGCCGTCGCCGAGATCGAAGCCTTCGCGCATCTGGTCGGCACGACGAAGAAGACCTACTTCCGCCTCGGCTATGGTTTTGCCCGCCAGCGCAACGGCTCGGTCAACATGCACGCCGCTTCCTGCATCGCCGCCGTCACCGGCGCCTGGCAGCATGAGGGCGGCGGCGCCTTCCATTCCAATTCCGGCATCTTCAAGCTGAATCAGGACGTGCTCGAAGGCACCGCGATGCGCGACCCCAACATCCGCTATCTCGACCATTCGCGCATCGGCCCGGTGCTGACCGGAGCCGAGGACGCGCTTTACGGCGGCCCGCCGGTGACGGCGATGCTGATCCAGAACACCAACCCCGCCAACGTCGCGCCGGAGCAGCGGCTGGTGAAGCAGGGTTTTATGCGCGAGGACCTGTTCACCTGCGTGCACGAGCAATTCATGACCGATACGGCCAAGCTCGCCGACGTTGTGCTGCCGGCAACGATGTTTTTGGAGCATGACGACATCTACAAGGGCGGCGGCAACCAGCACATCACGCTCGGCCCGAAGCTGATCGAGCCGCCGGAAGGGCCGCGCACCAACCACTATGTCAATGAGGAGCTCGGCAAGCGGCTGGGCGTCGGCGACCGGCCGGGCTTCGGCCTGACCGAGCGGGAGCATATCGACATCATCCTCGGCAAGCGCGGGCTGGGCAGCTTCGACAGCCTCGAGCAACAGAAGTGGGTCGACCTGCAGCCCGATTTCGACGACGCGCATTTCATCAACGGCTTCGGCCATGCCGACAAGAAATTCCACTTCCGGGCCAACTGGACCGGGCAGTCGGCGCCCAACCGGCCGCCGAAAAGCATGGGCCTGTTCGGGCCTGTGGAACGGCTGCCGGAATTTCCCGACCATGTCGAGCTGATCGAGGTGGCCGACGAGGAGCATCCGTTCCGGCTGACGACCTCGCCGGCGCGCAATTTCCTCAACTCGACCTTTGCCGAGACGCCGGTGTCGAAGGCCAGGGAAGGTCGGCCGGAACTGTTGCTCCACCCCCTCGACGCCGCGGCGCTCGGCATCGAGGATGGCAGCCGCGTCGAGGTCGGCAACCGGCGCGGCGACCTCGTGCTGCATGCAAAACTCTTCGACGGCGTGAAGCGCGGCGTGGTGGTGGCCGAAGGCATCTGGCCGAACGGCGCGCACGAGCGCGGCGAGGGCATCAACGTGCTCACCGGCGCCGACGCGCCGGCGCCCTATGGCGGCGCCGCCTTCCACGACAACAAGGTCTGGCTGCGCGCCCTCGATTGAATCGTCTTGCCAGAGACCGGCACGATGTCGTTGTTCGGACTCGCTTTTCAGCCGGAGCCAGCCATGCCGCTGCCGCTCAAGATAGCCGTCGCCGGCGCGCTCGGCCGCATGGGCCCGCAGATGACTGAGACAATCGAGGCCGACCCTCGACTCGATCTCGCCGCCCGCTTCCACCGGCCGGGCAGCGCGGGCGAGGGGCTGGTCGAGCGGGACGAGGCGCTGGCGCTGGCCGATGTCGTCATCGACCCACCACGCCGGCAGCGTCCGCCGAACTGGCAAGGGCCTGCGCGGAGCGCGGCGGCCCGGCACTGGTCATCGGCTCGACCGGCTTCGACGCCGCCGAACTGAAGACGATCGCCGACGCTGCCAGGAAAATCGCCATCGTGCGCTCCGGCAGCTATTCGCTGGGGCTCAACCTGCTGACCGGCCTGGTCGAGCAGGCGGCGCGGGCGCTCGGCGGAGACGACTGCGACATCGAGATTTTCGAAGCGCATCATCGCTTCAAGGAACGGCGCTGATGCTGGGGGAGGCGACGGCGGGGACGTGGCGTCGGGCTGGACGATGCGGCGAAGCGCGCCCGCGACGGCGTCACCGGCCCGCGCGCTGCCGGCGAGATCGGCTTTGCCGTGCTGCGCGGCGGCAGCATCGTCGGCGAACATTTCGTCAGCTTCCTCGCCGAGGGCGAGAGGCTCACGCTTTCGCATGCCGCCGGCGATCGCTCCATGTTCGCGCGCGGCGCCATTGCGGCGCTCTGGGTCGCCGGAAAGCCGCCAGGCGAATACGACATGCGCGACGTGCTCGGTCTTGCCGCGTGATCGGCAATTTCGCCGGATTCCACTTCAACCATCTCTAAAATGGCTGAAAGCCAGCTGAAAGCTTGGGCATGCCATGACAGTTTTGTGGCGTTCGCCACGGGACCGGCCTGGGAGCGGCCGGCAAGGAGGAAATGCGGCCCGGCCCGGATGGCGCGCCGCCAAGGTGGAGGAAGTTACGTGACCGGTTTCATCTCGAAGTGCATCTTGCGTTCGGCGGCGCTTTCGCTTGCCATTGTCGCCACGGGCGCGACGGCGGCATCGGCGGCCGACAAGATCACCATCATCGTCGGCGGCATGGAAAAGCAGATCTACCTGCCGGCCGTGCTCACCCAACAGCTCGGCTACTTCAAGGACGAAGGCCTTGATGTCGAGCTGGTCAACTCACGCGCGGGCGTCGAGGCCGAGAACGAATTGCTGGCGGGCGCCGTGCAGGGCGTCGTCGGCTTCTACGACCACACCGTCGACCTGCAATCGAAGGGCAAATACATCCAGTCGATCGTCCAGTTCAGCCAGGCGCCGGGCGAGGTGGAGCTGGTCTCGGCCAAGCACCCGGAGATCAAGTCGCCGGCCGATTTCAAGGGCGCGACGCTCGGCGTCACGGGTCTCGGTTCCTCGACTGATTTCCTGACGCAGTATCTTGCCGTGCGCAACGGCCTGAAGCCCGGCGACTACACGCTGCTGCCGGTCGGCGCCGGCAACACCTTCATCGCCGCCGTCAAGCAGGATCAGATCCAGGCCGGCATGACCACCGAGCCCACCATCGCCAGGTTGCTGCAGACCGGTGAGGCCAAGGTATTGGTCGACATGCGCACGCCCGAGAAGACCAAGGAAGCGCTCGGCGGCGACTATCCGGCAGCGTCCTTCTATGTCCAGTCCGCCTGGATCGAGAGCCACAAGGACGAGGCGCAGAAGCTAGCCAATGCCTTCGTCAAGACGATGAAATTCATCGCCAGCCATTCGGCCGAGGAGATCGCCGATAAGATGCCGAAGGACTATTACGCCGGTAGCAAGGACCTCTACGTGCAAGGGTTGGCCGGCGGCAAGGCGATGTTCACGCCCGACGGCCGCATGCCGGCAGACGGCCCGGAGACGGTGCTGAAGGTTCTGTCGACCTTCTCCAAGAGCCTGCAGGGCAAGCAGATCGACCTGTCGAAGACCTACACCACCGAGTTCGTCGACGCTGCCAAGTAGCGCCGGTAGACGGGCCGGGCTCGTCAGGCTCGGTCGTTGAAGAACAACAACTTGCGCCGCTTGCCTGAATCAGTTCGGCAGCGGCGCCTTTCCGGATGCCGAGGCGCGGCGGGCCAACAGGCTTGAGCCGCGGGCATCCTCGCACCATTGCCACAGGAGTGTGCCATGCAGTTGCAAACCATGGCGGCCGAGAGGCTGTCTCAGGCCGCGCCGCCGGCCGATGCCGCGATCGCCATCGACGACGTGACGCTGCGCTTCGTCACGCCCGACGGCCACATGATGACGGCGATCCGCGATTTCACCATGACGGTGGCGCGCGGCGAGTTCGCCTGCGTCGTCGGGCCGACCGGCTGCGGCAAGTCGACGACGCTGAACCTCGTCACCGGCCTGTTGCGGCCGACGACCGGTAATGTCCGCGTCATGGGCAATCCGGTCACCGAGATCAGCCGCGACATCGGCTTCGTCTTCCAGGCGGATGCGTTGTTTCCGTGGCGCAGCGTCATCGACAATGTCGCCGCCGGTCCGCTCTATCGCGGCACGCCGAAGGCGGAAGCCTACGAGCGGGCGCGCGACTGGATCGGTCGCGTCGGCCTTGCCCGCTTCGAGAAACACTATCCGCATCAGCTCTCGGGCGGCATGCGCAAGCGCGTGGCCCTTGCCCAGACCTTCATCAACCAGCCGAAGATCCTGCTGATGGACGAGCCGTTCAGCGCGCTCGACATGCAGACCCGCACCGCCATGCAGGACGAGCTGCTCGGCCTGTGGTCGGAGCTGAAATCCTCCGTCGTCTTCGTCACCCACGATCTCGAGGAGGCGGTCGCGCTGGCCGACAAGGTCTATGTGCTCACCGCCGGGCCGGGCACCGTGAAAAGCGTCTATCGCATCGACCTGCCGCGCCCGCGCGTCATGGCCGACATCCGCTACGACCAGAAATTCATCGAGATCGCCAAGGTGATCTGGAACGACCTGCGCGAGGAAGTGCAGCTCGGCCAGAGCCGCGGCCTGCAAACCGGCCATTAGAGCGGGTCGCTGACCCGCCCCAATGGTTTTTGTTTTCGCAATTCCAAACGGAAAACCGCTTGGCACTTTTCCTGGAATTGCGCTGAAAGGAGACTTGCCATGACCGCCGTCTCTCCCACCGATCAGGCTGCCGCGCGCGCCACCTCGATCGTCGCCGCCGAAGCCCGGGCGAGGGCGCGCCTGCGCCGCCGTCATGCCCTGGTCGTCGGCCTGCGGCTCGCCATCCTGATCGTTTTCCTCGCGCTCTGGGAACTCGGCGCCGACTATGGCGTCATCGATCCGTTCTTCTTCTCCAGCCCCTCCGGCATCTGGGAGCAGATCTGGTCTTGGGTCACCGAGGGCACCTCGCAGGGGCCGCTCTGGCTGCAGATCTATGTGACGCTGGAGGAAACCTTCCTCGGCTTTGCCATCGGCGCCGTCGGCGGCATCGCCGCCGGCATCATCCTCGGCCGCAACAAGCTCTTGGCGGATGTCTTTTCGATCTACATCAAGATCGCCAATTCGGTGCCGCGTGTCGTGCTGGGCTCGGTCTTCATCATCGCGCTCGGCCTCGGCATGGCCTCCAAGGTGGCGCTGGCGGTCGTCATGGTGTTCTTCGTCGTCTTCGCCAACGCCTTCCAGGGCGTGCGCGAGGCCGACAGGGCGATGATCGCCAACGCCCAGATCCTCGGCGCTTCGCCCTACCAGATCACCCGCACCGTCATCATCCCGTCGGCGATGAGCTGGATCCTCGCCAGTCTTCACGTCAGCTTCGGCTTCGCGCTGGTCGGCGCCGTCGTCGGCGAGTTCCTCGGCGCCAAGCAGGGCATGGGTCTGCTGATCTCGACCGCCCAGGGCGCCTTCAACGCCAACGGTGTCTTCGCAGCCATGATCATCCTGGCGGTGATGGCGCTGGTGGTCGAGTTCCTCATCACCCGCTTCGAGAACTATGTGGTGAAGTGGCGGCCGGCGCCGTTCAACGAGCAGGGGACCTGACGGGGGTTTCATCGGGTGCGGCAAGCGGCAGCCGCACTTCGACCTTGAGCCCGCCGCCGGCGGCGTCGCCAAGCGTGACGCTGCCGCCGGCATTCTCGACCACGTCGCGCACGATCGCGAGGCCGAGCCCGCTGCCTTCCTCGGCGGTACCGGCAATGCGGTAGAAGCGCTCGAAGACATGTTCCCGCTCCTCCGCCGGAATGCCAGGCCCCGCATCGGTCACGGTGAGCTCCGCCGTGCCATTCGAAGCGGCGAGCTTCACGGTGACGCTGCCGCCCGGTTTGGAGTAGCGCAACGCATTGTCGACGAGATTGACGATCATCTCGCGCAGCATGGTGCCGTCGCCTATGACGGCAACAGGCCCAGTTTCCTCCAGGCCAAGGTCGATGTTGCGTTCGACTGCCTTTGGCGCCTGGCTTTCCAGCACCTGGCGGGCGGCCTCCGTGAGATCGATGCGGTCGGCGCGCGGCCGCCGGCTGCCGGGCTCGGCGCGAGACAAGGTCAAAAGCTGTTCGGCCAGACGCGCCAGCCGGCCGGAGCTTGCCTGCAAGGCGACCAGCGCTTCCTGGCGCTGGTCGGCGGCAGTCTCGCGCAGCGCGTAGCTTGCTTGCGTCGACATGAGCGCCAGCGGGGTGCGCAACTGGTGCGCGGCATTGGCGATGAAGCGGCGCTGCGCAGCCATCTGCGCCCGCACGCGCTCCATATAGGCGTTGAGCGCATCGATCAGCGGCCGAATCTCGCTTTGCGCGCCCGGCACCTCGACCGGGTCGAGGTCGCTGCGGTCTGGCGAGCGCACCGCATCGCGCAGCCGGATCAGCGGCGCCAGCCCGCGGCGCAGGCCGAGCAGCACGAACACGCCGGCAATCGCCACCAGCGCCAGCTGCTGGGCGAAGGCGCTGAACCATAGCCGCTTCACCATCGCATCATGGCCGGCGAGCGTTACGCCCACCGTGACCCTGATCGGCGAATCCGCCCCGGCGCCGATCACCGCATGGCTGAGCGTTGCCAGACGCAACGGATGGTCGCGATAAGAAGCCTCGATGCTGCCGCCCCGCGGCGCCTCGGGCAAATCGGGATAGCCGGTGAGCAGCCGGCCATTGGCGGTCTCGACGCGGTAGTAGACGCTGTCGCGGTCGCCGGTGTCGAACATCTCGATCGCCGCCGGCGGAATGGTGGCGTCGAGCACGCCGTCTGCCATCGCCGCCTGCTCGGCGATGGCACGCGCCGAGCCGACCAGCATCCGGTCGGTAACCAGGTCTGCGGTCGTGAGCGCGTTGCGCTGGCTGGTCCACAGGTTGACGGTCACCAGCGCGGCCAGCGGCAGCACCACCCATGCCAGCAATTGCAGGCGAAGGCTGCTAATCCGCATGGCGCCCAATCTTCATTGCGCTTGGTCTTCATGGCGCAGCAGATAGCCGAGGCCGCGCAAGGTGGCGATCTGGACGTGCGAGCCTTCCAGCTTCTTGCGCAGGCGATGCACATAGATCTCGATGGCGCTGGGGTCGGCGTCGGTTTCGAAATCGTAGATCGCCGCCGACAGTGCGGCCTTGCTCACCGTTCGCCCGGCCTTGACCACCAGCTGCTCCAGCACCGCATGTTCGCGCGGCGTCAGCGAGAGCGTCTCGCCGCCGAGTGAGAACAGCCTGGTGTTGGTGTCGAAGACGAGATCGCCGCAGCAGATGAGGGGCGCGGTGCGATCGTTGGCGCGGCGCAGCTGCACGCGGATTCGCGCCTCGAGCTCCTCGATCTGGAAGGGTTTTGCCAGATAGTCGTCGGCGCCCTCGTTGAGGCCCTTGACCCGGCCGTCGAGGCTGGCGTTGGCGGTGAGCACGATCACCGGCACGGGATTGCCGCGCGCCCTCAGCCGCTTCAGCACCTCCATCCCGCCCATGCGCGGCAAGGCGAGGTCGAGGATGATGAGCGCATGGTCGCCGGCGGCAAGCGCATGCTCGACATCCTCGCCGTCATGGACGACGTCGACGACGTAGCTCGCCTGGCGCAGCGTCTTGCTCAGCCAATCGGCCAGTTCGCGATTGTCTTCGACAAGCAAGAGCCGCATCGTCCGTCGCTGTTCCCTCCCAATGCGTCGGCCTTCGCCACATGCGGCAGCCAGCGTCCGAATTGGTCCTTGAGGTCAACCGATAGTATCGATCCGCCCGCAAGGCAAACGCCGGCCCGAGGGCGACCACGGCGGCCGACGGGCCGCCCGATCGGTCGGCAGATCATAAAACCGAACCGTTCGGTTCAATTTATGTTGACGGTTCGTGTAATCACGGTGAACGCTGGCACGCCGAACCTGGATGCGCCATCGCACGTCGTTCACCGTAACCCTTTGATATTAAACGATAAGAATATGGCACCTGCGCCACTGGCGTGATTTCAATGTCGAACCGAACGGTTCGGTTCACACATTTTCGTGATTGGAAACGGCAGCAGGTCCGACCCATTTCGGGGTGGTCCGAGCGACGCGAATTTCCATCACGGCACGCCACTTGACGGACAGGATTTTGAAAATCTGGAGTACCTAAAATGAACAAGATTGCTCTTACCGCCGCGGCTCTTCTCGTTGCCACGGGCAGCGCCTTCGCCGGCAGCGACCATTACGGGTCGGACAACGTCAATCAGCCGACCGCCAATCAGTCCGCCGTGATCCAGTCCGGCGACAATATTGACCGCGGCGCCGGCGACAACATCGACCGCAGCGTGACGGCTTCGATCCGCAGGCCGGTCGAACACCGCGCGTTCAAGCTAACGCCGGACTCGGTTCAGCCGGAATCCGGCCAGGGCATCTGGGGCCGCTAAGGCGGTCCCGTCCCGAACTCGAAAGCATCAACTCGCAAATCTGGAGTACCTGAAATGACCAAGATCGCTCTTACCGCCGCTGCCCTTCTCGTTGCCACCGGCGCCGCTTTCGCCGGCTCCGACAATTACGGTTCGGCCGGCGCCAACCAGCCGGCCGCTTCGGTCGATACCTCGTACACCGCTTCGGTCAAGAAGTCGGATGCGAACGTCCAGAAGCCGCTGACCCAGGGCGCCGACCGCGACCTGTTCGGCAACCACTAACCGGTTCCGGCCTTCGATAGACCTCAAAGCGGCGGGCTTGTCCCGCCGCTTTGCTTTTATCGAGCCGGCCATGGGTCGCCCTGAATCAGTCGGGCAGCACCATTCTCCAACCGGTTGTTCGAGAAGAGCTTTCAGGACCAGGTCACTAGGCAACGGGCAAGGAAAAAAACTCGCCCGGGAATAAATCGGGGCCGCTCCGGGGCTTTGTCGGCAGCGGGGTCATCCTCCCAAGGCGCCGCCGACGAAACAACAGCACAAGGACCTTTTCAAAATGACCAGGATTGCTCTCACCGCCGCCGCCATGCTTCTCGCCATGGGTTCCGCCTTCGCCAGCAGCGACCACTATGGCGCCGACCACGCCAACCAGCCGACCGCCGGCGTCGACCGCGGCCTCACCGCCTCGGTGCGCAAGCATGAGGCCGCCAAGCCGGCCAATGTCGACACCTCGGTGACGACCGGAGCAGCGCCGTCGCAGGCCTGGCCGGATCCGGGCCAGGGCATCTGGGGAAATTGAAGCGCCAAATCTCCCCCCCTTGAGAGGAGATGGCCGCAAAGCGGCCAGAGGGGGTCGTCTCACGTAGAACGTCGGCGTTGTTTCTCGTCGCAGAAAGCGCTGGCGCTCCAGGCGCGACGACTCCCTCTGTCGCCTTCGGCGACATCTCCCGCTCGAGAGGGGAGATTACACAGCCAAATCCTTTGGCCGCACGAAATGAGTCAGCCGGGCGCCACCGAAATCAAGATTTGCCCAATCATCCTTCACGGTGAACCGCGCAAGCGCCATCGTCGGGAATTTCGCTTCGATTTTCTTGAATACGCTTTCATCCGATCCGGCGCCGGCGAGCCGCAGCGCAAAATTCTGCAGGCCGGGATTGTGGCCGATCACGATCACGCTGGTGGTCTTTGCCTGCCGCACATGCGCCAGGATGGCGCCGGGCGCCGCCTCGTAGAGCTCCTCCACGAATTCCGCCCGCACATGCTTCGGCAGTTCCTGGGAGACCAGTCGCCAGCTGTCGCGGGTGCGCAGCGCCGGCGAGACCAGCGCCAGGTCCGGCAGCCAACCGCGCCGCGAAAGCTCCCGCCCCATCAGCGGCGCCGTCTTCAGTCCCCGCTGAGAGAGCGGCCGGTCGAAATCCTCGAGCTTGGGATCGTCCCAACTCGACTTGCCGTGGCGCAGGATAAGCAGTTGTCTCATAGGCATTGTTCAGGACCAGGATTGCTGTCCAGTCGGGCGCGAGCCTTCCGCTTGATCTCGTCGATGTTGAAAGGAGCGAACGGGCCGCGGCCCAACCCGTCTATCCAAGCCTTGCGCAGCCGGTCCGTTTCAGTTTGACCCAGGGGTTGGCTCGGCAGTTCAGGGGTAAGCGCCATGCTGCAATTCCCGGCCAAGGACTCTACGGCGTGATCCGCGCCAGCTGTTCCAGGTCGCGCTCTTCGCGCAGCGGGTCCGGCGCCATCACCACCGAGGTGGCGTTGTCGGCGTCGTCGGCGAAATGGGCAAGCACGGTGTGGCCCTTTTCCATCCGCGCCTTGCCCTCGGCGACCAGACCCAGCGCCAGCGGGTAGAGCCGGTGCTCCACCTTCAGCACCCGCGCGGCCAAAGTATCCTCGTTGTCGCCGACCATCACCGGCACGGCGGCCTGGGCGATGATCGGGCCGTCATCCATCTCGGGCGTGACGAAATGCACCGAGCAGCCATGGATGCGCACGCCGGCGCGGATGACGCGCGCATGCGTGTCCAGCCCTTTGAACGCTGGCAGCAAGGCCGGGTGGATGTTGATCATGCGCCCCTGCCATTTCTCGACCAGGCCGCGGCCCAGGATACGCATATAGCCGGCCAAGGCCACGATCTCGGCACCGAAGCCGTCGAGAGCGGCGTCGAGCGCGGCGTCATGCGCGTCCTTGCTCGGATGGTCGGCGCGCTGGATGACCTTGGTGGCGATACCGCGCGACTGTGCGATGCTGAGGCCGGCTGCATTCGCCCGGTCCGAGATGACGCCGACGATTTCGGCCGGATAGGCGGGATCGGCGGCGGCCGCTATCAGCGCCGTCATGTTGGAGCCGCGCCCCGAGATCAGGACGACCGTGCGCTTCCTGCTCATAGGCCGATCGAGCCCCGATAGATGACGCCGGCGTCGCGGCGCGGCACGATGCGGCCGATCGGCGTCACCGTCTCGCCGGCCTCCTGCAGCACCGCCGCCACCTGCGCCGCCTGGCCGGACGCGACGGCGAGGATCATGCCGATGCCGCAGTTGAAGGTGCGCATCATCTCTTCCGGCGCGACCCCGCCGGTCTTGGCCAGCCACGAGAACACCGGCGGCACGTCGATCGCCTCGAGGTCGAGCTCGGCGGAGAAATCCTTGGGCAAGACGCGCGGGATGTTTTCCGGAAAACCGCCGCCGGTGATGTGGGCGAGCGCCTTGATGCCATGCGTGTTGCGGATCGCCTTCAGGACCGACTTCACATAGATGCGCGTCGGCTCGAGCAGCGCCTCGGCAAGGCTGAGCTCCTCGTTGAACGGCGCCGGGTCGTCCCAGCCAAGGCCGCTCGCGGCAACGATCCGGCGCACCAGCGAAAAGCCGTTGGAGTGGAGGCCCGAGGAAGCGAGGCCGAGCAGCACGTCGCCCTCGACGATGTCGTCGGTCGGCAGCAACTGGCCGCGCTCGGCCGCGCCCACGGCGAAGCCGGCCAGGTCGTAGTCCTTGTCGTGATACATGCCGGGCATCTCGGCGGTCTCGCCGCCGATCAGCGCGCAGCCGGCCTGCCGGCACCCTTGCGCGATGCCGCCGACGATCGAAGCACCCTGGTCGGGGTCGAGCTTGCCTGTGGCGAAATAGTCGAGGAAGAACAAAGGCTCCGCGCCCTGCACGACGATGTCGTTGACGCACATGGCGACCAGGTCGATGCCGATCGTGTCGTGCTTGCCGGAATCGATGGCGATCTTGAGCTTGGTGCCGACGCCGTCATTGGCCGCGACCAGCACCGGATCGGCAAAGCCGGCGGCCTTCAAATCGAACAGGCCGCCAAAGCCGCCGATCTCGCCGTCGGCGCCCGGCCGGCGCGTCGCGCGCACCAGCGGCTTGATCTTCTCGACCATCAGGTTGCCGGCATCGATATTGACGCCCGCCTCGGCATAGGTGAGCCCGTTCTTGCGCTTGGCCCTGTCGCCCTTGCTCATCGTCGGCTCGTCCCTGTTTCCATTGCGGGCTCTTCGCATGAATGGTTTCGGGGAGCAAGGATGATGAGAGCCGATCTCACCCCTTGAGGGGGAGATGTCGCCGAAGGCGACAGAGGGGGTCGCCTCGCGTGGAGCGCCAGCGACTTACGGCGGACGGCGTCGGCGATTTATGTGAGACGACCCCCTCTGGCCTGCCGGCCATCTCCCCCTCAAGGGGGGAGATCGGCAGCTCCTCCCTTGCGCCTGTCCCCCATCTCCCTCATCTATTTCCCAACAAAGGCCACGACGGGACATCACGTGACCACCCCCAACTTGATCACGATCATGCGTCTGCTGCTGGTGCCCGCCGTGGTGCTGGCGATGCTGAACGCGCGTTGGGACTGGGCCTTTGCCGGCTTCCTTGTCGCCGGCATCTCCGACGGCGTCGACGGCTTCATCGCCCGTCGCTATCGATTGTCCTCGCGGCTCGGCGCCTATCTCGATCCGATGGCCGACAAGCTTTTGCTGGTCTCGGTTTTCGTCGTCATGGGCTTTGCCGGAGAGCTGCCGCTGTGGCTGGTGGTGATCATGGTGTCGCGCGACGGGCTGATCATCTGCGCCGTGCTTTTGTCCAGCGTGATGAGCCATCCGGTCGAGATGAAGCCGCTCTTCGTGTCCAAGGTGAACACCGCCGTGCAGATCGCGCTGGCGGCGCTGGTGCTGGGCGAGCTTGCCCTTTCGGCCCATCTCGATCCGCTTCGGCCGGCGCTCATATTGCTGTCCGGGGTCTTGACCGTGGCTTCGGCCGCGGCCTATCTCGTGGCCTGGCTAAGGCATATGAGCGGCTATGGCGAAGGCTCCGACACGGGCACCTGACAGCGAAGCCTGGACGGCCGCGGCATCGACCGCGTTGCGCCGGCAGATCGCGTTCTGGCTGATCGTCGCCGTGCTTCTGGCGCTGTTCCTCTACATCTTCTCGGGCATCCTGTTGCCCTTCGTCGCCGGCATGGTGCTCGCCTATTTCCTCGATCCCGTCGCCGATCGGCTGGAGCGGCTGGGACTTTCCCGGCTGATGGCGACGGTGGTGATCCTGATTGCCTTCATCGTCGTCGTCGTGCTGGCCTTCGTCATCCTGGTTCCGGTGCTGGCCACCCAGATGGCCGATTTCGCCCGCAAGCTGCCGGAATATCTCACCCGACTGCAATCGCTGATCACCAGCTTCGATCCGAAATGGCTGGAGCAGCGCTTCGGCGTCAACGCTGCCGGCCTGCGCGACGGATTGAACTCGCTGCTCACCTCCGGCTTCAGCCTTTTGACCACGGTCTTCACCTCGATCTGGAGCTCGGGCGTGGCGCTGGTGTCGGTGGTCAGCCTCTTCGTCGTCACACCGGTCGTCGCCTTCTACATGCTGCTCGACTGGGACCGCATGGTGGCGGTGGTCGACAGCTGGGTGCCGCGCGACTATGTCGAGACGGTCAGGGCGCTCGCCCGTGACATCAACACCGCCACCGCCGGCTTCGTGCGCGGGCAGGGCACGCTCTGCCTGGTGCTCGGCGCCATGTACGCCACCGGCCTGACGCTGACGGGCTTGAACTTCGCCATCCTCATCGGCCTCTTCGCCGGGCTGATCTCCTTCATCCCCTATGTCGGCTCGCTGACCGGCCTTGTGCTCGCCGTCGGCGTCGCCTTCGTCCAGTTCTGGCCGGACTGGACCATGGTGGTTGCCGTGGCCTGCGTGTTCTTCGTCGGCCAGTTCATCGAGGGCAACATCCTGCAGCCACGGCTGGTGGGCAAAAGCGTCGGCCTGCATCCGGTCTGGCTGATGTTCGCGCTGTTCGCTTTTGGCGCGCTGTTCGGCTTCGTCGGGCTGCTGATCGCGGTGCCGGCTTCGGCGGCGATCGCGGTTCTGGTGCGCTTCGCGATTTCGCGCTATCTCGAATCGCCGCTCTACAAGGGTCACGCCGCCGAGCCGGCGCCGCCGCTGCCGGCGGATCGCGGCGGCGGGCATCGTTCGGCGCGCGACTGAAATGGCCGGTCAACGAACCGATCCGCCGCGCCAGCTGCCGCTCGATCTCGGCCATGGCACCGGCTATTCGCGCGACGAGCTCGTCGTCTCCGGCACCAACGCGGAGGCGGCGGCGCTTGTCGACCGCTGGCCGGATTGGCCCTCGCCGGTGGTGGTGCTTGCCGGCCCTCCGGGGTCCGGCAAGACGCATCTCGCCCAGATATGGCTGTCCCATGCGAACGCGGTTGCCGTCGATGCCGGCCGGATCGGCGAGCACATAGGCGGACTCGGCGGCAGCCCGGCGCTCATCGACGATATCGACAAAGGCCCGATCGACGAGCAAGGCCTGTTCCACCTGATCAACACGGTGCGCGGCGCCGGCTCCACGCTGCTTCTGACGGCACGGCGCTTTCCCTCCGCCTGGCGCGTCACGCTGCCCGACCTCATCTCGCGGCTGAAGGCGGCGGCGACGATCGAGATCCACGAGCCGGACGACCTTTTGCTTGCCGGCGTCATCACGAAGCTCTTCGCCGACCGCCAGATCGAGGTCGAGCCGCATGTCGTGCAATATCTGGTGCGGCGCATCGAGCGCTCCCTGGCGACCGCGATGCGCGTCGTCGAACGCCTCGACCGCGCCGCGCTCGAGCGCAAGACGCCGATCACCCGCGCGCTCGCCGCCGAGACCGTCAGCGCCATGGACGAAGGGCAGGGCGAGTTCGATATTTAGGGTTGGATCACCCTGAGAGTGACATCAAGGCCGTATTGTGATATCTATGATGTCGCTGACATCGGATTGATATCAATGACTGCTGTAACGATCAGAAATCTTCCGGAAGAGACGCACCGTGCTCTGCGTGTACGCGCGGCCATCAATGGCCGCAGCACGGAGGGGGAAATCCGCGCCATTCTTGAAGATGCCGTTCGGCCGGAGGGGCGTGTCAAGCTAGGCTCTCTGTTGTCCGACATTGCTCGCCGGGCCGGCGTGAAGAACGAGGATGTCGATGCCCTGGAGCAGGCCCTTGGCAAACGCCCCGCCGAACCTCTGAGCTTTGAATGATCCTTCTGGACACCAATGTCGTTTCGGAGATGATGAGAGCGGAACCTCATCCCGCAGTTCTTGCTTGGCTGGACAATCAGGCCGCCGAAACCCTCTACCTCTCCAGCGTGACACTGGCCGAAATCCTGTTCGGGATAGAGGCGATGCCAGCGGGCCGCCGTAAGAGCGCCTTGGCTGAAGTCTTTTCGGGCATATTCGCAGTTTTCGACCAGCGCATTCTGGTGCTCGATGTCGAGGCAGCGCGGCGCTATGCAGGTCTTGCCGTGAAGGCCAGGGCTGCAGGCAAGGGGTTTCCCGTTCCCGATGGGTACATCGCGGCGATTGCCGCTGCGAAGTGCTTTCAAGTCGCTTCGCGCGACACCGCGCCATTTCACGCCGCCGGCGTGCCGGTCATCAATCCGTGGGACAATGCGGCGTAAGCTGTCTCATTCCGAGACGATCTCGCTGGCATCCATCTTGCAACGCCAACGGCGCCGGTTGACCCCGGCCCCGGTCGCGTTCCAGATCGGGTTGTAGGCTCGCCGGGCTCGAGGTTGTTGGGGACTCGCCCGGCGGGTTTACGGTCGTTCTCGCTCTTCAATTGAAGTGGACCAGAAAATGGTCTATTGAAATGGACCAGATAATGGTCCAGTAGGGACGATCATGCGAATATCCGTGACAGACGCCAAGGGCCAACTGACCGACCTGGTGCGCCGTGCCGAAGCGGGAGACGAAATCATCCTGACCCGTCATGGCCACGCGGCCGTGCGCCTGGTTCCAGTACGACCCGCACCGGACCGCAAGGAGCGGCGGGCGTTGCTGGAGGCCGCCCGCGCGGCAGGCGCGGTCAAGGCCAGTGCCGGCCCTTCTGCCGCGCGTAGTCAGGATTTCCTCTATGGCGACGACGGCCTGCCGGAATGATCGCGGTCGATACGTCCGCGTTGATGGCCATTGTCCTCGACGAGCCGGAGGCTGGTGCCTGCGCGGCGGCGCTCGAGGCGGAAGACGAGCTTCTGATATCGGCGGGAACCGTGGCCGAACTGCTGATCGTTGCGGCGAGGCGAGGGGTGGCCGAGGAAGCGTCGGCCTTGATTGCCGGGCTCGGCTTCGAGATCGCGCCGGTGACGGAAGGTGCCGCGCGCCGCATTGCCGAGGCCCATGCGCAATGGGGCAAAGGCATTCACGCAGCGGCGCTCAACTTTGGTGACTGCTTCGCCTATGAGGTGGCGAAAGACCGCGGCTGCCGGCTGCTCTATGTCGGCAACGATTTTTCGAAGACCGACATCGAAAGCGCGCTCTGAAGAGCCAACCTCATCGGCGCCACAGGTCGCGCGGCACCCATGTCAGGCGGCGCCTGGCGACATCGACCACCACGATGATATCGGTGTTGGCTGTCCAGTTATCCCTGTCGAGGATAGCAACCACCACCGCCGTCACGGCTGAAGCCAATCTGAACCGGACTGCGCTGTTGTGGCCGCCGACGCGGCACAGGCCGCCGGATAGCCGGAAAGAAACTGGTCGGAGTGGCGTGATTCGAACACGCGACCCCCTGATCCCAAATCAGGTGCGCTACCAGGCTGCGCTACACTCCGACGCTCGCGGCGTATAGGGTTCCGTGGCCCGGAAGGCAACCCAAAAACGGAAGCTTTCTGTGAGGAGATAGCGCTTCAACGCTTGAGCTTGGCCACTCTGGCCGCGATCGCCGTGCCCTGGATGCGGGCGTTGGCAAAGCAGCCGCGAATGCTCGGCCGCATGCCTGTGAACCAGAGGCCCGGCAGCTTCGGGTCGCTGGCCCCGCCATTGAACAGCGGCACACCCTTGGCGTCGAGCACGCCGAGCCTGCCGACCATCGTCTCCAGCCCGGTGCGATAGCCGGTGGCGGCAATGACGATGTCGGGCGCGATCGTCTGGCCGTTCTCGAGAACGACGCCGTCGTGCCTGAATTCCTTGACTTGCGGCACGACGATGATGCGGCCGGACTTGATCGCATCGACCGCTCCGTCATCGGCCGCGATCGCCGTATAGTCCGAGCCGAGGCGGCTCGCGCCGCCCGACGGGGCAGGGGGCAGGCCGAATTTCCTGAGGTCGCCGAAGACCAGTCGCTGCGTCGCCGCCATCACCGCATCCGCCAGTCGGGCCGGCAGGCGCGCCATGACGGGCGAGAAGCGATGCACGGCAACCTTGCCGATGCGCTTGGGCAAGAGCGACGGCCCGTTGCGCGCCGAGAGCCACATCTGCCCGGTCTCGACGCCGGAAAGATGGTTGAGCGCGTCGAAGCCGGAATTGCCGGCGCCGACCACCAGCACTTTTTTCCCGGCATAGTCTGTCGCCCGGCCGAAACGCGCCGAATGGATGATCTTGCCCGAAAAATCCTTCATGCCTTTCCAGGCCGGGATGAAGGGCTGCCTGTCTCGCCCGGTGGCGATCACCACGTGGCGGGCCGCACGCGGTCCCGTGCTGGTCTTCACCAGCCAGTGGTCGCCGCGGAATTCGATTTCATCGACGATGACGCCGAAGGCGATCGGCAGCCGGTGCGTCTGGGCGAAGTCGTTGAAGAGGCGGATCACCGCGCTGCGGTGCGGAAAGGCAGGCGTGCCTTTCGGAAAGGAAACGCCGGGCAGGGTCGAGAGGTCGCGATGCGTGTTGAGATGCAGATTCTCATGGCGATGGTGCCAGGGCTCGGCCAGCCGTCCCTCGCGCTCGAGCACCTCGGTGGCGATCCCGGCCTCGATCAACGCATGCGCCACCGCCAATCCCGCCGCGCCGGCGCCGATCACGATCGCGCCTTCGAGGATCTCCGGCTCGCCCGTCCAATCCGACGAGATTTCCGCTTCCATGCCCATTCTTGTCTTTGTCGTCGTCATCGCCTTCAGGTGCCACGGCCATGTATCCGACATATGCCGCCGACAAGGCAATGGAAATAGACCGTGGTTGCAAAGAGCCCCGGCATTGTGTCGCGGATGGGGAGGTTAAAGCATGTCTCCCGAAGGTGGGAACCGGCTTCGGGATAAAGACATGCGCAAAATCAAGAACCTAAAGCGCAGGGAGCGTATCTGAAAGATCGCGACGCGCTTTTAGCCGGTTCGGCCGTTCGCCGGATCCGCGTGGCGATGCACCAGCTTGAAGGCGCCGTCCTCCAGCCGGAAGACTTCCGTCACCCGTAACGTCATCTCGGCAGGCTGGCCGTTCTTGCCCATGCGCGCCTTCGCGTGCTGCAGTCCGGTCCAGAACGCCAGCTCGCCGCTCGCGGAAGCCTGCAGCACCTCGAGGTCGGTGCTGCCGCCTTCGTGGAAGCTGGCGGCGTCGCGCTCGTAGCGCCCGGCGACGGCGTCGGCGCCTTCGAGATGGTCGCCGCGCGGCGAAAAGAACGTGGCCGGCTCGCTATGGGTGACGATCGCCTTCAGCGACGTGGCGTTGCCGTTGACATAATCCTCGGCGATCTTCTCGCGCTGCTTCATGAAGGTGTCGAAGGACGAGCCGCCCGGCCGCACGGTTCGGATCCATGTCTCCAGCGCGCCCATGAAATTTTCCAGGAAGGCGGCGGTGTCGCCGTTCTTCACCGAGCCGTTGTGGTCGAGGAGCTCCGCGACATTGCCGATATAGGCTTCCGGCTGCTGCATCACCGGCATGTCGAGGAAGACGAAGGTCTGTCTGAGCGCCTGGTTGGAACCGAGGGCGCCGATTTTGCTCGGGCTGACGCTGACGACGCCGGCGGGCAGGCCCTTGAAGACGTTCTTGCCATGGGGACGCGAGCCGACATCGAGCGCGTTCTTCAGGCCGCCGGGGATCGAACGGTTGTATTCGGGCGTCACGAACAGCACCGCGTCGCACTCCCTGATGGCGGCGCGGAACGCCGACCAGGCGGCGGGCGGCGTGTCGCCGTCGAGATCCTCGTTGTAGAGGGGCAGCTCGCCGATCTCGATGAAGCGGCAACGCAGCGAGTCCGGCGCGCGCACCGCCAGCGCCTTGGCGATCTTGCGGCTGAAGGATTGGGCGCGCAGGCTGCCGACAAGCACGGCCAGCTGCAGGACGGGATGTTCGGTTGTCATGGTCATGGCGCTGTCCCGGACTTGTTGACGAGGGTGGCGACGCTTCGCGGTGCTCGGCCCGCACCGCGGGGCGAGACCGATGGCCGGAGCGGCCAGTCTGGTCACCTGACTTCCCGTTAATGTCCGGGCCTGCGCGTGGTTCCCCCTTATCGGCCATGATCGCTTGCCGGCAGTGACCGCTCGGCAAGTCATGGCCGCTTGCGGGCGGCGCCGTTGCACAGTATTGACGGGTTGGCGCGCGGCCCCGGAGGCTCCAACCCGGCCTTTCGGACGTGCGCCGTGAACAGGGGTGCCCGGTCGTCGGGCGGCAAAGAGGTGGTCATGTCCGCGCGCATTTTCAGCCCAGCCAAAACCGCGATGCAGTCCGGCAAGGCCAAGACCGGCCACTGGGTGCTGGAGTTCGATCCAGCCCAGCGCAAGAAGATCGACCCGCTGATGGGCTACACCACCTCCGGCGACATGCTGAGCCAGGTGCGGCTCACCTTCGACACCAAGGAAGAGGCAGTCGCCTACGCCGAGAAGCAGGGCATCGCCTTCCGTGTCGAGGAGCCGAAGGAGACGAAGCGGCGGCAGATTTCCTATTCGGACAATTTCCGTTATGACCGCAGGACGCCCTGGACGCACTGACCTGAGAGTCGAGCGGCGCTTGGCGTAGTGGCATCAGCCGGCCCCGGCCGGCCAGCGGTCCCGTAGCTCAGCTGGATAGAGCACCGGCCTTCTAAGCCGATGGTCGCAGGTTCGAATCCTGCCGGGATCGCCATTTTTGTATGCAAATCTCGAGTAGCGTCGTGGACCTAGGGCTAGCTGTGTAAGCTATCCGCGTACAGAAACCTTGACATATGTATGCTATCTGCTTACATGTCGGCATGATCAAGTCATTCAAGAGCAAGGCGCTGGCGGAGCTGTTCTCAACCGGGAAAACCGGAAAGATCGACGCCAAGATACAAAAGTGTATCCTTGTCAGGCTTGACCGTCTCGAAGTCTCCGAACGGCCTGAAGACATGAACCTGCCGGGTTTTGATTTTCACGCTTTGAAAGGCTTCGACGCGACCCGCTACACGGTCCATGTGAACGGCCCGTGGTGCATTACATTCGAATTCGATGGCAAGGACGCCGCCCGCGTCGACTTCGAGCAATATCATTGAGGCGGACAGATTGGAGAAGTCGGTTTATGAGCGAGCACAAGCCGAAGCGTCCGATCGAGCGCTGCCCGTCCCACCCGGGAGCGCTGCTCGAGGACATCATCCCGGCAACCGGAAAGACCAAGGTGGAAATTGCCAGGCTGCTCGGGATCTCGCGGCAGCAGCTCTACGACATCACCCGTGAGCGGAAGCCGGTTTCGCCGGCCGTCGCGGCGCGGCTCGGAAAGATGTTCGGCGACGGCGCCGCCATCTGGCTTCGCATGCAGGCCGCTTATGATGCCTGGCATGCTGAGCGGGAAGTGGACGTAAGCGCCATTCCGACCCTGCACGCTGCGTGAGAATATCGCCGACGCCCCGCGACTGGATAGAGCACCGGCCTTCTAAGCCGATGGTCGCAGGTTCGAATCCTGCCGGGATCGCCATCTCTCACTGGACGACATGAAAGTTTGGACTCCGCCATGGAGGCCTCGACTCACGCCGTCTGCGGCTGGTTCGAGTCCGGCCCCTCTCCATAAAAAAGGCCGCCCGTAGCCGGACGGCCAGCACTTGTCCGTGCTGTAAACGCGGAGCAAGAAAAGCGTTGGATCGCCTATTTCGCTTTGGCGCCGGCGACCTTGTTCGCGATGAGCACGAACTTGGCATTCAGAGCGGTGCCGAGGGAGGTCGCTCCGACCATGATCGCAAGCGCAATAAGAGCAGCGATCAGGCCATATTCAATCGCAGTGGCGCCAGACTCATCGGCGACGAACTTCTTCATCAGATTACGCATATTAGATGCCCCTTCTTTAATGTGTAGCTTAAGTAAGCTACGTGACAGCGGCTATTTAATAAGAACATCTACTTGATTTGGTCTTAAAGAGATGAGTTAAAGATTCCTTTAATATTATTTTTTTATAATAAAGTATGTGTCGATATATGTTTGTGGCAGATGGCGACCGCGGAGACGCCTACGGCATTTCTTCCTCAAGGATCGCGTTGCGCTTGCAGTTGAACGGGTGGGCCAAAGGGGCGCTCCAAACGCATGTCTCCCGATAATGGAAACCGGTTCGGGACAACACATGCGCAAAATCAAAGCCTAAGCGCATGGAGCGAATCCGCAGGATCGCGACGCGCTTCAGGCCAAGGTCCGGAGCCCGAACGCGACGTTGTATGGGCTGGGTGTTGCGCCGCAGGCGAGCCTAATGCATGTCGCCCAAAGTGCGCAGCGGTTTTGGGAGAACGACATGCATCAAAACAAAGACTTAAAAGCGCGTCGCCTGAATCTGTTTCGTCGCGAAGCGCTTTAAGCGCCTGACATGCTTGCCATGGTCGAGAAGCTCAGGCCTTGGTCCATCGATCATTGGCTGGCGACATGCAAGAGGTCCTGGAGGTCACGCCAGTCCAAGGCGTATCCGGTTCCGGCTTCTGCTCGACGCGCCCTTTGTCGCCGATCTCTCTGGCCAGCGCCAATGCTTCGGCCCAGTCCTTCGTGGCAAGGACGGATTGCCAATACCACGTTTCGAATACACTGACGACGTAGGTCATTCCCAAGAGCCCCCGGCTTCAGCGACACGGGTCTGCCGGATTGGACCGTCGATACGGACATCCGCCAACCGCTGCCCCGTCGAACTTGTGGTCAATGCATCCCGATACTTTCGCCCACTGAATAATACTTGGCTTGCACGGCGCTTGGAAATGGACCTGCAGTCCTGCGACATGTGCGACCCAAGTCTGAATTGAACAGTCCGACCTTGCTCACATACGAGCGAAGGAGCCTGTGCGATCGGCGTGCGGTGCTTTGCGCCTGGCCCAAAGCACAAGATCGCTGACGCGGCCCTTCAATTGACGCCCTCGGCCAACCTCGCTGCTCGACCGGAATGTCACCGCGTGGCGCTCGGCGAGGAATTCCATGCTTGAAGACGCGCCCGGTGGTCAGTATATCCGCGCCAAGGAAGCGGGGGCTTCGGGGTGTTACAGGAAAGTTATCTCGAATTTATATTACGCTGGCATCTGTACCGCAGATGGCATCGCTCGCCGCGCCCGAAGAGGCAGGCCGAGTTCGATTTTCATCGGCTGATGAAATCCCTTCCGCGCCGTGGCCTTTTCATCGACCTCGGGGCCAATGCAGGCGATGTGACCCGGTATGCTCTCGGCTACGGCATGAGGGTAATCGCCTTTGAGCCGGACCCCACGGCCCTTGCAATTCCTGAAAGAGCTGGAGGAGCCCGCTACCGTCGTCAAGATGGACATCGAGGGTGCCGAAGCCGAATGCATCGAGTCCATGCTCGATGACGGCGTCTATCGGTCCATCGGTCATGTTCTGGTGGAGACGCACGAAAGGCTGTCGCGGGACTTGTCCAACAGGATCGCAGCGCTTCGCGACCGCATCGGCAGAGAGGGCATCAACAACATCGACTGGGGCTGATCTCAGGCTGCGAATCTCGAGAGTCATGATTGGCCCATCTGCCGCTAAGTTGCGGAAGGGCTACGGGTGGGGGCTGTGCGAATGTCCGTATTTTCCCAATGGCTGAGGAATGCTCGCTCCAAACTGCCGGAGCATGTGGCCGTCGGCCGCCACACTTACGGCGTGACATGGCGAAAGGTTCTGTTCCCGTCGAAGGAAGCACCGTTGAAGGTCGGATCCTTCTGCTCGGTCGCTGGCGAAGTGCTCTTCATGTGCTCCGGCCAACATCCGACCGGCAGCGCCACTTCATTCCCGATCCACAGCCGGATACTGAAGCGGCCCGAGCCGATGGGAAATGGCGGCAGGCCGGGCGGCATCACGATCGGCAATGACGTCTGGATAGGCCACGGCGCCATAATATTGCCGGGGGTGGCGATCGGCGACGGTGCTGTCGTCGGCGCCGGGGCCGTGGTCACCAAGGACGTGCCGTCCTATGCGATCGTGGGCGGGTCTCCGGCCCGGCTGATCAGATACCGCTTTTCTCAAGACGTCATCTCGAAGCTGCTGGCGATCCGGTGGTGGGAGTGGGACGACGATAAGGTCAAAAGGGAGGCGGACGCCCTAACTGGCCCCATCGAGACTTTCATCGAGAGGCATTGCGTCTCAGGAATTGCGAACGAAGAAGGTTACAATAGCCGTTTCAAATGACAAATTCTTGTTTCTTCCTGGCAGCGGACGCCAAATACTTTCCCTACGCCTGCCTGGCGGCTCGCAGAATTCTGGACGTCTCACGCAAAATGACGCCCGGCTTCATTATGCATGTCGGGGCAAGCAAGGATGACATCGACATTGCCGATCGCTTGCTGAAAGACCGTATCCGGATCGTGGACGTGGCGAACTTCATGGCTGACTCCGGCTACCGTTTTCGGCCGGGAAGCGTCGCCACCTTCATCCGGCTGTTCGCCGACCGTTTCCCCGAATTCGCGTCATACGACCGCATCGCCCATATCGACTGCGACGTCCTGTTCAACCGCGACATTGCCGATCTGGTGGACCAGCCAATCCATGCGCACCTGCTGGCGGCCCACGACGACTACATGTATTTCCGCCCGCGCTACCGGAAAGAGATGTCGATGCAGCCAGGCGCGCCTTATTTCAATGCCGGCATCATCGTCTTCAACATGCCGCCGGTGCGCGAGCAGGACCTGTTGAGCGAGGCCCGCAGGCTCGCCGTCGAAGGGCAGATGAACGACCAGAATGCGCTCAACATCGTCTTCGAGGGCAAGTGGCAGACGATGCACCCGAACTGGAATCTGATGTCGAACGGCTCGAACGAATTTCGGTTTTCCCAAGCCTATGCCCGGCATTTCGCGGGCGGCAAGCCATGGGGCAACCAGGTTGGGGTGGAACTCGACGCGCTCGGGATCTGGCGCGATCTGGCAAAGGGCACGCCGTGGGGCAAGCCCTTCGAGCAGCGCGTGCCGTTCGAACGCGGCGTGATCAAGCGCTTTCTCCGGCGTTTTGACGCCGTTGCAGGCCTCTTCGGCAAGGACGTCCAGCGCCGCCGCGCCAGATACGACGGCAGGAAGATGCATGAAATCTACGCCAGGCAAGCGGACGACGGAGCCATGGCGGTTCGGTTTCCGGAAGTGCTCGGCGGGTTCGGCTGATCGAACGCCGAAACCATCCGCGCCGGTCGGGCGCATCCTGTGGATAGTAACCTCCCGTTCACCACGAACCGGTCTTCGCGTTGCTGTCGGGCAGCCGACTCGCCGAGATAAAGGGGCCTGGACAATAGGCACCCCTGAAGCCCGGCGGCCGACGTTTTCATGTACCCCATGGGATGCGCTCCGAACGCTCTCGAGTATACGTCGGTCGCCGCTTCGCCAAAGCAATTGGTTGTGTGCGTCAAGTTCTGCAAAAAGGGGCGGCCATGAGGCTGGTCATGCGGCTTGGCGCAGAGCGAGCTTCTTATGCTCGCGCAGGTCGTCCATGTTGATGTAGCGGTTGGCCTCCATCCAGTTTTCGTTGGTTTCGACGGCCAGCGCCCTGACCAGGCGCAGGCAGCTTTCGGCGTTGGGAAAGATGCGCACGACATAGGTGCGGCGCCTGATCTCTTCGTTGAGGCGTTCCAGCATGTTGGTCGACTTCAGGTGCTTGTGGTGCTGGCGCGGCAGGCGAAAGAAGGTCAGCGTGCGCTCGATGGTCTCCTCCACCCACGTCGTCAGCCGCGGATAGCGGCCCGACCATTTGGCCAGCCACGCGGCGAGATCGGCCTTGGCCTCGGCGAGATCGCGCCGGTCGTAGAGCCATCTGAGCTCCTGCAGGCAGTCGTCGCCGTGCTTGCGCGGCAGGTGATCGAGCGCGTTCCTGAGGAAGTGCACGTAGCAGCGTTGCCAGGCCGCTTCCGGAATCACCTCGCCGATCGCCGCGACCAGGCCGGCATGGTCGTCGGACACGACCAGTTCGACGCCCCTAAGACCGCGCGCCTTGAGCGCCACGAGGAAGTCCTTCCAGGCCGAGCGGCTCTCGCGATTGGCCATCTCCACGGCCAGGATCTGGCGCCGCCCGTCCCAGTCGATGCCGACCGCGATCAGCACCGCCTGGCTCATGACGATGCCGCCTCGCGCACCTTCTCGTAGCGGGCATCGAGCACGAGGTAAGCAAAGGGCTCTTGAAGCGGGCGCTCGGCAAAGGCCTTCAGGCTTTCGTCCAGCCGTTTGTTGATGGCCGAGATCGACGAGGCCGAGAAGGCATGCCCGCACAGCTCCTCGGTGATCGCCTTGACCTTGCGGGTCGACACGCCTTGCACGTACATCTCGGCAAGCGTCGCCACCAAGGCCCGCTCGGAGCGCTGGTAGCGCTCGAACAGCTCGGTGGAGAAGCGCCCCTGCCGGTCCTGCGGAACCCGCAGCTCCAGCTTGCCGACACGGGTGACAAGCGTGCGGCCGTAATACCCAGAGCGATAGCCGAGCCGCTCCGGTGTCCGTTCGCTCTTCGAAGCGCCCAGCGCCTCGTCCATCTCGGCCTCGAGGACCTCCTGCATCACTGCGCGGATCACTTCGTGCAGCCCATCCGGGTTCGAAAGCAGAATGTCTTTGACGGCAGCTATGGCGGATTTATCTTCGATCTTGGTCATGGTGGCGTTCCTTCGCGGGAATCAGGTGACGTGAACAATCACCAGCCTGCCATGACCGCCCTCTCTCAGCGAATTTGCAGAACTCTCAGCACACTACCAAGCAATTCCAGGAAAGGTGCACGGCCTGGATCCTTGGGCCTACTTGGTACGCTTC
Organism: Mesorhizobium sp. WSM4904; assembly: GCF_029674545.1. Lineage (NCBI taxonomy): Bacteria > Pseudomonadati > Pseudomonadota > Alphaproteobacteria > Hyphomicrobiales > Phyllobacteriaceae > Mesorhizobium > Mesorhizobium sp. WSM4904. The sequence continues at coordinate 5,296,017 of NZ_CP121354.1, read as the reverse complement.
GCTTCCCGCTCCACCCGAGGATGACGACGGGATAGCGTTTCGGCCAATCTCCAGGGCGTAAAAATCAAGCCCGCCCCGGCGAGGGGAAGCCAGGGCGGGCTCGGCTTGGGTCTGGAACCCGTAGTCAGGAGACTACGATGGAAGAACAGGCCGGCGGCTGCAATGTTCCGAAGTTTTTCCCAGGTCGCGGGCGGCTACGGACAACGCCCGAGGCAGCGCGACGCGCCTCAGGCCAGCAGTCCGGCGGCCTTCGCCGCCTTGCGCAGGGTTTTGCGGGCTTCGACGGGACTTCTCAAACCGTCGAGCGCGTCGCGGCAGACGCGGCTTGCCGACCGCCAGGCGCCGTCGCGCGCCCGTCTTGGCCAGCGCTGGTCGAGGCATTCGACGGCCTCGAAGCAGCTTGAAACCTTGTGTTGTCCGCTTGGCTCGAAATCAATCACGACCGGCTCGGAAAACCAGACGTCGTTCATCACATCCTCCGTTCGTATGGTGGTCTTTTGACAAGCAACGGCGCCGGCGGGGCGCCTGTTGGAATGCGGGTCCGGGATGATTGGCGGACCCGCGCGTTAACCAACCACTGCCGATAATGTTCCGAAGAATTTTTGAGACCGGCGATGCGCCGCGCGGGTCGGCATACGGGCCGGATTCAAGCCGCCCCGACAACTTGGCGCGCTGCCCGAAAACACGTGACCCCAAAAAAACACGTGACCAAAGTCACTGGCTGCGCGGCAGTCCGCGGCGATAATCAGACCCGACAGGCTGCTGAAACGCGGGAAGACCTATCATGCTGATCGCCGTGCTTGCATCCGCCATGACCGTCGCCACGTTGATGGCGACCGCTTTCGGGCTCTATGAGGAGGCTGTGCGCAGCCGCTCGCATGCCGAGGCGGATCGCACGCATCGGTTTCGGCCGGCGCGTCGGCTTCCCGTCAATTCGCGCAACCGGCACGGCAGTTTGCGCAACCGATAAAAGCGGCCAGGCATGTCCACGCCGCTCTACCTGGTCATGTGTGTTTTGCGGGCCGGAATCCTGCTCTCTCCGGCAGCATTCGCCGTGCTGGTGCTGTTGTGGCTCTTCTATCGCTAATGCATGTCGCCCAAAAGTGCATAGCGGTTTTGGGAGAACGACATGCATCAAAACAACATGTGCATGTCGCCCAAAAGTGCATAGCGGTTTTGGGAGAACGACATGCATCAAAACAACATGTGCATGTCGCCCAAAAGTGCATAGCGGTTTTGGGAGAACGACATGCATCAAAACAACATGTGCATGTCGCCCAAAAGTGCATAGCGGTTTTGGGAGAACGACATGCATCAAAACAACATGTCGCCCAAAGTGCATAGCGGCCTATTCGACCAGCACATGCGCTTCGCGCGCGGCGCTGACAAAGGCGTCCCTGGCATTGTCGGCCGGAACGTCGCCGGTCATTGCCCGGCGGCAGGCGCGCAGCGCCGCGCTGTGCTGCGCGCTGCCGGCGTCGCGCCACTGGCCCGTCAGCAATTCGACGGCCTGCTGCGCGTTGGAAATGTGCCGGATCGAGCCCGCCACGCCGACTGCGACTTCAACCGGCCTGGAAAACCATCCCTGGATCATCGCGAAACCCCCTGATGCGTTGTGAGCGGATCAGAAACGCGCAACTGCCCGGAGAGTTTCATCCCGGTATTTCAACAGGATGTGAGCAGTGCGCGCCGGCGGCGGACGTCGTCCGTTCTACCTTCCGAGCGGCTTGCGGGACAGTTCGACGAGTTCCGCCTCGTCGGTGATGCCGGCCATGTAGTTCGCAATGATGCGCGAGGCGCGCGCTTCCTTTTGCTCTTCGGTCTCGCCGTCGACTCGGCCGCTTTCGAAGACGCGCCCAAACAGGGCCGTCTCTAACGGTGTGAACGTGTTTCGTGACATATTGGACATGGCTTCCTCCTCCGCCCATGTCCCCCTTTTTCTTCCCCGGCTAATATTATCACAGGTTCGGAAACGAGGTGAGTCTCCGAAAAAAATGGTGACGGTATACGTCTTTCTGGGGCCGCGGCCTGCAGGCCTTTCCTCTCATGATCTGGCCGGCGAGCACGCCGGATGCTGGGCCAGCCTCGCTATATCCTTGCTGAAACAACGAAGCACTGATATTCATTAGCGGCGCGGAATTATTCCGAGTCTGCGCCAACTTGCGTCACGCAACAACGTGGCGCATGCTGTCCGAGGCCAATATCCCGACGTGGTGGCAACCGGGTTACGACGGGATTTGGTCGACCAAAGAAGCAGGGCAGGTTCCGATTCCATGTCGGAGCAGGTCCACGAATGCTCTGGAACTCTGAAGCCATCGCCCCCATGGCCTCGGAAGAGCATGAACATGGGGAAATCGATGGTGACGAAGAAACTTACCGCCAACGCAGAAAGCGCGGCAGCCTTTCTTGCGGTGATGGGCAACGAGAAGCGTCTGCTCATCATGAACTACCTGGCCGAAGGCGAATTGTCGGTCGGCGCGCTCGCCGACAAGGTCGAACTCAGCCAGTCAGCACTGTCCCAGCATCTGGCCAAACTGCGCAGGTTTGGCCTGGTCGACACCCGCCGCGACCGCCAGATGGTCTACTACTCCTGCAAGTCGTCCGCGGCGCGAGAGCTCCTCGCTCTGCTCGACGGCCTGCTGACTATGGACAGGCCGCTTGCCGGCCCGGCCCGGCAGGCTCTCGTCGAGAGGATGCGGCGGCCGCAGGCCGCCTGATCGGCTGCGACGCAGGCGAGGCCGGGGGGCCTTCGCCTTGCGCGGCGCCGCTCGACCGGCGTGGAATGCAGGCAGGTGAAAACCGCACTGCCTACGACGCGGGACGTCTGCTCGCGCCAACCTGTCAGTTGGTCGAAGCCTTACCAATTCTTAATTTGGCTGTCACAAGTCTGCCAGGAACACGCCCGAAACACGGGTGTGTCCAGCGGAGCCGCGTGATGTCCGTCATCAGCACCTATACGTCCAGCCAGAAATTCTTGCATTGGGTGCTCTTTGCCCTCGTTATTCTGCTTTATGGTCTAACCTTCGGCGAAGAGTTCTATCCCCGTGGCGATCCGGCGGTCGACGCCATTTGGCGATTGCACATTTCCTTCGGCCTCCTGCTCGCCGCGCTTGTCTTTTGGCGGGTGGTCCTGCGCGGCATGAAAGGGGCGCCGAGCCTCCCGGCGGAGATGACTGCCGCGGAGCAGGCCGCCGCGAAGGTCGGTCATTTCGTCCTCTACGCGCTGCTGGTCGCGATTCCCGTCCTCGGCATCCTGTTGACCTGGTTCAGGGGCGACGCGTTGAGCTTCTTCGGCCTGTTCACCGTGCCGGCGCCGTTTGCTCCGGACCGAGCGACCGCGCGAACCATCCGCGAGCTGCATTCGCTATGCGCGAACGGCATACTGATCGTTGCCGGCATACACGCCCTTGCCGCGCTCTATCATCACTTCGTTCGCCGTGACGAGATCCTGACCAGAATGCTTCCCGGGAATCGCTAAAACATGTCTCCCGAAAGTGGTTTCGGGACAAAGACATGCGCAAAATCAAAAACCTGAAGCGCACGGATCTGAAAGATCGCGACGCGCTTCAGAGCAATTCCAGGAAAAGTGCGTAGCGGTCTTCCGTCCGGAATTGCGTCAAAACAAGAGATAGAGCGGTTCGCCGTTTCCGCGAAACGGTGAAATGCTCTGGCCGGTCGATGCCGTTCGCCGTATCGTCGCGAACGGCAGTCGTTGCGCCGGCATTTTCCATCACGTTTGATTGAAGCGATCTCGCGCTCGCGGCGGCGCATACGCTCAAAATATTGATAATACAGAATTTTTGTCGCCACCACCTTCGCTCGCGGAGCCGAAGTTTACGGATTTGTAAATCGCCCGCTCGACCTCCGTTGGCTAAGCTTTTGGCGATCCATACCCCCGGATCACGTGACGGGTCGAACTTCCACTTCGGCGCCTCACGAGGCCCGTCGCTCCCGGCGGGCCTCTTTCGTTTGAGGCACGGGCAAGCACGGTTCACGCCGCCGGGCGCCGCCGTGTGATGACACTGCGCATGGCGAGTACCAGCACGGTGATGATGATCAGGATCACCGACAGCGCCGCGATCGCCGGATCGATGTTGTCGCGCAGGCCCATCCACATTAGGCGCGGCAGGGTGATGGCGTTCACCGAAGTGATGAACAGCGTGACGCCGATCTCTTCCCAGGAAAGCACGAAGGAGAGCAGTGCCGCGGTGACGATGCCGAACTTGATGTTGGGCATGATGACACGCGTCGCGCGCTCCCACACGCTGGCGCCCAGGCCGCGCGCGGCAAGGTCGATGCGGCGGTCGAGCTGGCTGAGCGACACCAGGATCAGAACGGTGGCGAAAGGCACCGTCATCACCGAATGCGCCATCGCGACACCCAGCCAGGTGTCGTAGCCGAAGAAGGACGAGATGCCGGAGACCGAGGTGAGCAGGAAATAGAGCGTCACCGCCGAGACCACCGGGGGCACCACCATCGGCAGCAGCACGAAGCCGACGAGGGCGGCGGTGAAGCGCGGCTGGAACATCCACACGCCCAGGCTGAAGGTGAGCGCCAGCACGGTGGAGAGCGCGCTGCTGACGATACCGATCCGGAGCGAGAGCAGGATCGAATCGAGCCAGCGCGGATCCTCGATCAGTGAGCGGTAGTGGCGCAGCGACAATTCGCCCGTCGGCATGGTCAGCATGCGGCTCGGCGTGAGCGACACGGGGATGACGGCGAGCAACGGCATAAGCAGAAACAGCGCCACGAGCACTGCGAGGATGAGCGAGACGGGGCCGGGGCGATAGGTCGGCATAGCGCTACACCAATTGCCTCGGTTTGACGTAGCGGAAGAGCAGCGCCATCAGCGCGCCGACGAACACCACCAGCACGACGCTGATCGCCGCGCCCAACCCCCAGTCCGGGCTCTGGAAGATGCGCAGGTAGATCAGCTCCGCGATCATCACGCTGCGGCCGCCGCCGAGGATCGCCGGCGTCACGAAGAAGCCCAACGAAAAGACGAAGGTGATTAGCGCCGAGCCGATGATGCCCGAGCGCGTCATCGGCACGAATACCGTCCAGAAGGTGCGCATGCGGCTGGAGCCCAGGCCTCGCGCCGCAAGCAGCACGCGCTCGTCGAGGCTGCGCATGGCGGACGCCAGCGGAAACACCGCGAAAGGTATGAGGAAATGCGACATGCCGACGATGACGCCGAACTCGTTGCGCACCAGGGTCAGCGGCTCGGAGATGAAGCCGATCGATTGCAGCCAGGTGTTGATCAGGCCGCGGTTGGAGAGCAGCGCCACCCAGCCGAAAGCGCGCGTCAGCACCGAAATCCAGAACGGCACCAGGATGCAGAACTCGGCAAGCACGCGCTGCACCGGGCTGCCGCGCACCCAGACAACGGTGATCGCATAGGCCGCGGTCACCGACACGACCGTTACGATCGCCGCGATGCGCAGCGTGCGGATGAACACCGACTGCACCAGGTCATCGGTGAGCAGGGCGTGGTACTGGCCGAGGCCAGGCGAGGGGAGTGTAAAACTCCACTTCACCACGCCGAGGAAAGGCCAGGCATAGGCAAGGACGAGGAACAGGAGCAGCGGCGCCATCAGCAGCGCCGCGCCCATCCTGTCGGAGAGGGTGCCTCTCATGTCAGCTCGGCATCTCCGCCCCGATCAGGCGGAGATGATCTTGGTGTATTCGTCGAGCGCTGCGCCGTAGTTCTTGGCGTACCACTCCATGTCGAGCGCGATCTGCTTCTTCATGTTGTCCGGATCGACGGGATTGATGCGTTTCTTGTCGGCCGGGATCAGCGCGTCGGCCGCCGGGTTCGCCGGACCCTGGCCGAGCTTGTCGAACATCACCAGCTCCTTCTGCGGATCCTGCGTGCTGGCGATGAACTTCATCGCCGCTTCCTTGCCGCCTGGATTGTTCTTCAGCACCGCCAGCGCGCCGGGCGAGATCAGGCCCTGGTCCCAGATGAACTTGATCTGGCCGCCCGAGTCCTGCTCGATCAGCGAAGCGCGCGTCGACCACACGATCGCCATCGAGGCCTCGCCGTTGAGCAGCACGCTCTGGCTCTCGGCGCCGCCTCCCCAATAGGAGACGACGTTTTCCTTGAAGGCGGCGATCTTGTCATGCGCGCGCTTGAGGTCGAGCGGATAGAGCGAGGCGGGCGCCACGCCGTCGGCAAGGAGCGCCGCTTCCCAGCTCGACACGCCCCATTTGTAGAGCGAGCGCTTGCCTGGGAATTTCTTGACGTCGAAGAAATCGGCCATGCCGGTCGGCGCGTTGGAGCCGAATTTCTGCGAGTCGTAGGCGATCACATAGGAGAAGAAGTAGGTCGAGGCGGCATATTCCCAGCCGAAGCCCGGCCGCATCTTGCTCTTGTCGACGATCTTGTAGTCGATCGGCTCGAGCATGCCCTGGCCGCCGAGCGTGATCGCCGAGAACGGATCGACGTCGACGAGGTCCCAGGTCGGCGCGCCGCTCTTGAACTGCGCCGCGATCGCACCCTCGGTCGGGCCTGAGCCGTCCATTTTGACCGGGATGCCGGTGTCCTTGGTGAACGGTTGGCCGTAGGCGGCATCGTAAGCCGTGATGGCGTCGCCGCCCCAGTTCACCAGCACCAGTCCTTTGGTCTCGGCGAAAGAGCTGGTCGAGCGCAGCAGCATCGGCGTACCGGCAAGCACCAGGCCCGCGAGCTGCGCGAACTGCCGGCGCGAGATTTCGCCGCGTTTTGCCCTCTCGGCGAGGGATTCGATGGTTTGCTTCTTGGTATCGTTCATTTCAGTTCCCCTTGTTTTCGTTGATCTGGTCCGGAAGCCGGTGCGGCGATTTCAGGCCGCGTCGGCGCTCATTGTCCTCCGTCCGGCAGGAGGAAACCCTTTTCCGCCGGCCAGGTCAGCCAGACGGAATTGCCTTTGCTGAGAGCGGAGGCCGCAACCTCGTTCGGCACCGACACGGTGACCTTCGCGCCCTGGCGGGTGGTGAGGTCGAGCTTGGTCGCGGCACCCAGATAGGTCGAGGCGACGGCGGTCGCGGCGATGCCGTTCTCGCCGGCAGAAGCTTCGGGCGCGATCGACATGTGCTCCGGACGGATGGCCAGGATGGCATCGCCCTTGATCGCTTCCGCCTTGCAGCGCATGTTGACCGCGCGGTCCTCGCAAACACCGGTGGCGCCATTGTCGGCGGGCTTGACGCCCTTCACCGGCAGCATGTTGATCTCGCCCAGGAACTCGGCGACGAAGCGGTTGGCCGGCCGGTCGTAGACCTCGTCCGGCCTGCCGACCTGCAGGAGCTTGCCGTGGTTGAAGATGGCGACGCGCGAGGACAGCGCCAGCGCCTCGCTCTGGTCGTGGGTGACGAAGACGAAGGTGGTGCCGGTCTCCTGGTGCAGCCGCTTCATCTCGGCCTGCATCTGGCCGCGCAGGCTCTTGTCCAGCGCCGAGAACGGCTCGTCGAGAAGCAGCACGCCCGGCTCGAACACCAGCGCGCGGGCGAGCGCCACGCGCTGCTGCTGGCCGCCGGAAAGCTGCGCCGGCAATTTCTTCTCGTGGCCCTTGAGCCCGACGCGCTCGATCATCTCGCCGACGCGGCTTTTGATCTCGGAAGCCGATTTCTTGCGCACCTTGAGCGGGAAAGCGATGTTCTGCTCTACGCTCATATGCGGGAACAGCGCGTAGCCCTGGAACACCATTCCCGCGGCGCGCTGCTCGGCCGGCCGGTCCGTGATGTCGGTGCCGTCGCTGAAGAGGCGGCCTTCGCTCGGCTGAACGAAGCCGGCCAAAATCATCAGGAAAGTGGTCTTGCCGGAACCGGACGGCCCAAGCAGCGTCAGGAACTCGCCGCGGCCGATATCGAGCGTCAGATTGTCCAGCGCCCGGAACGAGCCGAAGCTCTTGCCGATCCCGTTCGCCTTGATCTCTGCGGCCCGGCCGGGTTGCTGCATCCTGCCTCTATCCTCAGTCTCGTCTGAAATCGTAGGCACGCCGGCGGCTCACCGCAACCGAATAGTTTTCGCCTGATCGGCAAATTTGATTCACGGATGGCCCACATTGGCAGGTGGCAACAGCGTGTACAGACGCGCGCTTTCGGCGCGCTCGCCGACGTTCGCGATTGGCGAAAGCGTTCATGCCGTCGTCATTCCAGGGCGGAGCAAGGAGCGAAGCGACGCGCGCAGACCCTGGAATCCATGCCGTGACCTATGGGAGCTGCAACGGTGCAGAATTCTGATCGGGCGTGCCTTTCGCGATCGTCACAGGATCCTCGGGTCAAGCCCAGGGTCAAACCCGAGGATGACGATCCGAAAGGCTTGAGCGCCGTCTCACATCCTGCGTTGTCGGCGGCCCGCTCAATCCCTCTAAAGCCTGTTCTCCGACAGCTTCGCCCTTAGCCATTCGCTGAAGGCATTGAGCACGGGGTGGCCCGCCTTGGCATGCTCGAAGACCAGGAAATAGGCGCGCGGCGAAGGGACAGTCGCTTCGAACGGCTTGACCAGCCGGCCCTCGCTCAGCGCCCTGCGGCCGGTCAGTTCGTCGCCCAGGGCGATCCCCTGGCCGGCGATCGCCGCCGAGAAGACGAGGTTCATGTCGGAAAAGAAGATGCCGCCCTCGGTATCGGGATTTTCCACCTTGGACAGCGCCAGCCAGCGCGCCCAGTCCTCGGTGTCGCTGAGATGCAGCAGATTGGCGCGCAGCACGTCGGCGGGTTTGGAAAATCCGCCGATCTTGTTGAGCAGCGTCGGGCTGCAGAGCGGCGTGAAGGAGACTTCGCACAGCAGTTCCACCGCCCGGTTCGGCCAGTTGCCGACGCCGAAGGCGATGAAGGCGTCGGCCTCCGGATTGCTGACGTCGTCGAGCCGCCGCGGCGTCAGCACCGAGAGCGCGACGTCCGGATACATCTGCTGGAATTCGCCGATGTGGGTGCACAGGAACATCGAGGCGAAGCCCGGCGGACAGGAGATGGCGAAGGAGCCGCCGACGCCGGTGCCGCCGCCCTGTGTCACCGCGTCGCCGAGCACGGTCAGCGCCTTGCGCACATCCGCCGCGTAGCGTTGGCCGCGCGGCGTCAGCGCCACGCCCTTGCCGATGCGCTGCAAGAGATCGAAGCCGAGGTCGCGTTCGAGCAGCCGCAACTGATGCGAGACGGCGCTGCGGGTGAGGTGGAGTTCGTCGGCGGCGCGCCACACGCTGCCGTGACGGGCGAAGCTGTCGAGGGCGCGCAGCGCCTGCGTGGAAGGTATTCGCAAGATGCCTCAGGTGAACCGAATTTGCACGAGCCGGGAAAACATATCACTTTTTGACGAGCCGCTTCACTGCTTTCTTTATGGCATGGAGGAACCGGTGACGACTTCAGCGCAGGAAACCGCGCTCGCCTGCATCGACGGCATCCAGCCGCTGCTGTCGGCCTGGACGCGCACCATTTTCGACTTCGGCGAAACCGCTTGGCGCGAGTACCAGTCGGCCGCCTGGTATGTCGACCGGCTGAAGCGCGAGGGCTTCTCGGTCGAGGAAGGCTCGGGCGGCATGCCGACCGCCTTCTGCGCCCATTGGACGAACGGGGATGGCCCTACAGTCGGCATGTATGCCGAATACGACGCCGTGCCCAGCAATTGCCAGGACGCCGCGACCGTGAAGCAGCCGAGGCCCGGCCTGGGCTTCGAGGCCGGCGGCCACACCGATCCGCATTCGGGCCTCGGCATCGGTAGCCTCGGCGGCCTGCTCGCCGCCAAGGCGGCGATGCAGCAGCATGGCATAAAAGGCACGCTGCGCTTCACCGGCGAGCCGGCCGAGAAGGTGAGGGGCTCGAAGCCGATCCATGCCGCGAAAGGCTATTATGACGGCCTTGCCGGCATGATTTCCTTCCATCCCTTCTACATGCTGCCGCTCTGCAACACCGCGCGCTGGGACACGCATTGCGGCGCGGCTTACGCGATGATCTACCGCTTCATCTGCGACGAGCCGGAAAACTGGGTTCGCGCAAGCGACGGCGCACCGATCCCGCAGGCGCATTCGGCAGTGCGCGCGCCCGGCGCCAACGATGCGCTGATGATGATGTGCATGGCTTCCAAGGCGCTGCGCGACTCCATGCTGACGCACCAGGGCGGCTGGTCGATCAGCGAGGCGATCCTCACCGCTGGCCAGGCGACCGCCGACAACCTGCCGGCGGGCCTTGCCGAGATCCAGTACATGATCCGCGTGCCGACGCTTCGTATGGCCGAGCAGGTGACAGCCGTGCTCGACCGCAACGCGGAAGCGGCGGCCAGGATGAGCGGCTGCCGCTACGAGCGTCATTGGGTGTCGAAGTCGCGGCCGGGCCTCGCCAACCACGCCATGGCCGAAATCACTTACGCAGCGCTCGCCGCTGTCGGCCCGCCGCGGTGGAGCGAAGAAGCGAAAGCGATCGCCCGAGAGGTCCAGGTCAATGCCGGCGGCGAGGCGACCGAAAATCCGTTCATTGACGAATTGGAGCGGCTGATTGCGCCGCAGGAAGCCGAGGCGATCCTGCGCCGCGACCTGCCGCCTTCGCAGGTGAACTCGACCTCCGACGACTATACCGACATGAGCTGGCATGCGCCGACGGCGCGCTTTTACGTCGCCCGGCCGGCGCTGCGTTCGGCCAACGGCCACGCCTATCCTTCCTGGGTGATGAATGCGCTGGGCGGCATTCCGGCCACCATCGACCCGATGGTGACCTGCGCCTCCAAGACGGTCGCGCTGACCGCGCTGCGCCTGCTGGAGGACAAGGCCGCGCGCGACGCCGCGATGGACGAGTTCGTCGCCCGCACCGGCGGCGGCGTCGGCGGCTCGAACTGGATCGCGCCGCTCTGCGATTACCAACCGCCGACAAACTTCCGCTGGCCGGAATATGTCACCACGCCGCGCGGACACGACTGGTGGATCCCGTCCGCTTCCACCGCATGACCAATATCAAATCGAGGAGAACCCCATGACCGTCCATGACCGCATCGTCGCCGAACCCTTCTCGCTGCAGCGCCGCAACCCCGCCGGCGGCACCAAGCCGCTGACCGCCTGGGGCTTCGCCAACGAGACCGATGTCTTGACCGACGTGCTGCTCGGCTCGCCCAACTTCCTGCGGCATCTGTCGACCAGTTCGCTGTCGAGGAAACATCTGCGCGAGGCGCCCTGCAACGTCCAGATCGCGCAGGCGCAGCATAAGGACCTCGTCGCGGCCTATGAGCATTTCGGCGTCAACATCCATTGGCACGAGCCGACGCCGGAACTGCCGATGCAGGTCTATTCGCGCGACTCCAGCGTCATGACGCCCTACGGCGCCTTCATCACCGCCATGGCCAACTGGTGGCGGCGCGGCGAGAACTATGCCGCCATCCGCACCTATGAGAAGCTCGGCATCCCGATCTACGACATGGTGACGGCCGGCACCTTCGAGGGCGGCGACTTCAACGTCATCGAGGAGGGTGTGGTGCTGATCGGCTGCGGCGGCGCCCGCACCCAGGAGGAGGGCGCGCGCCAGGTGCAGGCCTGGTTCGACAAGGAAGGCTGGGAAACCCGCATCGCCTTCATCGACGAATACTACGTCCACATCGACCTGATGGTGGTGCCGATCGCCGAAAAGCTCACTGCGGTGTGCCTCGCCTGCACCGAGCCCGGCATCGTCGACTGGCTGAAGGGCAAGGGTCACGAGATCATCGACGTGCCCTTCCAGGACACGATGGCGCTCGGCTGCAACTTCATGTCGCTCGGCAAGGACAGGGTGATCGCGCCGACTTCCAGCAAGACGCTGATCGAAAAGCTGAAGGCGCAGGGCTTCGAGGTCGCGGCCGTCGACATGAGCGAGATCTCCAAGACCGGCGGCGGCATCCACTGCATGGCGCAGGCGCTGAAGCGCGTGAAGGCGTAAGGGCGGTTTCAAGGATCGCCAATCGCCGAGGCCGCGCTCCTTCGCGCCCCCCTCTGGCCTGCCGGCCATCTCCCCCACAAGGGGGAGATCGGATGTCGCGTCGGCTTTCGCCAATCACCGACGTTGCAGGATTGAGCGGGGCGTTGAAGCTGCCAATCTCCCCCCTTGAGGGGGAGATGTTCGGCAGGACAGAGGGGGGCGCCGTAGAGCGCTAACCTTATAGGAAATGTCAGCGCCCGCGCCCGCTGCGCCGCCTCGTCTCGACCGGCTCCTCTGCCGGCGGCTCGCCGGGCAGGCCCAGCCGGTGGCGTTCCTCCTCGGCGAAGGCTTCGGCTTCCGCGTGGATGTCGAACAACTGATGGGTCAGCCTGCCGCCGTCGACGACGCGCACCAGCCATTGGGCGTTGATGAATTTCACGCGGACACTGTCTGGTTCGCCTGCCACCATGTGCAGCTCCAGCTCGTTGCCCAAGAATTCAATCCTCGAACAGCAATACGATTCAACGCCCGAAGGGTTGCCGCAAGGTTTCCGTTCCTTGGTCTTTAGTAGGAGAAAAGTCGCCGGTAACGCGCCGATTTGACAACGGAAACAAGAATATCGAGAAACCGCTGGTCGTCACGCAAAAACACAGGTTCCGAGACCCAAGCGCCACGCCGGCGGCCCGGCAGCCTGGGGGGGTGTATTGGGTTCGGCGGCCGGGCCTGACCGGAGTTTGCGAGCCTGCCGGCTATCTCGAAGATGCGCTCGCGCTCATGCAAGGGCAAGAACGACCTAGGCCCTAGGACCAAAGCAGCAAGGGGAGGGCAAACGGCCGAAGCGGCGGCCTCCCGATCCTGTTTCGCTGACCGGCATTGAACCTGCCGCGCTCAGGCTGGGGCGTAGCGCAGCAGCGTCACGCCCTGGGAGAGGCGCTGCGTGCCGAGCGGCGCCAGCGTGAACGACTGGCTATGCCGAAAATACGGCTTGCCGCCGCCGAGCACGACCGGATGCATGTAGAGCCGATACTCGTCGATCAGGCCAGCACGGGCCAGATGCCCGGCCAATTCGGCGCCGCCGACGCCGATCTGGCCATCCGTCTTAGCCTTGAGTGACCTTGCCACCGCCACTGCATCGCCATCCGCCAGGCGCGCATTGGCGCCAACCTCGCGGAGCGTCGTCGAAAACACGACCTTCGGCGTTCTGCGCCAGGCCAGGGCAAAATCGCGCTCGACCTCGCCGCCTTTCTCCCGCTCAGGATCGTCCCAGAAGCGCATTATCTCGTACAGGCGGCGCCCGCAGAGCATGATCGCGGTCCGCCGCATGTCCTCGTTGAAATGCCGGTGCAGTTCTTCCTCGGGCACCGGCAGGTCGATGCTCCCGTCCGGCCCGGCAATATAGCCGTCCAGCGACATCAGCATGGAATAGATGATCCTGGCCATCCGCGCCTCCTTTGTGACCTGTTCGAGGTCAAGGATGCACATCCGATTGCATTTTGCAATCGGTTTGCCGGGGATGAGGCGAGCCTCGGATCAGAAGCCGAAGAACTGCTTGCCGACGACATAGCCCAGCGCCACGACCACCAGCGGGAACAGCGCCGGTGCGATCCTGCCGAGCGGTGAGGGTTTCATCTCTCTCGCTGGAGCGTTGGGCTTGGCATTGCCGAGGTTCTTTGTCATGGGGTCCGTCGCCGGGTTTGTTGCCGGGTGACCTGTAATATTAGAAATAGCTTATTAATTTTCTCACAATTCGATCGGTGCAATTTGCAGCTATCCTCGGTGGTCGCTATTCCGCCTGCTGGGTGCGCTCAGCGAGCGCGAAGGCCTGCAGGTTCCTCGATTTGCCGAGATCCTGGTCGGCATTGGCGATGATGGCGTGGAAGGCGGCGCGGGCGATGTCCTTCTTCTTGGCGCCGGGATGCACCTTGCGGACGGCCTTGACCAGTTCCTTCGGTGTCATTTCGGGTGTGACGAGGCGCATCAGCGTGTCGCCTATGGCCTGCAGTTCGCTGGCATCCATGACCAGAACCCTGTGTTGGCTGTATGAGCCCTGGCATATAGCTCCGTCAGAACGTCACTTTTGTGATGCGGCTTGCCGAGCGGCAGCGCTGCGGTTCGTGAACGGCGATGGCAATGCGGCGTCATATGGTCCGACTGGGGGAGCGGAAGCGCATAAAAACAAACGATTGGGGCGGTTCAGCGAACCCTACCTAACGCCGAACCGCCTCAGTCTCCTACGCAGGAATCACTTCTGCGCAGGAATCACTTTTACGCCGGGATCAGCATGGCGATGCGATGGACGCCGACCTCCTTGCTTGTGTTCGTCGCCTCGTCGGTCTTGCCCTTGGAGCAGGTGTACATGTCGCCAACCTTCAGCTTGAACTCCTTGTCCACCTTCTTGATGGTGAATGCGCCGGAGGTAATCGTGCACACCATGTCGTTGTCCATCACGCTTTGAGGCGCGTGTGCTCCGGGCTGAAACACCACGTCGACGATTGCAATGCTCTTATAGGCGGGAATGTCGGAATTGCCGGTGCCGACTTCCACCACTCTGACGCCGGGCGCGATCTCCTTGCCTTCGTTCGCACCGTACTTCTTGGTTTTCGCAAATGTCGCCGTTGCGAACAGGGGCGCCACCGTCGCTGCGGTCACGCCGAGAGCGATTGCAGACCTGCGATTCATCGTTTTCATCGCATCCTCCCTAAACCTGTCATGCACGGATGAGCATGGCATTCCGTATATTAGCACAAGCTGATTTTATTGTGCAGAACAAGCGTTTGCCGATGGCCGGACCGCCCGGTGCGCGCCTCACTCCGTCTTTTGCCGGAATTTCGAATGACAGCTCGAGCAATCCTGCAGGATGAGATGCAGGAGATGCTCGGCCGGCAGCTTTGCCGGATCGGTCTCGGCGGCGCCCGGGCGCTTGCCGAGCAGGCTGCCGCCGTCCATCGGCAGCATGGCGCCCATGCGCATGTCGCTGGTGATCGCGGCCGGCGCCTGATCTGCCTTGGCGGCGAGCGCGTCGGCGAGCCGGCCGACATGGCGGGCGAGCGCCTCGAACTCCGGTCGGGCCTGGTCGATCTCCGGCCTGGCGGCTGACGGCGCGCCGAGCGAGCCGGCGGGAAACTCGGCGATGAGGGCAGGGCCGGTGCGCGCGCCGAGCGTTTTCGCCGCCGCCTTGAACGCCGCCGGCTCATAGGCGCGCTTGCCGTCGAACATCTCGGCGATCGCCTTCGCGGCGGCCGCCATCTCCTTCATCGAGGCCTGGCGTGCCGCCACGATCGGATTGTCCGGACCTGCCGCCAGCGACGGAGCAAAGGTCGGCGGGCCGGCGAGCGCAAGCATGGCCGCCCCGAGAACGGCGCGGAACCTCATGCCTGCACGTCGACGATGCCCATCATGCCGAGCTGCTCATGCTCGAGGATGTGGCAGTGATACATGCGCGGCCCCGGCCGTTCCTGGCGCGTCACGAGCCGCACCGTCTCGCCGCGCGCCACGTTGACCGTGTCCTTCCACGCCAGATAAGGCGGTTTGGAGACCTTGCCGTCGCGCTCGCGCTCGACCACCTGGAACTGCGTGCCGTGAAGATGGAACGGGTGGTCCATGTCGGCCTGGTTGACGATTTCCCACAGTTCCATCTCGCCGACCTTGGCGACGATGTCGACGCGCTTCATGTCGAAGGCCTTGCCGTTGATCAGAAAACCCATCTCCATGCCGGTGGCGTTCATCGCCATGGTTTCGGTGAAGACAAGCCGGCGGTTGACCGTCGGCTGGCCAAGCGGCGCTATCGGCCTCAGCCGCTCGGGCAGCGGCGGCATCGCCTCGGCCGGTGCGTTCGAGACATCGACCGTCAGCAGCGTCAGCCCGGCGTCCTTGGGCCGGCCGGGACCCATCCAGCCACGGTCATAGGCAAGCGTGGTGAGCGAAGCGGTTCCCGGCTTGTCGAAGGCGACGACCAGTTCGACGCGCTCGGCCGGGCTGAGCAGGATCTCGTCGGCCGCCACCGGCTTCTCCAGCAGGCCGCCGTCGCTGCCGATCACCGTCATCGCGGCGTTGGCGAAAGCGAGCCTGAGGAAGCGCGCATTGGTGGCGTTGTAGAGCCGCAGGCGCCGCTTCGCGCCCATCGCCACGGCGAGCCGCGGGTTCTTCTGGCCGTTGACCAGCACATGGTCACCGACGCGGCCGTTCATCAGGTCGTTCATGGTGTTGTCGGGCATCGATCCGTCGGCGGCAAGGCGAAGGTCGGTGAACATGAGCACGGTGTCGCCATAGGCGGCCGGAACAGGATCGGCCTTGGCCTTGACGACGAAGGCGCCGGCAAGGCCGCGATAGACCTGCTCGGCCGTTCGGCCGTGCGGATGCGGGTGATACCAATAGGAGCCGGCGCTGCCCTCCGGCAGCTCGAAGGCATAGGCGCGGTCCGCGCCCGCCGCCACCGGGTCCATCGGATTGCCGTCCTGATCGGCGGGCACCGGCATACCATGCCAGTGGATGGTGCTTGGTTCGTCCCCGATCCGGTTGGCGAAGGTGATCTCGACTCTGTCGCCTTCATAGACCTCGATCAGCGGCCCTGGGCTCATGCCGTTATAGGCAAGGATCGGCGTGTCCCTGTCCGCGACAAAGCGAGCCGTGGCCGGCTCCGCCGTCAGCCGCGCCCTGAACAGGCCAGCCTGTCCGGCGTCGTTGGCAAGCGGCGGCAATTCGCGCAGCGCCTCGCCTTCGGGCAGAGCAGCGGGCGCCTGCGCCATGGCGCCCATGTCGTGGCCAGCATGGCCGCCCATGCCCTGCATGGAATCCATGTCTGACATGCCGTCCATCTTCATCTGCGCCAGCGCGCGAGAACCCGCCAGAGCCGTTATCAGGCCCGCCACCAGAAAGCCGCGTCGATGCACCGTTTTTCTCCTCGATCGTGATTGGGGAGGACGCCGCCATGGCGACCGCTTGCGCAGACTAGGGGTTCCAGTTGCTGGAAGGTCAAGCGGGGTCCGGCGGTTGAAGCCGGAAATTTCGGCGGATGGATCGTAATGGCCTCGGCGGCGTTCACCCGCAGGTGCAACCAGCCGTTTCATCAAACCAACCCGAGAAGCCGGGTCATGCTTATCCAACCGATCGACTATTTCCTCGTTGCATGGTTCGTGCTGGCGCTGACCTCGACGCTCTATGTCGGCTTCGACCAGTATCGCAACAATCCCGAGCCGGTGGTGATGAAATGGGGCTTCATCCTTGTGACGCTCTATATGGGGCCACTTGGCCTGCTGCTCTACGTCCTTGCCGACAAGGAGCCGCGCCCCGGCGAGCATGAGGCCTTCACCGGGCCCCTCTGGAAGCAGGGCGTCGGCTCGACCATCCATTGCGTGGCCGGCGATGCCACCGGCATCATCCTTGCCGCGGTCGTTACCGCCACGCTCGGCCTGCCGATGTGGCTCGACCTCATTGTCGAATATCTTGCCGGCTTCGCCTTCGGCCTCTTCATCTTCCAGTCGCTGTTCATGAAATCGATGATGGGCGGCAGCTACTGGGAGAATGTGAAGAACAGCTTCCTGCCCGAATTCATCTCGATGAACTTCATGATGGCCGGCATGGCGCCGGTCATGAGCTTCCTGATGATGGGCCGCGACATGCGCGCCATGGAGCCGACCGAGCTTCTGTTCTGGGGCGTTATGTCGCTTGGCGTGATCGCCGGCTTCGCGTTTGCCTATCCCGCCAATGTCTGGCTGGTCGCGCGCGAGTTGAAGCATGGCCTAATGACCGAGCGCGCGCAGAAAGCCCGAGCAGGCCATAGACAACTGTCAGCCGTGGGGGAACACGCGCGGATGCAGATGCAGCAGGGCGACGCGAGCGGTCACGGCCGCCACGAGCAAGGGCACGACACCGCCTCCCACAAGAGCAAAGGCAACGCTGGCCATCACATGCGCTCGGACGCGACCACGCCGCAGATCGCGGCGCTCGGCGCGGTGTCGGCGCTGGCGCTGGCGCTCGGCTTGGCGGCACCGGCGAACTGGCTGAACCTCACGCTCTCGGCCCGCGATGTCGGCGGGGTGATCATGCCGCAGGGCATGATCATGGACCGCGACACGCCGGCCGACACCATGCGCGACATGGCGGCGGCCGATCCGCGCCTGGTGACCGCCTCCTACGGCCTCGCGGCCAAGGGCGACAAGGATTTGCCTTTCCGCATGGAGAACGGCGTCAAGGTGTTCGAGCTTAGGCCGTCGGTGGTCCGCTGGCAGATCCTGCCGGACGTGACGGTCGACGCCTATGCCTATAACGGCCAGATTCCAGGCCCGCGCATCCATATCCGCCAGGGCGACCGGGTGCGCATCAACGTCACCAACGGACTGCCGGAGGAGACGACAGTGCACTGGCATGGCCTGATCCTGCCCAACCAGATGGACGGGCCGGCCGAGATCACCCAGCCGCCGATCGAGCCCGGACAGACCTATTCCTATGAATTCACCGCCACCCAGCACGGCACCTATTTCTATCACCCGCACGCCAAGCCCGACCGAACCCAGGCGCTCGGCCTTTATGGTGCGCTGATCATCGATCCCGCCAACCCAGCCGACGAGGTCGCGGCCGACCATGACTATGTCATCGAGCTGCAGGAATGGCTGGTGCGGGAAGGCCTGACCTATCCTTCGATGCCGATGGACGGCGGCATGCCGAACTTCTTCACAATCAACGGCAAGGCCTATCCAGCGACCGACACCATCCATATGAAGGTCGGCGAGACGCTCAAGGTCCGCTTCATCGGCACCAACAACGGCTTCATCCACCCGATGCACATCCATGGTGGACCGTTCGAGGTGGTCGCCCGCGACGGCGAGACGGTTTCTCCCTCAGCCCGCTTCCTTGCCGACACCATCAATGTCGGGCCGGGCCAGCGCTACGATGTCGTCTGGACGGCACGGCGCCCGGGGAAATGGCTGATCCACTGCCACATCCCACACCACACGACGAACAACAATGTCGAGGAGAAGGGCGGCGGCGGGCTGATTGTCGTCATCGATGCCACGTGATCGCGGCGGAGCGCTCGCCACTCCCAGATCCGACGAACGCGCCCTGGATCTCGGAACCCTTGCCGCTCTCGCAGGGTTTATTATGCGAGGCGAACTGCCATGGAAGACAAACCGCCTGCCGATAACCCGGGAAGGATCCTCGCCACCGTGTTGGCGGTCTGCCTCGTCATCATTGCCTTGTTCTTTATCGGCTTCAGATATTCCGAGCGCGACCAGGGAGCCTTGATCGTGCCGGGAGCGGTGCAGGGCAGCAAGTGATCGGCTCCCAAGAGATCGGCCCAAGAGATCGACCAAAGTCCTTGCCTGCCAGGCACGGAAAAGGCTGTAACACTTTGATTTTGCCTATCATCCCTTCCAAACCTTCGAGGTTAGGAATCGCGCGCCTGGGAAGAAACAGGTTTTCCGAAACGTTTATCGAACAGGCAACGCTCAGAGCCTGGCGCCTACAAGGGCGCTCATGAGCAAAGAAACCCCTCCGGCAACAGCGCGCATCGCGCCCGAAGCCCAGGGAGACAGTACATGTCCGCCAACGCCTATATCAACCGGATCGCGACAGCGGTTCCGGAACATGAAGTCCATCGGTTCTACCTGCGCTACGCCGCCTCGATGCTGGCCGACGATCGCAGGAGGATATTCGAACGCCTGGCCGGCCTGGCCGGCATCGAGCACCGCTTTTCCTGCTTTGCGCCCGCTCTCGACCCGGAGGGGCCGTCGGCCGATCTCGGCGGAACCTTCAGGCGCGGCGCGTTTCCTGGAACGGCCGCCAGAATGGCGATGTTCGGCGAAGCCGCGCCCGTTCTGGCGCAAAACGGCGTCGACGGGCTCCATCTCGGCAACGAGGCGTCGCGCATCACCCACCTCATCGTCACCACCTGCACCGGTTTCTCCGCGCCCGGTATCGACCTCGACCTGGTTCAGCGTTGCGGCCTGCCGGACGATGTCGAGCGCACGATCATCGGATTCATGGGCTGCTACGCGGCCGTCAACGGTCTCAAGCTTGCCCGCCACATCGTCCGCTCCGACCCGCAAGCCAGGGTGCTTCTCGTCAATATCGAGCTCTGCACGCTGCATCTGAGGGAAACCACCGAGCTGGAGAAGCTGTTGTCCTTCTGCCTGTGGGGCGATGGCTGTGCGGCGACGCTCATAACCGCCGAGCCGCCCGGCATCGAGCTCGACTCCTTCCGCTGCGCCGTCGCCGACGAGCAGCGCGACCTGATGACCTGGGATATCCGCGACCACGGCTTCGACATGGTTCTTTCCGGCAAGGTGCCGGCGGCGGTCCAGCAAGCGCTGCGCGGCAACCAGGACGCCATCCTGGGCGGCCGGCCGCCTGAGGCGATCGACCTCTGGGCCGTGCATCCCGGTGGCCGTACCGTTCTCGATGCCGTCGAAAGGGCGCTCGACCTCGAGCCCGCCGCGCTGAAGCCCTCGCGCGAGGTGCTGCGCCGATACGGCAATATGTCGTCGCCGACCGTCATGTTCGTGATGGAGGAGATGCTGAAGAAGCCGGCCGGCCTGCTCGGTTGCGGCATGTCCTTCGGACCGGGGCTGACGGCCGAAACTATGCTGTTCAGGACCGTCTCATGAGTGCGCTCGCCACGCGCAGCCTCGTTCCGGAAATCCTGGACGGGCTTCCGCCCGACGACGCGCGGGCGCGCCGCTCGCGCCGCGATATCGCCCGCATCAACGCGCTGATGCTCCACGCGCCGATCATGGCGTCGCTGATGCGGAAATTTCTGCCGAGGCCGCCCGGCCGCATCCTGGAGATCGGTGCCGGCGACGGCACCTTCATGCTGAAGGTGGCGCGGCGCATGGCAAGGGACTGGCGCGACGTGGAACTGACGATGCTCGATCGCGTCGGCCTTGTCACGCCGGAGCTCACGGCGGATTTTGCCGCGCTGGGATGGCGGCTCGAAACCATCACCGCCGACGTCTTCGATTGGGCGAAGAAGGACCCGATGGGGAACGCCGGTGACTGGCCCTTCGACGCGATCACGGTCAATCTCTTCCTGCATCATTTCGACGACGACGGACTGCTGCGCCTGTTTTCGCGGCTGCAACGCAAGGCTCCGCTCATCCTGGCGACCGAACCGCTCCGCGCGGGCTTGGCGTTGACCGCGACCCGCCTTCTGCCGGCAATCGGCGCCAACGATGTCACCAGGCACGACGCCGCCCAGAGCGTGCGCGCCGGCTTCCGCGCCAGCGAGCTTTCCGACCTCTGGAGCGCCGCCGGCGGCATCCCGCTCGAGGAGCGGCGCGCCGGGCTTTTCTCGCACGTCTTTGCCGGCGAAGCGCGTATGCCGGCCAGGAATGCGGCATGAAGCGGCCATCCACCCATGATGCGATCGTTATCGGCGGCGGTCCGGCCGGCGCTTCGGCGGCGTTGGCGCTGGCCCGGCGCGGATGGGCCGTCGCGATCGTGGAGAAGAACGTGTTTCCGCGCCGCAAGGTGTGCGGCGAATACATCTCGGCAAGCAATCTCGCGCTTCTCGACAGGCTGGGGATCGGCGATGCCTGGCGCGCCGAGGCCGGTCCCGAAATCCGCCGGGTCGGCCTGTTTTCCGGCGACACCACAATCGAGGCCCCGATGCCGGGCGCGCGATCCGGGCCAGCGAGAGACGGCTTCGGCCGCGCGCTCGGCCGCGACATTTTGGACACCTTGCTGCTCGACGCGGCATGCTCGGCCGGCGCTGAAGTCTTCCAGCCTTGCCGTGCCGTCGCCATCGAACGCGATGGCGACGGACAGGCCGTGCGGATCCAGCCGACAGGCGGCAAGGCCGGCGACGAGGCGACGATCCTGCGGGCGCCGGTGGTCGTTGCCGCGCACGGCTCGTGGGAGCCGGGGCCGCTGCCAAGCCAGCTCGGAAAGGTCAATCGCCACTCGGACCTGCTCGGCTTCAAGGCGCATTTCACCAATTCGTCGCTGCCCTCCGACCTGATGCCGCTGCTGACGTTCCCTGGCGGCTATGGCGGCATGGTCCTTGCCGACCATGGCCGCATGTCGGTCTCCTGCTGCATAAGGCGCGATAGGCTGGCCCGGCTGCGCGGCAGCCTTGCCGCCGAACGTGGCGGCCATGTCTCGGCGGCCGAAGCCGTCGGGCATCACATCATGGCGACATGCCGGGGAGCGCGGGATGCCCTGGAGCAAGCCCGCCTCGACGGTCCGTGGCTTGCCGCCGGCCCGATCCGGCCAGGCATCCGCGCCGGCTACGAAAAGGGCATCTTCCGCGTCGGCAACGTCGCCGGCGAGTCGCATCCGATCATCGCCGAGGGCATATCGATGGCGCTTCAGTCCGGCTGGCTTCTGGCGGAGGAGCTCGGCAGGGTGGCCGGAGGGAAGGCGGGGCGAGAGGCAGCCGGGAGGCGCTACGAAGCGGCCTGGCGAGGACTGTTCTCGACGCGTGTCCTTGCCGCTGAAGCGATTGCCCGCATGGCGCTCGGCCCCGGCGGCGCCGCGCTGATGGAGGCGGTCGTCCGTAACTTTCCGCGGACACTGACCCTGGGAGCGCGGCTAAGCGGCAAGACGAAAACGGTCCCCGGTTTGGCCGTTTCAGGCCTGGCTCGATAACCTGCCTCAGGCCACAGTCAAGATCACATGTGCCTGAATCTTGGCGGCGACTTCGCCGCTGCCGTGCCGGTCCGCAATCGCGGATGTGGCGTAATCCGTCGCTGCCTCCAGTCCTGCCGGATCCCTGGCCTGGATTTCGTTGCGAAGCAGGCTTCCCTGGCAATAGGCGACGGCAGGAACGCGCGGCGAGGACGCGCGGCTTTGCGCTGCTCGCGTCTCGATCTCCACCTGGGAGAAACCCGCTGCTTCCAGCTCGCTGCGGATCAAGTCCTTGTCGTGGTAGCCATGCGGCGTGCGTGCCAGAAAGCGCGGCGGGTCGTTCGGAAAGATCCTTGCGAGCGCATTCGTCACGTCATCGGCGAAAATATTCTCCTCGATGCGGTCCCATACGCTGAACAGGAAGCGCCCTCCGGGCTTGAGAACGCGCTTTGCCTCGCGATAGGCAGTCGAGCGGTCGGGAAAGAACATCGCGCCGAACTGGCAGCAGACGACATCGAAGGCCGCATCCTCGAACGGCAGCGCCAGCGCATCCGCTTGGCGCCATGTGATGCGGCGGTCGGGACCTTGCCGCGAAGCGGCATGGTCGAGCATCGGCTGGTTGAGGTCGGTCACGATATAGGTCGCGCCGGGAGACAGTCTTGGCGCCAACGCGCGGGTGACGACCCCGGTGCCCGCGGCGGTTTCGAGGACGGCACCGGGCGATAGCGACGCTGCCCGTCGCGCAAGATCGGCGGCGTACGGCTCGAAAATCAACGGCACCATGTGGCGGTCGTAGTTTTCCGGGATCGAGCCGGCGAAGACCTTGTCCGTTTCCAGCATTGCCGTCACCCACAGTTCCGTCTGGTCCGCAAGGGTAGCATACAAAGTTTGTTCTGGCTCGGTTTCGACCGAGAGGCGGCCAACGGCATATGCGGCTATGTCGGCTGCCGCGGGTTGATGGAACATTCCGGTGCACCCGGAGTTCGCTATGTATCCGGCTTTCGCCGCCAAGCCTGCGATGAGTTGTGATGTGGCCCGAGGGCGGCGCTCGCCACGCCTGCGGGAGGCATTACGATGGCTGACCATACGATTCCCCACAATCCGCACAGCACGGCAAGCATTGCCGGCCATCCCGTCCATGCAATGCTGATACCGTTCCCGATCGCCTTCTTCGTCGCGACCTTCGTTTGCGACCTCGTCTTCTGGCGAACCGGCAATCCGGCCTGGGTCGCGCCGTCGCTCTGGCTCCTCGGGGCCGGTCTGATCATGGCCGCGCTGGCCGCTCTTGCCGGCCTGACCGACATACTGGGCGACGCTCAGATCCGTAATCTTCGGGATGTATGGCTTCACGCCGGCGGCAACGTGATTGTCGTCCTGATCGAGCTCTACAACTGGTACTTTCGATATATCCACGGAGAAGCGGCGGTGGTGCCGGTCGGACTGGTCCTGTCGCTAATCGTCGTCCTCATCCTTCTGTTCACCGGCTGGAAGGGCTGGGGAATGGTCTACCGGCATCACGTCGGCGTCGCCGACGGACCGGCTGAAATGCACTGAATGCCGGACGCCTGACGATGTTTGAAGCTGCTCCAGGGAACTGCGTAAAAACAAACAGTTAGGCTGGATAAGCGATTCAAAGGCTGAACGGGCTCAGGCTCTTCCGGCTGACAAGTTGCGGGGCGGCTTGAAATTCGATCTTCGATCACAAAGGAATCGCTACGCCACCGCGAAGAGTGTAAAATGCCTTGTCGTCCGCACCGAGCCAAGGCACACGGAAGAGTAGATCATGCTTTCGCCCATCTGCGGGGGAGGAAGCGTGATGGCTTTCACCAAACACAGCGGCGTATTCACGCCGATCGAGCTGGAACTTCTTCAAAGGGTATTCGACCAGTTGTGCGACGAGCGCCGTCTGGCCCTTAAAGACGGGGACCAAAGACAACAGCTTGCCTGCGAAGTCATAGAAGCTTTCCAGAACGGCTTCACCGCCGAAGCGGAGTTATGGCAGTCGCTTTCGAAGCGCCACTCGGCCAGAGCGTGAAGCGACCTGGCCAGTAGTCTGTCAATGATTTTCGGCACGCGCCGAAACATGCCATCCGGCAGCGCGGGCTCGCGTTGCGTCCCGCTCGCGAAGGGATGTCGCATCTCGCCGCGCTGTTCCTGCCGCTTTTTAACCTCAATCCATCTGTAGCCGGCGATTGCCCGAAAGGGCAAAACCCTTGTGTTTGCTTGACTCGGCCCGCAAAAACGGGCAGCAAAAGCAGGCGAGGGAGAGCATTTTTACCGTGGCGGAGACCATGGAGGGCTCTTTTTTCGTATGGACCGTCGCCACAGTGGCGATTGGTGGAGGGATTGGTTAACCATCTTTGTCCATCTTTTGAATCAATCGGCAACAGACGCGTGAAGGTGCAGGGGGCACCAGGCGAACTGTGATCGTGACGGGTGCCAGGTCCGCAAACCGGCATGCCGATTGAGAGTGGTCGTATGGCGTTTTTGCGTTTGAAGAACCGGGGTGACACTCCTGAAGAGGGGGTAACTTCGAAAAAATCTGGTGGTCATCGTTGGGTTCTGGTGCCTGCTGTCGGCGCCGCCCTTGCCCTGTGGTCGGTGGCGACCATGGCCGGCCTCTACTCGGTGAGCACCTCTCTCACCGCTGCTTCCAACGGATTGCCGCAGAGCCTGCTTGCGCCGCGCAACATCGCGCTCGCCGACCAGCGCCGCAAGCTCGCCAATGCCTGGGCGCCGCGCCTGGCCGCGACGGGCCCCTACAAGACGGGTTCGCTCACCGGCGGCTGCGATGCCGGCTGCCTCGGCCTCGCCACCAGCTTCGCGCACGCCACCCCGACTCGCACCACCCTGGTTAACGACGGCAAGGCGGCGCGCTTGAAGCCGGCGGCGCCGGACAGCGTCGCGTTTGAAAAGCTCAGAGTTGCGCGTGAGGAGGCCGTGAAGGTAGCTTCCGCCGCGGACGTCGCCGACCGTTTCGACAGCGTCGTCAAGCGCGCCGGGCTTTCGCCGCAGAAACTTGCCGATGCCTTCCAGCGCGCCGAGCGCGCGCCTTTCCTGCTTGCGAGCCTGCCGGCGGCGAACCGCTTTGGCGGCGCGGCTGAGACCGGCCCGGCCCGGACCGATCCGACCCAGCCCGACCTGGCCGAGAGCGGCCCGGCCGAGGCACGCTTCGGCTCAAATCAGGTCGATGTCCAGCGTGCGTCCGAATTGGCGCTGGCGCTGGCCAATGTCATGCCTGAGGAGACGGCTGACGTGCCGACCGCCGTCGCGCTCGCCAACGGCGGTGCGCCGGACCTTACGGCCGACGCCCCCTACAACGCCGGAATACAGGGCGAAGTGCAGGTCGCCTCGCTGCCGCCGCAGGATGAATTGCCAGACAGCGTCGACGTGCCCGGCCTGAGGCCGCGCGCCACGCTCGAGCGCGCAACGGAGGCGCCCGAACAGAATGCCGCGCGGAAGCCGGAGCCGGCCAAGCCGCAGGCAACCCAGGCGGCAAAGCCCCAAGCTACCAAGCCGGAGCCTGCCAGCTCGGAGCCTGCCGCTGTCGATACCGCGGAAGGCCCGCAGTCACCGCGTTCGCTGAGGAGTTCCGAGCAGGAGCTTCCGGGCGTGCAGGGCTCGAAACCGATCAATGCCGGGCCGGCCAAGCGCAGCAAGGCGCAGCCCTCCGAGATGCTCGCCTATGCCAAGCCGGACACGCCCGAGCGCGGCGGCCTCGGCAGGGCTTTCGGGAGCCTGTTCAATTCGCCTTCGACGGGCAACGGCGTCGCCGTCTACGACATCTCGGCGGCGACGGTCTACATGCCCGACGGTTCGAAGCTCGAGGCGCATTCCGGGTATGGCTCGATGGTCGACCAGCCGCGCTTCGTCAACCGCAAGAATGTCGGCCCGACGCCGCCCGACACCTACAATCTGTCGATGCGTGAATCGCGCTTCCACGGGGTCGAGGCGATCCGGCTGACGCCGACCAGCGGCAACAACAAATATAACCGCAACGGCCTGCTCGCCCACACCTACATGCTGCGAGGCGGCCGCGCCGAATCCAATGGCTGCGTCGTCTTCAAGGACTATCAGCGCTTCCTGTCCGCCTACAAGAAAGGCAAGATCAAGCGCCTCGTCGTCGTCCCGCGGCTCACCAGGTCGCCCACCCAGGTCGCCCAGGAAGGGCGCCAGGGCTGATCAGGATTTCACGACGTTTGGATCAGCTGAAGCCTCCCGAACGTCATCAATCCTAGGGTCTGTGCCGGGTCGCTTCAGTCCTTGATCCGCTCCGGGATGACGAACGCCAGACCTTCGTCATCCTCGGGCGGAGCGGGAAGCGAAGCATACCGCGTAGACCCGAGGATCCATGCCGTGACTTCAGAGCGCTGCAGCGATGCAGAATTCTGTTCCGCTTGCACCCTTCGATCAAGGTAACAGGATCACAGGGTCTCCGCGACGGAGCTTCGCTCCTGCTTCGCCCTGGGGATGACGAGGTTGAGAGGCTTCAGCTAATCCCCAGCGCTTGCGCTGACCCTCCGACAAGCCTGCAATCTTCAAGATCCTGCGCTAGCGAACTGGTCGCCATCGCCTGCTTCTGCTTGGCCAAATGGTCCATGCCACGGTCGGCGCACCGAACACGCGCGACAGTGAGATCATCGACTTGCGGGGATTGCGAGCACAAAAAAATATCCGCCCCTCCCAGGATATAGATATGGCGCACCCCGGGCTTGCGGCAAGACCCTGGACGTGCCGTATGTACGCTGCCCTTGGCCTGAATTTTAGGAAAGGGAATTCCCGAATGCGGATTTTGTTGTCGACTTACGGCTCGCGCGGCGACGTCGAGCCAGTGGTGGCGCTTGGCTCGCGACTGCAGGCGCTCGGCGCCGAGGTGCGGGTGAGCGTCCCCGGTGATGAGGAATTTGCCGCGCTGTGCGCCCGCGCCGGCGTGCCGCTGGCGCCGGCCTTCGCGCCGGTGCGTGAATGGACAAAGGAGATGATGCGGCGCAGGAGATCGGCGTCGCCCGAGGGCCGGGCCAAGCTTATCTCCGGCCAGGCGGCCGAGATCGTCGCCAGGCAATACGATACGCTCATGGCGGCCGCCGAAGGCTGCGATGCAGTGGTGGCGTGCGGCCTTTTTCCTTCCTGCGCCGCGGCGCGGCTGGTCGCCGAGCAGCGGGGCATCCGCTACATCCTTGGCACCTTTTGTCCGATCTGGCTCCCGTCGGCGCACAACCGGCCATTTGAGTATCCCGGACATCCGCTTCCTGCTGGCGTGACCGACAACATGGCGCTCTGGGACCATGATATCCGGACCAAGAACGCGCTGTTCGGCGGCGCGATCAACAGTCACCGCGCGTCGCTCGGGCTGCCTCCGTTGGACAACGTCCGCGACTATGTCTACGGCGATCCCGTCCTGCTTGCCTGCGACCCGACGCTCGGGCCCTGGCTGCCCTCGGACCTGATCGGCGCCCTGCAGACCGGCGCCTGGATCTTGGCCGACGAACGGCCGCTTCCCGACGGGCTGGAGGCGTTCCTCGAAGCCGGCGCGCCGCCGGTCTATGTCGGCTTCGGCTCCATTGCGGTCGCGAGCGAAGCCGGACGCGCGGCCATCGAGGCGATCCGCGCCAAGGGCCGGCGCACGGTCATCGCGCATGGCTGGGCAGAGCTCGGCCCGATCGACGAGCGCGACGATTGCTTCGCCGTCGGCGATGTCAACCAGCAGGCGCTGTTTGGCCGGCTGGCGGCGGTCATCCATCACGGCGGCGCCGGCACGACCGTCGCCGCGGCGCGGGCAGGGGCGCCGCAGGTGGTGGTGCCCCAGATCGGCGACCAGTCCTATTGGGGGCGGCGGGTGGTTGAGCTCGGCATAGGCGCAGCGCATGACGGCCCGACGCCAACAGCGGAGTCATTGTCCGAGGCGCTGGAGACGGCGCTGGCGCCCGAGACCCGTGTCCGGGCAGGCGCGGCCGCTCACTTGATCCGCCCTGACGGCGCGGCGGTGGCGGCAAAGTTGCTGATTGAAGCATTGGGTGGCGGGTGATTTCACTGCGTCAGTTCCGCCAGCGCCCTTTGCAGCGGCGCCGGCGAGACCTGGATCGGGCCGGAGAAGGGCGTGTCCATGTCCATGATCAGATAGATCGCCGCGGCCACCAACGCCCCGGAAATGAGGCAAGTGCAGACGACGGTGGCGTTGCGCGGTGCCCGGAAGCCGAAGCTGGCGAAGATCAGTGTCAGCCAAGCGACGAGCAAGGCGATCAGCGGCGCGGGGATGGCGCCCTCGGACTGCTCGGCCAGCATCCAGCGTTGCTCGATCACCTTCCGCAGCTGCTGTGTCGCGGCCTGCTGCGCGGCGGTCTGCTTGGCGTCCGCGGGCGTCAAGCCCGCCAGGATATCGCCGACCTGATTGAGCAGCAGCTCCGACAGCTTGTTCGGGACGACGGTCGTGTCGTTGTCGGCGGCGGAAGTGTCGACGACGCGCTGGACATAGGCGGTGAGCGATTGCCGGGCGCTGTCCGTCTCCGGTCCGTACTGTCGGAGCGTTCGGTCAAGCAGGATGAGATCGGTGGCGAAGGCGTGGACATTGCCGTCGATGGCCTCGAACGTGTTCTTGGCCGAATTGATCATCAGGCCGAGCACCAGCGACGACATCACCACGAAGAGGTTCGCGGCAAGTCGCACCACGGCGCTGGTGTCGTCCTGGCGGTGGTGGGCGGGGAAGCGCTCGTGCACCATCAGGCTGACCAGCGAGGCCCCGGCCAGACAAGCAAAGATCGCTGTCCCTACAAGCACTTCGCCCATTGCCAATATTGCGCACGGCAAAGGCCGCTTGCCAATTGGCGGTGTGAATTCGTCATGTATGGACGGCCCCTTTTGGGCAAGAGGCAAAATGGCAACGACGGCGCAGGTCTGGAGCGGTCATGTATTCGGCCTTTAGTGCGGTCGATTTCGAAGACCGCTGGCCCGCAAGGGTTACGCGGATCGAGTTCCAATCATTCTAGCGCGCTTTGTATCGCGATGACGAAGGCGGAGTGTCTCGACCCAGGTCCTGACCATTTTGCCGTGCTGCTTTTTGCTCCTTACGCTTGTTGAGGGCCTCGATTTGCGTTTATGCCGCAGTCGGCGCCCTGTATTCCTGTCCCGATTGCAGCATTGCCCAGATGATGCGGGCGGTCTTGGCCGCCTGGGCGACGACGGCGACCTTGACCGGCCGCCTGGCCAGCAGGCCGCGAACCCAGGGTGAGCCCTTGTCGGGTTTGGCCCTGACCTGGCGCAACCAGGAACTGGCGCCCAGAATGAGCAGCCTTCGCAGGTCCCTGTCGCCGGCGCGGCTGATATGGCCCGTCAAGCTGTGCTTGCCGCCGGTGTCATGGCTCTTGCGGGTCAGGCCCAGCCAGGCGGCGAAGTCCCTGGCCGAAGCGAACTGGCGGCCATCGCCGATGGTGGCGACGGCTGCATGCGCGATGATCGGGCCGACGCTCGGGATCGTCGTCAGCCGCAAGGCCGCTCGCTGCTGCCTGACCTGAGCCAGGATCTGCTTGTCCAGCTTGCCGATCTCGCCATCCAGCGCCCGCCATTGCCCGGCCAGAGGCGCCAGACAGATCAACAGCGCCGCGGGAATGGCTTCATCGGCTGCCTCGATGCGCTGCAGCAGGGCCTCGATGCCTGCGGCCCCCTTGGCACCTATCAGACCCATCTCATAGAGCTGCCCACGCATGGCGTTGGCCAGTTGCGTGCGCTGGCGCACCAGAAGGTCACGTGTGCGATGCAGCGCTCGGGCCCATTGCTGTTCGACCGTCTTGATCGGCACGAAGCGCATGTCGGGCCGGCTCACCGCCTCGCAACAGCCTTGCGCATCGCGGGCATCGTTCTTGTTGCGCGCAACATAGGGCTTCACATAGGCCGGCGGCATCAGCTTGACCTCGTGGCCGAGCGCGCTCAGCGTGCGGGCCCAATGATGGGCCGAGCCGCACGCCTCCATGCCGATCAGCGCCGGCGGCTGCGCGGCGAAGAACTTCTCCACCTGCGCGCGCCGCAGCTGGCGCTGCACCACCACCTGCCCGGCTGCATCCACGCCGTGCACCTGAAACACGTTCTTGGCCAAATCGATTCCAAATCTGATAGCTTGCATGACGGACGGTCTCCTCCGCTGGGTTCCAACACGACCAGTTTGGCACATTCGATGCCGCAAGGGGCCGTCCACCCATCATTCTAGGGCGAAGCGACGCGAAGCGGAGCGCAGACCCTAGAATCCATGCCATTACATATGAACGTCGCTCCGGTGCAGAACGATCCTTTGTTCTGCACCGCTCTGCTCTTCGGCAGCGGTCACGGCATGGATTCTAGGGTCTGCGCGCGTCGCTTCGCTCCTTGCTCCGCCCTAGAATGACGAACTTGCGAGGCCGGGGCGCAAGCGCGGCGCTCGAAACACCCTTCCAATACAGCCCTAAGTCTTTATGAATGACCGCCGGGGCGGCTCCACCCTCACAATCGTGCACGAGGAAACCATGACAATACGCGCTGTCGTCTGGGGCGAGAACATCCATGAGCGAACCAACGAGGTGGTAGCCTCCATCTATCCGCAAGGCATGCACACCACCATCGCCAACGCGCTCAACGCCGACGAGGCGATCTCCGCATCGACCGCGACGCTGGAGCAGCCGGAGCACGGCCTGCCGGAATCCCGCCTTGCCGAGACCGACGTGCTCGTCTGGTGGGGCCATAAGGACCACGGCGCGGTGGCCGATGAGGTGGTAGAGCGCGTCGCCCGCCGCGTCTTCGAAGGCATGGGGCTGATCGTGCTTCATTCCGGCCATTTCTCGAAAATCTTCAAGCGGCTGACGGGTACGCCCTGCACGCTGAAATGGCGCGAGGCCGGCGAGCGCGAGCGGCTCTGGGTGACGAGCCCCAGCCATCCGATCGCCGAAGGCATCGGCGAGTATTTCGAGCTCGAGAACGAGGAGATGTATGGCGAGCAGTTCGCCGTTCCCGAGCCGCTGGAAACGGTCTTCATTTCCTGGTTCCAGGGCGGTGAGGTGTTCCGCTCGGGCCTGACCTACCGGCGCGGCGCGGGCAACGTCTTCTACTTCCGACCTGGCCATGAGACCTATCCGACCTATCACGACGCCACCGTGCACAAGGTGCTGCGCAACGCGGTGAAGTGGGCGCATAACCCGCAAGGCTCGAAGCCGGCCATCCTCGACGCGCCGAACGTGCCGGTCGAGAAGGCGCTGGAGCCGATCGTCGAGCGCGGCGGCAAGCTGCACGCATCCGGCGAGGCCGGTTTCCGCTAGAAGCACTCGGGAATTGCGCGACGACGAGGCTTAGGCCACATTGCGCCGCATCATTTGAATCGAACCAATTTGCTCGGAGTGCAAGAAAATGCGGCTTTTGATACTTGGTACCGGCTGGATGGCGCAGGAACATGCCCGCCGCTTCAGCGCCATCGAGGGCGTCGACATCGTCGGCGCGGTCGATGTCGACCCGGCCCGCGTCGGCGAATTCGCCGACAATTACAACATCCCGAAGCGCCTGACCTCGCTGGAGGCGGCGCTCGACTGGGGCGATTTCGACGCCGTCGCCAATGTCACGCCCGACCGCATCCACCACCCAACCACCATGGCGCTGATCGCCGCCGGCAAGCCGGTGCTGTGCGAAAAGCCGCTGGCCGAGAATTTCGGCAAGGCGAGCGAGATGGCCGATGCCGCGGAGGCCGCAGGCATCGTCAACATGGTCAACCTCACCTATCGCAACGTGGCGCCGCTGCAGAAGGCGCGGAAGATGGTGCAGGCGGGTGAGATCGGCACGGTGCGCCATGTCGAGGCGTCCTATTTGCAGAGCTGGCTGGTGTCGAAATTCTGGGGCGACTGGCGCACCGATCCGAAATGGCTGTGGCGGCTGTCGCGCGGCCATGGCTCCAACGGCGTGCTCGGCGACGTCGGCATCCATATCCTCGATTTCGCCAGCTATGGCGCGGCGCTCGACATCGACCATGTCTTCTGCCGGCTGCGCGCCTTCGACAAGGCGCCGGACAACCGCATCGGCGAATATCAGCTCGACGCAAATGACAGCTTCGCCATGACGCTCGACTTCGCCAACGGCGCCTTCGGCGTCGTGCACGCCAGCCGCTGGGCGACCGGTCATCTGAACGAGCTCAGGCTGCGCGTCTATGGCGACAAGGGCGGCATCGAGGTGGTGCACAATCTCAACGGCTCGCTGCTCAAGGCCTGCGTCGGCGAGAATGTCGAGAACGCCAAATGGGAAGAACTCGATGCCGGCACCGTGCCGACCAACTACCAGCGCTTCGTCGATGCCGTTGGCAGCGGCGTGCAGACCGAGCCGAACTTCCGCCACGCCGCGGGCTTGCAGAAGGTGCTGGATCTCGCCGTGGTGTCCGACGAGAAGCGCGCCGAGCTGAGGGCCAACGCGGACACGCAGTGAGATTTCGCAGGGGATGCACACATTTCCAAGCGGCTGGTCTTTGGCGATAGCGTGCATGGCGGCTTGGCGCATGCATTGTCTGATATAGCGCTGGTCGACCCCCACTCCGTCTCGGCTTCGCCGAGCCACCTCTCCCCCGATCGACGGGGTAGAGGAAAGGCGCCAGGCTTTTTGCCGTCAACGCTCGTCCAGCAACGCTCCCCTTCCTTTCCCTCCGGAGGGGGGAAAGGTGGCGCTGCGAAGCAGCGACGGATTGGGGGAACCACGTGGCAATCAAGCCTCGGCCCGATCAGTCACGCCAGTCACAGAAGATGTGCATAGCGTAGCCCAAGTGGGGGAGATGGCCGGCAGGCCAGAGGGGGGCGCTGTCCCGCTGGCCTAACCAGCTACCTTCACCGCGAGCGATAAATCCCCACCGCCGCCGCCACCAGCGCCACATTGCTGTCGGCCACGCTGCCGTCCGGCAGCTCCTTGCCATCCTCCAACCCAACGCGGGTCGAAAATTTCCGCAGCGCCGCCCGCTGAACAAAAGGCCACACGGTGGCGTTCTCGCCATGCAGCAGGATCGAGCGGTGGATGCCCTCGCGCTGCAGCACCTTTTCGATGCCGTTGGCGACGGCAAAGGCCTCGTCCAGCGTCTGCTCGGAAATCTCGATCAGCACCCGCAGCACCCGGCGGCCGTGATCGAGGCTGGCGAGCCTGAGCGCGTCGCCGATCGAGGCCAGCCCGGCCTCGATACCGACGCCGCGCTCGCGCAGGGCCTCCATCACCTCGGGCGCCGCCGCCTCGCTGAGATTGACTGAGGCATAGTCGGGCAACTCGTGCCAGGCGGCGATAGCCGCGAGCGTGCGCCTGTCGTCCTTTTCGATCCAGGCGCCGGTGGAGACGCCGATCAGCGTGCCCGGACAGGCACGGCGCAGCGCCGCCACCGTCCGGTCCATCGCTTCCGGGGCGAGGCTTTCCTGGCGGTCGGCGCCGCGCGCGTGGACATGGAGTTCGGCTGCGCCTGCAGCGACCGAGGCGGCGCCGTCACGCGCCATGGCGTCCGGGTCGAGCGGCAGGGCAGGATGGAAATCGGCGGCGCGGGCGCCGTTGATGCAGGCCTGGACGATCATGGCGGCGATCCTGTTGCAAATGCGAATCTAGCGCAGGCAGGGCGAAGCGGAAACGGCGGATAATGAGCTTGCTGACAGAGTCGGTTATTTCAGCGCCGCGATCCTTCGCGCCCCCTCTGTCCTGCCGGACATCTCCCCCCTTGTGGGACCACAAGGGGGGAGATCGGATGACGCAGGTCTTCGCCAATCTCCCGGCGTTGAAGAAGCGGCGCCGTCGCGGGAACTGCCAATCTCCCCCCAAGTGGGGGAGATGTCCGGCAGGACAGAGGGGGGCGCCGTAGAGCGCGGACGAGGCAGATTGTCTCGCAATCTCAGCTCGCCGCCTTCCTGCCGAGCAAAACCCCCATCGCCGCCAAACTTCCGATCAGCACCGACAGCACCCCTGCCGGCAACTCCGTCGGAGCAAACACAACGCGGCCGGTCCAGTCGGCGAACACCACCAGCGCCGCCCCTGCTATCGCCGAGCCGAACAATTGCGGCCCGGCGCGGCGCAGGCCCATCAGCCCGGCCAGATGCGGCGCGAGCAGCCCGACGAAGCTCATCGGGCCGACGACCAGCGCCGCGGCCGCCGTCGCGATCGCCGCCAGCACCAGCACCGCCAGTCGCGCGGCGCTAAGCGGAACGCCGAGGCCGGTCGCGACGCCGGCGCCGAGCGGCAGGATCTCCAGCCAGCGGCAGGCAAGCGCCGAGAGCGCCAGCCCGGCGAGGCCGGCCAGGAGCACGACGATCGCGAAGTCGGGTTCCACCCAATAAGTCGAGCCGCTCAGCCAGGCGAGCACCTGGCCGGAGCGCGGATCGCCAAGTGCGAGAAACAGCAGGCTCGAAGCGTCGAGCAGGGCGGTGATGGCGATGCCGGTCAACAGCAGCCGTTCCGGCGTGAAGCCGCGGTCGAGGCCGAGCAGCAGTATGGTGCCGGTGACGACAAGCGCGCCGACCGTCGCGCCGAAGAGCTGCAGCCCGGCGCCGGCATCGGCAAAGATGAGCAGCACCGCGATCAACCCCATGGCGACGCCGCCGCCGATGCCGAGGATTTCCGGGCTCGCCATCGGGTTGGCGAACAGGCGCTGGACGAGGCAGCCGGCGACGCCGAGCCCAAGCCCCGACCCGCAGGCGGCGACGACGCGTGGCAGGCGCCAGGCAAACGCCTCCGGATGGAGACCGAAGCCATCGGGTGCGCGGCCAAGAAGGAAGGCAAGAGCAAGCGCAAGGGCGAGCAGGATGGCCAAGCCGGCAAGCACGACCATCGGCCGCCCTGCGCTGCCGCCGCCGAGACGAGTGACGATCCTGCCGCCTGTCTCCAGCATCAGGCGCGGCACCCGTCTCAGCAAGAAGATCAGCATTGGCGCGCCGATCAGCGCGGTGACGGCGCCGGTGGGCAGGTTCGCCGCCTGGTCGGGCGGCAGGCGCTGGATGAGCTGGTCGACGAGGAGCACCAGGCCGGCACCGGCCAGCGGCGCGGCGACGAGTCGCTCGCCGAGTTTTTCCGCGCCGAGCACACGCGCCAGATGCGGCGCCGCCAGCCCGACGAAGCCGATGATGCCGACGGCGGCCGCCACGCTTGCCGACAGCAGCACGGCGGTGGCAAGCAGCAGCGGCTTCGAGAGCTTCGACAGGCCGAGGCTTTTTGCCTGCTGCTCGCCGAAACCGAGGATCAGCAGGGGTCGCGCCAGGGCGGCGGTGACGATCGCGCCGACAGCGACGCGCAGCGCCAGTTGCTCGACGCCGGTCCAGCCGTCCTCGACCAGCGAGCCGGCGCCCCAGATGAACATCGAGGCAAGATATTGCTGGTTGAGCAGCGTCAAGAGGCTGGAGACCGAGCCGAGCGCGAAGCTGACGACGAAGCCTGAGAGGATCAGCGTCGTCGGATCGGCGCGGCGCCGCCAGCCGATCGCCGCGATCAGCCCCCAGGCCGTGAGGGCGCCGGCAATCGCGAGCGGCTCGGGATGAGCGGCATGCAAGGCGGGCGCGGCAAGCACGCCGACGGTCAGCGCCAGATGCGCGCCGGCATTGACGCCGAGCGTCTCGGGCGCGGCGAGCGGGTTCTGCAGCGCCTGCTGCATCAGGACGCCGGCCAGGCCGAGGGCCGCGCCCGCCAGCAGCGAAACGGTGAGCCGCGGCCAATAGGCATAGTCGAGGAGCAGCGCGCGCACCGCTTCGCTGCCCTGGATATCGGCGATGTTGGTGGCGATCAACCCGGCGGCGAGCAGCAGATAGACGCCGCCCGCGAAAAGGATCGCCAGCCGGCGGCGGTCATGAAGCATGGCCGCGCTCGAAAAGCTCTGCGTGTTGCAAAAGCTGGTCGGCGAAACGGCCGGCCGAAGGCAGGCCGCCAAAACCCCAGACGCTGGGCAGGATCGCATGGTTGCCGGGCGCGAACACCGGCAACTGGCCGAGCAGCCCGTCGCGCGCCTCGAGCTTGGCGCGCACGGCGGGCGGCACCGGCTCGATCACCAGCACGGCCGCGTCGCGGATTGCAAACAGCCGGTCGACGCCGGCATTGGCAAAACCCCAGAAATTGTCCGGGCCGGTCCAGGCATTCTTCAGCCCGGCGCGCTTCAGCACATCGTCGAACAGGCTGCCGCGGCAGAACACCCAGGCGTGGCGGTCGTCCTGGAAGTAGAGCACAAGCACCGGCCTGGTCGCCGCCGCGCCGACGGCATCCTTGAGCTTGGCGATGCGCGCATCGGTGGCGGCAACGAGATCGGTCGCCGCCTGCTCGCGGCCGAGAAGCGCACCGAGCCGCCTCGTGTTCTCCTGCGCATGGCGGTAGGGCTCGAGGTCGTCGGTATAGGTTGCGAGGCTGATGACCGGCGCGATCTTGCCGAGCACCGGCTCGATCGCCGTGAATTGCGGTGTGGACAGGATGACGTCGGGCTTCAGCGCCGCCAGATATTCGAGGCTTGGCGTGGCTCTCAGACCGAGTTCGGCGACATCGGGGGGCAGGGCAGGCGAGCCGACCCAGTCGCGATAGCCAGCGGTTTCGGCAAGCCCGACCGGCGTGACGCCCAGCGCCAGCAGTGTCTCGGCCGTTCCCCAGTCGATCGTCGCAACCCGCTCGGCATGCGCGGGCACGGCTTCATCGGCCACCGCCGGCAGCACCGGCAGCAGCGCGAGCAACGACGCCAAGAGCCTTGCGATCACGAGTGAGTGCCTACCAATCGTCACCATTTATAGCCCATGGTCAGGCTGATCTCGCGGCTCTCTCCGTAGAAGCAAGTGATGTTACAGGAAGCGACATAGACCTTGTCGAACAGATTGGAGACGTTGAGCGCAGCCTTGAAGTTGTCCTTCTCGTAGCGGATCGCGGCGTCGACCACGGCATAGTCGGGCACCTTCTGCGTGTTGGCGCTGTCGGCAAAGGAAGACCCGACATAGCGTACCCCGCCGCCGATGGTAATGCCCGGCAGGCGGTCGGTGGGAACGGCATAGTCGAGCCAGAGCGAGCCGAACTGTTCCGGCGTGCCGGTCGTCACCTTGCCGATCTCGGCCGGATTGCCTTCCTTGATCTTGAGGTCGTACCAGGTGTAGGCGGCGGTCAGCGTCAGGTCGGGCGTGAGCTGGCCGATGGTTTCGAGCTCGACGCCGCGCGAATTCACCTTACCGATCTGCCGGTTGAACAGCACGCCGTCGCTGGTCACGACATTCTGGCGCGTCAGGTCGAACAGCGAAGCGGTGAGCAGCACATCGCTCAGCCAGGTCGGCTGGTATTTGACGCCGACCTCGTATTGCACCGCCGTTTCGGGCTTGAAGGCCTCGCCGGTGGAGGAATCCTTGCCGGTCAGCGGCAGGAACGAGCGCGAGATCGAGGCATAGGGCGAGATGCCGTTGTCGAAATTGTAGATGGCGCCGGCGCGGCCGCTGAAAGCGTCGCCGGAATAGCTGGCGCGCATGCCGGTCGGGCGGTCGGTGACCGTGGTATGGGCGTCATCGTAGCGGCCGCTGAAAACCAGGTTCAGGCGGTCGATCGTCATCAGGTCCTGGGCATAAAGGCCGGTCTGGTTCTGCAAGCTGTTCGACTGGTCGTAGCGCGAGGCGACGGGCGGCGCGCCGTTATAGACCGGGTTCAAGACGTCGAGCGGCGGCGCGTCCTCGAAGCCTGACTCGTCATGCAGGTCGAAGCGCTTGTAGTCGAGGCCGAGAAGCAGCGTGTGGTCGATCGAGCCTGTGGACGTCTTCCATTCGACCTGGTTGTCGACGGTGAACAGGCCGAGGTCCGGCTTCGACAGGAAGTTGGCGCGATCGAGCAACGCCGTGGTGGTGGTCGGCGGACTCACCCAGCCTTCGCCATAGACGTTGCGGAAATCGACCTCGAGATGGCCGTAGCGCAGGTTCTGCCTGACCGTCACGTCATTGTCGAAGCGGTGCTCGAACTCGTAGCCGATCATCTGCTGCGAGCGCTCGAACTTGTCGACGGCGGGCT
This sequence comes from Mesorhizobium sp. WSM4904, assembly GCF_029674545.1. Classification (NCBI taxonomy): domain Bacteria; kingdom Pseudomonadati; phylum Pseudomonadota; class Alphaproteobacteria; order Hyphomicrobiales; family Phyllobacteriaceae; genus Mesorhizobium; species Mesorhizobium sp. WSM4904. The sequence continues at coordinate 5,257,650 of NZ_CP121354.1, read as the reverse complement.
CGCTGGTGAACAGGTCGCGCGGGATTTTTCCAAATGGCGCGTCGACCACGGTGCCGACATAGGGCAAGAAATTCTGGCCGCGCGTCTTCAGCTTCGAGACGTTGGCATAGACGGTAAGGCTGGTGTCCTCGTCCGGCTTCCAGGTCACTTCCGGCATGATGGCGAATTGGTCGTTGTCGGTAAAGTCGACCTGGGTGCCGCCATAATTGCCTGTGGCGATGAAGCGGTAGGCGAGCGTGCCGTCCTTGTTGACGCCCTCGACGTCGAGGCCGGTCCAGATATTGCCGAACTCGTTGACGCCGATCGCGGTCTCGCCGCGGTTCTGGAACGTCGGCCGCTTGGAGACGAGGTTGATGAGACCGCCCGGATTCGAGGCGCCGTAGAGTGCCGACGACGGCCCGCGCAGGACGTCGATGCGGTCGAGGAGGTAAGGATTCACCTTCCAGGTGGCGAAACTGTCGCTCGACTGCAACTGCAGCCCGTCGAGGAAGTAGCTGCTGACCTGCGAGGAGAAGCCTCGGATCAGGAACCAGTCGTTGCGGGTGTCGTTGCCGAAGGTTTCTGAGCGGATACCCGGCGAATAGCGCGTCGCTTCGACGACGCTGCGCGCGGCCTGGTCCTCGATCTGTCGGCTGCCGACCACGCTCACCGCTTGCGGCGTCTTTTCCAGCGGCTGGTCGGATTTGCTGGCGCTGGCGTCCTCCTTGGCCTTGTAGCCGTCGAACCCGGCGCTGCCGGTGCCGGCTTCGCCCTCGATCTGGATCGGCGCCAGCACGTCCTGTTTCTCCTGCGCCAGCACATGTGGCGCACGCAGGAAAGTCGTTGCCAGCAAAAGCCCCGCCAGAACGCGCCGGTTCGTCATCACCCCTGATCCCCATCTCCGATAGCTGCGCGCAGCGCTATTCAAGATGAGTGAAAGAGTCAACTTTTAATTGTCAGGCAAAACTGAGAGGCTACGATCTCCCTACGAGGAGGGAGATCGGCAGTTGCGGCGCGCTACCCCAGATGCTCCGCCCGCAGTTTCTCTTTCATCCGCGCCAGTGCCGGCTCGCCCCCGGCCGCGAGCTCCCTGGCGATCCGGGCGAGATCACCGTCCGCCTTGCGGTATTTGCTGCCCCAGGCACCGAGCGTCGCCAGCACCGGGAGCAGGTCGATGCCCGCTTCCGTCAGCCGGTAGATCGCCTTCAGCCCGTGGCTGGGGTCGTCGCTGCGGGTGAGGATGCCTTCGTCCTGCAGCGTCTGCAGCCGCTCGGCCAGCGTTCGCGACGAGATACCTTCGTCCGACTGCAGGAATTCGCGAAAATGCCGTTTTCCGGCGAAGACAAGGTCGCGGATGATGAGCAGCGTCCAGCGGTCGCCGATAAGCTCGAGCGACAGGCTGATCGGACAGCCGGACCTTTCCTTGGTTGACATAAATTCGGTTCCATTTTTAAATCACTTTACTATTGACATCATTCGTCCCACGCGTCAAACAGTTCCAAAAGTAAATCAATTGGGACATGAGGAGGCCCGGAGATGAAGAAGCTTATCCTGCAGATGCAGATGTCGGTCGACGGCTTCGTCGGCGCGGTTGAAGACCATCGCTGGCAGCTCTGGGATTGGGGCGAGGAGAGCGACTGGGACGACGAGCTGAAGGCGGACTTCAACGCCGTCTTCGACACCGTCGACACCATTCTGCTCAGCCGCAAGATGGCCGAGGATGACTATGTCGGCCACTGGAGCAATGCGGCGAGGAAGTATCCGCAAGATCGCTTCCACGCCTTCGCCCAGCGCATCGTCGAAGCGCAAAAAGTGGTGCTGAGCGACAGGCTGAAGGCCTCGCGCTGGGAGCGCACACGTGTCGCCGGCGGCGACCTGCCGCGCGAGGTCAATGCGCTGAAGGCGGGCGAGGGCGGCGACATCGCCGTGTTCGGCGGCGCCGGCTTCGCCTCGGCGCTGATTGCCGCCGGGCTGGTCGACGAGTTCCAGCTCTTCATCAATCCTGCGGTGCTGGGCGCCGGCCGCCGCATCTTCGACCAGGGCGGCTTCGCCAGGCTGAAACTGCTCGGGTCCAAAGCCTATGCCTGCGGCATGGTGGTGAGCCGCTACGCGCCGGCCGGCTGAGGGGCATTTCAAGGCGCGCTGCCTGAATCGATCTCGCAGCGTGCCGCTTCAACCGCTTGTTCGCTTTCGCTTTTCCTTGGAACGCGGGAATATCTGGCGTTCCGCCTCACTGGTCCCGAAATGGGCCTTGTGCGTCGATATCCCTGCCCCCCGCTTCATCATTCGCTGCTGCCGTGAGCCGCCAGGCCTCATGCGGCGTCAGGCCGATGAGCACGCGGCCGGCAAATTCGGCGGGCTCCTCATTGGCCGTATCAAACACGGCCCAACTGCCGGTCGGTTCCTGTATCGCGACGAATCTCATGCGAGACTCCATCCATGAAGAGCGCCTAATATGACAGGCGTTTCATGTTGATCCTGTGATCTGGCCCACATAGAGGCCCACCTTAGTCCGATATCCTCGATTCGAGGCTGAACGGCAAATTCTGGGCACTGTACCAAGGCGGCGGAGCCTTCGCCGCCTTACTGTCCCGCCTGATCCGCATCCGTCAGCGTGCCGAGGAAAGCGACGATGTCGTCGATCTCGGTGTCGGTCAGCGCCGGCTTGTCGCCGGGTTTTCTGCCGTTGAAGGGCGGGTCCGTGTTGAGGTTTCCCCAGTAGGCTTTTGGCAGGTCGTCGAATTTGTCGACCGTGCCGTCGGCGTTCCTCGGATACCAGCGGCCGGGGTCGTTGTCGCGGCTGGCGTAGAAGGCCACCGCCTCGCGCAGCGTGTGGAAATAGCCGTTGTGGAAGAAGCTCTTGCGCAGCGCCACGTTGCGCAGCGTCGGCGTCTTGAACAGGCCGCAATACTCGCCGTGGCCCTTGAAATCGGTGCGCAACGGGCCGCAGAGACCGAGGTCGAAATAGTTGGGGTCGGCGTTTGCCGGGATCGCCGGGTTGCGCGGCACGGCGATGGCGATCAGGCCGTAATCGGTGAATTGCGGCGGCTCGCCGTCATTGGCGGGCTCGCTGAGATGGCAGCTCGCGCAATTGCCTTTGGTCTCGTCCTCGAACAGCACGCGGCCGCGCAGCTCCTGCGCCGTCAACTGCGCCTTGCCGGCGAGGAAGGCGTCATAGCGGCTGGAATAGGGATAGAAGTCGGCGCTGCTCTGCTCGAAAGTGCCGAGCGCCTCCACCGCGGCGTCGAAGGCGTCCCGCGGGCGGTCGAACACGTCGGCGCCGAACGCCGCCTTGAAGGCCTCGGCATAGGGCGCCTTGCGCAAGCTGGCGGCCACCTGTGCCTCGTTCTTGTTGCCCATCTCGAAAGGCGAAAGCAGCGGGATCCTCGCCTGGTCCTTGCCGTGGTCGGCGCGGCCATCCCAGGTCAGGCCGCCAGTCGGACCGTTGTCGACGCTCTCGTCGCCCTCGTCTTCGGAATCGTAGAAATGCTCGGTGAAGGCCGGCGCCGCCTGCAGGTAGCGCAGCGACGGCACGGCGCGCAGGCCGGGCTGGTCGAGTTTCGGTCCGCCCATCTCGACCGGCGAGGCCGAAGCCGGGCCGAAGGCGCGGTTGGGATCATGGCAGGACGAGCAGGCCTGCTTTCCCGAGGCCGATAGCGACGGGTCGAAGAACATCTGCCGCCCGAGCGCCGTCAGCGCCTCGGCGCGCGCATAGGCCTGCTCGCGCGTCATCGGGCCGGGGTGGACGCTGCCGGACGGGAGGCTGTCGGCCGGCCAGAGGATGGCGCCAGCGAGCGTTGCGAAGGCGACGGAGGTCCAGCGTGTCATGGCTTTGCGTAGGCGTGGATTGCTACGGATTGATGACATTTGGGACGTGGTCATTTTGCGCGCGTCGAGTTCCTTCGCGCCCCCTCTGTCCGGCAGGACAGAGGGGGCGCTGTCTCGCCAGCGTAGCAGGTTCGCTTAATACCCATCGCGCTCCACCCCCTGTCACAAAGCTGACAAGCACCCGCCCTAGCGTCGGCTGGTTCCTCCAGCCATTCCCCAGCCACGAGGCATCCCCAGATGATCCGGTCCTTCCTCTCCCTTTGCCTCGCCTCGACGGCGCTGGCATCGTTCGCCGCTGCTGCCCAGGCGGCTCCTCCCGGCTATGACAAGATCGACACCGTCGTCGTTATCTATGCCGAGAATCGCAGCTTCGATAATCTTTATGGCGGCTTCTCCGGCGCCAATGGCCTCGCCAACGTCTCGACCGACCAGGCGCGCCAGCTCGACCGCGACGGCAAGCCGCTTTCCGAGCTGCCGCCGGCCTGGGGCGGACTGACCGGCAAGGGTGTGACCCCTGCGGTGACGGAAGCCCAGACCGCGCATCTCGCCAATGCTGTCTTCGCCATCGACGATCCCAAGGGTTTCAACGAGGGCACCAACGTCATCACGCATGATCTTTGGCACCGCTTCTACCAGGAGCAGATGCAGATCGACGGAGGCAAGAACGACAAGTTCGTCGCCTGGGCCGATTCCGGCGCGCTGGTGATGGGCCATTATGACGGCTCGGTGCTGCCGATGTGGGCGGTGGCCAAGAAATACGTGCTCGCAGACAATTTCTTCCAAGGCGCCTTCGGCGGCTCCTTCCTCAACCACTTCCTGCTGGCTTGTGCCTGCGTGCCGTTCTATCCGCATGCCGACACCAGCCCGGCGAAGGGCCAGATCGCCGTCGTCGAGCCCGACGGCGTGACGCTGAAGGTGGCCAACAACTCGCCCGCCTCCGCACTTGGCGGCGTGCCGAAATTCGCCAATGACGGCGCGATCACGCCGGACTTTTATGTCGTCAACACCATGCAGCCGCCTTACCAGCCGAGCGCCAACAAGCCGGCGGAGGGCGGCGACAAGGCGCTCGCCGATCCGGCCGCGCCGACCACGCTGCCGCCGCAGCACGACATCACCATCGGCGATCTGCTGTCCCTGAAAGGTATCTCCTGGGCTTGGTATAGCGGCGCCTGGCAGGCGGCGCTCGACGGTAAGAACGCGACGCCGGTGCCGAACTTCCAGTTCCACCACCAGCCCTTCAACTATTTCGCGGCCTACGCGCCGGGCACGGCCGCGCGGGCCGAACACCTCAAGGATGGCGGCCTCGACGGCGCCGAGTTCATCAAGGCGATCGACGACGGCAAGCTGCCGGCCGTCACCTTCTACAAGCCGCAGGGCAATTTGAACGAGCATGGCGGCTACGCCGACGTGTCGTCCGGCGACAAGCACCTCGCCGATATCGTCGCGCATCTGGAGAAGAGCCCGCAATGGCAGCATATGCTGGTCGTCGTCACCTATGACGAGAATGGCGGCTTCTGGGACCACGTCGCGCCGCCCAAGGCCGACCGCTGGGGCCCGGGCAACCGCGTTCCGGCCTTCATCATCTCGCCCTATGCCAAGATGGGCACGGTCGACCACACGCAGTATGACACGACCTCGATCCCGCGCTTCATCACCGCCCGCTACGACCTGCCGGTACTGCCCGGCCTCGTCGCTCGCGACAAGGCGCTGGCCGCCAACAACGAGCCGCCGATGGGGGATTTGACGGCGGCGCTTGATCTGACGAAGTGAGGTGCCTTTCCTCTCCCCCGCCGAAGGCGGGAGAGGTGGCCGCGCAGCGGACGGAGAGGGGGTTTTCGCAGGGCGTCGGCGTCGACTCCGCAGCGTCGCGCTGCCCCTCATCCGCCCTTCGGGCACCTTCTCCCCGTGAACGGGGAGAAGGCAAGAGCCGCCGCCGGCGCCAAGCCCTTTCTTCCCGTCACTATACGGGGAGAAATGTCCGGCAGGACAATGAGGGGCAGCGCCAAGCTTCGGCGATTGCAGAGATGAATTCCCGTCCGCTATTGATGCTCGACAGATTGGACGAAGGACATTCCATGAGCGAGCTCAAGGTGAGGACCAGAAAAGTCGGCGCGCTCGCCATCCTTCCGCCCGGCGGCCTTCCAACCGTCACGACGCCTACCGGCGGCGCGGTGGATGTGGTGACTTCGGTAAGCGCGCCCGGCTTCAACCCGCTGGACTTGCTCTATGCCTCCCTGGCCGCCTGCATGGTGCTGAGCGCCCGCATCGCCGCAACGCGCCTCGGCGTCGCCGACCGACTTGGCGAGGTGAGGGCGCAGGTCAGCGGCGAGAAGGCGAAGGACGAACCCTCGCGGGTCGAGACGTTCAACGTCAGGCTGGAGATCGCGGGCGATCTCGACGCGGCCACCAAGCGGCGCATCGTCAAGGATGCCGAGACGATCTGCACCGTCTCCAACACGCTGCGCGGGGCGCCTCAACTTCACACCACGCTCGGGTGACGGCGATGGCGCATCTTTCCCCGATCGACTACACGACCGCTTCCGCCGAAATCCGTGCCGAGCACGACCGCGAGCTTGCGCTGCGCGGCCGCATGACCAGCATGAAGCGCATCCTGCTTCATTCGCCGGCAGCGCACCGCATCTACGCCGAGTGGTTCACGCTGCGCGACCTGCTCAAACCCGCGCTCGACGACCGCGCGGTATGGCTGTTTTCGAAGGCGATCGCCGAGACGATGCGCGCCGAGGTCCCAGTCACTTTCTTCCGCCGCGCGCTGATCGATAGCGGCGTCGATCCCGAGGCGATCGAGCCGACCGCCGACGAGGCGCTGCTGATCGGCTTCGGTCGGGCAATCGCCGCCGACGCGAATGCCGTTCCCGATGAAATCTGGGTCGCGCTCAAGGCACGCTACGACGAGACGCTCTTGGTCAACCTTGTCGCCTTCGCCGGCATCATGGTGGCGACCTGCATGTTCACCAGTGCGGTGAAGGTGGATATGGATCAGGAGTTGGAGAGGTATCGCAAACCCTCTCCTTCTCCCCTTGTGGGAGAAGGTGGCTCGGCGCGATCGCGCCGAGACGGATGAGGGGTGTTCCAGCTTGGCGATAAGCGTGAAATCGCCGCCGCCTCATTCCTTCCAGCACCCCTCATCCGACCTCGCTTCGCGAGGCCACCTTCTCCCACAAGGGGAGAAGGAGAGGGCGCCCGGCTCAGCAAGAATCGGGTGGCCGCGGCATTTCCTTCGCCCCATCTTCGGGACAACCAAGCGATGGAGCCAACCCATGACCATCCACTCCCTGAACACCAAGCGTGCCAGCCGCTCCGCCGAATCCCGCGTCGCAGCACAGGACTGGCGCGCTCTGGTTTCCGAGCTCAATGCCCAAGGCTGCGCGGTCATGCCTGGCCTGCTCTCGCCCGAAGAATGCGCCGAAATCGCCTCCCTCTATCCGCATGAAGAACATTTCCGCAGCCATGTGGTGATGGCCAGGCACGGCTTCGGCAAGGGCGAGTACCGCTATTTCCGCTATCCGCTCCCCGATCTGATCGAGGGCCTGCGCACCGAGCTCTATCCGCGGCTAGCCACCGTCGCCAACGACTGGAACGAGAAGATGGGCGTGGCCCTTCGCTACCCCGCCGACCATGCCGCCTTCCTGAAGCGCTGCCACGACGAGGGCCAGACCAAGCCGACGCCGCTTTTGCTGCAATACGGCCCCGGCGACTTCAATTGCCTGCATCAGGACCTTTACGGCGCGCTCGCCTTTCCGCTGCAGGTGGCGATCCTCCTGTCCGAGCCAGGCGAGGATTTTACCGGCGGCGAATTCGTGCTCACTGAACAGCGCCCGCGCATGCAAAGCCGCGCCGAAGTCGTGCCGCTCAAGCGCGGCGATGCGGTGATTTTCGCCGTGCACAACCGGCCGGTCGAAGGAACGCGTGGCTACTACCGGGTGAACCTGCGCCACGGCGTCAGCCGCTTGCGGTCGGGGCAGCGGCATACGGTTGGCATTATCTTTCACGACGCAAAGTAGGATGCGGCGCCGAAGCGCCAATCTCCCCCCTTGTGGGGGAGATGTCGCCAAAGGCGACAGAGGGGGTCGCCGCGCGTGAAGCGCCAGCGTCTTTCTTGCGGAGACCGAAGGCGTCGGCGCTCTATGTGAGACGACCCCCTCTGGCCTGCCGGCCATCTCCCCCTCAAGGGGGTGTATGGACTGGGGACATCGCGAACAGGTGTGCGAAGACATCGCGAACAGTTTCGTGCGTTTTGCGCGGGGAGGTTCGTGGTGCCATTCGAGGCCAGGAGCGTGATGAGCCAGAAAGAAGAGTTTGTAAGACTGGCGCTGGCGCCAGGGGCGAATGTGAGCGCGCTGTGCCGTCGCTTCGGGATCGGACGAACCTGCGGGCACAAATTGATCGCGCGGTTTGGTGCGGAAGGCGTAGCCGGGCTGGCGGAGCGTTCGCGGCGGCCAAAGTCGAGCCCGCGGCGCAGCCCGCCGTCGCTGGAAGCAGCGGTTGTGTCGCTGCGCAAGGAATGCCCGGCCTGGGGTGGGCGCAAGATCGCTGGCGTGCTCGAGCGCGACGGCATCGGCGCCATTGCTCCTTCGACGGTGAGCGGCATCTTGCGGCGCAACGGCGTCGAGCTGGGTGCGTTGGGCGGCGGCGCTCAGCCCTTCATCCGCTTCGAGCACGAAGCCCCCAACGATCTGTGGCAGATGGACTTCAAGGGCCATGTGCCACTGCGCCAGGGACGGCTGCATCCGCTCACCGTGCTCGACGACCATTCGCGCTTCTCGCTGGCCCTGGAGGCCTGCTCCGACGAGACGACCGAGACCGTCAAGGCGCGGCTGATCACGGCGTTCCGGCGCTATGGCCTGCCGTGGCGCATCGCCATCGACAACGGCCCGCCCTGGGGCGACGGCGGCCGCAACAACCTCACCGTGCTCGGCGTCTGGCTGATCGAGGTGGGCGTGGCCATCAGTCATTCCCGGCCCTACCATCCCCAGACGCTGGGCAAGGACGAGCGCTTCCACCGCTCCCTCAAGGCCGAGGCGCTGCAGGGGCCGCCCTTCGAGAGCCTCCAGCACGCCCAGAGCGCCTTCGACAGCTGGCGCCATCTCTACAACACCAAGCGCCCGCACGACGGCCTTGCCGGCGCTGTGCCGCTCGACCGCTACCGGCCCTCCGGCCGCGACTTCTGCGAGACCGTGGCGCCCTTCGACTACGCCGCCGGCGACCTCCTGCGCAAAATCCAGCAGAAGGGAGCGACCTCGCTGTTCGGGCGTGCCTTCAAGATCTGCAACGCCGTCGCCGGCAAGGTCGTCGCCTTCAGGCCGACCGAAATCGACGGCGTCTTCGATGTCTTCTTCCGACACCAGAAGATCCAAACCATCGACCTCAACCAGTTCCAGCGCTAGCATGGGAAACTGTTCGCGATGTCTTCGCACACCTGTTCGCGATGTCCCCAGTCCATACAGGGGGGAGATCAGCTCAACTGCGGCGTTTGCGCTCTTCCCTCCGCACCCTCATTCGCGTATGCCCCGGCCAAATCCCGCCACCCAAGCGCATTTACCCGGACCGCCCCATGATCCGTCTCGAAAACATCGGCAAGCAGAACGGCCGACAGATCGTCTTCATCGAAGCCTCGGCCGCCTTGCAGAAGGGCGAGAAGATCGGCCTCGTCGGCCCGAACGGCGCCGGCAAGACGACGCTGTTCCGCATGATCATCGGCGAGGAGCAGCCGGACGAAGGCCAGGTCTCGGTCGATCGCGGCGTCACCATCGGCTATTTCAGCCAAGACGTCGGCGACATGGGTGGTATGAGCGCCGTCGCCGAGGTGATGGAAGGCGCCGGTCCGGTCAGTGCGGTGGCCGCCGAGATGCGCGAGCTCGAGCACGCCATGGGCGACCCCGACCGCGCCGACGAGATGGACCAGATCATCGAGCGCTACGGCGAGTTGCAGCACCGCTTCGAGGAGCTCGACGGCTATGCGCTGGACGGCCGCGCTCGCGAGGTGCTCGACGGCCTCGGCTTCTCCCAGGAAATGATGGACGGCGACGTCGCGAAACTTTCCGGCGGCTGGAAGATGCGCGTCGCGCTCGCCCGCATCCTGCTGATGTGGCCCGACGTCATGCTGCTCGACGAGCCGAGCAACCATCTCGACATCGAAAGCCTGATCTGGCTGGAGAAATTCCTGAAGGACTATGACGGCGCGCTGCTGATGACTTCGCACGACCGCGAGTTCATGAACCGCATCGTCTCCAAAATCATCGAGATCGACGCCGGTGCGCTGACCTCCTATTCCGGCAATTACGAATTCTATCAGGAGCAGCGGGCGCTGGCCGACAAGCAGCTGCAGGCGCAGTTCGAGCGCCAGCAGGCGATGCTCGCCAAGGAGATCGCCTTCATCGAGCGTTTCAAGGCGCGAGCTTCCCATGCAGCCCAAGTGCAGAGCCGGGTCAAGAAGCTCGACAAGATCGACCGCGTCGAGCCGCCGAAGCGCCGCCAGACGGTGGCCTTCGAGTTCCAGCCGGCGCCGCGCTGCGGCGAGGACGTGGCGACGCTGAAGGGCATCCACAAATCCTATGGCAGCCGCTCGATCTATTCGGGCCTCGACTTCCAGATCCGCCGCCGCGAGCGCTGGTGCGTGATGGGCGTCAACGGCGCCGGCAAGTCGACGCTGCTGAAGCTGGTCGCCGGCGGTTCCGAGCCGGATGAGGGCACCGTCGCACGCGGGCCGAGCGTCAAGATGGGCTATTTCGCCCAGCACGCCATGGAGTTGCTCGACGGCGAGCGCACCGTCTTCCAGACGCTGGAGAATAATTTCCCGCAGGCCGGCCAAGCGCCACTGAGAGCCCTTGCCGGCTGCTTCGGCTTCTCCGGCGACGAGATCGAGAAGAAGTGCCGCGTGCTGTCAGGCGGCGAGAAGGCGCGTCTGGTGATGGCGCTGATGCTGTTCGATCCGCCGAACCTCCTGGTGCTCGACGAGCCGACCAACCACCTCGACATGGCGACCAAGCAGATGCTGATCGAGGCGCTGGCGCAATATGAAGGCACCATGCTCTTCGTCTCGCACGACCGCCATTTCCTGGCCGCCCTGTCGAACCGCGTGCTGGAGCTCACGCCCGACGGCATCCACACCTATGGCGGCGGCTACACGGAGTATGTCGCCCGCACCGGCCAGGAAGCGCCGGGACTGCGCGGGTAGGGGAAAGGCCTAGGAGCGACGCGGCCTCTGCCGATGGCAGTCGTCGCCTATCCGGTCGTCATCCTCGGGCTTGACCCCATAGGCGCTAACTTAGGCTTGACGGTGATCGTGGTGAGTGATTCACCGTGGTTATGAGCGATTCGCTGCAAGCGTTGGATTGGGACGAGCTGGTCGGACGATTGGGCTCGGCAGAAGAGTTGGAGACCAGCGCGCGGGAGGCTGGGGCGCTGCTGCGCAAACGGCAGGTGGCTAGCGCTGCTGACCTGCTGCGGCTGTGTTTTGCCTATGTGCTGGGTCGCTTCTCGCTTCGGATGCTGGCTGGTTGGGCCGAGCAGCGGGGAGTGGCGTCGATGTCGGACGTGGCGATGCTGAAGCGTCTGAAGGCCAGTGCTGATTGGGTGGGCGGCCTGGTTTCGGAATTGCTTGCCGAGCGCTGCCCCGAAGCCTTCGCCGGCTTGTACGGAGGCCTGCGGATGATGGCGGTGGTGGGCCACGGTAGTTGCGCCGCCTGGTCCCAAGCGGGTTTATTGGATGGTGCACACGGTGTTCGATCTTGCAACGCTGAAGCTCTGTTCGGTGGAGGTCACGGATCGCCATGAAGCCGAGCGGCTGTCGCGCGGCGCCAGGGCCGGAGAGCTTCGGATCGCCGACCGTGCCCACGCCCAAGGCCGACGATCTGGCTCGGGTAATCGAGGCAGGGGCTGATTTTCTGGTTCGTGCCCCTTCAAACTATCCACGCCTGCTGGATGGCCAAGGCCGGCTATTGGATCGCTTGGCGCTGTGCCGTGAAGCGGGCAAGAAGGGCGTGCTCGATCTTTCGGTGGGCGTCCAGGACGGCAAGTCCAGGGTCGCGATACCCGCTCGGGTGGTGATCCTGCCCATGCCGCCCGAGGCGGCTGAGAAGGCCAGACGAGCGGCGCGCCGTTTGGCGGCCAAGGCGAGATACAAACCCAGCCAGGCCGGCATTGAGATGGCCGGCTATCTGGTGCTGTTGACATCGCTGCCGCCGGATGACTGGCCGCCTGAGCGGCTCGCCTCGACCTATCGTCTGCGATGGCAGATCGAGCTGGCGTTCAAACGCATGAAGTCGCTGGTGGGTCTGGAAGATCTCCGCGCAAAGGATCCCGACCTGGCTCGCCTGTGGATCAACACCGCTCTGCTGGCCGCCCTGCTGGCCGAAGATGACCTGCCGGCCCTCGATCCCGAGGCGCCGGACTCTCTCCCCCTGGCCGCCTGAACCGATCCGCCCTGCCGATCTGGCGTCTCGTGGCCTTGGCAATCTCCAACATCTCGATGGCTGTATTACTGGGGCCTACCAGGTTGATCTCCCTCGACCTGCTGCTCCACCGCTTGCGCGAACCACCCCGACGACGACGCGCCATCGCACATCGATTGCTAAGTTAGCGCCTATGGGGCTTGACCCGAGGATCCATGCCGTAACGGTTGCCGAGGAATGCGGCAGGTCAGAATTCTGGACCGCGGCAACGCTCACAGGCTATGGCATGGATCCTAGGGTCTGCGCTGCGTCGCTACGCTCCTTGCTTCGCCCTAGGATGACAAAGGTGAGGGGCGGCGCACTCTTCCTGGCGGGAGAGCCGTGGCCGCCAAATCATCCCTTCGCCAACCCGCGCTCGATCAGCCTCGCAAGCCGCGCCGAGAACGCCTTGGCGTCCGCCGGCTTGTCGCCGTCGAGCACGCGCGCCTCGTCATAGAGGAGATGCGCGGCGTCTTCCTTAAAGCTCCGCTCCTCGACCCCGAGCTTGGCGAGTGCTGCGACCCGCTCGTGCCGCGGGTTGATCTCGAGGATCGGCTTGGCCGCCTTGTCGAGGCGGCCGGCGGCGTTGAGCAGCCGCTCGAACTGGCGGTCGGGGCCGTGCTCCGGCGCGACCAGGCAGACAGCGCTTTCGGTGAGCCGATCGGAGGCCTTCACATCCGAGACCTCGTCTCCCAGCGCCGTCTTCACGAAGGCCAGGAAGGTCGCGATCTCGGACGAGATTTCGGCATCCGGCTTCGAACCGGTGTCGAGCAGGGGGATCTCCGACAGATCGGCGGCACCCTGCGTCACCGACTTCAACGGCTTGCCGTCGAATTCCGGCGCCATCGTCGTCCAGAAACTGTCGACCGGATCAGTCAAAAGCAGTACTTCGATGCCGCGCGCCCGGAACCCTTCGAGCTGCGGCGAGGCCTCTAACCGGGCGCGGTCGTCGCCGGCCATGAAGAAGATCGCCTTCTGCCCTTCCTTCATCGCCGCGACATAGTCGGCTAGGCTGCGCAGGGTTTCGCCGGAGGTGGTGGAGCGGAAGCGGGCAAGCTTCAGCAGTTGCTCGCGCCGCTCGTAATCCTCGTAGAGCCCTTCCTTGAGCACGACGCCGAAATTCTCCCAGATCTTGCTATAAGCCTCGGCATCGTTCTCGGCTGTTTTGGCGAGGTCGCCAAGCACGCGGTTGGTCACGCCCTTGCGGATTGCGGCAAGCAGCGGGCTTTCCTGGATCATCTCGCGCGAGACGTTGAGCGGCAGGTCGGCGGAATCGACCAGGCCGCGCACGAAGCGCAGGTAGCGCGGCAGCACGTCGGCATCGTCGGTGATGAAGACGCGCCGCACATAAAGCTTCATGCGGCCCTTGCGGTCCTGGTCGAACAGATCGAACGGCCGTGAACCCGGCACGAAGGCGAGCACGCTGTATTCCTGCCGGCCCTCGGCGCGGAAGTGGATGGTGGCGGCCGGCTCGTCATACTGGCCGGCGACGCTGCGGTAGAAGTCGGTGTATTCTTCCGTCTTGATCTCGCTCTTTTGCCGTACCCACAGCGCAGTGCCGTCGGCGATGTCGCGCGGCTCCGCGCCCGGCTTCTCGACAAGCGCGATCGGCACCGGCACATGGCCGGAGTGGGACTTGGCCAGCCCCTCCAGCCGGTAAGGCGTGGTGTAGGAGGCTGCATCCTCCATCAGATGCAGCACGACGCGCGTGCCGCGTTTCGGCGCCGCGGCAAGCGGCACGGAAGCTATCTCGTAGGTGCCCTTGCCGTCGGACGACCAGCGCCAGGCTTCCTCGCTGCCGGCCAGGCGGCTGATCACGTCGACATGATCGGCCACCATGAAGACCGAGTAGAAGCCGACGCCGAACTGGCCGATCAGTGCCGAGTCTTCGCTCGCCTTTCCGGCCTCGACGCGCTCGATGAAGGCGCGCGTGCCGGAGCGGGCGATGGTGCCCAGCGCCTCGGCCATCTCGTCGCGGCCCATGCCGATGCCGTTGTCCTCGACGGCAAGCTGTTTGTTGTCGGGATCGGCCGAAATGGTGATGCGCGGCTTTGCGTCCTCGCCCAGCAGCTCGGGGCGGGTGATCGCCTCGAAGCGCAGCTTCTCGCAGGCGTCGGCGCCGTTGGAGATCAGCTCGCGCAGGAAGACGTCCCGGTCCGAATAGACCGAATGCACCATCATGTGCAGCAGCCGCGAGACGTCCGCCTCGAATGTCCTGGTTTCCGTCGTCTTTGTATCCGTCGTCATTCAGAATTCCTGCGCTAGTCTTTCTATCCGCCGCGCCTGCGCGCGGAGGGTCATCAATCTTTCAGCCGTTGCTGTTTGTACTAAGGGTACCGCCCGCCAGCGCCGCTGGCGCCTGCGAAACTATGTCCGGCACCAGAATATCGTGGCGGCGCGCGAAGGCAACAAGGGTTGCCCTGACCGTTTCCGCGTCGATCTCCCCGGCAATGCCGGCTTTGCAGGCGTTGAGCGCGATCTCATGCGCGCTGTTCCTGTTCGCCGAAGGCCAGTCCTGAAGCAGGGCATGCGCCTCCATCACGGTTTCGAGCCTTACTGGCAAGCCCATGCCGACGAGAATGGTGACAGGTTCTTCAAAGTGGTCGTGGGCCATGGTCCGAACCTCCTTTCGACTGCACCGCCATCGGGCCGGGGCGAAGTCCCCCGGATGCATGGCGACGCGGATAGGGCGACTGCAGCAGCACGATGCCGTGCGATTCCGGATGGTTGAGGATATTGGCCTCGAGGCTTTGAACCGCCGCGGCCGGCCCGGTGTGCGCCACGGCTTTGGATTGGAGCAATCCCGGCGGCGGGAGCGCCTTGTGGGCCTTGACCAGCGCCTCGATCCAGGCGCCAACGGCGAGCGGTATCCGCGCACGGCCGTCGACCCACCGTGCCACTTCGCTTTGCGGATGGTTGAGCTCCTGAGCCAGGTCGACGGCGTCCCACCTCAGCACCTTCATGCATTCACGCAAACGTCCCGCAATCACAGTAACCTCCTTCAGCATGCCCGTATCGAATGCGGTCATCGATGCGGTGCAATTGACGAAGGACCCCGCCTGGCGGGACGAGGCCCAGTTCCTTATTCAGCCCTTAGCGCCTGCCGTCGCCGACACCTGCTGCGCCGCCAGGAACATCAGCGTCGAGGCGGCGGTACGGCGTCTCCAGCCGGCGGCTTCGGCCGCGTCGAGCAATGCAGCAAGCTGCGGCTGCAGGGCGTTTCGGCACTCCGCCTCATAGGCGAGGAACTCGCCCGGCTTATGTGTCGGTGCCGGGACCGGGCCGGTACCGCTCATCGCATCCATGATGGCCTCCCAATCTGTCGCACGAGGCCCGCTCCCGAAGCTGGGTGCGGGCCTTTGGTCAGCGTCTTAGAAGTCCATGCCGGCCCCAGCGGGCATAGCGGGCGCGGCTTCCTTCTTCGGCTTCTCGGCCACCATCGCTTCGGTGGTGACGAGCAGGCCGGCGACCGAGGCGGCGTCCTGCAGCGCGGTGCGCACGACCTTGGCAGGGTCGATGACGCCCTGGCTGTAGAGATCGCCATATTGGCCGGTCTGGGCGTTCCAGCCATAGGCGAAGTCGGTCTTCTCGCGCAGCTTGCCGACAATGATCGAGCCTTCCGCCCCGCTGTTTTCGGCGATCTGGCGAGCGGGAGCCTCAATGGCGCGCCGCACGATGTCGACGCCGTATCTCTGGTCAGGGTTGTCGACGGCCACCGCGTCGAGCGCCTTGGCGGCCCTGAGCAGCGCCACGCCGCCACCCGGAAGGATGCCTTCCTCGACCGCGGCGCGGGTCGCATGCATGGCATCGTCGACGCGATCCTTGCGCTCCTTGACCTCGACCTCCGTCGAGCCGCCGACGCGGATCACCGCGACGCCACCGGCAAGCTTGGCCAGACGCTCCTGCAGCTTCTCGCGATCGTAGTCCGAGGTGGTCTCCTCGATTTGCGCCTTGATCTGCGTAACGCGACCCTGGATCTCCTCCTTCTTGCCGGCGCCGTCGACGATCGTGGTGTTCTCCTTTTCGACCACTACCTTCTTGGCTCGACCGAGCATTTCCAGCGTGACGTTCTCCAGTTTGATGCCAAGATCCTCGCTGATGGCGGTGCCGCCCGTGAGGATGGCGATGTCTTCCAGCATGGCCTTGCGGCGATCACCGAAGCCCGGAGCCTTGACGGCCGCGACCTTGAGGCCGCCGCGCAGCTTGTTGACCACCAGCGTCGCCAGCGCCTCGCCCTCGACATCCTCTGCGATGATCAGCAGGGGCTTGCCGGACTGCACCACCGCCTCCAGCACCGGGAGCAGGGCCTGCAGATTTGAGAGCTTCTTCTCGTGGATCAGCACATAAGGCTCTTCCAGCTCGACGCGCATCTTGTCCTGATTGGTGATGAAATACGGACTGAGATAGCCACGATCGAACTGCATGCCTTCGACGACTTCCAACTCGGTGTCGGCGGTCTTGGCTTCCTCGACGGTGATGACGCCTTCGTTGCCGACCTTCTGCATCGCTTCGGCTAGGAAGCGGCCGATCTCGGCATCGCCATTGGCCGAAATCGTGCCGACCTGGGCGATCTCGTCATTTCTGGTCACCTTGCGGGCGTTGGTCTTCAACTCCTGGACAACAGCCTCGACTGCTTTGTCGATGCCGCGTTTCAGATCCATGGGATTCACGCCCGAGGCAACGGCCTTGGCGCCTTCCTTGACGATGGCCTGGGCGAGAACGGTCGCGGTGGTCGTGCCGTCGCCGGCAATGTCGCTGGTCTTCGATGCAACCTCGCGCACCATCTGCGCGCCCATGTTCTCGAACTTGTCCTCGAGCTCGATTTCCTTCGCGACGGTGACGCCGTCCTTGGTGATGCGTGGGGCGCCGAACGACTTGTCGATGACGACGTTGCGACCCTTGGGGCCGAGGGTCACCTTTACCGCGTCGGCGAGGATGTTGACGCCGCGCAGCATGCGCTCACGGGCGTCGGAATGGAACTTCACTTCCTTGGCAGCCATTGGAACACTCCTTCAGCAGGCAGCTTTCGTTGACCGGATAGAGTTGGGCCGGCTCAGGCCGCTTTTCCGAGCGCGGATGTCTGTTCGATCACACCCATCACGTCGCTTTCCTTCATGATGAGCAGGTCTTCGCCGTCGAGTTTGATCTCGGTGCCGGTCCACTTACCGAACAGGATGCGGTCGCCGACCTTGACGTCGAGGGCGACGAGCTTGCCGCTTTCGTCGCGGGCGCCGGGACCGACGGCGATGATCTCGCCTTGCTGCGGTTTTTCCTTGGCTGTGTCGGGGATGATGATGCCGCCGGCCGTCTTCTCCTCTGCCTCGACGCGGCGGACCAGAACACGGTCATGCAATGGATGGAACTTCATATCGTTCTCCTTCGGGACAAACAGATTTTGAGAGGTTCCTCCACTCCGGACCGGAAGGACCGGAGCAGGGCTCGCGATCCTTTCGGCATCGCGCGCATGTGGATGTGGTTTTGCCCTTTCTGGTTTTTCAAGAGGCCGCGAAAAAATTTTTAGCACTCACGCCATGCGAGTGCTAATGCCATGAAAACATGAGCCTAATCAGAACGGGTACGGTGCTTCTCCGCTTGAATTTTCCGGAAGGCGGAACAAAATCATTCGAGCGCCCTCTGCGCATTGAAGCTGAAGCTGTCGAAAGGAGTTTTGGAAGACGGAGGACCAGATGAACCGACAGGATGTCTCGCCGATAATCCCTTCTCTTGTTCCCGAAACATGTGACCTTGCGTTGGACCGGCTGCTGTCGCCGGCAAGGCATTTCAAGCACCCCGACGAGGTCGTGAAGGACGACACCCTTGACCTTCAGGAAAAGCGGGCAATCCTGTCGTCCTGGGCTTCGGATGCCTGTGCCGTTGAATCCGTCCCGGCGTTGCGGCTGGCTCCGGGAAGCGATCTGCCGGTCTCCTTCGATCAGATCATGAATGCGCTATGCCAACTGGACGCCGCGGCCGCGCAGTCGACGCGCACGGGTAACCGTCGGCAAATTATTGACCGCCTGGATGCATGACATCTTCTACGATGACTATGCGGCTTTGAGGGCGCTGCGAGGGCGCTGCACTTCTTCGTGCGCGCCGCCCACCATCGCCCTGTAAGACCCTTAGATGGGCTATTGCCATGCATTGAAGGCGGGTCCCGGGCGCAGGTTCTTGGTGCAAAGCTGAACGGCTCAGGCCCCTTGACGCAAGGGAAATCAATTCCCAAATCGATTTTCGCCGGCGCTTGCAATAGGCCGGCAAGGTCAAGGAGCGCCGCGTCCTTGGCGCTCCTCGTATCTATGTTGCTCAATGGAGGATGTAGCTATGAGAAACAGTTTCGACTTCTCTCCCCTGTTCCGGTCGAGCATCGGCTTTGATCGAATGCTGAGTGCGCTCGAGACGGCAAGCCGTATCGAAACCGCCGATAACTGGCCACCCTACGACATCGCTAAGACAAGCGAAGACGACTATCGCATCACCATGGCGGTGGCGGGCTTCAGCCAGGATGAACTGGCCATTACCCAGGAGCAGAATATGCTCATGGTTTCTGGTCAGAAGGCAGGCGAAGACAAAGGTGAGTACCTGCATCGCGGCATTGCCGGCCGCGCGTTTCAGCGCCGCTTCGAGCTTGCCGACCATGTCAAGGTCGTCGGTGCCAGCCTCGTCAACGGCCTACTCACGATCGATCTCAAGCGCGAGATTCCGGAAGAAATGAAGCCTCGCCGGATCGACATCGCGGCGGACAAGGCAGTGCCGAAAGCCGCGACGAAAAAGATCGAAGAGAAACAGGCCGCCTGAGGCCTCTTCTCGGCGCTACGTGCGGAGCGCCGGGGTGATGTGTCCCGGCGCTTGAGGCATTGTCTTCCGGACGAACGGAAAGGAGGAAAGCAATGAGTGTCCGTGATCTGATTCCCTGGGGCCGAAGCAATGGCAACCAGCTACCGAGTGTCTTTCGTGATGGCGAACGCGATCCGTTCCTGTCGCTGCATCGCGAGGTGAATCGGCTGTTCGACGACGTCTTCCGCGGCTTCGGCCCCGGCATCCCGTCGCTGGGCGGCGTCTCGGCCCTCGGTGGCGGCTGGCCGAGCGTCGAGATCTCCGACAACGAGAAGGAGATCAGGGTGGCGGCCGAAGTGCCAGGCCTGGAGGAGCAGGACATCGAGGTCCTGCTCGATGACGGCGTGCTGACGCTGAAGGGCGAAAAGCGCTCTGAGACGTTGGACAAGGAACGGCAGTTCTCGGAGCGCGTCTATGGTCGCTTCGAGCGTCGCATCCCGCTGGGCTATGAGATCGAAGAAGACAAGATCGATGCTCGCTTCAAGAACGGTGTGCTGACGGTTACGCTGCCCAAGACCGCGAAGGCGCAGTCGCAGGCCAAGCGTATCGAAATCAAGAGCTGATATTACGGCGCGGGGGTTGGACTGATGGCAACAACCCCCGCCATACGGAACGGCCGACGCTGGCGCGGGTGCTGACGACAGCGTGGGATGATTGCCTCTTACGCGAGCCGGGCTGGCACTGCCATGCAACGCGCGTCGATGTCGTTCCGCCGAACGCTGCTCCACTGGAACCACTTACCGCGCTTGGCGCAGATGTCGCTGGCGGAACATCGCGCAAGCCTCTGGAAAGGTGCGATAACCTTAATTTCTTCCGTCTTTTGGAGAGGGTTCCCGTACGGAATGCAAAGGGCTAGATTAGCAATTCGTTAATTAATACGGCGGGTGTGAGCGTAAGAGGTGTGCCGTTATGAATTTCAAATCCCTGATCAAGCGGGCCGAAAACGTAGACAAGGAATTTCAAGAGCTTCAGTCGGATTTGGCGGAAGCTTTCGAGGAATGTCTTGCGGCTGACGAACAGACGTCGAGTGAGGACGACATGGTCGCCGATCCGGCGCCGGGCGATGAGGATCCTCCGACCGAGAGCCAGCCCGAGGCGGTGGCCTCGCGGCTGACGCCGCATACCCAGACGCGGCTGGCCGCGCTGGAAGCGGTCTCCGGGCTTTTCCGCGACGGACAGGGCCATCTGGAGGAGATCGAGGCGAGGCTGGCGGAAATCGCCACCGCGCATCAGATGACGCGCGACATCCTGAATGTCCTGCATCGCGACGCGCTGCGCGCCAACGAGCTGGAGCTGGCGAACGCCGCTCTGAGCGCCGAGCACAAGACCATGTCGGAACAACTGCTCGATGCCGCCAGGAAGCAGCGCGAACGCGACGGCGCGGCCGAGGCCTGGCAGCAGCGCGAGGCAAGCCTGGTACAGGACCGGGAGGCGCTGCGCGAGGCGCTTGCGGCGGTGCGGCTCGAGCTGGTCGAGATGGGCAACGAGAGCGCCAGGCGCGAGGCGGAATTCGGCGAGATCGTCAAGACGCTGACGGCCAAGACCGTCGAAGCCGACAAGCGTGCCGCCGAGAACAAGCTGCTGCGCGAAAAGCAGGTCGGTCTTTCGGTCGACCTGGAGCAGGCGCAAAAGCGCGAGGCGGAGGCCCGGCACAAGTTCGACGAGTTCTCGGCGACCCACGCCAACGAAACCGCGCGCATTGCCGAGCTGATGGCCCAGATCGGCAGCCACGAAAAGGAGGAGGCTCGGCTGCAGAAGTCGCTGGAGGCGACGCAGGCCAAGCTTGCCGAAGTGGCCGAGGCAGCCCGCATCGCCGAAAGCGACGGGGCGGCCGAGCTGGCGCGGAGCCAGGCGGAGATGCGCGGATTGCGTTCCGAGATCCAGGAGCTGCAATCGCGGCTGGAGCAGGCCTCGAACGACAAGACCGAAGCCGCGGCCGAGATGACGAGGCTCAGGGCGCAGTTGAACGATGCCGTGACCGAACGGCAGATCGCGGAGGAACGGCTGGCGGTTCTCAGGAACGAGAGCGAAATGGACAAGAAGAACCTGTCGGTGGTCAGCACAAATCTCTCGCAGCTTTCCCTGCAGCAGGCGTCCGAGCAGATCCAGCTCGATATCCAGAAGCAGGAATGCGAGGATCTGCGCGCCGAGATCGTGACGCTCAATGCCCGCATCCAGGAGCTGCTGCCCTACGAGCGGCTGCACAGGGTGACGGATGCCAGGTCGCGCAAGGACGTCGTGCCCATAACCAACGGCATCATCGCGGAGGCCGCGCGCCCGACCGCGCGGCGCAACAACCGGCGTAGCATGCGTGCCAACGCGAGCTGAAGGCCGGTAAGCCCTTACTTGCCGGCCATATGGTCGGCAAGCTGCTGCGCCTCGGCAAGCAGCGCCGGGAAGGCCGGATCGCCCGGCAGGCGCGCGGCCATGCAGGCGCGATAGTCGCCGTCGCCTTTTTCCCAGGCGGCATTGGCGGAATCATAGGCCTGCTGGTCCTTGAGGTCCGAGCCCTGATAGGTCTCCTGGAATTTCTGGGCGGTCGCGTCCGCCGTGGTCCAAATGGCTTCGCAGGCCGCGATCTTCGGCACGGGCGGTGATGCGGGCGCCTCGGCGATCAGCACGCGGTCGCCCTTGACGACCGCGATGACGACCTGCTGGTCGTAGATAGGCCCGACATCCTGCGTCCAGCCGCCGAGCCGGGCGACGGCGATATCGGCGCCTTCCGGTTTCTTCAGCGGAAAGTCGAGCGTCTTCACGAAGGCGGCATCGGCGCCGATCGCCTGGGTGTAGAAGCCGTCGAGCTTCAGCGCCTCGTCGAGGCTGGTGGGCAGCCTGAGGCTTTCATCGTCCCCGTCGGCCCTGGACTGCAGCCAGCGGTCGGCGAGCCCCCGCGTCGTCGCCACGATGCTCGGGCCTTCGTCGCTCTTGGCGTAACGCAGCCCGTCGAGCATGCCGAAGCCGATATCGGAGGCGCTCAGGCTTTCCAGATTGATGGTGCCGGTTGCCGGAAAATCCTTGACCGAAAGCGGTCCGAGAATGGCCGAAAGACGCTTTTCGAGATCGGCCTGCGCCTTGGTATTCGCGGCATCGAGCGCTTCCACTTGAGCGTTCGAGCTCTCCAGTGTCGCGATGTCGGAAATCGCCTTGTCGCGCGCGGCGATATAGTCGTCCTCAGGCGAGGCCGCGAAAGCCGTGCCGCCCGCGAGCGCGAACAGAAGCGTCCATATCAACCGCATGATGCAACCCCCGCGCTGCGTTCTACCCAATGACAGACGCACATTTGAAGACAAGATCGGGCCAAAAAAAGACGGCGGGAGCCGACGGCGAAGCTCCCCCCTTGAGGGGGAGATGGCCGCAGAGCGGCCAGAGGGGGTCGCCGCGCGTGGAGCGCCGACGCCTTCCTTGGCGAGAGGTTGGCGACCTATGTGAGACGACCCCCTCTGTCGCCTTCGGCGACATCTCCCCCTCGAGGGGGGAGATCAGCACTCATCACCCCTTCCGCTTCTCCACCTCCGCCTTCCTCAGCAGGAACCGCTGGATCTTGCCGCTCGGCGTCTTCGGCAGTTCGGCGACGAACTCGACCTCGCGCGGATAGGAATGCGCCGAGAGCCGCTTCTTGACATGTTGGGCAAGCTCCTCGGCGAGTGCCTCGCTGCCCTTGTAGGCCGGCGCCAGCACCACGAAGGCCTTGACGATCTCGGTGCGCTGCGGGTCGGGCACGCCGACCACCGCCGCCTCGTTGACCGCCGGATGCTCGATCAGCGCGCTTTCGACATCGAACGGCCCGATGCGGTAGCCGGCCGAGGTGATGACGTCGTCGGCGCGGCCGATGAAGGAGACCGAGCCGTCCGGCTCGTATTCCACCGTGTCGCCCGTGCGATAGTAGCCGCCGGCGATGGCCGGCGTCTCCGCCTGATGGTAGCCGTCGAACCACCGCAGCGGCGACCTGGCGATATCGACCGCCAGCACGCCCGGCTGGTTGGGACCGAGCTCGTTGCCGGCTTCGTCCAGCACCACCATGCGGTAGCCCGGCATGGCGAAGCCGGCCGAGCCCGCGCGGACAGGATGGCTGAGCCCATGATGGTTGTTCACCATCATGCCGTTCTCGGTCTGGCCGTAATGGTCGTGGATGGGCGCGGCGAGATGGGCGTCGAACCAGCGGATCACTTCCGGGTTGAGCGGCTCGCCGGCGCTGCTCACCACGCGCAGCTTGCCCTTGACGCGGCTGGCCGCCTCTGGCCCTTCCGCCATCAGCAGACGATAGGCAGTGGGCGAGCCGGCGAGACTGGTCACCCCCAGTCGTTCGATGATCTCGTAGGTGCTTCTGGCGTTGAAGGCGCCTTCGTAGAAGGTGGTGGCGATGCCGAGCTGGAGCGGCCCGGTGATGGCGTAGTAGAGTCCATAGGCCCAGCCGGGATCGGCGATGTTCCAGAAGATGTCGTCGGCGCGCAGCCCGATCGCGTCACGCATATAGGCGCCAAACGCAAGCAGCGCGCGGAGCGGCACCGGCACGCCTTTCGGGTGCCCGGTCGTGCCGGAGGTCGACATCATCATGAACAGGTCCAAGCCATTGCGCATCACCGGCTCGCACTCGGGGGAGGCGGCGGCGGTTGCTGCGCGGAAATCGATATCGCCCTCGGGCAGGGCGTCGCCGGGAGCGAGGACGGTGGCGATGCGCGGATGGTTTTCCACCTCGTCGAGCTTGCCGCGGTTTGCGGGGTTGGTCACCACCAGCTTCGCATTGCTGTAGCTCAGCCGATGCTCGATGGCCTTCGGCCCGAAAGCGGTGAACAGCGGCTGGTAGACCGCGCCGACGCGCCACACGCCGAGGATCAGCGCCACCAGTTCGGGGATGCGCGGCAGCATGCCGGCAACGACATCGCCGGGGCGCACGCCGAGGCCCTTCAGCACGGTGCCGACGCGGCCCGACATGTCGCCGAGATCGTCGAAGCTGAATTCGCGCAACTCGCCGCCGGCCGAGATCGCGCGCAGCGCCAGCCGGTTTTCGCCTGTGTAGCGGCCGCAGCATTCGACATAGGCGTTGACGCCGCTCGCCGGATCGCCGTCGAGCCTTGCGATCTCGTCTTCGATGCGGAAGCGCCGCACGGCGTCCTCATAGCGCGGCAGCGCTGCCGGCATTTCGGTCATGGCAATCCTCCCTAGGCGGCACGCCATCTCCCCATGGCGCGGGTTGATGAGAGATTGCCCGAAAACACGGCGCGGGTCGATTGCGGCGAAGGTGGGGATTCTGGCGGGCGAGCGACGTTGCTCTCTACGGCGCCCCCCTCTGTCCTGCCGGACATCTCCCCCACGGGAGGGAGATTGGCAGTTCCGCTGACGGCGATCCTCCCGCAACGTTGGAGATTGGCGAAACCGGGCGAGACATCCGATCTCCCCCAAGTGGGGGAGATGTCCGGCAGGACAGAGGGGGGCGCGAAGGAACGCAAGCTTTCGTCGGTCAAAGCCTTCCCAACCAGCAAGTTAGCGTCCATTCCGGAATCCGCGTCTGAGCTGTCTACACACGCTTCCGGTAGAGGCTGATCGTCATCTCCTTGCCGACACCCGCGGGCGTCAGCATGAAGTAATCATAGGTCGCGACTTCGCCCGACGGCCCGACCAGCCCCTTCGACCAGATCGGCGCCTCTTCCACCCGCATCTCGGCCCACTGCTGCGCGAACTCCGGGCTGAGCGCCCTGAGCGGATCGAGCACGGCGCGGATGTCGGGAGCCGCCGCGTAGCCGACCGTCGCCGCGCGGAACTGCGCGATCGCCGAGCGCGCCACCACCTCCCAGTCGGCGAACAGCTGGCGCCAGGCGGGATCGAGGAAGAGCCGCTTGAGCAGGTTGCGCTTCGCCGGATCGTCCGGGTCGAACCCACCGAACAGGCTTGCCGCCTCGTCGTTCCAGCCGATGAAATCCCAGGCGCGGTTCAGCGCATAGGCCGGGTTGGGCAAGAGCGTCGCAAGCAGGCCGGCTATCCACGGCTCGGGCGAGGGGTTGCCCGCCGGCGAAGCCTCGGGCAGCCATTCCGGCTTCGCGAGCTTGAATAGGTGCTCGCGCTCGATCGGCAGGAGCTTCAGAACATCGGCGAGCGCATTGAGCACCTGCGCGGAGGGATTGGCGTTACGTCCCTGTTCCAGCCACGTGTACCAGGTGGCGCTGATGCCGGCGAGCAGCGCCACCTCCTCCCGCAGCAGGCCGGAAGCCCGCCTGCGCGTGCCGGTGCTGATGCCGTGCCGCGAAGGTTCCACCCGCTCGCGCATGGCGCGCAGGAAGCGGCCGAGCTCCTTGCGCCTGTCGGCCTCGGCCGCTCGTTCCAGCATGCCCGTACCTCGAAAGGGGTAGCGGCGCTACCGGCAGCGCCACTCATCTTGTACCACCTGGCTACCAGTATAAATGGAGCAGCGCGTATGACAACGCACCGGTCGCACCTGACGCGGCCGACTGGCCAAGGATCCAAAAATGAATGCGCTGAAAAACATCAGGAACATCGACTACACCGTCATCTTCGCCCGCGACATGAAAGCGATGCGCGGCTTCTACGAGGACATTATGGGCTTTCCCGTCCATTCGACCCTGGGCGAGGGCTGGACCGCCTACCAGGTCGGCTCCTGCCTGCTGGCGCTGACGAAGCGCGGCGTGATGTTCGACGATGCGCCGGCGCCGGCGGGCGCGCTGTCGCTGCAGCTCGCCTTCCGCGTCGCGCCGGCCGATGTCGACCAATGCGCCAGGGCCCTGCGGGAGAAGGGCGTCGCCATCGAGATGGAGCCGACCGACCA
Source organism: Mesorhizobium sp. WSM4904 (assembly GCF_029674545.1). Classification (NCBI taxonomy): domain Bacteria; kingdom Pseudomonadati; phylum Pseudomonadota; class Alphaproteobacteria; order Hyphomicrobiales; family Phyllobacteriaceae; genus Mesorhizobium; species Mesorhizobium sp. WSM4904. The sequence goes on along the minus strand of NZ_CP121354.1, from coordinate 5,231,781 downwards.
GCCCTGGGGCCACCGCACGCTGTTCTTCCGCGATCCCGACGGGAACGTGCTGGAGATCTACGCGGAGATTTAGGGATCAGGGCAGGCGCAGGCCTTGCGCCTCCAGGAACGTGGAGAGGTGAGCCCTCCGGCGAAGGGCTTGGCCGCTACAGCGCCGACCTGTACAATCGTAAGGTGAATGCAGGGAGGGGAGGCGCGAGCTTGCGGCCTGATTGGAATCTCTGTCATTTGAGGGTTTGGGCCGTCATCGCCATCATGGCGCTTTGGCCCCATGCGGCATCGGCCGACGCCATCACGCCCGAACGGATCACGGTCGCCCTGTCGAAGCTCGAGGCGCTGGCGCAGAGCGCAGTCGCGGACGGCGCCGTGCCCGGTCTCGCTATCGCGGTCGTTCACGACGACGAGATTGTCTTCCTGAAAGGCTTCGGCCTTCGCGAGGCCGGCAAACCCGAGACCGTCGACGCCGATACCGTGTTCCAGATCGCCTCGCTTTCCAAGCCGGTCTCCGCCACGGTCGTGGCGGCGCTGGTCAGCGACGGCGTCGTGTCCTGGAATTCCAGGATCGCCGACCTCGATCCGGGCTTCCGGCTCGCCGATCCCTATCCGACCAGCGAGCTCACCATCCGCGACCTGTTCGCCCATCGCAGCGGGCTTCCGGGCACCGCCGGGGACGACCTCGAGGACATCGGCTACGACCGCGCCACCATCCTTGACCGCCTGCGCTTCGTGCCGCCATCGTCGAGCTTTCGCGCCGGCTACTCCTACAGCAATTTCGGGCTGACCGAGGGCGCAGTCGCCGCCGCGAGGCCGACGGGCAAATCCTGGGAGGAGGTCGCCGATGAAAAGCTCTATCGTCCGCTCGGCATGGCCTCGACCAGTTCCCGGAACGCCGATTTCATCAAGCGCGCCAATCGTGCCGCGCTTCACGTCAAGGTGGATGGCGCCTGGGCGGCGAAGATCAAGCGCGATCCGGACGCGCAGGCGCCTGCCGGCGGCGTCAGCTCTACCGCGCGCGACCTCGCGCAATGGGTGCGCCTGCTGCTCGGCGACGGCGTCTATGCCGGCAAGACGCTGATTGCCGCCGATGCGCTGGACCAGACGCATGTGCCGCTGATGACGCGCGGCAAGAACCCGGTCTCCGGCGGCGAATCCTTCTACGGCCTCGGTTGGAACGTCGAGTTCGGCCGGCACGGCCTGAGCTGGGGACACGCGGGCGCCTTCAGCGTCGGCGCGCGCACCCTGGTGACGATCTTCCCGAAGGACAAGCTCGGCATCGTCATTCTTGCCAACGCCTTTCCGACAGGCGTGCCGGAGGGGCTGTCCGACAGCTTTGCCGATCTGGTCTTCGACGGCAAAGTCGAGCAGGACTGGATCGAGGCGTGGGACGCGATCTACGCCGACATGTTCGGTCCGGTGGTCGAGGCGGCCAAGGCCAGATATGCCGCGCCGCCGTCACCGGCGCGGCCGGCGGCACCGGCCAGCGCCTATGCCGGCCGCTATGCCAATGACTTCATCGGCGACGCGGTCGTATCTGGTACGGGAGACGGCCTTGTGCTCAAACTCGGGCCGGCCGGGGCGCGGTCCTATGTGCTGAGGCACTATGACGGCGACCTATTCCTGACCTATCCCGACGCCGAAACGCCGGACAGGCCGGCGGGCGTCAGCTTCGTCGTCGGCGCCGACGGCAAGGCGTCCGCGATCACCATCGACTTCCTCGACGACAATCGCCTCGGCACGTTGCCGCGCGTGGGCGAATAACGCAGCAGGTCAGCGCGCCTGCCCGTAGCGGAGCAGCTTGAAACAATCGCCGCTGCCCGACTTTGTCTGCGTCAGCATCGGTTTCGCGCGGTCGATCCATTCCTGCTGCGACTTGGCGTCGGCCTCGATCGCGTCGGCCGGTCGAAGCGCGACGAAACTCTTGCCTTTGCTGAAGAGCCAGCAGGCGCGGGCGAGAAACCGCCTGCTGCGCTGGCGCAGCAGGTCGGCGTCATAGAATATGTCCAGCACCTCGTGCTTGATCTTCTGTTCCTTGTCGGGCTTGGCGACCGCCGCCTCGACCGGCTCGTCGCCGATCGCGTCATGCAGGTCCTTGTAGTCGAGGCCGAGCTGCGTCGTGGCGTATTTGATCTCGTTCTCGTCGCGCACGATGTTGAACCACAGCGTCGGATCGAGCTCGTTGACCACGAAGGTGTTTTCGAGGTCGCGCGACAGGTTCAGGATATCGAAATCTCGGACATCGATGTCACGTTCGACCAGCAGGATCTTTTCGACCTGCTTGCCGAGTTCGGCTCCTTTGGCGCTGATCGCGGCGTTGTTTCCGCCGAGTTCGGGACCGACATAGGCGCCGCCCTGGTCCAGCACCTCGTCGAACTCGCCGAGCGTTTCGATGACGGCGGCGCCGCGGGCAACGCGCGCGGCGAGCCTGGCCAAGACCTGCTGCAGCTCCGTCTCGCGCTTGCGCTGGTCCTGATAGTTCTGCTGGAAGAAGAAGATGAACAGCGAAACGCCGATGCCGATCAGGATCACGCCCAACTGCGAAAAGATGTTGCGGTAATATTCCAGCAGCTTTTCGCGGTGGCGTATGTCGTCGCGCACGCTGCGCGCCACATGCAGATTGACGATCAGCGAAAGGATCAGCAGCCCGGCGCCGACCAGGATGAGCCCGCCGATGAGGAGGTAGCCATGGCCTGCGTTGAAATCCATTCGCGTCCCCCGAAGCCCCGGATAACGCAGACTAATATACCATTCCGCCGAAACAACTATCCGAAGGGCCGAGGCGAGACGCAGCGTCTGCGGCGCTGGGGCAACGCTGGCGGTTGACCCTGCTGCCCATCCGGACGATATCCCGCTCAAAATCATCCCGAGACCCTCAATGACCGCAGACCTCAAACAACCAGCCGCCGCACGCGACGCCGACGCTGCCTGGCAGGACGACGTCCGCGCCGGTGTGCGCCATGTGCGCGATCTTGCGGCGCTGCCGCTCTCGCCGGCCGAGCGCGCGGCGGCGCAGGAAGCCGCGGCCGCTCACAAGGTGCGCGTGCCGAAATCCTATCTCGACCTGATCAACTGGAACGATCCCGACGACCCGATCCGCGCCCAGGTGATCCCGTCGCCGCAAGAGCTCGTCGCCACCGAGGGCGAGCTCGACGACCCGATCGGCGACCATGAATTCAGCCCGGTGCCGCGTCTGACGCATCGCCATGCCGACCGCGTGCTGTTGTTTCCCACCTACCAATGCGCGGTCTACTGCCGCTTCTGCTTTCGGAAGGAGTCGCTGACATCGATCGGCCGCGGCTACACACGGGAAGCGCTGGAGCCGGCGCTCGCCTATATCGCCGGGCATGAGGAGATCCGCGAGGTGATCCTGACCGGCGGCGATCCGCTGTCGCTGCCAGACAAGGTGCTCGCCGAAATCCGCTCCCGCATTGAGGCTATCCCGCATGTGCGGCTCTTGCGCGTCCACACCCGCGTGCCGGTGGCGCTGCCTTCGCGCATCACGCCAGGCATGGTGGCGGCCCTGCAGGGCAGGCTGATGGTGACGGTGGTGACCCACTTCAATCACCCGCGGGAGCTGACCGCCGAAGCCGAGGCAGCCTGCCGCACGATGCGGCAGGCCGGTTTCGTGCTGCTCAACCAGAGCGTTCTCTTGAAGGGCGTCAACGATCGCGTCGAGGTTCTGGAAGAGCTCTGCCGCGAGCTGATGTATCGCCTTGGGGTAAAACCCTATTACCTGCATCATGGCGACCTGGCGCGCGGCATGGCGCACCGCCGCACCACGATTGCCGAGGGCCAGGCGCTGGTCGCCGAACTGCGCGCCCGGCTCTCCGGCGTCTGCAATCCGACCTATGTCATCGATTTGCCCGATGGCGGCGGCAAGGTGCCCCTCGGCGCAGGCCATATCGAAGGTTGCGATGGCGGGATATGGCGGATTCGCGGGCAGGACGGGAAGGTGAGGGACTACAAGGAAGTGGTGGCTTGACGACATCAGCACGGCGTTCCTTCGCGCCCCCCTCTGTCCTGCCAGACATCTCCCCCACTTGGGGGGAGATCAGACCTCACCGCGACTTTCGCTAATTGTCCACTTGGCAGAATTGAGCGGAGCGCTGAAACCGCCAATCTCCCCCCTTGTGGAGGAGATGTCCGACAGGACAGAGGGGGGCGCTGTCCCGCCGACTTTTCAGGGATCAGTTCCTCGCTCTCTGCAAGGAACTTCCGTCCCGCGCCCCGCATTCTATGCGCGGGGGCTTAAGGAGTGCAGCGTGAAGGCTTTGTTGGGAATTGTCGGCGGCTTCGTGCTGACCTTGGCCGTGTTCGCCAGCGGGCTTGCCTTCGCCACCTGGCTGTTGGCCGCCAAGCCGGTGCGCCAGGCGACGCCGGCGATCGGCGTTTCCGAGCTTTGGACCAAGGATGCCCAGCCGGTCGATCCGGCGAAGCAGGATCTTGAACGCATCCCGGCCCAGCAGTCGGCCGGCGCGCCTGCCAAGGCCGGTGAGGGCGCCAAGGCGAATAGCGGCACGCAGACCGCCGCTCTCCCAACGCCGCAAACCGCCGCGCCGCAGCAATTGCAACCCTTGCCCGATGTCACCCCGCCCAGCGCGTCGCAGACGGGCCAGCCCGATGCCGCCGTCCAGCCTTCCGAGCAGCCTCCGGCCCAGCAGGCGCAATTGCCCGCCGCCCATCTCGAATGGTGCGCCAACCGCTACCGCAGCTACCGTCCGGAAGAAAACAGCTACCGCTCCTACAGCGGCGAACTGCGCCCCTGCGTCTCGCCTTATTTCGATCCCGGTGGCGACAGCACCGCTTCGACCGATGCAGGCCAGAATGGGCAAGTCGATCAAGGCGCGACGGCCGACGACCAGGCCGAGATGGAAGGCTACGCCCCCACGCGGGACGGCTACGCCGCCACCTACGGCGGCCCGCCGGAAGAGATCGCGCCTGGGGAACCGGCCCCCAGAGATCGGCTGTTGGGCCCGCAAATGTCGGGCGACCATGTCGACTACTGCTTCAGCCGCTACCGCACCTACGATCCGCAGGACAATACCTACCAGCCCTATGACGGCGGCCCGCGCCGGCAATGCGAGTAGGGCGCTTTCCTCGTCCTTGCAGAGCAACCACTGAAAGGCGCCAATCGCCACGGTGAAGGAGGCGCCATCGCGGACGCGGCGATCTCCCCCCTTGAGGGGGAGATGGTCGGCAGACCAGAGGGGGTGCCTCGCGCCACTCGTTTCCGGTTGGCTTTGCGTGACGCAAGGACCGAGCGGAACCCGATACCTCGCAGAGACAAGCCTGAAACACAAAGCCTCCACAACCGGCATCCCCGCGAAACGCCTGGGCATGATCCTCGCGCAGGAAAAAAACGCCGAGGAGCGCGCCGATGACACCCGACCAGATCAAGCTCGTGCAGGATAGTTTTCGCGAGGTCGTGCCGATCAAGACGGCGGCCGCCGCCTTGTTCTACGAGAAGCTGTTTGCCATCGACGGCAGCCTCAAGGCGCTGTTTCACGCGACCGACATGGGCAAGCAGGGCGCCAAGTTGATGGCGGCGTTGGGTTTCGTCGTGCACGGGCTTTCCCGCGCCGAGACCATCCTGCCCACCGTCCAGGATCTCGCCAGGCGCCACGTCGGCTACGGCGTCGAGGAGCGCCACTACCCGATCGTCGGCCAGGCGCTGATCGAGACGCTCGAGACAGGCCTCGGCGAGGCTTTCACGGCCGACATGCGCGAAGCCTGGACAGCCGCCTACGGCCTGCTCGCCGGCGTCATGATCGCCGCCGCGCGCGAGGTGCAGTTGGCGGCTTGAGTTGGCTTTGGTCCCTCCTTGGCGGAGCGAGGGACCGAGTGCGGCGGGGCGGCGAGGGGGCGTTGTAGCGAGTTCCCCTTCTCCGTCTCGGCTCCGACTGGCTCCAAAAGGGGCGTGCTGTCTCCCCGGCGTCCGGCGGTCAAGTCTTTCGCGCCGCCCTCTAGGGCCAGCTGCTAGTTCAGCACTCTCCCATCGATCTCGGCGACACTGCGCGTCCCCGTCAGCGCCATGGTGACGGATAGTTCCTTGCGCAGGATGTCGATGGCCGTCGCCACTCCGGCCTCGCCGCCGGCGCCGAGGCCGTAGACATAGGCGCGACCGACCAGGCAGGCCCTGGCGCCAAGCGCCAGCGCCCGCATCACATCCTGGCCCGAGCGCACGCCGCCGTCGAACAGCACCTCCACCTCCGAGCCTACCGCTTCGGCGATCCTGGGCAACATCGAGATGGTCGAGGGCGCGCCATCGAGCTGCCGGCCGCCATGGTTGGACACCACGATGGCGTCGGCGCCGGCCTTGCTGGCGCTGCGCGCATCGTCGACGTTGAGAACGCCCTTGATGATCAGCTTGCCGGGCCAGATGCTCCTGATCCAGTCGACGTCGCTCCAGTTCAGCGCCGGATCGAACTGATGAGCCACCCAGTCCGCAACGGCCTTGACGCCGTCCTCACCCTTCACGTGGCCGGCGAGGTTGCCGAAGGTCCAGCGCTTTGCCGTGAGCATGCGGGCAGCCCAACCCGGTCGGCTGGCAATGTCGAGGATGGTGCGCGGCTTCAGCGCCGGCGGCACCGAAAGCCCGTTCCTGACGTCGGCATGTCGCTGCCCCAGCACCTGCAGGTCGACGGTGAGCACCAGCGCGCTGCAGCGGGCCGCGTGCGCGCGCTCGGCAAGCGAGCGTACGAAGCCGCGGTCCTTCATCACATACAGCTGGAACCAGAACGGCTCGCCGACCGCTTGGGCAACGTCCTCGATCGAGCAGATCGACATCGTGCTCATCGTATAGGGAATGCCCGCGGCTTTCGCGGCGCGGCAGGCGAGGATTTCGCCATCTGCCCATTGCATGCCGCCGAGGCCGATCGGCGCAAGAGCCACCGGCAGCGACACCTTCTGGCCGAGGATGGTGGTTGCCGTGTCGCGACGCTCGACGTCGACCAGCACACGCTGCCTGAGCGTGATGCGCTCGAGGTCGGTGCGGTTGGCGCGCAGCGTCTGCTCGGCATAGGAGCCGGCCTCGGCATAGTCGAAGAAGACGCGCGGCACCCGGCGACGCGCCGCCCTGCGCAGGTCCTCGATGCAGGTCATATTCGTCATGAGCCTTGGCGCCACCGACGCTGCGCCGGCCGTGTCAGGCAGTGTCACGATCCCTGTCGGGACATCGAGCACCGTGGGGACTACCCGTTCCATCGTCGTCCTCCCATCGAATATTAGCTTGCGCTGATCATTGAAGGCCGCGCGCCCGCTGATGTAAATTCACTAGCGAGTATACTTACCGGCGATGGCAGCGCGCCCCATGCCCAGAGCGTCCGAGCAGACCAGGCCCGAAATCCTGCAGGCGGCTTATAAGCTGTTTCGCCGCCGCGGTTTTTTCCGTGTCGGCATGGACGAGATCGCGGACGCCGCAGGCGTCACCAAGCGCACGCTCTACTATCACTTCGACAGCAAGGACGCGCTGCTGACGGCGGTGCTCGCCTCGCAGCACGAGCGCACCTTCGCCGACTTCCAGAATTACGGCATCGACCTGTCGGGCGGCGCGGACGCGCTGATCGACAAACTGTTCGCAGGCTTGGTCAAATGGTCTTCCAAGCCGCGCTGGGCGGGCTCCGGTTTCACCCGGTTGGCCATCGAGCTAGCCGACCTGTCAGGCCATCCCGCGCGCTCCATCGCCCGACGGCACAAGGCGCTGATGGAGCAGCAATTGGAAACCCTGCTTGTCCAGGCGAATGTAGCGGCCCCGAAGGCGCGGGCGCGCGAGCTTTCCCTGCTGATCGAAGGCGCCATGGTGATGGTCCTGATCCATGGCGACCAGAGCTATTGCAGCGCCGCTGCGGCCGCAGCAAAACGGTTGGTGGCAGGCGAACCTGTCGCGTGACCCCAGCTGGACCACCGTCGTGTTCCGTCTGTCCTGGAGGCTTGTCAGTCGCTGGGCTTCTCGCCTTCGCGACGGCGCCGCGAAGCGACGACGGCCAGCCAGATCATCCACGCCAGGCCGAGAACCCAGGAAAGCACGATCGCGGCCGACTGCGCGGTCGTGAAGCCTTGCGTGCCGGCCACCCAGCCCTGCGCCAGATAGGCGAGGCCGCAAAGGCCCATCAGCCAGCCGACCGGCCGCGCAGTCCAGGCGGTGCGGGCGATCGCGGCCGCGAAGAGCAGCAAGGCGAGCCCCATCGCAAAATCCTGGTAGCTGCGCATTCCCCATTCGAGCCAGCGGATCGCCTCGGCGCTGGCGAAGCGCGCGGCCTTCTCGGCCTCCGGCGCGCTCGCCCATGCGTTCACGGCCTGTTTCAGCGCCACGCCGTCGACGGCCTGCAACGCGCCGTAGAGTGCCAGCGCCGCCACCGCCGCGGCGCCGCCCACGCGACCCAGCCAGCGCACCGCTTCGTCCTCCTGATCCAGTGCGAAGGACAGCGCGACCAGGCCGGCGAGCAGCATCGCCATGCCGGCGAACTGGCCGACATGCACGGCGCTCCAGATCGCGTTCTCGGCATAGGTGGCGAAGATGGCGTGATGGTCGTTGGCGTCGCCGCCGGCGTGGAACTGCGTGACGACGATGTGGAGGATCTGTCCGGCAAGCAACAGTCGGGAGGAGAGGCGCAGACATCCCCACTGGCTGGAAGGTTGCCCGCCGGCGGCATCGTGCCGGTCGGGAGTGATGGCGGTGAGGCCGCCGCTGAAATGCGTGGTCGACATTTTTGGCTCCATGTTTCTTCGGTGGCGCGCCGAATGTCCGCCCGTGTCCTCGCTGTATTGAACGTAGGGGCTGCCGGCTTTGGCGATTTGTGCGATACCGTCGCGATGGGGATTGTGGGCGTAGGCAGGATCATCTTCTGGGCGGGCGGCAGCCTGTGGATCGGGCAGGCCCTCGGACCGAGCGAGCTGCACGCCCACCACGCCGTGCAGGTCGGCATCGCTCTTTCCGACCATGTCGAGTTCCGGACGAGCGACAGCGTGCCGTGGCAGGCCTATGCAGCCGCCGTCATCCCGCCGGACCTGCCGCACACCTTCCAGGCGCCGGGTAGGATGATCGCGCATCTGTTCTGCGCGCCGGAATCGGCGCTCGGCCGCGGCCTGATCGACCGCTTCGGCAGCAAGCGCATCGTCGGCGTGCCGCCCGCCGAGATCGAACCGCACGCGCGGGCGCTGCGCTCGAAATTCGACGACGGCGAAACGGACGAAGAACTCGAAGCCGCAGCGCTCGAAGTGCTCTACGCCCTTTCCGGAACTGTTCCGCCAGGCGGGGCCGATCCGCGCATTCTCAGCGCCACGGCCTTCATCGCCACGCGGCTGGCCGAGCCGCTCGACCTTGAAACCGTGGCGGGCCACGTCGGCCTCTCGGCCGGACGCTTCAGGCACCTGTTCGTCGCCGAAACCGGCATTTCCTTCCGCGCTTATCTTCTCTGGACCAGGCTCAACCGGGCGCTCGAGCTCGGCTACGCCGGAGCCTCATGGACCGACGCCGCGCATGCCGCCAACTTCGCCGATTCCGCGCATCTGAGCCGCACCGCGCGCCGCATGTTCGGCTTCGCGCCGAGCTCCATGCGGCAGGTCCTGCCGGCGATGCCGCTGACGGCGTAGGAGCTTCGACGCGCGCCTCCTCGCAAGCGGGAGATAAGCGCCTGCGCCCCAGCCCACAACCGTCCGCGCTTGTCGAGCCCAACCCAATGTTCGGCCGAGAAAGAGCCGCCGGCCTGGTTGAGTCCCTCATAAAGCACGTCCTCGATCGCCTCGTGCCGCTCATGCAAGATTGACCGCGGTCCACACCAAAAAATTGCGCAGTGCACAAATTTACGTTGCACCTGCGAAAGACGCGAGTTAGCCTTGCCTAAATTAGGTGGGGCTCGGGGATGCAGCGACGCGAAGCGTGGTTGGATGCGGCGAGGGGTTTTGGGATTCTACTGGTCGTTGCGGCGCATGTCGCCGGCGAGGGCCCGGGCGTCTTCAACGCCGAATTCACCAGGGCGGCATTTCTGTTCCATATGCCGCTGTTCTTCGTCTTGTCCGGCTATCTCTATAAGCCGGCGGAAACAGCACCTCTGCTGCGCAAGAAGCTGCTCTCGCTTGCGGTCCCCTACGTCGCCTTCCTGGCACTGTTGACGGCGGCCGTGATCGCGCGGGATGCCGCCGCCGGTAAGATCCCGGCGCTGTGGCAGGTTCGGGCGGTGCTGGCCAATGACCTCCGCGGCGGCATGCACCTGGTGCGCGAATTCGGCGTCTTCTGGTTTGTCACCTGCCTCTTTTTCACGCAGCTGATCTACAACGAGGCCGCCAACCGCACCAAGGGTCCATCCGATCCCAGGATGTTGGGCTTCGTCGGCCTATCGGTCGCGCTGGCCTACACCATCCAGGCCATGTGGCCGGGAAACTATTCCCCGCTGGCAATCGCTGCGGTTCCGCTGGCGATAGGGTGCTACTGGTTCGGGCATCTGATCGGCCGCAGGCGGCCCGGGATTCTCGCATCCTGCGCCTATATCGCGGTGGTCGGTCTCACCGCGGGAATTGCCGCAAGCCACGGCGCGGACTTCTCGTTCAGCATGAAATATTCAAACTTCGGCTTGCCGCTGCTCGGGCTTCTGATCGCCTTGGCCATGTCTCTGGCCGTCCTGATAATCATGCGGTCTTTCGAGCCGGTCTCGTGGATGACCGGACCGCTCGCCAGGCTGGGCGAAGCCTCGCTCGTCATCATGTTCCTGCATCAGTTCATCCAATATTCGCTGCGCGACATCGGGATTTCGAACGAGCCGGCACTGCTTCTTGCAAGCGTCACCATTCCTTATCTCGCTTATCTGGCGCTGAAGCGCCTTCCAGAGCTCTCGCCGTGGTTTCTTGGAACCGGCGGAGGCCTGCCGGCCAGGCTGCTGGACCGGCTGGCGCACAGCCTGTCCTGGCGCCTGATTCGCTTCCGAGCGAGCCTGTTGGATAGCGTCGCCCCGATCGTGGCGTGGCTGGCCATCTCCGTCCGCTGGATGGCGAGGCGGCAGGGCCGCTCCCACGGCTTGCCGCAGGAACTGGTCGTGTCGCTGACCTCGTACCCCAAGCGCTATCCGAGCCTGGCCCTGACGCTGAAATGCCTTCTTGCGCAATCCGTCCAGGCCGACCGGACCATTCTGTGGGTCGCGCATGAGGATTTCAATGCGCTGCCTGATGCCGTGCTCGACCTTCAGGCGGCCGGTCTCGAGATCCGCACCTGCAGGAACATCCGCTCATACAAGAAGATAATCCCGGCGCTCGCCGAGTTCCCCACGGCAACCATCGTCACCGCGGATGATGACGTCTATTATTCGGGACGCTGGCTCGAGGCCCTCGTTGCCCTTGCCCGCGACAAGACGATCGTGTGCCACCGCGCGCATGCCGTCAAATTCGACCAGTATGGTGATCTGGCTCCCTACGAGAAATGGCATTTCGACAAAGAAGCCGACCCGCGGCTGCTGTTCCCGACCGGCGTTGGCGGGGTGCTCTATCCACCCGGCTCGCTTTCCGCGGAAGTGACGGACGAGGCCCTGTTCCTGAAACTCTGTCCCAATGCCGACGACGTCTGGCTGTTTTGGATGGGCCGGCGCGCGGGCAGTTCCTACGTCAAGGTCCCGCGCGACTGGTCCCCCATTGCCTGGACCGGAACGCAGGAGACCGCGCTGCACCTGACCAACGTCGCCTCGCGCGGCAATGACGACCAGATCGCCAGGATCATGCGGCAGTTCGGATTTCCGGGCGAGGGGGCATCCTATGGTCGCCCGTAAGCCGAGGCAGGTTCCGCGCGACGATGGCGCAAGGCTGCCGAACCTTTCCCGGCGGTTCTTCCGCGACAACCGCATCGATGCTGGCAGGCTGATCGACGAGATCCTTCGTAAGACCGGAACGGATGGCCTTTTGATGCCTGACGAGGTTCGCAAGATCCTCGCCGCTGCCCTTGCCGGCTCGGCGAATGCGGCGGCTGACGATCCGCTGCCGATCCCAGACTAAGAGCCAGGCTATAAGCAATTCCAGGAAAAGTGCGAAGCGGTTTTCCGTCCGGAATTGCGTGAACAAAAGAGTGCAATCCAGGAAAAGTGCGTAGCGGTTTTCCGTCCGGATTTGCGCGAACAAAGAGTGCAATTCCAGGAAACTGCGAAGCGGCCGCCGCTATTTCCGCCTTGCTGGTTTTTTCTTTGGCGGTGCTTCGACAGGCCCGCGGGCGAGCCTGGCCGCGCGAAGCCGTTCTGTCTTTGCCTGCCGGGCTGCCGTTTCCCCATCGATTATCGCGCGCGCCGTCCTCGCGGTGGCTTCGCTCTTGGCGTCGCCCTTCGGCTTGAACAAACCAGTTTCAGCCATGGTCTACCTCGCTGCTTGAAACAAAGAAGGCCGGGCAAGCCCGACCCTCTACCAAAGCATGTCTCCCGAAAGTGGGAACCGGTTTCGGGACAAGGACATGCGTGAGATCACAAAGCATGTCTCCCGAAAGTGGGAACCGGTTTCGAGACATGCGTGAAAACCAAAGCGCTCCAAGACCAGATGCCAGTACATCCGTGGTCAAAGGCCATGGATGCACTCAGGCCGCCTGGAGATTCTCCGCGGAACTCTTGCCGTTCCGCTGGTCCTTCACGATGTCGAAGCTCACCTTCTGGCCCTCGGCCAGGGAGCGCATTCCGGCTCGCTCGACGGCGGAGATATGGACGAACACGTCCGGCTGCCCATTGCCCTGTTCGATGAAGCCGAAGCCTTTGGTGGTGTTGAAAAACTTCACGGTCCCGGTAGTCATACGATTTTCCTTTCAAATCGACGCAAATCATCGCCGCTTGGCTTCATGCCAAACGTCGCAGTCTTCGAAATTGAGAGGGAAGATCGTCAGGGCGCCAAGGCGCGGAAACAACATTCGTTCCACAAGATCGATTTGAAAAAGCATAGCGCTTGATCGAGGTCACGACAAGGCGCGACAAATAATATTATCAATGGCCTTTGTGACGGACGGCTTCGGGACATGGCAGCGCTCGCTCTATCGGCGGCGATGTGATCTCCGCAGCCTCATTCATGGCGCCAAGGTCGCAGCGGTTAGCCACCGCCGCCGCGCTCACGCTGGGCGGCGAGGCTCAAGCCAATCTGCCGCCTAACTCGTCCAGATCGAGCACCCGACCTTTTGCCCCGTAACGGGGTCCTGGACGAGTTTCGCATAGGCGCGGCGAAGACCGACCCTGTTGGCTTTGACCTCCTTGCTCGCGAGGTAGGCCGGATCGCCGACTTCCCAATGGTAGCGCGAGTTTGCCGGCGCGCGCTTCCAGGTGAATTTCGTGCCGTAGGCCAGCTGTCCCGGAACGTTGCTGTCGAATCGGCAGTCGATGGTCTCCGGTATCATTCCCTTCGCCGCCATCGCGTTGACGACCGCGTCGGCATTTTCCGTTGTCAGCCATTGGTCTATGCCGTTCGCCTGGTAGGCGGCAATGGCGCTCGTCTGGTACCTGTCCCCGCCGCTCATCCGGAATGCCGCGCATCCCGTAAGCAGCAGCAGCACAGCGATTGTTGCGCTTGCTCTGCCTGCCCGCCTGCTGCCTGCCCGCCTGCTGCCTGCCTGATTGATGCGCATGCCCCGTCTCCTTGCCCTGGAGGAAATGAAAAATTAACCGTGTCGGATGGTGCCGGTACGGCGTCTTTTCGTATATTAGGAACTTCACATGCCCGACGCGGGGGCTCAAAGCATGTCGCCCAAAGTGTGCGGCGGTTTCGAGAGCGACATGCATGACAGCAAGGACGGCCCGTGTGACCGCCCCGCCACAAAACTTAGCCGTGCCAGTTCCTTAACGGCCCGCACCCACAAAATTAACCTTTTGTTAACCATTCGGCCGGCACCCTTTAACCATTGAGTAAGGATTCGTCTGGCCGTGACATTCGCCGCCCCTTTGCACAACAAATCCATCCGCTTCCGCGCCCGCTCGTTCGTCGCTTTCACTCTCACCCCGGAAGCTCCCATCGACGACTGGCTGGAGGGTCTCGACCACTGGATCGGCAACTCGCCGGGCTATTTTGCCGGCCGCCCGGTGGTGCTCGATTTGAACACTTTGAAGCCGGGGCCGGAGGAGATCGCGGCGCTGGTCGGCACGCTCGCCCGGCGCGGCATCCGCGTCTACGCCATCGAGCTCGAGGGCGCCGATCTCGGGCCCGATTTGCCGCCGCTGCTTGCCGGCGCCAAGGAGGCGACCGCCGAAGGGCTGCTGGGCAGGGCCGCGCGCAAGGCGAAGGCGGAAGAAATCACGGTCGAGACGGCCGCTGTGGAAGACGTGCAGCCGGGGCAGGTGAGGGCACCGCAGGATGAGCTGGCAAAGCTCGATGCGGAGAACGCTGAAGTCGCCGAAGCAACCAAGGCCGAACCGGCGAGGTCGGGGCAGGGCACCGTGGAAGCGCGGCACGAGCCCGCCGCCGGCACGCTGATGATCAAGGCGCCGATCCGCTCCGGACAGTCGGTCTTCCACCCGCATGGCGACGTCATCGTGCTGGGCTCGGTCGCGTCCGGCTCCGAGATCGTCGCCGGCGGCTCGATCCATGTCTACGGCACGCTGCGCGGCCGCGCTATCGCCGGCTCGGAGGGCAATGTTTCGGCGCGCATCTTCTGCCGCAAGAACGAGGCCGAGCTGCTCGCCGTCGACGGCTGGTACACCACGGCCGAGGAAATGGAAGGCGTCTCGCGCGGCAAGGCCGTGCAGGCCTTCCTCGACAACGATGCGCTGTGCGTGGTGCCGCTCGGCTGAGTTTGTTAGGGCGGCAAGCTTCGGACCGGTTTCGCGTGCCAAAGTTGTTAACGAATCCGCCGTGCCCGGCACGGTCATGAGTAAAAATCGCCAATGGAGGCTGGATATATGGGCAAGGTAGTCGTGGTCACTTCGGGCAAGGGGGGCGTCGGCAAGACGACCTCGACGGCCGCGCTCGGCGCTGCCGTGGCCAAGACCGGCAAGAAGGTGGCGCTGGTCGATTTCGACGTCGGCTTGCGCAACCTCGACCTCATCATGGGTGCCGAGCGGCGCGTGGTGTTCGACCTCGTCAACGTCATCCAGGGCACCGCGAAGCTCTCGCAGGCGCTGATCCGCGACAAGCGGCTGGAGACGCTCTATCTGCTGCCGGCCTCGCAGACGCGCGACAAGGACGCGCTGACCGAAGAGGGCGTGGCCGAAGTCATCACCCGGCTGCGTTCGGTGTTCGATTATGTCTTCTGCGACAGCCCGGCCGGCATCGAGCGCGGCGCCCAGCTCGCCATGCGCTTCGCCGACGAGGCGGTCATCGTCACCAACCCGGAAGTGAGCTCGGTGCGCGACTCCGACCGCATCATCGGCCTGCTCGACGCCCGCACCATGAAGGCCGAGCAGGGCGAGCTGATCCAGAAGCACGTGCTGGTCACCCGCTACGACGCGGCGCGCGCGTCGCGCGGTGAGATGCTGTCGATCGACGACGTGCTGGAGATCCTGTCGACGCCGCTGCTCGGCATCATCCCGGAAAGCCAGGATGTGCTGCGGGCCTCGAACCTCGGCTCGCCGGTGACGCTCAGCGAGCCGATCAATTCCGCCGCCAAGGCCTATCTCGAAGCGGCAAGACGCCTGGAAGGCGAGGACCTGCCGGTGGTCGTCCCCTTCGAACGCAAGGGCTTCCTCGACCGGCTGCTCGGAAGGAGGGCGGCATGAGCATCCTCGACCTCTTCAAGCGGCGCACCAGCGCGCCGGTGGCGCGCGAGCGGCTGCAGCTCCTGCTCGCCTATGAGCGCCAGAGCCGCGGCCAGCCCGACCTGGTCTCCATCCTGCGCGAGGAGATCATGGCGGTCATCGCCAAGCACGTGCAGATCGACCAGGACTACCTCCAGGTCTCGATGGACCGCGGCGCGACCATGTCGACGCTGGAGATCGACATCCAGATCCCCAACAAGAGCGCCGTGCCGCTGGCGATGGCTGGGTAAAACTTACGAGCGCGTAATCTCCCCCCTTGAGGGGGAGATGGCCGGCAGGCCAGAAGGGGTCGTCTCACGTAAATCGCCGGCCTCATCTCACGGCACGCAAGGCGCTGGCGCTCCATGCGCGGCGACCCCCTCTGTCGCCTTCGGCGACATCTCCCCCTCGAGGGGGGAGATTCCAGCCTCACTCCGGCTGATAAAGCTCATCCATGCTGCGCGCTGCCAGCTCCGCGAACGGCGCCTGCTTCTTCACCCTGCCATGCTCCAAAATCACCAGGTCGTCGCAGAACGAGATCGTCGAGTGGTGGTGGCTGATGACGATGGTGGTGCGGCGGCCGGCGCGCGATTTCAGCGTTTCCACGATCGCCGCTTCCGACAGCCCGTCCACCGCGTTGGTGGCTTCGTCGAGGATGAGGATATCCGGGTCGCGCAGTAGCGCGCGGGCGAGCGCGATGCGCTGCCTTTGCCCGGCTGACAGATTGACGCCGCGATAGCCGACGACGGTCAGGTAGCCCTGCGGCAGCCTTTGTATGAAGTCGTGCGCCTCGGCAAGCATGGCCGCGCGGCCAGCCTCTTCCGCACTGGCCGTGTCCTTGCCGTAGGTGATGTTGTCGAGAATGGTGCCGTCTACCAGCTCCAGTTCCTGGCTGGCGAGAGCGATGTGGGCCCGCCATTCGGCCGGGTCGATCTCGCCGAGCGGCGCGCCGTCGACGAGGATCTTGCCGCCGTCCGGCTCGACGAAGCGACAAAGCAGGTTGACGATCGTCGTCTTGCCTGCGCCGGAGCGGCCGATCAGCGCCGTCGAGCGGCCGCGGACGATATCGAAGCTCGCCGCATGCAGCACCGCCGCGCGCTGCTCCTCATTGGCGTAGCTGAAGCTCACGCCCTCGAAGGCGATCTTCTCGCCGAGGCCCGTGAACGGACGGCTGCCTTGCGGCGGGGCGGGCTTGCCTTCGGGGTCGAGCAGCCAGGTCACCTCTTCCAGCGAGCCCGAAAGCCCCTGCAACTGGCTCCAGATCATCTGCAGGGCTCTCACATGCGGCTGCAAGCGGTAGAGCAGGATGAGGAAGGCCGCGACCAGCGGGAAGCTCAAGCCCGCAAGCCAGGCGCCGATCACCACCGCCAGGAACAGCATGGCGTGCAGCACCTCCGTCAGCGGCGCCAGCGCGGCCTGGCGGTTGGCGAGCAGGAAGGCCGCGCGCCGCACGCTGTCGGACGCCCTGTCGAACGCCGCCTTCTCGCGCTCCTCCTGGCCGAAGATGCGGATCAGGCGGCCGGCGTGGACCAGATGCAGCATCTGCGAGGCCAAGGCGCTATTGCGTGCCGAAACGCTGCGGCTTGGTGCTCTGAGATGCGCCGACAGCGCCATATGCGCCGCCTGGACGAGCGCCAGCCCCAGCATCACCAGGAGCGTCATCTGCCAGGAGAGCAGCAGCAGGAAGGCGAGCAGGATGAGTGCTGCCGAGGCGCTGACGATGGCGCCGAGCATCCCCTGGATGGCGTCCGAGGCGCGCCAGGATTCGCTGGAGATGATGTTGAGCAGCCGGCCCGGACTCTCCTTCAGGAAGAACGGATAGCCGACATCGAGCAGCCGTTCGGCCAGCGCGCCGCGGATCGCCTGGCCGGCCTTGCCGTAGATATGCGCGGTGAGCACCGAATTGGCGAAAGCCAGCAGGTTTTTCAGCAGGATCGAACCGAGGATCGCGGCCGAAATCGCGATCAGCCGCTCGCGCTCGCCAAGCCCGGCGCCGACCTTCTGCAGAAGGGCGGACAGGCCCGCCATGCCGGTCGCCTCGCCATGCCCCATGATGATGCCGAGCAGCGGGATGATCAGCCCGATGCCGAACCCTTCGAGCGCAGCACCGGCCAGCCCGAGCGCGACGACGACGGGCAGCAGGCCGAGCTGGCGGCGGTCGAGCGCCCGTCGCAGCATCGACAGCCCCAGCATCTTGCGCTCACTCATCTTGCGCCCGCTCATCGTGCGCCGGCCTCTGCCTTGGCCTCGGTGGTTTCCTGGGCCGGCTGCGGCTGCCGATCCGGCCGCCTGGCCAGCATGAGGACCATGAACTTCGCCGCGCCCGCGAGGTTCATCAGCACGATCGGCCAGTGCGACAGCCTGAGCTCCTGGTCGAAGCGCGGGCCGCCGATCAGCTCGCGCATGGCCGACCGCATCGCCCAGTAGAAGTGGCGAAGCAGCCAGGGCGCACGGCGCAGATGCTTGAGACAGAGCGCGCCGTTGCCGAAATGATAGTCGCGGTGCAGCCGGTCGACCGCCTTGCGGTCGCGCCGGCCGTGGTGATGGAAGATCGTCATGTCGGGCACATATTCCACCGCCATGCCGGCAAGCACGGCGCGCACCAGATAATCCGTGTCCTCGGCCGAGCGCAGCGCCCCGCCGGCGCCGAGACGTTCGTCGAAGGGGCCGATGCGGGCGGCGACGTCGCGATGCATGGTCATGTTGCAGCCTAGCACGAAGCCGCCCGGATGGACGGCCGGCGTCAGCCGCTGGCGCTCCTCGCAGCGCTTGATGGTGAAGGGCAGGTCGCGCGCGTCGCCGATCTCGACGCGGCCGCCGCGGATCAGCCATTTCTCGCCGCTTGCATAATGCCGCTCGAGGTCGACGAGGTAGTTGCGGTCGAGCCTGCAATCGTCGTCGATGAAGACCAGCACCCGTCCGCGCGCCCGGGCGAGCCCCGCATTGCGCGCCGCCGCCAGTCCGGGACGCGGCTCGCGGATCGCGGTCAGCGCGATGTCGGAGGTCGCGGCGATCCGCGAAAGATAATCGGCCGTGCCGTCGCGCGAGCCGTTGTCGACCACCACCAGCTCGGCGGCGAAGGCTGGGTGCGCGCGGCAGGCGGCGCGGATCGAGTCGATGCAGGCTTTCAGCACCGTCGCGCGGTCGCGCGTGCAGACGATGAAGGAGACCTGCGGCCGCTGCCTGGGCCAGGGAGGGGCAGGCAGGACCGGGTGCCACGGCAATGGACGGCGCTCGGCGTTCATGGGGAGAGCTCCGCGCTGTGACGTCGCGGGGCGAGCGGGGCGCCGAAGCTGCTAATCTCCCCCTTGTGGGGGAGATGGCCGGCAGGCCAGAGGGGGGCGCGAAGGAACGCCTGCTTTGATGGTTGGCTGGTTTCAGACTGGCGAAGTCGGGCCGCCAATGGCTGAAAAGTAGGGCGGGACAGCGCCCCCCTCTGTCCTGCCGGACATCTCCCCCACAAGGGGGGAGATTGGCGGTTGCGACGCCTCGCCTCATGCCGCCCCCATCCGATAAGGCGCAAGCACGGACGCCGCCGGCGCGGATTTGAAGCGGTAGGCGACCCAGTCAGCGCGTTTGCCCGCCCACATCGAGGCTTGGCTGAGCCATGGCGCCCAGGCGCCGGGGCGCAGCGCATACTGCTCGCGGCGGCGGATCGCCTTCCATTTCGCGCTCAGCGTCAGAAGCTCATGCGTGAACGCCGGTTGCTCCTCGTCGTTGACGAGCTGATAGAGGAAATAGAAGAGGTTGAGCGCCCCGGCCTCGTAGCCCGGCCGCACTGCCGCGGGCAGCGCCGCAATCCGCCCTTCCAGCGCGCGGATGAAGGCTGCCGCCCGGGCCACGGTGTCGAAGGAAACCTGATCGCCGATGGCGCGCAAATCCTCACTGTCTTCCGCCAGGCCCTCGCGCTCGAGGTTCTCGCCGACGATCCTGAGATGCGTACGCCGCATCTCGCTGGTGTGCCGGCTGGTCACGCTGCCGGGATGCCCGCGGTAGACCAGCAGGCTCTCCTCCATCAAGGCAGCCGGATAGAGGTCGGTGAGCCGCCGAAAGAGGTCGAAATCCTCCGCATGCCGGTAGACGCCGTCATAGTGCAGATCGGCCTCGCCGATGACCCGGCGGTTGTAGACTACGGTCGGGTGGATGAAGATCGTGAAGAACTTCGACAGCACCGGGAGGCCGAGCCGGAACACCGGATCGAGCCGCCCCTTAGCGATGCGGCCGTGCAGCAGCGGATCGACGAGCGCGCCGCAGAAGCCGAGTTCCGGCCGCGCGGCAAACAGCGCCGCCTGGCGCGACAGCCGCCACGGATAGGCGAAGTCGTCGGCGTCCATGCGCGCGACGAGATCGCCCTGCGCGATCGCCAGCCCCTCATTGAGACTGGCGACCAGGCCGCGGTTCTCGCGCGAGATGATGGACACGCGGCTGTCGGCTTTGCGGGAGCGCTCGAGGATCTCCAGCGATCGGTCGGTCGAGCCGTCGTCGATGGCGATGACTTCGAACCGGCCGTAGTCCTGCCGCAGGATCGAACCGATTGCAGCGCCGACATAGGGCTCGGCATTGTAGACCGGCAAAAGCACGGAGATGAGAGGAGCGCTTGCCATTATCGCCTTGCCTCCGTCCGCTGAAGCTCGAGCGCGCCAGCCGTGCGGCTGGTCCATTTGGCGTCGTCCGACGCGCCCGACCGCGCCACATAGGGGAAATAGTGCTTCAGCCCATTGAGCGGCTTCTCGAAGAAGGTCCAGGAGAGCGAGGCGGCGATCAGCGTGGCGGCGCCGGCGACCAGGAAACGGCCCGGTCCCTGTTCCGAGACGTTGAGCGGGATCCATGGCTGCGCCTTGACGGCATAGGCCAGAAGGATCGGGTGGTAGAGATAGACGCCGTAGCTTATGCGGCCGAGCGCGAGCAGCGGCGGCAGCTCGGCCAGCCGGCCGAGCCTGCCGCCGAGGCCGTTCGAGCAGGCGGCGACGATCGCCGCCAGCGGCGCCAGCGGCAGCACCTGCACCAGCACCCAGCGCGGCCACTCCCATGTCGAGCTCGCCGGCCCCGGATCGGACCAGACGACGAGCAGGAAAACCGCCGCCAGGGCCGGCCAGGAGAGCCGCATCCAATGCGGGATGTCCGCGCCCCTGGCGCGGCGCGCGGCAAGCAGGGCGCCGCAGGCGAGCGCGTCCATCGAGGCCGGCGGCAAAAGGTCCCGCGCCAGCGCCGGATTGGCCGCGATCGGCCAGTAGAAGCGGTAGGCGAGCGAGAAGCAGATGACGCCGATGGTGATCGCCTCGATGCGCTTGCGCGGCGCCAGAAGCACGATCAGCGGCCAGGCGAGATAGAACTGCTCCTCGATGCTGAGGCTCCAGAAATGGCAGAGCAGCCAGGGGTTCCAATCGTTGCGCAGCGCATACCAGAAATTCGAGAGATAGAGCGCATGCCAGGCGAGCGAGGATCTGGACTGCTCCAGGTCGGTGAGCCAGACGAGCCCCAGCACCGCGAAATAGGGCGGGAAGATCCGGATCGCGCGCCTGGCATAGAAGGAACGCAGCGCCGGTCCCGCGGCGAATGCGTGGGTATCGCGCGCGTCCAGCAAAAGCCGGGTGATCAGGAAGCCGGAAAGCACGAAGAACAGCCTGACCCCGAGATGGCCGAGGAAGGACGTGCCGTTGGGCGCAAGGAAATGCGCGTAGAGCACCAGCGTCACGGCAACGGCCCGCAGCGAATCGAGTTGGACATCACGCGCGTTCGCCATCAGCGGCTTCCACAAGGTCCGTGGTGCCAGGCGGCATAGGCCGCGCAAATCCTACCGCTGCCTGCCGACGAATCTCCGTCCGAGCCGAGGGTGCAATCCTTGCCGGCCAGCCGAATGCCCATGCGGGTCAAAATAATGGCATCCTCCACTGGGCATGCCCCCGGCCCACGATTGTCGCGGTCGATGTTGCAGCGCAACACAAAATGCTTACAGCGCTGAAATAAAGATGTGATGCCGACAACCGGGGGAATAGTTGCCCCTTAAATTACGATCTGAACTGTCCAATGGTCCCATATATTTATGGGCAGTTGGTCTGATCCTCACGGAAGTATTTATCGCCAACGATGGTGAGAAGGTTTGCCGGCAACCACGGCGGGAAACGCCTGATACTGGACGGAGGTCTCCGGCGTAACCATTGATTCTTACGTCGCTACGTACCAAAGAGCCTTTGGATTTCAATGCTTTGTGCAGCGCAGCAGGCCTCGGGGAGAGGGCGGTGGTCGTCGCCTCGCCCTGTCCCAGCATCCGCCGCCCGCTGCCTCACGACAGCGCGGCCGCCAGGCCCTATCTCCGCATCCGACCATGCTGGCGGGGAGAGGAAGTGACGCCGACGTCGATCGCAAAACCGCAGGCGCGGCTGGGCGCCTTGCCCGTCCTCGGCCTGCTTGGCGCCATTCTATCGGTGCAGGTGGGCGCCGCCTTCGCCAAGGGCTTGTTCCCGGTCCTCGGGGCGGAGGGCACGACGATGCTGAGGCTTGCCATCGGCGCGCTGATGCTGGCGGCGGTGCTGCGGCCGTGGAAGGTGCTGCCGACGCGCCAAGGTTTGCCCTGGCTTGCCGCCTACGGCGTCACCGTTTCGGTCATGAATCTGCTCTTCTATGCCGCGCTCGAACGCATTCCGCTGGGCGTCTGCGTCGCGCTCGAATTTACCGGCCCGCTTTTCGTCGCGACGCTGGGCTCCAGGCGCCTGCTCGACCTCGTCTGGGTGGTGCTGGCGGTCGCCGGCATCGTGCTGCTTTCGCCGTTTGCTGACGTCGACCATGTGGCCGATGTCAGCCGCGGGCTCGATCCGGCGGGGGTGCTGCTCGCGCTTGCCGCAGGCTGCTGCTGGGGGCTCTACATCATCTTCGCGCAGAAGGCCGGCGCCGGGCTTGGCGCCCGTACCTCGGCCTATGGCATGGCGATCGCGGCGCTTGTTGCGCTGCCCTTCGGCTTCACCGCCGCGCAACCCTATCTCACCGACCCGCATGTCATGACGGGCGCGGTCGTCGTCGGGCTGTTTTCCAGCGCGCTGCCCTTCTGGCTGGAGATGATGGTGCTGGCCAGAATGCCGGCGAAAGTCTATGGCATGATCGTCTGTCTGGAGCCTGCCGGTGGCGCGCTGACCGGCTTTCTCTTCCTGCATGAGAGCTTGAGCGCCTTGCAATGCGCTGGTATCGGCGCCGTGATCGCCGCCGCTTTCGGCGCGGCCGTGACGGCGAGGGCGCCGGTTCCGTCGCCCGGCTGACGCATGTCGCCCAAAAGTGCGCAGCGGTTTGGGAGAACGACATGCGTAAACCAAGGACGCATGTCGCCCAAAAGTGCGCAGCGGTTTTGGGAGAACGATCGCGGCGTGCTTTAAGCCGCTGGCAGGGCGAGGAAAAAGCCGTGCGCGCAGCTGCGCCGGACCACATCCGGTGGTTGAGATAAGACTTAGGTCTTATGCCTTTGCGGAAAAGGTCTGAGAAAACAAGACAAGGGTCGTGGGCCACTTCCCCATGACGCGCTGATTGGGGATGCTGATGCTGCGACATTGCCGGTGGGGTAGTTCGGCCGAAGGGCTGGATGGCCGGTATGGGGAGAATGGGATGCGCGCAGCGCGCATGGGCTGCAGGCTTGGCTTGCGGGCGCTCACTGCGCTGGCGTTGTTTGTCGCGCCTCTTCAACTCTCCTTAGACGGTTCTGTTGTGACCAAGGCCTATGCCGGCAAAGGCGGCAATGGCAATGGCGGTGGAAATAGCGGCAACGGCGGAAATAGCGGCGGAAACGGCAGCGGGAACGGAAATAGCGGGAACGGCGGCTCTAACGGCAACTCCGGCGGCAACAGCGGCAGCAGCAACGGCGGTGGAAATAGCGCCGGCAACAGCGGCAACGGAAACAGCGGTTCGAACGGTAACGGCAATAGCGGGAGCGCCGGGGGTAACAGCAACAGCGGCGGAAACAGCGGCAACAGCAAGGGCGCGACGAACAGCGCCTCCAACAGTGCCGCCAGCACCGCCGATATCGACGATCATGTGAACGCGGCGACCGGCGACAAGGTCGAGGTCAGTGGCAACAGCATCCAGGTCACGCACCGGAACGGAATGAAGGAGAGGATCGAGAACGGCCGTTTCAGGATGGAGGACAAGTTTGGTCGCACCATCGTCGAGCGCAAGGCCACAATGGCCGATCTCAGTCGCCTGAAGAGTTTGTGAGAAGAGAGTTTGTGAGAGCGAGGTTCTATCTGGATTAGATCGTTAAGGGGCCAAAGGCCAGCGCTGCAAAATCAGGTTGCCACCTTTTGCTTCGTCTCTTCGGTCCTGATCGTCTTATGACAGAACTCCCGCTGCTCACCTTGCCCCCGCCCTTTGGCGGGGGTACTTTTTTGGGCCCTTGGGCACGGTTGCCGGATAGACGGACCCTTGGCGCATGGCCCCACTGGTCGGGGGAGAATCCATACGCAATCAAAGTGTTACAGCGCCTTTTTGCGCCCAGGTGACGCTTTGCGCCATAGGATGCCGCGGTTCGTTTGAGCGTCCGCGTGGTTCTCGCAAGCCCCAGTCATAGTGAATTGCCGGCGAATTTCCAAGCGATTTGGTTAACGCTGCGGCAGTCGCGGCTTCGAGCTGTTCTCCCAGTGGTTGCGACAATGGTCCCCAAACGGCCGCAAAAAAAGTCCGACTGGACATGGCATGGGTCGTGGGCCGCTTCCGTAGCCTTACCAAACTGTGAATCCTTTCCTGGTGAAGACACCGGTTCCGCCTTGGCTTGGTCGAGAGCGGAACTTCGGCATGGCCGAGGCGGGACCGGCATGAAAAGGACAGCATGCGCGATCCCGCCTTCAGAAGGCTTGCCCGCATCACGCTGCGCGCCACGGTCGCGCTGGCGCTTTTCGTCGCGACCTCTCATTTCACCCCCGATAGCGCGGCCAAGCTTCTTGTGCCTGCCGCTTATGCCGGCAACGGCAATGGTGGAGGCAATGGCGGCGGCGGCGGCAATGGCGGCGGCAACGGCGGCAACAGCAGCGGGGGCAATTCGAGTAACGGCAACGCTGGTGGCAACAATGCCAATGCCGGCCCCGGCAACAACAGCGGCAAAGGCAACACCAACCCGGGCAAGGCAAGTCATGTCGATGCCAATACCGGCGATACCGTCGAGATCGACGGCAACAAGATCACGGTGATCCACCGCAACGGCATGAAGGAGGAGATCGAGAACGGCCGCTTCGAGATGACCGATGCGCAAGGCCGCACCATCGTCGAACGGCGGGCGACACAGGAGGATCTGGCCCGCCTGCTAAGCTTGTGAGGGTTGAGAGAAGCTACCCCCTTTTCCCGTACCCTTGCATGTCACCCCCGTCTTCCGGAAGACGGGGGTGATTTGCGTTTAGGGGAACTGAGGAACTGAGGAACTGGAGAACTGAGGAACGGGAGAATTGAAGAACTGGAGAATTGGAGCATCGGCGGCCAGGCTTCCCGATGATTCCTCTGTTCTTCAGTTCTTCAGTTCTTCAATTCCTCAATTCCTCAATTCCGTCACCTTTCCTTCGCCTCATGCATCAGCAGCGCCGCTTCCGTCCGATTGCGCACGTTGAGCTTGGCGAGCACCCTGGTCATGTGGTGCTTGACCGTCTTTTCCTGCAGCGACAGCCGGGCGGCGACTTCCTTGTTGCTCAGGCCCTCGGCCACCAGCCTCAGGATTTCGGCCTCGCGGCCGGTAAGCTGGCTGAGCGGATCGGGCTTGCGACCGGTGGGCTGCAACAGGTCGGACAGCAGCCGGGCCGACAGCGTCGGCGAGACGTAGCTCTGGCCGTTGGCGACGTCGCGCAGGATCTCGGCCAGCGACTTGGAGCCGACGCCCTTCAGCACGTAGCCCCGCGCGCCCGCCTTCAGCGCCTGCGCCACGTCGGCGTTTGTTTCCGAAACCGTCAGCATGACGATCTTCTGCTCGGGGGCGGCGGAAAGGATGCTGGCCAGCGCATTGAGCCCGCCGCCCGGCATGCTGATGTCGAGCATCAGGATGTCGGGCGCGCTGGCGCGGACCAGCCTTTCGGCATCTTCGGCGCTGGCGCCTTCGCCTACAAGCTCGAAGCCGCCGATCTCGCCGAGGCTGCGCGCCACGCCCTCGCGGAACAGCGGATGGTCGTCGACAATGGCGATGCGGATGGGTGTGTTCACGGCTGCTCCTCGACAGACAATGTGATTACCAGTCTCGTTCCTCCAGGACCCGAAAGCGTCTCGAATTGTCCGCCGATGCTTTCGATGCGCTCCCTGAGGCCGGCGAGTCCGAGGCCTTCGCTCCTTGCGGGATCGAAGCCCGGTCCGGTGTCCTGCACCTCGACCAGCAGCTTGCCGCCCTTCATCGTGGCTCTCACCTGCTGGCCCTTGCCCTTGCCGTGCCTGTAGGCGTTGTTCAGCCCTTCCTGCACGAAACGATAGATGCTGATCTTCTCCGAGGTGCCGAGTTCCGGCAAGCGCTCCGGCAGGGTGAGCAGCACCTTGGTGTCGGTGCGGCGCTCATGCTCGGCCACCGCCAGCCGCAATATGTCGGCCACTGCCTGCGTCTCGATCTGCGGCAGCACCAGGCCGTTGCAGATGCCGCGTATCTCGCGCATCGCCTCGCCGAGCGTCTTGTGGATGCCGGCGATCTCGGCCTCGCGCTGCGGTTTCGGCGTCGACGGATCGACCAGCACCGGGCTGTCCATCCTGAGCGCGGCGAGCGCCACCAGCTGCGCGGGCCCGTCATGCAGGTCGGCGCCGATGCGTCTCAGATACCGCTCGTTGATGGCGGTGGCGCGGCGCGAGGCACGCTGCACGCGCTGGCGCAGCGACGAATTCTGCGCCAGCGCTGTCTGCAGCTCGGCGACCTTGGCCTCCAGCGCCGCGCGCTGTGTCTGGATGGTTCGGCTGCCGCGAAACACGATGCCCGACAAAAGCGCCAGCGAGGCCGCGGTGGCGGCGGCCACCACCAGCCAGCTCCACAACAGGGCGGCGCGCAGCGATTCCTCGAAGTCGCCGGACAGTTCGTAGAACTCCGTGACGGCGACGACATCGCCGGACCAAGGCTCGCGCACCGGATTGTAGATCTCGAGCAGCGGCAGGCCGAGCGCCCGTTCCTTGTCGTTTTCCTCGTCCTCCAACTGGTTGTATTTGACCATGACGTTGCCGGCGAAGGCGGCGATCAGGTTGGGGTTCGGCTTGAACCGTTTGCCGATGAGGTCGGAATCCTTCGAATAGAGGATCGTGCCGTCGCGTCGCCACAGCTTGAACGACACCAGCCGCTTTCCCAAGGCTCCCTGTCCGAGCGTCTCGTCCAGCGCCCGCTTGACGGTGGAGTCCAACTCCTGGCTCTTGCGCAGGTCAGGCAACAGCGGCGCGATCACGCTGTCGACATAGAGCGCGGTGGTAGTGGCGGAATTATGCATGACGCCTTGGCGGATCTGCGATGTCACCCACAGGCCAACAACCAGCATCACCGCCAGAAGGACGATGCCTCCGGCAATCACGAATTGCCAGGCCAGCGAACGCCCGCTCCAGATTTGCACAAGTCGTTTCAAGATCTCCCTGAGCATACGCATGAATCACCCCGCCGCCGGCAAGGATTATAGGCCAGGTGCGACGATTGTGACACCGACCTTGGTCCGTGCCCATGGCGAAGGTTAACCGGGCGACCGCAGCGCCGACTGGCAAGTTAATAAAGAAACAGCTAATATTGTAGTGACCCGCGGATGCGTTCCGGCGTCGCGGCGATAGCGGCAGCTGGCGTCGAAAGGGACGGCATGCGGATCGCAATGATGGGAGCGGGCGGCATCGGCGGCTATGTCGGCGCAAGGCTCGCCGAGGCAGGGGGCGACGTCAGCTTCATTGCTCGGGGTGCGCATCTTGAAGCAATGCGCCGGAACGGCCTGCGAATTCGGAGCGACACCGGCGACGTCTTCCTGCCCACCGTGTCCGCGAGCGCCGCTCCGGCCGACATCGGCCCCGTCGATCTTGTGATCTTCGCGGTCAAGCTCTACGACACCGAGACGGCCGCAGCGGCTCTGGGACCGCTGATTGCCGGCAATACCCGCGTCGTGACGTTGCAAAACGGCATCGACGGCATCGAGATTCTGCGCCGCCATGTTCGCGGCGACAAGGTGATCGGCGGCGCCACTTACCTTTCCGGCTTCATCGGCAAGCCCGGAGAAATCGTCCATGCTGGCGGGCACCGGGATATCCTCGTCGGCGGGCATGGCGACCCTCTCATCCACGATCTTCAGGCGCTTTGCAACCGAGCCATCGGGCTCGATCTGAAGCCGGTTGCCGACATCGACAGCGTGCTTTGGGAGAAGTTCGTGGTGCTTGCGGCTTTCTCCGGCGGTACCTCGCTCATGCGTTCGGGGATCGGTCCGATCCTGGCCGATGCCGAAGCCCGCATCTTCATCGAGCAATTGCGTGACGAGGGGATGGCGATCGCCGCCGCTGCCGGCCATCCTTTGGCCGAAGGGTTCGAGGACCGTGTCGTCGCGAGGTGGGCCGTGCTCCCTCCACATGTGAAATCGTCGATGGCCAACGACCTCGACAGAGGCAAGCCCATCGAGGTCGCCTGGCTGTCCGGGCGCATGCACGAATTGGGTATGAAACTGGGCGTGGCGACGCCCGGCCACACCGCGGTGTTCCGCGCCCTGCATCTCCACGCATCGGGTGGGGGTGCTGGAGCGATTCCAGAAAAAGCGTGAAGACCGTTTCCGTCCGGAATTGCGTGAAAACAAAGAGTTAGAGCAGCTCGACGTTTCGGTGAACCGACGAACCGCTCTGCCAGGCTCATCGAGGTTCGAGGAAGGACATCATGGCAAGCGCATCGACCGAAAGCATGCCGGCGACGATGGACACGAAGGTCGCCGGCTCGCAGGACATGTTCAACAGGGAGCTCGACACCTACCGCAGGGTCGTGGGTGCGAACCTCATGTACCATCGCGAGGTCTATGGCCTTCTTCGCGGCCTGCTCGTCGAGCAGGCGCCGGCGTCGTTCCGGTTCCTTGACGTTGCCTGTGGGGATGCCAGCGCCTCAGCGGCGATGCTGAGGACCATGGCGATCGGCAACTATGTCGGCATCGACTTGTCGGAGGCGTCGCTGCGGCTTGCGGCGCAGGCGCTCGACAGCCTTCCTTGTCCCGTCGAGCTGCGTTGCGGTGATTTCGCGCAGGCGATGGCGAAATGGTCGGAGCCGGTCGATGTGATCTGGATCGGCATGTCGCTGCATCATCTGCCGACCGAAGGCAAGGCGAGACTGATGCGGGACGCCCACAGAGCCCTGGGAGGGCTGGGTCTGTTCGCCATCTGGGAGCCGGCTCTCTTCGAGGGAGAGGACCGCGCCGCCTGGCTTGCGCGCTTCTCCCTGCTGCGCGACGAATGGTCGGCCGTTTCCGACGAGGAATTCGCGTCGATGGAAAGGCACATGCTTCTGGCCGATTTCCCGGAAACCGTCGCGACATGGCTTGCGATGGGCAGGGACGCCGGCTTTTCGCACGCGGAGGAGATTTTCATGATGCCCAACAGAATGGGCAGGGTGTTCCGCTACTGGAACTGATGCATGTCGCCCAAAGTGTCCGACTCGAGGTCGACGCGCTTTTCCGCGAAGATGTCGAAGCTGGGTTCGTCCTAACCGGCAACGACCCTCACGCCGTTACGCGATCTGAAGCCGCTCGACGGAATCCGCGCGCGATATCGTGATCAGCCGCGCCCGCGGCCAAGGGCGCCAGGATCACGAGGAACGCCGTGATATGGAGGAAGATCGACCGCGCCAGCTCGGTCCCGCTGTGGTCGTAGCAGACAGCAAATTCCATGGCGCTTTACTCCGTTTGAACCCGCATGCTGCGCATGTGGTTTCATGAACAAGTCGAGCATGACCCTGATTTGCATTGAATACAATGGATTGCTAATTTTAATTGAGCGACGCACGACGCCGACCACGACGGCATCGCCTGCGAGCGCTGGTACGCAGGATATGGGGCGAATGCGAGCGGGGTGAGGGTGCACCGCCATTGGCGTACGGGCAGATAGGATCGAGCGATATCCCTCTCTACGATCCATCCGCGGTTGCTCGTCCGAAATAGCCGGCTACGGAATGGCGAAGCTACTTGCGTGGCGGCTCGAACAGCTCGATCGGATTGCCGGCGGGGTCGTCGAGCAGGATCTGCTTGCCGCCGATCCCGGCAACCGTGTCATTGCGAAACCGGGCGCCGAGGGCCTTCAAACGGGCGACCTCGTCCTCGATATCCGCAACCTCGATCTGGATCCGGTTCCAGCCGCCGGGTGCCGGTTTGCGGCCGTCGAGCATCGGCTGGGACGCGCCGCCCGGCCCGGTCGTTGCGTTGATCAGCAGTCGAAGGTCGCCTTTGTCCAGCATGGCGAAACTCGGCGCCGGATGCATCACGACGGAGAAGCCGAGCGCTTTCGTGTAGAACGCGATGGCCGCGTCCACATCGTCGACGATGTAGCGGACATTCACTGTTGCCATGGTCTTGCTCCTTTCAGGTCAAAGCAAGGATCATGCTCGCCGCCGCCAGCGAAACGACCACGATCCACGGGGGTGCCCTCCAGACGGTGAGCAGGAGAAAGCCAGCCAGCGCCAGCGCGAAGTCGCCTTGCACGCGGATGGCGCTGGTCCAGACCGGGTTGTAGAGGGCGGCGCCCAGAATTCCGACGACGGCCGCGTTCGCGCCGCGCATCGCCGCCTGGGCCGTCGGCCTTGAGCGAAAGTCGTCCCAGAACGGCAGCGTTCCGACGACCAGCAGCAGCCCGGGCAGGAAGAGCGCGACAAGCGCGATCGTCGCCCCGGCGATGCCGTTCGGCGCCGGCCCCATGACCGCTCCGAGATAGGCCGCGAAGGTGAAGAGCGGACCCGGCACCGCCTGGGCGGCGCCATAGCCGGCGAGAAAGGCGTTGTTGTCCACCCAGCCGGGTGCAACGACCTGCGCCTGCAGCAAGGGCAGAACCACATGCCCGCCGCCGAAGACCAGCGAACCCGCGCGATAGAAGGCTGCGAAGAGCGCGATGGCCTGGGCCTGTCCCGCAAGCAGCATCGACAGCACGAAGAGCAGGGCGAAGGCACCGAGCGCCAGCATGCCGAACGCTTTGGAAACACGGAAATGCAACTCACCGATCGCCGGTGTGCTTCCGCTTCGGCACAGCCATAATCCGGCAAGGCTTCCAAGAGCGATCGCGGCGATCTGGCCGACGGAGCTGGCCGCGAAAGTTACGATCAGCACTGCCGCAAGCGCGATTGCCGCCCTTTCACGATCCGGCGTGAGGCTCCGCGCCATGCCCCACACCGCTTGCGCGACGACCGCAACGGCCACCACCTTCAGGCCGTGCAACAGGCCGGCCTCGGCCGTTCCCGCGAAAGCGGATGATCCATAGGCGAAGAGAACGAGCAGGATGGCGGAAGGCAGCGTGAAGCCGATCCAGGCGGCCGCCGCGCCCAACGGACCGGCGCGCAGCATTCCGAGCGCAAACGCCACCTGGCTGCTTGCGGGGCCAGGCAGGAACTGGCAGAGCGCCACGATGTCGGCGTAGCCTTCCTCGTCGATCCATTTGCGCCGGAGCACCAATTCGTCGCGGAAATAGCCGAGATGGGCGATCGGCCCGCCGAACGAGCTCACGCCCAGTTTGGTGAAAGCCGCGAGCACCTCCCAGGCCGCGCCGGTCGGGAATGCGGTGACCCGATGTCTCGGTTCAGACGCTGCGTCCTGAGACGACTTCACGAAACAGCTCCCTGATCTTGTCCTGCGCGGCCGCCAGGCCCTCGAGGCCGTGGCGGGTGGCTGTGTAGAGGCGTCGTTGCGACCGGCCTGTCCGCTCGATTCGGGACTCGAGATAGCCCTTGCGCTCCATGGCATGCAGCATCGGATAGAGTGTGCCGGGACTGACGCGGTAACCGTGGCGCGCCAGTTCCTCGATCATCCATTGCCCGTAGAGATCGCCTTCGGCCGCGTGGTGCAGGATGTGAAGCCTTATGAATCCTGCCAGCAGCTCCTGGTGCTGCATCGCCACCGCCAACTCCACACTATCGAGTTTCGATATCGGGAACCGATAATATCCTTGCGAGTTGAGTTTGCAACCGCCGAACCGCCGGCGGGTGGATCAGCAAATGGAAGGAGCGCCCTCATGGCAAGTGAACGCGACAAAGACCCTCGTCACCACACGCACAACATGCAAATCCGGCTGCAGGAGACGATGGACCACCTGCGCCAGGATATCGCCAAGGTGGATGAGCCGCAGTTGAGGGCTATGTTCGAAACCGCCGCCGAGGTGCTGGGCGGGCTGAAAAAGGCGTTCAGCGACTACGAGAAGAAGAACGAGACGGCTTGGCGATGAAACTCAGGCGCAGTCCTTGAGCTCGACCACTTCGACGCCGAGGCGGAAGGCCTGGCCGTCGGCATAGGAACGCGCATATTGCTCGGCCTCGAAGGGGAAGGTCAGCGTGGTGCCGTAGGCGGTGACGCGCACCGTCCACTTCTGGCCCTTGACGAGTTCGACGCCGTGAAGCTTCGCCGTCACCATCTCACCCTCCTCCTCAGTCCGGCATGCTCGCAACGCGAACATAACGTAGCGGAAGTCATTTGAGTACAAATAATCCGACCGAATTGTGTCGCTGCCACGTCGATTCCGACATTCGGGCCATCCCTTCCGTGAAATGGATCACGTTCGGCCCGGCTGGAACCCCCGACAGCGCCAGGGGATTAGGGCTATGAAACCGCAGAGGAGCTCGCCATGATCCGCAAGCTGAAGTCCGGCGAATACCGTCTCTATTCGCGTAAGGTGGATCCGAGGACCGGCAAGCGCCGCAACCTCGGCACCTTCAAGTCGCGCGAGGCCGCCGAGAAGCACGAGCGCGAGGTACAGTACTTCAAGCGGCACTAGTTTCTCCCGACGGATCGGCCGGGGATGGACACGCAAGGCCAACCAGAACTGTTGGCGTTTCGTCCATTGCCTATCCTACCCTGGGGGATAGGATAATCGCATGACGATACACAGCTCCCATCCCGACATCATCGCCCGGCTCAAGCGCGCGCATGGCCATCTCGCCGCCGTGCTCGCCATGTTCGAGCAGGGACGCTCCTGCCTCGACCTCGCGCAACAGCTTCATGCCGTCGAAAGCGCGGTCGGCAACGCCAAGCGCGAGCTGATCCACGACCACATGGAGCATTGCCTGGTCGAAGGCGGCGAGCCGACCAGGGACACGCTCAAGGAGCTGAAGCAGCTCACCAAATATTTGTGAGGCCGCCATGTGGGAAAAGCTTCTGGACTGGTTCGGGTTCGGGGCACATGGTCATGACCATGGCGGGCACGGCCATGATCATCATGGCCCGCACGGCCACACCCATGGCGTGATCGACGCCACGATCGCCACCACCGATCGCGGCATATGGGCGATCAAATGGTCATTCGTCATCCTGGCGATCACGGCGGCCTTGCAGGTTGTCGTCGTCGTGTTTTCGGGCAGCGTGGCGCTGCTTGCCGACACCATCCACAACGTCGCCGACGCGACCACCGCTATCCCGCTTTGGATCGCCTTCGTGCTGGCGCGCCGCAAGCCGACCCGCACCTTCACCTACGGCCTCGGCCGGGTGGAGGATTTGGCCGGCATCGTCATCGTACTCATCATCCTGGCGAGCGCGATTGTCGCCGGATACGAGGCGATGGACCGCCTGCTCGATCCCCAGCCGGTGCGGTTCCTCGGCTGGCTCGCGGCTGCCGGCGTCATAGGCTTCCTCGGCAACGAGGCGGTGGCCGTGTTCCGCATCCGCGTCGGCCGTGAGATCAACAGCGCCGCGCTGATCGCCGACGGCTATCACGCCCGCACCGACGGATTGACCAGCCTCGCCGTCGTCGCAGGCGCGATCGGCGTCTGGCTCGGCTTTCCGCTGGCGGACCCGATCATCGGCCTCATCATCACAGCCGCCATCTTCGGCATCGTCTGGCAGTCGGCGCGCTCTGTGCTGACCCGCATGCTCGACGGGGTGGAGCCCGGATTGGTCGACGAGATCCATCACGCTGCCGAACATGTCGCGGGCATCGAGAAGGTGACCGAGGCGAAGGCCCGCTGGCTCGGCCACAAGCTGCATGTCGACGTGGCGATCGCGGTCAATGACGGGCTGCTGCTCGCCGCCGCGAACAACATCGCCGCATCGCTGAAAGCAGAGCTTTTCGCACACATTCCGGCGCTCGACGTCGCCACGGTCCGTTTCGCCGAGTCGAGCGCCGAAGGTGCCCACCATCACGCGCCCGACCCGTTCCTGGTGTCGGGCAAGCTCGCCAGCGGGCTGCTGGAGATCGTCGACACGCCGCAGGGCGAGCGCATGCGCCTGCGCCTGTCGCGCCACGCCGAGGGCCTGCAGGCGAACGTCGCCATCGAGCGGCCGGGCGGTACGGTCGAGCGCCTGCCGCTGTCGCCGGTCGGCGGCGACCACCACTACCTGCAGAGCCTGGCCGCCCCGGCCGAGCCGCACGAATTCAGCGCCAGGCTGCAGCTTTCGGCCGGCGCTGACAGCGAGGATCTGCCCTTCGCCATGGTGGAGCCCGAAGGTCACCACGAGCACGTGCATTGATGATACAGGCGCTCTTCGACTACCAGCGCGAGATCTACCTGGCGGTGGCGCAGCACCTCAAATCCTTCGCCGCTGACGGCAACTGGCTTGCCCTGTTTGCTGTGCTGCCGATGGGCGTGGTGTTCGGCGCGGCCCACGCGCTGACGCCGGGCCACAGCAAAACGCTGCTTGCCGCCTATATCACCGGATCGCAAGTGAAGCTGTCGCGAGGATTGCTGGTATCGCTGGCACTTTCCCTCACGCATATCGCGCTTGCCGTCCTGATTGCGCTGCTGGCGCTGCCGGTGGTCTCGATTGCGCTGGGCAGCGTCGGCCGCGCCCCGGCGCTGGAAGTTCTCAGCCGCGGGCTGCTCGGGCTCGTAGGCGCTTGGATGATCTGGCGCGCGCTGCGCGGCCGTCACCAACATCATGCCCATGAAGGGGAAGCGTTTGGTATCATGGCGGGGCTTATCCCGTGTCCGTTGACGCTTTTCGTGATGACCTTCGCGATAGCGCGCGGAGTGCCGTGGGCGGGTATCGTCTTCGCGATAGCCATGATGGCCGGTGTGGCGGTTACCCTTGGTGTCGTCGTTGGCCTGGCTGTCCTGTTTCGCAGAGGCTCCGCCGTCGTTCTTCAGCGCTTCGGATCCAGTACCGCGCGTATCTCGACGCTATTGGAGATCGGAACAGGATTGATCCTGATCGGCGCCGCGGTGCGCCAGTTCTTGGTTGCTTGAGGCCGCTGGCTTTTGCGTTCAGAGGTGGCTGAATTCAGGTCGCCCAGCCCGAAATCGGGCCGTTTGCTGCCGTCTTGCGGACAGGCCCAGCCTCATCGTTCTTCGGGTGGCTTGATGTGGCGGAAAGCCCAAAGCAAGGCCAAGTCATAGACGATCTTGAGGGCACCGCAGATCACCAGAGGCCAAGCTTCGAATCCCGCGGCAAATAGCGCGCCGGCAATGGCGGGGCTAGCGGCGGCGGCGAGGCTGCGTGGCACCGAGGTAACGCTCGCCGCCGCGGGCCGCTCCGGTGGCGTGACGACCGCCATCACATATGAGGAGCGGGTCGGCACGTCCATCTGGGACAGCGCCGCGCGTACAAGAAGAAATGCCAGGGAGGCATCGAGGTTCGGCACTAAGGCGGCCAGGATCAGGCAGATGCTTGACGGGATGTGAGTGAACACCATCGTGTTCACAAGCCCGATGCGGTTCGACAGCCATGCGGCGACCGGAAATGAAACCGCCGACAAAACACCCGACCAGAAAAAGAACACCCCGGCGGTCGATAGCGAAAGCCCGAACTTGCTGAACAGCCACAGAGCCATGAGCGATTGCACCGCGAAACCGCCGGCGAACGCATCGATGCTGAACAGAGCCGCCAGCTTGTAGACAATGGTGCGCGACGGCCCAAGTGCCGCGGTGGGCCGGTCCCGTGGAGATGTTTTCGAACCGGCTGGAATGCGCGCGTACACCAGGCCCCCCGCCACGCCAAGAACCGCATAGAGGACAAACATTGCCTTCAGCGCCATGGTCCGCGACATGCCGATCGTCACCAGGAAGTCCGGACTGGTTGCGGCAAGGGCGCCAAGCGCTGCTGCCAGTGCGCCCAACAGGCTGTAGCGTGCGAAAGCCTTCGTGCGGTCCGCATCCGCGACGAGACGCGACAAGACGGCATGCTCCAGCGGTACAAAGATGCTGACGCTGCCGGAGGAGGGGTTGATCGTGCCCAGAAAGGCCACGAGCAGAACGACTGCATAGGTGCTCGATCG
The DNA here is from genome assembly GCF_029674545.1 of Mesorhizobium sp. WSM4904. Lineage (NCBI taxonomy): Bacteria > Pseudomonadati > Pseudomonadota > Alphaproteobacteria > Hyphomicrobiales > Phyllobacteriaceae > Mesorhizobium > Mesorhizobium sp. WSM4904. Next base: position 5,195,800 of record NZ_CP121354.1, on the reverse strand, counting down.
TGCGTAAGCCAGCCCGGTTGCGATCATCAGGCCGGATGCGGCCAAAAGCAGGGTGCGCCGATCTGCCCGCACCGCCAGGAACCCGATGCCGAGCGTCAGCAGTGCCGAACCAAGGAGCGCGACGGTGGCGACAACGCCAATCTCGAGAGGTCCAAGCCCGATCGACGCCAGGTATACCGGCAAGAGCACTGCGGCAAAGCCATCGCCAAAGTCTCGAAAGGCCCGCGCCGCGTATATGTCCGCGGCACGGCCTCCTTTCCTCCCATGGGCGGCCTCCTCGACACCGCCCGGGCCAACGCGGTTGCCTTCGGAATTTCGAAGGGACTGTGCCAAAGATCAGCTACCCGTCTTGAGGTGCACTTGATCGAGCGCCAGCTTCAGCCCTTTGGCCAACTTCCCAACGTCGTCATTCGCCCAGAAATGCATGAAGAACAGCCGGGGTTGGTCGTCGAGCATATGGTTGTGCACGGCCGTCACCTCTATTCCACTTTCCCGCAAGGCTCTTAGCACCGGATTCACTTCGGAAGCGATCAGAACGAAGTCACCGGTGATCGCCGCCTTGCCACTCCCGGTCGGTTGAAAGTTGATAGCGATCGCAGAACCCATTGCGTCCGGCACTTCCATACCGTCATCCTTGATGGACTCCGCACGCGGGATGCTGACCTGATAGACACCGCCATTGACCTTGCCCTTGCGGCCAAGTGCCTGGTCGATGGTCGACGTATCGAGATCGATCGCCTTCGAAGCAGCGGTGGCACTCGCCGGTGTGTCCGAAAGCGGCGTAGCACTCTGCTGCAGCGCCGAATGTAGCGCTGTGGCCAACTTTTCCGGATCGCCATGGCCCAGGACATGCATGTACATCGTCTCCGGCTGAGCCCTCCGCAGGTGATTGTGGAGCGCCGTGACCTCGATGCCGCTTTCGATCAGTTTCATCATCACCGGGCTGATCTCGGATTCGGTCAACACGAGATCACCCATCACCATGGTATTGTGATCGCCCATGGGCTTGAATGCGAGCCACGAGCCGAGCGCCAAGGCCGGTTTGAGTTCTACTCCGTCGAGCGTAACCTTCAGATCCGAACGAGGCAGTCCGACCCGATAGACGCCACCCGACGCCTCTGAGCCGGATTTCCCCAGCGCCTGCGCCACTGCCTTCCAGTCAGGTGCGGCAAGGGAAGGCTGGGTAATTCCAAGGCAGGCTGCAAACGCGAGCCTAGCTATGATTTTTCCATGCATGGTTTGCTCCTGTGCTCAGCCCCAGGTGCCCAACTGGAAAACGTCTGCGGTTCCAAAATTACCAACGTTCTCGCGCAATTGTGATGCGTACTCCGCCGGTTACGCTGCCGGCTGTGCTTCTCGCCATTCGGCACGATGCCTGAAGCCCGTGGCGATCTTTCAAATTCGTTCCACGCGCCTTAGGTTTTTGATTTTACGCCTGTCTTTGTTCCGAAACGGATTCCCACTTTCGGGAGGCATGCCTGGGCATAAAGCACATTGCCTGCAGCTACCCGAATGCAACGCGCCTTGGGCCGCTGTTGTTGATTGCGCCTGGGTCGTAGCGGTTATTCGAAATCGGGTTCAGATTTCCGGATCGTCGAGGATGCGACGGAGCGTGCTGCGGCCGAGCGCGCTCATGGCCGGGTTGGTATTTTGGTAATACCATACCAAGCCCATCGCTTGCTGGAACGCCCACGCCGCTCCGCGTTTCCACTCGATCGTGCTTGATCGAAGATGAATGCGCACCGTCTCGCGCCGGTCGCGATCGAGAAGATGCCATGCGGCGACGAGGTCCAGCGCAGGGTCGGCCGGTCCGAAGCTGCCGCAGTCGAGCACGCCGACGAGGCGTTCCCCTCGCACGAGGAGGTTGGCCGGAATGAGATCCCCGTGGTTCATGACGTCGGGACCGGACGGCGGCAATTCGCGCAGATCGCCCCATTTGCGGCGGAGCCGCGGCACGTCGAGGATATCCTCGCTGTTCCTGAAGCAGATCGACATCCAGTCGTCATGGTCGGGAAGATGTCCGCCCCTTCCCCGCCGATCGAAGCGGCGGCCCCTGGTGTCCGCCGCGCGCAATGACGCGATAAGCCCGGCAATGTCGAGCGCGAAGCTCGCCGAATTTGCAAGCCCGTCCGGCGTAGCGGCATCACCGTCTATCCAGCTCTGCAGCGTCCACGGCATCGGGTAGCGCGGGCCGGGTCTGCCGATACCGAGCGGTCGAGGAGCGGCAAACGGGGAATGCCGTGCAAATTCGGCCATGGCTGCGGCCTCGCTGTTCAGTATGTTGACGCACTCGATCGGGTCCGCGAAGCGCAGGGGAAATCTCGCCGCCACGCTCGATCCAATCCGGAAGATCGCATTGACGGTCCCGATCGCGCCGAGCGGCTCGATCCGCTGGTGGCGATATTGCGGGAATTGGGCGGAGATCATATCGCGAACGATGTCTGCATCGATATGAACCTGATCGCTGTGCATCATGCTGCTGATGGTTTCCATGCCAGTGTCGAATGTTGGGTCTGTCGTCCGAAATGCGCAGCGGCCGCGGGACAGCCGATCTGCCAATGTTGGCGCCGGTATGTGTTCGGAAACGGGACCGGCCGGCCGATCGCAATTAGAAAACGCTAACGGAACGGAAACGCCTCGCTGCTATGGTTCTACGTTGCGGCGGGGCGGCTGAACCCCGCCGAGGAACTTCGGGACGAGTATACCATGGCCACTTTTCCCCATGTCGAGCGTCGCCTTTATGCGCGAGAGTTCGTGCTGAAGGAGGCGACCATCGTCACCGGCGACGCCAGCATCAGGTGCTCCATCCGCAACCAGCACGAGCATGGCGCCGAGCTGCGCGTCGGCGCGCAGGTGGAGCTGCCGGACCGCTTCACGCTCATTGTTCCCGACGACGATGCCGTCTATCGCGCCGTGGTGCGCTGGCGGCGCAACGAGCGCGTCGGCGTGCAGGTCTACAGCAATTCGATGAAGGGCTGACGACCAACTCGCCTCGGGCTCCCGATCACAGGGATCAGGCGAGTGGCATAGCTATCAGAGATAGTCCCGCACGCTCGCCTTGTTGGCGCGGCAGACGATCGGATAGCATCGCATCCCCGGCTGGAGAGGATCATGAACGTCTTGCCTGAAGTGCTCGGAGCCACGGAGCTGTCCAACGGATTTCTAGGCAATCTGGTTCAGGTTTGCTTCGTCACACGCGATTGCCGTCGCATGATGGAGGGTTTTGTCAGGCTCGGGATCGGCCCCTGGACGATCCGGACGGTCGATGCCTCGAACATCGAGGCAACCTATCGCGGCCGGCCGGCCGATTTCTCGGTCAAGGTTTGCCTCGCCAACGGTCAGAACATGAACTGGGAGATCATCGAGTTGATCCGCGGACAGTCGATCTATACGGAGTTCCTGGATCGACATGGCGAGGGTATCCAGCATCTCGCCTTCAACTGCAACGGGATCGACTATGATGAGCGTGTCCGTCAGTTCGAGGCGCGCGGCTATGAGGCTGTGCAGGCCGGCACCATATTCGGCGGTATCGATTTCCACTATTTTTCGGCCGAGGACGATTTGCGGACCACTGTCGAGATCTACCGTGTGCCCGCGGGGTTTGTGTTTCCGCAGCCCGAGGAGTGGTATCCCGCGCCTCCGCCCGGGACCTGATCAAAGATAGCGGCGCACGCTCGCCTTGTAGGTGCGGTAGGGCTCGCCGAACTTGCGCTCCAGATAGGCCTCCTCGCGCAGCACCACGCCGGAATGCAGGATGAGGAACACCGGAACGAGAGCGAGCACGCCCCACCATGTGTCGAAGATGAGTCCGATGCCGAGGAGCAGGCCCATCAGGCCGACATAGAGCGGGTTGCGGCTGAAGCCGAACGGGCCGCCGGTGACGATCGCCAGCGTCGGTTTCGTCGGATCGATATTGGTGCCGCCGCGCTGCATCGTCATGCGCCCCCAGGCGATAACGGCGATCGCGAGGGCCGCCAGCACGATGCCCAGCACCATGGTCAGCGGCCTGCCGCCGATAGCGAGCGGCCAGACATAGCGCAGCGCCAGCATCAGGATCAGCGCCACGAGGAACAGCAGCGGTGGGAACACCGCGACGCCGGGACTGTCCTTCTCGCCGTTCATCGCCATTTCCGCCGGTCCGAACCTAAATTTGGAGCTTCGTCGGAGGTTCACGAAGCTTCATCCGGTCGTCATGTTCATGCCGCATATTAGCGACACCGAATACGCTGATCCGATCGGCTCCCAGAAGACCTCCTGCCCGGTTTCGACCGGGCTTTTTTCTAGCTGTCAACCGTCTCCAGCTTGGATCGTATCGAGCCGATGGCTTTTTCGATGGCCTCGGCGGCTTGCAGATCCAAAGCAATGTCCAACAGGCCTTCCGTTGTCCGGATCGAGAGGATGCCTATGTGTCCCTTCTCGTCCTTGACTGTGCCGACATGGATTTCGGTCGGCACGAAAGGGGGCGCCTTGTCCCTGCGATTCATCGTTCGCCTATGTTGACTGGGACGGACGACAATCGCGCAAACCGCTCACCCGTTCAAGCGGGCTTAGGTTGTATCCGTGTCAGCCGATGTCGGCTGCTCGCCGACAATCGGCATCGCCAACTGGGTTTTTGGATGGCGCGGGCGCTTTGCAGGCACATGCCGGCTGCACGCGGCATGCGCCGCTAGCAACAGCCGCTCGCGCCGCAGCACGACGCGCCGGCAGCTTTCTGTTCTTCCAGCCAGCGGTCGCGCGGCTTGCAGCTTGCCGGCCGTGGTGACAGCTCGACCTCGACGGTATCGCCAACCAATGCCGGTTGGGCCGCCCGGTGAAGTTCCATCGGCCGGATGCCGTCGCTGACTTCGAAGGTCAACTTGGCCGACGGGTCGAGGGCCACATGGTCGGCCACCTTGCGGATGATGGCAACGAACTTGCCGGCCGCCATATGGACCGGCCCGCCTTCGTCGACGTCCCACAGCTGCACGAAAATCTCCGACCAGGCTTCCGGATTGGCGCCGCAATCGAGCGCCGAGAACTGTCCCGCCTTGACCTCGGTCACGTGATAGCCCGACTTTACCGGCCGGCCGTCATAGCGGAACACCAGCGGTTTTTCCGTGTGGTCGGCCAGCGCGTCGAGCAGATCGCCGATGGTGAGATCCGATGGGTCCATGGCATGGGCAGGTGCTATTTTATGGTTGTCAGGAGAGAGCATGTCGGCTATTCCTCATTTCAACATTTCAAGGATTATTGAAATATGGATGAACGTCAAGCCCTGACCGCCTTTGGCGCGCTGTCGCAGGAGACCAGGCTGCAGCTGCTGCGATTGCTGGTCGTCGCAGGGCCGGAAGGCATCGCCGCCGGCTCGCTCGCCGAACAGGTCGCGGTTTCGCCGTCCAATGTCAGCTTCCATCTCAAGGAGCTGGAGCGCGCCGGCCTGGTGAGCGCGCGGCGTGACGCGCGCTCGATCGTCTACAGCGCCGAATACGATGCGCTGTCCGGCCTGATCCGCTTCCTGATGGAGGATTGCTGCTCCGGCCGGCCGGAAATCTGCGCGCCGGCGCTTGCTGCACCCTGCTGCCTGCCGGGCGAGGGGACCCGGCAATGATATCCTTCGATCTTCCGCGCCGGGTTGTCGCCGAAGCGCTGGGCACCGGTCTCCTTGTCGCGACCGTGGTCGGCTCCGGCATCATGGCCGAGACGCTGACGCATGATGTGGCGCTGGCGCTGCTCGGCAACACGCTCGCCACCGGCGCCATGCTGGTGGTCTTGATCACCATTCTCGGGCCGATCTCCGGCGCGCATTTCAATCCGGCCGTCTCGCTGGTGTTTTGCCTCAACCGTTCGCTGCCGGTCCGCGATTTCGCCGCCTATCTGGTCGCGCAGGTCGTCGGCGGCATCGCCGGCACCGTCGCGGCGCATCTCATGTTCTCCCTGCCGGTTCTGGAAGTCGCGACGAAGCTCCGTGCCGGACCCGCGCAGTGGTTCTCCGAAGCGGTCGCGACCTTCGGGCTGGTCGCGGTCATTCTCTCAGGCCTCCGGTTCGAACAACGCGCCGTGCCATGGCTGGTCGGCCTCTACATCACCGCCGCCTATTGGTTCACCGCCTCCACTTCTTTCGCCAATCCGGCGGTCGCGCTGGCGCGCTCGCTCACCGACACCTTTTCCGGCATCAGGCCGGCCGATCTGCCGGGCTTCATCGTTGCCGAGCTGCTCGGCGCCTTGATCGCATCGGCGCTGATGGGCTGGCTGCTGAGGCCTGAAATCGTTCAGCAATCCGAACCACTGAAAGCCAAACCATGACGGTCACGATCTATCACAATCCCGCCTGCGGCACCTCGCGCAACACGCTCGCCATGATCCGCGCCAGCGGCGAGGAGCCGGTGGTGATCGAATATCTGAAGACGCCGCCGAGCCGCGAACGGTTGCTGGACCTGATCTCGGCGATGGGGATTACCCCGCGCGAGCTGCTGAGGGAGAAGGGAACGCCTTATGCGGAACTTGGCCTCGCCGATCCGAAATGGAGCGACGACGAGCTGATCGAATTCATGCTCTCCCATCCGATCCTCATCAACCGGCCCATAGTCGAAACGCCGAAGGGCACAAGGCTCTGCCGGCCGTCGGAGGCGGTGCTTCCGCTGCTCGACAATCCCGTGCGCGAATTCGTCAAGGAAGATGGCGAGAAGGTCGCCTATATGCCTCCGGCCTAATGCATGTCGCCCTTGGGAAGACGACGTGCATGGAACAAACTTAGGGCTGCAGATGCTTCATGAAGTAGATCGAGGCTCGTGGTTTGCCGAACGGATCGACGAAGTGATGCGGCACGACACCGACTTCCCGCCAGTTCATGCGCCGATAGAGCCGCTCGCTTGCTCCGCCCTCGGCGGTGTCGAGAAGGAGCAGGGAGCGCTTTCTCTTCCTTGCCTCGTCTTCGATGAATGCCATGAGCGCCGAACCGATCCCTTGCCGCTGGAAGCCCCGGTGCACGAGAAGCTTGTAGACTTCCGCCCGGTGCAGGGCGTTCGGTTCCGGCGACAAATAGAGCTGGACGGTGCCGACCAGCTTGTCATCGACATAGGCGCAGATGAGCAGGCGGTCTCCGTCCGCCAGGGAGCCGAAGAGGCCCCGCCAATAAGCCTGCGCCTGCTCGGCGCCGAACGGCAGTACGAAGCCGACCAGCGCGCCGTCCTCGATGGTCTGCATCAAGATCTCGGCAAGAGCGCCGAGTTGAGCCGTTGCCTCGGTCTCGTCGATCACCGCGATGCGCATACGCTGCCCCTTTTAGGCATGACAGATAATGGGCTTTGAGCGTTTCGTGAAGGCGGAAGTCGCAGCGCCGGCCGCCCGCAGCCGCCACGTCCTCGTCTCGGCGCTCGGCATCACGCAGATCCTCGCCTGGGGATCGTCCTACTATCTGCCCGCCGTGCTCGCCGCGCCGATCGCCGCCGATACCGGCTGGTCGCTGGCCTCGGTCGTTGCCGGACTCTCTTGCGGGCTCTTGCTTGCCGGGCTGGTGTCGCCCGTCACCGGGCGGCTGATCCAGCGCCATGGCGGCCGGCCGGTGCTCGCCGCGAGTTCGATGCTTTTGGCCGCCGCTCACCTGCTGATGGCGGCGGCCAACGCCTATCCGCTCTACCTGCTTGCCTGGCTGCTTATGGGATTAGGCATGTCGAGCGGCCTTTACGATGCCGGCTTCGCCACACTCGGCCGCCTCTATGGACAAGGGGCGCGCGGCGCGATCACCAACCTGACGCTTTTCGGCGGCTTCGCCAGCACGGTTTGCTGGCCGCTCAGCGCCTTCCTCGTCGAGCATGAAGGTTGGCGCATCGCCTGTCTTTGCTACGCGGCGATCCACCTGTTGATCTGCCTGCCGCTTCACCTCCGGGTGATACCGCCGCCTCCGGGCGCGGCGCCCGCGCCGGCAAGGAGCGAACGCGGACAGGCGCATGCCGCGGGCCGGGCGAGGATACGCTTCATCCTCCTTGCCTCGATCCAGACGGTATCGGCGCTGATCGCGTCGATGCTCTCCGTCCACCTTCTCACCCTTCTGCAGCTGCGCGGCGTCAGCCTGGCTGTCGCGGTCGGGCTGGGCGCCCTGGTCGGCCCTTCGCAGGTCGGCGCGCGCGTGGCCGAAATGCTGATCGGCCGCAACCGGCACCATCCGATCTGGACGATGCTGACATCGGTATCGCTGCTGGCCGCCGGGGTCTGGTTGCTCTTTACCAGCCAAGCCTTCATTGCGCTGGCGTTGATCCTCTATGGCGCCGGCAATGGCATCCATACGATCGCTCGCGGTGCCCTGCCGCTGGTGCTGTTCGACCCGCAGCAATACGCAGCGCTCATGGGCAGGCTGTCAACGCCCAGCCTTATCGTCCAGGCGGCGGCGCCCTCGGTCGGGGCGCTCCTCTTGGGCGCGGGCGGCGGGAATCTCGTTCTGATGACGCTCGCGTTGGCCGCAACGCTCAATGTGGGGCTCTGTATCTGCCTGGTTGCGGCCGTGCGTCGGTGACCCTCGGAGCGGTCCAGTTCGACGGTTTAGCCGACCCGCTCCGAGCATTTGTTCTTACGCATTTCCGGACGGAGACCCGTCGCGCGCTTTTCCTGGAACGGCGCTAGCGCCTCGTCAAATCATTCCACTAGAAACGGAAATTCACGAAGGCCTTCAGCGTGTGGAAAGCCACGTCGTCCTTGATCGTCAGCCCCTCGCCATTGTCGAGTATCTGCTTCGAGCCAAGGTCCACATAGGCGTACTCGGTGCCGAAGGAAACGCGATCGGTGATGGCGTGTTCGAGGCCTGCGCCGATCGTCCAGCCGGCGCGCGTCTGCTCCTCGTTGAAGACGGTCGTGCCGCCAACGGTCAGCGTCTGCTCCGTCTTGCCGAAGGCAAGGCCGCCATGGCCGTAGATGAGCGTGCGGTCCCAGGCGTGCCCCAGCCGTGCGCGCACGGTGCCGAGATACTTGACGTCCACTTCGCCATTGAAGATCTCGGTACCGTCCACCGAGGCCGTCACCGAAGCGCCGTAGCTGGATGCGGCGATGTCTGCCACCGCACCGACCACCCATCGGTCGGCAAACTGCCAGTCGTAGCCGGCCTGGACGCCGCCGAGGAAGCCGCTCGCGGAAATCTCGAACGCGCCGTTGATCGGCGGCGGGTTCCCGTCGGCAAAGATCTGCCGCGAAGCAAGTTTCATGTCACCCACGGCAAACGAGCCGAAGCCGCCGAAATAGGGTCCCGTCCAGTCGAAACTTTCCTCCGCCGGTGGCACTGGGGCCGCCTCGAGGGCGATCGCATCGGCCGCGAAAGCCCTGCCGGCGGCAAGAGCGATCGCCATGGCGGCCATGGACACAGGTATGATCTTCATCGGATACTTTCCTCGTTGGATTGCCAGTTCAAAATTCCGTCCGCATTTCTTCCCGCTCATGCGTGAGCGGGCCTCCGGGACGTCAGTCAATTTGCGAAGACATGTCCGCTCATTGCGGACATGAAAATCGAGTACCGCCCCTTCGACGCACCGCTAGCAGAGAAAATCCGGGTGCGTGTGGCGAATACGGAAGTCAAAATTGCAATAACGGAACAGTTGTTGTTCCAGAATTTCAGTCTTGCAAATTTGTCACACCTAACTCATTTTCAGAAAGCTGAGACACCATTTTGGAACGGGATCGAACCAAGGCGGAAATGAGGTTTCTCAAGCGCCAGCGGACAGGCAAATGCCAATTGCAGGCAGGCGCCGGCCGACTCCAGGCGTTCTTCGACAGGGAGCACGATGCCGAGCGCTGATCTAGTGGCCACATTCTCGGCGGACGACATCCCCGAAGATCACCGGGACGAGTTCATCCGCGATTTCTACGGCCGCATCCAGATGCGGTTGGACATCACGCCGCGCGCCGACACGCCTCTCAAATTCTCTGCCCGCACCCTGATCCTGCCTGAGATGAATCTCACCAAGGGCACGGTCTCTCCCATGGTCTGGGAGCGCAACAGCGCCCTGATGGCCGACGGCAACGACGATATCATCCTATCCTGGAACAAGGGCGGCTACCGCTTCACCATGCCTGGGCGCGGCGACTTCAGCACCGATCCCGGCACCGCCGCCATCTTCCCGTTGGACCGCCGCTACTCGGTCGTCAGCGAGGATTCGCAATGGACCATGGCGCTCCAGTTCAAGCGCTCGCTGCTGGCCCCGCTGGTGAAGAACCTCGACGATGTGCGTCCCGACAGTCTCGGCCGCACGCTCCCGGCCCACCGGCTGCTGTTCGATTACCTCTGGTCACTGCTGCACATGGAGGAGCCCGAGACGCTCGCGGCTCTTGCTTCCCGCCATATCACTGATCTTCTTGCCGTTTCCTTCGGTGGCATGGAGGTCCATGCGCATCCACCCGGCGTCCGCGCGGCGAGGCTTGCGGCCATCAAGCAGCACATTGCCCGAAATCTCACCGATCCCGGGCTCGGCGCCGGGCAGGTATCGCGCAAGTTCGGCATCAGCGAGCGCTATGTCCGCCAGCTCTTTGCCGGGGAAGGCACAAGCTTTTCCGACTATGTCAACGGGGAGCGGCTCGCCTATGTCCATAGCTGCCTCACCGATCGCCGACAGCTGCTGCGGCGCATCGCCGACATCGCCTTTGAGGTCGGCTTCAACGAGCCGTCCACCTTCTATCGGCAGTTCCGGCTGCGCTACGGCGTGACGCCTACGGAAGTGCGTGCCTTGACCGAGAAGGCCGGCAGCGGCTGAAGACATGGCGGTTCGTTGCCGCATTCTTCGTCCGATGCCGAGCATCGGCGTATTTGCCTACCGCCAGGATCCGTGCGCGCAGTTGCCTACTTGTCCACCGCCAGCGTCTCATTGAGCACGGCAGCCAGATGCAGACCGCCGAGCGCGAGCTGCCGGATGGCGACCGGCGAGAATTTGTCGAAATAGGCCTGGTCGAGGATCACCGCATGCGGGTTGTCCGACTTGATCGACGTGCCCTTGGGCAGCGCGCGATAGGCGTCCTCGGCAATTCCATGGCACGCGGCCAGCCATTTCTCCGGCGTCTGGTCGGCTGCCGGCAATGGCGCGAGATTTGGGATGACATCGGTCTCGAGGTCGAGCGCGACCTTGCCCCAGTCATAGTATTTGAACAGGATCAGGCTCGAATCCCACACCGCGTGGAAGGTGGTTAGGTCGCGATAGGTGGAGCCGTCCGGCTTCGGCCGCGAGACGTTGAAGGTCACGGTCAGCGTGTTGCCGCCCTGATCGCCCTGGTTGCCGTCCAGGCGCTCGACGCAATGCAGCGGCTGCGACAGGTCGCCGACCAGATGGATGACGAAGGCGAGCGCCTTCCAGCGCTCCTCGTCGCTCTTCTTCGGATCGGCGAGGATTTTTTCCTGCGCCGGCAGTGCCTTCATCAGGCAGAAGCCGAAGGTCGCGTCGTCCTTGCAGTCGCGCGCCGGGTCATAGGCGGTGGTGCTGGCGCTCGCGTCGCCCGGCTTCGACGCCAGCGGGATGTCGACGAAATGCCAGTTCGACGTCTCCTTGTGGTTCTCGGCGCGATAGTCGTCGGGCCAGCTCGCGACCGAGGCCAGCGAGACCGTCGCCGGCGGCTCGAGCTTGAGATGCGAACGCAAGAGCTGCTCGATCACGTCATAGGCGCCTTGGCTCAGCCTGTGCTGCGCGATCTCGGCGATCACCGCATGGCCTTCCTGGCCCCAGGCCAGCGCGTGGCCGTACATCGTCAAGCTAGCCAGACAGGAAACTGCCGCCGCTTTCCAGTTCATCGCCTTGCCTCCTCAAACAAGGTTCCGTTCTGGAAAGTACAATCGAGGAGCGTGTCACAAACAAGCGGTTTTCCAAACGACGCTCTCTTGCGAAGACATGCGCGAGATCAAGCGTATGCAGCGGATCCGAAAGATCGCGACGGGCTTTATAGCCCTTTCCGAGCCTGGATCGCTCGCGCCGCCTGTTCGATCGCGGCGCGGTCGTTGCCCAGCCTGTCGAGCAATTCCTGCGCCTCTCCGCTGCTGATTCCGGTACGCATCGCAAGCGACTCCACCGTCAGCACATCCGAGCTGTCGACCTCGCGCGTTTCAGGCAGCGCATCGTCCGCCGTGAGCGGCAGGGCGGCCTCGCGGTCGATCTCCATCTCGGCCTGGTGCCAGTGGCGCTCGTGGTCGCCATGGATGCCGCCTTCGCGCTGCCAGATCTCATAGGCACGCTGCCTGATCTTCTCGGTCCGATCGTCGTTCATCGCCTTTTCCTCCGTGCGTCGTCTTCAACGCAGGGCGAGGCGGAACGATCCGCGCTGTTCGAGAAGTGATCGGCGGCACGGGTTGGACCGGGTTGGCCGGCATATCGGTCAGGACCCGTATCTCGCCACCGGATTGCCGAACATGCCGGGTTCCGGTTTCACGCCCAGCCCCGGCCGTTGCGGTACGGCGATGTGCCCGTTGCGGATGACGACCGGATTCTTCGTGTCGAAGTGTCCGTCGATATATTCCTGGGCGATCCAGGCGCCTTCCATGCGCCGCGGCTCGACGGTCGCGGCAAGATGCACGCAGGCGGCCGCGATGATGTCGCCGCCCCAGGCATCGTCGCAGCTGTGCGGCAGCGAGCGGATGGCGCAAAGGTCGCGCACCGTCGTCGTCTTGGTCAGCCCGCCGAGGCGCGTCACCTTGAAGCCGAAGCCGTCGGCGATGCCGAGCGAGATTGCTCGCAGCACCGCGTTCTGGTCCTCGGTGCTTTCGTCGAGATAGACCGGATGCGTGACGCGACCCTTGAGCGTCGCGACCTCGTCCATGGTGTTGCAGGGCTGCTCGAACACGAAGGGGATCGCCTGGCAGAGCCGGTCGAGATGGATGGCGGCCGCGACCGTCAGGCCCCGGTTGCCGTCGACCGCCAGCCGCGCCTTGTGGCCGACCGCTTCCCAGACCTTGTGCACGACGGCGACGTCCTCTTCCAGGTCGCGCCCGCCGATCTTGACCTGCAGGCGCGGATAGCCGGCTTTCACCTTGTCGGCCGCTATCCTGGCCGTCTCATCCGGCGGGCCGACGATCAGCGAATAGTAGGCCGGTACGCGGTCGGTGAGCGCGCCGCCGAGCAGCGTCGAGACCGGCACGCCGAGCTTCTGGCCAAGCAGGTCGAGAAAAGCCATGTCGAAGGCGGCCTTGGCATAGCCGTGCCCGTTGAGCCGCTCGTCCATCTGTTGGGCCAGCAGCCTGATCGAGGCGATCTCCGCACCGACCAGCCCTGGAGCGATTTCGGCAATCGCCGCGCGGGCGCCCAGCGCATGGTGCGGCTGGTAGACCGGGCCGATCGGGCAGGTCTCGCCCCAGCCGACCAGCCCGTCATCCGTCACGATCTCGACCAGCGTCGAGTCCAGCGCCTCGACGTCGGCGCTGGCCATCCGGTAGGCGCCGCCCTTCACCGGCAGCCGCGCCGAGTAGACGTTGATCCGGTCGATGCGCATCACATCCGCGCCCTGGCCGACGTCGGATCGTAAGGCGAATCCGCGATCACCTCAGCGCTCTTCCATTCTCCCAGGATCGCGACGTCGAGCTTCGTGCCGGGTTTGGAAAAACGCTCCGGCAAGAGGGCCAGCGCCACGTCATGCCCGAGCGTATAGCCGTATCCGCCCGACGTGATGCGCCCGACCAGCTCGCCGTTGACATAGAGTCCTTCGGAGGCGAGCGCGCTGGCGCCGTCGGTTTCGATCTTGAGCGTCACCGACCGGCGCTGGTCCTTCCTCGCCTTGTATTTCAGCACCGCCTCGCGCCCGACGAAATCGCCCTTGTCCAGGCGGATGAAACGCTCGAGCCCGCTCTCCAGCGCATTGAGCTCCGGGTTCATGTCGCGGTACATCGCACGGTAGGATTTCTCCAGCCTGAGCGACTCCAGCGCATGCAGCCCGACGAGGCGCATGCCGTGCTTCTCGCCATCCTTCAGGATCGCATCCAGCAATTGCCGCTGGTAGGGCAGCGGATGGTAGAGTTCCCATCCTAGCTCGCCTTCGTAGTTGACGCGCAGCAGCCGCACGTCGCTGGCCAGGGCGACGCTGCCGGTCCTGACGCCGAACCATGGGAATTGAGCATTCGAAAGATCGACCTCGGTGAGGGGTTGCAGCACCTCCCGCGCGTTCGGTCCGACCACGGTGAAGCAGCCGCGATCGTTGGTGACGTTCCTCAAGGATACTCTGCCGTCGGCGGGCAACAGCCTTGAGAGATCGTCGAAATTCCAGCGTTCCGCGCGCGGCGTCGAGATCAGGTAGAAGCTCTCTTCGCCGAGGCGCGCAACCATGTATTCCGCCTGCACGCCGCCGCCGGCGGTGAGGTGGTGCGCCAAGGTCACCTTGCCGACCGCGGGCAGCCGGTTGGCCAGGATCCTGTCCAGCCAGGCGGCGGCGTTCGGCCCAGACACCTCGAACTTGGTCATCGGCGTCATCTCGACCAGGCCGACGGCGTTGCGCACCGCCAGCACTTCCTCGGCGACGAGGTTCCCCTTCGGCGTCCAGCGCCAGCTATACTGGTCCTTGGCCTCGACGCCGTCGCGCGCGAACCAGTTGGGCATTTCCCAGCCGTTGAGCACGCCCCAAACGGCGCCGAGCTCGGTCAGCCGGTCATAGGACGGCGCGGTCTTCTGCGGGCGGGCCGCGGGCATGTCCTGCCCCGGATATTTCTGCTCGGCATGCGTTCCCCAGGCCTCGCGGACCTTCTCGCGCGTCCAGGCCTTGTTGGCGTAGTCGCCGAAGCGGCGCGGGTCGAGATCGGACGTGTCGAGGCTGTTGCCGCCCTCGACGATCCGCTCCGACAGATAGTAGCCGATCGCGCCGCCCCACAGGATGCCGCCCGGCACGCCCTCGGCCAGCCATACATTGGGCAGGCCCCAGGCCGGTCCCATCAGCGGCAGCTCGTCCGCCGTCATCTGGAAGGGGCCGCGCACATTGGCCTTGATGCCCACGCGTCCCAGCGCCGGCACCAGCTGCAGCGCCTGCTCCCAGTTCCACGACACCGCCTCGAAATCTTCTTCGACCAGATCGGCGCCGAACCAGGCGGGGACGCCGTTCTCGGCAAACAGCTTGAGGTTCGCGGTGCGCTCGTAAGGACCGAACATCAGCCCGTCGCCTTCTTCGCGCAGATAGCCCTCGAAACCTTCGTCGCGCAGGATCGGCATCTCCGGCCGTCCCTGCCTTTTCCGCTCCACGATCTCCGGGACCGCCTCGGTGATCCAGTACTGATGCAGGATCGGGATCGCCGGGATTTCGAGGCCGAGCAGCGCGCCGGTCTGGCGCGCGTAATTGCCGGTGGCTGAGATGACGTGCTCGCAGGTGATGTCGCCCTTATTCGTCTCAACCAGCCACTCGCCGCTAGGCGCCCGCCTGAAGCCGGTCACCTCGGTATTCAAGTAGACCTTGGCACCCAGGTCTCGCGCGCCCTTGGCCATGGCAATGGTCACGTCGGCCGGCGCGATATGGCCGTCATCGGGATGATAAAGCGCGCCGAGCATGTGGTCGTTGTGAAGCAGCGGGCAGAGCTCCCTGGCCTCGGCCGGCGTCAGCAATCGCGCACGCATGCCCTGGACGTCGGCGACGCTCATATAGCTCTTGAATTCGTCGAGCCGGTCCCTGGAATTGGCGATGCGCAACTGGCCGCATTTGTGCCAGCCGACCGGCTGTCCGGTCTCGGCCTCCAGCCCTTCGTAGATCTCGATGGTTTTCTTGATCATCCGCCCGATATTGATGTTGCGGGCATAGGAGGGGATCAGGCCCGCGGCGTGCCAGGTCGAGCCTGCGGTCAGTTGGGTGCGCTCGAGCAGCGCCACGTCGGTCCAGCCGCGCTTTGCCAAGCCATAGAGGATGCCTGCCCCGACGCAGCCTCCGCCGACAATCACCGCTCTCGCATGAGCTTGCATCGAACCACCAATTCCGGACCGTTTTCAAAAGCGCGCCGCCGAAGCTACAGGCGGCTGAAGGCCGTGTAACGTTCTGAAAAACTAGGGATTGTGATAAATTTGGCTTATGCAGCGGTCCGCCTGGGCGGGTCGGCAAATTGTCCGCGGTCACTGCGCTTGCCCGTCCTGCGCCGTCTCGTCCTTGAACTCGACCTTCGTGCCCGGCTTCACCATGGCGGCGAGGTCCTCGGCGTCCCAGTTGGTCAGCCGGATGCAGCCATGCGAGTAGGTCGTGCCGATCTTGCCGGGATCGGGCGAGCCGTGGATGCCGTAGCTTTCGATGGAGAGGTCGATCCAGACCGATCCGACCGGATTGTTCGGCCCCTTGGCGAGGGTGAAGGGCCGCTTGCTCCTGACGCCCTTGAAGGCGAATTTCGGATCGTAGCGATAGGTCGGATTGTGCACCACGCGCTTGACTTCCGCGGCGCCGCTCGGCGCCGGCTTCTCCTCGCTGCCGATCGAGGCGGGGTAGACCGCAATCGGTTTGCCGGACGGATCGAGCGCGCGCACCTGGCGGGACGCCTTGTCGACCTCGACGCTCGCGATGGCCGCAGGGGGAGGGGCGCGGCCGACATCGGGCACCACCAGGCTCGTGTCGGCCTTCCTGAAGTCGGTTTTGGGATTGAGTGTCCGCAGCACCTGTTCGCTGACGTGGAAACGCTCCGCCAGCCTCTCGCGCGCGTTGCGGTAGCCGAGCCGCCTGAGATGCGCCATCCTCTCCATGCGGGCGGGGATGCGCCTGGTGAAAGGCCCGCGCACATCCTTGGCCGTGACCTCATAGGTCACCAGCACGGGCTCGGCGGAGGTCGCCGCAAGCTGGTCCCAGGTTTCTCGCGTCAGCTTGCCGTCGGAAGGCAGTCCGTTCGCCGCCTGGAACGCCGCGACGGCCTTGGCGAAATTGTCGGAAAGCCGGCCGTCGATCAGGCCGGGCGAGAAGCGGGCGCGATCGAGAAGGACCTGCGCCTTGACCAGCATGGGGTCGACGTCTTTCGGCTCGCTGTCGCTGAATTGCGCTTGATTGACCGCCTCGAGGTCCAGCCTGGCCGCCAGCGCCGCGCCGCATGCAAGGGCAAGCGCTACCGCGACGACTGGAAGGAGCCTGACCATCGACGTCACTCCGGGACCGCGCCAAGTACCTGTCTCTATGACGCGGGACGGCCGATCTGGTTCCTGTCGGCTCGCGCGAAGATCATCGCGAACGTGCACTCTTGGCCATATGCGGTTGAATTTTAAGCTGGAAGCAGTTCCCAAGAACGCAAATTGATGTCATGCTTATATAAGGGCCTATGCATTTTCTGATTCCATGGCCCCCTGTCCCTGGTGACCGACGGCTCCCCAACGCCCCCCGCCCATGCCGTCGGTTGCCCGTTCGTGACCCAGGACCTGCAGAGCCAGTCGGCCAACCCGCCAGCTGGACGAGGCGGCGCCGGTCGCCGCCTCAGTCACATCAAGGATGCTTCGACTGGACTTTTCCTGTCGCGGGAGGAATTGCTCCATCCTCGATAAGGATGTCCTTCCTGCGGGCAAAGGCAGCGAAGACACCTCTGGCCGTTTCTGCATCGATGTCTCCGGCCAGCGCGGCCTTGCAAGCGCGGATCGCCGCCTTCTGCTCGGGGCTGTTGCCACACCAGTCGATGACAAATTGATAGGCGTCCGCGACGGTGTTCAATTGACGCGGGAATCCCAGTCCGACCCAGATGCGGATGGGCTTTTCGAATGGTTCGGCGAGCATTGCGAAACCGCCTCGTTCCGCGACGATTCTACGCGACCACTCCGCCGCCGCGATTGCCCCTGCCGGCCATCCAAGGCAAGGTGACGCTCACGTCCTCGTGGATTTTGACCGACTTTGCGAAACCGCAAAACGCATCTCTGGCGGCCGTCAGCGGAAAGCTGCTGTCGAATGCTCGCTGGCAGGCACGCAGGGTGGTCTCATAGATGGTGCCGCGTCTGTTCCTGGGCCATTCGTAGAGAAATTCCAGGGCGTCCTCGAGGCATGCGATTTCCTGGATGAGGTTGTTCCCGTTCTTCACGAAAACCGGGCTGTCAAACATCCGATCGTTCATAGGATCCTCCAAGTCGAACGAACAATTTGAGTTTGGGATAGGCCGGGACCGACAGCGGTCCGCGCCCGTCTGCGATATGGGTTTGTGGTCTTGGGCCGTCAAGATCGGGGCGCGGTAGGTCGAGATCGATAGCGAAGTTGGACCGAGAAGCTCCACCTAAAGCATGTCTCCCGAAAGTGGGAACCGGTTTCGGGACAAAGACATGCGTAAAATCAAAAACCTAAAGCGCACGGAGCGAATCTGAAAGATCGCGACGCGCTTTAGGACGGCGACTTGCTCGAGAGCGCCTTCGCTTCGCGAACGAGCGAACCCCAGTTCAACCCCAGGAAAGAAATGAGCTCCAAAGCCTGCGCCTCGGTAATGCCGATCTCCCGGACAAGCCGTTGAACAATGGTTTCCTGTAACTGGTTTTCAGATTTGAGCGCCATGGGAGTCCCCTGTTGGCGCGCAACGTTCAACCAGGGGATTTGTTCCGACAAATCCACCGGCCTGGACAACAACCTCGCCCGACGGAGGCCTCATCGACTGGAATTGAGCTTCCGGATACGTCCCTTATCCAAACGGAACACTCCATCCGTGCCGCCCTGGCTCTCGAAATCGGTCTGAAGCTCGTCCCATGTGCCCAGATATTTGCCGCACTCGGCGCAACGGATTGGAGTTGTAGGCTGGGCATCGGCTGGAATCTGCAAACGGATGACCCCGCAGAACGGGCATTCCAATTTGTGGTTCAGGTACTCGCCGACCATGCCGACCATAATGCGCAGCATCGCCCAATCGGCATACCTGCGCAAGCCGAGGAAGGTGTCGACGAACTTCCTGCTTCAAAGCGGCCCGATCTCGGAAAACAGCCAATCCCGAAAGGCCTTGACCTTGCGCTGGCGGATCGCTTCCGGCGGGTAGACAAGGTAGAAGCTGGAAACGGCCTTCAGCGCGTGATCGAAGGGGCGGACCAGCCTGCCGGTGGCGAGGTCGGCCGAAACGAGCATGGTGCGGCCGAGCACCACGCCTTCGCCCTGCACGGCGGATTCCACCGCGAAGGTAGCTGAATCGAAGGTGAGCCCGCTGTTCGGGTCGACGCCCTCGACGCCTGCGCTGGCCAGCCACGCCGCCCAGTCGATCCGGTAGCCGTCGCGGATCAGCGTGTGGTGCTTGAGGTCTTGCGGAGTCCTCAAGGGATGCGGCCCCTGCAAGAGCTTCGGGCTGCAGACCGGGAACACCTCCTCGCCGGTGAGGAATTCCGACGTCAACCCATGATAGTTCCCGGCGCCGTAGCGGATGGCGACATCGATGCCGTCGCCGCGGAAATTGGTGAGCCTGCCCGTGGTCGAAACCCGCACGTCGATATCTCCGTGCGCGCGGTGGAAACGGTAAAGCCTGGGCACCAGCCATTTCCCCGCAAAGCCGTCGGACGTGCTGACGTTCAGGGTCGAGTTCGAAAGGCGCGAGGTCGCCGTCTCGGTGGCGACCGATAGCTGGTCGAGCGCCTCGCGCACCGCACGCGCATAGGGCTCGCCGACGGCGGTCAGCCGCACCGAGCGCGTCGCGCGCTCGAAGAGCTGCACGCCGAGCTGGTCCTCCAGATGCTTCACCGCCCGGCTGATGGCGCCGTGCGTGAGGTTGAGCTCGTCCGCCGCCCTGGAGAAATTCAGGTGGCGAGCGGCGGCCTCGAAGGCGGGCAATGCGTTGAGCGGCGGCAGTCTGCGGGCCATGGTGCAAATCTATTTGTGAGAATTGGTAACAAATACTTGCCAAACTTTGATTTGTCTGTCGAGAGTTTTCCAGTCAAAAATCCTCACAGCATCTGTGATTAGCGCTCACTTCAGAGCAAACGCTGCGAGGACAAAATGGCTACCGTTCATCCTTTCCTCTGGTTCAATCTCGACGCCGAACAGGCGCGCGACTTCTATCTCTCGGTGTTCAAGAACGGTCGGGCGCTGGAGACGATCACCCTCACCGACAATGTCGCCGGCACCGACACGCCGCACGCGATCTTCGACTTCGAGCTCGAAGGCCAGCGCTTCACGGCGCTCAATGCCGGCGGGGTGCCGCCCTTCAACGAAAGGATCTCGCTCTACGTCGAGACCAGGGACCAGGCCGAGACCGACTATTACTGGAACGCGCTGACGGCGGGCGGCGGGTCGGAAAAGCCCTGCGGCTGGCTGCGGGACAAGTTCGGCGTCTACTGGCAGGTCATCCCGGAACCGGCGCTGCGCCTGATGAACGACCCGGATCGCGACAAGGCCGACCGGGCGCGGCAAGCGATGTACAAGATGAGCAAGATCATCCTCGCCGATATCGAAGCCGCCCATGCCGGCCGCGCCTAACTCGACAAATCACCGCTGGAAGATGGAGGAACCCATGACCAAGCTCACGGGAAAGAAAATCATTGTCGTTGGAGGCAGCTCCGGCATCGGCTTCGGCGTTGCGGCGGCCGCGCTGGAAAACGGCGCGGAGGTGGTGATCGTCGGCCGCTCGGCGGAGAAGCTGAAGGCCGCGGAAAAGAGGCTCGCCGGGGCTGGGCGCGTGACGGGCGTTGCGGCCGACATGGCCAGCGAGGCGGATGTCGCCCGCCTGTTCGACGAAGTCGGCGCCTTCGATCATCTGGTGGCGACCGCCGGCACGCCGCCGCCCAATCATCCGATCGGCGAAGCCGACATGGCGTTCGCGCGCCAGTTCGTCGACGGCAAGCTGATCGGCGCGGTCATGCTCGCCAAGCACGCGGTGCGCACACTGAGGAAGGGCGGCTCCATGACCTTCACCTCCGGCATCAACAAGGACCGGCCGCCCGTCCCTGGCGGCTCGGTCGTCTCGGCGATCGCCGGCTCCTTCAGCTATTTCGCCCGCGCGCTGGCGCTGGAGCTTGCACCGACACGCGTCAACATCGTCTCGCCCGGCTGGGTGGATACCGAGATGTGGGACGAGATCGTCGGCGAAGCCAAATCGGGCTATTTCGACCAGATGGGCGCCCGCATTCCGGCGGGAAGGATCGCGACGCCGGCCGACGTGGCGCCGGCCTATCTTTATCTGATGCAGAACGCGTTCATGACCGGCGAGACCATCCACATCGACGGCGGGCAGCGGCTGGTCTGAGCAGGCCTGCTTGGACCTTGCCGGGCATTCGGACCAATGGCATTTTCAGCGGAGCGCCAATATACATGACGTTCGATGAGCAGCGCCTCCGCATAAGAGGAATGCCATGCGAAAGTTCGTCTTCACGGCCATGTGCATTGCCGCCGCCACAGGCGCCAATGCCCATGACTGGTACGAAAACAAGGTTGATCCGGTAACAAAGTTCAAGTGCTGCGGCGGTCATGACTGCCGCGCCATACCGCAGTCTTCGGTTCAGTCCAGGGTCGACGGGGGCTACGTCTATCTGCCCGATGGTTTCAACATCCCGCGAGACCGGGTGCAGGAATCGCCGGACGGCCAATACCATATCTGCGAGAATAACTACGTCATAACCAACCAGCCCTATTTGCGCTGTTTTTTCGCGCCTCGGGTCGAGATTTCTCGACTGCTCCCGCGTTGAGAGGATACCGCTGCGTCGCAGCAAGATCCGGGATCGGCAAGGCATGCGCGACCGCGGCGAACCCGCACGCGTGGCTTGCTGCCACGGGTCGCCGAGCAAGGCGGCAGCTTGCGCGGAAGTCCATTTGACCAGTCTTCCCGGCTGGCGATCAAGCCACGCGGACCTGGCGGGCGTCCGGCACGGCCCTCATTGCAGATATGGCTCTGTTTCGCCATTATGCCCGGGGGCGGGCGGTCATGATATCCTTGAATCCATTTGCAAGAAAAGGTTGGCTGCGCTCCGTGTCGCGGCCAATCCGGCGCGAGTTGCCAAACGCCATTCGGCGAAAACTTGAGGCATCGAGAGCGCGCTCCAATCGACGTGGCCACCCGGCGACGTTCATCGGCATCACGGGAAGTTCGGGCAAGACAACCACCGCCAGCCTGCTGGGACACGTGCTCGAGGCATATGCGCCAACCACCACCCAAGCGATCTACAACACCGCTGTTGACATCGCGCCGGCGGTGGCATCCGCATCTCGAAACAGCGAGTTCGTCGTTCTGGAAATCGGCGCTTCGAAAAAGGGATCGGTGGCTCGATCCGCTCGTTTGATAGAGCCCGATGTCGCGATCGTCACCATCGTCGATCTGGAACACTATAGTGTGTTTCGCAGCCTCGAAGCGGTGGCCGACGAAAAGGGCTGGCTGGTGAATGCGGTCCGACCCGGAGGCTTTGCGCTTCTCAACGCGGATGACGAACACGTGCTCGCCATGCGTCGCCGCACGCGCGAGCGCATCGTTACCTATGGCCGGGACGAGGGGGCCGACTTCCGCGTCCTGTCAGCCGAGTTCTCCTTTCCAGGTCCGTTGCGCGTTCGCATCGCCTGGAAGGGCAATGAGGAGACCGTCGTTTCTCCCCTTCCGGCGAAGCACTTTTGGCTCGCGGTCACGGCTGCTTTTGCGGCGGCCGTCGAACTCGGTGTTTCGCCCGAACAGATCAAGGAACGGATAGCCGGCTTTGGCGGCGTTCCCAATCGCTGCCAGATCATGGAGGTGCCTCACGGCCCCACCTTCATCGTCGATGCAGCCAAGGCGCCCTTTGGGACGATAGACCTCGCCTTCGATGTTATGAGCGACGCCACCGACAGACGCCGCAAAGTCGTCATCGGGCAGATCTCCGACTATGCAGGAAATCCTTATTCCAAATACACGAAGGCGTATCAGCGGGCGCGGGCGGTTGCCGACGAGGTTATCGCGGTGGGAGACAATGCACACAAGGTTCGCGCTACGGAAGAGGACATCGCGTCGGGACGGTTCCACCGATTCCGCGACGTCCACGAGGTCTACTCCTACTTCAAGAAAACGGCTGTCGAAGGCGACCTCATCCTGTTGAAAAGTTCGGGCAGCCTGCATCTGGAGAGAGTTGCGCTTGCCTGGACCAGCGATGTCAAATGCTGGGAAAAGCGATGTGGTTTCACCATCGGCTGTGTAAGTTGCGGGCTCTACACCCACCCTTTCCACGAACATGGCCGAATTCGGCGTCGTGAGAAACGCCGTCGGCGCAGGGAAAAGATCAGGCGTCTGGTCGCCGCGCCTTTCAGGCTGTTCCGGGGTATGAACCCGCCATAATCAGGCGTCTTTACAGGTTGGCCGGGTCGTCCGCGGCCGCCTGCGTTGTTACAGTCTCCGGCGCGTTGGCCGCACGCGCTCGGCGATACCAAAGCGACCGCAGGAATTTCCTCGCCTGCAGGAAATTCCCCCATACGGACCGAACCACAATCCTCTTGCTTCTTAGGTCGCTCCGTTCACTTTCCAGAATGGACCCACCGAGCTGGGGGCTTACCTCGTCGACCAGATTGGGAGAAGTCGACCACACGCGGATGGCAAACTCCCACGGATGGGAAAAGTCCTCATCGATAGGCCTGAACAAATGACGGCGACGCAGAAGCGATTGAGCCGCCTGCCTGTTGATCAGATAGGCTACCGCGCCCGAGGCCGGGTACTTGTATCCGACCAGATGCGTGGCCCCAACTCTAATCGACTCCACAACCTTCTTATGGTTGAAATCGAAGAACTTTACGATGCTCCAAATGCCTCGGTGAGAAATGGCATCGTTTATCGCCTGGATGAATTGCTCGTCATTGCGGATTTTGAAATCGTCCTCAAAAACCAACGCAAAATCCATCCCTTTGCGCATCACCTCTTGCCAGATCTTCCGGTGCCCGAGATAGACGGAAATCTCGCCCCTCGTAAGCGAGCGCTTGTGAAGGGTCCAATTCAGAAGGCGTGAGTAGGCGCGATCGATCTCGGCGCTGTTTTGATCGACGCCGTGGACGAAATCGAAGGAAAGGCCGAGGCGGCCTAGTTCGTTGGCGGCGTGCATCCTGCGGGCTCCGCCCGCCGGCTCCACAGTCAGGACGAATACGGCCAACTTCGGAAATTCGATTGCTCGAGAGGAAGAGCTATCCATGGTCTTTGGCCGCCGACGCCTTCAGTGCCCTCAGCCTTTTCCTCGCGGAAGAGGCATAGAGCGAGCGGGGAATTTCGCGAATTTTGTCAACCAGCGATCCGAATTTGTACGCGCCTGTCGTCTCTCCGAATTTCTGATGGGCATAGATTTTTCCCGGCCCGGTATATTTCCGGCCGAGGAAGTGCTCCGGGATAAGGGTGTGAGAAGGCCAGATGACAATCTCGGGGCGGAGTTCTTCTATGAGCTCGGCAACAAAGAGATTGCCTGTTTGACGCCAAGGATGATCAAGCTGCTGCGGCGGTATTCTCGACAGGCGGTCGATGATTTCCTTCAGGAAAGGATGGTTTGGCGCTGACGCCACGATGGGGGCAACCAGTTGTCCTCTTAGAAACTCGTTCTCATAGACGGTGTAGAGCTCGCCTCCGTTGTCGAACAATTCATCGATGGGATTGACGCAAATACTGTCTGCGCCGGCGATGTAGCCGCCATGCCTGTACAGTATTTCGTAGCGCAGCAAATCGGCGGCGCCGGCATACCATCCCCGCTTCATGTACTCGTTGATCTGAGGTCCGGTCCTGAACTCTCCGCCGTTCAGGAAATCATTGTCGTAAAGCGTGTAGTTCCAGCCGGGATGCCTGTCGATCCACGTCCGCATCCACGCTGTCGGAGCGACCTTGGGCCCAATCCAGATGTGACCGAGATTCCTGGGTATATTCATGGGACAATGCTCGCCGTCTGACCTGCGCTTTCGCGGGTATGAGCGGCTGCTATTTTGCCAAGCACGATCCCCTCATTCGCGGCGGTGCGGCTGCGATCGGCAGGTTTGTGCCAAAGGGGCAGCACCTCCGCTCTGGCGCCGGGTCGCCGGATGATATCCTCGTCATGCAGGCGGAAGACGGAAGTTCGCATCCTGCGTGCCCCACTCGACAAATGTTTCGTCAAAGCCCCAAGCGACGCGTGCATCGGCTTTCCAGCGCGCGCGACTGCAACCCTTTATGCACAGCCAAATCAATGAGCGATAGTCCGACAGTCGATGCGAGGGAAGGCGCACGAAAAACGCCACAACCTTCGCCAAATCGAAAAATTGTATTGCATCGCACCAAAAAACGGCACGATCCGCCCCCACAAGCATTTGCTTTGACACCGCCCGCATTAAGTCCCCGCTAGATCAATATTGCCGACAGCAGCTGCAGTCAACCGAAGAGCCGGAACTGGCGCCAAGGCCGGCCTGTTTTGGCTCACGGCAGCGATGGGGTGCGCCTGGATCTGGAACGACCGTGGACTGATCTGACCGAGCAGGCAGGAGATCGCGTTCGAGGTCCGCTTGCGACCCAATTTTGCCGTTCGCACCGGCCCCGTCAGGCTAGATAGAGCGCCGTAAGCCGCTGAAATCCTTAACGCGATTTTCATGCCACTGGTTTAGCCACCTGGCATATGAGCGATTCCGAGCAACCTGGCCCAGGTTCTGCCCCCGAGGGGCAAAGCGAAACCGTGGAAGCGGGAATCCTGAGGGACCAACTCGCCGATCTCAGGATGGGGCTCTTCATTTCGATGCCCATCGGCACGGTGCTGTCGGCCCTGATCCTGGCCGTGCTGATGCTCTCGGGCGTCGGCCTTGCGGCACTGGTGTGGTTCGCGGCCGTCAGCGTCATAAATGGCGCCCGCATAGGGCTTGCCCTCGCCCGGGCGGACGTTCCCGATGATAGGCCCGATGGCGGGTTGAAGCCGGTCGCCGCCCGGCTTTCGCTTTACGGGCTGCTGGCTCTGGCATCCGGCATCGCGTGGTCTTTTCTGGCCGTGCTGTCGGACGGGTACACCACGTCCCAGGCGCCGCTCTATCTGATCGTCCTTGCAGGTCTGTCGGCCGGTTCGGTCACCTATGGAGCATCATACGCGCCGGCTTCGATCAACTTCATGACGCTGCCGCTGCTGGTCAGCGCTGCGTGCGTGCTGGCGAAAGGCAATATCGAAAATTACGTCCTCGGTTTCACCGTCCTGCTTTTTCTCGCGGGAATGATCAGAAGCTCGCTACTCGGGCAGGCCCGCTTCCGGGAGACGAGCCGTCTCAAATACGAGGCGAGGGCATTCGCCGCCCGGATGGAACAAAACTCCAGGCGGGATCCGCTGACGAATTTGCTCAACAGGTATGGGCTGGAGCGGGCTATCTCGCAACTGGGGCGTTCCGACGGTCCGTTCGTGGCCATGCTGATCGACCTCGACGGCTGCAAATCGGTCAACGACACCTATGGTCACAATATTGGGGACGACCTTTTGGTCCGGGTCGCTCGCAGGATCGAGAACCATGCCCCGCCGGAGGCAACGATCGCGCGCATCGGCGGCGACGAGTTCGTGCTGCTCTTTCCCGCCTCGATGTCCCGGCATTCGGCCGACGGACTTGCATCAGCGATCATCGCGGCCATCGCCGATCCGGATCCGGTGTTGAATTCGGTGCGCGTCGGCGCGTCGATCGGCATCTACGTGTCGGAGAAACCGCAATTGACGGAGATGCTGCTGCGCGCGGATTTCGCGCTTTATGCGGCCAAGCGCGGCGGCAGGAACGAATACTGCCTCTTCGATGCCGAGCTCGACCACGGGCTCGAACGCAAGCAGTGCATCGAGCGCGACCTGCGCGGAGCCATCGAAGCGGGCACGCTTTGCCCATGGTTCCAGCCCATCGTGCGGCTGGATACCCACGCTGTGGTCGGTTTCGAAGCGCTGCTGCGGTGGCAGCACCCGCTTCATGGGGCCATTGCCCCGCCCGAGATCGTCACCGCGGCGCGCGAAACCGGCCTGCTTTCCCTGCTGACGGAGACGGTGTTTCTCAATTGCTGCTCCATGATCGAGGAGCTGGCGAGGAACGGGCGCCGGGATGTGCGCGTCGCGATGAATCTTTCGCCGCGCGAACTCGAGGCAGGCAATGTCGACGATATGATACTGGGCGGCCTCCAGGCAAGGAATGTCCCGGCGGCGATGCTCGAGCTGGAGATCACGGAAGAGGCACCCGTGGATCGCGACAGGGTCGACGAAAAGCTGGAGCGCCTGGCCGACGCGGGCATATCGATCGTGCTCGACGATTTCGGCACCGGCTTCTCGACCCTGGTTTCACTGAAGGACAGCCGCATCCGCAAGATCAAGATCGACAAGGACTTCGTTCGCGATCTGGCCAGGTCCGTGGAAGACCAGGCTCTGGTCAAGGCCGTCATCGATCTCGGGCGAACGCTGGGCATAGAGGTGATGGCGGAGGGCGTGGAAACCGATGCCGATCGCCTGATCCTGCGCTCGCTCGATTGCACGATCGTGCAGGGCTTCCTCTTCTCGGCAGCGCTTCCCATGCACGACGCTCTTGCCTTCGAAGCAAAGCGTTTCGACGACTCGGCCAAAGCCTCCCTCGATCCCATACCGTCACGCCGAACCGGCAGCGCTGCCTGAGCGGCGAGCGTCGCGATGGCCAACGGCCTCGATCCGACTGCAACTGCTCAACCACGACGCCGAGGCGGGTCGATGACGACCCTCATCGCCGACGAAGGCTGCGCCGGCTCGGATATCAGACCGGCAGCCCGAGCTGCTTTCGCAGGCTCTTGTCGAATGCTGACGCGGGGACGAAGCGGCGCAGGAGACTGACCTGGCGCGCCGTTTTTCCCGCCGCATAGCGCCGCTTCGGAGTGGGATCGGTCGCGGCCGCCAAGACGGTGTTGGCGACCACTTCGGGCGCATCGCCTTTTTCGATCGCTTTCCGCACGGCTGTGGTCATGCCGGCGCGCGCGGCGTCATAGATATCGAGCAACTGGTCCGGCCTGGCGAGATTGTC
The DNA here is from genome assembly GCF_029674545.1 of Mesorhizobium sp. WSM4904. Taxonomy (NCBI): domain Bacteria; kingdom Pseudomonadati; phylum Pseudomonadota; class Alphaproteobacteria; order Hyphomicrobiales; family Phyllobacteriaceae; genus Mesorhizobium; species Mesorhizobium sp. WSM4904. Next base: position 5,168,053 of record NZ_CP121354.1, on the reverse strand, counting down.
TTCGAAGGAGGTGCGGGTATAGGCCGGCTCGACCAAAGCGACGCGAATTCCGAACGGCCGCAGTTCGTGGTCAAGCGATTCGGAATAGCCTTCTACGGCGTGCTTGGTCGACGAATAGAGCGCGAAATAGGGAGCCGGGATGAATCCCTGCACCGAGCTCAAATTCACGATTCTGCCCTTTCCTTGCCGTCGCATGGTCGGCAGCACCGCGTTGGTCATCCGGATGACGCCGAAGACATTCACGTCGAACAAAGCCCGAGCCTGCGCGGTCGAGGATTCCTCAGCGCCGCCAAGCAGGCCCATGCCGGCATTGTTGACGAGCAAGTCGATGCGCCCCGCCTCGGCCAGCACCTCGTCGACCAGCTTCGCCACGGACGCGTCGTCGGTCACATCGCAGGTCAGCATGGTGACGCCGTCGGATTTTGCCGGTGCCGCGCGACGGCTGGTTCCGAACACGCGAAAGCCCGCGTTCTGCAGAGCCTTGGCCGTTGCATGCCCGATGCCGGAGGATGCCCCTGTGACGATGGCGACCCCAGGATTGGTTTTGTTCATGGAGATCACTTTCTTTGGGTTGGTTGGATTGGAGAAGCAGGAAGTCCGGACCGAAAGCGTCAGCCGGGAGCTGCTCGACCGCTCACATTGTGTCCGTCCCAGCGCCTGAACAGGGCGCTGGCGTTGACGCCTCCGAAGCCGAAACCGTTGGCGATCGCGTAATCCATCTCCATCGGCCGGGCGCGGTTGGCCACGAAGTCTATTCCGTCGGCTGCCGGATCGGGGGCGCTCAGATTGAGGGTCGGCGGCGCTACCTGATCCCTGAGCGCCAGGATCGTGAAGATCGCGCCAAGCCCGCCGGCGGCCCCGAGCAGGTGTCCGGTCGCCGACTTCGTTCCGCTGACGGCTATCGAGAAATCCGCGCCGAAGACGCTTTTGATCGCTTCGATTTCGCCCAGGTCGCCCACCGGCGTGGAGGTCGCGTGTGCGTTGAGGTGGCTGATCTCACGTGGTGAAATGCCAGCCTGGGCGATCGCGATCTCCATGGCACGGCGCGCGCCATCCCCGTCCTCGGGACCGGACGTAACATGATGCGCATCCGCCGTGGTGCCGTAGCCGACCACCTCGGCGAGCGGTTTGGCGCCGCGCGCCAGCGCATGGTTCAATTCCTCGATGACCAGGATGCCGGCGCCTTCGCCCATGACGAAGCCGTCCCGCGATACGTCGAACGGACGGGAGGCCTGGTCGGGACGGTGATTGTAAGAGGTTGAAAGCGAGCGTGCCGCCGCAAAGCCGCCCAGACTGACGACGTTCATGCATGCTTCGGTGCCGCCGCACACGGCGATATCGGCTTCATCGGCGCGGATGATGCGAGCCGCATCGCCGATAGCCTGGATGCCGGCGGCGCATGCCGTCACCGGTGCGCCGATGTGGCCTTTGAAGCCGTGGCGGATCGAGATGTGGCCTGCCGCGAGGTTCACAAGGAAAGACGGCACCGTGAAAGGCGAAAGACGCCGAACGCCACGCTGGTCGACCGTCCGCACCGCCTCGGTTATGGCAGGGAACCCGCCGACACCTGAAGCAATGATCGTCGCGGTACGGATCCGTTCATCTTCCGAGGCCGGCTTCCATTTCGCCCGGGCAAGTGCCTCTTCCGCCGCCGCCAGAGCGAAGAGAATGAAGCGGTCGATCTTGCGCTGGTCCTTTGGCGCCAGGAAGGCATTCGCATCGAGGCCGGCTTCGGGGTCTTCCTCCAGGGAGGGAACCACGCCGCCGATCTTGGCGGGCAAATCTGCCACCACGTCGTCCGCAAGCCTGCGGATGCCGGAGCGGCCGGCCAGGAGGCGCGACCACGAAGTCTCGACATCCGCGGCCAGGGGCGTGACCGCGCCCATGCCTGTTACGACTATCCGTCGCATCTATGCTCCTATCAATCTGAAGCGCCGGCCCGGCGCCGTTCAAGCGGCGACGGTGTCGCGCACCTGTTCGGTCGCCGCATCCAGAAAGCCCTGAGCGAGGTCGGGGTCGTTGACGACGCGCGAGAGGACCACCGCACCGACCATCGTCGAGAGGACGGCCATGGCCTTGCCATTGGGCTTCTCGCCGTCGGTCTCGCCAATCAAACGGCCGATGATTTCGAGATACCCCTTGATGCCGGCTTCGAACGACGCCTTCACGTCGGTCCCTTGCCTGGCGGCATCCGAGCCGAGCGCCGCGACCGGGCAGCCGTCCATCCTTTCCTCGCGATGGTCCATGCTGAGGTAGAATGCGATGACCGCCCCAAGCGGATCGCCAGGATTCGCTGCGGTCGCCGCCGCCCATCGGTCGGCAGCGCTCTCCATCGCCCGCCTGGATGCCTGGGCAGCCAAATCCTCCTTCGACGCGAACTGCTTATAGAAGGCGCCTTGGGTCAGCCCGGCGCCCTTCATCAGATCCTTGAGGCCGATGCCGTCGAAGCCGTGCTCCCGAAAAAGCCGGCTGGCCACGTCGATCACGGTTTGTCGGTTCTTCTCGGCCTGAATGCGGCTCACGCGCATCGTCGGTCTCCATTCTTAGATTGCGTACAAAATCTATATCTCAATTAGAGACCGAACGCAATCTATCAAGGGGATGCGAAACAGACGGCTCGCCGCGTGATCGGTGCGTCGGCTTGCCGCGGACTGAAAGCCTCTCCTTTTTTAGATTTCACTCGACATCTATATAGTATAGAGTTCGATCGAAATCTAACAAGAGGAGATACGAAGATGATCCGCAGAACCCTGGGCGCATCGCTCCTGGCCACGCTGTTGGTGGCGACGCCGGTCTTTGCCGAGGAAACCCACGTCGGACGCCCCATCGAAGCAGGCAGCCTGCACGAGGGACGCCTCGACATGGTGGTCTATTACGTCCCGGTCAAAGGCGACCTCCTGGAGGTCACCGCCACCTTTGCGCCGAAGGGCGGAGGCGATCCGCAGCGCGTCGTCATGGGCCTCGCCGACCGCGACTCCGTGGCCTTCTCCATGCCGGGCTACCGGGGCTCGCTCTACACGTTCTCGAGGTCCGGCGAGAAGGTGACCGTCTCGACCGCGGCCGACAAGCATCCGCGCGCCGATGCGCTACCGGACTGACTTGATCCGTGTCCAACATCAGCCCTGATGCCGCAGCGCCTCGACGATCACCGCGCCATGGACGAGCGCCGCGCCATCAAGGTCATGCTCGAGATCTAGGCTGCTGGCAATCTCTCCCCACGTGGGCTACGGCATGCACACATCTTCTGTGACTGGCGTGACTGATCGGGGCGCGGCTTGATTGCCACGTGGTTCCCCCAATCCGTCGCTGCTTCGCAGCGCCACCTTTCCCCCCTCCGGAGGGAAAGGAAGGGAGCCTTGCTGGACGAGCGTTGACGGCAAAAAGCCTGGCGCCTTTCCTCTACCCCGTCGATCGGGGGAGAGGTGGCTCGGCGAAGCCGAGACGGAGTGGGGGTCGACCAGCGCTACATTAGACAATGCATGCGCCAAGCCGCCATGCACGCTATCGCCAAAGACCGGCCGCTTGGAAATGTGTGCATGCCGTAGCCCACATGGGGGGAGACTACGTGCTCCGCCGCAAGGCGCGCGCCGGGAACAAAGCGCGCCGCCGCCGGTTGAGAACGGTCAGCAATCGAGCGGCCGCGCTTTGCGGGTTCATCAGGAGGCACTGGTGCCTTGAGCGGGAAAGCGGCGGAAAGGTCACGCCATGCCAGGAGCAGCGAAACTTGCGGAACTTGTCGAGCGGCGGGAACCGCTCACCCTCCGCTTCGAGGACGACGGCCTTGTGCCCAACCACCCGCGCTGGCCGATGATCGTCTACCCTGGGGCCGTGACGCTGCCGGACGATCTCAATCCGGCGGCCGTCTTCGAGGATCTATTCAGCACGAATGGCTGGGGCGACGGCTGGCGGAACGGCATCTATGACTACGTCCATTACCATTCGCGCATCCACGAAGTGCTGGGCATCGCGCGCGGCAACGCCAAGGTACGCTTCGGCGGCGAGAGGGGTGAGGTGCTGACGGTCAAGGCCGGCGACGTGGCGATCCTGCCGGCCGGCACCGGCCACCACCGCCTGTCCTCGTCGGCCGATTTGCTCGTCGTCGGCGCCTATCCGCCCTTCGGCACCTATGATTTGTGCACGCGCGCCGAGCAGCACGCCGAGGCGCTGCGCACGATTCCCAATGTCGGCCGTCCGGAGAAGGACCCGGTCTATGGCAGCGAAGGCCCGCTGCTAGCGGCGTGGAGCGAAGGCTGACGGAGTGGCACGGATCGTCGCCATCGAGCATCTGACCCTCGACGGTGTTTTCCAGGCGCCGGCGCGTGCCGACGAAGACACGCGCAATGGTTTCGAACACGGCGGCTGGGGCAATCCTGGCAGCGACCTCAAGATGCAGGAGGCCATTGGCCGAGCCATGGCCGGCGGATGGTCGCTGCTCGCTGGCCGAACGACCTATGAGGATCTCTACGAAGGCTGGGCGGTCCGCCAGCCTGCCAGTCCGATGACAAAAGCGCTGACCGACGTGAGCAAGTTCGTCGTTTCCCATGACGCGCGTTACGCGCTCCTCTGGGAGAATTCGACGTTGCTCTCCGGCGAGGCGGCGGCGACCGTGCGCGAGCTCAAGCAAGATCACGACAAGTCGCTGATCATGTTCGGCAGCGGTGCGTTGTTGCGCACGCTGATGCAGCATGGGCTCGTCGACGAACTGATGTTGATGATCCATCCGCTGGTGCTGGGCGAAGGCATTCGCCTTTTCGAAGCTGGGCAGGTGCCCTCGAGGCTCAAACTGTCGAGCCACGTCGTAACCACAACGGGCGTGGCTATCCTCACCTATGTGTTCGACGTTCAGGAAACAGCCGCTCGCTGACCTGAGAACGGCATCGGGCCGTTCCCTCTACGGGTACCGCGCCTTCTTCGGTGCGTAGATCGCCGGGTCGAAATCCAGCTCCTTCGGCAGCGGCTGGCTGGAGCATTGCAGATGCACCTGGCGGGCGAGAAGCCTTCGCTGCTGCCGCTCATGCTCTTTCACCGCCGCCACCATCCCCATGCTGTAAGGCCCGAGCAGCACGCCAAACCCCCAGCCGGGGTGGTCCTTCTCGCGCCGGGCATAGTCCGCGGCCGCCATGCGGGCCTGCTGGCATTCCGGCGACGCCCATTTCGGGTCCTGCTGCGAAAGCCTCGCTTCGTAGTCGACCGGAGACGTCACACATCCAGCCACCGCCGCGCAAAACGCGGCGACCATTGCAATTCGCATCCGCAAGCCTTTCCTAATGTGCGCGGGAGAAAACACAGAACGCTTCTTCGGGCAAGGAGACGGCTGGACCGGCATGCCGACTCCGCTGACTATTTCCCGATTGGTCATCGCTATTCATCCGCAACAGGCGTATCGTCGTTTGTCGGCAGCTTCTGCAACGGGCGATGCCGACCGAGGGCGGCCAGAGTGCCCTAGCCCCAACGGGAAGGAGGGCGCCGTGTCTTCCATCTATCCGACAACCGAGCAAATGACGGCGATCGAGAAAATTCTCGCCGAGTTTCGCCCAGCGTTGATCCAGGGCAGCCGCCGTCGAACGGCTGCCGCACGCTTTCTTGTCGAACGCTTCGATGGCGAATCGAAAACGCATTTGTGCACGATCCTCAACGCATACGTGAAACGCTTGGACTCGCACCAGGACGCCCTCGCTCAATGGAAAAGTGATGGCGGCGCTATCGGAACAGAACCGCGAACCGAGGCGCGGCGCTGGATCGACAACGACACATGTGGAATGCGACGGCGCGACCGCGAGACGGCGGCGCGTCACCGGTTGATCTAAGCGGCAAATCCGTGGAAACCGACAGATCGCTCGAAGACGACGAGATAGGCGTCGTCTGTGCGGACTGCGCCTATGAGACGCGCAAGAGCGTCGGTTGGCTGCGCGCGCATACGCAGGTGGAATGCCAGGGCTGCGGGGCCATTATCGATGTCGAGAGCAGAAACTTCCGCAGGATCGCCACCGGCGGAGGACGGACCTCGGAGGCTTAAAGCATGTCTCCCGAAAGTGGGAACCGGTTTCGGGACAAAGACATGCGCAAAATCAAAAGCCTAAAGCGCATGGAGCGAATCCGAAGGATCGCGACGCGCTTTAGCAAGGTGCTTTCAAGGGATTTTTCGAGCTTTTCGGAAATCTCAGTTTGAAGGCAAGCGTGGTTCCTGCAAAAGCGCGCAGTCGAGATCGAGTGAAGGAACCCGGACAGCCCGGCCTGCTGGCAAGAGGCTCAAAAGCCGGACTGTCCTCGCCGCACCAGCGAGACTTCACTGTGCGCCGCTTTTTCGCTTTCGGATAGACGAAACCGAACTGCCCGACAGATTGACGGGATACTGATTCAGCCGGATCGGGCAGGACCGTTCCGTCCATGACGGGCGACAAGCGGGAGCTTTTTCTTCGGAGCGGGAAGCAGTCCTTCGCGTTGCGCCTGCTTGCGGGCGAGCTTACGCGCCCTCCGGATGGCATCGTCCCTTTCCCGGATACGCCGTTCCGAGGGTTTCTCGTAGGCTCGGCGCCGCTTCAGTTCGCGAAGAAGACCCTCGCGCTGCAGTTTCCTTTTCAGCGCCCGCAGGGCCTGATCGACATCATTGTTCCGCACGTCAACTCGCAATTCATCTCCTCAGCTGCCGCCAGCCTCAAGGGCTGCGGCTGTTATCCGGGACTGGTCCACCCAAGCCCGGTCGGTCCCCAACAAATGCGACTAAGTAGACGGCATCCGCACGTTCAATCCTCATGTCGCGGATGTGTGAGTTCATCGTCACCGCATATCGGCGGCGGTTATGGTATAGGTGGTCCGCTTCCCACCCGAGTAGAGCTTCCGTGCGCTGATATGGATGGAATGCCGCGCCGCGTCGAAGGCCGCCAGGCATGCGGCTTCCGCCGTTTCCGGCCCCTTACGGCCGCTTGCGCCCAACGCACCGGCTTCGATGAAGAATGGCACCGCAAACATGCCGTCGTGGCCGATGAAACGGACCGCATTGCGCACTTCGTCGAAACTTCGACTTGGATTGGGAAATTCGAGCGGCATGGTCACTCTCCATCGGCTTAATGCATGTCGCGCAGAAAGTGTGCAGCGGTTTTGCGAAAACGACATGCATAAAAACAAAGACCTAAAGCGCGTCGCCTGGGTCCGTTTCAGCGCGACGCGCTTTAGGCGATCACTGCTCTGTAGCCGGCGACGCAATCTTGACCGGGTTGCCAAACCGGCGGGCCTTCGGGAATGCCTTGGCCTGTTTCGGTTTTCGGATATCGCGATTGCTACGCCTTTGTCCCTTGGCCATTGTCGAATGTCCTTTTGAGAAGAGCTGCATCTTCATCATCCCGCGACGCGCGCACGGGTTCGAGGCTGTCCTCTGTCGCCATGCGCTCGTGGCGCTCGGCCTCACTTCGGATGCGATACTGGAGGGAGTCTCCCCGAGCCGGCAGCCTTGCGGTGATCTGATAGATTTCGCGCGAATCCTGAACCGTGTTGAAGCTGCTCTTCAGCCGGACACTTTGCCCCAGGGAGTAGCGATGGGTTGCAGCCTCGCGGCGGGTCAAGCGGCTATTAAGCCTCTCAGGGTGTGTCGAGATCATGATTGTTTACTCCTCCTGCTGCACTGGGCCTTCGAGAAGGCGGATCGATCGGTCAATCAGCCTTGAGCCAATTCGCTCGGCTGGTCGCAATCGACGAGGCGTTCTTGCCGAGGTAGCGCCCCGAAATAGCGGCGTCTCTGGCGCCGTGGGCCAGCCTCTGTGCGGTGCGGATATTCGTGCGCATGATCCTCCCGAAAGACGGAAAGTGCGCCGAAGTGTTCCGCCCCGACTTTCGGAGCGACATATCTGCTGCCAGTACATCCGTGGTCAGCAGCGATTGTTCCGAGGTCGGGACGTGCGAGCGGTTGTGCCGGCCCGGCAACGCGCTATCGTCGAAAATTCGGAGTAAAATGGCGGGTCTCTGACACCGCTAAAGCCAAATCGGCCAAATCAACGAATTTTACATCTAGACCCGAATTGCCGATTAAACAAGACTTCCGTCCGCTTTTATTTTCCGCCCGTCGCAGAACTTCTTATCGCTGGTCAGTCGATAACCACGCAACATCGACGTCTAAACCCGCTATCTCTCGTAACGGTCTACTTGCCGTTCTCGGAAAACAAGCTCTGACGGATTCCGGCCTGTTGGCCATCTCGGTTTTGCGTCAGGCGGCGGTGGCCGAAAGGCGAACAGGTGACACGGCCTCGATCAACGCGCTCGTTGCCGAGCCCGCCGCAATACTCGCCAATTGCAATGCAGACCGTTCGCATTTCAGCAGAATTTCAGAACTCCGTCGGTACGGCGCGGGCGATGTCGGGCATGCTGCTCCAATAGACGGAGGCAGCCATGCTCGACGATCAAGCCCGCGCCCTTGCACGCCAGGAACTCTTCGAGATTGTCGTCGGCGGAATGGTCAATCCCGGCTATGCGCCGCCCGGCGCGCTCATCGAAATGCTCGAGATCGCGGCGATGGACCTGAAGGCCGACCGCGCCCCCAGTCCAACGGACATCTTGACCCCGGCGCGGAATGGTAGGCGAATAGGCTACTGGATGTTGCGCAAGGGCAGGGCGCTGTTCCATGGCGGAATCCGCATCGCAGGGAGTCTTGCAACTCGGCGACTGCCAGCTTGACCTGGAGCGCGGCCTGCTGCTGCGGGATGGGGCAACGGTGCCGCTACGCTCGAAGGCGTTCAGCCTGCTTTCATATCTGGCTCGAAACGACGGCAAGGTCGTCACCAAATCCGACCTGATCTCCGCGGTCTGGGGCAACATAACCGTCACCGAGGATTCCCTCACGCAGGCGGTGCGGGACATAAGGAAGGCGCTCGACGACGGCGACCAAGCGATTCTGAAGGCCGTCCCCAAGCGCGGCTATGTGCTTTCGCCTCCCTGTCGCAAGCCTTCGCCGGCATCGCAACCGGTCGTCGCGGTCGTGCCGTTCGAGGATGGCCGGGCGCACGGCGGGACGTCGGATCCCGTAAGCAGCGCCTTCGCGGAGGATGTGGCGGACAGGCTCGCTCGCTTCCGCACGTTGACGATCCTGAACCGGGAGACGGCGCTTGCCGCATTCCGGCAGGCGCAGGACAACGGACCGCCGGTGACGGTGCGGCCGGACTACTTCGTGCGAGGGTCCGTCGTTCGCGGCGGCGACCAGTTGAAGATCAGCGCCAAGCTGGTCGACGCTCGAGCCGGAACGCTGGTCTGGGGCGAGAGCTACACGGCGGCCGGGCCGGACCTGTTCGCCGTTCAGGATGACATTGCCTATCGTGTCGTGAACCGGCTGGTTTCAAACCTTGAGGCGGCCGCGTTGCGGCGAACCGCCGGTAAGCCGACGCGGGACCTCGCGGCCTACGAACTGGTGACGCGAGCGATCGTGCGCTTCCGCGGTTATCGGCCCGACGACAATAGCGAAGCCTTGAGCCTGCTCAAGGCAGCGATTTCACGCGACCCGGACTATGGGCTTGCCCATGCCTACATGGCGCTGGTGGAGCTGGCGATTGCCGACTACGGAAGCGCGCCGGAGGATGTCATCGCAAGCTGTACCGAGCGCGCCTCGCTCGCCGTGGCGCTGGCGCCGGATGAGCCCCGCTGCCATCGTATCCTGGCACAGGCGCGGCTTGCGGCGCGCGATCATGCGGCTGCCGAGCACCACATGCGGCGCGCGCTCGACATCAACCCCTACGATGCCGACACGATGATGCAGATGGGGCACCTGCTGTCCTTGCGCGGGCGGCCGCGCGACGGGCTGGAGCTGATGGACAGGGCGGTCGCCGCAAATCCTCTTCATGCCGAATGGTATCATTGCGATCGCGCCCTCGCGCTCTACGCCGCCGGCGACTATGCCGGCGCCGCGACGGCGATACGGCGCCTGCCTTACGGGCCTCGACGGTGGTCGCTGCTTGCGGCTGCGCTGGCGCGCGCGGGCGACAGGGCAGGGGCGCGGGAATGCGTCGAACACGTTCGCAGATCCGACCCTGGCTTCTCGCCGGCGAGCCACTTGCGCACGAGTATCGAATTCGAAAGGCCGGAACACAGCGATCATCTCGTCGAGGGCTTCGAAATCGCCGCCGCGATTGGCTGAATGGGACGTGTCACGAAACGGCTCAGAACCTGCGGCTGAGATAAGGCGATCCCCCGGGGCCGAAGCGCCACTCCGCCTCCACGCCCTTGGTAAGGCCGATCCTGCGCCCCGAGACGATCGCGGCCGGATCGGTCTCGGAGCGGGCGCCGCGATGTTTGACGCGAGAGCGTCGGGCCGCAAAGATCGCCGCGACAACCTCATCCGGCTTGCTTTGAGTGTTAGAATACACTAATATTTAATAGCTTGGGTAAACCGAATGAGGGGCGTTAACAAGCCTCAGGTATCTATGGAATTCGACCACAACTTTAGCGGCTGTGCCTGACGACATTGATCGGTAATTCGATCTTGAAAGCATTGGTCGGGTGTAGCAATGCGCCTGCAGTGCTTTCGTGGGGCACTGTGCGTAGAACCGCTGCGCACTTCTGGGGCGACATATGTTGACGAATGGCAGAATGCTTATTCGATACATCTTAAAGTCTGATAAGTTGCTCTTCCTTGCCATCGCATCCATTGCGCTTGTTCTTTACTGCCGGCCGCTTTTTGCCAGAGAGTTCAAGAAGACTGACTGCTGGTTCGAAATACCGCAGGACCGCGCGATGACGTGCGGGACGCTGAGTGTCCCGGAAAACCGTAAGAAACCGAGCGGCAATCAAATTGTACTATCGATTGTGATTTTCGATCCGGACCGCGAACGGCATGAGCCTGTTGTCTTTCTTACAGGCGGTCCGGGCCAACCCACCGATATTGCAGATAGGGAAGACATCGATGACTGGTGGGAATTCATCAGCACCCAAAGCTGGATGATTGGACGCCGGGTCGTTGTCGTCGATCAGCGTGGAATTGGCAGGTCTGCCCCAAATCTGGGTTGCACTCGATATTTCGAGCCTGACCATTGGAACTCCATTCTTTCGGATGTCGCTGCCGATGCCGGCTTTGACACCTTCCGGCAGAAAGAGCTTATCGCGTGTAAGACCGCGCTGATCGCCAGGGGGGTTGATCTCGACTCCTACAATACCGGGGAAAATGCCGAGGACATCAATGACCTTCGAAGCGCTCTCGGCATAGAGAAATGGGTTCTCTACGGTGTTTCCTACGGAACCAGACTTGCACTGGAAGTGATGAATCGGCACCCGGAAGGGATTTCGGCAAGCATACTCGATTCTGTTGTTCCATTAGACGTTAATTATATTGCAGAAGACGGTGAAAGTCTTGAAAAGTCGTTAAAAGTACTTGAGAGAGATTGTCGGAAGCAAGATATATGCATGGAAAACATATCGAAAGCGGTTCAGTTGATTTCTACTCAGTTAGACAGGCAGCCGTTGTTGTTGAGAAGTAAAGAAAAGAAATATCGATACAAGTACTTTTCCGGAGTGGATTTCCTGGAGCTTATTTTTGGAATGCTATATGACCGTGAAGATATCTTAATGTTGCCGGAGTTGATCGAGAGGACATATAAGCAGGATTACGAACCGCTGGCTGAGTTGGCATTTGAACCAGAGGATCTGGAGATTTCACAGGGGATGGATTATTCTGTGACATGTTCAGATAATGGTCGCCCGGATTGGAGCAAAGAAAGTAGCAAATACTGGGTGAAATGGGCTCAGTCGGATGAATATTCGTGGGGGTGCCCCATTTGGAAAGATATCAACGGATCGACGCCTCAAATCCGGCCGCGCCATACCGACATACCCACTCTTTTGTTGTCGGGTGAGTACGATCCGGCGACTCCGACCGAGTGGGCAAACCGCGCGGCCGAAGCGCTTGCTCTCGGGCAAGTGGTCGTCTTTCGCGGAATTGGGCACGATGTAATCGATTCCGATCCTTGCGGGTCTGAGGTGGTTGCCGATTTCCTGGCAAATCCCACACGCAAGTTGACGACCGCGTGCGTCGACCGGATGACGCCTCCCCAGTTCATGAGCTCGGCAGACAAGCAGTGGTCGGGGGGCTCGTCGCGACGGGCTTTGTCGGCGATGTCGTCCAAGCAGATGAGGCTGCCGTTCCGGCTAGGGCACGTCGGTTCCGTTTCGCCCGAGTAGTTTCGGGAGCTGCTGCAAACGGCAGTTCGTAGCGTGCTAGTGGAGGGGAGATCGGACAATGTTTATGTTACGCCGTGCTTTGCTTTCCATGTTGGGTGCAAGTTTTGTTTCCGCCGCCTTTGGCGGTGCTGCATGCGCGAAAGGAGGAGGCGGCAAAGGCGCCGGCCGCGATGGAGCGATGGACATCGGTACGGGGCTGGTGCCCAGTTCAGTCAGCGGAACTAACCCGAAGCAGGTAAGAACCTTCAAACTTTTCGAAGGCAAGGCATGTCGTCGCGACTACGCACGGCTTTGCCCCACGATACCGATGGGAAAGTGCGACCTTGCGGAGAGGATCGAACAATTATCGCCCGCTTGCCGAAAGTTCGTGCAAAACCATGGGTAAAAACCATGAGTAAGCGCAGCGGTCGGGTTGTGTGCGTCAAGTTCTGCAAAAAGGGGCGGCCATGAGGCTGGTCATGCGGCTTGGCGCAGAGCGAGCTTCTTGTGCTCGCGCAGGTCGTCCATGTTGATGTAGCGGTTGGCCTCCATCCAGTTTTCGTTGGTTTCGACGGCCAGCGCCCTGACCAGGCGCAGGCAGCTTTCGGCGTTGGGAAAGATGCGCACGACATAGGTGCGGCGCCTGATCTCTTCGTTGAGGCGTTCCAGCATGTTGGTCGACTTCAGGTGCTTGTGGTGCTGGCGCGGCAGGCGAAAGAAGGTCAGCGTGCGCTCGATGGTCTCCTCCACCCACGTCGTCAGCCGCGGATAGCGGCCCGACCATTTGGCAAGCCACGCGGCGAGATCGGCCTTGGCCTCGGCGAGGTCGCGCCGGTCGTAGAGCCATCTGAGCTCCTGCAGGCAGTCGTCGCCGTGCTTGCGCGGCAGGTGATCGAGCGCGTTCCTGAGGAAGTGCACGTAGCAGCGTTGCCAGGCCGCTTCCGGAATCACCTCGCCGATCGCCGCGACCAGGCCGGCATGGTCGTCGGACACGACCAGTTCGACGCCCCTGAGACCGCGCGCCTTGAGCGCCACGAGGAAGTCCTTCCAGGCCGAGCGGCTCTCGCGATTGGCCATCTCCACGGCCAGGATCTGGCGCCGCCCGTCCCAGTCGATGCCGACCGCGATCAGCACCGCCTGGCTCATGACGATGCCGGCCTCGCGCACCTTCTCGTAGCGGGCATCGAGCACGAGGTAAGCAAAGGGCTCTTGAAGCGGGCGCTCGGCAAAGGCCTTCAGGCTTTCGTCCAGCCGTTTGTTGATGGCCGAGATCGACGAGGCCGAGAAGGCATGCCCGCACAGCTCCTCGGTGATCGCCTTGACCTTGCGGGTCGACACGCCTTGCACGTACATCTCGGCAAGCGTCGCCACCAAGGCCCGCTCGGAGCGCTGGTAGCGCTCGAACAGCTCGGTGGAGAAGCGCCCCTGCCGGTCCTGCGGAACCCGCAGCTCCAGCTTGCCGACACGGGTGACAAGCGTGCGGCCGTAATACCCAGAGCGATAGCCGAGCCGCTCCGGTGTCCGTTCGCTCTTCGAAGCGCCCAGCGCCTCGTCCATCTCGGCCTCGAGGACCTCCTGCATCACTGCGCGGATCACTTCGTGCAGCCCATCCGGGTTCGAAAGCAGAATGTCTTTGACGGCAGCTATGGCGGATTTATCTTCGATCTTGGTCATGGTGGCGTTCCTTCGCGGGAATCAGGTGACGTGAACAATCACCAGCCTGCCATGACCGCCCTCTCTCAGCGAATTTGCAGAACTCTCAGCACACTACCAGCGGTCGCGCAAACCAAGTCGTGTCGGGTTCCCACACTCTATTGCCTGTCGCCAGAAGTTTGAATCCATTTCAGCGCGGCATGCTTTCGGTTGCGTCGCCTCTGCCCGATGCCTCAAAATTTCCGGCTGAGATAGGGGGAAACCGCGAGCCCGAAACGCCATAGCGCTTCCACGCCTCTCGAAATTCCGATCCTGCGCCCCGTGACGATCGCCGCCGCTGTGGTCTCGGAGCGGGCAAGTTCGAAAGGCGGTGCGGTGAGCAACAGCCCGTTATGCGAGCCGTCGATGCCGAGCGCCTGGCAGAGCTTGCCCGGACCGGAGCAAAGCAGCCGGTCGTCGTCGGTTCCTCGCCTGTCGCGCATGGCTGCGATGCCGGATTGCGGCTGGATCGCGCGGATCAGTACCGCGCTGCCGGGCAGGCACACCGCGTTCAGGCACCAGTGCAGGCCGTAGGAGCGGTAGACATAGGCGCTGCCGGGAGCGCCATACATCGGCGCGTTGCGCGGCGTGCGGCCGCGATAACTGTGCGAGGCCGGATCGTCGGGCCGATAGGCCTCGGTCTCGACGATGATGCCGCCGACGCCGGCGAGCCCGAGCCGCGCGCCGATCAATGCACGCGCCACCAAGGTTGCATCGCGGGCAAAGAAGTCGCGTAGCGCATCGGAACCGGCTCCAGGCGGCATGGCGATCAACGCTGGTCGGACAGGCCATGATTATCCTGCGGCACTGGTCGATCGCCCGCTCGCCGGAAACACTGAACACGGCCGACAATCATCTCGATCAAGTGGGGTTTCCCGATCGAGTGGGGCTTAGAGGGCGATCGCGGTTGCCTGGATTGCGGCGTGCGGCGGCCCTCTTCGCGGCTGCAAGGATGAGCCTTCCCATCGCTATCCCAATGAGACCGGCCGCTGCTTTCAGGAGGCCATCTTGCAGCCGGGCATGCCGGCCGGGATCGATCACCTGAAGCAACTCCAGCACGCCTGCCACGGCGCAGACGAACAGCATCGTCTGCACAAGGCGGGCTGGGAAGCCGAGGGCAAGCGCAAGGCCGAACAGGATATAGGCCAGCGCACGTTCCACGTTCGCGTCGCTCAAATGCGGCCGCATCTGGATCGGCGAAAGCGTGGCGAAGGTGATCGCCGCAAGCAGGACGAGCGCGGCAAGGCGGGAGATCGAAATCATCCCCGCTCATACAGGCGGTAAGCCGACATAACAATATATGTGCGCGAGGGGGCGGCGCGTGACGCGCTGAACCGCAACGCGGAACCTGCGAATCCCCCGTGCTGTTGCGGCGGGGTTACAGCGCTTTTCCCCCAACAGGCGTAGTCTTCACGGCATAGGAATGCTGGATCATCCATTGGGCGGACCATCCGGCGGAAGCCTGGTACAAGGCGACCTATTCTTGGGGTAGGGGGCAATGCCCGCCGGCTTCGGCCGGCGGGCATTTTCATTGCGCAATTTCTCCCGGGGTTGAGGCGCAAGCGTGGCTCACACCTCGTTCGGCTATATCCGACCGCCGATTGGCTGACTTGAAGAGTAGATTTGACGTGAGGCATTTTCTGAGGGCCAGCAATGGTCCTCGGCCCGACTGCTCGGCTTTATTTCTGGCCTCCAGGCAGTCGGGCCTCCCGGTGACCAATGCATGTCGCCCAAAAGTGCGCAGCGGTTTTGGGAGAACGACATGCATCGAACAAAACTTAAGCGCGGCGCGTGAATCCGTTTCCGCGCGACGCGGTTTGGCTTGCCAAGACAAAGTCTCGCGTCCACAACGGCAGGGTTAGCGATGAAGGTCGGATCCTTTTCCCATCCAATTCACGTGTTTGTCGGGCTTGGCTTCCCATACGAGATATCGTCCGTGATGGAAGCCTGTCAGGTCTTGGACGAGTGGTCGGGCAGCCGCACCTCGATCCATGCAGCCACATCCGCTGCCTGCCGGTCCGCCCTGGCTGGCAAAACCGATGTGGAATCGGCGCGCCTTGCCTTCGAAGCCTTCGCCCTGGCTCAAGGCATCCTTGCGCCGGACGCGCTGGAAACCGGCGACGAACAGTCGGACCGGTTCAGATTTTCCGTAAACTGATACGCCTTTCCCTCGAGACGATCAGCCGAGCAGATTGCGCGCCGTGCGCATGAATATCCGCGAGCCGATCGGGATCAGGTCGTCCGGAAAATCGTAGTCGGGATTGTGGAGCGAAGGGTGGCGCTCGCCGGCGCCGAGGAAGAACATCGCCGACTTGGCGTTGTGGCCGAAGATGCCGAAATCCTCCGAGGCGCGCATCGGCAGCGCTTCCTCGCTGCGTGTCACGCCTTCCTCGTCCAGCGCCCGGTTCAGATGCTCCACCGCGTCCGGCGCGTTGACGCTGGCGACGAAAATCTCGTGATAGTCGTGGCGGGCGGAAAGGCCGTGCTGGGCGGCGATCTTCGCCGTCAGTGCCTCCGCGGCGGTGCACAGATACGTCATGCGCTCGTCGCGGCGGGTGCGCAGCGTCGCCCACACCTCGGCATGGCCGGGCGCGATGCCGAACACCGCTTCGCCCATCGAGCAATGGGTGACGGTCACCATGCCGAAATCGTCATCGGCAAAGGTGCCGCGTCCGAGCGCCGGAAGCTGCGGCATCAGCTCGCTCACCGCCAGCATCGGCGAGGTGCCGGTTTCGGGCATGGAGGAGTGCGCGGTCTTGCCCTCGAGCACGATCCGCATGCCGCGCGAGGCGCAGTTCACCACGCCGGCTTTGAGCCGCACCTCGCCGAACGGCACGCCCGGCAGATTGTGCAGCGAGAAGGCGAAATCAGGCTGGATCTCGCAAAAGCGCGGATCGGCGACGACGCCGGCCGCACCGTTGCCGGTCTCCTCCGCCGGCTGGAACATCAGCACTACGCGGCCGCGCGCCGGCCTCTGGCGCCCAAGCTGGCGGCCGAGCGCGGCAAGGATCGCCGTGTGTCCGTCATGGCCGCACATATGCGACTTGCCCGGCACCTGCGATGAATGCGCCACGCCCGAAAGCTCGTGGATCGGCAACGCGTCGAGCTCCGAGCGGAACAGCACCGTCGGCCCGGCTTCACCGCTGTCATAGACCGCCGCCACGCCGTGGCCGCCCAGTCCGGTCAGCACCTTGTCCGGCCCGGTATCGGCGAGGAAATCGACGACCTCGCGCGCCGTCTTCTCCTCCTCGTTGGAGATCTCCGGCTGCCGGTGCAGCTTGCGGCGCCATTCCGTCAGCTCGACGAGATCTCGATTGGTCAGGGTCATGGGTTTGGCGCTCCGTTTGATGCAGCCCAAACCAACACAATAGGGTTTTGCTCGTGCCGTGCCACGCCGATCAATTCAAATAGTCCATGAGCGAATTCCCTGACCTCGCAGCTCGATGTTGCGACGGAAAAGGATATCTGTGGCCCGCGTCGCCTGGCCGGTCTGGCCGCTGCGGATATTCGGAGGCGAGCCATACGATCGTCACCGTGTGAAGAAACTCAGGTTTCCCGCCCCGCTCGCGCCGCCTTGGTTCACGTGTGTATTCGCCGGCCCGGCTCCTCGACGCGGTGAAGTTGTCGGCCGCGTCAGCCGCTAACCCTTGAAGCTGAACAGCCGGAACAGGTTCGAAGGACTCCTGTAGTGCTCCCGCACCTCGCGGAAGCCGGCTCGCTGGCCAAGATTCCGCCAGGAAGATGCCGTCTCAGGGTGGTCCATGCTATGCACGTGGGTGGCGAGCAGCAACCATTCGAGGCTGCTGAGCGCTGCAAAATCTTTGCGCTGCCGTTCCCATCGTCTCATCCAGCCGGCCCGGCTCTCCCACATTTTGCATGTATTCTCGTAGACCAGGAGCGTCCCTGATGGGCCGACAAGGCGCCGCAACTGGTGCATCACCTCGAGTTTTTTGTCGAAGGATAAATGGTGCAAGGACAGGCCGACCCAGGCGACATCGACAGCCTCCTCCGAGGCGGTCAGCCACTCTACGAAATCCCCGCGCCGCAGTTCGGCGGCGCATGGCAGACCGGCGATATTGGCGGTCGCCTCGTCAAGCGCTGTCGGCGACAGGTCGATGCCGACATAGCGACCGACGGGCAAGCCCTCCAAGGCAGCCGCGCTGAACGAGGCGTCTCCGCACGCAATGTCCAGGAAAGTGAAGCCGGGGCGTTGGCTTTGCAGCAACTGGCGAAGCACTGCATAAGCTTCACGGTGAAACAGGTAGTTGTTGTCCAAGACCTTGCGATAGATGCCCCACATCTCTTGGAACAGGGCGGAGGGGGTCACGGCAAGTTCGATTTTTGTGGCGGCGGTCATGGGATCGCTCCTCTCGGTCTGGAGCAATCAAGGTGAAATGCGGGCCGCTAAATGTAGCGAACCGAGGTGCTAAAACTTCCGAAAACTTCCAAAAAAAGCCTTGTTGCATTAGCGTGAGCTCATGGAGGAGCGGCGCTACAGTTTTGGTCCCTTCTTGCTCGATGCGGGAGCGGGAATGCTTTACCGACGCGGAGTGCCGATTTCGGTAGGCTACCGGGCCATGCTGCTTCTGGAGCGCCTGTTGCGCTCGGCCGGAACCGTGGTCGGCAAGGATGAACTGCTCGATGCAGCCTGGAACGGGCTGGCGGTCGAGGAAGGCAACCTGTCGGTGCAGATCGCAGCCTTGCGCAAGGTCCTGGACGAGGGGCCCGACGCCTCGCATTCGATCCTGTCGGTCGCGCGCGTGGGCTACCGGCTGACCGGCGAGGTGCGGCTTGACGCAAGCGATGCGCGGAACGGCGCGGCCGAAGCGGACGAGGGGCCGTCGATCGCGGTGACCCGCTTTCGCTTGATCGGCGATGATCCCGACAAGGCCTATTTCGCCGACGGGCTATCCGAGGACATCATCACCGGCCTGTCGCGGTTGCGCGGCCTGCATGTGCGCGACCGCAGCTCTTCCTTCGCCTACGATCCGCAGCGTATCGAGCTCGATCGGTTGCGCCGCGAGTTGAAGGTTCGCTACGTGCTCCAAGGCAGCGTGCGCCAGTCCGGTCAGGCTCTGAGGATCACGGCGACGCTGAGCGACGCCAGCGCGGGTACGCAGGTGTGGGCGGAACGCTTCGATGTCGAAAGCGGCGAATTCCTGGCGCTGCAGGACCAGATCACCCACAAGGTGATGGCCTCGATCGAGCCCCAGCTTTACGAAGCCGAGCGGCTGCGCCTGCACAGCCGTCCCGCTGAGAAACTCGACGCCTGGGGCTTCGTCATGAAGGCGATGCCGCATGTCTGGACGTGGGGATCGCAGAAAGACCTCGATCTCGCCGAGGATCTGCTCGTCAAGGCCCTCGAGATCGATCCCGACTATGCCCGCGCCAACAGCCTGCTTGCCTGGACGACCGGCGCGCGGGCGGCGCTCGGCCTGACGCCCACGCCCCGAGAACTGCTGGCCTCGGCGCTGGCGAGGGCCCAGGCGGCTATCGTGCGCGACCAGGACGATCCCTGGGCGCACCTGTCGGCCGGCTATGTCCATATGGTGTCGCGCAATTTCCGCTCTGCCGTCGACGAGTTGCTGGAAGCGATCGAACGCAATCCCGGCCTGTCGCTGGCGCACTGCATTCTGGGCTCGACTTACGGCTATGGCGACATGGCCGAGGACGGCCTGCATCATCTCGGGATTGCCGCGCGCCTCAGCCCGCGCGACTTCATTCAGGCGGCGATCTTTTCCACCATGGGCATATGCCATTTCACTGCCGGGCGGTTCGACGTGGCCGCCGATCTGGAGCGCAGGGCAATTCAGCTCAGGCCGACTTTCGGCACGGCGTGGCGCACCTATGCTGCAACCGCCGCCCTGGCCGGAGACACTGCTACTGCCGCGGCTGCCCTCCAGGAAGCGCTGCGTCTGCAGCCGAACCTTTCGGTTGCATGGGTGGAGGAACACCATCCGATCGTGAAGCCGGAGAAGCGCGCGCTTTACATCGGCGGCCTTCGCGCGGCCGGGCTGTCGTAGTGCTCGTCTCAGCCGGCACAAAATCCGGCGGCGCTGCGCCGATCACGGGTTTGTCCGCGACCAATTGCACCGGATCAGACCGGCGACAGACTAGTCTTTGTCGAAACAATAGTTGCAAAGACCAAGATGGCTTGCGGTTGCGAGTATAGGGTCGAAGGGCTGGCCGCAATGAATGCATTCGACCTTGGAAACGGAACCGCCGTCACGGTGAAAGGCCACTTGGCGGCGTGTTCTAAGATGCTCTTCGACTTCCTTGTCTGTGAACCCTGACTTCTCACCCATACGCTTTACTCTCCACTCTATGTCGGGAAGCTTTATATCACAATTTACTAAAATGATAGGCATGGAAGTCATGTCGCGCCTTGGCGCTCGATCTTGCGAAGATAGGTGGGTGTGGTCACGTTGCATGTCTTCCGTGGCCGATTGCACACTGCGCCAACGAAGCCATACGATCGAGCCATGCCGCACTATCCAAACGACATGCCCCTATCGAAGAGCCTGTTCGAGCGCGCCAAAAAGGTGATGCCGGGCGGCAACACGCGCACGACGGTCTTCGTCGATCCCTTTCCGATCTATGCCGCGAGAGGCGAGGGATGCAGGGTCTGGGACGTGGACGGCAACGTCTACTACGACTGCATCAACAATTTCACGGCCATGATCCATGGCTACACGCAGCCGGATGTAGCGGTGGCGGTGGTTGATCAGCTGCCGTTCGGCACGGCCTTCGGCGCGCCGACGGTCAGCGAGATCGAGCTTGCCGAACTCTTGGTCGAACGGCTGCCCTCGGTCGACCAGATCCGCTTCGCCAACTCGGGAACCGAGGGCGTGATGATGGCCATCAAGGCCGCTCGCGCCTTCACCGGGCGACCCAGGATCGTCAAGATCGAGGGCGCCTATCACGGCTCCTACGACTTCGCTGAAGTCAGCCTGGACAGTTCTCCCGCCAACTGGGGCGACCTGCCGAATTCGACGCCCTATGCGAGGGGCACGCCGCGCGGGGTGCTGGACGACGTGATCGCCGTGCCCTTCAACGACACGGAGGCCTTGCGCGCGGTCTTCGCCGCTCAGGGCGATTCGATTGCCGGCGTGCTGATCGATCCCATGCCGAACCGCGCCGGGCTGATCCCGGCGCGGCAGGACTATCTGCGCGCCATGGTCGAGATCGCCCACGCGGCGGGCGCCCTGGTCATCTTCGACGAGGTCATCTCTTTTCGCCTCGGCTACTCCGGCGCGCAGGGGCTGTGGGGAATCGTGCCGGACCTGACCGCGCTCGGCAAGATCATCGGCGGGGGATTCCCCGTGGGCGCCGTCGGCGGCCGGGCCGACATCATGGCGGTGTTCGATCCTACCCGGGGCAAGCCCGCGCTTCCGCATGGCGGCACCTTCACCGCCAATCCGGTGACGATGCGCGCCGGGCTGGTCGCCATGCGGGCGCTTACCAGGGAAAGCTTTGTCCATCTCGATCATCTCGGGACGCTGCTGCGCGACGGCGTCGCCGCCTCGTTCGACAAGCATGGTCTTGCCGGCCAATGCGTCGGCCTGGGCTCGCTGTTCAAGGTCCATTTCACGGCCCATCCCGTCACGGATTATAGGTCCGTCTATCCCGGCCAGTCCGAGCGCCGGAAGCTCGATGCCTTTCATAAGGGCCTGCTCGGCCGCGGCGTCCTGTCCGCTAGCTATGGCCTGTTCGCGCTGTCGACGCCCATGACCGAGGAGGACGCTCGAGCCATTCTGCGGGCGATCGACGAGATCCTGGGCGACATCGCCCGGCAGTTCTGAGACGAACCGCCAGGAGGACCATGGATGACAGCTTCTCCTCATGTCGTGGTGATCGGCGCGGGCACGCTGGGCTTGTGCTCGGCGCTCCACCTGGTCGAACAGGGCGCGCGCGTGACGGTGCTTGAAGGCCAGTCGATCGCTTCCGGGTCGAGCGGCAGGGCGGTCGGCGTGGTCGGATCGCAATTCACCGATCCGTTCGAGATCATGCTTCGCGTTCATTCGCTGCGCCGCTTCCGTCAATGGGAGAGCCAGGGGCTTGGCTTCAACCATATCGGCTATTTGCGGCTGGCAAGGACGCAAAAGCAGATGGAGCTGTTTGCGAAGTCGGCGGAAATCCAGGAAGAGGCCGGCCTGCGGTCGCGCCTCTATCGTGCGGACGAACTCAAGCAACTGGTTCCTCATATCAGCCCGGATGGGCTGGAAGGTGGGCTGTTCGGACCCGACAATGGCTTCCTCGATCCTCACGAGATGTGCGATTTCCTGGCGCGGATGGTCCGCGCCCAGGGCGGCGAAATACGCCAGTATCGCAAGCTGCTCGGGGCGAAGCGGCGGTCAGGCGGCTACACGCTGGAGACCAGTGGCGATCCGATCGATTGCGATGTCGTGGTCAATGCGGGCGGCGCCTGGGCGCCTCAGGTCGCCGAACTCTTCGGCCAGCGCCTGCACATTTGGCCCGAGCGTCACGAGGCGGTCGTCGTCCATCTCGACGAGCCGCTCGATTACACGATGCCGATGGTCATGGATCTCGTGAACGGCGAGGGAAGCGGCCTCAATTTCCGCCACGAGAAGCGCACCGAACTGATCGCCGAGATCCACAAGGTGGACTCGGCCGCGCCGGAGGACCCCGACAACTACAACGACCAGTGCGAGGAACAGTCGAAGGTCAGACTGGCGGAACTCCTGCTCGAGCGGCTGCCCGATTTGCCCGGCGCGCGGCTTGGCCGCGGCTGGGCGGGGCTTTACCCGGTGACCGCCGACCATCGCCCTTTCGTCGGCCCGATCGATGCGTCCGAGCCAAGCCTGGTGACCGCCGCGGGCGCCGGCGGCTATGGTATCCAACTTGCCCCGGTGATCGGCCAGATCGCGGCCGACTGGGTTCTTCACGGCGCTCCGGTTTCCGCGCCCGGCACGGAGAGCCTGCTGCCGTCGGCAGGACGCAACATCGCTGTCAATTGACGGGCGCGTCTGGTGCGCCGGACGCGCGCCGGGCCCGCTGCGCCGACGCTTAAGATGCGAGCCTTCGTGTTAACCATCAGTTAACTATCCGGTGGCCTTCAATAAGGTTCTGGAGGATAGTGGACCAGGCCGCGAGTCGTCAGTGCGGCTGACGTTGAAAAGAAGCGACGGACCACCGTCGTCTCCCCGGGGAGGCGCCGTCATCGGCTTTGATGAGGAGCGCCAAATGCAGATCGAAGAAGCAGTCACCCAAGCGACGGCCGACGCCGGCACGCTTGTGTCTTGCCTCGGCCAGCCCGTCGTTGCCTACCACGTCACCGCAATCATGAGAGAGACCAACCCGGCGCACGCCCGGGCGATGCAGCTCGCCTTGATGGAACGAAGCATCGAGGCTCTGGTCGATGATGGTTTGGAGAACGTCGAGGCCGAACAATTCGCTTCGAGGTTCCGCGGTCGCGTCGGCTTGACCTGGGAGCTTCTGCACCTGTCAGACGGCACGCCGCACTGATCCGGACCAGACCCGCTCGATCAAATCGCGGCAATCGCGCAACGCGGACAATTGTCGTTGTTGCTTCCGGTCACAAGCTCATGTCGGCTGATCCACAATTGAGTTGGACACAACAACGCGTGCGGGAGAGCATCGGGCGATCGGAGACGTATTAAGCCGTCACGCCTGATGCTATACTTCGGTCGCGTCCTTGGGCGGACATTCATCGACGGGGGGATGGCATGCAGGCAGTGCCGATAGCTCATCCGGCGGAACTACCCGCGGTCGCGTCGACGCCTTCGCTCTCCGGCTATCCGGCCGCCGTGCTGTGCTGGCTTCTGTCGGCCGGCGTCTATATCGCGGCCAAATGGGTGGCGCCGGAAATGCCGCCTTGGGGGCTCTGCTTCTGGCGGCTTGCGCTCGCCTGCGCCATCTTGCTGCCGATCGTGCATCGCCATCACGGCGCGATGCTGGCGCTGCTCAAATCCCGGCCGCTGGAGATCGTCGCCGTGGGCGCGATTGGGCTCACGTTCTGCCAGGGCATGATCTATCGCGGCCTCGCCGACACAGACGCGACCACGGCCGGCATCATCATGGCGCTGTCTCCGGTCATGACAATGGTGCTCGCGCGTATCGTGCTCGGCGAGCCGCTCGGACTCTGGCAGGCGCTCGGCGCGCTGGCGGCGCTCGCCGGCATGCTGGTCATCGTCGCGCAAAGCGACCTGACGGCGCTGGTGCAGCTCAAGTTCAACCTCGGCGAATTATGGATCGTCGGCAGCGCCTTCTGCTGGGCGCTCTACACCGTGCTGGTGCGCCGGTCCAAATTCGGCATCGAATTGCTGCCGCTGGTCGTGCTCCTGCTCGGCGCCGGCGCGCTGGTCGCCCTGCCTTTCCATCTGTGGGAACTGTTCAACGACGAACGCTCCGCCTTGAACGTCCATGGCTGGCTCGCGCTCGCCTATCTGGCCGGCCCCGGCGGCGCCCTGATGTACTATCTCTACAACCGCAGCGTCGAGACGCTCGGCGCCAGCCGGGCGAGCATGCTGCTCTACCTGCAGACGCTGTTCGTCGCCATCCTCGCTTATCTGCTGCTCGGCGAGAGCCTGCACGACTACGACCTCGTCGGCGCCGCCTTCATCGTCGTGGGCATCGTGCTTGCCACGATAGTCAAGCCCAAGCCGAGCCCTGCTCGCGTCGCTTAGGCCGCGGTTCTCCGACAGCGGCGCGGGGGGCTCTGCCGAGGGTCGTTCATCCCCGATGCTTCCGTCCGATGTCCATCTGGGCTTGAACGACACCGCCCGCAGCCCAGCGTCCCGAACCCGATCGACGAACGCATCATTGACGAACGCCGGCGACGCCCGCATCGGCAGCTTGAACACCTCGGCGGCACCGACCTTGTCCGCGGCGAACGCGTAGCGCTGGATCGCGAGGACCCGCAACGACGATCAAAATATTCGGAGAAATCCAGTGCCGCTTTTGATAAATGCGTCGACCAGCGCTCGAGGATAGTGTCCTCGCGGAATAAGCGCCGGATAAAACATGTGACGGTCCCGGAAACCAATGGCCAAGAAGTTTGCGTTTCTCCTGGTGCGCGACTTCACCTTGTCGCCGCTGTCGCTTTTCATCGACACGCTGCGCCTGGCTGGCGATGAGGGCGATCGCAGCCGCAGAGTGGAGTTCGACTGGCAGATCGTCGGCGAGCGCGGCCTGCCGATCAGGGCGAGCTGCGGCGTCGAATTGCTGCCGACTAGGGCGGTCGGCAATCCGGAGGATTTCGACAACGTCGTCGTGGTCGGCGGCCTGCTCGACACCAACCGCAATCTGAGCGCCGAAAAGGAGGCCTTCCTTTTGCGGGCAGCCGAAAAGGGCGTGCCCATAACCGCGCTGTGCACGGGAAGCTTCGTGCTGGCCCGCTACGGCTTGCTGGACGGCTACAGCGCCGCCGTCAGCTGGTTCCACATCAAGGATTTTCGCGCCCAATTCCCCGACGTGAACGCGCATGCGGACAGTTTGTTTTCCGTCGACCGCGGTCGCGCGACATGCGCCGGCGGCGCCGGCGCGGCGGACCTCGCCGGCTATTTCGTGTCGCAGTTCATCGGCCAGAAGGCGGCGGAGAAGGCCGCCAAGATCCTGGTGCTGGATCGCATCCGCAACATCACGGACGTGCAGCCCGTGGGCGACCTGTTTCCCGAGGCCGCGAGCCGCGCGGTCAAGCGGGCCTTGCTCTTGATGGAAAGCAACCTCCAGGAGAAGGTGTCGGTCACCGAGATCGCCAGCCGCCTGAATTGCTCGCGGCGCCAGCTCGAGCGTCTTTTCGCGACCGAACTGGGCACCAGCCCGATGGCCGCCTATCTGGCGCTGCGGGTGCATTACGCCAAGTCGCTGCTGGAAGGCAGCGACTTGGCAGTCGGGGACATCGCCTACAGATGCGGCTTCGAAAATGCCGGGCATTTCAGCCGGGTGTTCCGCCAGCACACCGGCATCACGCCGACCCATCTCAGGCATCCCAACCGCTTGGCTGCTCAAGCGGCGAAATGATGCTTCTGCAAGCGACGCGCGGCGTCCCAGGGTGTGTCGAGATTCAGGTCAGGCCGGCGTCGCCTGAATATCAACACGCCCTACGAGATCCGCTGCCCGCTTTCGTCGAGCAGAACGCAGCCGCCCGGATCGAAGCCGACCTCGATGGTCTCGCCCTCGCGGACAATGCGGCCATTGATCGCCGCGTTGGCCCGCACGCTGGTCTTGCCGCCAATGTCGATCTCGTAGATGGCGCTGCCGCCGAGATAGGAGGTCGACACGACGCGGCCGGACAGCCGGTTGGCGCCTGCGCCGACCGACAGCTTCTGCGGCCGGACCACGACGGTGACCTTGCTGCCGGGCACCAGCGGCCTGGGCGGCGTCACGTCGACCGTCTGGCCGGCGGCAAGCGCGACAGCCGTCGTGCGATCGGATTTGCTGACGGTGCCGGCAAGCATGTTGGCCTTGCCGAGGAAATCGGCGACGAAGGCGGTGGCGGGCGTCTCATAGACTTCTTCCGGCGTGCCGATCTGTTCCACCGAACCGGCGTTCATCACCACGATGCGGTCCGACATGGAGAGCGCTTCTTCCTGGTCGTGCGTGACGAAGATGGCGGTGATGCCGGTCGCCTTCTGGATCTTCTTGATCTCGACGCGCATCTCCTCGCGCATGTTGGCGTCGAGCGCCGACAGCGGCTCGTCGAGCAAGAGCACCTGCGGCTCGAAGACGATGGCCCGTGCCAGCGCGATGCGCTGCTGCTGGCCGCCCGACAATTGCGAGGGCAGCTTCTTCTCGCTGCCCGGCAGCCGCACCATGTCGAGCACCTGGCCCACCTTGCGCGCGATTTCCGGCTTCGGCACGTTGCGGTATTTCAGGCCGAAGGCGACATTGTCGAACACGGTCTTGTGCGGGAACAGCGCGTAGCTCTGGAACACCAGCCCGATATTGCGCTTGTAGATCGGCACGTCGTCAACGCGTCGCCCGTCGATCATGATCTGGCCGCCCGAAATGTCGACCAGCCCGGCGATAGAGCGCAGGATGGTCGTCTTGCCGCAGCCCGACGGCCCGAGCAGCGTGACGAAGCTGCCCTTGCGGATCGACAGCGAGAAATCGCGCACCGCGACGAACTTGCCATAGGCGATGTCGATGTCGCGGAACTCGACCGCCGGCTTGTCCGCGCCCGTACCGGAAGCCGCGCCGGGGGAGGGTGCCCCGGCCGAGGCCGGCCGGGGACTGGTTGACGCTTCGCTTCTGTCAGGCACCTTTCGCGATCCTGTCCCACTGCTTGGTCCAGGCGTCCTCGTTGGTCGCCCAGTAGACCGGATCGGCGAAGGTCAGCGCCTTCATCGAGCCGGTCTTGTCGAAGGCCGGCAGCTTCTCGATCTTCTCGGTGAGCTTGACCTTGGTCGGGTCGAGCGACGGCGGATAGCTCTGGCCCTCGGCAACCGCGATCGAGGTCGCCGGATCGAGCATGAAATTGATCAGCTCCTCGCACTCGGCCATCGGCGAGCCTTTCAGGATCAGCATGTCCTCCATCCAGGCGTAGGAGCCGGCCGGATCGAGATAGCCGATCGGATGGCCCTGATCCTGGAGCGCGGCGACGCGGCCCGACCAGGCATCGGTCACCACGATCTCGCCCTTGGAGAGCAGGTCCATCAGCTCCGCGCCGGAGCTCCAGAACTTCTTGGCGAGGTCGCGCGTCTCGCGCACCTTGGCCCAGATCGTGTCCATGTCCTTGATGTTGTTGGGGTCCTGCCCGGTGGCCAGGGCCGCGTACCAGACGCGCGTGGTCATGTCGGCATAGCCGCCGACCTTGCCGGCATATTTCTTGTCGAGCAGCAGGGCAGCACCCTTCTCCTTCGCCTCCTCCGGCGAGATCACCTTGGTGTTGTAGGCGATGCCGGTGGTGCCGTAGTCGTAAGGCACGGCCGAGAGTTTTGGCGTCAGCTTGCGGAACGGCTCGATCATCGGCTGCAGCACATTCGCCATGTTGGGAATGTTGGCTTCGTTGATCTCCGAGTTCATGCCGGCGTTGATGTATTTGATGTAGTAGTTGACGCCGGACGAATGCACGATCTGGAAGTCGCCGGGCTTCGCCGTCTTGATCTTGGTGATGAGCTCGTTCTCGTCGCCGAACGTGCCCTGGACCACCTTGATCTTGGTCTTGGCCGTGTAGGGCTGGAAGGCGTATTTGTCGATCGCGTCCTGCACCGTCCCGCCCCAGCCGTCGAAGCGGACCTGTTCGACCGCGGCGAGCGCCCGGCTCATCCACGGCATGGAAAGGCCCGCCGAGGCCGCGGCGGCGGCGGTCAGGCTCAGGAAAGTGCGGCGGCTGAGATCGCCGTTGACATATCTATCGTGCAGCCGTTCCAGCCGCTTGGTGGTGGATAGTTTCATCGTGCTTCCTCCTTTGGTTCGCCTCGTCTCTTCAATCTGGTCAGGCTTTGCATGAGCACGCCGCCGATCAGCGGGATGCCGACGGTCACCAGGATCATGACGGTGCCGAGCGCGTTGATCTCGGGGCTGATCGAGATTTTCAGCATCGACAGGATCTGCGTCGGCATCGTCTCGACGCCGGCCGGCCGCCAGAACAGGCTGGCCGAGGTGTTGTCGAACGAGATGGTGAAGGCGAGCAGCGCGCCCGCCACGACCGCCGGGATGAGCAGCGGCAGCGTGATCTCGCGGAAGGACGAGAAGCGCGAGGCGCCGAGCGAAAGTGCCGCCTCCTCAAAGACGCGCCGGATACCGACCATGCGCGCCTGGGTGATCAGCACCACGTAGGGCACGGCAAGCAGGATGTGGCCGAGCACCAGGAGAAGCAACGTCCGCGGCTGGTCGACCGCCTTGATCAGCACCAGCAGGCCGACGCCCAGGATGGTTTCCGGCACCAGCGCCGGCAGGATCACTAGCGTGCTCAGCATCTGCTTGCCGGGGAAGTCGAAGCGCACCAGCGCGAATGAGGTGACGACGCCGATCGCCGTGGTGGCGACCGCCGTGACCAGGGCGATCCACAGCGAGGTGCGGAACGCGGCCAAAACTGCCTCGTTGGCCATCAGCTTGCCGTACCATTGCAGGGAAAAGCCGGTCATCGGGAAGCCGCCGAACATCGAGGCGTTGAACGACAGGATCACGGTCGCCGCGATCGGCGCGAACATGAAGATGTAGACGCACAAGGTGACGAAGCGGGTCAGCCGCCAGGCCCATTTGCCTTCCTGGTTCGGCCGTGCCGCTTTCATCCGCCCAATCCCCGTCATCCTCCAAGGCCTTTCACGATCTGCGACATGCCCATGTAGCGGGTGTAGATGGCGGCGAAGAAGCCGAGCACGACGAACAGCACGATGGAAAGCGTGGCGCCCATCGGCCAGTTCAGCTCGCCCATGATGGTGTCGTAGATCAGATTGCCGAACAGCGCGTCGCGCCCCGATCCCAGAAGCTGCGGCGTCACGTAGCTGCCGGCGGCCAGCACGAAGCAGAGCAGCAGGCCAGCTGCGAGGCCTGGCAGGGAGAGCGGCAGCGTGACCTCGCGGAACGCCTGCGCGCTGGTGCAGCCCATCGAGCGGGCCGCCGAAATCAGCGTGCGGTCGATGCTTTCCAGGCTGACATAGACGTTGAGGATCATGTAGGGCAGCAGGAAGTGCAGCAGCCCCATGATCACCGCCCCCTCGGTGTAGAGCATCGGCAGCGGCTCGCTGATGATGCCCATTTTCATGAGCGCGACGTTGATGACGCCCTGTTCGCCCAGGATGTTGATCCAGGAAAAGGTGCGGATGGTGAAGCTGATCCAGAACGGCACGATCAGCAGAAGCAAAAGCAGCCACTTGTGCTTGAAGCTGGTGGCCCAGATGAAATAGGCCGGAAAATAACCGAGCACGCCGCAGAGCAGGGCGGTGATGGCGCCGACCCTCAGCGTCTTCAAGAGGAAGCCGTGATAGTAGCTGTCGGTGAGGAATTCGTGCCAGTTGGCGCTCGTGAGCTGGCTGGTCTCCACGCCGGCGGTGACGAAGGTGAAGAAGGTGTAGGCCGCCATCACGGCGATCGGCAGCACCAGGAAGAAGATCAGCAGCAACAGCACCGGCGCGATCAGCATCCAGGCCAGCCGTGGATCATACAAGGTCCATCGATTTTTCATGCGCACCCGAAGGTCCGCGCTTTCTTCGAAGCGCTTCTTGTTCCCGCAGTGAAGATTGTTTCATTGCCGCCGCCATGTCCACAGGCGGCGGTCCAAATTCCATTCTGCCAGACCGGTGCTCGCGATTGCGCCAAAGGCAGTGCAGGGGAGCTGAGGGCGGTCGTGCCGCCAGCGGCTCGCCCTGGCAAATCAGGCCCGTCCAGGAACGGCGAGCGGGGTGACCGCCCTTACCTCAGCCCTATGCTCATGCCGCTGAGATCGGCGTTGACCTGCAGGCCCACCTGCCGGCCCGTGAGTTGGAGTTCGGCGCCCTTGTCGTTGGTCATGACGATGACCTGGGCTCCCCTGCCGAGCGCGCCGCCGCCGCCTGCCGCGCCGTACACCCCCGTTACGTCCCGGGCGCGGCGAATATGGCGCACGGTGCCTTGGAAATAGGTCTTGGAGGCGCCGAAGGCGAGGCCGCCCGAGATGCCGCCGATCGAGATGGGATAGCGGCGACCATGGAAGGTCAGCGTGCCTTCGCCGCCGGCGCCGCCGATGAAGAAGGCAGCCTTGTAGACGGAGAAGCGGATCGAACCGGTGTCGGCGTGCGCGGCACTGGCAAAGCTAATTCCTGCGGCCGCGATGACCGCAACCGCGACTGAACGAAATCTGGACATGATGAGACTCCTCGAGAGCGCCGCTTGCCCAACCGGCGGGCACGACGGCGTCAGCTATAGCTGAACAGTCTCGCACGTCTTTGGTTCCAGGGCTCGCGAGCCGCGGGGTACGCTTGTCTTCTACCGCTCCGCGAACGCCCGCGCGAAGGAATCCATCATCGGCCGGGCGAGATACTGGAAGAAGGTCCGGTCGCCGGTGCTGATGAAGGCTTCGACCGGCGTCCCGGGATAAAGCTGCTCGGCCTTCACGCCGGGCGGCAGGGTGTCGCCGATCTTCAGCTTGGCGCGGAAATAAGGTTCGTGCGTGACCTGGTCGACCAGCCGGTCGGCGGAGATCTGCGTGACCGTTGCCGACACTTCGGGCGTCAGGCGCATGTTCAGCGCCGACAGTCTGAGTTTCGCCAGCTGGCCGACGCGCACCTGGTCGACGTCCTTCGGCCGCAGCTTGGCATCGACGTTGAGGCCAGATGCGGTGGGCAGGATCTCCATGATCTTCTCGCCGGGGGCGATCACGCTGCCTTTCGAATTATAGGTCGACGACACCACGATGCCCGCCGCCGGCGCCTTGATCGTCGTGCGCCGAAGCACCGCCTCGGCCGCCCGCATCTGTTCCCCGATGTCGGCGAGGTTGGTGCGGACCTCATCGAGCTTGCCCAGCGCCTCTTCTACCCGTTGCGTGGTCAGGCGCTCGACCTGCACCTGGGCTTCGACGATCTGGCTGTTGGCCGCGGCGAGGTTTGCCTCCAGCGCGCCGGCCTGCCCGACGAGATCGGCCTCCGAGCGCAAAAGCTGGGAGTACTCGGTGCGGTTGGTGAGCCCCTTGTCCAAGAGGCCGGTCTTGATGCCGAGCTCCTTCTTCACCACTTCCGACTGCTGCTCGATGGCGAGCTTCTGGGCATTCAGGCCGACGACCGACTCGCGATGCATGGCGATCCGCTGCGCCATGATCGACTGTTCGGAGCGGAAGCGGGCAAGCCTGGCGTCGAACTCCTTCTGCTGCTCGCGGATGAGATTCTGGAAGTCCTGCTGGAACGGCGCCGGTGCCGCGTCGGTGATCGGCGCCAGCCAGTCCAGCCCGTCGCGCTCGGCCTCCAGCCGCGCCGCGCTCGCCTTGAGCGCGATCGACTGCCTGGTCAGCCGGTTGAGGTCCGCCTGCGCCGCCGTCCGGTCGAGGAGGATCAGGTCTTGGCCTTGCTCCACACGGTCCCCTTCATGGACGAGCAGTTGCTGGATGATGCCGCCCTCTGGCTGCTGGATGAGGATATTGCCGCCGGTCGCCGAGATCGTGCCTTGCGTGATCACCGCGCCGGACAGCGGCGCGCTTGCTCCCCAATAGCCGAAGCAGCCGACGAAGAGTGCGACTGCGGCATATCCGGCGAAGGCCACGCGCCGGAAGTCGGTGCGTGGCCGGCTGTCCCAGGCGAGGCTCTCAATCGTCATAGTCTACGATCCCAGCCGGACGCCGTGCGCGCGGATCGTCGGGGCGAACGAGCCCGTCACCACCGTGCCCTGCTGCGCGGCGGCGGTCTTGCCGGCGCCCTTGTCGGCAATTGGCTGCCGCAGCACCTCGGCGCTCGGGCCGAAGGCTTCGATGACGCCCCCGCGCAAAAGCATCACGCGGTTGCAGGCGGCGGCGATCGAAGGGCGATGCGTGATGACGATGGTCGTGACGCCCGCGATCCGCGCGGCGGCAAGCACCGTTTCGAGCGCCGCTTCGCCGCTGCCGTCGAGATGGGTGCTGGGCTCGTCGAGCACCAGGATGCGCGGATTGCCGTAGAAGGCGCGCGCCAGCCCGATCCGCTGGCGCTCGCCGCCCGACAGCGTTCTGTCCGACGGGCCGACCTTGGTCTGGTAGCCGTCGCGCAGCGCCAGGATCACGTCATGCGCCTGGGCACGCCGTGCCGCCTCGATGATCGCGGCGTCATCCGCCTGCGCGTCGAAGCGGGCGACGTTTTCGCCGATCGATCCGGGGAAAAGCTCCA
This sequence comes from Mesorhizobium sp. WSM4904, assembly GCF_029674545.1. Taxonomy (NCBI): domain Bacteria; kingdom Pseudomonadati; phylum Pseudomonadota; class Alphaproteobacteria; order Hyphomicrobiales; family Phyllobacteriaceae; genus Mesorhizobium; species Mesorhizobium sp. WSM4904. The sequence goes on along the minus strand of NZ_CP121354.1, from coordinate 5,135,480 downwards.
CCTCCTGCGCGAGATAGCCGATGTGTTTTCCGAGCTGGTCTTCGTCCCAGGTTCGGAGATCGGCGCTGTCGATCCTGACCGCGCCGCCGGTCGGCTGGGCAGCGCCGACAAGCAGCCGCGCCAAAGTGGATTTGCCGGCGCCGCTCGGGCCGACGATCGCCACCGCCTCGCCGGCGCCGATCTGGAAGTTCAGCCGCTTGAGGATCGGCTCGGTGCCGGGCCGAGCATTCGGCGCCATGAAGAAGACGTCCTGCACGGCGATCGCGCCGGACGGATCGGGCAGGGTCAGTTTCCGCGCTTCAGCCGGATGCGCCGCAAGCGCCGTATCCAGCCGCTTCCAAGCTCGCCTGGCCTCGACGATCTGCCGCCAGGCGCCGATCAGCTGGTCGAGCGGCTGCATCGCGCGCGACGACACCAGCGAGGAGGCGAAGATCATTCCGGCCGTCATCTGCCCCTCGAGCACCAGCCACGCGCCGGCGCCGAGGATCGCGAGCTGCAGCATCATGCGCAGCGCCCTGGAAGTGCCGCTGAAGATCGCATTGGCGCTCGCGGAGCGGTCGTGCAGGACGAGCGCATCGCCGACATGCCGGCCCCAGACTCGCGCAGCGTTCCCGACCATGCCCATGGCGCGCAGCGTTTCGGCATTGCGGGCAAAGACTTGTTCCGCTTGGGCAGCCAATGCCGAACGTTCCGCGGACAAGGCATCGTTCCTGCCGATGGCAAGCTGGTTTGCGACGACCAGCGCGACGAGCAGCACCGTGCCGGCGAGCGTCACCCAGAACAGGACCGGATGGATGAGGTAGAGCAGAGCGAGGAAGACGGGTGCGAAGGGTAGGTCGAACAGCACCGCCACGCCGCGCGAGCGGATGAAGGCGCAGACCGAGGCGAGGTCGTGCAGCGGCGACAGGCCGCCGGCTTGTTTGGCGGCAAGCGAAAGGGCGAACGTTTTGGCGCCCAGCCTACGGTCGACGGTCGCAGCGACGCGCTGCGTGTAGACGGCGCGCACCGCGTCCAGGAAGCCGAGGAAGGCGAGCGCCAGAACCGCGATGAGCGAGAGGTAAAGGAGCGTCTCGACGCTCGAGGACGGCAGCACGCGGTCATAGACCTGCAGCAGGTAGAGTGGGATCACCAGCAGCAGGATGTTGATCAGCAACGAGAAGACGCCGACATCGGTGACGGCGCGCAGGAAGACCGGCCGCAGGCTCGACGGTCCAGTCATTCGCCCATTCCCCGCTGCTGCATGATCCCGGGACCTTATGAGTGGCCCCCGAACTCGGAACCGCCGTGCGTGCTGACGGCGATACTGTGCGTGGCTACGCTCTGCGTGGTGGTGCTGCTGCTGGCGACGCTCAGCGCGGTCGCCGGCGCGCTGTCCAGCGTGTAGGCGTGGATGTAGTCGATCTTCATCTGAGCCGGCGTCGCCAGATGGTCCGGCGGCGCGCCGGCCTGACCGCCGACCGCGAGATCGACCAGCATGTACATCGGCTTGTTCATGTCGGACGGCGTCGCCGCCTCCGCGACCTGCACGCCGTCATAGGTCCACACCAGCTTGTCCGGCGTCCACAAGAGGCCATAGGTGTGGAAACCTGCGGTATCCATGACATTCACCGTGGACCCGACCGTGGTGTGCGTCCCGGTCTGAAGCGTATGCGCGGTCATCAGCAGCGAATTCGGGCTCTGGCCGTACATCTCCACGACGTCCAGCTCCGGCGGCCACGAGCCGTCCTCGGGCAGCAGCCAGAAGGCCGGCCAGGCGCCGGCGTTCTCCGGCAGATCGGCGCGCATTTCGAAATAGCCGTAGGTCTGCGAGAAGGTGTCGTGGGTGGTCAGGATGCCGGAGGTGTATTCGTAATTGTTGATCAGCGGCTTGATGTCCGCCGGCGCCTGTGCCGCGGTGATGGTGAGCACGCCGTTGTTGACGCTGAACGGATGGACCGAGCTCGTCGGCGCGTAATTGGCGTCGATATACCACTGCAGCTCGTTGTTCCGGGTGAGCGTGCTGCCGTTCGGCGCGCCCCACCAGAAGTTGGTGTCCCAGGTGCCGCCTTGGCTGTTGTGAAGGTTCAGCGTGTTGAACTCGTCGCCGAAGGACAGCGTCATTGCGGACTTGTCGATCGGCAGCTCGAACTGGCTGGGCAGGAATTTGTCGACGGTGGTGTCCTTGAACTCGAGGATCTCGCCGGATCCGAGGTTCAGGATCACGTTCGATCCCGCCTGGACCATGTTCGAGTGAATGGCATCGAAGGAAGTGAACCCATAGCCATCGAGGCGGACGGTGTCGGTCGCGGCAAAATTGGCGATCAGGTCGCTTCCATTGCCCTTTGCGACGATGAAAGTGTCGTAACCGCCGCCGCCGTCGATCAGAACGTCATTGCCCTTGCCGCCGTCCAGCGTCTGATGGCCGGCCTTGGCCGTGATGATGTTGTCCAGGTCGTTTCCGAAGGCGAAGTTCTTGGCGTTGGTGACGATGAGGTTCTCGACGTTGGCGGGGAGCTTGTAGCTCATCCATGTGCTGATCGTGTCGATGCCTGCCCCATAACCCTCGGCCACCTTGTTGCCCGCGGCATAAAGGTAATAGATGTCATCGCCATAGCTGCCATGCATGGTGACGTTGACGCCGGAGGCTCCATAGAAGGTGTCGTTGCCGGAGGTGCCCCACAAGTCCGGCCCGGACCCTGATGCCGAGAACCAATGGGTGGACGTGCCGCTATAGGCAAGAGGAACGCCTACCGCGTTGACGATGGTGGTCATAGTCCGAACCCTCCGTGGAGCGTCATCTCACTTGAACCGGCCGATGCGCGTTTTCGACCGATCGCTGCGGATCAACTTATAATTCAGGTTATCGTTCCAAGGATTCGTCCTATAGTACAGACAAAAAATACATTTCAGCGATCAATTCTTTAAGCGGGATAGAATAAGGGAGTTCTAATGCAATCTAAGCGCGAGCCTTAGTAAATTTTACTCAATATTGCAAGAAACCCCTGCCGAAAGATTGGGCAGGCCGGCGCGGATGAATGCATTTATCGCGGCTCGGCGGTCTCATCCGAGCGACGGTTCGAATGAGCGGAGGGAGTCACCCTCTTGGGAAGAGGGCGCAAACAGCCGGTGTCAGCGGGCCATGAAGCATCCTTGGCCGATGGTATCCTCGTAACACTTCTCGGAGAAGCCGGGATGACTCTGCCGCAGCTTGCGGGCGGCCTCAGCACGCGTAGATCGCCCTGATAGTAGATCGTCGCCGACTTAGTAGGCATCCTGCAAAAGAGCCCTTGCCTTGCGGCATGCTTCGCTGATTTCGCCCCAGGAGTAACGGTGCCTCAGGATATCTAAATCTATCGGAGGCGGATGAGGAAGCGGGCCGAACCGCCGATGGAAATCATTGTAAGAAACAACTGCAAACGCAGCATCCAGAAGGTGGGCGACAATCGCCTCTCCAGCAATCCTGGCTCGCTCAGCGCTTCGAAGCTGTTCGACCCTCTCATCCATTTGGCCTCTCCAAGGCCGCATTTGAAATCAAACAGGCAATTGCGAACGGAGGCAAGGCTCCATTCAAGCGCTCAGTAGCCCCGCATCAATCCGCCATCGACACGGATATTCTCGCCGGTGATGTAGGCCGCGCCCTCGGAAGCGAGGAAGGAAATCGTCGCCGCCACTTCCTCCGATGTGCCGTAGCGCTTCATCGGCACGCTCTGGCGGCGCTCTTCCACGGCGGGCAGGCTGTCGATCCAGCCGGGCAGCACGTTGTTCATGCGGATGTTGTCGGCGGCATAGGTATCGGCGAAGATTTTGGTGAAGGCGGCGAGCCCGGCGCGCGCCACCGCCGAGGTCGGGAAGGCGACGCTCGGCTCGAACGCCCAGGCGGTCGAGATGTTGACGATGGCGCCCGACTTCTGTTTTTGCATCACCGGCGTCACCAGCCGGGTCGGGCGCACGACGTTGAGGAAATAGGTGTCGATGCCCTTGTGCCAGTCCTCGTCGCTGATCTCGATGATCTGCGCGCGCGGCCCGTGCCCGGCGCTGTTGACCAGGACGTCGATGCGGCCCCAGCGTTCGAGCGCGCCGTCGGTGAGACGCTTCAAATCCTCGTTCGACTGGTTGGAGCCGGTGACGCCGAAGCCACCCAGTTCGTTGCCCAGCGCCTCGCCCTTGCCGGAGGAGGACAGCACGCCGACCTTGAAGCCGTCCGCCGCCAGCCGCTTCGCCGCCGCCGCCCCCATGCCGCTGCCGCCCGCCGTCACCAGTGCTACTTTGTCCGCCATCTCTCTATCCATTCGTTGAGGCGGGGAGGCCGCCTGTTGATGAAGGCGCCTCTGTTAGCATGGAGCCGGGAAAGCACGAACCGGTTTGGATTGCGCCAAGGGCGGAGCGCGTTATCTCCCCCCTTGAGGGGGAGATGGCCGCAAAGCGGCCAGAGGGCGTCGCCGCGCGTGAAGCACCAGCGTCTTCTTGAAGTTGCAGGACAGGTTGGCGCTCTACGTGAGACGACCCCCTCTGTCGCCTTCGGCGACATCTCCCCCACAAGGGGGGAGATTAGCAGCTCCACCGCCTCAGACCTTGAACATGCTCATCAGCGCCTTCGACACCACCGCGCACCGGCCGGGCTTCACCGCGCCTGCTTCCAGCGGCACGCCCTTGCCGGCGACCACCGCCGGCTCGTACCAGGCGCGCAGGGCCTGGTCGCTGGCGCAATAGCCCCAGTTGACGAGGTCGACCGTTTCCTTGGCCCCGAGAAAATGCAGCGAGGTGCCGATATCGGCGGGCGCGGTGGCCGCGCTCCGCACGAAGGTCGGTTCGGTCGCGTCCGGCTTGCTGGCGATAGACCAGTAGACGCCGCGGGTGGCCGCGTTCTCGAGCCTTGTGCGATCGTTGGGGGAGGCTTTTTCGTCGGCGTCCTTCGCCGCCTGGAAACGGGCGCTGAGATCGCGCCGCCTGAGCGAGCGGACCTGGTTGTCGGTGGTGTCGAGCACGCGCTTCAACTGCGAGAACCAGTTCCAGTAGCCGCGTCTGGATTCGCTCCACGGCGCGCCGGCGTCGCTGACCAAAAGCCAGCGGCAGCGTTTCAGCGCCGGCTCGATGCCGTGATTGTCGTAGACGCCGCCATCGGTGAGCACGGCGCGGCGCGCCTTGCCGATCCGCGGTCCTACCGTGGGGTCCAGCTTCTTGTCTTCCCATTGGGAGGGAACGAGGCCCAGTCTCAGCGGCGACAGGAACGGCGGAAAGGCCGAGGACGCCGCGATCGCCGTCGCGACTGGAAGATCGGCATCCTCGGCCATGCCGATCCGGTAGTCGGCGATGTATCGGTTCGACATGCGAAACAGCGAGCCGGTGCCGAGATTGCTGGAGCAGAACACGAACCATGGACGGTCGACCAGGCTCTTCAGCATCGGCCTCGAGCCATCGAACAGATGCCGCTCATAGCAGGCGGCAACTTCGTGTGCCGCGCTGGAGAACGGGTTGAGGATGCCCTTGAGGGTCGAGGGGAAATCGAGGAAGACTTCCGAGAAGGCGAGGATCTTGTTGAGATAGACATCGAAATTGGCCGCGACACCGTCGTCGCCGACGCCCAGCCTCGGCCACATGACGGCGAGCAGGCCGGCGGCGATCGATCCTCCGGAGACCGAGCTCACCATGTCGAGCTTGCCGAGCAGCCCGGCCTCGCTGAGCCGCGCGAGCACGCCGGCATGGAAGAGCATGGCACGGTAGCCGCCGCCCGAGAGGCAGAGGCCGAGGCCCTGGCGGGTTGCCATCTCCCCGTTCGCGGATAAGACCTCGACCGTATCCGGGCCCATCGTAGTCCCCCCTGCCTCCTCGCCGGCCGGCGAGCTTATGCGAACCAGTCGACGGTCACCTTGGTGCCCGAGCGCCGGCGCCCGTCCGGCGTGTCGTAGGCGACGAGCATACCCGGCCGGCCATCGAGCGCAAACGGGCAGAGGCCGAAGGTGCCGAAATTTCATTAGGGAACTGTGAAATAGATCACATGTTGTTGTCTTGAAAATCTGCGAGCATAATAAACCAAAGTATTACATACCGAAATTAGGTTGAATTAGGCGCTTTGGCCGTTTGCCGGCGAAATAGTTGTATGTTCGAAGAGAGCGCAAGGTAAGTAGAGAAGTATCGTTTGCTTGCCGTCGGAGGGGTGAGGCATGGGGAAGCTGATCAAGGCGCGTGCTTGGTGCAACGGCGAGGTCGCCTATCTGTCGTGGCAGGCCGACGGGCCGATCGCCGATTGCGTTGGTTTCATGATAACACGCGTACATGAGACGGGTCCGGACGCCGGGCAGCGCCGAATACTGCCCACGTGGATCGGTTTTACCGACCAATCCAATCCGGATTGGCTGGACCAGGACAGCTCGGTCTGGCCGATCCAGCAATATGAATGGCGCGACCTGACGCTGCGGCGTTCGCGCGACACGGCCAAGGTGCGCCCCATCGACTTCAGGGTCCACTACGAGATCACGCCCGTGGGCCTGGCGGGCCCGGGGCGCCCTGCGCTTCCGGCGTCGCCGACGGCGCCCTTTCTCGACGACAAGGGCAAACCTCGTTATCAGGGGCCGCAGCATCCATTGGCCAAGGTCGGTGATCCCATCGACACGCTGTCAATCGACGTCACGCATGACTACGCCGGCGTGCGTGCCACTTACACGAACGGCATACTGTCCACCCAAAATCTCCTGCAGCAGCTGGAGGCGGTCCAGGGAAACAAGCCCAAGAACGTTGCCGCCGGCCCGACCACCAAGATCACGCCCGGCCTGTTGGAGACGCTGCTGAAGCACATCCCGATCAAGGACGACGAGATCAGAACCTTTCTCACCGCCGATGTGCTGGGGTTCCTCCTGTCGATGATCGATCGCGCCGAAAAGAAAAGGGGCGCCGAACTCTACATGGCTCTTTATGAGTTGCATGATCCGGAACTCATCGAGCGCCTGACGAAGCTGACCAAGGCAGGCAAGGCACATGTTATCCTGTCGACGGCGGGCTCCACTGACCCGAACCCGCCGAAGACGCCGCCCGAGCAGAAGCAGCCTGTCGTCTGGGATACCGAGAACCATGCGGCGCGCGCCGGCCTGCACGGGGCCTCGGCCGCCAATGTGCAGGACAGGCTCTTCAACAACACGGCGCATATCGGTCACAACAAATTCGCCGTCTATGTGGAGAACGGCGTTGCGAAATCCGTCCTGACCGGCAGCACGAACTGGACCGAAACCGGCCTGTGCACGCAGTCCAACAACGCCATCATCATCGACGACAAGCAGGTAGCCGCACAATATCTGGCCTATTGGAAGCGCCTGCTCGAAGATCCGCAACCGGCCGGCCAGGAGCTCACCATCACCTACAAGAAAAAGCCGCTGACGGGCTTCGAAAAGAACAACGGCGTGCAGGGAGCCGCGCTCCGCGCCGCGAACGCAACGCCCGCCAAACCAGGTACTCTCGCCGGCGGCGCCAGCGTAGAAGTCCTGTTCTCGCCGAACACCAAGGCGAAGACGAAGAACGCCGATTCACCGACGCCCGTCGATCTCAGCCGGGTCTATTCGCTGATGGAGCACGCCAACCACGCGATCCTGTTCCTGGCTTTCCTGCCCGGCTACAACGGCGTCCAGAACATCATCGGCGAGGCGGCGAAGCTTGCCGCCGAGCGCCCGGAACTCCTGGTCCAGGGGGCGGTGAGCGACCCGAAGGCCCTGCCGCCGCGGGCCAGGGCCGGCGAGCCCACAACCTACACAGCGCCCGATGGAACGACGAAGAAACTGCCGCAGCCGGCGGTCTGGTGGCCGGGAGGCGATGCCAGCCGCATCGCGGTCATCCGCGCCGCCGCGGTCACAATGCAGACCGGGGACTTGCGGCCGGAACTTCTCTCGGCTGGCCATGCCATCATCCATGACAAGATCATCGTCATAGATCCGCTGGACGCCCAGGGTTGCACGGTGATCACCGGCAGCCACAACTTCGGCTACAAGGCCTCCTACCAGAACGACGAGAACCTGCTTGTCATTCGTGGCAACCAGCCGCTTGCGATTGCCTATGCGGTCCATGTCCTGGATGTCTATGATCACTATCTGATGCGGGCGAAACTCTCGGACAGGCTGCGCAAGTCGTTGCTTGAGACGGGAAAGCCGCCGGTCGCCAATTCGGGCGGGTTCCTGAGGACCACGGCCGACTGGCAGGCGCGCTGGTTCAAGCCGAATCCGATCCCGACCAGTCGCGACTATTTTCTGTCGTAAGGGGTAGTGAGCGACGGCGGCGGAGCGCAATCTCCCCCAAACAAGATGTACACATTTCCAAGCGGCTGGTCTTTGGCGATAGCGTGCATGGCGGCTTGGCGCATGCATTGTCTAATGTAGCGCTGCTCGACCCCCACTCCGTCTCGGCTTCGCCGAGCCACCTCTCCCCCGATCGACGGGGTAGAGGAAAGGCGCCAGGCTTTTTGCCGTCAATGCTCGTCCAGCAAGGCTCCCTTCCTTTCCCTCCGGAGGGGGGGAAAGGTGGCGCTGCGAAGCAGCGACGGATTGGGGGAACCACCTGGCAATCAAGCCTCAGCCCGATCAGTCACGCCAGTCACAGCGTAGCCAAACATGGGGGAGATTAGGCGCTCCGCCGCTTTATGGTTCGGCGCCGACCGCTCGCGATCGGCCTCTACTGATTGATCTCTGGCTCGACGAGTCTTGCCAGGTTCTTGAGCGATTCCTGCCAGCCGAGATAGCAGGCTTCGGCCGGAATGGCGTCCGGAATGCCGGCCTGGGTGATCTCCATCTCCGTGCCGACCGAGACCTTCTTCAGGCTCACGGTCACCTGCATCTCGCCGGGCAGGTTGGGATCGTCGAACTTGTCCGTGTAGCGCACGAGCTCGCCCGGGACGAGCTCGACATAGTCGCCGCCGAAGGAATGGCTCTCGCCCGTGGTGAAGTTGCGGAAGGACATTTTGAAATTGCCGCCGACCTTCCCCTCGAAATGATGGACGGTGCAGGTGAAGCCGTTCGGCGGAAGCCATTTCGCCAGCGCGTCCGCCTCGACGAAGGCGCGATAGACTTTCTCGGGCTTGGTAGCGAGGACGCGATGCAGGCGGACAGTGCTGGGCATATCGTTTCTCCTGTTGATTGCCGGTCTATGCTCCTATGACGAACGAGGCTTGGCCAGCCCGACATCGATGGAGAAGATTTTTGAAAGCGGTCGTGGACTTTGCATCTCTTCTTCCGGCAGTTCGCATAAAGAAGAGCGGCGACATCGCCATCGAGGAGGACCTGCATGGTGGAGCTTGATGACGGCCGCGCCCGGCTGGTCCTGGCGCCGGAAAACGGCGCCGCGATCACCCGCTACGACGCGCTGGTCATCGGCAGCGCGCCGGTCGCGCTGCTTAAGCCCGGGGACGGCACCGGCGCGTCCGGCTGCCAGCTCCTGGTGCCGTGGTCGAACCGCATTTCCGGTGGCGGTTTCACCTTCGACGGCCGCTTCCATGCCGTCCCGCCGAACGTGCCAGGCGAAGCATTTCCGATCCACGGCGACGGTTTCCAGAAACCGTGGCGGCTTGCCCGCCGCACCGACACCGAGGCGGAGCTGGTGCTCGAAGACGGCGCGATCGGGCCTTATCGTTATGCCGCATCGGTCGCCTATGCGCTGCGCGATGGGTCACTCGAGGCCAAGCTCACGGTGGAGAACCGCGCCGGCATGCGCTTGCCTTACGGTCTCGGCTTCCATCCCTGGTTCCCGCGTGGCGACACGACGCTGCTGCAGGCAAGGGCCAGGCGCGTCTGGCTTGAGGACGAGCGCCATTTGCCTGTCGGCGTCGTGCCGGTGCGCGAGCGTCCGGACTGGAATTTCGAGCGCCCCATTCCGCTGCCGCTGGAGTAGGTGAACAACGCCTTCGACGGCTGGGACCGCCGCGCCTCGATCACGCAGCTCGAGGATGGAATCAAGATTGCGCTGAGCGCCTCGCCGGAGCTTACCGTCTACATCCTCTATTCGCCGTCGCCCGACGCCGGCTTCTTCTGCTTCGAACCGGTCTCGCACCCGGTCGACGCGCATCACGGCGCAGGGCTGACGGCGCTGGATGATGGGGAGACGATGAGCGCCGGCATGATATTGGACTGGCAGATTGCGGAGACTGACTGAGCGCTGGCGGCGGAGCGTAATCTGCCCCTTGAGGGGATGGGCGCCGTCGGCGAAGGCGTAATTCTGGAAGCATTGGAGATTGGCGAAAGCGCCTAAGCTGCTGATCTTCCCCAAGTGGGGAGATGTCCGGCAGGACAGAGGCGTGCCAACCCTTCCTTCGTCATCCTAGGGCGGAGCAAGGAGCGAAGCGACGCGCGCAGACCCTAGGATCCATGCCGTGACCTGCGGGCGCCACAACGGTGCAGAACCCTCACCATCCGGCTCCGCGAAAGAGTTCAAACCATTCCGGATTGTTCTTCTCGATCAGTTCCACCTTCCATTGGCGTGGCCAGCGCTTCAGCGACTTCTCGCGCTGGATGGCGTCAGCGATGTCGAAGTGTTCCTCATACCAGACCAGACGTTGCACGCCGTAGCGGCTGGTGAAGCGCGAGCCCTGACCGGTCTTATGCTCGGGCATGCGACGTCCGAGATCATTGGTGACACCGATATAGATCGTGCCGCCCTTCTGGCTTGCGGTCATGTAGACGTAACCGGTCATGGATCGATGTTAGCTGGCACTGCTGCAAAGCGACCATTCTGCACAGTTGCATTCTATGGCCAACGTCACGGCATGGATCCTAGGGTCTGCGCGCGTCGCTTCGCTCCTTGCTCCGCCCTAGGATGACGAAGACGATGGGCGGCGCTCCTAAGCCCTCTGCCCTGCCGGGCATCTCCCCCACAAGGGGGAAGATTGGACGTCACGTCAGCCTTCGCCAATCTCCAACATTGCAACGCCAGACGCGGGAGCAGCTCTCCTCACAGCTCCTTCTCCGCCAGTTCCCTGAATTCATCCGGCACCGAGCGTGCTGCTTCCAGCGCCGCGGCGCCGTAGCCGACAGCCTCCTTGCCGAAGCGCTGGCGGATCTTGTCGACGGCGCGGTCGGCGCCGAAGCGGGCGAGCCCCTGCCGGCTTCCGGGCTTCAGCTTCTCGTCCGCCAGGCCGAGCGGCAGTTCGAGCTGCAGCGCGGCACTTTCTTCCAGATGCGAGACCGAGATCGCGAGCAGCGAGATCTCCTTCTCGTGTCGGTTGGCGGCGAGCACGCCGCGCACCAGTTCCTCGGCGATTTCGGCGAGCATCGTGGTGGCCTGGATCGGCTGTTCCAGCGTCACCGAGCGGGTGACCGCGCGCAGGTCGGCGAAGCGCACGCGCACCGTTACCGTGCGGCCCGGCCGGTCCTTGGCGCGCAGGCGGCTGGCGACGCGGTCGGCGAGATGCAAGAGCGTCGGCACGAAGACACGCGGCAGCGCGGGCTTGCGGCCAAGCGCCGACTGCGCGCCGGCGGAATGCGCGCGGCGATGCGTCTCCAACCGGCGCGGGTCGCGGTTCCAGGCGAGCGCCGCAAGCTTCTGGCCGGCGGCATGGCCGATCAGCCGCTCCAGCGCGCCGCTATGGGTGCGCGCCAGTTGGCCGATGGTCTCGACGCCGATCTCGGCGAGCCTGGCCTTGGTCGCCGGGCCGACGCCCCACATCAGCGACACCGGCAGATCGTGCAGGAAGGCGAGCTCGGTGCCGGGCTCGACCACCACCAGCCCATCGGGCTTCGCCACCTGCGACGCGATCTTGGCGAGATGCTTCGTTCGCGCCACGCCGATCGAGATCGGCAGGCCGAGCTCGGCCTTCACGCGGCTGCGGATTCTTCTGGCAATCTCCTCCGGCGGCCCGAACAGGTGCGTGCAGCCGGCCACATCGGCAAAGGCCTCGTCGATCGAGATGCGCTCGACCAGCGGCGTGAAATCGTCGAGCACCTTGATCGCGGCGTCGCCGAGGCGCTGGTATTCGCTGAAGCGGCCGCCGACGAAGATCAGCTGCGGGCAAAGCTCGCGCGCCTTGCGGCCGGGCATGCCGCCGCGCACGCCAAAAACCTTCGCCTCATAGGAGGCGGCCAGCACCACGCCGCCGCCGACCGCGATCGGCTTGCCGCGCAGCGACGGATCGAGCAGCTGCTCGACCGAGGCGTAGAAGGCGTCGAGGTCGGCATGCAGGATGGTGGCGGCTGAAGCGACGTTCGTGGCGGGCATCGCGCTCCGTCCCCATTTGTGCGGCGTTGCAGCATTAGCAGCGTCTATCGTAAGGGAGATTTGGCGAACATAAAGAGAACAAAAGGCGCCTTGTGTCAACCTGCCACGCTGAAATCTGCAACCTTGCACAGTATCGCACAACCGGAGCGTTTGCTGGCGGCGATCTCTGGCCCGAAGTCGCCCCGCGGCGCCCCTGCGACGGTTCCTTTCTGTTCTCCCCATGTTCGAAATAGAAGCCGCTTCTAATATGAGTTTGTTCACGGCCTTTTGGATTAGGGTGCTTGGCGGAAAGAGGTAGGAACTTCCGCTACGGTTTTTGGATGATCCGCCTGCGCATATACTCTTTACGCGCGAGCATGGCCCCATGCTGCAAAATTGGCAGCGGCTGGTGGGCTTTTGCTGGCAAATCTCGGCGGTGCGCGGCGCTTGAGGCGCGCCCCTTTAAAGCAATTCCGGGAAAGGTGTGAGCGGCTTTCCGCCCGGAATTGCGTCAAAACAAAGAGTCAAAGCAATTCCAGGAAAGGTGTGAGCGGCTTTCCGTCCGGAATTGCGTCAAAACAAAGAGATAGAGCGCTTCGCCGTTTCCGTGAAACGGTGAAGCTCTAGCGGCCCGACAGTCCGTTGGGGTGGGTAGGGTCACCGACCGCCGGGCCTAACCGACTGGTGCGAGTCGGCTAGGTACATCGTAATATTAGCGACCCTGCATCCAAACCCTGGCCGCACGTTTTCCCCTGTTTCTGGCCGACCGCCTTTCTGTCGCGTTCCAGGATGAGCTCGCTGGCTTGAGGAGCTTGGGTCTCGCCCGGCGAGTTTCTTGAATATGACGTCGGCACGGCCCTTGCCGAACAAAAAAGACCCGACTTGCAGGCCATGCCGCGGAAGGATCGCGCAAAGGCACCTGCAGGTCGGGCCTCACCCAAAGCCCCCGCCGACGTGGGTGATAACCATATATCACCCCAGCAGCCCGACAGGCCGCATCAATTAACGTTAGCAGTCGCTAAACGGTCGTCGGGTGTGGCAAATCTGCATCGATTGATATGATACTCTGCGGCAATGCCATGCCGCCGGCCGCGGCGTCAACGCCTGCAATTCACGAACCATGCCGTAAACTCCGGATGAGAGGCGACGGAGACCACGACGCGGGAGCGGCCCGGCGCTCTGGCGGGGTAGGCCAGCATGCGCCGGGCCTGACCGGCGGGGGCTCGGAAGAAAAACACGGCGCCGGCTGATGAGAAATATACGCTCCTGCTAAGATATCGATATGCATCCAAAAGGACGAAGCCGGGCAAGCTCGGCCATGGTCCGTCCGCCAGAAAAAGTGCCGCCACCGCGGCCATGCCGCCTGCCAGCGCCAAGCAAGCTGTGCCGGCCTTCGCCTCGAATGCCGCCCGAATTCAACGTGCCGCGCTTATGCCGGCTTGGCGTATTGTTCTGCGCTGAGCACCTCGATGCACTGGAACGGCTGATTGCCTTCCACCCAGGCGTCATGGCCGGGCGGAATGGTGTAGGACGTGCCGGCCTCGAAGGTCTTTTGCGTGCCGTCGTTCATGCGCACGGTGATCGTCCCGGACACGACATAGCCGACATGCGAGACTTGGCAGCTTTCGGTCTTGACCACCGGCTTCACGCATTCGGACCATTTCCAGCCCGGCTGCATGTTCATCCGCCCGAGCGTGAAGCCCGGCAGCCGCACGATTTCGACGCGCGTCTTGGCGGGCGAGCGGACCTCGTCGGGATTGTTGTGCGACTTGGATTCGAGTTTGGTGACGTTCATTGCAGCTTCGGCCATGGCATCCTCCCATTTCCAAGGATTGCAAGCGCAGCCTGGACGCGATCGTCGGCGACCGCTGCCGGATTCATACGCCTTTCAATGAGTGATTGCTAATGTAATTGCGGGCGGGCCGGTTGCAGCCCGGAAAAAAGAGCCCGCGCCTTCCGACGCGGGCAGGTGCTGGAGTAGCCTCCCAGTCAACGTGTTCTCCTGGCAACTGGTTGCGCATCGGGGCTACGGTCCCATGGTGCCGGTCGGACTGAAGTCGCACCTCGCAACGCAGAGGCCCGAACGGCCGGATTTCTGGAAACAAGTGCGCGGGCAATTCATTGCCTCACAGGCCGTCGAACAATGTCCCTTCATCGGCGACCAAGAGTGGAGTGCCCGCCATTTCCTGCGATGTGGCGGGCAGTTCCCATCCCTCCAGGAGATGCCTATGCAGCTCGGCGAGATGATCGCGAACCTATTCGCAGCACTCTTGCTGGCGGCACTGATCACCGGCATCTTCCTGCTTTTCGGCAGGCCGCTATGGCCCGCCCGTGAGGCGCAGATGGTCGTACTGCTTCCGGTCGATCCGACGACCGCTGGATCGGTGCGCGGCGTCTGCTTCGACCCATGCCTGCCGCCCCGCTTCGATCTCAAGCTTGCACCACAAAGGCCGCCGTCGGATTCGTGAGCGGGGGACACTCAAGGCGGAACCTCGCCGCCCGCCACGCCGTTGATTCCCGCGAAGGGATGCTGTGGGCGGAGGCCACCATGGATAGCTTCGAACTCATCGATCTCCTCTGCGTCGTCGACGCCTGCGCGAGCGATCGCGCGGCCGGACGCCTCATCTCGATGTCGAAAGCCGTCGAGGAACTGCGCGTGCTGACCGGCGACTTCGTCTCGTCCGACGAAGCCGCCGCGAATGCCTTGAGCCAGGTGGCGCTGGAGCGCGGCTGCACGGTGCTGTTCGACGAACAGCCGGGCGCGGATATCGTGCCGGAGCCTTGAAATCGCCGATCGCCGGCAGCGGTTCGCTTCACCGCACCGGCTTGGTCGCTGCTGCGTAAGTTCGATGCGCCTTGCGTCGCATGCGCGGATGGACCGTTGCCGGCTCCTATGCGCCTAAGGGAGCACGACCCTGAGAAGTACTTCTACCTCCTTCGGTTGTCTTGCTTTCCGCTCTCGCTCCTGCCCTTCATCGGCCAGTTCCGCGCTGCACGTTGACGCTAAAAAATGGAGGACCTTGCATGGTCCGTTTGGCGGCGGGGGAACGTTACCTCGAAGAGTCATATGACCTGGCTATGGCACGGCATGCCCCCGGTCGGAGCGTCGGCACAGACCACTCCAACCCTCATGGGAATAGTTGAGCCATGGACTACCCCAAGCTCTATCATTTGGACGGCCTCGTGCGGGCTGTCGGTTGGACAACGACGTTCTCGCTGCTGCTCCGTCGCGCCCTGGGGATCGGGCGGGCAATAAGAGTTCGCTGTCGGGGCCACGAACTGCTTCTGCGGCCGACCGACAGCGACTTGTTTGTTGTCTCCCAGGTGTTTGGGCATTGCGAATACGAAATTGGAAAACTGGGCCGCGACGCGCTTACCCGCCTTGCTGCTCAATGGAGGAAGGAGGGGCTCGTACCCATGATCGTCGACGCGGGCGCCAACGTCGGCTACTCATCGATTTTCCTTCGAGACGGCTATCCCGATGCCATCGTGATAGCTGTCGAACCGGACCGTCAGACCTTTGAAGCGTTGCAATTGAACTGTGCCGATCTGGACCGGATCGCACCGGTTCACGGCGCGCTTTGGAGCCATGACGGTGAGGTTGCACTCGTCAACAGCGAGGCTCCTTCCTGGGCGCGGGCCGTATCGGATGGACAAGGCGTTCGGTCGATCACCCTCAAGAGGCTTCTTGCCGAATTTCCCAGGGCGAAATTGTTGATGTTGAAAATGGACATCGAAGGCGCCGAACTGGAGGCAACGCGAGACGGCAATATCCTGAAGGGTGCGCCTTGCGTCATCGTCGAACCGCACGACTTCATGTTCCCCGGCAGAGGTTGCCTCACCCATGTGTATTCATGGTTGACGATGAGCGGAAGGAGAATCGACAGCCTGGTGAACGGCGAAAACCTGATATTCCTGGACTCTGAAATGCTTGCCGCTGAAGCCAATCGAGGAGCGGGATTGGCCGGCGCTACTTCACCAGTGTGATCATCCTGCCGGCATACATTTCGCGGTTGCCGAGCTCGGCCGCGCAGTCCGACTTCACTGCCGAGTTCCCCGTTATATCGACGGTTTTGCCGACCAGCCGCAGGCAGCTGCCCTGCGAGCTCATGTCCGAATTGCCGGCATAGGTGATGGCCGCGTCGGGGGCGTAGATGAAGCCGCTCACCACGGAACCCGCTCCGCCGTTCAGCGTCAGCGCCTGCGTGTTGCCGTGGTCCTGGAAGATCGTGATGCCGGCATAGGGGCCGCTGGTGGTCGGCGAGAGGTTCACCGTCTCGTTGGCGTTGATATAGAGCTGCGAGTTCTCCATCAGGAAGATCGTCACGCCCTGGCCGGTCAGGCTGCCGTTGCCGCCGGGTTTTATGGTGACGTTGCGCAGGACGTAGATGCCCGGATTGAGCGTGATCTTTCCCGACCAGGTCTTGTCGCAATAGGTGCCTTGCGAGAGCGTGACCGTCTTGCCGTTGGGCATCGGCTGGCAGAGCCCGTAGGCGGGCGGGGTGACGTTGGCCAGCGGATCGAAGGACGCGTACTGGCTTTCCTGCGGCGTGCCGCAGGAAAGCGTGGCGTTGGGTGGCGTCAAGCCCGAGGTCGCGCCGACCGTCGAGACGCATCCGGCGCTGACGATCGCCGAGCCGCCCCGGCTGACGGCGTCGGCTGCGTCCGAGTTGGCGGCGATCACGCAGCCCTTCATGGCGACATTGGTGGATCCCTGCAGGCTGACGGCGGAACTCACATGCGGATCGAGCGCCAGCACGCAGGCCTGCGCCCCGGGCTTGATCTTGACGGAGGCGGAGCGCGTCGCCTGCCAGGCCGGCGTGCCGCTGACGAAGGCCGGCCGGCTGATGGCGGACGACAGCGAAATATAGTAGGCGCTCGGATCGCCGCTCGCCGTCGCCTGGAAGGCGGCGACGCTGCCCGAATATTCCCCGGCGTCGGCGGCGCTCATATTGGCCGCGAACAACGTCTGGCCGAGCTGCCGCACATCGTTCGCCGACATGCCCGCCTGGTATTTCGTGCCGATCGCAAGGCCGGCCGCGTCCAGCGAGTTCTGCAGCTGCGCGGCATCGTCGCTGGTACCCACCAGGTCGACGGCGCCAGCCACGGCAAGCATCAGCGGCACCACGGCGATCGCGGTCGTCAGCGCGAAATTGCCACGCTTCGAAGCCCAGAACCGTCCAATCATCGGAGCCGCCCTCACCGGAGATGGGACAGAGATACGACGGCCGTCTCTACGAGCGATTTCCGAAAAAGTTAAAATGCAGAAAGTCCTAAAATTGGTGGGTTTTCCGATGCTTAGCCTTAGGTCCTATAGGGGTTGGGCCTAAGGTCCTAGCGTTTGCACACAAGGTGCAGAAAAATGCCTCCAGGGGTCTGACCGGCGCAAGTCGAGCAAAAAAATTAGCCATTCGTTTATCGGCGGATGTTGAACGTGTTAGCCGGGATAGCTTGGGCGTGCTGGGCCATGGCGTCATTCAGTCGCATCTTGAGACACTTTGCCTTCCGTCGCCTGCGAAGCGGCGAGGGCGGCAACGTCGCGACCATCTTCGCGCTCACCCTGCCGGTCGTCGTCGGCGGGGCGGGGCTCGGCGTCGAGACCTCCTATTGGTACTATTCGAGCCTGAAGCTGCAGGCGACGGCCGACGCCGCCGCCTATGCCGGCGCTCTGGAGAAGATCCAGGGATCCGACACGGCGACGATTACGACGGCCGCCACGCAGTCGGCAACCGACAACGGGCTGGGCACCGGCACCATCGTCGTCCACACGCCTCCCACCTCGGGGCCGAACACGGCCAACAAGGCGGTCGAGGTGATTCTGAACCAGAACCTGGACCGGGTGTTCACCTCTATCTTCTCCCAGAGCAAGGTGCCGGAACAGGCGAGGGCGGTGGCGCTCATCACCGACGCCTCCAAGGCCTGCAACGTCGCGCTTAGTCAGTCGGCCTCGCAGGCGGTGCTCTATTCCGGCAGCACCACCGTCAAGCAGAACGGCTGCGTCACCATGGCGAATTCGATCGCCAGCGATGCCATCAAGGTGCAGGGTTCGGCGTCTCTGCAGACCGACTGCCTGATCTCGGCGGGCGGCGTCGTGCTGAACAATCCGGTGAGCATGGTCTGCAAGAGCCCGATCACCCAGGCCTTGCCTACGTCAGATCCGTTCTCCAGCCTGCCGGCGCCCGCAGCCTCGAACTCGTGCTCGAAAGTCAACGCGAACAAAACGTCGCAAATACTCACCCAGGGCACCTATTGCAACGGCATGAACCTAAGCGGCAATGTCACGCTTTCTCCCGGCATCTATGTCGTCCAGGGCAGCCTGAAGATCAACGCGGGCGCGGTCGTCTCCGGCAGCGGGGTTACCATCTACATGACCGGCAGCAACACCGTCAGCATGAACGGCAACGCCACCGTGACGCTCAGCGCGCAGACCTCGGGCATCTATTCGGGGGTGCTGTTCTATGGTGACAGGAATGGCACCAGCGCAAAAAGCAACTTCAACGGCACCGCGGACTCCTTGCTGACCGGCGCGATCTACTTCCCCAGGCAGGAGGTCGACTATCTCGGCAATTTCTCCGGCAAGAACGGCTGCACGCAGGTCGTCGCCGACACCATCCAGTGGTCGGGCAGTTCGACCATCAACCAGGACTGCTCGAGCCTCGGGATGAAGGACATACCGGCCGCCCCGTCGATTGCGATCGTCGAGTAGCCGCATGGGGACGCCGGCAGCCCGCTTCCGCAAGAACCGCTCCGGCGCCGCCGCGGTGGAATTCGCGCTGGTGCTGCCGGTGCTGTGCGCCGCGCTCTTCGGCGTCGCCGATGGCTGGTCCTATACCACCAGCTCGATGGCGATGCGGGCGGGCGTGAAGACGGCGGCAAACCTGCTTCTGGCCGGCGCGAGCGACGATACTGCCGTCCAGGCGGCTGCTCTTGCGAGCTGGGAAAAGAAGCCGGACGACGCGGCGGTCGCAGTAACCCGCACCTACAAGTGCGGAACGACCGTGGTCACGTCGACGACCATCTGCGCGGGGCCGAAGGTGCCCTCGGTCTTCGTACAGATCGCGGCGTCGGGCACCTGGGTTCCGCCTTTCACTTTCGGCCCCTTCCCAAAGAATACCGCACTCGATCACCAGCAGGTGATCCGTGTCCGCTAGACGGAGAGCGAAGGCGTTTGCCGGCAATGCCTCCGGCGGAGCCGCGATCGAATTCGCGCTGATCGCGCCTTTCCTTATCATGCTCTTGTTCGGCATCTTCGCCTTCGGCTGGTCGATGAACAACGAGTCCAGCGTGCGCTACGCGCTGGAAGCCTCCGCCCGCTCGCTGCAGCTCGACAAGACGCTGACCCAGGCTCAGATCCAGACGATCGCGACGCAGAAACTGCAGGGGCTCGGCCTGCAGAACGTGACAGTCACGATCACCACCGACCCGCCGAGCGGCGGCTTCAAGATGGCGCATGTCAGCGCCAGCTACGCCTTCGTCATCGACTTCCCCTATTTCAGCGATTACCCGATCAATTACTCGACGACCGTCACCGTGCCGCTGATCAACAGCTAAGGGCGTACCAGTAAGAATATATATAAGTATATGCGAGAATATATATAAATATATGATAGCCTTCGTCCGGAATGGCATCGGCGCCTGGCCGTCGAAGGGCGCTGACGGCCGTTTTGACGGCTCCCATGGATGGCACCCGAAATTGTGCCGCGTTGGCGCGGAAATCACATGCATAAACAAGGGCCTGGAGCCCTTCGACAGACGCAGGCCGGATGGCGTTGGGCCTATGGTCCGACGGGGCATGGGCCTTCATTGTTCCAGAGGGCGGAATCACGCCCGGCCCAATTATTTATCAAATGATTTCAGTGAGTTAAGGAAGCTTTTCGACCAATGCCGCGATCGTTTCTCCGGTAGCTCTCTTGCCGCGACCGAATTTGTTTAAAAGTTACTCCAAGCCATTAGGGAATTCTCATATGAGGCGGCCTAGCGGTTGGGCAGTGGTGGCGATTCACCTTGCGGAGAAACATGATGACGATCCGAAAGACACTTCTGGCTTCACTTGCCGTCCTGGCACTCGCGACTGCTCCGGCGCTTGCCGGCGCCGGCGGCAACGGAGGCGGCAATGGCGGCGGCCACGGCAATAGCGGCGACCACGGCGGCGGCAATGGCAATGGTGGCGGCAACGGTGGCGGCAAGGGCAACAGCGGTGCCTCGCGTGGCAAGGCATCGGCGCCGGGTCAGCTGGCGAAGTCGCAGGACGATACGACCGACGACACCACGGACGACACGACCACCGCCGCGACGCCGAAGGAAAAGAACCTGCATGCCAAGCTCGGCCGGCTGAACTCCTTGCAGCGCAACATCAACGCCTACATGAACTCCAAGAGCAAGAAGTTCGCGGGCATCCAGGCCTATGTGACGCAGGCGGCTGCGGCCCAGAAGGCGCAGGCCAAGCTCGACGAGGCGAACGCCAAGCTGGCCGCCGACCAGACCCAGCTCGACACACTCAATCAGCAGCTCACCGATCTCAACGCGATCGACCAATCCAGCATGACGGACGAAGAGAAGGCGGCTCTGGCCGCGCAGATCGCCGACGTTCAGGCGCAGATCGACGCCCAGAACGCAACAATCACCGCTGACACCCAGGCGGTCGCGGATGCCCAGGCCGCGGCAGACGCCGCTGTCGCCCCCGACGACGCCTCGCTCGACGCCGCTCTCCAGGACATGGCCAACAAGCCGGTCGACGCCGAAGTCACCGACTGGGCCAAGGGCGTGCTGGCCGACAAGATCGACCAGGCAGCCGCGGCAACGCCGTAAGGCGCGACAGCGGCGAACCTGCCAGAGGGTGGACTGCCATGCCGCCGGGCCTCGCCCGGCGGCATTTTGTTGTTTGGCGATTGGCGAAAGCTGGCGTGCCGGGCATCTCCCCACTTGGACTACGCTATGCACACATCTTCTGTGACTGGCGTGACTGATCGGGCCGCGGCTTGATTGCCACGTGGTTCCCCCAATCCGTCGCTGCTTCGCAGCGCCACCTTTCCCCCCTCCGGAGGGAAAGGAAGGGAGCGCTGCCGGACAAGCGTTGACGGCAAGAAGCTTGGCGCCTTTCCTCTACCCCGTCGATCGGGGGAGAGGTGGCTCGGCGAAGCCGAGACGGAGTGGGGGTCGACCAGCACTACAAGGCGCCATTCACTCCTCACGCCGATTTCAGCCGAATTTCAGCCGGGCATCACGACGGTCGGCCCAGCCTCGGGCAGGGTCGGCGAAAATGGAAGGATTGCATCATGGCGGACATGCAAGGCGATCGGCATTGGGACGAGAACCATTCCCGCAGCTTTCTCGACTATGGCCGCTACTTCGTTCCCGAGCGCGAGCGCCAGATCGACATCATCGCCGACCTGATCCCTGCCGCACCTGACGGCCTGATGGTCGAGCTCTGCTGCGGCGAGGGGCTGCTCAGCCGCGCCTTGCTGGAGCGGTTTCCCGATTGCCGGGTGCTGGCGCTCGACGGTTCGGAGCGGATGCGCGAGCAGACGCAAAAAACCTGCAGCGACCATGGAAGCCGCCTGACCACGGCCGCCTTCGATCTGGCGGATCGCGATTGGCGGAGCTTTTCCGAGCCGCCGCAAGCGATCGTCTCTTCGCTCGCCATCCACCACCTCGACGGCCGGCAGAAGCGGATGCTGTTTGCGGACGTCGCGGCGGCATTGCGCCCGGGCGGCGTCTTCGTGGTGGCCGACATCGTGCGTCCGCCGAGCGCCGCGGGCCTCGCCATCGCCGCGCGGCAGTGGGACGAGGCGGTGAGTTCGCGCTCGCTCGCGATCGACGGCGACCTGGCGGCCTTCGCCGAGTTCAACCGCCTCGGCTGGAACTATTTCCGCAATCCCGACGGCGAGCCGATCGACAAACCGTCCTCGCTGGCCGAGCAGCTTGCCTGGCTGGCCGAAGTTGGGTTCGCCGCAGTCGATTGCGCCTGGCTGTTCGCCGGCCACGCGATCTTCAGCGGACGGAGGCCCGATGTCGCGGGACAGGCTTGATGGCTTCGGATGTGCTAGGGTGTTGATCGACAGCTCTCCGTCGCGCGGCCGAACTGGCTGGACGTCTCCCTGGGGGCGACATGACGACGTTCGAATTCTCCGGCCACAGGCTCGATCTGCACAAGGGCAGGCTGCAGAGGGGCGGGCACGACGTCGACCTGCGCGCCAAATCGCTCTCGCTGCTCATCTATCTGCTGGAGAACGCCGGCCGCGTCGTCGGCAAGGATGAGCTGGTCAACGCCGTCTGGCCCAACATCGCCGTCTCCGACGATTCCCTTACTCAGTGCATGAAGGATATCCGCAAGGCACTCGGCCCGGACGCGGACGGTCTGATCCGCACCGTGCTGCGGCGAGGCTATGTGATAGACGAGGATCGCGTCCGTCGCATGGGGGATCGCGATGCGCCGGCCACGGAAGCGGGGCAGGGCGCCCGCGACGCGCCGTCGATCGCCGTGCTGCCCTTCGAGAATCTCAGCGGCGATCCGGCGCAGGACTATTTCGCCGACGGCATGGTCGACGAGATCATCACCGCCTTGTCGCGCATGCGTTGGCTGTTTGTCATCGCCCGCAATTCGAGCTTCGCCTACAAGGGGCAGGCCGATGGCTTGAAACGGGCCGGAGCCGAACTCGGCGTGCGCTACCTGCTGACCGGCAGCGTCCGCAAGGCCGGCGACCACGTCCGTCTAACGGGGCAGCTCATCGATCAGTCGTCCGGCAAGACGATCTGGGCCAACCGCTATGACGGAACCATGGCCGACGTGTTCGACCTGCAGGACCGGCTTGCGGAGAGCGTCGTCGGCGCTATCCAGCCTTCCATCCTGTCGGCCGAGATCGAGCGCTCGCGGCGCAAGCGGCCGGAAAGCCTCGCCGCCTACGACTACGTGCTGCGCGCCTTTCCGCTCACCTGGTCGCTCGAGCGGGCACAGAACGAGGAGGCAGGGACGCTGCTTGACCATGCGATCGCGATCGAGCCGGACTATCCGCTGGCGCTTTCGCTGCTGGCCTGGTGCCATCTGCAGCGCGCTGGCTACCGTTGGACCGAAACGCCGGCCGCTTCACGGGAGGAGGGGCTGCGCCTGGCGCAGAAGGGCGCGGCGCTGTCCGGCGACGACCCGATGGTGCTTGCCGTGCTGGGTGCGGCGCATTCCTTTGCCCGCGACTACGATGTCGCCGACATGCATCTGGCGCGGGCGCGCGCGCTCGATCCGAATTCCGCCTGGGCCTGGCTGCGCAGCGCCTGGCTGGACGTCTATCGCGAGCGGCCCGAGGCGGCGATAGAGAAGTTCGAGCATTTCGAACGGCTGAGCCCGCGCGACCCGATGGGCTACATGGCCGAGATCGGCATCGGCACGGCGCATTTCATCGCCGCGCGCTATGACGAGGCGGTGGCGCTGATGCAGCGCGGCCTTAGCCGGCAACCAGGCGCCTGGTGGGGACTGCGCCTGCTAGTCACGGCGCTGGTTCATGCCGGTCGCAAGGACGAGGCACGGCGCGCTTGCCGCAGGCTCATGGAAAACTACCCGGGGCTCACCATTGCCAGGGTCGGCGACGCCTCGCCCTTCGATGCGGGCACGAGCGAACGCATCGCCGCCGGCCTGCGCGAGGCCGGCCTGCCGGAGTGATCCAGCCGAACCGACTGATCCGGGGCCGGTCCCCCGCCTACCGATTTCGCCGCAATTTCCCCGAAGTTTCGCCACGGTCTCACGATCTCCGGCCGAGAGCCGGCTACCGTCATCCTTGCTGTCGCCCGGACAGTTTCGAGGATGGAGACAACATCATGACCACGACGGTTCCTCTCATCAGCATAGCAGCCGGCTGCCCGTCGCATGCTTCTCCCTCGCGGCCTTTCCGGTTGCTCGCCGCGGTGACGTCGGCTCTGCTGTGGCTGCCGCGCTTCTGGAAGGCGCGCCGCGACCTCGCCGCCCTTGCCGCCATGAGCGAATGCGAGCGCCGCGACATCGGCGTCACCGCCTTCGACATCGAAAACGCACTCGCGCTGCCTGTCGACCGCGACCCCACCGAGGCGCTTGCACGCATCGTCGACGATCGTCGTCACCGTCGCGAATGCTGAGCGTGGCGCCGCTAGGTAGAAGGCGAGCGCCGCACTCCTTCGCGCCCCCTCTGTCCGGCAAGACGGAGGGGGCGCTGTCCCGCCGACGCAGATGGTTCGCATTCGCGCATCCTTGCGTCCGCAATGTCCACGACGACCCACAATCCACACCAAACCTGCCTTCGCCCTCAATGCGTCGTGGCTAATATGCATTGCGGCGTGTAGACTTGGCGGGTGAGGGAGTCACAGGGCATTGGGAGGACAACAAATGCCGCGGGTTTCGGAACTTTTCTTCAAGACGGCCGTCGTGTTTCTCATCCTCGGCATCGCGGCCGGGCTGCAGATGGCGATCTCGGGCGATCACGGCGCCTTCCCGGCGCATGCCCACATCAACCTTCTCGGCTGGGTCACCAGCGCGATCTTCGGCGGCTATTACGCGCTCAATCCCGCGAAGGCGGAGCGCCGCGTCGCAATGATCCATTACGGCCTCTACACGGTCGGCCTCGTCATCATGCTGCCGGCGCTCTACTGGATGCTGGCGGGCGGCCATCCGCAGATCGAGCCGGTCGTGGCGATCGGCTCGCTGATCGTTGCCGCCGCGGTGCTGGTCTTCGCCTTCGTGGTCTTCTCGTCGCCGGAAACGGTGCGTTCGGCCACGCCGGCCGCCGCGCGCTGACCGAGGCAGCAGCGAAACGCAGTCGAACGCCGCGCGGAAAGTCGGAAAGTTCGCACGGCGTTTCGATGTCCGTCCAACAGCGAGGCGGAACGCCATCACTTCGTCATGTATGGACGGCCCCTTTTGGGCAAGAGGCAAAATGGCAACGACGGCGCAGGTCTGGAGCGGTCATGTATTCGGCCTTTAGTGCGGTCGATTTCGAAGACCGCTGGCCCGCAAGGGTTACGCGGATCGAGTTCCAATCATTCTAGCGCGCTTTGTATCGCGATGACGAAGGCGGAGTGTCTCGACCCAGGTCCTGACCATTTTGCCGTGCTGCTTTTTGCTCCTTACGCTTGTTGAGGGCCTCGATTTGCGTTTATGCCGCAGTCGGCGCCCTGTATTCCTGTCCCGATTGCAGCATTGCCCAGATGATGCGGGCGGTCTTGGGCGACGACGGCGACCTTGACCGGCCGCCTGGCCAGCAGGCCGCGAACCCAGGGTGAGCCCTTGTCGGGTTTGGCCCTGACCTGGCGCAACCAGGAACTGGCGCCCAGAATGAGCAGCCTTCGCAGGTCCCTGTCGCCGGCGCGGCTGATATGGCCCGTCAAGCTGTGCTTGCCGCCGGTGTCATGGCTCTTGCGGGTCAGGCCCAGCCAGGCGGCGAAGTCCCTGGCCGAAGCGAACTGGCGGCCATCGCCGATGGTGGCGACGGCTGCATGCGCGATGATCGGGCCGACGCTCGGGATCGTCGTCAGCCGCAAGGCCGCTCGCTGCTGCCTGACCTGAGCCAGGATCTGCTTGTCCAGCTTGCCGATCTCGCCATCCAGCGCCCGCCATTGCCCGGCCAGAGGCGCCAGACAGATCAACAGCGCCGCGGGAATGGCTTCATCGGCTGCCTCGATGCGCTGCAGCAGGGCCTCGATGCCTGCGGCCCCCTTGGCACCTATCAGACCCATCTCATAGAGCTGCCCACGCATGGCGTTGGCCAGTTGCGTGCGCTGGCGCACCAGAAGGTCACGTGTGCGATGCAGCGCTCGGGCCCATTGCTGTTCGACCGTCTTGATCGGCACGAAGCGCATGTCGGGCCGGCTCACCGCCTCGCAACAGCCTTGCGCATCGCGGGCATCGTTCTTGTTGCGCGCAACATAGGGCTTCACATAGGCCGGCGGCATCAGCTTGACCTCGTGGCCGAGCGCGCTCAGCGTGCGGGCCCAATGATGGGCCGAGCCGCACGCCTCCATGCCGATCAGCGCCGGCGGCTGCGCGGCGAAGAACTTCTCCACCTGCGCGCGCCGCAGCTGGCGCTGCACCACCACCTGCCCGGCTGCATCCACGCCGTGCACCTGAAACACGTTCTTGGCCAAATCGATTCCAAATCTGATAGCTTGCATGACGGACGGTCTCCTCCGCTGGGTTCCAACACGACCAGTTTGGCACATTCGATGCCGCAAGGGGCCGTCCACCCATCATCCTAGGGCGGAGCGACGCGAAGCGGAGCGCAGACCCTAGGATCCATGTCGTTACCTTTGAGCCGTGCAACGGTGCAGAATTTGATCGACCGCATTCCTCGGCCACCATCACGGCATGGTCAAGCCCGAGGATGACGATCGAAGGGTATGGGCTGCCAAGGCGTTTCAACGCGACGCGCTTTAAGCGCTGGCGGCTGCATTCCTGCGACGCCGCCCTGCTGTCATTTCGGGCGCAGGCCTGATGAGGTCGCCGGCCACGACGGCACGCACCCGCTTCAGCATTGCGGGGATCTCCCGGGCAGGCAGCGGCCGACTGAGCAGGAAGCCCTGTGCCTCGGTGCAGCCTTCCGTTCGTACCCGCTCGAGCTGCTCGGCTGTCTCGATCCCCTCGGCTGTGGTCTGCATTCCGAGGCTGCTGCCAAGGCTCGTGACGGCTCGGATGATGGCGACCGAGCTGTCGACGTCATTGGCATCCTTGACGAAGGACTGGTCGATTTTGATCTTGTCGAACGGGAACGAGCGCAGATAGCTCAAGCTCGAATACCCGGTTCCGAAGTCGTCCATCGCGATGTGCACGCCCAGCATGTGGATATGCTGCAGCATCGCCAGGGTCGCCTGGGTGTTGGCCAGCAGCACCGTCTCGGTGATTTCGAGCTCGAGCCGGCTCGGGGGCAGCCCCGAGACGTCCAATGCCTCGACGATCGTCGAAAGCAAGCGCGAGCTGCGAAACTGCGTCGGCGACAGATTGACGGCAACCTTGATGCCATCGGGCCAGCGTGCCGCGTCGAGACAGGCCTGCTTGATCACCCATTCGCCGATCGGGACGATCAGGCCGATCTCCTCGGCCAGGGCAATGAACTCGGCCGGGGAGACAATGCCGCGCGTCGGATGATGCCAGCGCAGCAGCGCCTCGAAGCAGCTGACCTCGCCGCGGCCGAGATTGAGGAGCGGCTGGTAGTAGATCTCGAATTGCCCTCGGACCAGCGCCTCGCGCAGGTCGAGTTCGAGAAACCGCCGCGCCTGCATGCGGGCATCCATTTCCGGCTCGAAGAACCTGTACGTCCCGCGTCCCTCCGCCTTTGCCCGATAGAGCGCCATGTCGCCGTTCTTGAGCAGCTGGTCGGCGTTCCTGCTATCGTTCGGCGCAATCGAGATGCCGACGCTGGCGCTGATCACAACTCCATGACCATCGACGACGTAAGGCGCGCTCAGCGCATCGATGACCCGTTGCGCAAGCGCCGTGGCCTCGACCGGCTGACCAGCCTCCCTTTGAATGATCACGAACTCGTCGCCGCCGAGCCTGGCCACCGTGTCGTCTTCACGCACGACCTGTCTCAGCCTGGAGGCAACCTCCTTCAGCAAGGCGTCGCCGATCGGATGTCCGAGCGTGTCGTTGACCATCTTGAAATGATCGAGATCGAGGCAAAGGAAGGCGGCTTTGCCATCTCTGCGTTCCATCTCGGCCAAGGCTTCCTCGGCACGTTCACGGAACAATATGCGGTTTGGAAGATCAGTAAGCCCGTCATGGCGCGCCATATGGGAGATGCGGGCTTCGCTGCGCCGCAAGTCGGTCACGTCGTGATGCGTGGCGAGCCACCCGCCGCCCGGCAACGGCTGATGAATGAGGTCGATGGTGCGCCCGTCCCTGAGCTCCACCAGGCTCACCACACGTTCGGCGCGGTCGATGGTCGCCGAGAGCTCTTCCAGATACCTGTCCGGGTCCTGGCCTACATAAAGCCCGGCGGCGATCCGGAACCGCATCAGATCGACCCACCGCGATCCGGGGCGGGTCAGCGTCTCCGGCAGGTGGTAGAGGTCGCCGTAGGCCTGGTTGCAGAAAACCAGCCGTCGCTCGGCATCGAACATGCACAGACCCACCGGCATGTTCGCGGCGGCGGCGGCCAGATGCTGCCGTTCCAGCTCGGCCTCGCGGACCAAGGCGTCGCTCCGCTCCAGGCTGGCACGGTAGCCGGCAAAAGCCGAGAACAAGAGCCCAACCTCGTCGCGCCGGTCCCTTTTCAGCGCAACGAGGGTTGAGCGGCGGTCACCCAGCGTCAACCGATGCATCGCCTCGCTCACGGTGAGGATCGGCTTGCTGACATTGTGTCGGATCCAGGCGACAAGCATGCCGAGGCACCCGGCGGCAAAGACGATCGCGGCCCAGGCCAGCCGCTGCGCGACGGTATAGGTACGATCCGCCATGGCTGCGGCGGACATGCTGCGCTGATTGGTGAGGGCCAGCAGTCCGTCCAGCCGCTGAGCCGCCTCCGCCACGGTCGGCAGCGATACCGTTTCGAATTCTTTGACGGCCTTCGCTTGCTCCCCTGTTTCGAGCAGCGGGAAAATCGTTGTCAGGGAGTCCTCATAGGCCGTCCACAGATAGACGAACTGATCGAACAGGTCCTGCTCGGCCGGCGATCCGGCACTCCTGCGGTAGGCACGCCGGTCTCGAAGTATTTCTTCGCTCGCCTTTGCCATCTCGTCATCGATACCCGGCGTCTGCCGAATATCGGCGCTGCGCATGCGCAGCGTTGCATAGAGCTGGTGTTCCGCGAGGTTGCGCTTCATCTCCTCCACGATCTGGACCTGCGGCAACCAAACGCCGGTGATCTCGCTCGTGACCTTGTTGAGCGATCGCAGTTGCTCGACCCCAAATACTCCTAATCCGACGATGCACAGCAATGCCAATCCAAAGCCCAGAGAGAGCTTGGTTCCGACACTAACGTCCTTCAACCGTTTCATATAAACGCCGGTCTGATGAGGCCAGTCCCGCCCGCGAGCGCCAATTGCGCGAGAGGTTGGGAGCGCTTCCGCCAATCTCGCACCCAAACGTATTAAAGCTGACTTAAAACGGGACTTGCCGTAATTTGCCCGCTTCGATTGAAGAACTGCCTTTGCGCAGCGGCGAGAGACTGTCAGGGGCCGAGCCGGTCGTGGCGATCGGCCTTGCCGAGCTGTTCCGGCATGGCGAGCTACTCCCGCCTTCGTCCTTATGGATGCGTTCCGATTACATTAGCGGGAGCGTATATTTCTTCGCTAGCCGGTGTGCCCAAGTAGCGAAGTCCCCGTAAGCGGTCCCCGCCGGTTAGGCCCGGTAGCTCTCACTCCCCGAAACTGATGAGGGCGCCGGGCCGCTCCCGCCCCGGGCAGTCAGCGCTGCTTGATGCCGCCATGTTTGCCGATCATGTTCTGGATGAACGTCTTGGCGTGTTCGGCCCAGTCGGCTTCCGTGACGTTGTTCTCGCGGACCGACCGCCGGAAGGCTTCCCGCACGGAATCGAGTTCGAAAGCCGACAGTCGGCGCTGTTTCTTGCTTGTTGGTTTCGGGTCATCCATCGCGTGTTGCCGTTGGCAATGGTTATACGCCGATATATGCAGCAACGGCTCCGGTCAGCAAGCCGGCGGCTTGACTACTTTTGGGTGCAATTGCGCCGGCAGGGTCGCGGCGCCGGCGAATGCCGAAACTCCCGCGCCTCCCAAAACGCCGAGCTGGCC
Organism: Mesorhizobium sp. WSM4904; assembly: GCF_029674545.1. Lineage (NCBI taxonomy): Bacteria > Pseudomonadati > Pseudomonadota > Alphaproteobacteria > Hyphomicrobiales > Phyllobacteriaceae > Mesorhizobium > Mesorhizobium sp. WSM4904. The sequence continues at coordinate 5,105,642 of NZ_CP121354.1, read as the reverse complement.
AGATATTGCGTCCCCGGCGGAAAACCGCTGCGCACTTTTCCTGAAATTGCTGTCTTTGTCTTGTCGCAATTCCTGACGGAATTGCTCAGGGCAGCAGCCTCGGGAACAGCCGCGAGATCAGCGCGTGGATGATGCCGTCGCGCTCGAACGAGCCGGGCAGCTTGGCGGGTGCGCCGGCGTCGGTCGCCTTGCTCTCGTCCGTCACCCGGCTTTCGGCGTTCACGAGCCACAGCACGGCCACGAAGTAGCCTGCCTGCAGCACCACGCCCGCCAGGAATGTCCAGCCCAGCGACGCCCAGACCGATCCCGTGGACGCGTAGGTCCAGCCCAGGACCACCAGGAGCGTTGCCGTCATTCCCACAAGGAACTGCGGAAAATACATTTGCCCAACCGAGCGCCGCAACCGCTTCCGGCTCCGGCGATCTCGCCCTTTTCTCTACCCGTCTCGACCCTTGCACCTTTTCCGGCGGGATCGCAAGACTTCAGGCAGCCTCGGTGCCGTAGGCCTTAGGGCCGATGCGATCAGGACCTGCGGCCCGGGACCTCTGACTAAGGAACCAAGCCGAGGCGGATCTGTTCCCTTTCATTACGTTAATCAGGAGGAACTGATGGACCGCAGCGTCTATGAGGCGCGGTGGCTTCTCGTGCCTGTTTTCGGCTTCTGCATCGCCTTCGCGGCTGCCGGAATCCTGCTCGGCTAGAACCTGTCCTCAGCCATCGCGCAATCCCGCACGACCGCCGAGAACGTCCCTTCATCGGCGGGAGGGCCGGCCCGCTGCTTCCTGCGAAGGCGGCGCGGCCGGTTTGCTGTCCTCGGAAGCCGGTCGATGGATAGGCGGTGGGATTGTAAGGCGAACCAGATTTCAGCCCCTCGCATACCGTGAGTTGCGCGTCCAGCCTGATAGATGCAAATTCTTCATGCCCGGCATTCACTGCTGGACACGGCCCGGCCTGCGAAATCCTGTGTCATCACGATAAGCAGGTCGGGCTGTCCGGGTTCCCGGCTCTTTCTGAATATGGCCTTGTCCGATCTCTCGCCGGAATCGATGGCTGCTAAGCTTCGATGGCGTGCTGGCGCAGGAACCAAAAACGACCCGCCGGGCCTTGCGGCGCGGCGGGCCTCCTCCTGACGGGAACGCCGTCCGGATCAAGCCTCCAGGATCGCCACGATCTCGTAGGTGTCCGGATCGACGATGACGATGCGTCCGTCGGCCAGCACGAAATACTCGTAGGATTCATAGGCCGGGACGATCTTGACGATGCGGGCCGGCACGCGATGCAGGCGGATCTTGTGCCGCGGGATCTCGACGCCGACCGAGATGTCGAAGTCGACACTCGCGACCGGCTTGACGTGGGTCTCGTGGATGATCTGCGTGATCTGCGTCTTCTGCTCGACCGTCACATTGGTGATCGAGGCCGTCTTGTTCTGATCGGTCTGGACGTTGGTGCCCTGAGCGTTCTGCTCGGTGGTTGTGCCGGTCTTGCCCTGGGCATTCTGCTGGGTCTGCATCTTGGTGGTGCCCTGGGCGTTCTGCTCAGTGCTGGTACCGGTCTTGCCCTGGGCGTTCTGCTGGGTCTGCATCTTGGTGGTGCCCTGGGCATTCTGCTCAGTGCTGGTACCAGTCTTGCCCTGCGCGTTCTGCTCGGTGGTCTTCATCTTGGCCTTGCCCTGGGCCTGTTCGTTCGTCTTCGGGCAGTTGGTCTCGCCGGTCTTGCACTTGGCCGTGCCCCGAGCCTGCTCCTCGGTCTTGGTGCCAGCCTGACCCTGGGCCTGCTCGTCGGTCTTCATCTTGGCCTTGCCTTGGGCCTGCTGCTCGGTGCTGGTGCCGGCCTGACCTTGAGCCTGCTCATTGGTCTGCATCTTGGTGCCGCCCTGGGCTTTCTGCTCGGTGCTGGCCCCGCCCTGGGTGTTCTCCTCGGTTTGCGACTTCATCCCACCCTGGGCCTTGCCGCCCTTCTGGCAGTCGGCCTGACCTGCGGCGCAATTGTCGCCGCCGCTGGGCTGCGTGGATTCGGTCTGCGCCATCGCGGCGCCGCAAGAAACGCCGAGCGCGAGCATGCTCGTGATCAACAGGTGTTTCATCGGATTCCTCCTCGGAAAGTCGGTCCCTTCATTCGGATAACCCGGGCTGAAAAGCATTGTTCCGAAATTGTTTTGGCGGACCCTTTGGAGGTTCTTCGCGAACAACGCGGTCGGCAATTTTGCCGGAACAAGCCGTGGGCACATGGCGTTAGACCAAGTGCCGACCGGCTGTGGAAAATCGCAGGCGCAGCGGAGGAGGCGTCTTTTATCCGCAAAAGGAGACGACTATGAGAATGCACATCACCACAGCTGCCGCAGGCCTTCTGCTTCTGGCCGGCGCTGGCGCCGTAGCCGCGCAGGACGTTGTCATCGAGCCCGAGCAGGAAACCGTCATCAAGGAATATGTGCACAAGCAGCCGCTGGCCTCGATAGAGGTTCCCGGCGTGAAGCTCAGTGTCGGCAGCACCCTGCCAGATACGGTCGAACTGCACGAAGTGCCGAACGTCAAATACCGCTATGTCGTCGTCGATAACCAGACCGTGATCGTCGACCCCGGCACCCGCAAGATCGTCGAGGTGCTGCAGTAGCCGGCCGCTGATTTCGGCCGGCAAAACCGAATGGCCCGTCGCCTGCTTGCGGCCGGCGGGCCACAGCGCAGTATTATTTTGTTACCATACGCTTACGGAACCTTCCGTTCGGGAGCGCGTTGCCGCCTCTGGGTTCGCGGTTGCCTCATAAGCAACATAAGCCATCGGCAGCATGCGGATTCGTTCGGGCGGCGGCAGACAGGCACAGACAGGCACGGGCTGGGGGGAGGAGGACTGACCAATATGTCGAAACGAGAAATCGGAACATCCCGTTCGCTCGGGATGCGTGTCGCCGATCTGAAAGCCAGGATGCGGGACGCCCGGATCACCGAACACGAGATGAAGACCTTCCAGAAGGTCGCGGCCATCATGGGGGGCGGCGAGGGCTCCCTACGCATCGATGCGGACGACCTGATCGCCGCATCCTTCGTCACCGAGGCGTTTGGCGAATCGTCGCCTAACTGACAATAAGCCTTCCCCCGCCATCCGATGTCGACCAGCTGCCGTCCGGAAATGGGCGGCAGTGTGCGGCGTCGCTCGCGCGCCATAGCCCTTCGCGCGGGGGCTTTTTCTTCCTACTGCCTCGGTTGGTTTGCGCGCTGCCGCGGTGCGATTGCGCGCCTGGTCTTGCCGCGCCTGATCTTGGCTTCGCGCAGCGCCGTCACCGGATCGACGCCGGTCCACAGAATGCCGGCCTTCTCCGCGAAGCAGAGGAAAGCCTGTCGTGCTTCCTTGAGTTTCCTCTCTCCGGTCCAAGCCGCCTCGCAGGCCTGCGCCGCCGCGACATAGCAGTCGCCGCGCGCCGCCTGCGGCCATTCCTTGAGGAAATTCTGCATCGCCGCCAACGAGGCGATCTCGCGCTTGAATCCCGCGCCCACGGCGATCGCCACCGGGGCGCGGAGCGGCATGTCGCTTGTGACGGTAGGCTTGCTCATGGCGGCGGCCCTCGGCATCTGGAATCGCTCAACGCAAACAATGCGAAGCCGCCGCGACGGTTCCCTGCCGGCAAGCGGGAGAAGAAAACCATTGGCCGCCGCCGACGGAACAAGAGTCTTCCGCGGGCGTTTGCTCCACGAGCTCCCATGTTCGATCTGCCGCTGTTTCCGCTCTGGCGGAGGCAGTGTGGAGCTCGCCAACGCAACAGGAGACTTATGATGAAAACCACCCTCATTCCTGCTGTCGCCGGCCTGGCTTTGATGGCCGGTATCGGCGTTGCGGCTGCGGACGAGGTGATCGTCACCCCTGAGCAGCAGACCGTCGTCAAGGAATATGTCCACAGGCACCCGGTTGCTTCGGTCAACGTTCTGGGCCTCGAGCTCGGCATAGGCTCGACGGTGCCGGATACGGTTGAATTGCAGACGGTGCCGGACGTTCAGTACAGGTATACTGTCGTCAACGACCACACGGTTCTTGTCGACCCCGGCACACGCAGAGTGGTACAGGTTATCGAGTAAACCTTTGTGCTTACGAGCCCCGATCCTCCCGCCATGCCCGGCGGGGGGATGCCGGCTCCTAGAAAGGAGTCGCAGCCATGCACCATCCCCATGTCGAATCACCTGACATCGCCAAGAACGTCGACAAGCTTCTCGCCGAACATTGCACGGGCCTGCTGTCGATGAAGGATGCGATCGCCATCTTGCGCGAGCGCACGGGAACCGAGCGCTCTGATGCCGACCTGGCCGGATTGATCACAAAAAAGGCAGCACATCTCGGCGTCGCCGTCGTCTCCGACGTGCACTGAAGAAAATCGCTGCCGACCCCCTAGCGTCGATGCGCAAGACGCCACCGAAAAATTCGGCTAATGTTTCCGTCGGGGAACGGCCCCAACCAAATGGAGGCGACAGTGACGGACGACAGGCAGGAACGCATTCGCCGGCGGGCGCATGAGATCTGGGAACAGGCAGGGCGGCCGGAGGGCGCGCATATGGAGCACTGGGACCAGGCGACCGCCGAGATCGACGGCGCTGCAAAGCCGAAAGCCAAGGCCGCGCCGAAGAAGGCGGCCGCCGCCAAGGCCGCCAAGCCAAAGGCGGCGAAGGCTGAAAAGCCCGCCAAGGCAGCCAAACCCGCGAAGGCGGCCAAACCGAAAGCCAAGGCCTGATTTCAGGCGGCCCCAAGCGGGCGGCCCACGCGCCGCCGGCCATCCCGACAACAGCCGAAAGGGCACGAGAACGCCGCGCCCTTTCCTTCTCCTGCAAGAGGAGAAGGGAGGGGCTCCGAACGGTTAGATCATGTCTCCCGAAAGCGGGAACCGGTTTCGGGACAAAGACATGCGTAAGATCAAAAGCCTAAAGCGCATGGAGCGAATCTGAAAGATCACGACCGCTTTAGCGCAATTCCAGGAAAAGTGCGTAGCGGTTTTCCGTCCGGAATTGCGTCAGAACAAAGAGATAGAGCGGTTCGCCGTTTCCGTGAAACCGTGAAACGCTCTAGCGCGCCCCTTGCTTCCTGGCGTATTGGGCGACCGCGCAGAGGAGGGCCAGCGCTGCCGTATCGCAGGCGGCCCGCGACGGCGACGGCCCCTTGGCGAAAAGGACCGCGTCCGCGACGGGAATCGTCAGGCCGTGCTTCCTCGCAAATGAGGCGATTTCGTAAGGCTGATCGTCGGGCTGTATGCCGATGTCGATTTGGTGGTCCATCAAACCAGTTCCTCCTGGTATTACGGCTTACCCTCGTTCGCTGAGACGAATTAACTACCGCCCGCTCGCCTGCGTCCACCAATTGGCAATTGTGTGAAACGATGCATTTCTTGCGGCGCGGAGCCGAAGGTTGCAGAGGCCATGATTGTTCGCGTTCCGGCGGCGGCAATTGTCTTCGCCGCGTTCCTTCGCGCCCCCTCTGTCCTGCCGGAGATCTCCCCCACAGGTGGGGAGATCGGATTGTCGCGGTCGCTTTCGCTAATCGCCAACGTTGCAAGAAAGGCGCCGTCGCCAAAACTGCCAATCTTCCCCCAAGTGGGGGAGACGTCCGGCAGGACAGGGGGGCGCCGTCCCGCCGGCGTTCGGTCTTGTTCTTCTCTTTGCCGAGCAAAGGAAGGGGCGCATCATTCCCACGCATCGCTCGACTTCGCGAACCGCACGCCGGCCGCGGTCATCGCGCATTCGCACTCGCTGATCAGCCTGAGGTTCCGCAAATATCGCGCCACCGTTTCCGGCAGCCAGGCCGCGCAGGCCTCGACATAGGCGCGGCCGTGCACCAGCGTGCCGGTCGAAAGCCGCTCGTCTTTCTCGGCGATCACCTTCAGATATTGCCGGATGAAGCGGATGTCGTCGGCAATGTCCTGGCTGGCCATGCGCCAGGCGCCGGCCAACCGCTCACGCACGGCGAGCGGCAGTGGCGAGAGCAATGGGCGGGAGAGATCGGCGAAAGCGGCATGGTTCGCGGTGTTCAAGGACGTCCCCTCGGAGGAGAGACTATCGTACTTTATGTACGAAATACGGTCAAGCAAGATTCGTACAATTTGAACGATGGTTTCAGAAAGCCGCGAGATCTTACAACACGAGCTCTCGCACTCCCGCACCGTGATCTGCCGGCGCTTCTAAGGCCCTGGCGGCGCGCTACTTTCCTTGGATGCCGGCCGCCATCTTCCGGTCGGCCTCGGCGCGTTCGCGGTTCCCCTTCGCCGTCCATGATTTGCTTCGGGCGTTGTAGAAATCGGCGGATTTCTGATTGAGCGCGATTGCCCGGCCGTAGTCGACAATGGCCTGGTCGTGGTCGCCCTTGTGTGCCCAGGCGAGACCCAGCGCGTAATATGCATCGGCCAGCGTCGGATCGAGGTCCACGGCCCGGTCGTAGTCCGCGATCGCAAGGTCGTCGTCGCCCTTGTAGGACCAGGCTAAGCCCCGTCCGTAATAGGCGTAGGCGCCTTTCGGATCGAGCCCGATTGCCACGTTGAAGTCGGCAATGGCGCGGTCATAGTCGCCTTTGCCGCCCCAGCTCTGGCCACGATTTTCATAGACTCCGACGAGCGTCGGATCGAAGGCGATCGCCTGACCATAATCGGCAATAGCCCGGTCGTAATCGCCCTTTAGCGCCCAGTCATAGCCTCGGTTGTAGTAAGCGGATGCGTATTCGGGATTGAGGCTTATCGCCTGGTCGCTATCGGAGATGGCGCGGTCGAGATCGCCTTCCATTGACCAGGCGTAGGCACGCTTGAAGTAGGCCGTCGCGCGCTTGTCTGGACCCTCAGCCTTGTTGTCGATGATTTGTGTGCAGGCTTCGATCCGCTGGGCTGGGTCAGCCGGATTGCCGAGGCAGGCCGCGTAAGTGAGATTGGCGGCGATCCCCATGGCGCCGCGGACGTCGAGCGCGACAAGGCAGGCCAGCAGCAGCAACAACGGCAGGCGCCATTTTCGCATCAGCTGTATCAGACTGCTTTCATCCGCCCGGTCTGCTATTTGCCGGCCTCCCAAGCTCAACTGTCCGCCTTGTTCCTGCTGAACAGCTTTCTCAGCCAGACCAGCGGAAGCAACAGCAGGAAGGCGCCTTTCTTCAGCACCACCAGGGCGAGCGCGATGAGGCCGACGCCGGCGGCCTTGCCGAATTTGACGCCGAGCATCGCCGCCAGCACGCCCAGCGCGCCGTAGCCGGCGACCTTGTCGCCGCTGGAATGTTCGAAATAGGAAGAGCCGGCCTTCGGCTTGTAGGCTGTGGCCGATGCTTCGACGATCTTCAGCACGGACTCGGCCGCGATGTTGCCGTTCACCGGCACGATCTTCATCGGGACATAGCCCTGCCGGTCGAAGATCGAGACGGAGATGTTGATCGTCCTGTCGCCGCCCCAGTTCAGGATGTTGGCGTAATAGAGGATGTTCCTGGCCTTGTCGATTTGCGGATAGACCAGCCAGCCGTCGAAGCGGATCTCCTGTCCGACGCGCTCGGATTGCGCCTTCACCGATTCCTTGAAGCTCTCCTCGATGGCGCTGATCTCTTCGCCGCGGCCGGCGCTGTCCCAGTCGGCCAGGCTGACATAGCCGTCCGAGACGGGCTGCTCGACGGTGAGGTTGTCGATCTCCGGCGTGAAGCCGAAGATCAGCTGGTCGATCGTGCCGCACTGGTCACGGTCCCAGCCGAACTCCTTCACCACCAGATTGCACCTGTCCTCCGGCTTCAGGTAGACGGCGCCGCCGCCAGCCGGGTTAATCGTGCCCCTGGCGACGCTCAGCGGCTGGGTGAAGTTCTGCGGATGATAGTCCGCGTCCTCGGCATGCAGGACGGCCGGCTCCGTCAGCACAAAGGCCTGCGCCAGCACGATGAAACGCAGATTTCCCCTGATCGATTTGTACATGACCCCCTCCCGGCAAACGGGACCCCAATCCCACGTATCCGTGATCTAAGGGGATTTTGAGGACAAGTACAAGTCCGAAGTTCTTTTTTTGTTCTTCGGCGAAGCCGCGACGCTACTGCGAGGCGCTTTCTCCTCCTCGATCGATATTATCCTCACATATCGATTATCGACCTTCTCACCCGCCCAATGATGGTGATCGCCCCCTCCAGCTCCGGCGGCGGGATGTCGAGATAGGACGCCGGCTGGAAGGGCGGGGTGTCGTTCGGGCGGTAGCGCTTGTAGGTGGCGCGGCCCGTCTCGTCGGCGATCACGTAGCAGCCATTGGTCACCAGCCGCTTGTCGCGCAGGTTGACGAAGATGATCGAATCCGGCGGCGAGATCTTGTTCATCGACGGACCGTCGACGCGCAGCGCGATCCACTCGCCTTCCTCGAGGTCGGCGGTCGGGATGGTCGGATAGTCCGAGAGGTTGACGACGCTGTCCTGGCTGCCGAGCTCGCCGGCGCTGATCCAGGACACGATCGGCACGTCGATGGTGACCGGCGAGGCGGCAAGGTGCACCGGCGCGGCTTCGGCGCCGTCGCCCCCCAAGCCAGCATCGAAAAGGAGCCAGCCGGGGTCGACGTTGAACAGCCGGCCGTATTTCTCAGCCGCCTTGCGCGACAGCGGCCGGTTGCCGTTCTCGTGGCTGATCAGGGTGTTCTTGTTGATGTCGCGCAGCGCGCGCGCCGCATCGCTGGGCGTGGCATAGCCGGCCTGGGCGCGCGCCTGCTGCAATCGGTGCCGGGAATCCATCATCGTACAAAATGCCTGAAAATTATCGTCCGAATTGTACGATTTCGCTTGCGCGCCATTCGTACATAACGTACGCTTAGCGCATGAATGAGCATCCCGCAAGCATTTCCGCATCACCCGTGATCATCTCGCGGTCGCCCACGAGCATCTCGCGGCCGCCCACGAGCATCTCGGGGCTGCCCACGAGTATCTCGGAGCTAATTGATTCCTGGCAGAGCATCGGCGCCTTCGCCGCCGATGTCGGCTGCGGCTACGAGGCCGCCCGCCAGATGCGCCGCCGTGGCCGCATCGCGCCGCAGCACTGGCCGCATGTGGTGGCCGCAAGCCGCAGGCTGGGCATTGCCGGCGTAAGCTACGAGTGGCTGGCCGGCCGCGCCGCCGCAATGCAAGGGGAGGCGGCATGAACGCGCGTCCCTCTATCCACGAATTCCAATCGTCCGGACTGTCCTCCTCCCCGGTCCGGGCGCATTCCGGGGCTTTTGCCCCGGATCCGGTCGAACCGCCCGCACCCCGGTTCACCGGAACGGCCGGAGCCGTTCCTCCCCCGGCTCCGGCCCCCAATTCTCCGGCCCCAAATTCGGGCGGCACAAGCTGCATCCGCACCGAGGACGGCACCGTCATCCTGTTCGACCGGATGACGGGCCGGGCGGTGTCGGGCCTGACGCGCGCGGCGGCCGAAGCCGCGCTTCTTCGACTGCTTGGTGCGGCGCCCGGCGCCGCCTGATTCCAACCCTTTCCCTGACCTGACCAACGGCCTCGCGGCCGAACCCTGGCGCGTGGCCGCAAGCCAAGCGCTTCGCAAGCCCAAGCCTTTCGCAAGCAATGGAATGAGACATGCCTGCCGCCTACACCGAAAAGGAAATCGACGAGATCGCCGCCTGGCTGAGGGAGGGGCTTTCGGCCTCGCGCATCGCCGGCCGCTTCAGCGCGCTGCGCGGCAGCGCGGTCTCGCGCAACGCCATCATCGGCATCGTGCATCGCAATGCCGGGCTTAGAGCCATCGGCTTCGCCAACCCCAAAGGCGGTCGCGCCGGCGGCAGGCCGAGGAAGCACGCACGGCCGGATCGTCGGGGAAGGGTGGTCGCCAGCGCCGCAACCGCCAATCTCCCCCCTCGTGGGGGAGATGTCCGGCAGGACAGAAAGGGGCGCTGTCCCGCCGACCTCTCAAGAAGTGAGCTCTCCACGCCGCCGAATGCCCGCACCCCACCCAAACCCAAGAAGCCCAAGTCGCGAAAACCCGCGCGCAGCTTGCCGCCCGCCTGGCTCGCCCCCGGCGCGCGCGAAAAATCCGAAGCCCAGCTCTACAAGCTCCCCGCGCCGCCGCCCCCGGTAAATCCCGGCCGCCAGCCGCATGTCGCGGCCATGCGCTTCCTCGATTGCCTGTTCAACCGCTGCCGCGCGCCGATCGACCTGGCACTGCGCGAGGATGCCGAGGACGATCCGCCCGGCGCGCGCCCGGGGCCGGAGATGCTGTGCTGTGGGCTGCCGACCACGGGCACGCGGAGCTATTGCGCGCATCACCATGCCAGGTTTCACGGCCATCGTGGGAGGGGGATGTGATGATGGCGCTGTTAATCTCCCCCCTTGAGGGGGAGATGTCGCCGAAGGCGACAGAGGGGGTCCTAGCGCATGGAGCGCCAGCCTCATCGGCGACAGAGATGACGTTGGCGCTTCATGCGCGGCGACCCCTCTGGCCTGCCGGCCATCTCCCCCTCGAGGGGGGAGATTCGAGCCCAGCCGCCTTTGCGAGCCCTCCCCATGAGCGGCACGGTCTGGTCGAGATTCTTCTGGTCGGACTGGGAGTCCGATCCGAACCTGCGCCTCTGCTCGCTGGCAGCCCAGGGGCTGTGGATGCGCATGCTGTGCGTTGCCGCCGCGCACGAGCCGGTCGGCTATGTCGCGATCGCCGGCAAGGGGCTGGACGAGGCGGCGCTTGCCCGCCTTGCCGGCTGCGCGGAAACGGAGCTTGGGCTCCTGCTTGCCGAGCTCGAGCAGAACCGCGTCTTCTCGCGCGATCGCCACGGCCGCATCTATTCCAGGCGCATGATCGCCGACGCCCGCAAGGCCCGCGCGGCGCGCCGCAACGGCTTGAAGGGCGGCAACCCAAGCCTCTCGAAGGAAAGGTTTTTTTCGCCGTCTGATAAGCGACGGGTTAAGGGCGGGGATAAGGCGGAGGATAAACCCCAGAGTCCAGAATCCCAGAGTCTAGAATCCATGAATCCACAAGCCATAGATCCATCGGGAGAAAACGCCCTGGCGTTTTCTCCCAGGATTGCCGCTCCGCGGGAAAAGAACGGGAAATCATCTTCGGGCCGTTCAGCCGGACAGAACTGGCATCGCCGCAGGACCCATGTCGATGCCGCCAACGCAATCATCGAGGAGATCAATGACCGCAGCCGAATTGCAGCAGGCGGCGAAAGCACTGGCCGCGATGTTCAGTTGCTTCCCGCAATCCGCACTGGCTGACGCCGAGATGCAGCTGCGCGGCTATCTGGCCGCCGTGCAGGACGCCGAGCTCTGCGACGTGCAGGCTGCGATCCAGCGTTTCATCCGCGGCGAGGCCAAGGTCGACAACGTCCAGTTCTGTCCGTCCAGCGCGCAGCTTTCGATCGAGGTGCGGGAAAGACGCCTGATGCGGGGGTTGATGGCGAAAAGGGCGCTCCTTTCCTCGCCCCCGCAACGCGAGAGCGAGGTGGCGCGGCGCAGCCGGGACGGAGAGGGGGAGCGCCGCCGGCAATGATGATACGCCGGCGCCAGGCACCCCCCTCTGGCCTGCCGGCCATCTCCCCCTCAAGGGGGGAGATCAGCTTTCGCCACCGCTTTCGCTAAGCGCCTACGTTGCAGGAGAAGGTGGGGCGAACAACACAGCCAATCTCCCCCCAAGTGGGGGAGATGCCCGGCAGGGCAGAGGGGGCGCTGTCCCGCCAGCCTTGCCAATTGCCACCCAACCCAAGGACCGCCTCATGCCCCGCAAACCCTCGAAAAAAGCGCAACCGCCGAAACTCCCCAAGGGCGAGGCCGAGCAGGTGCGCATACGCCGCGAGATCGGCCACGACTTCGCGCTGAAGGAGGACCGCTTCGGCCGCCAGCGCCTCACCCCCGGCACGGCCGAGGCGCGCCGCGTCTACGAGGTGTCGAACGGCGGCTACACCTCCACCGGCGGCATCGTGCGCCTGCGCAATGTCGATCCGCTGGTGGGCATCACCTCGCTCTCTCGCCAGCAGCGCGAGGCCGGCCAACGCTTCCGCGACGATTTCGAGCGCGCCGCCCGCGAGGGCCTGCAGCCGCAATCCTGGAGCGAGCGCGTCGACGGCGGCCGCGTCGGCGGCGGCATCCCCGACCGCGTGCTGTCAGCCGGCCGCGCCCACGCGCAGGCCGCAGCCGTGCTTGCCCACTGGGAGGTGGCGGAAGTGGTGCGAAGAATCTGCCTCGAAGGCCAGTCGGTGAAGGCCATCGCCGAACGCACCGGCGACGGACGCGACGTGGTGGTCAAGCTGCTGAAGATCGGGCTGGATCTGCTGACGGTGCACTACGGGATAATGGGGAGGAAGGCGGGGTGACGGAGCCAATCGATATCGCGAAATCAGCCGCTTGGTGTAGCTTGGTGAATCAAAGTGTGAGTTGCGCGACCGCTTGATTCCCAGATCACATACGCTGGCGCTGCCCCTCATCCGCCTGCCGGCACCTTCTCCCCGTATAGTGACGGGGAGAAGGTGGCTGGCCGCGACGCTGGCGCCCATAGCAGCGTTGAAAATTGGCGAAAGCGGCGATGACAGCATCTTTCTCCCCGTCACTATACGGGGAGAAATGCCCGGCAGGGCAATGAGGGGCAGCGCCGGCCGATGGTCGTTGTCAGCGCGTTACAGCGCGGCGCCTCAAGCGCCTTTCTTCGGCGCCTTCGGCTCACCGTCATGTGGCTCCCACCCAAACACACTCCGCCCGCCCAGCAGATGCGACTGGTCCATCTCCCCAGCCACAATCTCCTTCAAGCTCGGCCCGGTCACATACCGCTCCATCCGCCGCGACTCCCCATCCAGCCGCTTGAGCGCCTGCAGCTCTTCGTCCCGCCCGAGCTTTGCCTTCGCCACCGCCGATTTCAGCACCGCGATCGTCTCGTCATAGACCTTCAGCGGCACGGGGAAGGGGTGGCGGTCCTTGCCGCCGTGGGCTAGCGAAAAGCGGGCCGGGTCGGAGAAGCGGCAGGGCGCGCCGTGCACCACTTCCGAGACCATGGCCAGAGCGCGCACGGTGCGCGGGCCGACGCCAGGCACCAGGAGCAGTTCGGGGAAATCCTTGGGGCCGCTTTCGATCGCGGAGGCGATATTGCCGTGCAGGCGGCGCATGACGATATCGCTTTCGCGCACGTCGTGATGCGCGGGCATGACGAGATTGGGCAACAGCGGCTGCGCGGCGGGCTCGGGCGCTTCGGCCGGCGGCTCCAGCACCGCAAGCTCGCTCAGGATCTTCTCCGGGCTCATCGTCTTCAAAAGCTGGATCTGGCTTCCACGCGCTTTCTCCGCGCGATGGTCGGTGAGGTTGACGATCTCGCCTTGCGTCTCGCCCTCGATCGCCGCATGCGGCTGGTCGACGAAGCTTTTGAGCCCCTCCGACCGCCAGTGGTAGCGGCGCGCCTGGCGGGCTTCGCCGTTCATGCCCTGCTGCACCACCACCCAGCGCCCGTCATCGGTGACGATGAAGCCGTGCAGATAGAGATCGTAGCCGTCCTGCACGGCGGCGCTGTCCACCTTGGCGACGAGGCGGCTGGCAGTGGCGAGAGCCTCGCCGTCGAGGCCGATGCGGTCGCCGATGGCGACGAGCTCGCCCGGCGTCTTGCGCGAATGCGCGCCGCGCCCGCCGCAGACATGGATGCCGAGCTCGCCGGACATCGGGTTCAGCCCGCGCTTCAGCGCGCCGATGACCGAGGTGGTGATGCCGGAGGAATGCCAGTCCATGCCCATCACGGCGCCGAAGGACTGGAACCAGAAGGGATGGGCGAGGCGCCGCAAAAGCTCGTCGCGGCCGTAGTGATGGATGATGGCTTCGCACAACACCGCGCCGAGCCTGGTCATGCGCTCGCCCAGCCATTTCGGAACCCGCCCGCCATGCAGCGGCAGGTCGGCGCTGCCGCTTCGCTGCGTCACGTGTGCTTCTCCGTGAATGCCGGCTTTCTAGATGGCATTTTGGCGGGGATTTGCAAGGTGGGCGCAAATTTCCCCCCTTGAGGGGGAGATGGCCGAAGCGGCCAGAGGGGGTCGTCTCCCATGAAGCGCCGGCGTTGTCTTTTGTCGCGGAACGCGTTGACGCTTCACGCGCGGCGACCCCCTCTGTCGCCTTCGGCGACATCTCCCCCTCAAGGGGGAGATCGCCAGCGGCCCGCTGCGGCTTCTATCTAATACCTGTAATAGTACCGATGGTGGTGCCGGTAGTGGTGATGATACCGGTGGTGGTGCCTGTAATAGTAGTGCCTATGGTACCGATAGTAGTGCGGATAGCGGACCACGTAGCCGGGATAATAGTCGTCGTAGTAGCGCGGGCCGTAGTAGCGGCCGCCATAGTCGCAGAACGGGCCGCCGCAGAATGGGCCGCCGTAGAACGGATAGCCGCCGAACGGTCCGAAACCGAGACCGAAACCGAAGAATCCGTGCGCATCCGCCGGCGCGACGGTTGCCGCTGCCGAGGCGATGGCGATCGCCGATGCAAGTAAGAGTTTTTTCATGGCAACCTCCTCCTGAAGGTTCACCGTGATAACGCTCAGGATTGCGAAAGGCTTCCTGCGCGCGGTTCAACCGGAAATCGGCGGCATGGGAAGACCGACCCGGCCCAGCGCCGGCCAAGGCGAATTCCAGGAAATCCGTCTGGCGGGTTCGCGGCCGAAATCGCGTGGAAACAAATACTTGGACCGCTTCAGCGATTCAAATGCTGAACTTGTCCAAGCCCGGTTTTCGGAGGCCGCATTACCCGCATACGCGCACGCGTTCAACCACGCGGTGGTGGTGGCGCCAGTGGCTCACCCGCTCCAGCCGGCAGTGTCGGCCGTAGGCGTAGCGCGCCACGTAGCTGCCGTCATAGTCGTTGTAGGCGCGAGGGCCGTAGTCGTAATAGGGCCCGCCCCAATAGGGACCGTAGGACGGATATTCGCCGTAGCTGTCGTAGAAGTCGCCGAACGGGCCAAAACCGAAATAGCCGCCGCTGCCGAGGAACACGCGCGCCTCCGCCGGCGGGGCCATGGTCGCAGCCGCGGCGATGACGATCGTCGAAACAAGTAGAAGCTTTCTCATGACGATCTCCTCCTGAAGGTTCGTCATGACAACGCGTGCGGCGCCGAAAGGCTTCCCGTGGCAACGCTTGCGCGGCAAATCAGCCCGCCGCCACGCATCCATGGCGGCCGTCGTCTGATCCGTATGGGCGCGACGCGCTTTAAGCCGGCCGCACGGCTCAGTACCTGCAGACGCGAATTGCCTCGTAGAACCTGTGGTGCCGCCGCACATATTCGACATGGCAGCGCCTGTGGTGCCTGTAGTAGTAGTGATGCCGAACGTAGTAGTGGCGATAATAGTAATGCGGCCTGTAGCTGTAATATCCGCCATAATACGGTCTATACATGTAGCGATCGCCGTAATAGTCGCCGTAGTAAGGGCCGTAGTCGTCATAATAGTCATTGTAATAGCCATCGCCGATGCCGATCCCGAACTCGATGCGGCCGGCATTGGCGGGAGCGGTCACGGCGGCCGCCGACGCAATGGCTATGACGGAGGCAAGCAGGAGCTTTTTCATGGCTACCTCCCTCCTTGGGGGTAGCTCATCAACGCGCCGGAGGCAGCCTATGTTCCCGATCGCTAATATTCGCCGCCCGGGTCGCCGCCCGGGACGGGCGGCGATTGGTTCTGAGGGGGAGATGACCGCAAAGCGGCCGATCGTCTCGCATAAATCGCCGTCGTGTCGCAGAAAAGCCGTTGGCGCTTCACGCGCGGCGACCCCTTTGCCGCTTTCGGCGGCATCTGCCCCGCGAAGGGGGAGATCAGCTATTGCCGGTTAGTCGCAAACGCGCACTCGCTCGATCACGCGGTGGTGATGGCGCCAGTGCCTTACGTACTCGACCCGGCAATTGTCGCGATAATACCGGTGATGATAGCGAGCCACGTAACGATCGCTGGGAGCGTAGTAGTCGTCATCATAGACGGTCCGGTAATAACGGTGCGGGTAATACCCGTCGTAATAGTCTCCATAGTCGTAGCCGGGACCGACGCCGATGCCGAACTCGACACTGGCGGCGCTGGCCGGCGCGATCGCAAACGCCGAGGCGATGGCGATCATCGAAGCAAGCAGAAGCTTTTTCATCGCTGCCTCCTCTTTCGATGGTTGCCCCTTCGACGGATAAACGGTTTCGGGACGGGCGGTGTTCCCGGGAAAATGTGGCGCCGATCTCCCCCATTGAGGGGGAGATGGCCGTGAAACGGCCAGAGGGGGTCGTCTCACGTAGAGCGCCAACGCCCTCTGTCTCTGCAAGAAAGACGCAGGCGCTTCACGCGCGGCGACCCTCTGTCGCCTTCGGCGACATCTCCCCCTCAAGGGGGGAGACAGGCTCGCCCTACCTCCCCACCTTCGAAATCACCCTTTTCTCCACCTCCGGCTCCAGCGATTCCGCGAATGGCGTCGCCAGATGGTGCTGGTCGCGGAAGGCGAGCTGGCCGTCGATGAAGACGTGGCAGGTGGTGGCGTTGCAGAAACGGTCGGTGAGGTCGACGTAAGAGGCGTTGGGCACGCTGGTCACGATATCGCGCTCGACCGCCGCCATCTTGTCGTTGGCGGCATCGGCGCGGGTCTGGTCGCAGAGCGAAGGCGCCTTGTCGCGCCACAGCGCGCGCGACACGCAGGTGTCGATGTTCTCGTCGTTGAACGGCACGTCGCGGATGAAGGCGATCTTCAGCCCGGCCTTGCTCAGGCTCGTAAGCGTCGAGCGCAGGCCGGCCCGCCACACGGCGTCCGGCGTGTCCGGCTGGCCCTTGCCGGCCGCCATCTTGCGTGAGGAGGTCAGCGCCAGCTCCGAGATCACCACCAGCGAAGGCTTCGCGGCGATGATCTCCTTGATCGCCTGCTCGCGCCATTGGTCGCATTCGCGGTAGTCGCGGTTGAGCTTCGTGACGAAGTAGGAGTAGCGCGAGGGACGGCACGAGCTCTTCAGCCAAGTTTCGACGCGGTAGCCGTTCTTCTTTCCCGCCTCGATCAGCGGCGTCGACCAGTGATCGGCATGGGAATCGCCGAACAGCGCGATCATGCGCTGGCCATTGCCAAACACGCAGGGTTTCGGCGTCACCGTGTCGTAGCCCTCCACGCAGGCCTTGGCGCGCGCGGTGGCGGGTTCGGCCGCACTTGCCGCGATGCTGCGCTGCTCGGGGTTCTGGTGGCGCACCGCAAGTGCTGCATTGCCGTAGGCGGCTGCGACGCCGGTGCCGGTCAGGAGGAGGGCCGGCACCAGCGCCCGCGCCGCATTGGCCATAAGCCAGCCGTTGCGACGGATCGGATTCTCGATGAAATGGTAGCTCAGCGCCGAGAGCGCCAACGTCAGCCCGAGGCAGGCGAGGCGTTGGGCGAGCGTCAGCTCCTCCACCAGCATGCCGGCATAGACGATGACCGGCCAGTGCCAGAGATAGAGCGAATAGGAAAGTTTTCCGACCCACTGCAAGGGTGGCAGCGCCAGGGCGGCATTGACGCAACTCCAGGAAAAGTGCCCCGCGGTTTTCCGTTCGGAATTGCGTGAAAAAATGCCATCCCTGACGCCTGCCGCTCCCGCCAGCAGAAGAAGGACGGTGCCGGCCACCGGCACCAGTGCCAGGAGACCGGGGAAGGGAGCCTCCTCGCTGAAGGTGAGGTATGCGAAAGCGATCAGCGCCAGCCCGGCCAGGCTGAACGCCAGGGCGAGCCGCGGGCGCTTCTGGAGCAGCCATGCGGGCGCCATCGAGGCCAGCCCGCCGGCGGCGAACTCCCAGGCGCGCAGCGGCGAGAAGTAGAAGGCCCAGGGCTGCGACACGGTCGTCAGCCACGCGCAGACCGCGAAGGAGACGAGGCCGGCAATGCCGATTGCAAGCATGATCGTCCGCTTGCCCGGTCTCAGCCAGGCCGCCAGCATCAACAGCGCCGGCCAGGCGAGATAGAATTGCTCCTCCACCGACAGCGACCAGTAGTGGATGAAAGGATTGTTGGCGGCGTCATTGGCGAAATAGTCGAACGACCAGCGGATCAGCCACAGGTTGATGATATAGGCCGAGGCCCACATCGCGCCTTTGGAATAAAGCGCCTGCTCCTCCGGCGACAGGATGATCGCGCCCGCGGCAAGCGTGGCGGCGATGACGAAGAGCGCAACCGGCAGCAGCCTGCGCGCGCGCCGGGCATAGAAGCGCAGGAAGTCGAGCCGGCCGGTCTGCGAAATCTCGGTGGTCAGATGGCGGGTGATCAGATAGCCGGAGATGACGAAGAAGATGTCGACGCCGGCAAAGCCGCCGGGCAGCGCGGCGAGGCCGAAATGGAAGGCGACGACGCCCGCCACGGCAAGCGCTCGCAACCCCTCGATGTCTGGCCGGAAATCCGGCGATGGTGCTGACACGAAGACGAACCTCGCAACGGTCGTTCGTATCCCGCCTGGGGTCAAGCCTCGCGCCTACGGGTCTATATCGCAATGCAACAAATCTAACGCAGTGCAACATAAGGGGAGGGAGACGAAGACGAAATGGAGGGGCAGCGCAGCGCCAAAGCTGCCGATCTCGTCCTTGTGGGGAGATGTCCGGTCCACCCTCCGCAGCTTCAGCGGAGGACGGGCAGGACCGAGGGCTTAAAGGCGCCGCCTATCTCGTCTTCGTCATCCTAGGACGGAACAAGGAGCGAAGCGACGCGCGCAGACCCTAGGATGACGAAGGAAGGGGTTGGAGTGCCCCTTTGTCCTGCCGGACATCCTCCCTACAAGGCCTTGAGGGGAGACTGGGCGCCGGCGCCCCCGCACTCACGCCTTCTTCAAAAACTCCGTCTTCAGCACCAGGCCCTTCACCTGCTTGGTGTTGCATTCGATCTCGCCGGGATTGCCGTTGAGGCGGATGTTCTTCACCAGCGTGCCGCGCTTGATCGTCTCGGACGTGCCCTTGACCTTGAGGTCCTTGATCAGGGTGACGGAGTCGCCATCCTTCAGCGGCGTGCCGTTGCTGTCCTTTACGATGGCGTCTGTCATGGCGGGTCTTTCATCGGTTGGGTGGCTGTGCGTCCGCCTATCGCGCCGACGACAATCTGGTCAAGCCATTCGCTCCTTGATCGTCACCTCCGCCTCGATCTCGACCGGGAGATCGAAGGGTAGCGCCGCGACGCCGATGGCGGTGCGGGCGTGGCGGCCGATCTCCGGCCCGAAGACCTCGAGGATGAGATCGGAAAAGCCGTTCATCACAGCCGGCGTCTGGATAAAGCCCGGCGCCGAATTGACCATGCCGTGCACGCGGCACCAGCCGGTGATCCGGTCGAGGCTGCCGAGCTCGCGCTTCAGGCTGGCGAGCATCGACAGCCCGACCTTGCGGGCGGAGGCCCGCGCTTCTTCCGGCGACACGCTCTTGCCGACGATGCCGAACGGGCCGGCGAGCGAACCGTCCGGCTCCTGCGGTCCGTGGCCGGAGATATAGGCGCGGTCGCCGCGCACGTTCACCCAGGGAAAGGGCAGCACCATGCCCGGCGGCAGTTTCAGCGGCGGCGGCAGCACGATGCCGAGCGCGGCAAGCTTTTCGTCGGCACCCGGCATGGCATGGCCTCCCTCGGAGCCTCGTCGCACGGCGCCGTTGCAGCGCCCGGCCGCGACCATGCCGAGCTTTCCGGTTCGCCGTCCTTTCGTCAAGACCGCAGGAATTGACCGGATTGGCATGGCCCGCGCGGACCGCAGCTTTGCGGTTCGCGCGGGCGGGCGCCTGCCCCCGCGGCGGCGCCAAGCCCCCCAACGCTCAGGCTGGCCGGGTGGCTGTTCGGTTCGGCCCTTGCCCGGCCGATCGTTTTTCCTCGCCTGTCGACCGGCGACCGCCACGCGGTCGTCCGGCAAACGGCTCCCTTTTGTTTTGCGCAATTCCGGACGAAAAACCGCTGAGCACTTTCCCGGCTCGCTTCTAGAAATGCAGATCCAGCGGCGGCGGATAGGCTTGGCCCGGTTCCTTCGCCATCGTATCGGCCGAAGGCGCGATGCCGCCGGTGGCTGTCCCATCGAGCGGCCGGGCTTTCTCGGTGCTGGTCTTTGTCTCGGTCGCCAGGATTTTCATTTTGGCTTCAGCGGCTTGCGATAGCGCGAGCGCCACAACGAGCGCGGATAGAACGATCTTCATGACAGCTTCCCCTGCACCCACCCCGAGGCGAACCTAGCGTTGGCCATCAGGCCGCAAAGGTGGCGCGCGCGGAACGCTGTGGAATTCTCTGGATTTCCTGGAATATTAGGCCATGGAAAATCGGCCTGGCCGGGAATGGAGACTGTCTGCCGGCGTGCTAAACCACATCCTTAGGGCAGCTCGGCGATTCCCGCCAAACGCCGAAATGCTCAGATGCATGTCGCCCAAAAGTGCGAAGCGGTTTTGGGAGAACGACATGCATCGAAACAGGTGCATGTCGCCCAAAAGTGCGAAGCGGTTTTGGGAGAACGACATGCATCGAAACAGGGACCTGAAGCGGCGAAGCATCGAGGGGCTTGTGGCATGGCGCAGCACATCGCGCAAAAACTGAGGCTGACTTCGGCCTTGCTGGGAACGGTGACCCGCAAGGACCTTGCGGCGGCATTCCGCGCCGTCAACCCGAAGACGGCGTTCGATCTCGGCCGCGCCGACAAATGGCTGCAGGGCCGCGCGCGGCCGCGCCAGACGAGCGTCTATGACGACTGGGCGAAGCTGCTCGGGCTGGAACAGCCCGGCGCCTGGATCGCCGAGAGCGAGTTGCCGGCCTTCACCGCCGCGATCGCGGCCCGCCACGGCATCGACGGCGCCGAACTGGAGCGTCGGGCCGGCATGCAGTTCGAGGCCTCGATGCATGACGAGCGCGGCCTCGGCTCCGGGCTTGCCGGAACCTATGCCTGTTATTCCAGCGCCTGGTCGCCCTATTATCGCGGCCAGCTCATCAAGGGCCGCCTGTCGATCGAGCCGGGGCCGGGAGCGCATGGGCTGACGGCCACCTATCGCGAGATATTGCCAACCGGCCAGTTGCAGCTCGGCGGCCCGGTCAACCCGGCAAAGCGCGGCCTCTATCTGCATCTGAAGGACGTCGGCGGCGACACCCAGTTCTTCCTCTGCCTGTTCCCGCACACGCAGCCTGTCAGCGTGCTCGGCGGCTATATGTGCGGCGCCGCCATCATCGGGCCCGAGGCGCAGCCGTCGATCACGAGGATCATCCTCGTGCGTCTGCGCGATACCGCGCCCGGAGCCGAAACATGGGGCGGATATCTGCCGGCCGGCGGCTCGATCGCCGGCGACCTGGCGGCCATCGGCATCGCCGTGGAGCATCCGGAAACGGTCGACCGGCAACTCGAGCAGTTCCTCGGCGCCGACGCGGGCGGGGGCGCCAACCAGATCCCGCCTGCCGATTTCCGGGCCATCGTCGACGTGTTCGACCGCCACTGGCTGCAGCACGCGGGCTAACGCATGTCTCCCGAAAGTGGAAACCGGTTTCGGGACAAAGACATGCGTAAGATCAAAAGCTAAAGCATGTCTCCCGAAAGTGGAAACCGGTTTCGGGACAAAGACGTGCGCAAAATCAGAACCTGCGCCCCGGCTTCGCGCCGGAACATGACGGCGAAGAGCAGGACGGCGACGATACAGGCGGCGAGGCGAACTTGACAGGCCGGCCGCATCGCGCTCACCTGCGCCGGTCGTTGACCCGCGCAGGAATAGACGATGAAGAAGACCTACGAGAAGCCCAGGCTGCAAAAGCGCGACAGGCTCTCGGCCGCGACAGCCGTCGCGCCGTCATCCGGCTTCTCGTTCTGAGGCCGCTGGGTGAAGCGGCGCTGATCGTCGTCAGGGAAGGGTGGCGCCTCGCCCTGCGTCGGCGAAGGCAAGGAGGGGCGCTTTATTGATGGGCGCTTTATCTTATTGATGTGCCTGGGCTGGTCCATCTGGCCAGGAGCGGGCGGTACACTGCGCAGGTGTCCGCCCGTCCGGCGCCGCCGCCAAGCTGCTGAAACCCCGTCCGTCCCCAACAGCAACGGTCATGGCGTGTGACCAGTGCTTGCGAAGTGCCATTGGCGGGCCTTGCTGTCAACGCCGGCCGGGGCGCCCTCGCAAGGGCGCTTTTCCCGTTGTGCAGAGCCGAAACCGCGCTGCCGCGATCGTGCCATTGCGGTTGCCGCAAGTCCCGGAAATGGCGGATTTCCGGGCTTTTCGGCCCTTGCGGAAGGCGACGCTGCCGTTTGCCCCTATGCAGTTGAATAGGCTTGTTTTTCACCAGTCGAGGCGGTTCGGGGTTCCCCTTTTGCCCCTGACTTTTTTTGGGGGCATTTCTGCAACGCAACATCGGCGCAACATCGGCGCCGAATCTCGCCCTCGACGAGGGAGACGCCATCCTGTGTGAACCGCTTCATGATCCCCTCATGCAGGCATGCTAGAAATGCGTCATCGAGTGGGGAGGGTGAGATGGGCGATCAGCTGCTCGAAATGCTTGCCAGGCGCAAGTCCTGGCTGGACAGGCTGGGGCTGGGGCTGCTCGTTTTTCTCGCGACGCTGATTGCCGGTCTCATGGGCGGCGCCAGCGCGCAGGAGGTCGAGACAGTCAGGGTGGCGACCTTCAACGCCTATCTGCTGTCGCCGATCTTCAAATGCGCCAATGCGCAATTCGCCGATTGCCTGCTGCAGATCCCCGGCGAGACCGAGAAGCAGGCCAAGCACCTCGCCGACACCATCCTGGCGGACACCTCCCGCTTCGACATCATCGCCATCAACGAGGCCTGGGACGAGGACGCCAAGCAGATCCTCATCGGCAAGCTCTCGCATGACTATCCGAACTATGTCGGCAAGATCGACGCGCCTCTGGTCAAGCTGCGGCCGCAGGCGATCCGCGACGCCATTACCAGCCTCGACCCCGCCGCGGCGGTCGCCATCTATGGCCAGCCGATCGAGAAGATCGACGGCGAGGACAGCGGACTGATGTTGTTCGCCAAGAAGGATTTCGACTTCCTGCCGCTGCCGGACGACAGCTTCAAATGGGGCAGCGGCGACGGCGAGACGCTCGATGCGACTGGCGAGGTCGGCTTCACGCTGTACGAACATTGCGGCGGCGTCGACTGCCTGTCGGCCAAGGGCGCGGCGATCGTGCGGTTGCTGCACAAGCCGTCGCAGAGCAAATACACCGTGGTCTTCACCCACATGCAGGCCGACTATTTCGACAAGACCCCGCCCGAGCGCCATGCCGACGCCCGCGAGGCGCAGTTCGCGCAGATCGAGAAGCTGATCGAGACGACGTTGTCGCCGCTGTCGGACGCGCAGCGCAGGCGCGAGCGCGTGCTCGTCATGGGCGACCTCAACATCCCGATCTTCCACGGAACCCCGACCGAATGGACCGGGCGCTTCGCCACGTCGGGTACCTACTGGACCGACGGCTATTACGACTCGTGGGCCGTGACCAATCCGGCCGATCCCGGCATCTCCAACTACATCGACGGCGAGCGCTACGACTATATCCTGGCTTCGCCCCAGCCTTACCGAAGCGGCGGCATCGAGGGGCCGATCTGCGTCCAGCACGTCACCATTCCGGTCGATTTCGTCGACCTCGAAAGCGACCACAACCTGGTCGCCGCGGATCTCAACCTCGGCAATTTCTTCTGCCATCCGGGCATCGCCTACAAGGTCAACATGACCAAGGTCGGCGTCGGCGGCAAGCCGCGCGAGGAGGAGGTCATCGATTGGCAGGACGGCCAGGACGTGACCCAGATCCGCTATCCGGGCTCGATGCAGTGGTTCCATGTCGTGAGGAGCGACGCCGGCACCTATTCGATCGGTCCCAGCACCGAGGACGTCAAGATCGACATCTTCCTGCCCGACAACATGACGACGCCGATCGCGAGCTACTATGGCAAGACCAGCAAGATCGTCGACCGCGAGCGCACCATGTACGTCCACACCTATGCGCTGCCCAGGGAGTTCTACATCCGCGCCACCGGCAAGGACCGCGCCTATACCGGCGACTATGCGTTGCTCGTGCGTCGCCACACCTGCGCGACGAAGGAAGAGGCCTGCTTGTTGCAGCCGGGCGAGGCGCCACAAGGCGCGACGCTTTCCAAAGCCGGCGGCCTGTTCGGTACGCAAAACGAGGCCTGGTTCGCCTTCGACGTCGTCGGCCAGGCCGACAGCGGCGCCGACCAGACGGTCAAGCTGTTCGCCGAGGGCCTGCCCGATGCCGGCAACTACAAGGCCGAACTGGAAGACTTCACCAACACCAACGGCAGCGCTGCTCCCGCATTCGAGGAAAAAGGCACCGAGCGCAAGCTGAGCGACGCCATGGGCGACGGCTCGACCGGCTATATCGTCATCCGTCAGGGCACGCCGGGCGGAGCCGACGTGCCGGTCTGGGCCTTCATGGAAACCAGCGTGCGCAACCTCGAGCTCAAGGCGCTGATCTGCGAGGACGAGACCAACCCGGAGCTCGGCTCGGACGACATCTACACCGTGCTTTCGATCGACAGTCGGTCCCTGCGCTTCCCTGCCTCCGGCGAGCGCGAATTCGACTGCGACGACTCCGCCGACCACAAGGACTGGGAGGCGTATTTCGGTCAGCGAAACCTCACCTTCGTCAGTCATGCGGGGATGAAGGTCATAGAAGAGGACGATTCCAGCCCCGACGACCCCAGCCGCCTCCGCGACTTCCCCGATCTCTCCATGGGAGTGACTTCGATCGACGGTGTCAGGACCCCCCTGATCTGGAATTTCGAGGGCGGCCGCTACCGGCTGAACTACGAGCTTCGGATGCGCCAGAACAGGTCGGTGAAGCCGGGGCCGTGATGTTCAGGCCTTACCTTCGAGGCCGAACTCCGCTGGATCTCTTTCCAGCTTCCCGATGGCGCGCGCCAGCGCCGGTTCGATGATTTCGCGAGCGCGTTCATCGACCTCCGACAAGCTCCTGCGGATGGCTTCCTTCCACGCGGGGCCGCGCTCATAGGCCTCCATGAACGCATCGGCGAGGTCTTCGGACTGCCGCTGCTCGATCATGGCTTGCATGATGGCGGCGGCCTGCGCCTTGTCCTTGCGGCTTTTGGCCGTGCCGTCATTGTCCGTTCGACGGCGGCTGGCGACGATGAGCTTGTGGGTGGCAAACCGTTCCGGCGAAGGCACGGTCACCGGCACGCCGGCCCCATGAAGCAGGACGGCGCGGATCGGATTGTAGATCAGGAAGTCGAGAAACCGCAGCGGTTGCGCGGAAGCGCCGCCAAGCGCGGGCATAGGAGCAGGGTGCCCCTCATAGTCGGCCGAACCGGTATTGGGCGTGAGGAACTCGACCCTGTATCCGGAACGGGACGAAAATTGCGTGGAGAGACGACCGTCGGCGGGGTGCGGAACCTCGCGGAACGTCGGATCGACGCTCTTCAACGTATCGAGCACAGGCGGCATCTTGTCGTCGACCGCTACCGAGATTGAGTGAAATTGCGCGAAATCGGCGTCGCTCGTCACCATGGACGTGCTGGGCAGGCGAATGCCAAGAACGGCCGGATAGCATTGATAGGCGACTGTGCCGACCAGGACGCCACGAAGCGGGAAGAAGCCGGCTTCGGCCAGCGCCTGGATGATGTCGCCGGTCTTGCCCTCCGGCCGCGGCAGGTGGGCTTCGCGAACCAGCGTCGAGACCAGCTTGCGGCGTTCCCTTATATCGGCCTTCAGATCCTTGAAGTTTTCGACCCGTTTGGTGATCTCGGGATCGTCGACGGGGCCGACATAGGTGCGTGTCTTGCCGCCATTGGCATCCGGCAGGTCGAGATACCAGTAACGCCGCCCCTTGACTTCGGCAGCGACAAAGCGACCGCCGACGCTGAACTCGCTGGAGAAGGATGCATCCAGCGACCGTTGCGCGAGCTCGGAATAGAGCGTCTGGTAGGGATGGGGTATCTGTTGCACGTTATTACCGCTTTCGCGGAAACGGTAATAACACGGGTTGGTTACGATTACCATAATGCGCGACCCGGAACGCGTCGCTTCAATCCGTCGAATGTGGCGTGTGTCCAGTTATTACCGTTTTTGCGAAAGTGGTAATAACTATGAGCGCAAGCGACAACTCGCCCTATCTCCTCCCTTGCGATTTCTAACACTTAGCTTCGCTAAGATGTTGAAATCACGGCCTTATGTAGCAAAAGCACCAAACCCCGACGACAGGAGGAGGGGCCGTGACTAAGGCGGCGCGCCAGGTGGGCGCGAGCGGCATTGGCGACGCTATTCTGGTCTGCTCTGTCCATGGTTGAAGGCAACCAATCGTCCCGAGCGGAGAAGTTCTTTTTCGAGGAGCGGCGCGAGTTCTCTGGCGTCGCCTTCGCGGAGGGAAAAGTTCACAACGTTGATGCCGCCAAACACATCGCGCCAATGAAGCGTGCAATCGATGTTGAAGGAAAGACCTTTGGCGATAAGGTCGTGCATCTCGGTTCCTACGTCTTCATGGGCCAAACGATAAAAGCCGATTCCTCACCGCCGCTCGGTATAATGCCGCAGAACCCTTCCGATTGTTCGCTGGCGGTCCTGTCAGCCTTCCGTTGCCACCTTGGCTTTGTCCCGTCGGTTTTATCTGGGACCATAGCCACAAGACGACCAATCACTTTGACGTCGAAGGCGGGAGATTGGCCTTTGTTTGTGACTATTGGGACAAACTGAAACCAATTCTTTTCAACTCCGAATCTGCCCCCGGAACAGGTCAGGTATGCGCTGACCTGTGCTCGACCGATTTCGCGAGTTGCGATAACGGCATCTTCTGCCGCCTTGGTCGCGAGTTTTGCTTGGACAACAGCATCACCGGCATGCTCGGCACCGGTCTTGGTGTGTACCGCAGCCTGGCGAGCAAAGATGGCAGCAGCGATCGCAGCGCAAAGGGTGAGAAAGCCAATGACGGTGCCAGCAAAGATCAGCCAATAGGACCGTCTAGTCCAATCGGCCGACTCTTTAGCGGCGTCCGCAGCTTTCCATTGGGCGCAAAGGTCGGAATTGCGATTGTCTTGCCCGGCCTCGCAGGGTGGGTTGGGGTTTTCGGGTTTATCGGCCTGCTGGACTGTCGGCTGACTTACAGGCGGCGCGTTGGTCGTGGCTTGCTGGTTTTGTTCGGGCTTGGCCTGTTCTGCACCCCCACCGTGTTGTGGTGGTAATCCCGCACCAAGCAGAACTACTCCGCAAGCCGCAATGAGGACGCCCCGATAGCCTCTAAGCATTGCAGTAAGAACGCCGCACTAAAGCCCCCCGGCTTATTTTATTGTTCAAATTACGCTCGGTTTCGTGAATGTCCATAGTCGCCAACTTTTCGGCGATCTGGGCATAGGTGACGCCTCGTCGCTTCAATTCGGCCTTCAGAAGGTTTCGCTCTTTAGGTCGTGCCGGAAGTTGGTGCTTTTGCTACATAAGGCCGTGAAATCGCTATCTCCTCCACAAAGGAGGGAGATAGGGTGCCGCGCTGCCCTCCGCACACCTCACGCACCAGTCCCCGCAGCCAGCGATGCGCGGGGTCGGCGTCGAGGCGCGGGTGCCACAGGAGCGAGATGGTGAGTTCGGCGAGCTTCACCGGCAGCGTGAAGGTGAACAGGCCTTCGCGCAGCTTGCCCGTATAGCGCTCGGGCACCGTGGCGATGAGGTCGGAGCCGCGCGCCAGCGCCAGCGCTTCCGCAAAGCCGCCGACCACGGTCCCGATCATGCGCGTCAGCCCGGCGAGCTCCAGCGCATCGTCCACCGGCCCGCGGTCGAGGCCGCGCCTCGAGATCAATATGTGGCGGCCGGCGGCGAAACGGGCGGCGGTGATCTTGCCTTCGCTCAAGGGATGGCCCATGCGCGCCACGCCGACGAAACGGTCGCGGAATAGCGCCTGTGCCCGCACTTCCGGGCCGGTCGAGCCGCCGACCACGCCGGTCTCCAGATCGACACTGCCCTCGCGCATCGGCGCGCTGTCCTTGTCCGGCTTCGGCACGAAGCGCAGCTGCACGCCCGGCGCTTCTTCCGCCACCCGTGCAATCAGCGCCGGGCCGAAATTCTCCACGAAACCGTCGCTGTTGCGCAGCGTGAAGCTGCGCGCAAGCCGCTTGAGGTCGAGCTTCTCGGCGGGACGCAGCACGGCTTCCGCTTCCTTCACCAGCCGGCCGACATCTGCGCCGAGCTCGATGGCGCGCGGTGTCGGCACCAGGCCGCGCCCGGCGCGCACCAGAAGCGGATCGCCCGTCGCCTCGCGCAGTCTGGCGAGCGCCCGGCTCATCGCCGAGGGGCTGAGCCTCAGCCGCCGCGCGGCTTTCGCGACGCTGCCTTCGGCAAGCAGCACATCCAGCGTGACGATGAGGTTGAGATCGGGTCGCGACATGGCGCGACCATAGCATGGTTGCGGCGCGATGACATGGCGTTGCATGCACTGTTCGAGTGCAAATGATGCGCATTCCGCCATATCGGCCGCGCGCCTATCTTCCCGGCAAGTCCCACCCAAGCCGGAGAAGAACCATGATCGACATCGCCGATCCGCGCGCCGTACCTAGAAGCCGCTCGACGACCGGCGCGCTGGCCAGCCTGTCGCTGGCCATGCTCCTGTCCTCGCTCAGCACCTCGGTCGCCAATGTCGCGCTGCCGACGCTGAGCACGGCCTTCGCTGCCTCCTTCCCTGCAGTGCAGTGGGTGGTGCTCGCTTATCTGCTTGCCGTCACCGCGCTCATCGTCAGCGTCGGGCGGCTGGGCGATCTCGTCGGCCGCCGGCTGCTGCTGATCTCCGGCCTTGGCCTGTTCAGCGCCGCCTCGCTTGCCGCGGCGCTCGCGCCGACCCTGCCGCTGCTGATCGCCGCCCGCGCCGTGCAAGGCCTGGGTGCAGCGGTGATGATGGCGCTAACCATTGCCTTTGTCGGCGAGACGGTGCCGAAGGAGCGCACCGGCAGCGCCATGGGCCTGCTCGGCACCATGTCGGCGATCGGCACGGCGCTCGGGCCGTCGCTCGGCGGCGTGCTGATCGCCTCGGTGGGCTGGCGCGCGATCTTCCTCGTCAGCGCGGCGCTTGGCGTCGCGGCCATGCTTGCCGCCCAACGCTTCCTGCCCATGGGCGGGGTGACGGAAGATCGAGGCGCGAGGGGGGAAGGCGCACGCTTCGATACGGTCGGCACGATCCTGCTTGCGCTGACGCTTGCCGCCTACGCTTTGGCGATGACCACCGGGCGCGGCCATTTCGGCGGCCTGAACGTCGCGCTGCTCGCCGCTGCCGTTCTCGGCGCCGGCCTGTTCCTCTATGCCGAGGGCAAGGTGGCTTCGCCTCTGGTGAAGCTCGCGCTGTTCCGCGACCCGGTGCTGGCGCCGAGCCTCGCCATGAACGTGCTGGTCTCCACCGTCATGATGGCCACGCTTGTCGTCGGGCCCTTCTTTCTGTCGCGCGGATTGGGCCTGAGCGAAGCGCTGACCGGCGCTGTGCTGTCGATCGGCCCGGTCGTCTCGGCGCTGTGCGGCGTGGTCGCCGGCCGCGTCGTCGATCGCCTCGGCGCATCCGCCATGGTCGTCGCCGGGCTGGCGCTGATGGCCGCCGGCTGCGTCGCGCTCGCCGTGCTGCCCGGGTTGTTCGGCGTCGCCGGCTACGCAGCGGCGATCGTCGTGCTGACGCCCGGCTATCAGCTCTTCCAGGCGGCGAACAACACCGCCGTCATGGCCGATGTCGACGGCAACGAGCGCGGCGTGGTGTCGGGCATGCTCAGCCTGTCGCGCAATCTCGGCCTGGTCACCGGCACGGCGGCGATGGGCGCGCTGTTCGCCTTCGCGGTAGGGACGAGGGATATGGCCGTTGCGGCGCCGGAAGCGGTCGCCGGCGGGATGAGGGTTACGTTCACCGTCGCGGCGGGATTGGTTGTGGTGGCGGTGGTGATTGCGGTGGCTGGTGCGCGTAATCTCCCCCCTCGAGGGGGAGATGGCCGGCAGGCCAGAGGGGGTCGTCTCACGTAGAGCACCAACGCCGGCCGGCGTCGCGAAGGGCGCCGGCGCTCCACGCGAAGCGACCCCCTCTGTCGCCTTCGGCGACATCTCCCCCTCGAGGGGGTGTATGGACTGGGGACATCGCGAACAGGTGTGCGAAGACATCGCGAACAGTTTCCCATGCTAGCGCTGGAACTGGTTGAGGTCGATGGTTTGGATCTTCTGGTGTCGGAAGAAGACATCGAAGACGCCGTCGATTTCGGTCGGCCTGAAGGCGACGACCTTGCCGGCGACGGCGTTGCAGATCTTGAAGGCACGCCCGAACAGCGAGGTCGCTCCCTTCTGCTGGATTTTGCGCAGGAGGTCGCCGGCGGCGTAGTCGAAGGGCGCCACGGTCTCGCAGAAGTCGCGGCCGGAGGGCCGGTAGCGGTCGAGCGGCACAGCGCCGGCAAGGCCATCGTGCGGGCGCTTGGTGTTGTAGAGATGGCGCCAGCTGTCGAAGGCGCTCTGGGCGTGCTGGAGGCTCTCGAAGGGCGGCCCCTGCAGCGCCTCGGCCTTGAGGGAGCGGTGGAAGCGCTCGTCCTTGCCCAGCGTCTGGGGATGGTAGGGCCGGGAATGACTGATGGCCACGCCCACCTCGATCAGCCAGACGCCGAGCACGGTGAGGTTGTTGCGGCCGCCGTCGCCCCAGGGCGGGCCGTTGTCGATGGCGATGCGCCACGGCAGGCCATAGCGCCGGAACGCCGTGATCAGCCGCGCCTTGACGGTCTCGGTCGTCTCGTCGGAGCAGGCCTCCAGGGCCAGCGAGAAGCGCGAATGGTCGTCGAGCACGGTGAGCGGATGCAGCCGTCCCTGGCGCAGTGGCACATGGCCCTTGAAGTCCATCTGCCACAGATCGTTGGGGGCTTCGTGCTCGAAGCGGATGAAGGGCTGAGCGCCGCCGCCCAACGCACCCAGCTCGACGCCGTTGCGCCGCAAGATGCCGCTCACCGTCGAAGGAGCAATGGCGCCGATGCCGTCGCGCTCGAGCACGCCAGCGATCTTGCGCCCACCCCAGGCCGGGCATTCCTTCCGCAGCGACACAACCGCTGCTTCCAGCGACGGCGGGCTGCGCCGCGGGCTCGACTTTGGCCGCCGCGAACGCTCCGCCAGCCCGGCTACGCCTTCCGCACGAAATCGCGCGATCAATTTGTGCCCGCAGGTTCGTCCGATCCCGAAGCGACGGCACAGCGCGCTCACATTCGCCCCTGGCGCCAGCGCCAGTCTTACAAACTCTTCCTTCTGGCTCATCACGCTCCTGGCCTCGAATGGCACCACGAACCTCCCCGCGCAAAACGCACGAAACTGTTCGCGATGTCTTCGCACACCTGTTCGCGATGTCCCCAGTCCATACAGGGGGGAGATTAGTGCCCCACCAATGTAACCCATCCCACATTCCCCGCGCCCGTCTTGCCGTATCGGCTTCCGTAAATTAGCCGATTTTGATATTGCGGTGTGGTCTTCTCCCGCCGCGGGAAGCCAGGGGGTAAATGGCAGTGGAAGGGTGCCTGGCCGCATGACTGTCGGTCCGCATAGCGGGCCGCTGAACCTGTGCGTGCTCGGCGATTTCCAGGTGACCCGCGAGGGCGCGCTGCTCGACCTGCCGCCCTCGCGCAAGACGAGGGCCTTGCTCGCCTATCTCGCCGTCACCGGCAAGGCGCACCAGCGCGAGCGGCTTTGCGAAATCTTCTGGGACATTCCCGACGATCCGCGCGGCGCCTTGCGCTGGAGCCTGTCCAAGATCCGCCAGGTGCTGGGCGAGGACGAATGCGCTTTGGTCGCCGACCGCAACAGCGTCGCGCTGAAGGTCGCGACGGATTATGCCCGGCTGCTGCCGCTGGTGAAGGGCGATCTTTCCCTGGCGTCGACGGAGGAGCTCGAGGCTGTCGCCGGCTCGATCCGTGGCGATTTCCTCGCCGATCTCTCGCTCGATCGCTGCTTCGAATACGAGGCCTGGCGCGCCGGCGTCGCCAGCGAGGTCGAGATCGCCGAGCTCGGTATTTTGCGCGAACTGGTCGGGCGTCTGGCCGGCGAGCCGAGGCGGGCGCTGCCGCTTGCCCGGCGCTTGGCGCGCCTGCTGCCGGAGGATGTCGGCCTGGCGGAAGAGATCGAGGCGCTGGAGGAGAAGGTGAGGGCGGCGGCCGCCCAGCCGACGGCACGCTCTGCCGAACCCAGCGCGAATGCCGCACCGCCGCAATCGGCTTCGCCCGGAAAAAGCGCGGCGGCCGCGCAGGATCCCGGCCGCGCCGTCCATTTCTGCCGCGCTGTCGACGGCACGAGGCTTGCTTTCGCCAAGACCGGCAGCGGCCCGCCCATCCTTCGCGCCGCGCATTGGATGTCGCATCTCACCTTCGACTGGGACAGCCCGATCTGGCGGCACTGGATGAAGGAACTGTCGCGCGAGAACCAGCTGGTGCGCTACGACGAGCGCTGCAACGGCCTGTCGCAGCGTCACGTGGTCGACGTCTCGTTCGAAACCATGGTGTCGGATCTCGAATGCGTGGTCGAGGCGGCGGGGTTGGGTCGCTTCACGCTTCTCGGCCTCTCGCAAAGCTGCGCGGTTTCGATCGCCTATGCCATACGCCACCCCGAGAAGGTCTCGGGCATGATCCTCTACGGCGGCTATGTCAAAGGCTGGCGGGCGCGTGGCGACGCCGGCGAGATCGCCACGCGCGAGGCCGTGGCGACGCTGATGCGCGAGAGCTGGGGCAAGCCGAATCCGATGTTCCGCCAGGCCTTCTGCTCCATGTTCATCCCCGGCGCCACGCACGAGCATTTCGCCTGGATGGACGATCTGATGCTCCGCACCGTGTCGCCGGACGACGCCTGGCGCCTGCAGAGCGCCTTCTCGGTGGTCGATGTCAGCGACCTCCTGGAAAAAGTGCGGGTGCCGACGCTGGTGCTGCACGCGCGGGAAGACAATGTCGCCCCGGTCGAATCCGGGCGCACCATGGCGGCGGGCATTCCCGGCGCGCGCTTCTTCGAGCTGGAAAGCCAGAACCACATCCTGCTCGAGGGCGAGCCGGCCTTCGACCAGTTCATCGGCCACGTCCGCGCTTTTGTCGCCGAGACAGCTGGATCGTAAGGCCCCTGGGGTAGTTGTCCAGCCGCCGCTCATGGAACCATACCAATCAGCGGGCGTTCACTTATTGCGTTTATTTCGGATATTGCGGATAATGGCACGAAACTATCCGACGCCGATAAGGACATGGATCAATGACCAAGCTGCTCGGACGACCGATCATGCCATCGGTGGACGATGCCGAACTCGCTGCCCAGGCCAGCCGGATGCTTTCGCGCACCAAGCGCGACGGTGCCGAATTGAAGGTTCAAGTGGGTAAGGAAACTTTGCGCCTGCCAAAGAGCGTGGGCGACCTGCTTTACCGTCTTCTGACCGAAATGGGCCAGGGAAACGCGGTGACGGTGATCCCGATCCATGCCGAGCTTACGACGCAGGAGGCGGCGGACTACCTCAATGTATCGCGGCCGTATCTCATCCGACTGCTGGAGGAGGGCAGGCTGCCTTTCACCATGGTTGGAACGCATCGGCGCGTGAAGTTCTCCGATCTGGCGGCATATCGAAACAGCGAGGAGGAAGAGCGCAAGAAGGTCATGGAGGAACTGGCCGCCCAAGCCCAGGAATTGGGGATGGGCTATTAAGACTTCTTCCTACACCGCCGTTTTGGACGCCTGCGTTCTTTATCCAGCTCCGTTGAGGGATCTTCTGGTGGAACTTGCCGCGGGAGGCGGCCTCTATCGCGCCAAATGGACGGAACAGATCCATGATGAGTGGATACGCAACTTGTTGCAGGACCGCCCGGATCTCAAACCGGAGCAGATTTACAGAACGCGCGATCTGATGAACCGCGCGGTCCCGGACTGTCTGGTGGTGCTACCAGGATCTGCTGCCGAGCCTAGCGCTTCCCGACGAAGATGACCGCCATGTCCTGGCGGTGGCCATCGTCTCGGCTTCCGATGCGATCGTCACCTTCAACGTCAAGGATTTTCCCAAGCTCGTTCTCGACAGGTACCTACTGGACGTCGTCCATCCTGACGATTTCATTTTCCATCAGTTCGGCATCGACGATGCTGCCGTATTGGTGTCCGTGCAAAGATGCCGCGCACGGCTGAAGAACCCTCCCAGAAGCGCTGCCGAATACCTCGATACATTGGAGAGGCAAGGTCTGCCGAAAACGGTTGGCCATCTGCGCGCCTATGCTGGAGTAATCTAGTCCAGGCAGGAGAGCTTGGCGGCAAGCATTTGTCCTTCCGCGATCACGCAATTTTCCTCGCGACGCGCGAAGCCTATCTTTGACGGTGGCGGTGCCCATTCCGCCTTCGGCCGGTGCCTCAGCTACCCCAACGCCCCCCACCCACTGCGGCGCCGGCCTCATTCTCGGCAAGCTGCCGAAAGCGATGCCTGCCATGCACGGTCTCCAGCCCGGCTCCCCGCAATGAGCGGTGAGCCGGACTGAGGCCAGATACCTCCCATGTTCACCGCTTGCCGCCCGCCGTCTTCGCCGCATCGGCCAGGCGCCGGAGCGAAAGCATCGAGATCGCGCCGATGAGTGGGCCAGGCGCCAGCATGAGGAATGCCCAGCGCCAGCCGAGCAGGTCCGCCGCATGCGGCAGCAGCCAGATCGCCAACATCGTCAGTCCGAAACCCAGCCCAAGTTGCACCGATAGCGCCGTGCCGACGAAACGGCGATCGGCAAGCTCGGTGACCGCGGCCGAGAATTGCGCGGAATCGCCGATCACAGAAATACCCCAGACGACGATCACCAGCCCCAACAGCCAGAGCGGTCCGTCGAAGACGAAGCCGATCGTCAGCGCGCAGAGGCCGGACACCATCATCATGCCGGCGGTGGTGAGGCTGCGCCCGATGCGATCGGAAAGCGCGCCGCCAACCAGGCAGCCGCCGGCGCCGGCGGCGATGGCGAAGAATGTCAGCAGCGAGGCGAGCGCCGGGGAGGGGCGCTGCTGCGCCTCGAGCGCGGCGCGCACATAGGCAATCAGCCAGGCCCACATGGCGTAGAGCTCCCACATGTGGCCGAGATAGCCGATATTGGCCAGCATCAGCGCCCGGTCGCGGAAGATCGCGCCGATCCGGCGCGGCTCGAAGACGGCCTTGCCGAAAGGATACGGCCCTTCACCGGCGAACCAGAACAGCATCGAACCGATCAGGGCGGCCACGGTCGCGCCCAGCACCACGAGCTGCCAGTCGAGCGAGCCGGCGAGCGCCCGGAACAGATGCGGCAGCGAGGAGCCGAGCGTCAGCGCGCCGATCAGCGCGCCGAGAGCCAGCCCTCGGCCGCGCACGAACCACGTGGACACGAGCTTCAAGGCCGGCGGATAGACGCCGGCCAGTGCGATGCCGGTCACGATGCGTGCGGCAACGACGCCGCCCGGCGCCGGCTGCAAGAGGAGCACGGCATTGGCCATCGCCGCCACGAGCGCCGAGATCGCCATCAGCCGGTTGAGCCTGACGATGTCGGGCAAGTTGACCAGGCCGGCGGCCAGCGCGCCGGCGACGAAGCCGATCTGCACGCCGTTGGTCAGCCAGATGTCGATCGGTCCGGACAGGCGCCATGCCGCCTTGAGCTCGGCCGTGATCGCCGTCGCCGAGAACCAGGTGGTCAGCGACAGCACGACGGCCAGGCAAAGCAGTCCGAGCACCCTCCAGCGGCGCATATCCTCGGGAATGTCGGCCGATGCGAGCTCGGTGCGCCGGAGCGTCGTTGCCCATAGTGTCATCGCAAAGGCTCAGCCATTGGCGAGCGGCACGGTGAACACCGTCGCGGTGCCGGTGAGGCAGACGTCGCCCGCCTCGTTGCGCACCGATGTCTCCAGCTTCGTGATCGGCTTGTCGGCGCGCACGTCCTTGACCTCGACGCGGCCGGTGATCAATTCGCCGACGCCGACCGCCTTGACGAATTTCCACGAGACCTCGAGGAACACCGAACCCGGGCCGGGAAGGTCTTCCGCCACCACCGCGTTGAGGATGCCCGAGGTGACGCCGCCCTGAACGATCAGCTTGCCGAACACCGAAGCCTCGGCGAGCCGCTTGTCGTAATGCAGCGGGTTGCGGTCGCCGGTCATGTCGGCGAAGGCGTCGATATCCTCGGGCCGCGTGCGCCGCGAACGCTCGGCGACGGCGCCTACTTGCGGCCTTCCGTTGATGACGCCGATCCAGCCGTCCTTCATCAGATGCACGGTCATGGTCTTGCTCCGGTTCGGTTGCGATGGAGGTTCGAACCCGCCATTGCCTGCGGTTCGTCCTGGTTTGCCGGCGCTCGACAGGTCGCCAGGCCGCTCATGGCGGGCAAGGCGCGATGGACCGGCATTGGCTGTCCGGCCAGCGCCTGGACCTCGGCTTTCAGGACGGCGCTGAAGCGGCGATGCCGCTCGCCGAGATCGGCCAGCGACCAGTCGAAGCCGGCAATGGCGTCCGTGGTGTCGAGGATCTGGTGGGCGAAGCGGTCGCGCTCCTGCTGC
Organism: Mesorhizobium sp. WSM4904; assembly: GCF_029674545.1. NCBI lineage: Bacteria > Pseudomonadati > Pseudomonadota > Alphaproteobacteria > Hyphomicrobiales > Phyllobacteriaceae > Mesorhizobium > Mesorhizobium sp. WSM4904. The sequence continues at coordinate 5,069,325 of NZ_CP121354.1, read as the reverse complement.
CAGGCCGCGAAGGCTGCTTCCGATCCGTCGAGGATCGCCCGCGCAAGGGTCTCGGCATCGCGAAGGGCGTCGGCAATGCCGTGCGAGGTGATCGGGTCGCGGAAGAAGCCGGCGTCGCCGACCAGCGCCCAGCCCGGGCCATGGGCCTGGCGGATGTAGCCCGGTACGCCGCGGAAGGCCTGCAGGCGGACGTCCTTCGGCGCCCGGCTCGCCTGTTCGGCCAGCGCCGGCGAGAGCGCCTCCAGCACCTCCATGCGGGCGCGGCCATGGCCGACGCGGAAGCGCTGGTCGAACATGCGCGTCGGCACCGAGGCGACGATGCAGGCAAACCCGTCATTGGTGGGAATCAGGGAACCGGCGATGCCGTCGCGAAAATACCAATGGTAGCCGGCACCTGGCTCGACGGGCGCGTAGCCATAGACATGGGCGGCCGAAACCGTGCCGCTTCTGAGCATCTGCGCGTCGCAGCATTTGGCCACCAGCGAGCCGATGCCGTCGGCGCCTATGACGATGTCGGCGCTCACCCGCAGGGCGGTGCGGCCGGCGCCGCGGATCTCGACGCCGCGCACGCGCCCGCGCGTGTCGGCAAACAGGTCGCCGACCGCCATGTCGTGCAGGACCTCGGCGCCGGCCTTGCGCGCGGCGTCGACGAGGGCGCGGTCGAGCACGGTGCGCCGCGGCGCGATCAGCCCGGGAAGGTCGGGCCCGGCATTGAGCGGGATGGTGATCTCGTCATCGCCATAGTGGAACGTTGTCGCCTCGATCAGCGGTGTGCCGGCCTTGCGCAGCGGCTGGAGCAGGCCCCAGCGCGACAGCTGCAGCACGGCGGGCCGCATCAGCGCATGCGTCGACAGCGTGTCGGAGCCGTACGACCTGCGCTCGATCGCCAGCACTTTCAGGCCGGCGCGGGCAAGCAGCAGGGCCGTCGAGGCGCCGGCGCAGCGCGCGCCGACGATGATGGCGTCGTAATGGCCGCGCCTGGGCACGGGCGGAAGGGAACGGATCGGGGTTATCGGCATCGACATTGTCCTCAGGCGGCTTGGCGGCCGTTGCGGCCGAGATAGAGGGAGATCTCGGCGGCGATCGCCTGCGCGTCCGCGCCGACGCCGCCGATGAAGTTGGAATCGCGCTTGCGCAGGAAGCGCAAACCGAGCGCGTAGAGGCCGGGAACGCTTGTGACGCCGCCCTGATGCGCGATCTCGCCATCGGCGCCGAGCGCGAGCGGCTCCAGCCAGCCGAAGGAGCGGGAATAGCCGGTCGCCCAGATGATCGTCCGGATCGATCCGTCCGTCAGCGAAAGCCGCTCAGGGCTGGCCGAAGGCACCGTCACCGGTTCGCGCCGGCCTGCTCGCGGATCGCCGGCGAAGCGGTCGATCTCGGCCAGCAAACGGGCCTGTTTCGCCTCCGCCGCCGCAATCTGCGCGGCGAGATCGTCGGCGAAGACGATCTCGCGATCGGCAAGGCCGCGCACCCGCCCGGTCAGCTCGACGCCCAGCGCCTGCAGCGTGGCGAGATCGACATCGGCCTTGTCCGGCCGCCCGGCGAGCTGCAGCGAAGGCTGGCGCCTGGCGCTTTCGGGGTTGGCGAGTGCGTCGAGCGGTTGCGCCATGAAACCCATCCGGCAGAGCCAGAAGAAGATGTCCTTGCCGCGCCAGCGCCTTGGCAGGCGCGTGTGCTTGCCGACGGACAGCGTCACGCGCCGGCCGGCGCGGGCAAGCTCGTCGGCGATCTGCACGCCAGAGGATGACGCGCCGACGATCAGCACCCCGCCAGGGGGCAACTCGCCGGTAGAGCGATACTGCGAAGCGTGGATGGTCAGCGGTCCGCCCCTGGTCTCGGACACAAAGGGGATCGCCGGTCGGTCGCAATGGCCGGTGGCCACCACGACGGCCTTGGCCGACCAGGCGCCGGTGCTGGTGTCGAGCACGAAGCCGCCGCCGATCCGCCTTGACGAAAGAACCTCGACGCAGCATTCGACCGGCGCCTGCCAGCGTCCTGCATAGGCCTCCAGGCTCGCCACGAAGGCGCTTTTGTCCATGAAGCCGTCGGGATCGACGCCTTCATAGGGCGAGCCGGGCAGCGCGTTCAGCCAGTTGGGTGTCAAGAGCCTGAGCGTGCGCCAGCTCTGCGAGCGCCAGCGTTCGCCGATGCGGCCGCGCTCCAGAACGGCATGCTCGATGCCGATCCGGCCGAGGCAATGGCTGAGCGCAAGGCCGGCCTGGCCCGCGCCGACGATGACGACGTCAGCCCGTTTCATGGTTCCTGTCCGTTGGCATTGAGGGAGACGGCCGTGTGCAAACCGTCTCCCCGGCGGGTCATTGGATTGTCGCGATCACTGGATGGTCTTGATCCCGACCGTGACCGGCACGCCCTTGGTCAGCACGTCGTAGACCGCCGAGCGGGCGCGGGCCTGTTCGACGAGCTGGGTCAGCTTCTCGGCCGGCGCGTTGCCTTCGACCTCGAACGATACCTGGATGTTCTGGAAGCCGTTGCGCACCTCGTCGGAGATGCCGAGGATGCCGCGCAGGTCGATGTCGCCGTCGACCGAGCACTTGACCCGGGTGAGCTTGATGCCGCGCGCGGCCGCGATGTTGGCGACGCCCGACATCAGGCAGCTCGCCAGCGCATGCAGCACCCATTCGACCGGGGTCGGCGCATTGTCGGCGCCGCACAGGATCGCCGGATGGTCGCTGTCGGCATAATAGGGCTTCTCGTGCTTCTGCTCCTGGCCGGCGCCGTAGAAGCCGTGCATGACGCTCTTGCTGTGCGTGCCCTCGATCCATTCGTTGTGGGCGCGGAACTGGAACTTCGCCAGCTCCGGCTGGTCCGCCACGAAATTGATCGTCGCGATCAGGTTGGGCGTGTCGACGCCGTTGAGCGGAAGTCGTGCAGGCTTGGTGTTGGGTTGCATCTTTTCTACTCCGAAGGTTGTTTGCGGCTTGGTTGCCGTGACGGCATTCCTTTGGCGGTCGAGCGTTTGAGCGAGAGTGGGTGCGAGCGTGGAATTTTTGATGCGCCCACCGTGGAAATTGCATTGGACGTTTCATTTGGGACGCGCGCCCGCCGCACGATCCCAACGCCGGAGACGCCGGTCGCCAGGGGCATGGCCAAACGCGAAAACCCCGGCGACGCCAGGGTTTTTGAAGAGGGGTTTTGAAGGGCCTTCAAGCATTCCGGCCGCCGAAGCGGCGATGCTTCAGCGGTCCATCCCATCCGTATCGGAGGGCGCAAGGCGCACGCAGGTATAACACTCGATCTGCGAGCGGCTGATGCCGATGTCCTTCAGCAGGAAGTCCGGCATGGCCTGCAGCGCGGCACGTTCATTGCGCATCTTGATGGCGCGATAGGCCAGGCTGAGTGTGCGCCGGGCAAAGCCGGACAGGCTGAAGCCCGCCCGGCCGGTTTCGATGGTGGCTCGATCCAAAGCCGTCATTGTCGTCTCCATTGGTTGCGGGCGCATTCATTCGCGCGGTCGACGGGGACAATGCAGGATGGGCGAGGGAGCCAGCGTTGGAGCCTGCGTCGAAATTGCCGTGGAATCGTTGGGGGCGCGAAGGCGGGCGAGCGCGTAATCTCCCCCCTCGGGGGGGAGATGTCGCCGAAGGCGACAGAGGGGGTCGCCGCGCGTGAGGCGCCAACCTCTTCTTGCTTTCGCAACGCGTCGGCGCTTGATGTGAGACGACCCCCTCTGGCCTGCCGGCCATCTCCCCCTCGAGGGGGGAGATTACTCGCTCGCTCCCCCCTCATTGGACTTGGCCCACTACAACCCCATATTGAATCCAAGGAGCTTTGAGCGTGAGACTCGCGCGGGTGGCCCTTTTGGCAGCGGCCTTCGTGGCTGCCGCGGTCCTTTTCCCCTTCTCCTCGGCCGGAATGGCGGCGGAGAGGGTTGCTCTCAGCATCGCGATCGACGGCGCCATCGGTCCGGCGAGCGCCCGCCAGTTGAAGGAAGCGCTAAAGGCCGCGGCCGAGCGCAACGCCGCGGTTCTCATCCTCCAGCTCGACACGCCGGGCGGCCTGGTCACCTCGATGCGCGAGATGATCGCCGATATCCTGGCCTCTCCCGTTCCCGTCATCGGTTATGTCGCGCCGGCCGGCGGCCACGCGGCGAGCGCCGGAACCTACATCCTCTACGCCACCCATGTCGCCGCGATGGCGCCCGGCACCAATCTGGGCGCGGCGACGCCGGTCGAGATCGGCGGGCTGCCCTCGCTTCCGGGCGGCGAGAAGGACGACAAGGGCACCGGCCAGCCATCCGGCGACCCGATGATGGCCAAGGTGACCAATGACGCGGTGGCGCTGATCCGCTCGCTCGCCGAGCTGCGCAACCGCAACGGCGACTGGGGCGAGAAGGCCGTGCGCCAGGCGGCGAGCCTTTCGGCGAGCGCCGCGCTGCAGGAACATGTCATCGACTTCGTCGCCCGCGACACGACCGAGCTCTTGCAGCTCGCCGACGGTCGCACCGTCGAGGTGGCCGGCAAGAAGCAGGTGCTGGCGACGAAGGGGCTGGCCGTCGAGGTCCTGGATCCAGGCTGGTTCATCCGGCTTCTCGCCGTCATCACCGATCCGAACGTCGCCGTCATCCTGATGCTGCTCGGCTTCTATGGTCTGGTCTTCGAGGTGACGAGCCCCGGCGCGGTGGCGCCCGGCGTCATCGGCGCCACCTGCCTCGTGCTCGCCCTCTACGCGCTCGATCTCTTGCCGATCAACTATGCCGGGCTCGCCCTGATGCTGCTCGGCGTCGGCTTCCTCATCGTCGAGGCTTTCAATCCGACGGTGGTGCTCGGGGTCGGAGGCGCGGCCGCCTTCCTGCTCGGCGCGGCCATGCTGCTCAAGGTCGAGGGGCCGGGCTTCGCCATATCCTGGGCGATCATCGGCCCCGCCGCCGCGCTGACGCTCGGGCTCGCGCTGCTGGCCGGCAGCTATCTCTGGTCAGCCCGCCGCAATCCGCCCCGTATCGGCGGCGAGGCGATGCGCGGCCTGCCCGTGCAGATTCTCGACTGGGAAGGCGGCGAGGGCCATGTGCTGGCGCTCGGCGAACGCTGGCAGGCGAAAGCCGACGAGCCGATCGCGCCGGGAGATCGCGCGGAGGTGACTGGCGTCAGCGATCTCGTGCTGACGGTGCGGCGGCGTGGTGCAGGAAGCAACGGGCCGGGAAACGACGGAGCAAAACAATGACAGTCGGTTATGTCGCCTATCTGATCCTCGCGCTACTGGTGATCATGTTCCTGTCGGCGGCCATCCGCATCCTCAGGGAATACGAGCGCGGCGTGGTCTTCACGCTTGGCCGCTTCACCGGCGTCAAGGGACCGGGCCTCATCATCCTCGTTCCCTTCATCCAGCAGATGGTCAGGGTGGACCTGCGCGTGGTCGTGCAGGACGTGCCGCCGCAGGACGTCATCTCGCGCGACAACGTCTCGGTGAAGGTCAACGCGGTGCTCTATTTCCGCATCGTCGACGCCGAGCGGGCGATCATCCAGGTCGAGGATTTCATGACCGCCACCAACCAGCTTGCCCAGACCACGCTGCGCTCGGTGCTCGGCAAGCACGAGCTCGACGAGATGCTGGCCGAGCGCGACAGGCTCAACAGCGACATCCAGGAGATCCTCGACCAGCGCACCGACGCCTGGGGCATCAAGGTCTCCAATGTCGAGATCAAGCATGTCGACTTGAACGAGAGCATGATCCGCGCCATCGCCAAGCAGGCCGAGGCGGAACGGCTGCGGCGCGCCAAGGTGATCAACGCCGACGGCGAGCAGCAGGCCGCGGCGAAGCTGGTCGAGGCCGGCAAGATGCTGGCCGAGGAGCCGCAGGCCATGCAGCTGCGCTATTTCGAGGCCCTGCACGACATCGCCGGCGAACGCTCCTCCACGGTGGTCTTCCCGCTGCCGGTGGATTTGCTGCGGCAGTTCCTGAAGCCGGGGGAGGGAGCGGGTAATCTCCCCCTCAAGGAGGGAGATTAATCCGCCTCGCCGCCTGAACCTTTCCCGCACTCGGCCAGCACCTTGCCGATCGCGGCGCCGGAGCCTTTCAGCGGAAAGCTCGCCGCGCCGTATTTGCCGGCGGCAACCGTCACCTCCCCCTTGCCGCGCAGCAGGGCGAGCAGCGGATCGGAAGGACCGGAGAGTTCCGCCGTGAAATAATTGTACATTGCCTCGAGATCGAGCTTCTTGGTCAGGCTCTTGCCGCCGGCCTTGAACGTGAAATCCGCGCTGATGCCAGGCTCGAGCTGCCCGCCTGCGGCGCCGAGATCATAGCTCAGCACCGGCTTGCCGAAGCAGGCCAGCATCAGATGCGCATCGCCCTTCGATCCGCCGCAGACAGAGGCCATCAGCACACTGCCGCCTTCGTCCTCCTCCATCTTGGCGGACCAGGCGCAGGATGCGGCATGGGCGGGGAGGGTGGTGAGTAGCGCCAGGATGACGGTTGCCAATACGCTTTTCATGATGCTTTCCCCGTGGTGGCCGGATCATATTGGAGTTGGCGAAGGCGGGCGAGTGGCTAATCTCCCCTTCAAGCGAGGAGATCGGCACCTTTGCACTGCCGCCAGGGCGGTTCTGGCGAAAATCGCTTGCCGATCCAGTCGGCGAAGGCGCGGGTCTTGGCGGCTTGGCCCTTGGCTGAGGGCATGACGACATAGACCGCGCCCTCGTCGGCCAGCGTCCAGTCCTCCAGGATCGGCACCAACCGCCCGTCGGCGAGCTCGCGTCCGACCAGCCAGTCGGTGCTCATCATCAGGCCGACGCCTTGCACGGCGGCCTCGACCAGCACCTCGGCGTCGTCGCTGGTGAGCGGTCCCGAAACCTCGACGCGCACGCGTCGGCCCTCGCGGTCGGTCATCTCCCAGGCCGGAAAGGTCTGGAAGCCGGTGAAGCCGAGGCAGGAATGTTCGAGCAGCGCCTGCGGCGTTTCCGGCCGGCCCCTTCGCGCAAGGTAGGAGGGCGCGGCGCAGAGCAGCCGGCGCCGCGTCGCCACCTTGCGCGCCACCAGGCGCGAATCCTCGAGGCTGCCCAGCCGGACGGCGACGTCGAAATTCTCGGCGACGAGATCGGCGAAACGGTTGGAGAATTCGGCTTCGATCCGCACATCCGGGAACTCGGCGAGGAACTGTGGCAGGAACGGCCCGACCCACATGCGCCCGAAGGTGCCGGGCAGCGCCAGCCGCAGCAACCCGCGCGGCCGGCCGCCGGCATGGGCGGAGGCGGCGGCTTCCGCCTCGTCGACCGAGGCGAGGACGGCGCGCACGCGCACCAGGAATTCCGCGCCCGCCTCGGTCAGCGAGACGCTGCGCGTCGTGCGGTGGAGCAGCCGGACCCCAAGCCGCTCCTCCAGCGACTGCAGGCGGCGCGACAGGATGGTGGCGTCGCGTCCGACCCGCGCCGCTGCCCTGGTGAAGGAGCGCGCCTCGGCGACGGCGGCGAAAGCCGCCATCTCGGCAAGAGCGGAGGGCTCATGGGATTGCTGCATGATTTGCAATACTCAAATGCAAAGCTCGGCAATTATCGAGGAATAGCGCAGCAGATAGGTTCACTCAACCCGTCAATCGACCACCCACGGAGTGAACCCATGAAAGCCATCGAACTCAACCAGCCCAGACTTGACGCCTTCCGTGCCGCCAGCGTCGCCACGCCCGAACCGCAACGCGGCGAGGTGCTGATCCGCCAGCGCGCGGCGAGCCTGAATTTCGTCGATGTCGCTGTGGCGAGCGGCAACTATCCCGGACCGGTTTTCCCGCTCATACCCGTCGCCGACGGCGCCGGCGAGATCGTCGCGCTCGGCGAGGGTGTGACAAGGTTCGCCATCGGCGACCGCGTCGTCGCTCACGCCAAGCCGCGCTGGATCGGCGGCCGGCCGCGTCCTTACGAGATGACGCAGATGCGCGGCATCTCGCTGCCCGGATCGCTCGCCGAATATGTGGCGCTGCCGGCCAATTCGATCGTGCCGGTGCCGGCGCATCTTTCCTTCGAGGCGGCCTCGACGCTCCCCATCGCCGGCACCACCGCCTGGAACGCGATCCGAGCCGCCGGCGTCGGGCCGGGCTCGGTCGTCGTGCTGCTCGGCACCGGCGGCGTCTCGATCTTCACGCTTCAGCTTGCCAAGGCGGCCGGCGCCACCGTGATCATCACCTCGTCTTCGGACGAGAAGCTGGAGCGGGCCAAGGCGCTCGGCGCCGATCATCTCATCAACTACCGCGCGACACCGGATTGGGACGGCAAGGTGCTGGAGTTGACCGATGGCCTCGGCGCCGACCTCGTCGTCGAGACCGGCGGCACCGCAACCTTCGCGCGCGCCGTCAACGCCACCGCGCCCGGCGGCACGCTGTTCACCATCGGCTTCGTCACCGGCGCCGAGGCCTCCGTCAACCTGCTGCCGATCATCATCAAGGCGCTGAAAGTGGTGGGCAACAACACCGGATCGGTATCCGACCTGCGCGACGCCGCCCGGGCCATCGCCGCCGCCCGGATCGAGCCGGTCGTCGACAAGGTGTTTTCACAGAACGAGGCGACGGAGGCCTACACCCACATGGCCGCCGGCGGCCTGCATTTCGGCAAATTGGTGTTCGGGCTGGATTGGTAGGAAGGGCACCGTCGGAGATTGGCGAAAGCGCACGAGCGAGTAATCTCCCCCCTCGTGGGGGAGATGTCCGGCAGGACAGAGGGGGGCGCTGTCCCGCCGAGCTCTCAGCCGATCATTTGCGCCGCTCGCAAATTACGGTTGCCGGAGAAGCTGCGTTCCTTCGCGCCCCCCTCTGGCCTACCGGCCATCTCCCCCACAAGGGGGGAGGTCGGCAGCGTTAGCGCCGGCGCCCAACTTCCACCCTCAGATCAACTTCTCCAGCGTGATCGGCAGATCACGCACCCGCTTCCCCGTCGCGTGGAACACCGCGTTGGCGATCGCGGGCGCCACGCCGACGATGCCGAGTTCCCCCACGCCCTTGCCGCCGAGGGCGGAGGAGTGCGGGTCGGGGATGCCGACCGAGATGGTCTGGATATCCGGAATGTCGGCATTGGTCGGCAGCATGTAGTCGGCGAGGTTGCCGTTGACGATGCGGCCGTGGCGGCGGTCGACGATGCCTTCTTCGAGCAGCGCCTGGCCGATGCCCATGATGATGCCGCCCTTCCACTGGCTCTCCGCCAGCTTCGGGTTGTAGAGCCGGCCGGAATCCAGCGCCGACACCACGCGCGACACGCGCACCGTGCCGAAATCCTCGTCGACGCGCACCTCGACGAAATGCGCGCACCAGGAATGGCGCGAATAGTCGCCTTCGGTGTGCGGCAGCGCCATGGCAATTGTCGTGTAGTTGTTGTAGCGCTGTTCCGGCGTGAAGCTGGCTGGAACGGTGTCGCCCTTGGCCTCGATCCGCTCGCGGCCGACGGCCGACAGGAATTCGGCGATCGACAGCTCCGGCCCATCGCCGCGAGGCGAGGCGATGCGGCCGTCCCGCACCGCCAGCGTGTTCGCCTGCAGCCCATGGAAGGGCGAGCGCGGATCGGAGAGCGCCAGGCCGATCATCTCGTCGAGCGCCTGGCCGGCCGCCTTGTAGACGGCGCCGGTCATGACGCCGGCAAGCCGTGACCCGCCGGTGACGCCGGCCCGCGCAAGGCGCGAGTCGCCGAGCTTCACCGAAACCTGCTCCACCGGCACGCCGAGCGTCTCGGCGGCGGTCTGCGCCAGGATCGTGTAGGTGCCCTGGCCCATGTCGATGGAGGAGCTTTCGACCTCGACCGAACCGTCGGTGAGTATCTTCACCACCGCCTCGCCGTGCGCGCGCCGCACCGGGTAGGTGCCGGCCGCCACGCCCCAGCCGATGAGCTGGTGGCCGTCGCGCATCGAGCGCGGCGCGGGTGAACGCTTCGCCCAGCCGAAGGCTTCCGCGCCGACGGCGAAGGCTTCGCGCAATTGCCTCGTCGACCACGCCTTCTTCGCGTGCGGATCCTGTTCGGCGTAGTTGATCAGCCGCATCTCCAGCGGATCGATGCCGAGCTCGTATGCAAGCTCGTCGATGGCGCATTCGATGCCGAAGGCGCTCGGGTTCTCGCCTGGCGCGCGTTTTGCCCCCGGCACCACCGTGTTCACGCGCACCACATTCTGCTTCGAGGAGAAATTGGGCGTGGCGTACATGATCGAGGTGACCGAGCCGAGCGGCTCGACCCACATGCCGTCGACGGCCGTCTCGTTGACGCCGCGATGCACGATCGACTGGATGCGGCCTTGCTTGTCGGCGCCTATCGCCACGGTCTGTCGCGTCGCGGCGCGGCCGCCATAGGAGGTGAAATTCTGCGGGCGGTTGAGCACCAGCTTCACCGGCCTTCCCAGCATCCTTGCCGCCGCGGCGGCCACCGCGCTGTGCGCGAGCGCCAGGGCCTTCGAGCCGAAGCCGCCACCGATATAGGGCGAGATCAGCCGCACATTCTCGAACGACACGCCGAACCATTCGGCATAGGTGCGCGCCATGCCGTCCAGCCACTGGCTCGGCTCCCAGATGGTGAGCTCGTCGCCTTCCCAGCGCGCGATCAGCCCATGCGGCTCCATCGCCGCCTGGAACTCGCGCGGCGTGTTGTAGGCGGCGCAGACGCGCACCGGCGCTTCGGCGAAGGCGGCTTCGGCGTCGCCCCATTCCTTGGTCATGGCGTCGATCGGGATGCCGTCGCCGGCCTTGCCGTCGCTCAAGTCGACGATGGCCGAAATCTCGTCATACCAGACCTTGACCAGCGCGGCCGCCGCCACCGCCTGCTCGAATGTCTCGGCCACCACGGCCGCGATATGCTGGCCGGAAAACGTGACCTCGCGGGCGAGGGGGCAATAGGTCGGTTGCGATGGCGGGTTGCCGAACCAGTCGGAAGCGCCCTTCAGCTCCATGATGGTGTCGGGCGTCAGCACGGCGAGCACGCCAGGCGCCGTCTCCGCGGCGCGCGTGTCGATCGCAGTGACCTTGCCGGCGGCAATCGTCGCGCCGACCAGCACCGCATGCGTCAGCCCTTCGAGCTGCTGCTCGACGGCGTAGTGGGCGGCGCCGGTGATCTTGGCCGGGCCGTCGACGCGCGACAGGCGCCCGCCGACCGCTTCGAGCCGCGCGCTGTCCGACGCCGCGTGTTTCATGTCGTGAACGGTCATGCCGTCTCTCCCAATTTGAGGATGGCGCGCGCGATCACGCGCGGCGCGAGCGCTATTTTGTAGTGGTTGGCGCCATGGTCGACGGCGCCCTCCATGGCGTGCTCGCTCATCTTGCGCACGGTCGCTTCGTCGAGCGGCTTGCCCTTCAGCGCCTCTTCGACGGCGCGCACCCGCCACGGCTTGGTCGCGACGCCGCCGAGCGCGACGCGGATGTCGCGGATGGTGCGGCCGTCGGCTTCGAGTTCCAGCCCGACGGCAGCGCTTGCCGCCGCGAATTCATAGGACTGGCGATCGCGCACCTTGATGTAGGTCGAGCGCCTGGCTGCGGCCGAGCCTGGGATCTCTATTGCCGTGATCACCTCGCCGGGACGGATGTCGTGCTCTCGCTCGGCGGTGGCGCCGGGGGCGAGGAAGAAGTCCTCGACCTTCAGCTTCCGCTCGCCGAGATCGACCTCGGCGTCGAAGGCGACGAGCGCGATGGCGAGGTCGCCCGGATAGGTGGCGATGCAGGATTCGCTCACGCCGAGCACCGCATGGCCGCGCGTCACGCCGCCGATCGCCGAGCAGCCGCTGCCCGGTGCGCGCTTGTTGCAGGCCGGGAAGTTTTGCGGATCGCGGAAATAGGGGCAGCGCGTGCGCTGCATCAGGTTGCCGCCGATGGTCGCCATGTTGCGAAGCTGCGCGGAGGCCGCCTGCCAGAGCGCTTCCGACACGGCCGGAAAGTGACTCTTCACTTGCGGATGGTCGGCGACATGGCTCATCTTCGCCAGCGCGCCGATCACCGCGCGTTCGGCGCTGACGTCGATGGCGTTCAGCCCCTCGATATGGCTGATGTCGATGACGGTCGAGGGTTCGGCGACGCCGCATTTGGCGAGGTCGACCAGCGTCGTGCCGCCGGCAAGCAGCATTGCGCCGGGCAGCGCCGCGGCGTTGCGCGCGGCCTCGACGCTGTCGGCGCGAAGGTAGGAGAAATCTCTCATGAGCGGAGCTCCCTGGCTGCCTGGCGAACGGCGGCGACGATGTGCGGATAGGCGCCGCAGCGGCATAGGTTGCCGGCCATATATTCGCGGATTTCCTCGTCGGAGCCGGCATGGCCCTCGCGGATGCAGGCCACCGCCGACATGATCTGTCCCGGCGTGCAATAGCCGCACTGGAAGGCGTCCTGCTCGAGGAAGGCGGCCTGCACGGCGTTGAGCGTGCCGTCCGCGTCGGCCAGCCCTTCGATGGTGGTGATCGAGCGTCCCTCGACTTGTGCTGCCAAGGTCAGGCAGGCCAACACCCTTTGGCCGTCGACATGGACGGTGCAGGCGCCGCACTGGCCCTGGTCACAGCCTTTCTTGGTGCCGGTGAGGGAGAGCCGGTCGCGCAACGCGTCGAGCAGCGTGACGCGCGGCTCGACGTCGAGCGTACGGGTCTCGCCATTGATGGTGAGATGGATGGAAAGCGTGGTCGGACTGGGCCGTGCGGTTGAGCCGTTCCTGAAATGGCCGTCTTCGGGAGGATCGATGATGGTTTGGCTGGTCATGAGGCGTCGGGCTCCAATTGCTGGACGCTAGGCGGATGGAAATGGGGCTTGGGCGGGATGGGGCAAGGGCGGTGATTGTGCCGGCGGCGAAGCTGCCAATTTCCCCCTTGCGGGGGAGATGCCCGGTCCACCATCCGCAACTGCCGCGGAGGACGAGCAGGGCAGAGCGGGTGCTGTCCCGCCAACCTCTCCATTCGTCATCCTCGGGCTTGACCCAGGGCTTGACCCGAGGATCCATGCCGTGACGATCGCGAAGGAATGCGGCGCATCAGAATTCTGCACTGCCGCTGTGCTCGCAGGTAACGGCATGGATCCTAGGGTCTGCGCCGCGTCGCTTCGCTCCTTGCTCCGCCCTAGGATGACGACCTCACGTGCGAACGCCCCTATTCTCCGGCGGGCAGGGGAAGTTCTGGTCTTCAATGTCTCAACACGTGACATACCGCTTCCCCTAATTATATGATAAAGGTGCTCCACTAAAACGGAGGTGCCTCCGTTTATTTACGTGGGGACTGGGCCGTTTTGGTTCAACCCCCATATTGCGAGAGTGGAGAAAAAAGTGGCCGACCAGCCGCCGGAGACTGACGAGAAGCCTGAAAGCTCGGCGCCGAAGCCGCTGCGCGCCGATGCGCAGCGCAACCGCGACAAGCTGGTCGAGGTGGCGGCGCAGGCTTTCGCTAAGGACGGCGTCGATGCTTCGCTGGAGGAGATCGCGAAGCGGGCAGGGGTCGGCATCGGCACGCTCTACCGGCATTTCCCGACGCGCGAGCATCTGGTCGAGGTGGTCTACCGCCGCGAGGTGGAAGGTCTCTGCCAGGCGGCCGACGAACTCGCCCGCGATCATCCGGCCGATGTCGCGCTGGAGCTTTGGATGCAGCGCTTCGTCGACTACATCGCCACCAAGCGAGGGCTCGCCACAAGCCTGCGAGTCCTGCTGACCACCAACTCGACGCTGTTCTCGGATACGTCGGGCCGCGTCTCAGGCGCCATGCGAGCCCTGGTCGAGGCGGCCGCCGCGTCGGGAAAAATCCGCGCCGATGTCGACGCTTCCGATGTGATGCATGCGCTCGGCGGCATCTACTCCGCCCCCAACACCCCCGACTGGCGCGAGCGGTCGGGAAGGCTGGTGAAGCTCTTGATGGATGGGTTGAGGTTCGGGGCGAGGGGGTGAGGCTTCCCTTCTCCCGCAAAGGGGAGAAGGGAAGAACCCTCAATGCTTGTTGTTGCCAAACCGCGCGACCGCCTCGATCAGCAATCGGCTTTCGACGGGCTTCGACAGTCTCGGCGAATCCTGGAACCGATCGGGAAAGATCGTGGCGCTGTCATAGCCGGTGAGGAAGACAAAAGGCACGTCGCGGGCCGCGAGATGCTCGGCGATCGGGAAGCTGCGTTCGCCATGCAGGTTGACGTCGAGCACCGCCCCGTCCAGCTCGACGCCGTCGATCTGCTCGAGCGCCTCTTGGACGGAGGGCGCGGGTCCGACGACATCGCAGCCCGCATCGGTCAATTCGTCGGAAAGATCGAGCGCGACCAGGAAAGTATCCTCGACGACGAGGATCCTCAGGCCGGATAGTGGGGCGCTCTTGTTCATGCGTGGCTGGGCAACAGCTCGAAGGCTTCCGTCTCGGGCAGAGGAATTTCAAGCAGGCACTCCAGGCCGGTGGGCCTGAAGTTCAACGCTACCCTCCCTGCCAGCTCGTACTCTAAACTCTGCTGGATGAAAGTTGTTCCGAAATTCATGCGCGACGGCTCTTCCACGGCCGGGCCACCGGTTTCCTTCCAACTGATCGACAACGTGCCGGGCTTCACCACGTCCCAGGAGACTTCGACGCGGCCGGTGTCGACGGAAAGCGCTCCGTATTTGGCGGCGTTGCTGGCAAGCTCGAAGAACACCATGCCGAGCGTCGCCGCCGTTGCTGCGTCGAGAAGGAACGGCCGGCCCCGGATAACGAGGGCCTGGCCTTCCCGGCTGCCGAAAGGAGAAAACGTCGCCCTGAGCAACTGCTCGAGGTCGGTGTTGCCCCAATTGTAGGATGACAGCACCTCATGCGTGCGCGCCATCGCGTGCAATCGCTCGTGGAACGAGGTCGAGAATTCGCCTATCGAGCTTGATGAGCGGATCATGCGCGAGGCCAACGCGGTGATCGTGGCGAGGATGTTCTTCACGCGGTGCTGCAATTCATGCACCAGCCTTTCCTTGCTGCGCTCCGCCTCCTTGTGGTCCGATATGTCGACCAGGGTCGAGATTGCGCCGCGAACTTTGCCGGACTCGTCGAACAGCGGATTGGCCGATATCGCCACGTCGATGCTGCTGCCGTCCGCCCGCGCGATTCTCGCCTCGTAGGCGCGGATCGGCTTGCCCGTTCGCATCGCCTTCTGCAGGGGCTGGTCCTCCGTTTCCACAGCGGCGCCGTTCGACATCAGCGACAGGGCCGGTAGCTTGCCATCCGTGGCGGGCATGCCGGAGAGCTCCATGGCGCGACGGTTGGCGCGAATCGTGCCATTGGCTTGTTCGGCGATGATGATGCCCACCGGCACCAGGTCGAGCAGCGTCTCCAGGCTCTCGACGCGGTTGCGCAGGTCGTGCGAAAGCGCGCCGATCCTTTCTTCCGCCTGCGCGATCTTGGTGACGTCGACAAAAGTGACGACCACGCCGGCGATGACATTGTCGACCGTCCGATAGGGCAGCACCCGCATCATGTAGCGCTTGCCGTTGTCGACGCCTCCGATCTGCCGCTCGATCGTACCGAGCCTGTGCAGCACCTGCTCCATGTCGGTCTGCAGACCGTCGGCGGGGAAGCGCGGGCGCACATGCGCGAGCGGCCGCCCTACATCGCTCTCGACCAGCCTGAACAGGTCGCGCGCCGTCGGCGTGAAGTTCTTGATGCAGAGCTCGCGGTCGAGGAACACGGTCGCGATCTGCGTGCTTTCGAGCAGGTTCGCCATGTCGTTGTTGGCGCGGCTGAGCTCGTCGACGCGGATGTTGAGCTCGGCATTGACGGTCTGCAGTTCCTCGTTGATCGACTGCAGTTCCTCCTTGGAGGTCTCCAGCTCCTCGTTGGAGGATTGCAGTTCCTCGTTGATCGAGGACAGTTCCTCATTGGAGGACTTCAGCTCCTCGTTGGAGGATTCGAGCTCCTCCGTGGTGATCTGCAGCCGCTCCCTGGTTTCCCTCAGCTCCTTTTCGAGCTGGCTGACATTGGCGCTTTCGACATCGTCGGTCGGGTGGACCGGTTCGTCCTCGGCCTCCGGCTTGATGCCGCCCACATCCCTGAAGACCAACATGTAGAGTGGGTCGGACGAGCCGTCGGGTGGCAGCGGCTGCACGGCCAGGCTGATCGTCTGGCGCCCGCCATTGGTGCCGATGCTGATCTTGTTCTGGACCGCCGCCTGCCCGGTGCTGACCGCCTTGTGGAGCGCCGCCCGCAAATCCATGCGAAGCCCGCGGCGCGCCATCGAAAACACGTTGTGGTCGGGGGCGCCGGCGGCGAGCTCCAGATATTTGCCCGTGCCTGCCGAGCTGTGCAGCAGTTCGCCGTCGGCGTTGATGACCACGTAGACCGGCGAATAGCGCTCGACGAGGACCCGCTCCGCGACTTCCCGCAGGGTTGTCGCCGTCGTCCCCCGGCGCGCGATCGGGGGCGCCTGCCTGGCCGCCGCCAGCGGGAATTCCGGCAGCCGCTGCATGGCGACCCCGCTTCGCTTCTGGAAGATGCGGCTCGCCTTGTCGGTGGTCGAGAACAGGCGTCCGTGGCGGGTGACGTTCTCCGAGGAGCCGAGAAAGAGATAGCCGTTGTTGCGCAGCGCGTAGTGGAAGATCGGGACGATCTTCTCCTGCAGTTCCGGTCCCATGTAGATCAGCAGGTTGCGGCAGGCGATCAGGTCGAGCTTGGAAAAGGGCGGATCGCGCAACAGATTGTGCGCCGAGAACAGGCAGATCTCGCGCAAATCGGCGGAAACGCGATAGGTGCCGTCCTCGCGCGAGAAGAATTCCTTGAGGCGCTTGGGCGTCACATCGGTCGCGATCGTCGCCGGATAGCGGCCGGCGCGGGCTACTTCCAGGGCGCGCTCGTCGATGTCGGTGGCGAAGATCTGCAGGTTGGGCGAGGCAGCGCCCCGCGGCGCGCTCTCCTTCAAGAGCATGGCGATCGAATAGGCTTCCTCGCCGGTGGCGCATCCCGGCACCCAGACCCTGATCGTCTCGTCCGACTTGCGGTCCTCGAAAAGCTTGGGGATGACGAAGCGTTCCAGCGCTTCGAAGGCGTGCGGGTCGCGGAAGAAGCTGGTCACGCCGATCAGAAGGTCCTGGAACAGAAGGTCGACCTGCTGCGGCTCGTCGCGCAGCCGCTCGTAGAAGGCGGTCGGATCGTCGATCTGCAGCACCTGCATGCGGCGCTGGATGCGCCGCAGGATGGTGTTGTCCTTGTAGCCGCTGAAATCGTGGCCGGTGCGCACGCGAAGCAGCGCCGCGATGCGCGAAAGCTGTTCGGCCACCTCGCGCTTGCGGCGGTCGCGCTCGCTTTCCATGCGTTTGGCTTGGCTGAAATAGCCGACCAGCTTGGCGGCCATCTCTTCCGCGGGAAGCACCATGTCGATCATGCCGCTCTGGACGGCGCTTCGCATCATGCCATCATATTCGGCGCCTTCCTGCGCCAGCGTCAGCCCGCCGCGCTCCTTGATTGCCCTCAGCCCGATCGTGCCGTCGCTCCCGGTGCCGGAAAGAATGATCCCGGCCGTATTCTCTGCCTGGTCGTGCGCCAGCGAGGCGAAGAAATCGTCGATCGGCGTTCGTCTGGCGCGCATGGTGGTCATCTTGGCCACGTGAAAACGCCGACCCTCGACTGTCACCGAGACGCCCGGCGGGGTGACGTAGATGTGGTCGGGTTCGAACTCCAGCCCCTCGGCCGCGGTCTTCGTTTCGATCGTGGTGCAGCGCTGGATGATGCTTGCGAGCACGCTTTCGTGCTCGGCGTCGAGATGCTGGATCACCACATAGGCAAAGCCGCTGTCAGCTGGAACTTCCGGAAAGAATCTCTGCAGCGCCCCGATGCCACCAGCCGACGCGCCGATGCCGACGACAGGGAAGGGCGCGGGCTGTTTCTCGGCTTCGCGTGAACTAGCCTTTGCCTTCCTTGTGGTTGCTTTCCTCGTCGACCGAGCCATTGCCTGTTACCTGAACCCGTCTGCTTTCGAGGATGCTGCCGATGAGGGCCGCATCCGCTTCGTACTCCATGGCTCGCCTGCCGAGTTCGGCGGCGAGTTCGGAGCGATCCATCGTCCTCTCCCGCTCGGCCATGCGCCGGGCAAACGCTGCCCGCTGCTGATGCGATCGCAGCAGGCTCCACAATATCTCGTCCGCCTCGATCGCTTGCGCCTCCATCATCGCGTCGGCGGTAAAAGCATGGCCGGTATGACACCGATAGCGCAGCATGTCACCGTCTTCGACCTCCCACAACGGCCCGTGGCATTCCGGGCATGTAAAGACCGAGAGTTCGCCTAATCGAGCTTCATTTTCCATGGTCGAATGCTCCTGCGCGGCGATGGCCGCTTCCAGTCTCACAGTCGGTGGCGCACGCAAGGTTTCGCCGGCCGGCTCGGCGGCCAGTCGCGCCAGCAAGCCGCCGAGCTTCGCCGCCGGCAGGCAATGGTCGATCTCGACGTAGTGCAGCGCGCTTTCCACCATGGAAGGCACCAGCGTGTCCTTCGGGTGCTGGACGACCGCCAGGCCGCCGACAGCCTTGATCGCCCTCAGGCCGGCGGTGCCGTCGGAAAGCGAGCCCGAAAGCAGCACGCCGATGACGCTCGCACCGTAGCTCAGCGCCGCCGAGCGGAACAAAGGGTCGATCGCCGGCCGGGCGAGGTTCTCGCGCGGTCCGCGTCGCAGCATCATGTGATCGCCATGCAGGAGAAGATGGAAGCCGGGCGGCGCGACATAGATGTTGCCGGCCTTGAACCCCGCGCCGTTCCTGGCCACCGAGGTTTTGAGGGTTGCCACGCGGGCGAGGATTCCCGGCAGGTAGCTGACCTGACCGACATGCAGCACGACGAACACGGCTGCCGGCAGATCGGCGGGCAGGTCGCTCACGATCTGCTTCAGCGGCTCCACCCCGCCGGCTGACGCCCCGATGACGATGATGAAGCGATTGCGGGCCACTCCTTGCGGCGAGCTTGTCTCGCGGGCGGGTGAGATTCGGTTTCGATCGTCGGCCATGGAATGGGCTCGTGGTCTTACCCCCAAACCACAATGGGCAAAGGCGGGACTATGTTCCATGGCCGGGCGCGGGGCTTGAGAGCAGCAGGTGTGGCGCTGGAAGATGGGGAGATTGGCAGCTTCGACGTCATCGACTCGCATTCATGGAAGCGCAGCCTAGATAGAGCGGGGCCAACCCCACCGTGCAGAAGGACATCCACATGCCTGAACAGCTGACATTGAACGACGGCGCCACCATTCCCCAGATCGGGCTCGGCGTGTGGCAGGTCGATCCGGATATCACGTCACAAGTCGTGCGCTGGGGGATCGAGGCCGGCTACCGCCTCATCGATACCGCCGAGGGCTACCGCAACGAGGAAGGCGTGGGCGAGGCGATCCGCTCTGCCGGCGTGCCGAGGAACGAGCTGTTCATCACCTCAAAGCTTCGCAACGGCGGCCATCGGCGCGATGCGGCGCTCCGCTCTTTCGACGACACGATGCGAAAGCTCGGCATCGACCAGATCGACCTCTTCCTGATCCACTGGCCGGTGCCCAGCCAGAACCAATATGTCGAGGCCTGGAAGGCGCTGGTCGAGCTCAGAGAAGCCGGCCGCATCAGATCGGTCGGCGTGTCGAACTTCAACCAGGACCATCTGGAGCGCATCATCGGCGAGACCGGCGTGACGCCGGCGGTCAACCAGATCGAATTGCACCCGCGCTTCCAGCAGCGCGGCAAGCGCGAGTTCCACAAGAAGCACGACATCCGCATCGAAAGCTGGAGCCCGCTGGGCAGCGGCCGGCTGCTCGCCGACCCGACGCTTGAAGGGATCGCGAAGAAGCACGGCAAGTCGGTGGCGCAGGTCATCATCCGCTGGCATCTGCAGCAAGGGCTGGTCGTCATCCCAAAGTCGATCCACCAGGACCGCATCGCCGCCAATTTCGACGTCTTCGATTTCGAGCTGGATGACAACGACATGCAGACCGTCCGCGGCATGGACTCCGCGGACGGCCGGACGGGGCCGGACCCTGCCACGGCGGCGTTCTTGTTCTGAAGTTTCGGCCAAAAACAGAATCGACTTTTCGCGTTGCAGTGTCTGCGGTAGAGTATTTGCTGACTTTGATGGGGAGCATCTACGATGACGCAAAAGTTTTGTATTTCGCGCCGCAGCACAATAAAGTTGGGAACTGCGGCAGCGCTAGTAGCTCCCGTACTCGTGGGCAGCATCCGCCCCTCGTGGGCCATCCCCGACGATGTGGGGATTGAGCCTGGCACGTCTCTGACTAAGGATGGACGAGTGCCGACAGTTGGGGAATTCATTGATGAATACAAAAAGACGGGCAGGGAAGCTCCTTACCTTGCCGAAGTGCAGGTAGCTAAAGAGATACTAGCGAAGGCGCCGTCGAAAACGACACCGTTCGAGGTTGCGAACTTTTTCTTCGAGGTTGGCCAAGGGAGATACGGCGACAATTGGGTGAACTATGTCAAGGAATGGCCCGTACGCGCCAATCCGGTTATTGTTTCTTTTTTTGATGCCACGACAACAAGAAAGCCGGCCGGTGATACGACGGCGTGGTGTGCCGCGTTCGTTAATTGGTGCATTCAGCAAGGGGCGAAAGGTCGTGACACGACCGGATTTGCAGGGCCAACCAAAAGTGCTGCCTCTTCTTCTTTTCGCAGCAATTGGGGAAGGAAATTGGGCGAAGATGAGAAACCTAGCGTCGGGGATTTGGTCGTCTTTAAGTTAAAAAGCGATGCGTCTCATGGCCACGTTGCATTTTTTGTGTCTGATGCAGGCAAGGGGCGTATTTACATCCTTGGCGGCAACCAAGGGGCGCTCGCGCATGACAATAATGGCGAAGTCAATATAAAGAGCGTGGAGACCGATAGCAGTTATTGGCAAGTAGTTGGGTACTTCACCGCACTAGAACTCCGCGGGTGAGCGCGCAATGCACTATCCTACGAAGCGGGTACTAGCGGCAACGGTTGTCATCCTATTGTCCATCGTGACCGTCGTTGGCGAATGCTGCCTCGCAGTAGCTGACGACCTGTCCTACTACGTGTTCCGTGTGAAAACGCCAGACGGCAATGGCAAGCCTCTGAAAGACGTGGGCTATGCCTCCTTGATCGACAAGCGCGGTATATTCATTACTGCACGCCACGTAGTCGATGAGGCGGGTTCTGATATCCGTCTGGTTTCAAAATCCGGCAAGGAGGTGATGCCAGCGGTCATTTATGCTCCTAAGGACAACTCACGCAGTGGCATGAGCGATTGGGCACTGCTTCTTGCGTCCCGGACAGGTGTAGCTGCAGGATTGCGCGTTGACGCCGATCAGGGATCAGACCCCGCGCTGCTGCAGCAGGCGCAAGGGATTAGAAACGGTTACGACAAGACGTCGGCGGTTCTTTCTGCTCAAACTTTGGACAAAACCGAATCTCGAGCAGAATCTGCGAGTAAGGAAAGTGACCGGATAGCGGCGCTTGGCGAGTGCCCGGAACGCGCTCACGCAGCTATTTTGGTTGACTACACGTATGGCGACAGTGGTTCGGCCCTGATCGCTCAGAATGGCTCTGTCGTCGGAATTGCCACCGAATTCAGATACGCGGATTCGGCGATCGCTGAAGCGAGCGCTAAGGCATTCCTGCCCCTTCTGCGAGCCGAGCAGGCAAAGAAGCCTGGCAATGGCGATCTCTCGGACTCGGTGCAGAACTTGGAAAAGTGGCTTGCCAAAGCCGAGAAAGATCGAACCCAACGCGACGCTTTGTCCGATGTGCTCGCAAAGAGTGGCGCGATCATTGTCATACCGATCAGTTGCATGCTGCGCGAATTCTCAGTCGAGGCAGTATTCCACGATGCCGGCGGAATCGACAAATTGCGACAGAGTGATGTGGTCCAGGGTATCTCGGAACTCGATGAACTCAACGACACTGTCTCAAAGGCGATGCAGGGCGCCGACTTCGTCGATATCCTTCAGTTCTTTAAAGTTGCTGTTCCAAAATTCAAGGATCATTTCTGGAGCAGGCGTGAGGAGCGAGATCTCTTCAGCTTAATTGTTACAGAGAGCGCGAGGTCAGCTGGTATCTGGAAGATAATGAATGCGATCACCGACGAAGTGCTCGCAGATACTATTGTCAATAAGCCGACCGCAAAGAACGATCCGGAGATTCCAATAAATATCATCACGGGCATAGATTCTGCCGAATTCGGAAAATTTCTACTTCGTCCTTCCTCGCCTGACAATTCGAGTGAAAAGCTTCCAGGTTGGTGGCCAAGTCAAGATGCCTTGGCTATCAAAACGTCGCTAGATCACGGTCGTTATTTTGCTGCGCGCGCGAAGGCCGCAGGATCGGCCAATCCGATTCTCGCCAACGCTGCCAACAAGTTGGCTATCGTCAACTATGCTTTCGCGACAAGCGCCAAGGACTTTAGCAGCTTTGATGCTCGGGGACAGGTGTATGCCGAAGCGCTCAACGTCGTCCAATCTCTACCCGATCGCGATAGCGAACTGGCGTCGAGCGTGGAGACCAGGCTGGCGTTGCTTTCCACGTTGAATGATCCGGACAACCTGTTCGCCTGGACAACAGCCGCCAAGACATTTGCCGATCGCAAAGACTGGGTCAATGCCTGGTGGGTCACCAGCGCGGGTGCGGCAAGCAACTGTCCGGAAAGGAAATGCAGCGAAAAGGGTGAGGGACTACGCATCGCCCTCAAACAGCTATGCCGTGAATACTTCAATCAGCTGGTTTCGACGAAAGGCCTTTCGCAAGTTGGTCAAAAAGAAGCCTCGACGCTGAATGGCAAGTCCGGTGAAATCGTCAATGGGGATGCTTTTGCGCAGCTTACCAGCGATCTGGGCATAGCAAATGCCGCCAGGGTCTACCTCCCGGGTGATGGCTGTGCGCCCGTGCCCGTTTATGGTGGAAACGAAATCGCCGCCAGTAAGATCGAGCCAGGCTTAACGCAAGCTTTTCTTGGCAGCACCGAACAGAATGAAGTTAAGGATTTCTCAAAGACGTGGACCGGCATTCAGACATTTGCTGAAGGTCAGCATGACGCAGTTGGGTTTGGCGAGATTGGCTGGGCCGTTCCACCTTCGTTGTACGACGCCGGGCCATAGCGCCATCGTGCCCGCCTTGGAAGTCCAGCCACCTCTGGTCACGCTCCACATCACCGTAGTGGAAAGATTCCAAAGCCGACCTTCCTCGAAATAGCCCGCAGCGCCGGCGTCGGCACGGCGACGGTCGAGCGCGTGCTGGGCGGAGTACGCCCCGAGACCTTCGAGAAGGTGGTCGCCACCGCGCGCTCTATGATCCGCGCCGGCTGCCGGGAGGCGCATCGCGGCATCATCCGCATCGAAGATGCGGCCCCATCATCGGACTCCGCCCCGGCCATGGTTTCCGGCAATTCTTTCGTTTAGCCGCCGCTAATTCAACCGCGATCTCTGCGACGTGGTCTTTTTCACGATTTGATCACACTGGTTCCCACGCATCCCTCACGGCTCCGGGGGAGACTGTCCGCACTGAAGCTCTTGCCTGAGGAGGACGCCATGCAGCGCCCCGTTTTGACCGAATGGCCCGTGTGGCATGATGATCCTCGCACCAATCTGCACGGCTATCGTGCCACCCAGCGACATGAGATTGCCCTGGCGCGGTTCCTCGAAAAGCAACAGGCCTACCGGGCTTCTGCAGTGCGCAGGCTTGATCTGTGGGCGGCACTGACGCGGGCCTCAACGCTGGTGGCAGGCGTAGGCCGCGCCTTCTTTCCGGCACGGCGATCATCCGGTCGAAATGGAGGCCAGGCAAACGACGCCATGGCGCCGATCAACGCCCTCGGCCTGACGTTGTCGAAGAACCAAGCGGAGTTCACCAGGATGTTTTGGGGACGTTGAGCGCGGCGCCACGGCGGGCTGCCTACTATCCCAACCTTCCACCGCCTGCCGCCGTGCATCAACCTCAAGACCTATCCGGCGAAGTTGAGGCGGGGGAGGTGATGGCGGTGGGGTGAATAACTCCCCCTTCTCCCACAAGGGATGAAGGAGATTGCTGGCGCTAAATCCCTTCCCCATCCACCAGCGGCACGTCGTCACCCTCCCACGGGCTCGGCATCGTGCCGCGTCCGGCCGTCGGCAGCGGCATCCAGCATCTCAACTCCGGCTCGGCATATTCGACCACGCGGCCGGGCGAGGAGTCGGAGGCCCGCCAGCCTTCCTCGCCGAACTGGTCGGCGCGCGACCAGTAGGCCATGTCGACCTCGGCCGGTCCCTGCTCGGACGAGCGCACCGTCACCAGGATGCGGCTGCCGTCCCGCGGCGCGCTCGCCATGTTGCGCCAGTGGTCGGTCTCGTCCATGGGGTTCCTCCTGCTCAAAGCAATTCCAAAAAGTGTGCAGCGGTTTTCGTCCGGAATTGCGGGAAAACAAATTGCTTTCTCAATAGTTGCCGCCCGCCGAGGAGGGGTCAACCCGAACTTGGCGCGAGACAGCCATATCATTCACAGCTAATATGTTTGTCGACCGCAATCGGAAAAAGACGATGGACGAAGGATTGCTGTCTCAAGCCACCCGTCTCGGGCCGGTTCATCTCAAGGTGACCGACATCCCGGTGGCCTTGACCGTCTGGCGCGACACACTTGGGCTCGTGCTGGTCGGCGAGGACGACGCTATCGCCGAACTTGGTGCCGGCGGCGGGACGCTGATCGTTCTCCATGCCGGTGCGAGCGTGCCCCTGCCGCAGAAGTCGCGCGATCTCTTCCACGTCGCCATCCATGTGACGACGCGCCGCGATCTCGCTCACGCGGCCGCCCGCCTCAAGGCGTCGGGCTTGAGATACAGCGCCCAGGATCACCTGATTTCGGAATCGCTCTATGTCTCAGACCCCTCCGGCAACGGCATCGAGATCTGCTTCGATACGCCGGAGCGCTTCCTGCGACGGCAAGTGTCGGCCGACGGCCGCGTGGCGCTGATTGCCACCGACGGCAGCGCGCATTCCGGGCTCGAGCCGCTGGACGTTCCGGGCCTGCTGCGCGACCTCGGCAATTCAGGCCATGTCGAGCAGAGGATGGCGCCGGACGCCTTCATCGGTCACATCCACCTGCGTGCCCGCGCGCCGGAGGTGCTGATGGAATTCTATGTCGGCGTGCTCGGCCTCGAGCCGCACATCCAGTCCCGAACCTTCGGCATGTTCGACTGCGGCACCGCTCGCCGGCCGCATATGGTCGCCTTCAACATCTGGGCGCGTGACGAGTTGCGCGAGCCGCCGCCGCATGCCGCCGGCCTCGACCATTTCACGGTCGAGCTTGCGTCCGCAGAGGAGCTTGCCGCGGTGGCGCAAAGGCTCGACGCCGCCAACGTGCCGTCGAAAAAGGCCGGCGGCGCGGTCGAGACCGCCGATCCGGAGGGCAATCGCTTGCGGCTGGTGGTGCAGGGAGGCTGATCGCACGGGCTGCGGGCTCGCCAAGGAGGAAGTGGGAGGAGGGGAAATGACGATCAGGGTGATAGGGACCGGCTTTGGCCGGACCGGCACCGATTCGATGCGCGAGGCGCTGACGATGCTCGGCTTCGGTCCATGCCATCACATGTATGAGGTCTTGGCGCATGCGGAGCAGAAGCGGCTCTGGCGGGCGCTCGCCAAGGGCGCCGCACCGGACTGGGACCGGCTCTTTGCCGGTTACAAATCCTGTGTCGACTGGCCGTCGGCGCATTACTGGCGCGAGCTGATCGAAGCCTATCCTGAGGCACGCGTCATCCTCACCTGGCGCTCGCCCGAAAGCTGGTGGGAGAGTTTTGCCAAGACGATCCTGCCCGCCATTGCCGACAGCAAGGATCAGGAGTCGCTGGGCGTCGCCCTGATCACGAAGCAGGTCTTCGGCGGCCGCCCGCAGGACCGCGCGCATGCGATTGCCGTTTACGAGGCCAATGTCGAGGCGGTGCTGAAGATCGTGCCGGCCGAGCGCCTGCTGGTCCACAAGCTCGGCGACGGCTGGGAGCCGCTCTGCGCCCATCTCGGCGTCCCGGTGCCGGCCGAGCCCTATCCCAACCGCAACACGACGAAGGAGTTCCGGACCGCGCTTTCGTTGAATTGAAGGGAAGGGAGTAAGGGAATAGGGGAATAGGGCAGTAGGGGAGTAGGGCAATGGGAACGCGGCAACGCAGTCTGATCCTTCCCTACTGCCTTACTGCCCTATTCCCTTACTGCCCCCCGCAGGAAGGAACACAATCATGGTCCACCCCGACACCACCTTCCTTACCGCTTCGCAACTGGCGGCGGCGATCCGCGAGCGACGCATCGGCGCCATCAAGGCGATGGAGGCGCAGCTTGCCCGCATCGCGCTGGTCAATCCGCTCCTCAACGCCATCGTTACCCTCGACGAGGAGAACGCCCGCGCGGGAGCGAAGGCTGCCGACCTGGCGATCGCGCGCGGCGAAGTCATTGGCCCGCTGACCGGTGTGCGCCACCGCCAAGGCGCTGGCGCGGCTGACCGACGGTTTCGTCAGGCCGCCGGGATTGTGAGCGGATGGCGGCGCCGTCGCTTACACATGCACGTCGCCGAACGAAAGCTCGCCGTCGTCGGCGCGTATGAGGAAGGCGGCGGCAAGCATCGCGAGATAGAACACCGTGACGCCGCACACCACCGCGACGCCGGGAATGGGACCGAGCGTCGCCACCCGGAAGGTGTCGATGAGCGAGGCGCCGAAGCCGATCGGCGAGCCTTCGCGCGACAGGCTCGGCGTGGTGATCTTCAGCACCCAGGCGAGCATCAGGATCGTGTACATGAAGATGTAGTTGCGGCGTAGCCGGCGGATCAGCGCCGAGCGCTGCGAGATGAGGAAGCGTGGCGAGCGCAGGCCCTCGCCTAGGATCGCCAGCCAGTTGGAGGCGAAATCCGGCTGCGGCGAGAAGATCTGCGCGAAATAATAGCGCTCGAACTGGCGCACCCGCGACCGGTAGACGTCGAAGAAACGGTACCGCCGCGCCTCGATCCACAGGAGCAGCGTGATCAGAAGCATGGCGAACAGCAGCACGCCGTGATGCGCGGATGGCGTCGACAGCGACACCGAAAGCATCGCCGCCACCACGGTGATCGCCCAGTTGCTGGTGCGGTCGAGCCGGTCGCGCCAGCCGGCCATGCGCGCGATCTCGGCGCGGTGGAAATGCGACATGGTGGTTGCGAATTCGGAAGATGTCAGCTTCAGCGCGAACGCGTCGGAGCCACGCGGCGCGGCGGCCGCCTCGGCTGGCTTTATGGTCTGAACCTGCGACATCCCCTTGCCACGTGCCTCCCGCCGTGGCCGGCCGAGCAAGCCGGCCACACCCCATATACCACAATGTGCGGCCGGCAAAAATGTTCCCGCCTTTCAGGCGGATAAGTCAGGGTAGGCTGGGACGCTATGCCCGCTTCGAAGCCGCCGGAAACGGCACCACTTCGGCTTCGGGCCGGGCATATTGGGCGGTAGCGACCGCCTCGATCACGAGGTCCAGCGCCACAAGCGCTGTCCGGCTGGTTTCATCGTCGCCGCGCAAATAGTGGCAGGCCCGGTCCAAGTGCAGGTGGGCGGCGGCAAAGTCGCTTTTCATTAGCTTCTCCTTATTGCCCGCCGTGTCTCGACCATGCGCGACTCGCTTTACTCAAACGCAAACATCAACAGCCGCATTTGAATAGAATTGTGGCGATCTCCTCCTCGATGGGGAAGATAGCGCCTGTGCAACCGAAGCACGCGCGAAACCGTTATGGCGGGACATAATCGAGGGGTGCAGAAATTGTCCTTCATGCTCAATCGGCGCCGGACGATCGCGCTTGCCGCGGCGGCGCTCCTTTTGATGCCGGCCGTCGCCTGGGCCGCCGAGAAGAGCGGCATGTCCAGCGAAGGCATCTTCGTTCTCGAAGTCATCCTGCTGCTCGTCATCGGCCGCGGCATCGGCGAATTGCTGGAGCGCCTCGGCCAGCCGGCGGTGATGGGGCAGCTGCTCGGCGGCATCATGCTCGGGCCTTCGCTGCTCGGCTGGCTGTGGCCCACGGCCGAGCGCGTGGTCTTTGCCGGCGACGCCGCGCAGAAGTCGATGATCAATGCCATCGCCCAGCTCGGCGTCCTGATGCTCCTGCTGCTCACCGGCATGGAGACCGATCTGAGGCTGGTGCGCCGGGTCGGCCGCGCCTGCTTCTCCATTTCGGCGGCCGGCGTCGCGGTGCCGTTCGCGTTGGGTTTCGTCGCTGCGCAATTCATGCCGGACACGCTGCTCGCCGCCGGCGGTGAGCGCGTCGTCGCCGGCCTGTTCCTCGGCACGGCGCTGTCGATCTCCTCGGTCAAGATCGTTGCCATGGTGGTGCGCGAGATGAACTTCATGCGTCGCGACCTCGGCCAGATCATCGTCTCCTCGGCCATCATCGAAGACACGATCGGCTGGGTGATCATCGCCGTCACCATCGGCATCGCCACCCATGGCCGCATCGAGGGCGGCAGCCTGGCCTTCACACTGGCCGGCGTCGCTCTCTTCATGGCCTTTTCCTTCACGCTCGGCCGCCGCATCGTCTTCGACGCCATCCGCTGGACCAACGACACTTTCCGTAGCGAATACGCCGTCGTCACCGTCATCCTCGCCATCATGGGCGCCATGGCGCTGATCACCGACCTGATCGGCGTGCATACCGTGCTCGGCGCCTTCGTCGCCGGCATATTGGTCGGCGAGTCGCCGATCCTGTCGCGTCACATCGAGGGGCAGTTGCGCGGCGTCATCACCGCGCTGTTCATGCCGGTGTTCTTCGGCGTCGCGGGCTTGTCGGCCGACCTCACCGTGCTTGCCGACCGCGAGCTCGCGCTGCTCACGGTGGCGCTTGTGGCGATCGCCAGCATCGGCAAGTTCGGCGGCGCCTTCATCGGCGCCGAGGTCGCCGGCATGAGCCGCGCCGAGGGGATAGCGGTCGGCTGCGGCATGAACGCGCGCGGCTCGACCGAGGTCATCGTCGCCTCGATCGGCCTGTCGATCGGCGTGATCTCGCACACGCTTTTCACCATGATCCTCACCATGGCCGTCATCACCACCTTGGCCATGCCGCCCACGTTGCGCTGGGCGCTGGGGCGCCTGTCGATCGGCGAGGCGGAGAAGAAGAGGCTGGAGCGCGAGGAGGTCGACCAACGCGGCTTCATCGCCAATCTGGAGCGGCTGCTTGTGGTGGTCGACGAAGGCGTAGTCGGCCGCTTCGCCGCCTACCTTGCCGGCGTGATCGGCGCCGGCAAGCCGACGACGGTGCTGCACGCCAGCGGCGAAAGCGATGCCGACCCCGAAGAAGCGGCGCATCTGGACGAGGTCGAGAAGGGAGCCGAGGACGGCCGCGAGGCGGCAAGGGAGGCCGACGAGGAGCCCGCGCGTGAAGCCCCCCTCACGCGCCGCCGGCGCGACGTGCAGCTTTCCGCCGAGGCGGTCGCGAAGGAAGCACGCAAGGGCTACGGCATGCTGCTCATCGGCCTTGGCCGCGCGGTCACGCCGAAGGGCAGTTTCTCGCACCGGCTGAACGAGGTCGCCGGCGCCTTCGACGGCCCGCTCTGCCTGGTGCTGAAGCCCACCAGCGCGGGTCGCCGGATGCCGAGGCTCGGCCCCGAGTCGGGCCGGATCCTGGTGCCGGTCAACGGCACGTCGGTCGCACGCCGTGGCGCCGAACTGGCGTTGGCAATCGCGGCTGTCACCGGCGCGCCGGTCAAGATGCTCTATGTCGCGCGGATCGGCCGCGATGAGCCGCGCGACACCGTCTCGCATCGCCGCAGGGAGGCCGTGCTGAAGGACATCGTCGCGCTTGCCGATCGCTATGGCGTCGAGATCGAGACGGCCATCAGGAGCAGGGCCGCCGCCGCCGATGCCATTGCCCGCCAGGCCGGCAGGCGGGTGGCGTTGATCGTCATGGGCGTGGCGCGGCGGCCGGGCGAAGAACTCATCTTCGGCGAGACGACGAGCGGCGTGCTGCAGCGCTGCCCGTGCCCGGTGGTGCTGATCTCCGACGAGCGCCTGCGCCGCGACGACGAGGGCAGGGAGGCGCTGCGATCGGGGACAGGGTGAGACGAATGGCCAATCTGGCAGGGCCGATGGAGGCGGCGTCGGCGACTAGCTGATGTCCCCCACAAGGGGGAGATTGGCGGTTGCGGCCTAACCCACCGATTGACAGCCTTGCCACACCCTCCGATTGTACGCTGCTCCACCCACCGCGAGGGATCCCATATCGCAATGACATTGTCGGGCTTTGCCGCCTATTCCGGCGCGCTGGCGATCGCCGCCATCATCCCGGGGCCGCAGATCGTCGCCATCGTGGCGCAGGCGCTGCACAGCGGCTACCGGCAGGCGGCCTGGATGACGGCCGGCATGGTGCTGGGCGACGTGCTCTACCTTGCCGCGGTGCTGGCCGGCCTTGCCCTCATCGCCGAAACCTTCAGCGTCCTTCTGATCGCCATCAAATGGGCTGGCGTCGGCTATCTCTGCTTCCTCGCCGTCCAGTTCTGGAAGGCCGGCGAGACCTTCGAGGCATCGGAGGCCGGCGCGGCGAAGGGCGGCGGCAACGCCTTCCTCTCGGGCGTGCTGGTCACGCTCGGCAACCCGAAATCGGTGCTGTTCTACATCTCCATCCTGCCGACGGTGATCGACATCGGCGCGCTGTCTTCCTTCGACGTGCCGATCCTTCTTGCCATCACCGCCATCATCCTCGCGGCGGTGCAGTTTCCCTTCGCCATCGCCGGCGCCGGCACGCGCCGCAGCTTGCAATCGCCGCGCGCCACGCGCCTGTTCAACCGCGGCGCGGCCGTATGCATGGGTGGGGCGGCGGCGACGATAGCGCTGCGAAATTGAAGTCGGCCGCGGGTGCTTCACCTGCACCCCCGGATGCAGGCAAGATGGCCCTTGGCGGCGGCGGCCGGCGGTTCCATGAACGCCGGAATGTTGAATATTGCGGGCGTGCCCCGATCGATTTCCCTCTTGTGTGGTCCACCTCACAGACAGCACGGGGCGAACGCATGGAATTAGCTGCCGCGTAACCAGCCCACCTTTTGCGCAAAGCCTGGAGCATGCTTGATGTTGCCCAGTCCGCGCGGGTGGCCCGGCGGAGGGGAGGCACTCCATGGCCATGTCGGAACTCGCGGAGCCGCGGACGCTCGACGAGATCGCGAGATCCGGCGTCTCTTTGAGCATCAGCAAGGCCTTGCAGGCGATGCCTGGCTATGGCTCCTCGATCATGGATATCTCCGTTTTTCTCCAAGCCGTGCGGACGACCTTGGATCAGGGCACCGGTGCCGAGACAGTCGTCCGAAAGCTTTTCGGTGACGCACAATTCGTCGTGCGCCTGCAACGGACGAGAGCGGCAAGCCTCACGGAGACCATTGCGTCGCCGGGCCTCTCCGAAGCCTTCCAGGATGCGCATGACATCCGTACACGGACCGGCGGACAGGACCGCTACATCGGCATGCGGCACGTGCTCTTCTCGATCTTCACCAGCACCGAGCTGGCGATACGCAGCGAGATCAGCGACCTGTTCAGTCGGGTCGGCGTGTCGCAACAGATGGCGACCGAGGAAATCTGCCGCTTCGTGGACCGGGCAATGGAGCAGGAGGAAAGCCGGCAGGTCTGGGCGGAGATTTTCGCCGAACGCGGCCTGCCAGCGCTGGGCTCCGGGACCGGCTTCCCGCCGGCGACTGCCGATCGGGAAAAGATCGCCGTGCGTGAGCGCCCCGGTCCCGAGGTGGCGCTGCTCGGCTCTGACGACCCGTGGAGCGCAGGGGCGAAGGATCGTTCCGGCGCCCAAGCCGAAGCCGACGCCTTCGCCGCGATGATCTCGGCCAGGCAGTTCGTGCCGCCGCTCGCTATCGGCATCTTCGGCGAATGGGGGTCTGGCAAATCGTTCTTCATGCGGCTGGTCTATGATGCTATCGAGCAGCGCAGGCTTGGCGCGGCCGAAGCCATGCAGGCCGACGGCGCCGCCATCAGCCTGCTCGACAACGTCGTCCAGGTCCGTTTCAACGCATGGCATTATGCCGAGACCAATCTGTGGGCGAGTCTCGTCGACCACATCTTCACTTCGCTGGACCGCTGGGCCGAGAAAGCCAACCAGAAGGACAAGACCGACAAGGTGTTCGAGCGCCTTGCCACGGCGCGCAAGCTCACCATCGAATCCGCCGAGGCGCTCGTCGAGGCGCGGCGCGAGCGCAAGGCTGCCGAGGAGCATCTTAAGGAGGCCAACGCGGAGTTGGCCCAAAGGAAGGCCGATCTCGCCGGCAAGCCGTCGACATGGGCTCGGACCGCCTTCGACCAGCTTATTGGCGACAAGAAGCCGGACCAGAAGAAGGCAGTGCAGGATGCCGCCGACATACTTGGCCTCGGCCCGATTACCACAAGCGTCTCGGAACTTGGAGAGGCCGGCGCCAAGCTGGATGACGCCGTGGCGAGCTACGGCATCGTCCGCTCGGCCACGCTGAGACGGCTGATGCTGCCTTGGGTCGTGGGCGTCGTCACGATCCTTGTTCTTGTTCTGCCGCCGCTGCTTGCTTGGCTGTCCGGTATCGCGTCGCGCTTTATGACCGTGCAGATACCGCCCGTTGCGGCCGCCGTGTCGGGCGCTCTCGCCCCCCTCGTGGCGGCTCTTGGCTGGGCGACGAAGAAAACACGGGAGGCGGCCGACAAGGTGAGCGCCTTTCATGCCGACCTTCAGAACAAGGTTGAGGACTTGGCTCGGAAGGAGAAGGCAGCGGTCGCCGAAGCCCAGAAGCAGCTTGACGATGCCGCTGCCCAGGTCGGCCAGGCCGAGGAGCGCCTGCGCGTCGCCAGCGAGGAAGCCGCGCTGGCCGCCAACGATTACAACCTCAGGAGCGGCAAAGGGCGCGTGCTCCGTTTCGTCAGGGACCGCGTGGCAACTGGCGACTATGCCAAGCACCTCGGTTTTATCGCCACGGTGCGCAAGGATTTCGAAGAACTGAGCGCGTTGATGGCGCCGAGCGAGAACGCTGTCAGCGCGGAGAAGGCGCGGCAAGCCTCTGAGATCCAGGTCAAGAAGGTCATCGCCGACGCCGGCTCGCTGCTCGACCAATCCGAGAAGGACAAGCTCATTGGCAGCGTCACGTCGCCGGACGCCGAACTGAAGGTTTTCGAACGCATCGTGCTGTACATCGACGACCTCGACCGCTGTCCTCCCAAGCAGGTGGTCGATGTGCTGCAGGCGATCCATCTGCTGCTCACCTTTCCGCTGTTCGTGGTCATGGTGGCGGTCGACGTTCGCTGGGTGCGCGAGGCGCTTGCCAAGCACTATCCGGATCAAATCGACGAGAAGGCGCGGGCCGGCACCAACGGCGCGGCGACTGCAGGCGACTATCTGGAGAAGATCTTCCAGATACCCTATTGGGTGCGGGCGATGACGGCCGACAACACGCGCCAGCTTCTGGAAGACAGGCTTGGTCCCGATGCCGTCGAAGAGGTGAGGGCGGCGGCGCCGGCGAAGGCCGCGGCAAAGCCCACGACGCGCGCGTCCAAGTCGGCGCGCGGCCGAGCCGTCGCACAGGCGCCGGCGGCTGCCCCCGCGCCTGTGAGGCGGCTGAGCGGGCTCCACATCACACCTGACGAGCGGGCGTTCATGATGCAGGTGGCGAATGTGCTCGACAACTCGCCCCGCCGCACGCTGCGGTTCGTCAACAGCTACCGCCTCATCAAGGCGAGCTTGCCGGACGAGGCTGCGGATCGCCTGGAAGCCGGCGGGTATCGCGCGCTGCTGACATTGCTTGCGATCGGCACCTGCGCTGGAGGCCCGGGCGCCGAGTTTCTCGCCGGCCTGCGCCAGCGTCGGCCACCGGCGATCACCCCCGCCGCCGGCGATTTGGAAGCGATGCGGGTGGCCGAGGCGCACAAGCTCTACGGCACCAATTCGGCCGGCAACGCCAACCTTTTTGACTATGCGCCGCTGGCGGCACGCTTCAGCTTCGAGGATCGTTGAGAAGCGGCCGCCGGTTCGCGGGGCAAGCCCGGCTTCTGCTTATGCCATCTGCAGCCGCTGCCTGCTCGGCTGCGGCGGGAAGGCAATCGCGATGCCGGCCGCGCCGAGGCCGACCAGCGCCGAGCCGATGAACAGCCAGGAATAGCTGGCATAGGCGTCGTAGATCATGCCGCCGGCCAAAGGTCCGAACGACATGCCGAGGCTGGAGAGCATGGTGGCGGCGCCGAACACCGTGCCGATGATGCGCGGCCCGAAATATTCGCGTGCGAGCACCGCGTAGAGCGGCATGACGCCGCCATAGGTGGCGCCGAAGATGACGGCGAGCACGTAGAACTGCTCGAGCCGGCCGACCGCGAGATAGGCGGCGATCACCGCGGCCTGGATCGCCAGCCCGGCGATCAGCACCGGCTTGACGCCCAGCCGGTCGCCGAGCACGCCGTAGAGCACGCGGCCGCCGAGGCCGGCCAGGCCCTCGACGCTGTAGATCGAGACGGCGGCCATCGGCGCCACGCCGCAGGCCATCGCATAGCTCACCATGTGGAAGATCGGCCCTGAATGCGCCGCGCAGCAAGCGAAGAAGGTCATGCCCAGCACCAAGAATTGCGGCGAGCGCAGCGCCTGGCCGACACTCATGCCGGGATCGTCGGCAGTGGGCGAGGGTGTGCCGCCGTCGGATGCCGCAACCGCCGCCGGCGGCTGGCGCACCAGCAGGACGGCGGGCAACAGAAGCACCCAGGCCATGACGCCGATGTCGAACATGGCCGTGCGCCACTCATAGGCCGAGATCAGCCAGCGCGCGAAGGGCGAGATCGTCATCGGCGCGACGCCCATGCCGGCCGAGACCAGCGACACGGCGAGGCTGCGGTTGGTGTCGAACCAGGCGGTGGTGAGCGCGATCATCGGCGCGAAGAAGGCGCTGGCCGCGAGGCCCACGATCACGCCGTAGCTGAGCTGGAAGACGACGAGCGAACCGGCGCGGCTCGCCACCACCAATGCCAGGCCGAGCAGCACTGCGCCGGCGAGCACCACGGGCCGGGCGCCGAGGCGGTCATAGATCGAGCCCCAGGCGAAGCCGCCGACGCCCATGACGAGGAAGTTCAAGGTCATGGCGCTGGAAATGCCGGCGCGCGACCAGCCGGTGTCGAGCGACATCGGTTCGAGAAAGATCGCCAGCGAGAACATCGCGCCGAGCGCCACACAAGTCATCAGCGCGCCCGCCGCGACGATGACCCAACGATAGGAAAGGTTCATGGTTTTCTCCCATGCCGTAAGGCATCCTGTTTGATGCGGCACGGTTTTTCCAGGCATTCGTGCCGCTTGCGTCCGAAGGACGCCGGGGCAGACACCGATCCTACAATCTGGTTGCATTTTTTATCTGGATTTTTTGGGGCGGTGATTTGGCTTGTCATCTGAAAAGTCGCGTGCGCTGTCCCGCCAGCGTCACAGCATGTCAGCAGTCAGCAGCCCCGCATTGACCAGGCTCCCGTCCCTTCTAGATTGACCCCTCAACCAGGGAGAACCTCCATGCAACTCTATCGCGGCCGGCTCATCGACCACCTTCATCTTGTGGTGCGCGACATCAAGGCGAGCCGGCGCTTCTACGGCGCGGTGCTCGAGGCGCTGGGCATCCCGATCGGCGGCGAGGCCGAGGATTATTTCTGGGCGGACGAACTCTTCGTCTCCAGCGCCGACAGCCGCGCCGCGCTCGGCGTGCTCACCGGCCGCCACCATCTCGCCTTCCAGGCCAAGGACCGCGCCATGGTCGACGCTTTCTATCGCGCGGGGCTCGCCGCCGGCGGCAAGGACAACGGCGCACCCGGCGAGCGCCATTATCACCCTGGCTACTACGCCTGCTTCCTGCTCGACCCCGACGGCAGCAACATCGAGGCGGTGTACCATGGCGAGGCCAAGCGGAGTGCGGCGGCTGTGGAGATCAGTTTTTGAAGGATGGTCTGCTCCCAGCGAGGCGATCTGTGTCGGACTGTAGTCGAATACGTCCATGGCGACAGCGAAGGGAAACTGCCGGCGAGTATCAGCATAGCGAGGGTGCCGACCGCCGGAATCTGAGGCAGGCGCATGCGCCTGCCGCTACGCCGTCGCTTACTCCTTCACCGCGCCCGTCATCGAGGACACATAGTGCTCGACGAAGAAGGAATAGAGCACGACGACCGGCAGCGAGCCGATCAAGGCGCCGGCCATCAGCGCTCCCCATTCGTAGACGTCGGAGCGGACAAGCTCGGTGAGCACGCCGACCGGCACCGTCTTCTTTTCGGACGATTGGATGAAGGTCAGCGCGTAGATGAACTCGTTCCAGGAGAGCGTGAAGGCGAAGATGCCGGCCGAGATCAGGCCCGGCACCGACAGCGGCAGAACGATCTTGGTGAGGATCTGCCAGCGTGTTGCTCCGTCGATGAGCGCGCATTCCTCCAGTTCGAACGGGATCGAACGGAAATAGCCCATCAAGAGCCACGTGCAGAACGGGATCAGGAACGTGGGATAGGTGAGGATCAGCGCGAACGGCGTGTCGTAGAGGCCGAGATTGAACACCATGACCGACAGCGGGATGAACAGGATCGAAGGCGGCACCAGATAGGCGAGGAAGACGGCGAGGCCGACCTGGCGCGCGCCCGAGAACCTCAGCCTTTCGATCGCGTAGGCCGCAAGCACCGCGGCCGCCAGCGACAGGAAGGTGGCGGCGGTGGAGATGATCACCGTGTTGAGCAGCCAGCCGGGATATGACGTCTCGAGAAGCAGGTAGCGTATGTGCTCCAGTGTCGGATGCACGACCCAGAACGGATTGTAGTTCACATAGTCGGTCATCTCGACATTGGGTTTAACCGCCGTGATCGTCATCCAGTAGAACGGAAACAACAGCACGACCAGAAACACCAAGAGCGGCAGATAGACCGTGACCACCCGGCGCGGCAGGCTTTGCAGGTAACCCATGCCGCCTTCGTCGGTTTCCGTGCGTTCGGCTTGCTTGATCGCGGCCATGTCAGTCTCCGCCGCCTTGCTGCCACCTGCGCCGTTGCAGGCCGAAATAGCTGAACAGGATCGCCGCCAGCAGGAAGGGGATCATGGCGACGGCGATTGCGGCGCCTTCGCCGAGCTGGCCGCCGGCAATGCCGCGCTGGAACGACAGTGTCGCCATCAGATGGGTGGCGTTCACCGGCCCGCCCCGGGTCAGTACATAGATCAGCTGGAAATCGGTGAAGGTGAACAGCACCGAGAAGGTCATGGTGATGGCGATTATCGGCGTCAGCAGCGGCAGCGTCACATGGCGGAACAGTTGCCACCGGCTGGCGCCGTCGAGCGTGGCGGCTTCATAGAGCGATTGCGGGATCGTCTGCAGACCGGCAAGCAGCGTGATGGCGACGAATGGAATGCCGCGCCAGACATTGGCCGCGATGACGGAAGCGCGCGCATTGGTAGGGTCGCCGAGAAAGTTGATGCGGTGGTCGATCAGGCCCATCTGCTGCAGTGCCCAGGACAGGATCGAGAACTGCGAATCGTAGATCCACCAGAAGGCGATCGCCGACAGCACCGTCGGCACCACCCAGGGCAGCAGCACCACCGCGCGGAAGAACGACTTGAAGGGCAGCTTCTCGTTGAGGATGAGCGCCAGCCAGAGGCCGAGCACGAATTTCAGGATCGAGGCGCTGACCGTATAGAGCAGCGTGTTGAAGACCGACAGCCAGAAGACGCTGTCGCTCCAGAGGTATTCGTAGTTCTCGGCGCCGATGAAGATGCCCGGGCGGCCGATGCGCGTATCGGTGAAGCCGAGCCATATGCCGAGCCCCAGCGGATAGGTGAGAAAGACCAGGAGCAGCGCCGCCGCCGGCAGCATGAAGCCGAGGCTGAGGGCATTACGGCTCTCGGCGAGCCGCGAAAGCATCGACGGACCTTGCTGAACGGCAACGGATGGCACGGCCATGGTGCGGGCTCCCTGGTACGAGGTCTGATGGAGCGGCCGGGGCGGCAACCCTTCTTCCGGATGCCTCCGAAAGACGTGCCACCCCGGCTGAGGTCGAAAAGGATCAGACGCGATAGTAGCGGTTGGCGCGCTTCTCCGCCTCTTCCATCGCCTCTTGCGGCGTCGCCTGGCCCGTCACCGCCTTGGCGAACATGTCGACCAGCACATAATCGGCCATGGTCGCGGCCGAGGCATAGCCGAGCGGCCCCGCATAGCCGTTGGGGCGCAGCGTCGCCGAGGCTTTGGCATAGGCGGCATTGTTCGGGTCGGCCTTCCACACCGGATTGTTGTCGAAAGCCTTCAGCGTCTGGCAGCAATAGCCGGCCGACGAGGTGATCCAGTCCGACATCTGCGGGTTCTCGAACATGAACTGCAGATAGGCTTTTGCCGCGTTGGGGTAGGGCGTGTAGTTGAAGATGACGGCGGTGGTCACCTGGAACAGCTCGACCGATTTCCCGACCGGACCGATCGGCAGATTGGTGGTGCGGATGTCCTTGGCGATCTCCGCCAACTTTGGGTCGTTGTCCTTGTTGACCTTGGCGGTGTTGTACGCAGAGATGCCGTTGGCGATGACGCTCACCTCGCCGGCCAGGAAGGCGCGGTTGTTGTTGACGTCGAGCCAGCTCTCCGTGCCCGGGATAAAGGTTTTGTAGAGCTCCTGCGCATACTGGATCGCTTTCAGAGTCTCGGGGCTGTTGATCGTCACCTTGCCTTTCTCGTCGACCATCTGGCCGCCATGGCTCCACAGCAGCCAATGCGCGTAGTTGTTGCCGTCGCCGACGCCGTGGCCATGCGTGAAGCCGGCCGGATGGCCCTTCGCCTTCAGCGCCTTGCAGAGTTCGAGGAAGCCGGCCGTGTCCTTCGGGAATTCCGAGAAGCCGGCCTCCTTCACCCAGCTTTCGCGATAGACGATGGCGTTGCCGATGGTGGCAAGCGGCAGGCCGAGGAACTTGCCCTCGCGCGTTGCATACTGCTTCGGCCCATCGTGCCAGCCGCCATATTTCTTGCCGAGATAGTCGCCGAGTTCGGTGACGTCGAGCAGCTTGTCGGGATATTGGTGCGGGTCGTCGAACCAGACGAGCATCAGGTCGGGGCCGGAGCCGACATTGGCGGCAACCGCTGCCTTCGGCCGGATGTCCTCCCAGCTCTCCTTGTCGACGCGGACCTCCACGCCCGTCGCCTCGGTGAACCGCTTTGTATTCTTCAGCCACTGGTCCTCGTCGCCCTGCACGAAGGGCGACCAGCGCAGCAGCCTCAGCTTCGCACCGTCCTCGGGCTTGTAGGTTAGGCCCTCCTGGGCAAAGGCGGTCGAGCCGACAAGGCGGCTGCCCAAAGCCCCGGCGGCCGCGCCGGCGGTCGTGCGGATCACGTCGCGTCTGGTGAACTTCATGCTCGTCTCCTCCTGTGTGTTTCCTTGCTGGGTGGCCTATCGCGCCGCTTCGATCCGCTGGCCGGTTTTGCCGTGGAACAGATGGATAGGCCCGGGCTCGACCGACAGCCGGATGGTATCTCCCGGCGCGAAGGAATGGCGTTCCCGGAAATTGGCGACGATATCCTCGCCGCCGGCCGTCCGGCCGATGATCTGCACTTCCGAGCCGGTCGGCTCGATCACCACCACGGTCACCGGAATGCCGTCCTCGGCCAGCCGCAGATGCTCGGGCCGCACCCCCAGGACTATAGCCTCGCCGTTGTCGATCGAAGGTGGTTTCGGCAGAGGCACGGAGATGCCTCCCGCGCCCTGGAACGACGGCGCACCGTCGCTGGCGAACGTGCCCTTGAGCAGGTTCATGGCGGGCGAGCCGATGAAGCTCGCGACGAAGAGGTTGTTCGGCCGGTCGTAGAGTTCCAGCGGCGGTCCGATCTGCTCCACGACCCCGTCATGCATGACCACGATCTTGTCGGCCATGGTCATGGCCTCGATCTGGTCGTGGGTGACATAGACCGTCGTGGTCTTCAGCCGCTGGTGCAGTTCCTTGATCTCGGCGCGCATCTGCACCCTCAGCTTTGCGTCGAGGTTCGAGAGCGGTTCGTCGAACAGGAATACCTGCGGATTGCGCACGATGGCCCGGCCCATGGCGACCCGCTGCCGCTGGCCGCCCGAAAGCTGGCGCGGATAGCGCGACAAAAGCGGCACCAGCCCGAGGAT
This sequence comes from Mesorhizobium sp. WSM4904, assembly GCF_029674545.1. NCBI lineage: Bacteria > Pseudomonadati > Pseudomonadota > Alphaproteobacteria > Hyphomicrobiales > Phyllobacteriaceae > Mesorhizobium > Mesorhizobium sp. WSM4904. Next base: position 5,029,432 of record NZ_CP121354.1, on the reverse strand, counting down.
TTCGGCCGCCCGCTTCACGCCCGAATCGCTTTCCGCCTTCGGGACACCCTTGAGCATGAGCGAGAACGCCATGTTCTCGGCAACGGTCATGTGCGGATAGAGCGCGTAGTTCTGGAACACCATGGCCACGTCGCGCTCCTTTGGCGCAACGTCGTTGACGATACGGCTGCCGATCGAGATATGGCCGCGCGAAATCTTTTCCAGCCCGGCGATCATCCTGAGAAGAGTCGATTTTCCGCAGCCGGAGGGTCCGACCAGCGTGACGAATTCGCCGTCGTCTATGTCGACGCTGACGCCATGCAGGATCTGGGTAGCCCCGAACGATTTGTAGACATCGCCGATCGCGACAGACGCCATCGCATTCCTCCCGATGGTCCCTGCGAGGTCTCGCGGGGAGCCGTTTCTATCAGGTGTGGCTGAAACGGATGCCGGCAAGCATCCACCACTGGCGTCGGCGACGTCTGCCCCAACTCCCCCCGGGTCACGCGACCGTGAAACGGTAGCGCTACCAAATACGCCTGTAAAGCGTCGGTGCGCACGCTTATACCTTCGTCGCTGAGGAGAGATGGACAAAGCTCACCTCTGGGAGAGTGAAGCCAGGCCAGACCGGATTGCCGGCGATCAAACTATCGAATAGCGGCCGAAAGGCATTAGAAATTACTAAGACAATAAGCTTCAACTTACGCGGGAAATCTTACTTAGCACCTGTCGCGACGGCAGCGTGATTGGGCACTATCCGTCCCGAATGCGGGCGTTGCTGGTTGGTGCTTCCGTTGTGGCTCTGCGCGCCGCCGCTGGCAGCGGTACTATCACGCCTGGCCTTTATCACCCCCCGATCAAAAACGCCGCGATCAGCTTCTGCAAATTCCCGCCCGGGCCGAACTCGACCTTGTCGAAGTCGCGGCTGGCCTGGCGCTGCGCCTTGGAGAGCTTGTCGAGATATTGCGTCAGCTCGGCCCTGACCTTCGTGCAGCCGGGGTCGTCGGCGACGGTGAGGCCGGTGCTGAAGGCGACGATCTTGTCCACCATGTCGACGATACCGGCGCCGTGCACCTTCTCATGCGCGATAAGCCCGGCGGCGAACGCGTCCCAGCGCGCCTGCACGTCGGGAGCGAGTTTTCCCGCGGGCTTCGGCAGCGTGTAGGTGATGATCAGCTTGGGCCGCGCCGTCCTCAGCACGCATGCGCCGCCCTGAGGTTGGTAGTCGCGCTGCCAGGTCAGCTTGAAATTGGTCTGCGCGATCGCCCGCCGCCCATTGCCCGCGCTGTCCCTGCCGATCAGCGGACCCTTGTCGCCGATCGAGACATAAAGTTCCTCCACCGTCTGCCCGGAGATCGCATAGGTCTCGATCTTCTCGACCGGTTGCCAGTCGGCCAAGGCCGGCGTGGAGAAGAGCAGGGTGGTAAGCAGGACGGCAGGCTTCATGGGGACTCGGTGGGATTCCGGGAGAAGCTTCGTGCATAGCGCTTGTAGGCAGCGAGAGCAAAGAGCGCGTCTCCCCTCCGGTTGCCGTGCTGAGGCCGGGATGGCGCGGAAAAGGCGAGGGCGCGCTATCTTCTTACAAGGGGGGCTGCCCCAGCGTCCCGGAACCTGTCCCACCCGTCGCCCGTTTCTATGCCATTCGTCCCGACCCATGGGGAGGCAAGGATGACCCGCAACGAGATCATTTCGGTGCTTGGTCCGGTCGACGAGGTCGTCATCGCCGACGTCGCGCTCACTGGTGCCAGCCTTAAGGAATTGCACGAGGCCGTTGCCTGGATCGGCGCCGACGAGGCGCTGGTGAACGAGGGGCACGCATTGCCCAGCGCCAGGGTAGCGCGGCTGATCGAGATCCTGGAGCCGCCCGAGGACGAGCCCGAAGCGCCGAGCGGGATGGAGTAAGTTCTTGCTTCTCCCAAAAGAAGGGGAGAAGGATAGGTGCTTCTCCCTACTTGCCGCTCGTACAGCTCTCGTCATAGCCTGACATGGCCTTGGGGAGGACACTGTCTTGGACACCAATGTCGTCATTGTCGGCGCGGGGCCGGCGGGGCTGGCCGTCGGAGCTTGCCTTAAACAGGCGGGGGTGGATTTCACCATCCTCGAAAAGGCGGGCGAGGTGGCGCCGGCCTGGCGGCGGCATTATCGCCGGCTGCATCTCCACACGGTGAAGTCGTTTTCCTCGCTGCCCTTCGTGCCGTTTCCGAAGAGCCATCCCCGCTACGTCCCGCGCGAAAAGGTGGTCGCCTATCTCGATGCCTATGCCGAACGCTTCGGCCTCGAGCCGCGTTTCGGCGTGACGGTGAAATCGATCCGCCGCGTGGGCGAAAAATTCCTGGTCGAGACCGACGCAGGCGAGATCCGCGCCAGCAAGATCGTGATCGCCACCGGCAACAATGCCGAGCCGATCGTGCCGGGCTTCCCCGGCATCGAGGCGTTCAAGGGAGAGGTGCTGCACAGCGCCGCCTACACCGAGGCCGCGCCCTATGTCGGCAAGGATGTGCTGGTCATCGGCATGGGCAACACCGGCGCCGAGATCGCGCTCGACCTGGCCGAGAGCGGCGCGCACCCGGCGATCTCGGTGCGCAAGGGCGTCCACATCGTGCCGCGCCAGCTCTTCGGCGTGCCGATCCAGATGGTCGGCATCGCCAGCCGGCCGATGCCGCAGGCGCTCAACGACTGGATGTTCCCGAAAATCCTCGACCTGGCGCTGGGCAGGCTGGAGAAATACGGCATCGTGCGACCGAAGCAGGGCATCCTCGCTCAGATCGATGCCGGCCGCATTCCAGTCATCGATGTCGGCACCGTGGCGGCGATCAAGGCGGGCAGGATCGGCATCCTCCCCGACATCGTCCGCTTCACCGAGGACGGCGCGAAATTCGCCGATGGGCAGGAGAAAAACTTCGACGCGGTGATCTTCGCCACCGGCTATCGGCCGGGCTATGACGGCATCCTGCCGGCGGAGCTCAGGCCGGCGAAAAGCGGCGTCAATGCCCGCGCCTCCGACCTCGGCGTCTATCTCGTCGGCTTCCACAACCCGGTCACCGGCCTGCTGCGCGAGATCGGCATCGAAGCAAAGGCGGTGGCGATGGATATAGCGGGGAGGTGAGTTTCAGGGCAGTTGCCTGTCAATGTTGGCGGGACAACATCCCTTATCAACTATCAACGTTGGCGGGACAGCACCCCCCTCTGCCCTGCCGGGCATCTCCCCCTCAAGGGGGGAGATCAGCAGTTGCCCCCGCCGGCATTAATCCTGCAACGCCGGTGATTGGCGAAGACGAACGCGACATCCAATCTCCCCCCTTGAGGGGGAGATGGCCGGCAGGCCAGAGGGGGGTGCCTCGCGATGACGTCGGAAATCGGGTGGCGCCCATGCATTCCCCATGCGAAGCAATTCACCTGGACGAGAGAGGGGACCCATCATGCTCACACTCTACGATTATCTGCCGTCGCAAAATGCCTGGAAGGTGCGTGTCCTGCTCGGGCTGCTCGGCATCGCTTACGAGACACGCCAAGTGTCGATCTTCGAGGGCGAGAGCCACACGGAGGAATTTCTCAAACTCAATCCGGCCGGCGCCGTTCCGGTGCTCCGCCTGGAGGACGGCGAGGCGATCGCCGAGTCCAACGCCATCCTCGTCTATCTCGCCGAGGTCTCGCCCTATCTGCCGGCGAACCGGCATCTGCGCGCCAAGGCCATGCAATGGCTGTTCTTCGAGCAGTATTATGTCGAGCCGGTCATCGGCTCGCTGCGCTTCTGGACGCTGACCGGGCGGCTGGAGCGCAACAAGGCGCTTGTTCCCGGCAAGCGCGAGGCGGGCATCCGCGCGCTTGCCGCGCTCGAGCGCAGCCTGCAGGACACGCCCTTCCTCGCCGGCGGCTCGCTCACCATCGCCGACATTGCCGTCTATGCCTACGGCCACCGCGCCGAGGATTGCGGCTTCTCGCTCGCCGACTATCCGGCGGTCAGCGCCTGGATCGATCGGGCGAGCGAGGCGATCGGCCCCGGCTATCCCGTGCACCCCTACAGCATCGACCCGCATTCGGGCGGCTGAGCCGTGCAACCGGGATCCGGCACGCTCAATGCTTGCTCTTGCCGGAACTCGGGGCGGCGCCGCTGATCGGGATGCGCTTGGCTTTCGCTTGGGCCTGCTGGGTCTTCGGCAGGATCACCGTGAGCACGCCGTTGTGGAAGGCTGCGTTGACCCTGTCTTCCTCGACCTCCGTGCCGACCGGAATGCGCCGCTCGAAGCGCCCGTAGAAGCGCTCCGAGAATTGCTTGTCCTTGTCCTCGCTCTCGGACCGCTTCTCGCCGCGCAGCGTCAGCACGCCGTCGTCGAGCATCACTTCGATGTCCTTCTCCTCCATGCCGGGGACTTCCGCCATGACGCGGATTTCGCTGCCGGTGTCGGAGATTTCGAGGCTCGGCCATCCGGGACGCCCGCCAAAGGCGCCGCCGAACGAAGGCAGCCCGGCGCCAAAGCCGCGGAACGCATCGTCGAGCAGGCGATTCATCTCGCGGTGCAGCGCCATGAACGGATCGCGATCGGCGTCGCGATAGAAGCCCGGAACCTGATTGCCTTCCCTGTTCCAGGGAATGAGATCACGAATTGCCATTTCAATGTCCTCCTTCTGGCACGCGCGATGCGGGTGCGACGGTGCCGGGCAGTCTTGGCTGTGCGTTTCGCCGGACCGGTCGTTCAGCGCGCCGGCGGCGGTCGGGATGCAGCCTTGCACGTCCTGCGCTCGCACGGGATCGGCAAGTGTCGATCTGGAGGCCGGCCGGCCGAAGTCAAGACTCGCCTTGCGGGCGCGCAAGCGTTTTTCTTCGCCGCTTCCGAGGACAGCCGCCGCCTTGGAAGGCGGCCGCTCCCCGGCATGCCGGTTTCACCGCCGCCTGATGCCTGGAACGGAAGCGCGGGGAGGGCGTTTTCGTCGAAGCAATCGCAGGAAATGCGCAGCGGTCTTCCATGGAACTGGGTCAACGACTGGAGCACCGGCACCGCTCCGGCCTGCTTTCCAGCAACGCAAGCAAGGAGACCGGGAATGGTTCGCAATCTCGCTTTCGCAATCCTCCTCACCGCCGGCTTGGCCGGCCTGCCCGCCATGGCGGCCGAGGAATACTGGGTCGCCAGGGATGCCGTCTCGAAGCAGTGCGAGATTGTGCCGAAGAAGCCTGACGGGACGCTCGTCGTCGATCTCGGCAAGAAGAAATACGCAAGCGAGGGCGAGGCCAGGAAGGCCATGGAGGCGTTGCCGGATTGCAAGAAGAAGTAGCGGCGCCGATCTCCCCCCTGAGAGGGAGATGGCCGCCAAGCGGCCAGAGGGGGGTCGTCTCACATGGAGCGGCGGCCTCCTCTTCTCGGAACGCGTTGGCGATCCACGCGCAGCGACCCCCTCTGTCGCCTTCGGCGACATCTCCCGCTCGAGGGGGGAGATCGGCTGGCGCCCCTACCGGTCCACCATCGACATCGTCCGCTCGTTGTATCTCGGCCCCGAAACCCTGTCGGGCGTCAGCGCCATGTCGAGCCCCAGCATCTCGGTGGCGTCGAGCTTGATGTCGGCGGCGGCGACATTCTCCTCCAGATAGGTCCGCCGCTTGGTGCCGGGGATCGGCACGATGTCGATGCCGAATTCCGGACCCTTGGCGAGCAGCCAGGCAATTGCCACCTGGCCGGGCTTCACGCCCTTGGCGGCGGCGATGTCGCGCACCGTCGCGGCCGCGGCGACATTGGCGTCGAAATTCTCGCCCTGGTAGCGCGGGTCGCCGCGCCGGAAATCGCCTTCAGGATACTCTTCCGCGCGCTTGACGTCGCCGGCGAGGAAGCCGCGGCCGAGCGGCGCGAACGGCACCAGACCGATGCCCAATTCCGCAAGCGCTGGGATGATCTCGGGCTCCAGGTTGCGCTCCCACAGCGAATATTCGCTCTGCAGCGCCGAGACCGGGTGCACTTGATGCGCGCGGCGGATGTTTGCGATGCCGGCCTCCGACAGGCCGAAGAAGCGCACCTTGCCCTCGGCGATCAGCTCGCCCACCGTGCCCGCCACATCCTCCATCGGCACGCCTGGATCGACGCGGTGTTGGTAGAGCAGGTCGATATGGTCGGTGGCGAGCCGCGTGAGCGAGGCGTCCACAACGTCGCGGATATGCTCGGGCCGGCTGTCGCGCTCGGTGCCGACCTGCTTGCCGTCGACGATGCGGAAGCCGAATTTGGTCGCGATCGTCACCTCGTCGCGCCGGCCCTTCAGCGCGCGGCCGAGCAGCTCCTCGTTGAGGAAAGGCCCATAGACCTCGGCCGTGTCGAGAAAGGTGCAGCCGAGCTCGATTGCCCGGTGAATGGTCGCGATCGACTCCGCCTCGTCGGCCGGCCCGTAGGATTGGCTCATGCCCATGCAGCCGAGGCCGATCGTTGAGACGACGAGCCCCTGGCCCCCGAGTTTCTGCTTGCCGAGGCTCATCTGTCTGTCTCCAATGGAAAATAAGCGCTCTCGAAAATATAGAGGCCAGGGGCGAGGCGTCCAGCCTGTGCGCTCGCTTGATCAGGATCAAAGCAGGGCAGGACGGTAGGTCGTACCGTTCATCCGTCTTGGGAAGGACACAAGGCGGGCGGGTGGTTCCGGCCGACTCCACTCCCTCGGAAGCCCTGACGGAACCACCTGAACCGCCTACGTCGAGACTGATGCATGTCGCCCGGAAGTGCGCGGCGGTTCAAAACAAGGAATTGAAACGCGTCGCTTGAATTCACTTCGGCGCGAGGCGCTTTCACGCCCTCGGCAAAAGCCGGCGCATGATCAGCGAGGCATGGCCGCCGACGCCATGCGCCGCCGGTCGGTGCTCGGCGATCTCGAAGCCGTGCTTGCGATAGAAGGCGACCGCGCGGTCGTTGCCTTCGATCACCTCCAGCGCGATGCTGGGGATGCCGGCATGGGCGGCAAGCACGGCGTGCAGAAGGTCGACGGCGAGACCGCTGCCGAATTCCTGCGGCTCGATATGCAGCCGGTCGAGCGTGACGTCGCCATGTTCGTCCATCGCCGCCATCGCATAGCCCGCGATCGAGCCGTCGGTCCGCTCGGCGACGAAGGACATCTTGTTGTCGTCGGCAAGCTCCTCGGCCAGCTTCTCGGGCGCATGCCTCTCGTCGGAGAGCCGGGCGGTGTTTTCCTCACCCATGATCGGCGAATAGGTCCGCCGCCAGGACTGGCCGAGCAACCGCGAGACTGCGGCGAGATCCTTTTTCGCCATTGCCCTGATCTGGACCATTGCCATCTCCCTCATTCGCCGGCGCGGTGTGACGCGGCTCACTACTGCAGCCGGCGCGCCTGCCTGGCAAGCCTGTCGACAATTGCCGGGCCCCATTTGAACGGGCTGATGAGGCGAAGTGTTCCGATGCTGCGCCGCACAAGTCCGCCCGCTCCCGAAGTCGTCCGCTCCTCTACCCGCGCTATCCTGATTAGCGCCGCGATTACAATGCGTTGAAGTGCCGACCGGGTGTTGAAAATTCCGGGCTGCCGCCCTTGAAACCCCGCGGCACCAGACTAGTTCGACAGACGTGCGAGCCCCGGCAAGGAGAAGGCTCGCGGAGGGAGGATTCCAATGGCTGCCAAGGAAGTAAAATTCCATACGGAAGCTCGCGACAGGATGCTGCGTGGCGTCGATATTCTGGCCGACGCGGTGAAGGTGACGCTCGGCCCCAAGGGTCGCAACGTCGTCATCGAGAAATCGTTCGGCGCGCCGCGCATCACCAAGGACGGCGTGACCGTGGCGAAGGAAATCGAACTGGTCGACAAGTTCGAGAACATGGGCGCGCAGATGGTGCGCGAAGTCGCGTCGAAGACCAGCGACGTCGCCGGCGACGGCACCACCACCGCCACGGTGCTCGCCCAGACGATCGTCAGGGAAGGGGCGAAGGCCGTTGCCGCCGGCATGAACCCGATGGATTTGAAGCGCGGCATCGACAAGGCCGTGGAAGTGATCGTCGCCGAGCTCAAGGCCAATGCCCGCAAGGTGACCCGCAACGACGAGATCGCCCAGGTCGGCACCATCTCGGCCAATGGCGACGCCGAGATCGGCCGCTTCCTGGCCGAGGCGATGCAGAAGGTCGGCAATGAAGGCGTCATCACCGTCGAGGAGGCCAAGACCGCCGAGACCGAGCTCGAAGTGGTCGAGGGCATGCAGTTCGACCGCGGCTATCTCAGCCCTTATTTCATAACCAACCAGGACAAGATGCGCGCCGATCTCGAGGAGCCTTATCTCCTGATCCACGAGAAGAAGCTGTCCAATCTGCAGGCGCTGCTGCCTATCCTGGAAGCGGTGGTTCAATCGGCGAAGCCGCTGCTGATCATTGCCGAGGATGTCGAAGGCGAAGCGCTGGCGACGCTGGTCGTCAACAAGCTGCGTGGCGGCCTCAAGGTCGCCGCCGTCAAGGCGCCGGGTTTCGGCGATCGCCGCAAGGCGATGCTGGAGGACATCGCCATCCTCACCGGCGGCCAGGTCATCTCCGAGGATCTCGGCATCAAGTTGGAGAACGTCGCGCTGGACATGCTCGGCCGGGCCCGGCGGGTGACCGTGGAGAAGGAAGCCACCACCATCGTCGACGGCGCCGGTGCCAAGCCCGAGATAGACGGCCGCGTCGCCCAGATCAGGCAGCAGATCGACGAAACAACCTCGGATTATGACCGCGAGAAACTGCAGGAAAGGCTGGCCAAGCTCGCCGGCGGCGTCGCCGTCATTCGCGTCGGCGGCTCGACCGAGGTCGAGGTCAGGGAGCGCAAGGATCGTGTCGACGACGCGCTGCATGCCACCCGCGCAGCGGTCGAGGAAGGCATCCTGCCGGGCGGCGGCGTGGCCTTGCTGAGAGCCGCCAAGGCGCTCGACGCGGCCGCGGTCGACAACCCCGATCAGAAGACAGGCATCGAGATCGTGCGTCGTGCGCTGGAAACGCCGGTGCGCCAAATCGCCGAGAATGCGGGCGCCGAAGGGTCGATCATCGTCGGCAGGCTGCGCGAGAACGGGCAATTCTCTTTCGGCTGGAACGCGCAGACCGGCGACTACGGCGACCTCTACGGCCAGGGCGTGATCGACCCGGCCAAGGTGGTGCGCACCGCCTTGCAGGACGCCGCCTCCATCGCCGGCCTGCTGGTCACCACGGAGGCGATGGTGGCGGAAAAGCCGAAGAAGGAGACCGCTCCCGCCATGCCTCCGGGGGCGGGGATGGACTATTGAGGAGGTGACGGCCGATCTTCCCACGAGGAGGAGATCGGCATCGCCATCTGACCAAATTGACTCGCTCTCCGCTCTCCGCCATCCTTGGCGGCGGCCGCAGTCCCGGCGGCAGCGTAATCGAGTGATGCCATGGCCAGTCCCGCCGCCAGAGAGAATTCCCGCCGCGCCGCGGTGAAGAAGGCGCTCGACCGCCACAAGGTCTATGTCACCGCGCAGAGCTTTTCCGGCGGCACCTATCAGGCCCGCGTGCTGGTCGATGGCGAGGCTTACTGGGTCGACGAGTTCCGGCTTTCACAGCTCAGGCAGGGGCTAACGCCCGCCGAACTGGAACTGACGCCGGCGACCGACGATTGAGCGTGACGCTTATCTCTTCGTCATCCCAGGGCGGAGCAGGAGCGAAGCGACGTCGCGAAGACCCTGGGATCCATGCCGTGACGTCAAAGTGCCGCTGCGGTCCAGGTTCTGCTCCGCTGCACCATATGATTGAAGTCACGGCATGGATCCTCGGGTCAAGCCCGAGGATGACGACCGTAGGGATGGCGAGATCCCGGCGCTGGGAAGCCGCGTCCGCCACCACTTCCGCCTGACCCATGCCCTCGAAACTCAAAACCTACCGCGCCAAGCGCGAGTTCAGCCGGACACCCGAGCCTGCCGGCGGTACGACCGGCGAGGGCGGCAACCGCTTCGTCGTCCACAAGCACCACGCCACCGCCGACCATTACGACCTGCGCCTCGAAGTCGGCGGCGTGCTGAAGAGCTGGGCTGTACCCCGTGGCCCATCGCTCAACCCGGCCGACAAGCGCCTCGCCGTCGAGACCGAGGACCATCCGATCGAATATATCGACTTCGAGGGCGTCATCCCCGAGGGCGAATATGGCGGCGGGCCGATGATCGTCTGGGACACCGGCACCTGGGCGCCGATGGAGGATGTCGAGAAGAGCCTGCGCACCGGCGCCTTCAAGTTCCGGCTGGCCGGCCAGAAGCTCAACGGCGGCTGGATGCTGACCAGGCTGAAGCCGAAACCCGGCGAGGACGAGAACAAGAAGAACTGGCTGCTGTTCAAGGAGCGCGATCTCGCCTCGGACACCAAGCTCGACATCCTCGAGGCGCGGCCGGAAAGCGTGAAGTCCGGCCGCCGCATCGAGGAATTGGCGGCGCCGGCGAAGAAGCCGCAGCGCCTGCCGCCCAAGCCCGGCTCGCTGAAACCCGGCGCGCTGCCCGGCGCGGTGAAGGGCGAGCCGCCGAACCGGATCGAGCCGCAGCTCGCCACCCAGGTGCCGAAGCCGCCAGGCGGCGAAGGGCCGGCGGACAACACGCGTGAGCTCTGGCTGCACGAGATAAAATTCGACGGCTACCGCACCATGGCGCATGTCGTGGACGGCGAGGTGCGGCTGATCACCCGCGGCGGCATCGACTGGACGAAGCGCTACGGCGATCTTCCGCAGGCTTTCGCGCGCCTGCCGGTCAGCCGGGCGATCATCGACGGCGAGATCATGGTGCTCGACGACAAGGGCATCTCCCGCTTCGCGCTGCTGCAGGACGCGCTGGCCGAGGGCGCCGGCTCCAAATTGCATTTTTACGCTTTCGACCTTCTCCACCTCGACGGCTGGGACCTGCGCAAGGTGCCGCTGCAAAAGCGCAAAGCCTTGCTTGCCGAACTGCTCGCCGGCCAGGCCGCCAATTCCGCCATCCAGTATAGCGACCATGTCGAGGGCGATGGACGCGGGCTCTACGAACAGGCGACGGAACTGGGGCTGGAAGGCGTCGTCTCCAAACGTGCCGACGCAACCTACCAGAGCGGCCGCACCAAGAGCTGGACCAAGGTGAAGGCGCTCAAGACGGACGATTTCGTCATTGCCGGCTATACGGTCTCCGACCGGGCGGAAGGGCTGGCGGCGCTTGGCATGGCCGAGTTCGAGAATGGCGAACTGCACTATCGCGGCAAGGTCGGCACCGGCTTCGACCGCGACATGGCGGCCGACCTGCTTGCAAGGCTGGAGCGGCTGACCGCCGGCGCCACGCCGCCCGAAGGTGCGCCGCGCGAGATCATGCGCGAGATGCACTGGGTGAAGCCGCTGCTGTCGGCCCGCATCCATTATTCGAACCGCACCGCCGACAATGCGATCCGCCACGGCGTCTTTCGCGGCCTGCGCGATGTCGGCGGGCTGACCACGCCGGTGCCGGTCAAGCGCAAGCGGCTGATCGCCGAATCCGACCTAGCCACCATCTGGGTCACCAATCCGGAGCGGCGCCTGTTCGGCAAGACCGGGCCGACCAAGCTCGACATCGCCGTCTATTACGCGCTGGTCGGCGATTTCATGCTGCCGCACATCATCGGCCGGCCGGTGTCGCTAGTGCGCTGCCCGACCGGCAAGCCGCAGGACTGCTTCTTCCAGCGCCACGCCTTCACGGGCATGCCGCCTTCGGTGGCAGTGTTCGAATCGACCAATTCGGAAGGCGAGACCAAGACTTATCTCTCGGTCGAGGACGCCAAGGGCTATCTGGCGCTGGCGCAGTTCGGCGTCGTCGAGTTCCACACCTGGGGCACGCACCGCACCAAGCTCGACAAGCCCGACCAGATCGTCTTCGACCTTGATCCGGGCGAGGGGATTTCATGGCGCGAGGTGGTGGAGGCGGCCGTCCACATCAAGGGCGGGCTGGAGAGCCTCGGCCTGGTGCCTTTCGCCAAGACTTCGGGCGGCAAGGGCATCCACATCACCGTGCCGGTGACGCGCAAGCAGAACTGGAAGAAACTGCACCAGGCCTCGAGCGCCATTTCGACTTTGCTCGCCGCGAGCGCGCCCGATACCTTCACCACAACCATGGGCAAGGATAACCGCAAGAGGCGCATCTTCATCGATTTCCACCGCAACGCCCGCGGCCACACCTCCGCCGCGCCCTATTCGCTGCGCGCCCGCACCAACCTGCCGGCCTCGACGCCGGTGAGTTGGACCGACCTGGAGACGATCGACGCGCCGGAGGACCTGAACTACGCCTCGCTGCCGGGATTGCTGGAGACCTCGGGGGATCCGTGGGCGGAGATCGACGAGGCTGCGAGGGATTTGCCGGTGACTGACGGAGGTAAGCGCTTGTAGTTGGCGCGGCCTTCACGCCTTCGTCATCCTAGGGCGAAGCAAGGAGCGAAGCGACGCGCGCAGACCCTAGGATCCATGCCGTTACATTAGCCGTAGAATGCAGCGTGGCAGAATAGTCACTACCAACAGCGTCAACTAAGATCGATCCATGACCGGCTATGTCTGCATGACCGCAAGCCAGAAAGGCGGCACGATCTACATCGGTGTCACCAATGATCTCGGACGTCGCATGCCTTCGGGGCTTCGGCCAATCGCCAGCGTCGCGCCCGTATCTCCATCGACGCTTGCTACAATTTGAACTATCCTCCGCGCCAACCCCGTCCCAAAAACATTTCGCTAGGAATTCGGCTGTAAGATCAGGGGTCGGTGTAGGATTTCCACGGCGCTGCTCGTCCTTTGGACGAAGCGCTGCAGAGAGCATGGTCCCAAAAAGTGGGAACCGGTTTTGGACAAGACCATGCTCCAACATAGATGTCAGTGCATGGCCGCGTAGGAGTTAATCAATGGCGCCCAGGGCAAGTTGGAAAGGTTACCTCAAGCTCAGCCTCGTCAGCTGTCCGGTCCGGCTTTATCCGGCCACCAGCGCGAGCGAGCGCATCTCGTTCAACCAGCTGCACAAGAAGACCCACAACCGCATCAACATGAAGCCGGTCGATCCCGAGCTCGGCCTGGTCGAGCGCTCGGACCTTGTCCGCGGCTACGAATACGAGGACAAGCAGTACATCATCATCGATGACGCCGACCTCGACGCGGTCAGGATCGAATCCAATCACACGATGAACATCGAGGCCTTCGTCGACGAGGACGAGGTCGACGTCATCTATCAGGACTCGCCCTATTACCTTGCGCCCGACGGCGCCATGGCGGAGGAAACCTTCGTCGTGCTGCGCGAGGCGATGCGCAAGTCCGGCAAGCTCGCCATCGCCCGCCTCGTGCTTTCGAGCCGCGAGCGTGTGGTGACGATCGGCGCGCGCGAGAACGGCATGTTCGTCTGCACCTTGAGGAACCCGAACGAAGTGCGCGGCACGGCTGAATATTTCGGCAACATCCCCGCCGGCAAGCCGGATCCGGAAATGCTCGATCTCGCCCAGGCGCTGATCAAGCAGAAGGAAACCCACTTCGATCCGAAGAATTACGAGGATCGCTATGAGGTGGCGTTGATGGCGATGATCCGCGAGAAGCTGAAGGGCCACAAGCCGATCATTGCGGCCGCACCCGAGCGCGGCAACGTCATCAACCTGATGGACGCGCTGAAGGCGAGCCTGTCGCAGTCGGCCAAGCCCCCGGCCAAGTCGAAGAGCAAGGCCGAGGAAGCGCCGGCCAAGCCCGCCAAGAAGGCGGCTGCCGGCGGCGGCGCGCCTGAAAATCCGCTCAAGGCGAACCTGTTGAAGGCCGTCGGCAAGAGCAAGAAGTGACGGGAAACGCAGGGCCAGTGATTCTCCCCGGCGCCGTCTTCGGCGCCGTCGGCGCGCTTGCCGCCTTTCCGCTCAGGCTCGCCGCCCGCGAGGTCGAGCGCCGCCATGCCGAGCTGCGGCGCGGCGTCACGCGGCGCACCACCCATGTCGTGTTCGGCCGCGCGCTTCTCGCCAAGGCCGGGCTGGCAAAGGCCGGCGACGCCGAGATCGAGCGCCGCGCGAAGGCCGAGCGCGACGCCGGGCGCCAACTGATCAGCGAGAACGGCTTCCTGCGCCTGCTCGGCCTGATGAAAGCGCCGGAGGCATCGTCGCTGTCCAGGCAGTCGCTGATCGACCAGTCGCGGCTCGCCGGCGACGACCTGGACATGCTCTCGCTGTTCGACGCCTTCGAGCATGACGGCGAGCCCTATTCCTTCCGCGACCTGATCCTGGCCAGAAAATATGCCGGGCTGATCGCGAGCGGCGCCAGTTGGGGCGCGATCGCGCGCTCGGTGCATCGCTCCGGCCCGGTCGCTTCGCTCACCGCCAAGTCGCTCAATCTCGGCTCGCAGCATGGCCGCCCGGACGCGATCTATCTCGACGAGGGAAGGAGCGAGCTCGACGGCCAGCTGCTGTTCGATCTGGGCAGCCCGGAAGACGACACGCTGGAGGAACTCTTCGCAGAGGCGGAAGCATCGGAAGAGGAGGGCCGCCACGACGACGCGGCCGTCCTCTACCAGCGCTGCATGGCGATCGACCCCAAGGATCCCATCGCCGCCTTCAACCGCGCCAACTGCCTGCGCGGCGCCGGCCGCGTCGCGGAGGCCGCGCATGACTATGCCCGAGCGATAAAACTCGATCCCGGCTTCGTCGAGGCTTGGTTCAACCTCGCCGGGCTGATGAGCGACGAGGGCAAGGTGGCTTCAGCAAGGCGGCATCTGCAGAAGGCGATCGCGCTCGACAAGGCCTATGCCGACCCGGTGTTCAACCTGGCGCGGCTGGAGTTCGATGCCGGCAATCTGCTGGAGGCGCGTCGGCTGTGGACGCGGTATCTGGAGCTGGATGCGGAGTCCGAGTGGGCAAGATTGGCGCAGAAGGGCATACAGTTCGTGGATTTGCATATGGCGCGGACGGCGGGGTGAGCGCCTTTCCTTCTCCCCTTGTGGGTGAGAAGCGGTCCGCGCAGCGGACGAAAAGCCAATTGCTTGGCTTTTCGAGCTTCGAACGCCCTGAGCCTGCGAAGGGCCGGGGTGGATCGGCGCGTCAGCGCCGAGACGGATGAGGGGTGCTGGAAGGAATGAGGCGCTAGTGATCTTGTCGCGTGCCGGTACATCGATGGGCGTGTCCGCCAAGCTGGAGCACCCCTCATCCGTCCGAGCTTCGCTCGGCCACCTTCTCCCACAAGGGGAGAAGGGGTCGCCCACGCCGGAGACACCATGACTTATTTCCTCTTCGACGGCCCGGAAACCGCCCCCGTCACCATCCTGCTCGCCCACGGCGCCGGCGCGCCGATGGATTCCACCTCGATGGCCGCCACCGCCAAGGCGCTCGCCGCGGCCGGCTTTCGCGTCGCGCGCTTCGAGTTCCACTACATGGCGGCGCGCCGCTACGGCCACCGCAAGCCGCCGCCGCGCGCCGAGACGGTGAACCCGGAATACATCAAGGCGATCGCCGACCTGCGCGCCAAGGGCATCACCGGTGAGCTGATCATCGGCGGCAAGTCGATGGGCGGGCGCGTCGCCTCCATGGTCGCCGACGAGCTGTTTTCGAAGGGCGAGATCGCCGGCCTGGTTTGTCTGGGCTATCCCTTCCATCCGCCGGCCAAGCCTGAGCAGCTTCGGACGAAGCATCTTACCGACTTGAAGACGCCGACGCTGATCTTCCAGGGTACGCGCGACGAGTTCGGCACGAAGGACGAGGTCGCGACCTATGGCCTTTCCGAGGCTATTCAGATTGTCTGGCTGGAGGACGGCGACCACGATTTGAAGCCGCGCAAGGCGATCTCGGGGTTTTCGGCGGCGGATCATCTGAAGACGGTGGCGGACACGGTGAAGGCCTGGATGGCGCCATCGACTTCGTCATCCTCGGGTCAAGCCCGAAGATGACGAAGCGAGGGGCGCCTTCGACATCCAAAAATGAAACTCGCCACCTTCAACATCAACAACATCAACAGCCGCCTGGAGAACCTCCTCGCCTGGCTCGCGCGCGCAAGGCCCGACGTCGTCTGCCTTCAGGAGCTGAAGTCGCGCGACACCCAATTCCCGCTGACCAGGCTTGCGAATGCCGGCTACGGCGCGGTATGGAAAGGCGAGCCGACCTGGAACGGCGTGGCGATCCTGGCGCGCGGCGCCGAGCCGGTGCTGACGCGCGATGCGCTGCCCGGCGACGACACCGACCGCCAGGCGCGCTACATCGAGGCGGCGGTCGACGGCATCGTGATCGCCTGCCTCTATGCGCCGAACGGCAACCCGCAGCCGGGGCCGAAATTCGACTACAAGCTCGCCTGGCACGAGCGCTTCACCACGCATGCCGGTGATCTCCTCGACACCGGCCTGCCGGTGGTGCTTGCCGGCGATTACAACATCGTGCCCGAGCCGCGCGACATCTACGCCACCCGCTCCTACGACGACAACGCGCTGGTGCAGCCTGACAGCCGTGCCGCCTTCGCCGCGCTGATCGAGCAAGGCTGGACGGATGCCCTGCGCAAGGTCTTCCCGAAGGAGGAGAAGCTCTACACCTTCTGGGACTACCGCCGGAACCGCTGGCCACGCGACGCGGGGCTCAGGCTCGACCACATCCTCTTGTCGAAGAAGCTGGCGCGAAAACTGAAAGGGGCGGGCATCGATCGCGACGTGCGGGGCGGGGACAACGCCAGCGACCACGCGCCGGTGTGGGTGGAATTGGCGACCTGACCTTCTCCCTTTGTGGAAGAAGGTGGCTCGGCGCGTAGCGCCGAGACGGATGAGGAGTACTGGAAGAAAGGAGACGCTTGGTGATCTTATTGCTTGCTCGCAGATCCTGAACGTATCCGCCAAGCTGGAGAATCCCGACGGCCGACACAGGACGCCCTTCGCTGCCGGATCACCCTGCCGGTCCGCCATTGCCTGACGATTCGCGAAAATGCTCGCGCGAAAGCCTGGGGTCTCAAAATCCGTCAAGTCGCCGTGGATGGCGCCACTTGCGCGGTGACTGCCGAAAGCCGGCCCTTTTTCACCAGGGAAGGCCTCTCGTAAATCTTCTTCATGCCAAGCTCTCCTGAAAATCCCGCCCGGATGATGTCATAAGGCCGTTTTCTGTCAACCAAGCCGGCTAGCAGTCCCGTCCATTCTTGGGGAATGTGGCTTTCTGCTCACACCGCCGGCGCTTTATGCCTCGCCCGGCCGAGGCACATTTATCTTTCTTCGTGTGATGTCTCGCACTTAGCCACGGAAAGAAGCTCGGCTAGGATGGCCGATGCGCTTTCCGCTATCGGGCAGGAAGGCGCGGGGGAACGCCCATGAAAAGATCGACCGACAGGCTGCTGGCGCTGGCGACGCTCGTAGTCGGCCTCGTCTGCTTCGCCAAGCTCTATTTGGCGCTGGGCGGCAAGCCCCCGGCCACGACGAGCGCCGAGGTCTTCGGCGCGGCGGGCGTGCTTTCGATTCTCACCGGGCTTTCGTTCCTCGCCGGCCTGCTGCCGGCGGCGCCGAAGCAGGATCCTTCGGCGCCTCTCTTCGGCCGCGACGCCGAGATCGTGCCAGCCGAGCGCCCCAGGCTACGCCGCATCGCGCTTGCCGTGCCGCTCATTACCCTGCTCGCCATCGTCGCCGACCAGCTCGGTCCCTGGCAGGCGCCTGGTGGCGAACCGGCCGAATCCAAGGAGGTTGCCGCCGCTCCGGCGCAGCCCGCGACGCCGGTCGGGATCGCGCCGGCCCCGGCCCCGCAGCGGGCTCCCCTCGCTCAGCGACCGTCCGGCGAGCCCGTCGCGGCGCCCGCCGAGCCGACGCCTCTGGCCACGGTGCCGCCCGACCTGATGCCAGTGCCGCCAGCGCAGCCGTCAACGCAGCAGGCTGCCCCAGCCGCCCCGGAGCCCGTCCAGCAGACGGCGTTGGCGCCCGTTGCTCAGCCCGAAATCGCCTCGCCGCCCGAGACGGTGGCGCCGCCTCCGCCCGAGCCGCCGGCGCAGCCGACCGCGCCGGAAGGCCATCGCGATGCCGTCGTCTGGCTGGCGGTCTCGGCCGACGGGCATGAGATCATGAGCGCCAGCACCGACCGCATGATCAAGCTCTGGGACATCGACGGCAAGCGGCTGATCCGCGACCTCGGCGTCCACAAGGACATGGCGCGCACGGCACTCTTCATGCCCGACGGCAAGACCGCTCTTACCGCCGGCGACGATGGCGAGATCGTGCTGCGCCAGCTTTCCGACGGCGCGGTGCTGCATGTCTTCTCGTCGGGCCAGAACGGCGGCGTCAACAAGCTCGCCGTCAGCCCGGACGGCAAACGCGCCGTCAGCGGCCACGACAGCGGCTCCGTCATCGTCTGGGACCTGGAGAAGAGCGCGGTGCTCCACGTCCTGCCCGGCCACGACTGGTCTGTCAGTTCGGTCGCCGTCTCGCCCGACGGCGCAACAGCGCTCACCGGCAGCATCGACGGCGAGCTCAAGCTTTGGGACATCGGCGCCGGTAAGCAATTGCGCAGCTGGCATGGCCACGACCGCGGCGCCTATGGCGCGCTCTTCACCGCTGACGGCCACCACGCGGTGACCGGCAGCGGCGACTACACGATAAAGCTCTGGGACCTCGACAGCTTCAGGGAAGTGCGCCGCTTCGACGGCCATTCCGGCACGGTCTATGCGCTCGCTCTGTCCGCCGACGGCAAGCAGCTGGGCTCGGTCTCGCTCGACGGCACCGCGCGCGTCTGGAACATGGACACAGGCGCCGAGATCGCCGAATTCGACCCCGGCACCGGGCCGATGTACTCGGTGGCGTTCGCCGCCGACGGCACGCTTCTCACCGGCGGCATCGACCGCACCATCCGCGACTGGCCGGCGACCGGCGGGGATGGGACGGTGCTGTTCGCGGGCGCGCCGGAGTAACGCAGGAGATCGGCGAAAGCGGCCGGGCGCAATCTCCCCCCTTGAGGGGGAGATGTCGCCGAAGGCGACAGAGGGGGTAGCTGCGCGTAGAGCGCCAACTCCTTCTTGCGGCATTTGCACGACGCTGGAGTTCCGCGCGAGACGACCCCCTCTGGCCTGCCGGCCATCTCCCCCTCAAGGGAGGAGATCAGCTGTCATTGACGCCCCGCACCTCGAACCTAGTTCTCCTCGCGTGGCGCCACGCCTGCGACGCGTGCCCGCCGTGCCTCGCGCAAAGGAGGCCCTTCTTGAAACGTTTCTGGATCGGCGTTCTCATTCTCGCTGTCGTTTGCGCGGCCGGCTTCGGCGCATATGCCTGGAAGCCCGAGATCGATCCGGTCGAACCGCTGCAGCGCGCCGCTTTCGATCAGGCGCTGATCGAAAAGGGAGCCGTGCTCGCCTCGGTCGGCAACTGCACCGCGTGCCACACCAAGCCGGGGGAAAAATCCTTCGCCGGCGGGCTGGCGGTGCCGACGCCCTTCGGCACCATCTATTCCACCAACATCACGCCGGACCCAAAGACCGGCATCGGACGCTGGTCGGAAGCCGCCTTCAGCCGGGCCATGCGCGAGGGCGTCGATCGTGACGGCGACCATCTCTACCCGGCCTTTCCGTTCGACCATTTCACGCTTGTGTCCGACGAGGACAACAAGGCGCTCTATGCCTATCTGATGACGCGCCGGCCGGTGGAGAACCAGCCTCCCGCCAATGAACTGCCGTTCCCGCTGAACGTGCGGTTTGTTCTGGCCGGCTGGAAACTGCTCTTCTTCGACAAGGGTGCTTATCGCGAGGATGCGTCCCAGAGCGCGGAGTGGAACCGCGGCGCCTATCTGTTCGAGGGCCTCGGCCATTGCGGCGCCTGCCACACGCCGCGCAACGCGCTCGGCGCCGAAAAGAAGGGATCGCATCTGGCCGGCGGCGAGGCCGAGGGCTGGACAGCCTTCGCGCTCGACGCCTCGTCCTCGGCTCCGATCCCGTGGACGCGTGACAGCCTCTTTGCCTATTTGAGGCAGGGCTGGCAGGCCGACCATGGCGTGGCCAACGGACCGATGGCCGAAGTCACCGGCAATCTCGGCCGGCTGCCCGATTCCGACATCGGCGCCATCGCCACCTACCTGACGTCCCGCATGGGCGCGCCGACGCCCGAGCGCGCGGCGATAGGCGAGGCGGTCCGCAAGAAACTCTCGACCGATCAGGGCGGCACGCCGATACCGGCGAGCGCCACGACCGGCAGCGTGACCAGCCGCGGCGGCGCGATCTACCAGGCGGCCTGCGCGACATGCCATGACGGCAGCCGCCCGCAGCCCTTCGGCGGCATCGATTTCCATCTCTCCAGCACCATCGCCGCGCCCGACCCGCAGAACGCCATCAACGTCGTGCTGTTCGGCCTGCCGGCGGCGAGCGGCCACCAGAGCCCGATCATGCCGGGTTTCGCCGCGACGCTGAAGGACGACCAGGTGGTCGACCTGCTCGCCTACCTTCGCGAGGCCTATGCGGCCAAGCCGGCCTGGCCGGGCGCGCAAGCGAGGCTCGCCGACACCAGGAGCGGAAAATACCAGGTCAGCGTTCGGCCCTCCGACGGCATCGAGCGCGCCCCCGAAAACATCGGAGCCAAGGACTGAAACATGGGAGCCAAGGACTGATGGTTAAGCTCAACGTCAACGGCGCCGCGCACGACGTCGACGTCGATCCGGCGACACCGCTGCTTTACGTGCTGCGCAACGACTTGAAGCTCAACGGCGCCAAGTTCGGCTGCGGCCTCGGCCAGTGCGGCGCCTGCACGGTGATGGTGGACGGCGAGCCGGTCTTTTCCTGCCTGACGCCGGCCATGCTCGTCGAGGGGCGCGCGATAAGGACGGTCGAGGGCCTCGGCACCATCGACGATCCAGGGCCGATGCAAAAGGCCTTCATCGAGGAGCAGGCGGCGCAATGCGGCTATTGCATCGCCGGCATGATGATGCGGGCGCAGGCGCTGCTCGAGGCTAAGCCCGAGGCGGGCGATGCCGACATCAGGCAGGCGCTGGAGCCCAATCTCTGCCGCTGCGGCACGCATATGCGCATCCTGCGCGCCGTGGCCCGGGCGCGCGACCTCATGAAGGCGAGGTCGGCCGGCCTATCGCCCGCCGCTGCCGCGGGGAGGGGATGATGGACGCACCGAACCCGCATCTTCCGGACATGACACGGCGCGGCTTCCTGGCGGGAGCAGGCGCGCTGGTCGTGTCCTTTGCCATCCCCGCGGCTGCCCAGGAGGGCGCGACGCCGGCGCCTGGCGCCGAAGCGGCAAAGCCGAAGCTGCAGGGCAGCCTCGCCGACACGCCGTCGCTCGACGCCTGGATCCGCATCGACGCGGACGGCTCGATCACCGTCTTCACCGGCAAGGCCGAGCTTGGCCAGGGCACCAAGACATCGCTGCGCCAGATCGCGGCCGAGGAGCTTGAAGTGGAGCCCGCGGCGATCAAGCTGATCACCGCTGACACGGCGCTGACGCCGAACGAAGGCTACACGGCCGGCAGCCAGACGATCCAGAACAGCGGCACCGCGATCCGCTACGCGGCGGCGCAGGTGCGCCAGATCCTTCTCGCCAAGGCGGGCGCAAGGCTCGGCGCGCCGGTCGATGCGCTCAAGGCCGAGGCCGGCAGGATCGTCGGCCCGAACGGCGCCGAGGCCGGCTATGGCGAGCTGGTCTCGGCCGATTTCCTGCATGTCGACGCGGCCGCCGACACCAGGCTCAAGCCGCCCGGAACCTATCGCGCGATCGGCAAGCCCTTCGCGCGGGTGGACATTCCGGCCAAGGTCACCGGCGGCTCGGCCTACGTGCAGGACATGCGGCCGCCGGGCATGGTGCATGCGCGCGTGGTCAGGCCGCCGAGCTATGGTGCCAAGCTCACCGATTTCGCCGACGCCGCCGTCAAGGCGATGCCCGGCGTGGTCGCGGTGGTGCGCGACGGCGATTTCCTGGCCGTCGTCGCCGAGCAGGAGTTCCAGGCGGTGAAGGCCATGCGCGCCATGGCAGCCGTCGCGAAATGGCAGGAGCAGCCGGCGCTTCCCGACCAGAGCGACATGGCGGCCTTCCTGGAAAAATCCGTTTCGGAAGTCGGCGCCGTGACCTCGGTCGGGGCCGAAAGTGCGCCGGGCGCGAAAACGCTGCAGGCGCAGTTCACGCGCGCTTACCAGATGCACGGCTCGATCGGCCCGTCGAGCGCGGTGGCCCTGCTGGACAATGGCCTGACGACGGTGTGGACGCACACCCAAGGCGTCTACCCCGACCGCAAGGCGATCGCCGAGATGCTCGGCGTGCCGCCGGAAAAAGTGCGCTGCATCCACACCGAGGGCTCCGGCTGCTACGGCCATAACGGCGCCGACGACGCCGCCGCCGATGCGGCGCTGATCGCGCAGAAAGTTCCGGGCAAGCCGGTGCGGGTGCAATGGATGCGCGACCAGGAGCATTTGTGGGAGCCCTACGGGCCGGCGATGCTCACCAGGGCGAGCGCCACGCTCGACCAGAACGGCGGCATCGTGAACTGGCATTACGATCTGTGGAGCAACAGCCACGGCACGCGGCCGGGCTCGGCCGGCTCGCTGATCGCGGGCCGGCTGATGGCGCGGCATTTCCCGGCCGACCCCGCCAAGCTGCAGATCTCGCCGCTCGGCAATGGCGACCGCAACGCGATCCCGCTCTACGACGTGCCGAATCAGCGCGTGAACTGGCACTTCATCGCCGATATGCCGGTGCGGGTATCCTCGCTGCGCGGGCTCGGCGCCTATTGCAACGTCTTCTCCATCGAAAGCTTCATGGACGAGCTTGCGCTGGCGGCGAATGCCGATCCGGTGGAATACCGGTTGCGCCACCTGAAGGACCCGCGCGCCAGGAAGGTGATCGAGGTGGCGGCCGACAAATTCGGCTGGTCGAAAGATGCGCTGCCGCAAGGCCGGGGCAGGGGCTTTGCCTTCGCCAAATACAAGAACCACGCCGCCTGGCTTGCCGTGGCGCTGGAGGCGGATGTCGATCGCGACAGCGGCACGGTCCGCATCTCGCATGTGGTCTGCGCCGTCGACTGCGGCGAGGCGGTGGCGCCGGATTCGATCGTCAACCAGACCGAGGGCGGCATATTGCAGTCGCTGAGCTGGACGCTCTACGAGGCCGTCCATTTCGACAGGACGCGCATCCTGAGTTCCGACTGGTCGGCCTATCCGATCCTGCGCTTCAGCGCCGTGCCGGACAGGATCGATGTCCATGTCGTCGACAATCCGGGCGCGCCCTATCTCGGCGTCGCCGAAGCCGCCCAAGGCCCCACCGCCGGCGCCATCGCCAACGCGTTTCGGCATGCGACGGGCAAGCGGATCTACGATCTGCCCTATACGCGCGAACGGGTGAAGGCGGTGCTGGGGGTGTAGGGGCTGCCGATTGGCGAAAGCTCGCGTGACAGTCGATCTCCCCCCTTGTGGGGGAGATGCCCGGCAGGGCAGAGGGGGGCGCTGTCCCGCCAGCATTTCAGTCGAACCACTATCTTCTTGGAGGCGAATTCGCAAAGGCCGAGTTCCTTCGCACCCCCCTCTGACCTGCCGGCCATCTCCCCCGCAAGGGGGGAGATTGGCAGTTCCGGCGACGGCACCCTCTCTGCAATGTCGGTGATTGGCGAAAGCATGCGCGACATCCAATCTCCCCCCTTGCGGGGGAGATGCCCGGCAGGGCAGAGGGGGGTGTGACGGAACGCTGCCTTTGGCTGTGTGACCACCACACAAGCAGGGAATGAGATGAACACCCTCCACCTCGTCGAAGCCTCGATCGCCGACCTGCGCCGCGCGCTGGAGGATGGCACCGTCACCAGCGTCGAGCTTACCGGCGCATACTTGCGGCGCATCGCGCATTACGACCGGCACGGCATTGCGCTGAATGCCGTGCCCATCCTCAATCCAAAAATGTTCGAGGAGGCGGCTGCCTCCGACCGGCGCCGCCGCCAAGGCAAGACGCTCGGGCCCCTCGACGGCATCCCCTACACCGCCAAGGACAGCTACAAGGCGAAGGGCCTGACGGTCGCGGCCGGCTCGCCCGCCTTCGAGCATCTCACGGCAAACGACGACGCCTTCACCATCGCCCGGCTGCGCGCCGCCGGCGCGGTGCTTATCGGCCTCACCAACATGCCGCCGATGGCCAATGGCGGCATGCAGCGTGGCGTCTATGGCCGCGCCGAGAGTCCATACAACAAGGATTACCTGACCGCCGCCTTCGGCTCCGGCTCGTCCAACGGCTCGGGCACGGCGACCGCCGCGAGCTTCGCCGCCTTCGGGCTCGGCGAGGAGACCTGGTCGTCCGGCCGCGCGCCGGCCTCCAACAATGCGCTTGTCGCCTACACGCCCTCGCGCGGCGTGATCTCGGTGCGCGGCAACTGGCCGCTGGTGCCGACCATGGATGTGGTGGTGCCGCACACGCGCTCGGTTTCCGACATGCTGGAGCTGCTCGACGTGATCGTCGCCGACGATCACGACACGCGCGGCGATTTCTGGCGCGCGCAGCCCTGGGTGCCGATCCCGAAAGCCTCGGCGCTTCGGCCGGCAAGCTATACGGGACTTTCGCTGCAAGGCGCGCTCAGGGGCAAGCTGCTCGGTGTCCCCAAAATGTATATCGGCAAGGATGAAGGCGCCGAGCGGCCGATCGAAACGCGCGCCTCGGTGCTCGACCTCTGGCAACAGGCGGCGCGCGACCTCGAAGCGCTCGGCGCCGAAGTGGTCGAGGTCGATTTCCCCGTCGTCTCCAACTACGAGCGCGACCGTCCGGGCGCTCTCTCCATGGTCGATCGCGGGCTGGTGCCGCAGGAGTTTGCCCAACGCGAGCTCTGGGACCTCGCCATCTGGTCATGGGACGATTTCCTGCGCGCCAATGCCGATCCGGCGCTCCCCGATCTCGCCTCGGTCGACGGCCCGAAGATCTTCCCGCAGCCGCCGGGCGCGCTGCCCGACCGCTACGGCGACGACGGCTTCGACCTGGCGGAGTATGTCGAGCGGGCCAAGCAGGGTGTCTCGCCGCTCGAAGACATCCCCACGATCGAGGCAGGGCTGAAGGGCCTGGAGGCAACGCGCCGCGTCGATTTCGAGGATTGGCTCGGGGCCAACCGGCTCGACGCCGTGGTGCTGCCGGCTGTCGCCGATGTCGGCCCGGCCGATGCCGACGTCAACGAGGCCTCGGCAGACCTCGCCTGGCGCAACGGCGCCTGGGTCGCCAACGGCAATCTGGTCTGGCGCCATCTCGGCATCCCTACGGTGACGGTGCCGATGGGCACCATGGCCGATATCGGCATGCCTGTCGGCCTCACCTTCGCCGGCAAGGCCTATGACGACACAGCGCTGCTGGCGATGGCCGGCGACTACGAGCGCTCCACGCGGCGCCGCACCGTTCCGCCGCGAACGCCGGCGCTGGCAGACGACGTGTTTGTGGCGTGCGGCGGTATGACGAGCGGTGCCGGCGATGCGCCGTTTGCCCTGACGCTGACTGCCGAAACGGTCCACGCCGGTGACACGGATGAGATCGCGATCGCGCTGGAGATTGAGGCGGGCGAGGCGCAGCCGGAAGCGGCTGTGAAAGTCCACGTCAACGGCGAGCCGGTCACCATGCATGTAAACGGCAACCGCTACACCGGCCGGGTGACGGTAGCGGCGTCGACGCATCAAGGCCTCCACAGTGTCTGGCGCGGTTTCTATGGCTCAATCGTGACGGCCATCGTGAGGCTGGCAGAGGGGCGCGCGGCAGGCGCCTATGTCGTGACGGGCGGGATTGGTTAGCGCCTGATCTCCCCCCTTGAGGGGGAGATGTCGCCGAAGGCGACAGAGGGGGTCGCTGCGCGTGGGGCGCCAACCTCTTCGCTTCCACAAGGCGTCGGTGCTTGATGCGAGACGACCCCCTCTGGCCGCTTCGCGGCCATCTCCCCCTCGAGGGGGGAGATTCGGCGCCGCCTCACCCCACCCAATCCACCACCAGCGCCGCCACCCCGAACACCGCCCCGGCCGCGCAGACCGCATTCCATCCGCCCCACGCCCAGGTCACCCCCGCCAGCAGCGAGCCGACCGCGCCGCCGATGAAGAATATCCCGACGAACAGTCCGTTGAGGCGCCCGCGCGCCTTCGGCTGCAAAAGGTTGACGGCGCGGCGGCCGAGCGTTTGGTCGCCGGTGACGCCGATGTCGAGCAGCACGGCGCTGGTGCCCATAAGCAGCAGCGGCGGCCATGAAGCCCCGCCGGTGGCCGCGCCCGCCCAGGCCGCGAGGCCGAGCGCGGCTATCAGGCCGAGATGGCAGAAAACCGTCGCCGGCCGCGTGAAGCCGCGATCGCCGGCGCGGCCGAAGATCGGCGTCACCGCAGCACCCCCGGCGCCCGCCAGCGCGAACAGCGCGATGCCGCGCTGGCCGAGTTCGAAGGGTGCTGCCGCAAGGCGAAGCGCCACCGCCGTCCAGAACACGCTGAAGGCAGCCATCACCAGGCTCGCCGTCAGCGCGCGGCGGCGCAGCACCGGTTCTTGGCGCAAAAGCTCCAGCAGCGAGGCGATCAACGTCGCGTAGCTCGTATGCGCCAGCGGCCGCCGCCGCGGCAAGGCGAGGCCGAGCAGGATGGCGAGCAAAGCCAGCGCCGCGGCGCTGATGCCGTAGAAGGCGCGCCAGCCGAGGGCGTCTGCGACCAGGCTCGCCAGCGGCCGAGACAACAGGATGCCGATCATCAGCCCGCTCATCACGTCGCCGATGACGCGCCCGTCCTGTCCGGACGGCGCCATCGAGGCGGCGACCGGCACCAGCACCTGGATGCAGGAGCAGGCGGCGCCCAGCACGAACAGCACGGCGAGCAGGGAGGTGGCTGACGGCGCGAACGGTGCGATCGCTGCCGCGAGCGCCGCCGCGCCGAGCATGCGCAGCACCAGCATCCGGTTCTCGACGAGGTCGGAGAGCGGCACCAGGAAAAACAGCCCGGCGGCATAGCCGAGCAAGGTCGCCATCGAGACGAGACCGCTCTCCGATGCCGCGGCGCCCAGCGACGGACCGATCAGCCCGACCAGCGTCTGCGGCGCGAACAGGTTGGTGACGATGATGCCGACCGAGGCGGCAAAGAGCAGCGTCTGCGATCGGGTGATGGTTTCGGCCGGCCGCTCGGCCAGTTGCGCGTTGTGGGTTCCGTGCATGAGGTTCCTCGCTGTTCGCATATCCAGCGAGGACTTTATTCGGAATAAGCATAATGCTACAATTGAATTGACATGATAATGATTATGCGAGCTACGCATGAATATCCACGACCTCGAAGCCTTCGTCGCCGTCGTCGAAACCGGCTCCATCGTCGGCGCCTCGGCTAGGCTCAACCTCACCCAGCCAGGCGTCACGCGCCGCATCCAGAATCTGGAGGAGCGGCTGGCCACACCCTTGCTCGACCGCCAGTCGAAACCGCTGAAGCCGACCGCCTCGGGCCGCGAGGCCTATGAGCATGGCCGCCGCGTGCTGCGCTCGCTGGAGGATCTGAAGGCCGGCGTGTCGCCGGCCGGCGAGGTGAGGGGCGAGTTTCGGCTGGGCATCATGCCCTATCTCTCGACCAGCGCGCTCTCCGAGCCGCTCGACGGTCTTCGCGCGGCCTTTCCGCAGCTGACGCTGAAAATCACCTCCAGCCTGTCGCCGCGCCTGGTGGAGCAGGTGCTGCACAGCGAGATCGACGCCGTCGCCGTCTGCCTCGCCGAGGGTGTCGCGCCGCCGCCGGAACTCGTCGGCGACGATCTCGGCGTGCAGGCGGTGCTCTTGGTTGCCTCGCCCGGCCTCGGCGTGCCGAAACCGTCAGAGCTCACCGACCTTGCGCGCTACCCCTGGGTGCTCAACGAGACCGGCTGCGGCTTCCGCGCCTTCATCCGCCACCGCTTCGAAGTGGCGCGGCTGCCTTTCCACGTCGGCGTCGAGGCGCAAGGGGCCGATCTCAGGATGTCGCTGGTGGCGCGCGGCCACGGCATCGGCGTCGTCACCCCGGGCGCCCTGTCCGGCAGTCCGTGGCACGACGCGGTCGAGGTGGTCGACTGCCCCGGCTTCAAGCCGCAGGTGCGCTGCTGGCTGCTCCACCGCCCGCCGGCGGGCAGGCTCGCGCGCCCGATCGCGGTCTTCCGCGACGCGCTGGCGGAGGCCCTGAAGGGGCCCATGCCGCTGATGTCGTAGCGCCCTCCTTCTCCCCTTGTGGGAGAAGGTGGCCGAGCGAAGCTCGGACGGATGAGGGGTGTTGGACGGATCGCGGCGTTGAAGAGGTAAGCGATTGAAAGCGCGAAATATTTCCGCGCCTCATTCCTTCCAGCACCCCTCAACCGTCTCGGCGCTGCGCGCCGATCCACCTTCTCCCACAAGGGGAGAAGGAGAAGGCTGCCGCCTTGACCCATCCCCCGCCTACGCTATCCTCGCCGCCATGCCAGACATCGCCCCCTCCGCCGCCGCCCCGCTCATCGTCGTCGACCTGCAGACCGGCATGTTCGACGGCCGTTTCGATCCGCCGATCCACGATGCGGACATGATCGCTGAACGTGCTCGAAAACTGATCGACTGGGCGCGGCGCTCCGGCCGCAAGGTGGCGTTCATCCGCCATGATGGGCCGGCGGGCGATCCGCTGGCGCCGGGCGCTTCCGGTTGGCCGGTGTGGCCGCAGCTCGGCCAGGCCGCCGGCGAGCCGACCTTCGGCAAGACGGTCGGCAATGCCTTTTCCAATGCCGAGCTCGGGCAGTGGATCGCGGGGCAGGGCGCGCGGGACGTCGTGCTTATCGGCGCCCAGACCGACTTCTGCGTCGCCGCCACCGTCAAGGGCGCGTTAGCCGAAGGGCTTGGCGTCACCGTGGTTTCGGATGCCCATTCGACGCTGGATTCTCATGAGGAGAAGGCGCCTGACATCATCGCGCGGCACAATGAGGTTTTCGCGAAGCAGGGCGCGCGGCTGACGACGACGGCGGTGTTGGTTGGCAGCTGAGCGCCAGTTCCCTTCTCCCTTGTGGGAGAAGGTGGATCGGCGCGCAGCGCCGAGACGGATGAGGGGTGTTGGAAGAAACTCGGCGTCTGCTGGTTGAAGCGCCAGGACTCCATCGCCTCGCTCCGTCCAGCACCCTTCATCCGTCGCCTTCGGCGACACCTTCTCCCACAAGGGGAGAAGGGGAAGACCCCAAAGGAACCCACCATGCCCCACATCACACTGCCCGCCGAAGGAGGCTGCCGCTGCGGCCGCGTGCGCCTGAAAATCTCGGCAAAGCCGCTGCTCACCATGGCCTGCCACTGCACCGGCTGTCAGCTTATGTCCTCCAGCGCCTATTCGCTGAGCGCCGCCATTCCAGCGGAAAGTTTCGAGATCACCAAGGGAGAGCCGGTGATCGGCGGCCTGCACGGCGCCTCGAGACACTATTTCTGCGGCTACTGCATGACCTGGATGTTCACCCGGCCGGAAGGGCTCGACTGGTTCGTCAACCTGCGTCCGACCATGCTCGACGACCACGCCTGGTTCACGCCCTTCATCGAGACCTGGACCAGCGAGAAATTATCCTGGGCGACGACGCCCGCCGTGCACAGCTACGCGGCCCTGCCGGCCTTCGAGGAGTATGAGGGGCTGGTCGCCGAATACGCCCAAGCCTGATTGCCCAAAAGAAACGGCGCCCGCGGGGGGCGCCTTGGTTCATGGTCGACGCGGCCGTTGGGGGCGACATTGTTGGGGATGTGCTTGGGCGTCCGCGTCGACCACGGCGGCCTCGTACCGCAGACCGCACCATCGCATATTTTTTGCGCGCGGAAACTTCCGCGAAAGCGGAATAGGCAGCGACTCCTTCTCCCGTGTGGGAGAAGGAGTCGCCGAAGGCGACGGATGACGGGTGCTGGACGAAGCGAGACATTGGAGGCCAGGTGCTCAAAATCATCCACGCCCCGTTCCTTCCAACCCCCCTCATCCGTCTCGGTGCTGCGCGCCGATAAGCCTTTCCACAATACCGGGCCGGCAGGGCGGTCGCCAGCGACGGCGCAATAATCGGCTGAGCGGCGAGGAAAATCGGCTGCGGCCCACTCAATCACGGATCGTTTCGCCGCTGCCAACGTTCCTTCTGGTGAAATCGAGATCCGGAGGAACCGATGGCTGATCAGAGCAGAGAAGAGCGCATCCGCATGCGCGCCTATGAACTTTGGGAAAAGGAAGGAAAGCCCGAGGGCGCCGACTTGCGCTTTTGGGAACAGGCGATGAGCGAGATCGACGAAGAAGATCAAAGGCAGGATACGTCGGGCAAACGCGCCCGCCGGGCCGGCGCATAGACGCCGAGCACCATGAAGTTCTGAAAGCCGCATGGCGAGCGGCCGAACGGCAGGCGCCGGATTATGCGGGCGCCTGTTCCGGTTTCGAAGTTTAAGCCAACTATCAAGCGACGAGCTAAAGCATGTCTCCCAGTGGGAGCCGGTTTCAGGACGAAGACATGCGTAAAATCAAAAACCTAAAGCGCATGCGGCGAATCTGAAAGATCGCGACGCGCTTCAGGCGCGGCGCTTGCCGCCGCCTGCGCTTGATCGCCTGACATCGCGGGCGCCGCGGATCGACATGCGCCCCCACCCCAATTAGTTTGCGTGCATATGTTTCAGGCCGCTTCGGCTTAGTGAAGCATTTCACCGTTTCCGCGCAATCGGCTGGTTACAGACGCACCTCAAAAGCGGCGCCCGGCACTATTGTGCCGCTGCTTAAGTGGAGGTCGCGATGTTTAAGAGCCTTAGCCGAATCCGGGCCGCCTTCGCGCGGGCGAGCCAGCGCCGCAGGACGACGCGCGAATTGAACGAACTGCCGCCGGAAATCCGCAAGGATATCGGCTTGCCCGATTCCGTCCTGGACATCGAGATTCGGTTGCCCTTCTAACCGCGTGTTGCCCAAAAGTGCGTAGCGGTTTTTGGGACAACGACATGCGTCACAACAAAGCCTCGCTTAGCGATGCGATGCCGGCGGCACGGGTGCGTTCAATCGTCCCGTGCCGCCTGGCCAATGGTCAGCCGGCGGGCTTGTAGGCGCCGGCGGCCTTGTTGGCGGCCGCGATCACGGCTTTCATGTCGAGCTCTTCGAGGACGACGAGGTCGCTCACCGAGCCACTGGCCCGCACGGCAAGTGCCATGCCCATCCCGGCAACCTGATCCGGCACCTCACCATTGACGACGACGTCGTACATGCCGCGCGTGAACGTCAGGTTGCTCATCCTGCCGCCGACGCTTTCAAAAAGCGCCGCAATTGCAACCTCGCGGTTCGATCCCTGCATCAGCCCTTTGGCGGCATGGGGTTCGTAATTGGCCAATATGGTAACCTTCATGGGAATCTCCTCCAAATATCATTGCCCCGGGCTGCTCGATCGTTTGAGCAGCACACCGAGGTGCATGTGCTTCACCGGCATTTGACTTGGTCTGTGGACCGCCTGGACAAACATGGCCAACGGCGGTTCGGCCGGAGCAAGGCTTCGGCCCGCGATAATATGCGCTTATTCTAATATAACGACAATCCCGCTATTGGCGCCGGAAGCGGAGATGCTCTCCGCCGGTTCCGCCGCCGATCCGGTATCCTTTGCCTTTACCCCAGCCACCACCACAGTCCGCCGACCGCCAGCGCGATCAGCACCGCGACGCCGGCGAGCATAAGATAGGAGCCGATGATCATCTCGCGGATGATCTTCTTGATACTGGCGCGGTCGTTGAGGTTGGGGAAGGGTTCGTTGGGAAGCGGAACGCCGAGGAAATCGCAGAGCGGACCCCAGCCGTCGGTCACCTTGAACACCAGGAGCCTCTCCGGTGACACCGCCGCTTTCACTTCGTCGATATAGGCGTTGTAGCGCGCCACCGCCTTGTCACGGTCGTTCATCACTCCTTTCAGCGTGCGGCCCCAGACCAGCTTCCGCGACATGTCGCCGAACTTGCGGCCGAACGGCGTCAGCCATTCCAGCACCCTGAACTGCCAGACATTTTCGGTGAAGTAGATCGTGTCGATGGTGCTCTCGTACCAGGCTTCGGCGCCACGCGGATGCAGCGTCAAAAGCACCTTGGCACGGGGATAGGCCGCCATCAGCTCGCGCCACACGCAGCAGCCCGGATTGTCGACGGTCGCCCGGTAATCGGCAAAGACGCGATTCCAGTCGTGCTGCGTGCCGGGCGGGCTGTTCGCCACCTTGCGCCAGAAGTCGAGATGGCCCTTGTTGGCCTTGTTCATGATGACTTCCTGCATATGGTAGCTCGGAAAGCCGAGCCTGTTCAGCGCGGCGAAAGTGGACCACGTGCCGGTGCGGCCGAATCCGGCCCCGATGATTTCGAGTGTCATTTACCCCCCCTATCCCGTTTGGCCGGATTGTTTTTCTCCTGACTCTCCGGCCCGCAGCCTCCATGCTGCGCTGAAGTCGCTTCACTCGCAACATTTTTCCATTAGCGTTTCTGAAAATATGCCGGCAAGCGCATGTCGGCCAAAAGTGTGCAGCGGTTTTGGGTGTGCAGCGGTTTTGGGAAAGCGACATGCGGGAAATAACGTCGCCTGGACGATGCGCCGTGACTGTTTTGTGTATTCACGCGAAGGGTGCCGTCTGATAATAGGTCAGCTACATTGACCTAAAAGAAAACTCGCCCTGCGGGAGGTGCGCCTTGACCCTGTTGAACCTTCTGGCCTCGCGCTCCTCGCGCATGAAGGCCTCGGAAATCCGCGAGCTGCTCAAGCTGCTCGACCAGCCCGACATCATCTCATTCGCCGGCGGCATTCCGGATCCGACGCTGTTTCCGGCCGAGGCCATCGGCGACGCCTACCAGGCGGTGCTCGGCGGCGCGGAGGCGGGCGCCGCCTTGCAATATCAGGTCAGCGAAGGCTTTCTGCCGCTGCGCAAATGGCTGGCCGCCTATATGGGCACGCTGGGTGTCCGGTGCGACGAGGGCAACATCTTCATCACCTCCGGCTCGCAGCAGGCGCTCGACTATCTCGGCAAGCTGTTTTTGTCGCCCGGCGACACCGCGCTGGTGACCTGGCCGACCTATCTCGGCGCGCTGCAGGCCTTCAACGCCTATGAGCCGCGCTACGACCGGCTGAACGCTGCCGGCGGCAACATGACGCCGGAAGCCTATCGCGCGGCGGCCGCGGCTAATGGCGGCAAGGTGAAGTTCGCCTATCTGGTGCCGGATTTCGCCAACCCGACCGGCAACACGCTCGACGCCGGGCAGCGCGAGGCGGTGCTCGATCTCGCCGGCGAGCTCGACATAGCCGTCATCGAGGACGCCGCCTACCGGGCGCTGCGCTACGACGGCGAGGCCGTGCCGCCGATCCTGGCGCTCGACTGCGCGCGGTCCGGCGGCATCGACAAGGCGCGCACGCTCTATTGCGGCTCGTTTTCCAAGATCCTGTCGCCCGGCATGCGCGTCGGCTGGGTCTGCGCGCCGCGCCATGTCGTGGAAAAGCTGGTGCTGATGAAGCAGGCCTCCGACCTGCACAGCCCCTCGATCAACCAGATGGTCATGCACCGCGTCGCCGAAACGATCTTCGATCGCCAGGTGGAGAGGCTGATCGGCGCCTATCGCCGGCGTCGCGACGCGCTGCTCGGCGCGCTCGAGGAAAACATGCCCGACGGCATTTCCTGGAGCCGGCCGGAAGGCGGCATGTTCGTCTGGCTGACGCTGCCCGAAGGCTCGGACGCCACCGACCTCCTGGCGCGTTCGGTGAAGGAGGCGCGCGTCGCCTTCGTTCCCGGCAAGGCCTTCTACGCCGACGGCACCGGCCGCAACACGCTGCGCATGTCGTTCACGCTCGCGGATGACCGCGCGGTGGGCGAGGGTGTGCCAAGGTTGGCGAAGTTGCTGAGGGGTTGAAAGTGGTTGATCTCCCCCGCAAGGGGGGAGATCACCTTTCGCCGGCTATCATCTCGCCCTCGCGCAGGCGTGATTGCTGGTGCGCAGGCGTGATTATCGGGGCCGCCGATTCTTCAGCCAGGGTCGCGGCCGATCCAACACCCCCTGGATCGACAGGCCGCGAAGTCCCACCTTCACGGCCGAACGAAAGAGCCCCGACGGCCTCCACCGGCGGGGCTTTTTCATGGGGCTTCCCCTCGCGTTGGAGCCGACGCGGAGAAGCGCGACAGGGCCAGGCGACGCTACTTGTTGCAGTTCTGCATGTCGGAAGTCATGGCGCCGCTGGGAGTGTTGTTGTCGGTGTCGTAGCCGCCGCTGTCCTTGCAGCGGTCCTCCATGCCGTTCGACTTGTTCGTGGAACCGGTCGTGGTCGTATCCGTCTGGGTCGGCGTCGTGCCTGTCACCGCGCCGTTAATGCCGCCCGACACGCTGCCCGACGCATTCGCGCCGGCGCTCGTGCCGGTCGATTGCGCCATCGCGGCCGAGGTCGCGAGCGCAAGGGTGAGCACGCAAGCTGCGAGGATTTTCTTCATCATGAGGAAATCTCCATCGGTTTGCATTGTTGATTGAATTTCCAACGGAGCATTCCAGGGGATGTTCCGGCTGAAAGAATTCGTGAAGGGCCGCATCGCCGGCCTTTTCGAGGGTTTGGCGGGCAGATCGCGCGGCGGTCGGCCCTTGCAGGAGACGGCCGACAAGCTCAAATGTGTCGCCCCGGCTGGTGAGAGAGGATGGCATGGATGCATCGCTCCGCGTGACACTGCTGCTCGGCAGCGCGCCCGATGTCACGCGCTGCGCTTCATGGCCGAAGCAGGCCTTCGCCGACATCGTCGCCATCAACAATGCCTGGCGCGTGCGCTCCGACTGGGACATCCTTGTCCATGCCGGCGATTTCCCGGCCGATCGCATGCCGCGGCCCGATCCGGCGCGGCGGATTTTCAGCGCCGCCGACTATGTGCCGACTCAGAACAGCTTCGGCGGCTTTGTCTATGCCGGCGGCACCATGTCGATGACGGCGGCCTACTGGACGGTCCGCAGCCAGAGACCGGACGTGCTCGCCTTCCTCGGCTGCGACATGATCTACGATCATGCCGGCGACACGCATTTCTACGGCACCGGCCGCGCCGACCCGCTGCGCGGCGACATCACACTGCAGAGCCTCGAGGCAAAGTCCGCGCGCTTGCTGATCCACGCGCTGCGGCGCGGCACGCTCTGCGCCAACCTGTCGGCCCTGCCGCGCAGCCGGCTGATCTTCCCGAAGCTCTCCTTCGAGGAGGTGCGGGAGCTCACGCCATCGCGCCTTGCCGCCATGCGGGCCGAGTTGCGCGCCTGCATCGACACCGAGGCGGTGGATGCGGCCGAGGCGATGGAGCGCGAGTTCGGCTATTTCTACGACGACGGGATGTACTGGAACCACCTCGACGAGATCGACGGCGCCAAGCTTGCCCGCATCGACCGGTTGTGGCTGGCGGCCGTGGACGGGCTGGTGGCGCCGCCGCTGGAGGAATGCAACGCGGCGGAGTAGGGCGTTCACCCGATCGTTGGAGATTGGCGAAAGCGGCGGTGACGTCCAATCTCCCCCCAAGCGGCTAGGGGATGCATACATTTCCAAGCGGCTGGTCTTTGGCGATAGCGTGCATGGCAGCTTGGCGCATGTCTAATGTAGCGCTGGTCGACCCCCCACTCCGTCTCGGCTTCGCCGAGCCACCTCTCCCCCGATCGACCATAGGCGCTAAGATAGGTGTTGCAGCGCGGAATCGGTTGTGATTCTACGCTGAGGATGACACACGAATCACTTGTTGATGACGGCTGGGCCGAGACGATTGCGCTTCTCGGCGGCGAAGAGTTGATCGCAGGAAGTGCGCGCGAGACGAAGGCGTTCCTGCGACCGCGGGGTATCCGGTCGGCGTGCGATCTGTTGCGCCTGACATTGGCTTACTGCCTTGGCAAGGTGGGCATGCGGGGCGTCGTGGCCTGGGCGGCGGCGAGCGGGATTGCCGACATCTCGGACGTGGCCTTGCTCGGCCGGCTGCGCAATGCAGGGCCGTGGCTGCAGCAGTTGATTGGGCATCTTTTGAAGCGCGAGGAAAAAGGCTTGGCCAAGGGCCGGCTGATCCGCATCCTCGATGCGACGGCGGTTGCCAAGGCCGGTGCGCATGAGAAGAAGAACAATGGCCTTTGGCGCATGCACTGCGCCTTCGAGCTTGAGCGCGAGCAGTTCGATTTCCTCGAGATCACCGACCAAAGCGAGGCCGAGCTGATCGACCGCGTGCCGGTGGTGGCGGGCGAGATCCGCATCGGCGACCGCGCCTATCTGCAGGCCGAGCGGATCGCAAGGGTCATGGCGCAAGGCGGCGACGTTGTCGTGCGCGCGTCGTGGAAGAATGCGCGATGGCTCGACGCCAACGGCAAGGCGTTCGATCTCATCGGCTACCTGGAGAGCCGCCGCGAGGAAGTCTTCGAAACGCCTGTCCGGTTGGCCCTCAAGAAGGGCGAGCCTGTGAAGATGCGCCTGATCGCCTTGCGCAAATCCGAGGCAGCGGCACAAGAAGCGCGGCGCAAAATCAACAAGGAAGCCAAGGCCAAGGGCAACAAGGTTCGACCCGAGACGCTGATTGCGGCCGGCTTCGTCATCCTTGTGACCTCGCTTGACCGGCAGGAGTTTCCCGCCGGCACGGTTCTCAAGCTCTATCGCATGCGCTGGCGCATCGAGCTCGCCTTCAAGCGTCTGAAGAGCCTGATCGGGCTGCGCGCGCCTCCCGCCAAAGACCCAAGGATCGCAAAGCCTTGGATTCTTGCCCACTTCCTCATCGCGCTTGTGACCGAACCCCTCTCGCAGGAGTTGGGTGTCTCTCCCCCTTGAGCGACGGGCGCCCGCTGCTGTGGCGCGCCACCCGCCAGATCGTCGCCTCGCTGATCGCAGCGATCTTTACTCAGCCTCGCTTGGCAAGCTTGCGCCAAAATCTCCATGCCTTGCGGCATCGTTGGCGTGAGCCACCGCGAAAACGCAAATTTCAAGCCATGCCAAAGCTATCTTAGCGCATATGCCCGATCGACGGGGTAGAGGAAAGGCGCCAGGCTTCTTGCCGTCAACGCTCGTCCAGCAAGGCTCCCTTCCTTTCCCTCCGGAGGGGGGAAAGGTGGCGCTGCGAAGCAGCGACGGATTGGGGGAACCACGTGGCAATCAAGCCTCAGGTCGATCAGTAGTCACAGAAGATGTGTGCATAGCGTAGCCACAAGGGTAGCCACAAAGGGGGGAGATCAGCGGTCTCGGCGCCCCGCCAACTCGTCACACAAAGTTGCTCGGCTCCGGTTCGCCTTTCGGATAGATTTTCCTCAGTTCAAGCAGAAGGAGTGCAGCCATGATCTCGCGCTTTGGCTTTGCCGCGCTTGTGCTGTTCGGTCTCGCCACCCAGGCATCCGCCTTCGAAATCTCCAGCCCGTCGGTCTCCAACGGCAAATGGGACGCCAAATATCTCGGCGACAAGGCTGGATGCGGCGGCAAGAGCGTCTCGATCGCGCTTGCCTGGAAGGACCCGCCGGCCGGCACCAAGAGCTACGCGCTCACCATGTTCGATCCCGATGCCAATGGCGGCAAGGGGTTCTGGCATTGGCTCGCCTGGGACATCCCGGCGAGCGCCAAAGGCCTGGCCGAAGGCGCCGGCTCGAAGGGCGGCAAGCGCTTGCCCAGGGGCACGGTGTCCGGCGAAAGCGGCGTCGGCCGCGCCGGCTATTTCGGCCCATGCCCGCCGCCCGGCAGCGGCATGCACCACTATGTCTTCACGCTCTATGCGCTGGGCGAAGCGAAGCTGCGCACGCCGGAAAATCCGTCGCCGGCGATGGTGTCGGTGGCGGCGAAGAGCCAGGCGCTGGGCGAGGCCAGCGTGACGTATACGTATGGGAGGTAGCCGATCTCCCCCCTTGCGGGGGAGATGGCCGGCAGGCCAGAGGGGGTCGCCTCGCGTAGAGCATCGACGCCCGGCGAACCCGAAGAGGAGGTTGTCGCTTCACGCGCGGCGACCCCCTCTGTCGCCTTCGGCGACATCTCCCCCGCAAGGGGGGAGATTACGCCACTCCTCACTCCGCCGCTTGCAGCTTGTCCTGCGTCTTCGTCTCGAAGTCGCTGGCGTCGTGGCGCTCGTGCAGCTGGTAGGCCGGGTCGCCGGAGATGCGGTTGACCATGCGGCCGCGTCTCACCGCCGGCCGGGCGTCGATCGCGTCGGCCCAGCGCTGCACGTGCTTGTATTCATGCACGGAGAGGAACTGCGCGGCGTCATTGTAGTTGCGGCCCTTGGCGAGCCCGCCATACCAGGGCCAGACCGCCATGTCGGCGATGGTGTAGTCGGGGCCGGCGAGGTATTCGCTCTCGGCCAGCCGCCGGTCGAGCACGTCCATCTGCCGCTTGGTCTCCATGGCGAAGCGGTCGATGGCATATTCGATCTTTTCCGGCGCATAGGCGTAGAAATGGCCGAAGCCGCCGCCGAGATAGGGTGCCGAGCCCATCTGCCAGAACAGCCACGAGAAGGTTTCCGCGCGAGCGGCACGCTCCGTCGGCAGGAACTCGCCGAACTTTTCGGCGAGATAGGTGAGGATCGAGCCGGATTCGAACACGCGCACCGGCTTCGGCTCGCTGCGGTCCATCAGCGCCGGAATCTTCGAGTTCGGATTGACCTCGACGAAGCCTGAGCCGAACTGGTCGCCGTCGTTGATGCGGATCAGCCAGGCGTCGTATTCGGCGCCCCTGTGGCCGCGCGCCAGAAGCTCCTCCAGCATGATCGTGATCTTCTGGCCGTTGGGCGTGGCCAGCGAATAGAGCTGCAGCGGATGCTTGCCGACCGGCAGTTCCTTCTCATGCGTCGGCCCGGCAACCGGCCGGTTGATCGAGGCGAAGGCGCCGCCATTCGGCTTGTTCCAGGTCCAGACTTTCGGCGGAGTGTACTGGTTCATCTCGAAGGCCCTGTTCTGCGGGGTGGATGCGGGTTCGTTGGCGCAAGATTTAGGTGCGGTTGCGCGCGCGTCAAAGAAAAAAGTTCAATTTTCGTTGAACTAACGACTGGGCCAGCCTCTTTTCCCTTATCCCCAAGGGCCACAAGGGAGAAGGGAAGATACCCTTGCACATCGCCCCTTTGGCCATACCTATAGAAAAAGACCCGCAATGCAGGATCGACCGATGACCATCGAAAAAGTCTCGCGCTCCGTCGTTGCCGTGCGCGCCACGGTTCCGGACGACGCCTTCACCGCCAATGCGCTGGGCACGCGCCGCGAGGGCAGCGGCGTGGTGATCCGCGACAGCGGGCTGGTGCTCACCATCGGCTATCTGATCACCGAGGCCGAGGAGGTCTGGCTGACCGACCAGGACGGCCGCGTGGTCGCCGCGCATGCGCTGGCCTACGACCAGGAGACCGGCTTCGGCCTGGTGCAGGCGCTGTCGCCGCTCGGCCTGCCGGCGGTCAAGTTCGGCAACGCCAGGAAGGCCAATATCGGCGACGCCGTGACGCTTGCCGACGGCATCGGCCAGCAGGTCGACGCCCACATCGTCACCAAGCAGGAATTCGCCGGCTACTGGGAATATCTCATCGACGAGGCGATCTTCACCGCGCCGGCGCACCCGTCATGGGG
Organism: Mesorhizobium sp. WSM4904; assembly: GCF_029674545.1. Classification (NCBI taxonomy): domain Bacteria; kingdom Pseudomonadati; phylum Pseudomonadota; class Alphaproteobacteria; order Hyphomicrobiales; family Phyllobacteriaceae; genus Mesorhizobium; species Mesorhizobium sp. WSM4904. The sequence goes on along the minus strand of NZ_CP121354.1, from coordinate 4,990,148 downwards.
CGGTGCGGCGTTGTTCGACCGCGCCGGCAAGCTGCTCGGCGTCGGCTCGCTGCGCCTGCAGATGAGCCGCGCCGGCGAGGTCGCCGACATCAACATGATCGTGCCGATCGACCTTCTGACGCCGGTCCTCGACGACCTGGTGAAGCGTGGCCAGTTGGCCCGGCCGCCGCGCCCCTGGCTCGGCGCCTTCTCGGCCGAGTCGAACGGCATGGTGGTGGTGATGAGCGTTGCCGAGGGCGGCCCGGCCGAGCAAGCGGGTCTGCGCCAGGGCGACATCATCTCCGATGTGCGCGACGGCGAGGTCGACGGTCTCGCCGACTTCTACCGGAAACTCTGGCAGAACCCGGCCGGCGCGGAAATTCCGCTGCGTGTCGTGCGCGACGGCCGCGAAACCTGGCTGCGCGTAAAATCCGCCGACCGCAACTCCTTCCTCAAGAAGCCGCAGCTCCAGTAACGCCGCATGCACCCAAGGCTGCTGAAGACGTTTCTCGCCGTCGCGCGCACGCACAACGTCACGCGCGCCGCGGCGGAGGTCAATCTTGCGCAGTCGAGCGTCAGTGACCAGATCCAGGCGCTGGAGGCCGAGCTTGGCGCGAGCCTGTTCACCCGCTCGCGGCAGGGGTTGGAACTGACACCGGCCGGCGAGGCGCTGAAACCCTATGCCGAGCAATTGCTGTCGCTCGCCGACGAGGCGCGGGCCGCCATCGATGCCACCAGGAGCGAGACGGCCGGCAGCCTGTCGATCGGCGCGCTGGAGACGATCGCATCCGCACGGCTTCCCGAGTGGCTTGCCGATTTCCGCGCCGCTCATCCCGACATAGACATCAGACTGAAGATCGCTGGCAGCGGCGAGCTGCGGCGCAAGCTGGGAGAAGGCGAGATCGACGTCGCCTTCTGCTTCGACAGGCCCGGCGCCGGCGAAGCGAACGAGCGTTTTGCCAGGCGCATCGTCGCGGCCGAGCCGCTGGTGCTGATCGCGCCGCCCGGCGAGAACCGGACGGACGTCGATCTCAAGGAGCTTGCCGAAAAATGCTTCGTCGCCACCGGAACCGGATGCGTCTACCGTGCCATGATCGACCGGGCCTTCGCTGAGGCGGGCCTCGACGGACCGAAATTGGCTGTGGAAGCCGGCAGCATCGACGCCATCGCCGGCATGGTCGCGGCCGGCACCGGCCTTGGCGTGGTGCCGCGCCTGGCGGTGGCGGCCGCGCTCGATCGTGGCGAGGTGGCCGAGATCGCATGGCCAGCCCCTGTCCGCTCGGCCGAGCTGGTGATGATCTGGCGGCGCCGGCGCGTCCAGCCGCCGGCGCTGAAGGCGCTGCTTGCAGCGATAGGAGAGAATTTCGAGCCCGTCAGATCAGCCGGTGCCCGCCCTCGACATGCAGCGTCGTTCCCGTCGTGAAACCATTGCCGATCAGGAAGCGAAGCGCGTCGGCAATGTCTTGCGGCCGTCCGACGCGGCCGGCCGGCAGCCGCTTGGCCATCGCGGCAAGCGTCTCGTCCTTGGCGTCGCCGGCGACGAGCTGCCAGATCGGTGTGTCGACCCATCCGGGCGAGACGGCGTTGACGCGGATCGGCGCCAGCTCGACGGCCAGGGCCCGCACCAGACCTTCGAGCCCGGCGTTGACCGCGGCGACCACCGAGCCGCGCGCCGCCGGCCGGTAGGCTGCAATGCCGGAGACGAAGGTGAGCGAGCCGTTGGCCGAAAGCTTCGGCGCGCCGTGCTTGGCCAAAAGCAGCGGCCCGTAAAACTTGCTCTCCACCACACGCTGCGCCGCTTCCAGCTCGATCTCGGGCAGCAGCCGGTAGGCGCCCTCGATATCGGCGGCCGTGCTGACGATATGGTCGAGCCGCCCGATGCGCTCAAACAGCGCCGCGACCTCGGCTTCGCGGCTGATGTCGACAACCGCCGTTTCGAGCTTTGCCGGCCGGTTGAGCTCGTCCCGCGCGGCGCTCAGCTTCGCTTCGCCGCGCCCGGCGATGACGACCGCGGCACCCTCATCCAGGCAGCGCCTGGCAAGCGCCAGCCCCATGCCCGAGCCGCCGCCGACGATCAGGATTTTTCGATTGTCCATGTCCATGCCTTTCCTTCGCATGGACGGTGATGTGGCAGGCGAGAGGGCGAAACGGAAACGGAAGAAACCGATAGTGTCATCGGAAAGTCCGATGGTGATAATGCGGCCGCCGACGAAAGTCAGGCGGCCTTGTGGAACTCCATGTCGAAGCGAAGCGGGTGGCCAAGCGCCTTGAACGCCTCCTCGAGCGAGTCAAGGCGTGAGTTGTGATCGAGGCGGAACAGACGATCGACGTGTTCCCGCTGGCATTTCAGTTCGCGCATCAGATCCGCTCGGCTCCAGCCCTTTTCCCTCAGAGCCATGTATAGGGCCGACTTCAGGAAGATGAGCGCCGGAATCTCGACGAACCATCCCTTACCCTTGGTTTCCTTGAGCGGGTAGGGAATGTCGTCGCCATGAGCAATGCGCGCCGCGATCGCCTCCTCGATGGCGTTCCGCCCATTCCGGCAAGCTTCTTCCTTGGTGTCGCCATAGGACACGACCTCATCGAATTGAGGCGCTGTAACCAGCCAGGTATCGTTGTCATCGGGCGTGAGGGCGAGTTCATACCACATACACAGCCTCCTCTATTTCAGGCCCAGATCCTTCTTGATCTTCTCGACCAAGCGCGTTCCAAGTTCCTTGCCGCCGCCGTGCATTGGCAGCTGGGAAACCTTGCCTTTGAGACGGACAGTCAGGTGACCGCTCCCACCACGGTGGTTTCGAAGGTGCATCCCTGCTTGGCGAGCCAGCGCCGGAGTTCGTTCGCATTCATAAGATAGCGTACTCCACACATCTGTAGAAGTCAACAGAAGTGTGGAGTATCGCTAACGATTGAAAAAGTGGAAGAAAATGACTTTTTGGCTGGCGTCCAATTTGCATATGTGCCGTGCGGAGCGGTCGCCCCAGGCCGCTGACGGAAACTGGTAGCAATTATTGCTGCGGTGGCGCGGAATCGTCCAGACTGCAACGATCGGGATAAGCAAACGAGGGCGGCAAATGGCACCCATAAAAGTCGATCCGGACAAGGTTCGCGAATTCCCCGATGCCGAAAGCTTCTACGCCTGGCTAGCCGACAACCACGCCAGCGAAAGCGAGGTCTGGATCAAGGTTCACAAGGTGGGTTCGGGTCTTGCCTCGATCACGCCGAAGGAGGCGATCGACGTCGTGCTCTGCTTCGGCTGGATCGACGCGGTGCGCAAGTCGCTCGACGAGAAGAGCTTCCTGCAGCGCTACACGCCGCGCGGCAGGAAGAGCATCTGGAGCAGGATCAACATCGACAATGTCGCCCGCCTGATCGAGGAGGGCCGCATGACGAAGCATGGCCTCGAACAGGTCGAGGCGGCCAAGGCCGACGGCCGCTGGGACCGCGCCTATGGCGGATCGAAGGAGATGACGATTCCGCCCGACCTGCAGGCGGCGATCGACGCCGAGCCGGAGGCGAAGGCGATGCTGGCAAAGCTTTCCGCGCAGAACCGCTTCGCGCTCGCCTTCCGCACCCACAACATGAAGACAGAGGCGGGGCGCAAGAAGAAGATTGAGAGCTTCGTTCAAATGCTGAAGCGCGGCGAGACGATCCATCCGCAGAAGAAGTAAGCGCAGACAAAAACGCCGCCCTCGAAGGGTCGCGAACAGTCAAATGGGTCCGGGAGAAGGACGATGACCGGCAAGACAAATCATTCCGGCAAGGTGGCGCTCGTCACCGGCGGCAATCGCGGCATCGGGCTGGAGGCGGCGCGCCAGCTCGCCGAACTTGGCTTCACCGTGCTCATCGGCGTGCGCGACCTCGCCAAGGGCGAGGCGGCGGCAAGCAGGCTCGGCGACAGGGTCGAGGCCATCGCGCTGGATGTCGCGGCGCCCGACGCTGCCGCCCGTGCCGCGGCTGAAGTCGAGCGTCGCTTCGGCCGGCTCGACGTTCTGGTCAACAACGCCGCCATCCACTACGACCCGTCCGCGCGGGCGTTGCGGCCCGACTGGAGCGTGATCCGCGAGGCTTTCGAGACCAACGTCTTCGGCGCCTGGCGCGTCGCGGTCGCTTTCGCGCCGCTGCTCGGCGCCTCGGGCCACGGCCGGCTGGTCAACGTCTCGTCCGAAGGTGGCTCGCTCGCCTCGATGGGCGCCGGCGCGCCGGCCTATTCGACCAGCAAGGCGACGCTCAACGCGCTGACCCGCATCCTTTCGGCCGAGCTGCGCGGCTCGGGCGTGCTGGTCAATTCGGTCTGCCCCGGCTGGGTCGCGACCGACATGGGCGGTCCCGGCGGCCGTCCCGTCGCGCAAGGCGCGGCCGGCATCGTCTGGGCCGCGACCCTGCCGGATGACGGCCCGACGGGCGGCTTCTTCCGCGATGGCAGAAAGCTGCCGTGGTGAAAAAGGAAAAATTGCAGGGATCGTTTCCGCCTTTAAGATGTTGTTTTCAAGCATTTTTCCATTACCGTGATGGAATTCGAGAACGGTGGTGGAAAATGGCTGGTAAGACATTGTTATTTAATAGTTTTCCACTATGTTTTCAAAAATGGCTCGGCAGAGTGGAAAACGGATGCTTAGAGAGCTGACAAGCGAACAGCGCCGCCAACTCATAGATACCCAACAGGTTTATGAGAGCTGGCTCAGCGCCGACGAAGAGCATCAAAGGCGCTTCACGGGCAGCATGCGCTGGGTTGAGCGCAACGGCGCCGAATACCTGCTGCGTAAGGTCGGGCAGACCGAGAACTCGCTTGGCCCCAGAAGTGAGGAGACGGAAAAATCGTTCTCGGCTTTCTCCGAAGGCAGGGAACGAAACAGGGATTTGCTGGCCGGCCTGTCCGATCGTTTGAACGGCCTTGCCAAGGTCAATGTCGCAATGGGCTTGGGCAGGGTGCCGGTTATCGCGGCCCGGATACTGCGGCGCTGCGCTGAAACGAATCTGCTCGGCAAGCAGTTGCTGGTCGTCGGCACGAATGCGCTATTCGCCTATGAGGCTTCGGCGGGTGTGCAGATTGCGAGCGGCCTCACGGCAACCGGCGACATCGACCTGCTCCTCGACTCGCGCCGCCGGATCAGCTTCGTAACCGGCGAGAAGATAACGCAGTCCGGGTTGATCGGTGTATTGCGCAAAGTGGACCGGTCCTTCAAGCCGCTCCAGCCCAGGGCCTTCAGGGCGACAAACCGGGATGGTTATCTGGTCGATCTCATTCGACCGCAAACGAGAAATGTCCTCAAGGACAATGCCCCGACGTCGATAACGCCGCTTGCCGATGATCTCGACGGCGCTCCGATGGACGGATTGCAATGGCTAATCAATGCGCCCAAGACCGAGGCAATCGCTATCGACGAGCGCGGCTACCCAGTTAGGATACCGACGGTCGACCCCAGGGTATTTGCGCTTCACAAGGCATGGCTCGCGAGGCGGCCCGACCGGTCCGCGGTCAAGGCGACCCGTGATCGCGAACAGGCTGAGGTGGCTGCGGCGATTGCCCACAACTACCTGAAGCTTCCACTGGACGGCGACTATCTCAAGGCCTTTCCCGCTCCTCTTCGAGAAGCCGCGATCCGGACGCTTCTGCCGGTAAAGTCGCCTGGACTTTCCGAGGATTCTGCAATCGAGCCTGATTGGTAGCCGCCCGGCCACCTGGCAATCCATGCTACGAAAATAGCATTCTCGACCCGCGAACGGTGATGCTAGGCTCGCGCCCGCGCACCCCAGGCACACGGGTGGCGTGGTCTCGCAAGGCGAGGAGTGGCAGGCGGGATCAATCCAAAATCCGGACCGAACTGTTGAACCATTGCGAGGCCCGCCGCGTTTCCCGTGGTTGGCCACAAGGGAGGAACCACCAGTGAAAGCATCCTATCTCGTCTCGGCCGCGCTCATTGCGGCATCCGCAATGCCCGCGGCGGCTGGCGAAATTTCCGACGGCAAGGTCAAGATCGGCATCCTCAACGACCAGTCGGGCGTCTATGCCGATTTCGGCGGCAAATGGTCGGTCGAGGCCGCCAAGATGGCGGTCGAGGATTTCGGCGGCAAGGTGCAGGGCACGCCGATCGAGATCGTCAGCGCCGACCACCAGAACAAGCCGGACATCGCCTCCAACATCGCGCGCCAGTGGTACGACACCGAGCAGGTCGACGCGATCATGGAGCTTACGACGTCTTCCGTCGCGCTCGCCGTGCAGGGGCTTTCCAAGGAAAAGAAGAAGATCGACATCGTCACCGGCGCGGCTTCGACCGACCTTACCGGCAAGCAGTGCTCGCCTTATGGCTTCCACTGGGCCTATGACACGCACTCCCAGGCGGTCGGCACCGGCGGCGCGCTGGTGCAGCAGGGCGGCGACAGCTGGTATTTCATCACCGTCGACTACGCCTTCGGCTACTCGCTGAAGGAGCAGACCGCCAAGCTGGTCGAATCCAGCGGCGGCAAGGTGCTGGGCGAGGTGCGTTATCCGCTGGGCTCCACCGACTATTCCTCCTTCCTGCTGCAGGCGCAGTCCTCCGGCGCCAAGATCATCGGCCTTGCCAATGCCGGCCTCGATACCTCCAATTCGATCAAGCAGGCGGCCGAGTTCGGCATCGTCGCCGGCGGCCAGCGGCTGGCAGCTCTTCTCTTCACGCTGGCCGAGGTGCATGGCCTTGGCCTGCAGGCGGCGCAGGGCGTCGTGCTCACCGAAGGCTATTACTGGGACCGCGACGACAAGAGCCGCGATTTCGCGCAGCGCTTCTTCAAGCGCACCAACCGCATGCCGAACATGATCCAGGCCGGCACCTATTCGGCGGTGACGCAGTACCTCAAGGCCATCGACAAGGCCGGCACCGACGAGACCGAGGCGGTGGCCAAGCAACTGCACGAGATGCCGGTCAACGACGTCTTCACCGCCAACGGCAAGGTGCAGGCCGACGGTTCGATGGTGCACGACATGTATCTCTACCAGGTCAAGAAGCCGGAAGAGTCGAAGAAGGACTGGGACTACTACACCTATCTGGCGACCATTCCCGGCGACAAGGCGTTCATGAAGGCCGAGGAAAGCGGCTGTCCGCTCGTCACCAAGTGACGCTCGAAACCGCAACGGCTGTCCGGCCGGACGGCGGCGAAGAGATGCCGCGGGTGGTGCTTTCCGCCCGCGGCCTGCGGCGCGACTTCGCCGGTTTCGTCGCGGTTAAGGATGTCGACCTCGACGTTCATCACGCCAAGATTCACGCGCTCATCGGCCCGAACGGCGCCGGCAAGACCACCATCTTCAACCTGTTGACCAAATTCCTGCAGCCGACCAGCGGCAGGATCGAGCTGCTCGGCACCGACATCACCCGCACGCCGCCGGCCAGGGTGGCGCGCATGGGGCTGGTCCGCTCCTTCCAGATCTCGGCGATCTTTCCGCACCTGACCGTCCTCGACAATGTGCGCGTGGCGCTGCAGCGCCCTGGCGGGCTGGGCTACCAGTTCTGGCGCCCGGTCTCGGCGCTTGACCGGCTCACGCCGAGGGCGCGCGAGCTGCTCGCCATCGTCGGGTTGGACGATGCCGCGCATCGTATGGCCGGCGATCTCTCCTATGGCCGGAAGCGCGTGCTGGAGATCGCCACGACGCTGGCGCTCGATCCGAAGGTGCTTTTGCTCGACGAGCCTATGGCGGGCATGGGGCACGAGGATGTCGGGATGATCTCCGGCATCATCCGTTCGCTGGCCAAGGACCGCGCCGTGCTGATGGTCGAGCACAACCTCACCGTCGTCGCCGATCTTTGCGACTGGATCACCGTCATGCAGCGCGGCCAGGTGCTCGCCGCCGGCGACTATGCGACGGTCAGCCAGGACGAGCGCGTGCGCGTCGCTTACATGGGGACCGAGCATGGGGGGACCGAGCATGGGTGAGCCGCTGCTTGCCCTGCGCGACCTCCACGCCTGGTATGGCGAGGGCCATGCGCTGCATGGGGTTAACCTCGAAGTGCAGCGCGGCGAGACGGTGACGCTGCTTGGCCGCAACGGCGTCGGCAAGACCACCACGTTGCGCGCCATCATGGGGCTGATCCGCAAGCGTACCGGTTCCGTCACCTTCAACGGCAAGGACCTGATCCGCCTGCCGCTCCACCGCGTCGCGCATCAGGGCATCGGCTTCGTGCCGGAGGAACGCGGCATCTTCGCCACGCTCACCGTCGACGAGAACCTGATCCTGCCGCCGGTCGTGGCCAAGGGCGGCATGAGCGTGGAGGAGATCTTCGAGCTCTTCCCCAATCTCAAGGAGCGCCGCAAAAGCCAGGGCACGAAGTTGTCCGGCGGCGAGCAGCAGATGCTGGCAATCGCCCGCATTCTTCGCACCGGCGTCGAGATGCTTTTGCTCGACGAGCCGACCGAGGGACTGGCGCCCGTCATCGTCCAGCGCATCGGCGAATTGCTGGCGACGCTGAAGAAGCGCGGCATGACGACTCTTCTGGTCGAGCAGAATTTCCGCTTCGCCGCCCACATCGCCGACCGCTTCTATCTGATGGACCACGGCAAGGTGGTGGAGGGCTTTCCGGTCGAGCAGCTTTCCGCGCATACCGACAAGCTGCACGAGGTGCTGGGGGTATGATCGGGACGATGGGCCAACAGACACCGCCTTCGGGACGCCGCCGGTCGGGCGCAGATCGCGTCTTGCCGTGTACCTGCCGAGCGTCGGCGCTGCCCCTCATCGCCCTGCCGGGCACTTCTCCCCGTATAGTGACGGGGAGAAGGAGCTGCCCGCACTGCCGGCCTCCTTTCTGCGACGTTGGCGATTGGCGAAAACGGCGACGAGAGCGCCCCTCTCCCCGTCACTATACGGGGAGAGGATGCCGGCAGGCAGGTGAGGGGCGGCGGCAACGTGGACAATTGGAGGTGCCGATGTCCGCTGGCCTCTCGGTGATCACGCCATGACCATGATCTTCGGCATCCCCATCCAGGCGCTTCTCGGCCAGCTCCTTGTCGGCCTCATCAACGGCTCCTTCTATGCCATGCTCAGCCTTGGCCTCGCCGTCATCTTCGGCCTGCTGCGCATCATCAATTTCGCTCACGGCGCGCTCTATATGCTCGGCGCCTTCATCGGCTATCTGCTGCTCGTCCATTTGGGCATCGGCTACTGGCCGGCGCTGATCATCGTGCCTTTGGCCGTCGGCCTGTTCGGCATCGTCGTCGAGCGCCTGGCGCTGTCGCGCCTCTACCGCCTCGATCCCCTCTACGGCCTGCTCTTCACCTTTGGCCTGGCGCTCGTCATCGAAGGCGTGTTCCGCTACTACTACGGCGTCTCCGGCAACCCCTATGCGGTGCCGACGCTGCTTGCCGGCGGCACCAATCTCGGCTTCATGTTCCTGCCCAACTATCGCGGCTGGGTGGTGGTGGCCTCGCTCATCGTCTGCATCGGCACCTGGCTGCTGATCGAGAAGACCAGGCTCGGCTCCTACTTGCGCGCCGCCACCGAGAACCCCGAACTGGTGCAGGCATTCGGCGTCAACGTGCCGCTCTTGCTCACGCTCACCTACGGGCTGGGTGCGGCGCTGGCGGGCCTTGCCGGCATCCTCGCCGCGCCCGTCTACCAGGTCAGCCCGCTGATGGGCTCGGACCTGATCATCGTCGTCTTCGCCGTCGTCGTGGTCGGCGGCATGGGCTCGATCTTAGGGGCCATCGTCACCGGCTACATGCTCGGCCTCGCCGAGGGCCTGACCAAGGTTTTTTACCCCGAAGCCTCCAACCTCGTCGTCTTCGTCATCATGGCGGTCGTGCTGCTGCTTCGGCCGGCTGGCCTGTTCGGAAGGGACGCCTGACATGAGCGAGGCGACCCTTCACGAAGCGCGCGCCGCCGCCTCCATGCGGCTGGAAAGGGCTCTGGTGGCCCTGGGCATAGCGGCGCTCCTCGCGGCGCCTTTCGTCATCTACCCGATCTTCGTGATGAAGATGCTGTGCTTCGCGCTGTTCGCCTGCGCCTTCAACCTGCTGCTCGGCTACACCGGCCTGCTCTCCTTCGGCCACGCCGCCTTCTTCGGCGGCGCGGCCTATTTCTGCGCCTATGCGGTGAAGGCCTGGGGCTGGCCGCCCGAGGCCGGCATCCTGCTCGGCACCGCGGGTGCGGCGGCAATGGGTCTCGTCGTCGGCTTCCTCGCCATCCGCCGGCAGGGCATCTATTTCGCGATGATCACGCTGGCGATGGCGCAGATGTTCTATTTCTTCTGCGTTCAGGCGCCGTTCACCGAGGGCGAGGACGGCATCCAGGGCATTGCGCGCGGCCATCTCTTCGGCATCCTCGATCTCAACGTGCCGATGAACATGTATTTCTTCGTGCTCGCCGTCTTCCTGATCGGCGTCTTCGCCATCTGGCGCATCGTCCACTCGCCCTTCGGCATGATCCTGCGCTCGATCCGGGAGAACGAGAACCGCGCCATTTCGCTGGGCTATTCGGTCGGCCGCTACAAGCTCGCCGCCTTCGTCATGTCGGCCACCCTTGCCGGCCTTGCCGGCGCGGTGAAGGCGATCGTCTTCCAGTTCGCCACGCTGACGGACGTGACCTGGCAGATGTCGGGCGAGGTGATCCTGATGACGCTGCTCGGCGGCATCGGCACCATGGTCGGCCCGGTGGTCGGCGCCGGCCTGGTCGTCGGGCTCGAAAACACGCTTGCCACCTCCGGCTTCCCGGTGACCATCGCCACCGGCCTGATCTTCATGGTCTGCGTACTGATCTTCCGGCGCGGGATTGTCGGGGAGGTCTATGCGCGATGGCTGGGGCGGCAAAGGGGCGAGGGGTGAAGTTGGCGAAAGCGACCGCGACATCCCGGCTGCTTCGTCTTCCAACGGCAACTCGGCGCCGCTGCACAACCCGGCCTACGACTTCAACGACGAAGGCCTGCTGCACGGAGCACGTTTCATGCCGCGGTGGTGAGGAGACGGCTGGCGGTGGGCGGTTAGCGATCTCCCCCCTTGTGGGGGAGATGCCCGGTCCACCCTCCTCAGCTGCTGCGGAGGACGGGCAGGGCGGAGGGGGGCGCTGTCCCGCCAGCGTTTCGGCACTTGGTGCTTCGGGGCTCCCCCCGCTTCGTCATCCTCGGGCTTGACCCAGGGCTTGACCCGAGGATCCATGCCGTGACGATCGACGTAAAGTGCTGCGGTGCAGAATTCTGCAACCGTTGCAACGCCTCAGCGTCACGGCATGGATCCTAGGGTCTTCGCCGCGTCGCTTCGCTCCTTGCTTCGCCCTAGGATGACGAAGCCGATAGGCGGCGCCATCCGTCGGCTCCGACCCGGTAACCCTTTCTTCTTTCGTTCCGTGCACAATGGTCAGACGGGGGACGGAAGAAAACCAGGGCATGGCGGACGACGAGAAACGCAAGGGCGAATTCTGGGCGCTGGCGCTCGACCGCGCCCAGCTTGGCCTTTGGGACTGGAACCTCGCGACCGGCGACTGCTATTATTCGCCGACCTGGTCGCGGATGCTGGGCTATGCCGAGGGCGAGCTCGCCAACACGTCCGATCTCTGGCTGAAGCTCACCCATCCCGACGACCGCGAGCGGGCGCTGGCGAGCGGCGACCGTCACATTGCCGGCCTCGTCGATTCCATCGAGACGGAACTGCGCCTGAAGCATAAGGACGGCCATTGGGTCTGGGTGCTCGACCGCGGCGGCATCGTCGAGCGCGACGCCGAGGGCAAGCCGCTGCGGCTGATGGGCGTGCAGACCGACATTACGAAGCAGAAGGAGGCCGAGGCCGCGCTGGAGCAGGTCAATGTCCGCTTTCGTCTCGCGCTCGCCGCCAGCGGCACCGGCATCTGGCACTACGACATCGGCACCAACAAGAGCTATTGGGACGCGCGCACCAGGGAGATCTTCGGCCTGGTCAGCGACACCGACGAGGTGACGGCCGATCTCTGGCACACTTATCTCCACCCGGACGACAAGGAGGCGACCGAGCGCGCCCACCTGCCGCCGCCCGGTTCGGAAAGCGTTACCGCCACGCAGTACCGCATCGTGCGGCGCGACGGCGTGGTCCGCCATGTCGAGTCGCTGGTGCGCTTCATCGCCGCCGCCGGTTCCGCCGGGCAGATCCTCGGCACCGTGCGCGACATCACCGACGAGAAGAAGCGCGCCGAGGAGCTCGCCTACGCCGCCCACCACGACGCGCTGACCGGGCTGTGGAACCGCGCCGCCTTCGACCGGCTGCTGGCCGAAAACATCGGCGCCGCGAACCGGCTGCCGCTCGCCGTGTTCTACGTCGACCTCGACTACTTCAAGGCGCTCAACGACTATGCCGGCCATGCCGCGGGCGATATCGCGCTGAAGAGCGTCGCCGCGGGCATCCGCGCCAGCCTGCCGCCCACGGCGCATGCCGCGCGCCTCGGCGGCGACGAGTTCGCGCTGCTGGTGCCGAACTGCGACGACGCCTGCGCCGAGCGGCTCGCCCGCGCCGTGCTCGCCGCGGTGCGCGACGCCGACCTTGGCTCCGCCGCGACGTCCCGCAGGTTGGCGGCCAGCATCGGCATCGCCTTCGTGCGCGATCCCAGGATGACGGTGGCCGACGCGCTGGCCTGCGCCGACGACGCCTGCTACGTCGCCAAGGCCGGTGGGCGCGACCGTTTCGCGGTGTTCGCTCCCGAAACGGCCTCGGGTTCCGGCGGTCTCAACGCCGCGCGGCTTGCCGCCAAGCTGGTCGACGCGATGGAGGACGGCAGGCTGAAGCTGTTCGGCCAGGAGATCCATCGCCTGGGCAGGCCCTGGGAAGAGAGCCGCCATGTCGAGGTGCTGGCGCGGCTCGAAGGCCGCAACGGCAAGCTGATCCCGCCGGGCGAGTTCATACCGGTGGCCGAGCGCTTCGGCCTTGCCGCCCGGCTCGACCGCTGGATCATTCGCACGGCGCTGTCGCGCCATGGCAAGGCGATGCTCTCCGGCGCCATCTCGCTCGACTTCAACCTCTCCGCGCAGACGCTCTCCGATCCGCAGCTTTGGGGTTTCGTCGACCAGGCCATGGCCGAAAGCGGCGCGCCGCCGTCGGCCATCGGCTTCGAGATCACCGAGACAGCCGCCGTCACCAATTTCGACGCCGCGGAAGAGTTCGTGCGCAAGGCCAGGCAGCGCCATTGCCGCGTCAGTCTCGACGATTTCGGCGCCGGCATGAGCTCCTTCGAATATCTGCGGCGCTTCCCCATCGACGCCATCAAGATCGACGGCTCCTTCGTCGAGCACATCGCCGACAGCCGCTTCGACCGAGAGATCGTCTCGGCGATCACTGGCATCGCCCGCTCGATGGACTGTGCGGTCGTGGCCGAAAAGATCGAGGAAGGGAACGCGCTGGAGATCCTCATCGGCATGGGCGTCGCCTATGGCCAGGGCTATCTCCTGCACCGGCCCGAGCCGCTGGAGGCGATCGTGGCGCGGGCCGCGCTCGAAAGGCCGCGTGCCAGGATGGGCGGCATAAAATAAGCGACTGCTAAAATTGCGATCACTTGCTTAAGCGCGCCGTAATCCGCCGGGGCAATGATCCGCACCTGAAAACAGATCGGAGCGACTGATGAAAAACCTTCCCTTGCTGGCGGCGACCGCGATCGGCCTCCTCGGCATCTGTGCGGCGCAGCCGTCATACGCGGGCTCCGACCATGGCGGCCAGGTGTCGGCGGCTGCGACCGAGGATGACGACGACCAGATCACCACCACCAGCGTCGATGGCGACCACGAAGCCACCGAGAATGACGAGACCGACCATCAGGCCGACGGCGTCGAGTCGGGCTCGCATGAAGGCGACCAGGGCGACGATGAGGACGGCGACCACGATGGCGGCGACAGCGGCGGCCATGATGGTGGCGGTGATAGCGGCGGTCATGACGGCGGCGACAGCGGCGGCGGCGACGACTGATTGAGCGTCAATCTCCCCGACGGAGAGACCATCGCCACTAAAGCAATTCCAGGAAAAGTGGAAACGGTCGGGCTCGGCGACTTCGCCGCAGCCTTCCGTCCGGAATTGCGGCAAAACAGAGAGATAGAGCGGTTTGCCGTTTCCATGAAACGGTAAACCGCTCTAGGAAATTCTTAGGACAATTGTGCTACTGGCGTGCCGAACCGGCTTTTTGCTTTGCTCAAGGCATGACGTCTTGGCTCGACTATCCGGCGTCTACTCTATGACGGATGGGCGCCCTAGAGGCCAGCAATGTCTTCACCTCCCACGCTGAACAGCGCCGCCCTTCTGACCCTGCAGCAGCAACATCCGGCGCCGGCGCCCAGATCGGCCGCGGATCGTCTCATATCGAGCATCAATCGCGCTGCCGAACCCGACGGCGCCGGCTCGCCGCTAATCCAGGCGCAGGCCAAAATCTCCCGATCCATGTTCAGCGTGAACAGCCTCAACGTCACGGCGATAAAGGTCCGGCTGATGGAGCGGGCAGGCAAGGAGTTCGGCATCGACCAGGCCGACTACGAATCCGTGACGTCCTATGCTTCGGCCGTCAAGAACGCGGTCGAAGCCATGAAACGGCAGTCTCCCTCCGCGGTCGCCGAAATCGAAAGGCAGCTTGGCCTGGACCAGCTTGGCATTTCGCTCGATATGCTGGTCAACACGATCGTCGATCCGCAAGGCGGCGACAGCGACAGGCTGGACGCCGCCCTGGCAAAACACCTGGGTGATCATGGCAAGGATGAGGCGAGTACCGCCTCGCTGCAGCCGGACGAAATCGGGCTGTATGGCGGCTGATAGCTGATCTCCTCCACAAGGGGGAAGATCAGCAGCTCCGGCGTCCGCATCAATGATGCGCGTGGCGTTCCGCGTTGCGCTTGCGGGTTGCCGCGGCCTTCTTGGCCGACGCCGACCGCGCCGCCGCCGACCTCTCACCCGACGCATTGCCGCCCATTCTACCGCCCTTGTGCGCCGCCGGATTGCCGGTGTGCTTGCCGCGGCCGGAGCCGCCTTCCTTCTTGCCGCCGGCGTCGTCCCTGTTGACGGTCGCCCAGGCCCGACGCTCGGCTTCCTTCTCGGACACCCCGCGGCTCTCATAGCCTTCGGCGATGTGGTCCGCCTTGCGTTCCTGTTTGTCGCTGTATTTCGATTTGTCTCCGCGTGGCATTCTTCTTCTCCTGTTGCGCTGAGTGACGTTCAAGGGTGAAGGCCAAAATCCTAGGAGCCTTTCTTCTTGGCGATGTCGCCCAAGTCGGATCGCTCGGGATCCTTGTTGTTCTCGCCGGCTGCGTCTCGATCCTCGTCTGGATCATCCTTGGCCGGCAGGTAGCCGGGCGGGCGGTTCTCTTCCGGGCCTTCCCAGCGCGGCCACTGGTCGGACGTTCCCGGTGATCCCTTCTTCGGTGAATTGCTCATTTTTGCCTCTCTTTCCGCAGCGCGATCAGCCCTCGGCCTTCATGGTGCGCGCGATCCTCAAAAGCTCGTCACGGTCGTGCCCGTGCTCACGGATCAGCTCGCGCGCCTGCCTCGGCGAGAGGTCGCTGTTCTCGGCCAGGAAGCGCACGTCCGGATCCTCGCCGCCCTTGGTCGGCAATTGATTGGACGACGGCGAATGACTGGACAACCTGCTCGACGATGGCGAGTGACCGGCGCCCGGTCGGTTCGGAAGTTCTTTCCTGTGCATCATTTTTCTCCTTCCGCTATTGGACCAACCCTCGGGCCGGGGAGTTGTTCCGTTCGCCGGACCAGCTCCGCTTACTTGGGATGCCGCTCGCGCTTCGAGGCCGCCTTCTTGCGGCGCAGCACCTCGTCGGTTCCGACGATAGTCTTCGAGCCCCCGGTGATGGCGGTGGACACGACCGCAGGCGGATCGCTGGCCGGGAAACTATCCTCCAGGCCGGACTGAAGCTGTTCCTCCAGCGTCGCCGGTATCTCCGACCGCCCTTGCGTGCGGCGGTTGTCGATCTCCTCCAGATCATGCTTGGCATCAGGATGTTCGCGCACATTGCGTAGCGTCGAGGTGATGAGCTCGACCGCGAACTCCTTCAGCGCGTCGCCATCCGGCGCGGCGACGACGGTTTCCTCGATGAGGCGCAGAAGCGATGCCTCGAGCTTGTCCAGCTCCTTCATGCCCTGGCGGCGCTCCAGCGTCTGCGCCAGTGCATTGATCAGCAGCGGAGCGAAGATCGAATAGGCATGCATACGTGTCTCGTCGACGCGCTCGGGATGAAGTGTGCGCATGGACATGAGTGCCTCCGTTGAAACATCCTCTTGGCAGCGGCGGCCGCCGGGTGTTTTAGGAACCGGGGGGAGGGGAAGAAGTTCCAATCGCTTGGGGCGGGAGGCTTGGAGCGGCAGCGCAGCTGCGAACGAAAACCGCTGCGCGCCTTCCTGGAATTGCTGAAGAGCCGGCGCACCCGCGAAGGGATCGCGGGAACGCAGCTTCACTATCGGCTGGCCGCCCTTGCGGCCGGGTCAGGACTGGCCGCCCTTGCGGCCGGCTTCCGAGGCACGCCGGCGGTCTTCGGCGAAATTGCCGCTGCCGCCCCTGTGCTGACCAGCGCTCTGCTGGCGCATGTTGCGGTCCTCGGCCTGCTGTTGGCCGCTGCGGCGATGCTGGTCGTCGCGGTTCTTGTGGCTCTGCTGGCCGGCCCTGACATGCTGTTCGTGAGTTCCGCCTTGATTAGGCATATCTACTGCTCCATTGGTTGGGGATTGGTCTTCGGGGTGAATTCAAGGAGGTCTGACATCCTTGAGTAAGGAGAACCGATGCCCGCGATCGATGTTCCCCCGCGAAATATTTCGTGAATCCTGCACCCCAGGACGCTGGCGCGAAGTCTCGTATGCGCTGGCCGATCGGCATGGGCGTGTGCGCGGGGGCCACGGTCCGAACGGCCCCTACGACTGAAGTCCGAGTGGCCCGCGCATTGGGCCGTTGACGGCAACCAAAGCAAAAGCTTTGAGTTGGTGAGCGGTCGTCGATGGATTCTCCTCCGTCGTCGGCATTTTGGGTGCCCGCCATTTCCGCGCAAAGGCGGGCGCCCAATACCGTCGGAACCCAAAAATCATCGGACAAGGAAGCCGCTTTGCCGGTTTCGAAAGCGAGACGACGTTTGACTTTCATTTCTGCCAAGCCCCAACTCCGAGAGCCTGAAAGCCACCCCGCAAACGACAATCATCTCTCCGCTCTCGCCGACATCTCGATCCTCCAACTCATCAATGATGATGACGATGTTGCCGACATAGCCAGGCGCGCCGAGCGTCTGGGCAATGCCGTGGTGATCGTGATGGCGCTCTGCCTGATCCTCGCGCCGGCGATCTATCTCACCCTGGCCTACGCGCTTTAGGGCGTGATCCCGAACCGGAGGGCAGCGAACGCAAAAGTGGGAGCTGGCTTCCGGACACGATCATGCTCCGACAAAGAGCTAGTGGTAGAAATCTGACGCTTGGTACCCGACGGGGAATACCTCTTCTGTCCCCGACGCGGACGCTCGCTCGCCGCGGCCGAATTCACCCCCATGACCCTTGCGGTCGCTTGGCGTTTGGGAGCGTTCGTCTGCCTTACGTCCATAAGCTGTCATCGCTAACCGGCCGGCCTGCTCTGGCAGAGCAACTCGATTGATATCGTTCGGGCAGTTACCCTTTAGACCCAGCCTCGGACACTCCAGGAATGAGGGACGTGGCGTTCACTGCTCGTTTCTCGTCAAGGCCGGCAAATATTTTCCGAAAGCGTGGGTGATTGCGGATCGGGTCGAAGTCGGGCTCGTTGCTGATCAGAGATAGCTGGAGCGGGTTGGTATGCTGCGCAAATTTTTCGAGATGGTCCAACGCTTCGTCATGATCGCCTATGACAGAAAGAGCGGCCGCGATGTTGTAGCGGCCGGCGAGATCGTCAGGATCGATGACAAGGGCGCGAGCGATCAAATTCCTCACCCTCCCGGCTTCACCCAGATACGCAAGCAAAAGCGCTGCCCGGTGGGCAGGCCCGCCATTTTCAGGATGCAGCGCCAGCATCTCTTCCGCGAGTTGGAGCGATTTGCGTGCGCATCGCTCGGCTTCCGCGAAGCGCCCGAGCCCGCGATACACTGATGCCAGGAAATACGAAGGCATGTAGTCATCGGGATGAATCTCGGCGGCGCGTTCGCTGTATACCGCCGACGCGGCAAAGTCGCCCTTGAGATAGCAAAGCCGCGCATAGAAGAAATTCGCCTCAAACGAGTTGGGATCCACGGAAAGCGCCTGTTCAAAGGCTGCAGTAGCCTCATCGGTGCGGCCGTCATGCTGAAGTGCCAGGCCAAGCGAAGCATGAGCCTCCGCAAGACCTGGATCGAGCGCAATAGCCTTGGCGCTCGTTTTCATGATTGCCTCCGGCGAAACCTTCTCGGAGTGCCATACAAAAAGGGTCGCGTCGCATGCGGCTATGCCGGCATATGCGCGCCCGTAGTCCGGGTCCAATGTCGCGGCCATCGCAAACATTCGGCGCGCCGAAAGCAGGTGCGATTTGGTCCATTCCCGGAAGAGTTCTCGCCCTTTGAGATAATAAGTATAGGCCTCCACATTTGCGGTTGATGCTTTCTCTATCGCTTTCTTCTCCTCGGGGAGAAGCCTGACCTTAAGTTGCTCGACAATGGTGCGGGTGATCTCGTCTTGGATCGCGAAGATGTCGATCAAGTCCCGATCGTAGCGGTCAGCCCAGATATGCCCACCATCCGCCGCATCGATGAGCTGCCCGGTGACCCGCACGCGCTGCCCCGCCTTCCGAACGCTGCCCTCGAGCACAAATTTGACGTCGAGTTCCAGTGCCGCCTGCTGCACCCTGATCGGCTTGCCTTTGTAGGTAAAGACCGTATTGCGGGCGACGACGTAAAGGCCGGATACTTTCGACAGATCGGTGATGATGTCCTCGGTTATTCCGTCGGAGAAGTACTCCTGCTCAGGGTCACCACTCATATTATTGAATGGCAGTACTGCAATGCGCGGCCTTGCACTATCCCATCGATCCTTGGAAGAGGGAGCGCGGTCATCGGCGCCGGCGGCAGCGCCGAGCAAAATGTTATAGACGCGAACCGGCCGGTCAATATTCTTCAAAGACCGTTCGCCCATGTCTTCGAATACGAGATCAAGCCGGCTGCCAACATGGTCGCGAACGGAGCCGGAAATAGAGATGCCACCCGGCTCTGCGAATGCCTCCAGTCGAGCCGCCAGGTTGACGCCGTCGCCGAAAATATCGTCATTTTCAACAATCACATCGCCCAGATTGACACCGATGCGGAACTCGATGCGGCGACCGGGCGGCACGTCGCGGTTTCGGTCGCGCATGCCGCGCTGGATATCCACCGCGCAGGCAACTGCATTCACCACGCTTGAAAACTCGATGAGCAGGCCGTCGCCTGTCAGCTTGACGATGCGTCCATGGTGCCTCGCAACGCTGGTGTTGAATAATTCTGTCCGATGATGGTTCAAATCGGCGAGCGTGCCGGCCTCGTCCAAGCCCATGAGGCGACTGTAACCCACCACATCCGCGGCGAGAATGGCGGTTAGTCTGCGTTCCACCTGCCCTCTCCGAAGTTCGGTCGAATGGAATTTATCCTGCTGTCGAATGCAAGTCGCGCAAATCTTTTGAAGGCAAAGTCGAGGCTGCACTCAGGCTATTCTGGTGCGGTAGGCGCGGACTGCAGCTCCAACGTCGCATACAACGAGGTCTGCTTTCGGGCAGCGGCCAGGCACTCGCTTTAGCCGACTTTGGGGCAAGGCATTTGCGGTTCAGCCCAGAGTTCGCCGTGTTTTCGCGACGTAGCATTAGTTCCCTATGGGAATGGCTGCTTTTCCGCTCCACCTAGCCGGAAGCTGCCAGACCGGCCTCGGCCCGTTTTCGGTCGTTCGATGATAGTCGTTGCGCTGGCCGCTTCTCGCGCACCTTGCTCGTTCCTATCGGCAACAGGCGACGGGGAGTTCCATCCTGATCGGGCCTACGACCCGGCACCAAGCGTCAGACTCTGACTGCTAGATCAGGACGGCGGTTCAACCAAACGTCATGCTGATCTGGCCGGCAGCAGAAAATCGCCGAGCATGGCGGCTGTCTCGTCGGGCAATTCCTCTGGAAAGAAATGACCGCCGGGTACCGCGCCGCCCCGCACATCGTCCGCCCACTCTCGCCACAGCGCCAGCGGGCCGCCTTCGGCCGCATACCATTCGGAGAGCGCGCCGTGCCCGCTCCAGAGCGCCAGCACCGGGCAGGCGATGCGCCGGTCGGCTGATCGATCGGCAAGGTCATGCTCGCGGTCGAGCGTCGCCGCGGCCCGGTATTCCTCGCAGATGGCATGGATATGGACCGCGTCGCACAAGGCCCCGACGTAAGCCCGCCTCACCGCGGTCGGGAACACGTCGGGCGAGGAGCCCCAGCCTCCCAGGGCGTTGTCGACGATCGCATCGGCGGCCGCCGCCATGATCTTCTCCGGCAGCGGCTCAGGCTGCGCCAGCAGCGACCATGGCCAATAGCCGAGCGCCAGCCGGGCGTCGGCCCGGTCCCAGGCATCGGCGGTGGGGATGATGTCGAGTACGGCGAGTTTCTCGACGCGGTCGGGATGGTCGAGCGCCAGCCGATAGGCGACCCGCCCGCCACGATCGTGCCCGGCAACCATGAACCGCGAAAAGCCGAGCTTCGTCATCAGCGCCGCAAGGTCGGCAGCCATGGCGCGCTTGGCGTAGGGAGCATGATCCGGACTGGACGGCGGGCAGGAGCTTCTTCCATAGCCGCGCAGGTCGGCGCAGACGACGCTGAAGCGGTCGGCGAGCTTCGGCGCCACGTCGCGCCACATCAGATGCGTTTCCGGAAAGCCATGCAGCAGAAGCAGCCCCGGCCCGCTGCCGGCCCGGCGAATGAAATTGCGCGCTTCGCCCGTGTCGACTTCGGCGACTTCAAACCCTTCGAACATGTTCTGCCTTTCCGGCAACGGAACGGCCAAGGTCACGGATGGTTGCCGAGGCCGCTGGGCGTGCTTCAACCCGGCGGACCCTTGCCGGCGCGCGACGATAGCGCATCGAGCATCGAGAGCGCCGCGCTTGGGTCGGCCGGCTTCAGCAGGCCCTGTTGCGCGGCGGCCTTCTTGAAGGCGGCGAAGGCAACCGCCGGCCGGCAGATGCCTGCCACGGCGTCGTCCACCAGCCGTGTCGCGGCGAGATAGTCCGGCGCCTCTTTGTCTTTCCATGCCCCGTTCAGCGCCTTCTGCGCGTCGGCGATCGTTGGCGAAGCGGATGGTGAGCGGCAGGAAGCGGCTCATTGCCAGTCACCATCCGAACCATTCATGCGCGCGCCAGGCGAGGCCGACGAACGGCGCTGCGGTCAGTACCGCGGCAGCCAGGATGAATAGCGGATTGTTCGTGCGAACGGGTTTCATGTTGCCACCACAAAGATTTGGATCGCCATAAACGAAGATGCCGCGGCCGGTTGCATCCCATTGGTCCGGGCAGACCCAGGGGCAGGCAACATATTGCTCGCTGGCGGATGGGCTGTGCCAGACGGGGGGCGACCGCCAGGCCGAACGAAGGCCAACCTTTTCCACCGGCGTGCGTTGTGTCTCAGGAGATGACGATGCCGACCAGCATCCGATCGAAAAACCGAGACCGCGAAGATGGCGCGACGTCGCGGTTTGGCGCCGGAACGCCAGCCCGCCCAGTCACATCACCGGCGAGATCCTGCCGATCATCGGGGGTTACTGAACCTGAGGAGGATCCAATGAAGAAAGCACTTCTTGGCCTCGCCATCGTCCTGATGTCGGGAATGACTGCCGTGGCACAGACCCAGCCGAAGAATCCGCAGATCGAGGACTGCCAGGTCAAGCCGGATGACAACGCAATGCCGAAGCAGAACGGCCAGCAGCCGAAAGCCCAGGCCGATAGTCAGTCCAACAACCTTTCCGGCAGCCTGGCACCCTGCGGCGGCGTGCTGAAGCCGCCGCCCACCGGCGACAAGAACGCAACCATCCCGCCTCCCACCGGCAGTGAAATGCCTGTGATCAAGCCGGGCGAGATCCCGCCGCAGCCGTCAAAATAGAACGCCGCATCGGCCTGGCGTGAAACTTTTCCCGCGCAGGCGAGTTGTTGCCTGCGTAGTTCCCGAATACCCGAACTGCTTCCCACAATTGCCGCCCCGGCTCTCCCATCCGGGGCGGTTTTTTACCACCGGACACGGACCCGACAAACTTTGCCTCATTGCACTGTGTCGGCGGCACCGGCGCGGAACCATCCGGCTCGCGCCGGATTGACCTCTGCGGGCCGCGTCAGCCGGACCTGGTGGCAAAGAGAACAGGGTGGTTTTTCCGGCTTCATACCCTGGCCAACGAAAAGGCAGTCGAGCTCTTGTCCCACCCGGCCCGCTCCAATTCGGGCGAGCGTGCATGGCAAGACGTCCGGCATTCGAACCTGCATCTCCCGTCCGAGATAGGCGGTGAGGAACATGCCGCGCTGGTTCCAGGAAGCCTGGGTTCTGCTGAAAGAGAGCATCACCGGTTATCTCGACGACAATGCGCTGAGTCATGGCGCGGCGATGGCCTTCTACGCCGCGACCTCGCTGGCGCCGATCCTTCTGATCGTCGTGGCGATCGCGGGTATCGTCATCGGCAACGACGCCGCTCAGCTCGCCCTTTCGGCCGAGTTCGCGGGCGTGATGGGTCCGCAAAGCGCCGACCTCCTCAAGGCAGCGATCGAGACTGCCTCGCATCGCGGTTCCAGCACGCTGGCCACCGTCATCGGGCTGGTGGTGCTGCTTGTCACCGCCTCCGGCGTCTTCGGCGAGATGCAGCAGTCGCTGAATCAGATATGGAAGGTCAAGCCCGGTGGCGTTTCGCTTTCCCGCCTGGTGCGGGCGAGGGCGGCGAGCCTCGGCCTCGTGGCGGCTCTTGGTTTCATGCTTCTGGTGTCGCTTGCCGCGAGCACGGCGATCTCGGCGCTGGGCGAATACATCAACCGGCGTCTGCCGTTCGGCGAACTGATCGTGAGCTCGATCAACACCGTCGTCTCCTTTGTGCTGATCGCGCTGCTCTTTGCGGCGATCTATAAGGTCCTGCCGGACCGCACGCTCAAATGGCGCGACGTCGGCGTCGGCTCAATCGTCACCGCGCTTTTGTTCACCATCGGCAAGTCGCTGATCGGCTGGTACATCGGCACCAGCGCCATCGCCACCTCCTATGGCGCTGCCGGCGCGCTGATGGTTGTGCTGCTGTGGGTCTATTACTCGGCCCAGATATTCCTCTTCGGCGCCGAGATCACCCGCGCCTATTCGGTGCGGAGCGGCAGCCAGCGGGATCTCGCGCCGGTGGTGGCGGCGAGCGGTAAAACGCCACGGTCGGACGGTCCATCCAAGCTGGGTATATCGGAGGGCGAGGTTGTCCTATGGATCCTTCTCATCAGCAGTCTGATCACGGTGCTGGTCTCGGGGTTCCGGCGGTGGAGGCAGGGGTGACGCTGCTCGCCGGTGACCCGAGGCTTGGCTTTTTTCGGTCCTGCCGCTCCTCCTGACGCTTTTCGATTTCGTAGGAAAGCCAGCGGCAGAACATGCCGGCGATCGACGTGGCGGCGCCGCCGAGCAGGCAGCCGGTCAGCAGCGGACTTTTCGACGCGCTCTCCCAACTGACGATCGCCAGCAAGGCCACGCTGATCGTCGAGACAATATAGCCTATGCCCTTGAGCAGATGCAGCGACGGTCTGGTCATTTGGAGAAGCCGCCCTTTCGCCATGAGGAACAAACACCCCTCTACTGAAGTTCCATCTTCGCAGTGTCCCTCCAAGGTAGCTGCCGGCCGGCCGATACGTCCGGTCGAGCCTGCGCTTTGCAAAAAGGCGCAGGCCTTCGCGAAGTGACAGGGCTTCCATGCATCGACCGCTTTACGTCCTTGCCGAGTTCCTTTCCCGACCATGGGGACTTTATGTGCTGCTGACAGCCGCGCTGATTTGTGTCGCTGCCGCCAGCGCCCCTCTCGGCACCTATATCGTCTCGATCTCGGCATTAGGACTCACCGGCGTCGTGCTGATCCAGAACGCGCGCGATACGGCCGCCATGCAGGCCAAGCTCAACGAGATCATCGTTGCGCTGGAGGCCGCCCGCAACGAGGTTGTCGGCCTAGAGCATAAATCGCCGGAGCACATAAACGAGGAACTGGAGAATATCGAAACCCATGCTGCCGCGGCTGGCGTGAGCGCTTCCAGGCCCGCGTCCCGGTGAACAACCGACCGATCGCGCTGCCGTCAACCTTTGAACTTTCTCTAGGCGTCGGCCATCTGCCTTCTCCTTGCCTCGGCGCAGCGGGCGCGGAGCTCTTCGACCTCGGCTTCCGTGAGATGTTCTATGCCGATGAAATCATTCTTGGCGTGGCCGGAGCGGATCAATTCGTCGAGCTTGGCCTGCACGGCGGCTCCGTCGCGGTTCTGTGTGTTCTGGATCAGGAATACCATCAGGAAGGTGATGATCGTGGTGCCGGTGTTGACGACGAGCTGCCAGGTCTCCGAGTAGTGGAACACCGGCCCGGTTCCTCCCCAGATCAGAACTGATGCCAGGCAGAGAGCAAAGGCCCACTGCCTGCCGGTAGCGCGGGCAACGGCCTCCGCCATCCGGTTGAATGCCTTTTCCATGTGACGGTCTCAAATCGCGCCCGCCTGGGACGTGAATCCCAGGCCTCGGGAAAGGGGCAGGATTGAGGGAAGATTCCTCCCTCCACCCTAAGCCGCTTCGGCCGCTACGTTGACGGCCGATTCGGCAAGCTCGGTAAGTGCCGCGTCAGTCTCCTTTTCCTCTGCGAGCGTCTTGTCGAGAAGGTTGACAGCTTCGGCCAGGCCGAGTTCGGATGCCCAGGTCCGAAGCGTGCCGTAGCGCGAGATTTCGTAATGCTCGACCGCCTGCGCCGCCGCCAGCAGGCCGGCGTCGAGGGAAGGGGAACCCTTATACTCTTCCATGATCTCAGCGCCTTCCTCGGTGATGCCCATGATCGCGGCGCAAGTCTTGCCGACGGGTTTCTTGTCGATCACATCGAACACTTCCTCGAGCCGAGCCACATGTTCCTCGGTTTGGACGCGATGTTTTTCGAAGGCCGTCTTCAGGCGTCGTCCTGCGCTGCCTTGGCCATCTTGGGCAGCGTCGTGAGGATCTTCTTCTCGGCGAAGTAAATGTCCTTCAGCGTGTCGTGGAAAAGTTCGTTCAGGCCTTTCTTCGAGGCTGTTTTCGTACTCGCCATGTCTCAGATCTCCTGGTGGGGTTGGTCAGCCTCAACTCGATCCGAAACGACTTGTTCCAGAAAGAATTTTGGCCAGGAGAATCCCGGAAACGATCTTTTGTTATTGACTGCCTGTTTCGGTGCTCGGGGTGGCCGAGGCCCGCAATGGCTGCCCTTAGTACGCCATTGAAACCTTGTCGAGCCGAACGCGTTGCCTGACTTATCAAGCGGGAGGAACGTTATGATGCTGAAGACAGGGCCGGGGTGGGAGCAAGCCTATGAACCCCTCGAGTTTGCTCAAAAGTACGGCATGACTTTGAAGCAGGCCGAAATCGTCATCCATGCCAATGGCCCGTCGCGGCACAGATGCGATCTCGCTGCCCCGATCTTTCTCAGGGCAATAAAGCAACTCGCGAAGAATCGTGACAATCGCCCGCCGACCTGAGCGACTATCACCGCACAGATGCTTTCGTTTTTGGCTAGCCCTTGCGCTTTCTGCTGTCGGACGTCTTGAATGCTGGTGCCGCTGCCTCGCGCATCAGCCGCAGCGCCTCTTCTGGGGTCAGGCCGCATTTGCGGGCGAAGTAGGCCGCCTCATAGGCCTCGGCGGCGGATGTCGCCGTGACGACGGTCGGGCTGGGTGCGTTCTTCTTCTTGGCCATCGGTTCAGCGTGCCATGAATCACTTAGTCAGCTAATATGGCACCATTGTTCGGAAATCAAAATTCCTGACTTTCGATACCGCAGCCCGGTGAGGGGCTGCGGACTGATTCATCCGGACCGCGGGCGCTACCAGCCTTGGCGGCTCGCCCAGTCGTCGACGTCGCGGCGGACACGGTCCTTCGCGATGCCGTAGCGTTCCTGGATCTTGCCTTCGAGCTGGTCGCGCTTGCCCGCGATGCGGTCGAGGTCGTCGTCGGTAAGCTTGCCCCACTGTTCCTTCACCTTGCCCTTGACCTGCTTCCAGTTTCCTTCGACGCGGTTCCAATCCATGGCGCGGACCTCCTTTACTCGCACAATGAGCTAACGGCGGCGCCGGCCGCAGGTTCCTGTTTTTCGGCCGGCAGCGAAGGAACATTTAGACGCTGCTGATGTTCCTGTTTGCAGTACGGCGCGCATTCCCCACATCCCCGCGAAAGGCGCGCTGCCGGATCGGGTATCCAGAGCCCGGCCCAGCCCGCTCCGGTCGTCCCCTCCGGGGCGGGCTTCCAAATAGAGAGAGGAGATCATGCTTTACCAGGCAGCGAAGATCGCTGAAGACGTCCACCGCGGCCAGAAGGACAAGACCGGCCGTCCCTACATCGAACATGTGAGGCGCGTTGCTGACGCCGTCGAAACGCTCGACGAAAAGACCGTCGCCTACCTGCACGACGTGGTCGAGAAAGGCGAGGGCTGGACGCTCGAGCGGCTCGAGACGGCAGGCTTCGGCTTTCCAGTGGTCGCAGCGGTCGACGCGCTGACGAGGCGGCTGGACGAAGGCGAACGGGCTTTCATCTCTCGCGCCGCGGCGAACCCGCTGGCGAGGCCGGTCAAGCAAGCAGACCTCAGGGACAATTTGTGGCAGGCGCGCCAGATGGGCATCGAGCCGAGGAAATATGAAACCGGACTGCGCCTGTTGGATGAACAGGCCAACGGCTGATGGTCGGGCGTCGGTTCCAACCGCTAGCCCCGCCCGTCAGCACTTGTCGTCCACGTGCAGCAGATTCGTTGAGCCGTCCGAAAGCGGCGACCGTTCTTTCAACGCCTTTTCCAGATCGTTGCGGTTATCGGCTGGACAGGGGTCGGGCAGGTCGAGCGCCGTCCGCGCCTCGTCGTCGAACTCAATGGCCGCGCCATAGAGTTGTGCCACCTGCAGCACCAAACTCTCGATATCCTCGCGGGCGATGTTCTCCTCGACGTTATCGAGCCTGACTTCTTCCGACAACCTGATGATGTTGACAATCCCGTCCGCCCACAGGGCCTGCTGGACCTTGCAATGGACGTCGTTGCGCAACCGGTCGGAAAATCCTCGTAACATTGGAACCCTCCCTTTCACGGCGGGCGTCCCTCTTTGGGTACAATGTGCCCGAAGCGAGCGGATGGCAATACACAAATCTTAAAATCATTAAATAAATCAGTAAGTTAGTATAAGGTGTCAAAGGCAGTCTCGCAGCATCGTTGGTATCGTTGGTGCCAGTCTCCCTTCACGCATCGGCCCTCCTTGACGTCTTATGCGGCCAACCCTAGTTCTACTCAAAGTGAGGCACTTACTCATTTTGTGGTGTTGAACGTCTGTGGTGGAGGCAAAAGTGGCTGAGCTTGAGCGGCCGCAGCGGCTGCAGATCATGCTGACCGACGAGGAGTTGGCGGCGCTGGAAAACTGGCGTTTCGAAAAGCGCATGCCGAGCCGTTCGGCTGCGGTGCGTGAATTGCTGCGCCGAGGTCTTGCGTCGGACGGCTTCCTGACTGCCGAGGCTGGGGTGAAGTCACAGGATTTCGGCGTGCTGGCTCCTGAAAAAGCCAACGGCGATATTCCCGACCATTCCAAGGCCTAGGCGCTTGCCTTGACCCCCAGTCGCGCTAGCTAACGCCCATGGCGAAATCCGGGGGCAGGGAATCACAAGATGCCAGCGCAAATGCGCGGCTGGCGGCCATCGTCGACTCCTCGTTCGACGCCATTATCGGCAAAGACCTGAACAGCGTCATCACCGACTGGAACCGTGCGGCCGAACGCATGTTCGGCTACAGCGCGCAAGAAGCCATCGGCCGATCGATGCTGCTCCTCATCCCGGAGCATCTGCATGACGAAGAAGCCGACATCATCGGCCGCATCCGCAACGGCGAGGGCGTGGCGAGCTTCGACACGATGCGGAGGCGTAAGGACGGCTCACTGCTTGCCGTTTCGATAACGGTGTCGCCGATCAGGAGCCTTTCCGGCAATATTGTCGGCGCCTCCACGATCGCCCGCGACATCACCGCCGCCAAGGAAAGCGAGCGCCGCATTCGGCTCTTGATGCGCGAGGTCAACCACCGCGTGAAGAACCAGTTCGCGGTGATCCTGTCGATGGTGCGGGAAACCAACAAGCGCTCCGCCAGCCCCGGCGAGTTCGAGGAGATGATCCGCGCCCGCATCATGGCGCTGTCGCGCTCGCACGATCTTCTTGTGACTTCGGAATGGGCGGGAGCGAGCCTGTTCGACCTCATCCAGGAACATCTGAAACCGTTCGGCCATGAGGAGCGCATCTCGCTCTCCGGTCCCTTGCTGACGCTGCAGTCGAACGCCGTGCAGAATCTCGGCATGGCCTTCCACGAGCTTGGCACCAACTCGTCGAAATATGGTGCGCTGGCAGGCGAGGGCGGTCGCGTCGAGATCACTTGGACGGTCGAGACCGATCCGGAGGCGCGGCGCCGGTTTCACCTTGTCTGGCAGGAGACGTCGAATGCCGATGCCGGCAATGGCGAGCCAAATGAGGAGACGCGCAAGGGTTTTGGCACGGTGGTGCTGCAGCGTGTGGCGCCGCAAGCGCTCGGCGGCTCGTCCAGCCTCGAACGCTCGCCAGGCCAGATGAAATGGACGCTGACGGCGCCGCTGGAGGCCATCGTCGTGCCGCAGCTCGGCGTCGAGAACGAAGGCGACTTCAGCGTTTGAGAGGGGTATTTGCCGTCTGGCATCGGGGCTACGCAACCCATGGCTGCGCAAGCCCTCCCTTGCAGGTTCGTAAAAGTGTATTACATCAATTAACAGAGCGTGCGCGTCGCACGCGAACGCAGTTGCTTTTGTCAAGCTTCATCGATGGAGGTTGTCATGGCAAGCAAACTGATGGAAGAAAGGAAGAGCAAGGACTGGGTAACCTTGGTCCTCGCTATCTGCCTGTTCATCTCACCCTGGGTCATCGGATTCACCGCGGCAATGATGCCCGCGTGGAACGCCTGGATTGTCGGCGTCCTGCTCGGTGCGCTTGCCCTGGCAACGCTTTCGGTGTTCGCTGAATGGGAGGAATGGGTAAATATGGTCCTCGGGCTTTGGCTGATCGTGTCGCCCTGGTTCCTGGGCTTCGCGGCCGACAGGAACGTAATGATCACGCATGTCGTCCTCGGCGTGCTCGTGGTCGCGGCATCGGCCTGGGCCGTCTGGGACGTCCGTCATCCACACGCCCATGCGTGAGCGGTGATTGAAAGGGAGCCCGCCGCGCAAGCGGCGAGCTCCTTTAAAAGCAATTCCAGGAAAAGTGTGCCGCGGTTTTCCGTCCGGAATTGCGCGAAAGCAAAAGAGCAATTCCAGGAAAAGTGTGCCGCGGTTTTCCGTCCGGAATTGCGCAAAAAGCAAAAGAGCAATTCCAGGAAAAGTGTGCCGCGGTTTTCCGTCCGGAATTGCGTGAGAAACATATCGGGGCATCGGGGCTGAACGGCGATTTGCGACCTCACGCAATTGCTGCAACCGGGAATTTTTTCGTGCATTCTTGGGAATGGCTCCGATGCTCCACCCCGACAGCCCCGCCAAATGCTGCTCCTATTGCGGCGGCCGCGACCATGATTTCGAAGAGTGCCCGAAGCGCAAGGCCGATGCGGAGAAGGAAGAGGCGGCGCGGGAACCCGAACCGGCTGTTGGCGAGGCTCCAGCGAAACTGAAACCGAGCGACACCATAACCGCAGGCGCAGCCTAGCGCGTGTGGTGCTTCAGCTTCACCGCCTTGCGCAGATCGTCATTCATCCGCGTCTGCCAGCCGGGGCCTTGCGCGCGGTAGGCACTGACCACATCGGGATCGAGCTTCAGTGAGACCGCTACCTTCTTCACTTCGGCGCGTGGGCGGCCGGGCCTGCGACGCTGCAAGGCTTCCGCCGGCTGTGCGTCGGGGTCGGTAAGAGCCGCAGCTGTCGTCGCTGCGTCCTCCTCGCCGGTTATCCGCGAAAGAGCAGCCCGGGCGATGGCGAGGGCTTCCTCGCGGGTACGCGTCGGCGGGTTAGCTTCGCGGCGCACGATTGCAGAGCGGGAACGCTTAGAGGTTTTCGACATAGTTCTCGATCTCCTTCCTCGTGGCTCTGCGCAGCGAAATGACCCGGATCGTTTCGCCTCGCTCGACATAGACCATCACATAGATAGAAAGGCCGATGATGCTCGTAGCGACCAGGCGTTCCTCGCCGTAGTTCTCACTGTCGTCGATTGCGACGAGGGCGTTTGCGAAATCGAATTCCAAAGCGAGTTCGAAATCGATGCCGTGCTTGGCCTTGTTGGTCTTAGCCTTCACGGCATCCCATTCGAAACGCATCGCCCCGCCTGTTTCGACAATTAAAGTATATACTGAAATTACTCCATGATTGCAAGATTCTCATACCATTTCACCCCCTCAGCGCATGCCCCGCCGCGTCGGCGAACGAGATGTCGCACTTGATCTCGCGCATCGCCATCGAGGTGACGGTGCGGCGCACGCCGGGCAACCGGCTGAGCTCCTCGCGCAGCATCCTGTCCAGCGCCCTCATGTCGACGGTGACGATCTGCAACAGATAATCGGCCTCGCCGGTCGTGGCGTAGCAGCGGCGGATCAGCGGGTGTCTCTTCACCGCCGCCTCGAAGGCGTCCGAGACCTCGAAGTCGATCGACACCTGGATGAAGGCCTCGATGCCGAAGCCGATCGCCGCCGGATCGATGCGGGTGGAATAGCCGCGGATGACGCCGGCATCCTCCAGCGCCTTCACCCGTTTCCAGCACGGCGTCTTGCTCAAGCCCACCTCCTCGGCCAGTTCGCCGAACGAGATGCGCGCGTCGCGCTCGAGGGCTGCCACGATCCTGCGGTCAAGCGCATCCAACATATATCGTTCTCCAATATCGCGAAAATTGACGCGATCGTCCTCCGATTTTCATCATTTGGATAACAGAAAGGAACAATGTTCAAGCC
Source organism: Mesorhizobium sp. WSM4904 (assembly GCF_029674545.1). NCBI lineage: Bacteria > Pseudomonadati > Pseudomonadota > Alphaproteobacteria > Hyphomicrobiales > Phyllobacteriaceae > Mesorhizobium > Mesorhizobium sp. WSM4904. Next base: position 4,959,179 of record NZ_CP121354.1, on the reverse strand, counting down.
GAAAGCGCTATCCTGGCTATCTGCCGGACCATGCCGTGCGAGGAGATCAGCCATGGACAAGTCGGACTATCACGCCCGCATCGAGGCGCCCGAAATGCGCGACTACGGCGTCTATCTCAAATGCGACCAACTGCTCGCCTGCCAGAAGCCGCTCGCCGACATGGTCAACGCCGACGAGCTGCAGTTCCAGATCGTGCACCAGGTCGAGGAGCTGTGGATGAAGCTCATCGCCTACACGCTGGTCGACGTCCTCGACTATCTGGAGAAGCAGAATACCCACCGCATCGTCACCCTCATGGGCCGCGTGCACCGGCTGGTGCGCATGATGACGGCGCAGCTCGACCTCCTGGAGACGATGTCGCCCAAGGAGTACCAGCAGATCCGGCTCGAGCTCGGCAACGGCAGCGGCCAGGAGTCGCCGGGCTTCAAGCTCATCCTGCGCCTGCCGCCGGATCTCTGGCGGGCCTTCAAGCACGCCTATCTCTATAGCCACGAGCTCTCGGTTGAGGACATCTATGACGCCCATTACGACCATGGCGATGCCTACGTCGTGGCCGAGGCGCTGATCGAGTTCGACGAGCTGTTCCAGAAATTCCGCGCCAACCACCTTTATCTGATCCACCGCTCGATCGGGCTCGGCGCCAAGTCGCTGAAAGGCCGCCCGGTGGAAATCCTCGAAGGCGGCGCCCGCCACCGCTTCTTCCCCGAGCTCTGGGACATACGCTGCGACATGACCGACCGCTGGGGCGCGGCCTACGGCACCGTGCGGGACTCGATCAGCCATCCGCTGCACCGTTCTCCTTCTCCCCTTGTGGGAGAAGGTGGCCGCGAAGCGGCCGGATGAGGGGTATTCCAGGGAACGCCGACGCCTCACTCCGCTGGAACACCCCTCATCCGTCTCGGCGCTTCGCGCCGATCCACCTTCTCCCACAAGGGGAGAAGGGGAGAAAATTTCCACCCCCTGTCGGAACCATCGCCCGTCGTCCGTCCTTGGAGCATATCGACCGCTTCAACCCGGAGGGACAAACGTGGAAACGCAATCGACCTGGCAGACAGCCGCCATTCTCATCGCCCGCCTTATCTTCGCCGCCATGTTCGCGATGGGGGCGGCGTTCAAGTTCATGGATATGGGGGCCACCGCCGGCTACATCGCCGCTGCCGGCTTCCCGTTCCCGCTGTTCCTGGCCTGGTGCGCCGCGATCCTCGAAACGCTGCTGGTGATCGCCTTCCTGACCGGCGCCTTCTTCACCCCGGCCGCGCTGATCGCCGCGATTTACGTGCTCTTCCTCGGCTTTGCCTTCCACGGCCCATCGCACTGGGCCGGCAACCAGGCCGAGTTCGGCGCCTTCATGTCGCATTTCCCGTTCGCCGCCGGCCTGCTCTTCGCCGCAGCGCACGGCCCGGGCAGCGTGCTGGCGGTCCGTCAAGGCTGGCCGGGCAAGGCGTAAGGTTTTCCCTTGTCCCCGTTCACGGGAAGAAGGTGCCCGAAGGGAGGGGCAGCGCCGACCTTGCCTGGAAACCGCTCCCCTCGACCTCACATCTGGTCGTTGTAGGGCTCCTTCATCTGGCCGACCATGCGCGCCAGCTTGGAGAAGGACGGCATGTCCGCTTCGGGCTGGCACTGGTTGGCGAGCTCGAGCAGGCGGATCGGGAAGTTGACGGCGTCGCGGCTCGACGCCGACATGCCCTCGGACCGGTCCTCGCCGGTCTCGACCGCCTCGGCCTTGCGCAGCGCGATGTCGATCTCCTCGACCGTCAGCACACCCTTGCGCACCAGCACGTGATTGATTGCCGCGACGGCCATCAGCAGGCCCTCGAGTTGCAGATTGGCGACGTTCATGGCGCTTCCTCCCATTGACCTCGCCTCAAAAACGCGCGAGCCGCGTTTCCGATCCGGTACGATGCTTGGTGCCGCTGCGGGATCGGTCCCGACCAGCTGGCTGGGCCGTTTGGCGTGACAGCGAGGACCGGGCGGCCCCCTATTGCCTGCCTTGCAGGATGCGCACGAAGCGGCTGTTGTCGGCCGCCTGGGAATGGATGCCCTGAATGTCGCGATAGGTAAGGCGGCCGCTCGCCCAGGCATTGAAGAACCGGCTGCAGAACGCGGCTGGAACGCGCGAGACGCTGACGTTCATGAGCCTTGCCACAGCCTGCCTGTCCTTCAGTTGTTCTGACCCCACCTGCTTGTTGCAGTCGGCGATGATGCCTCGCTTGAAGGCAGGGCTGCCCTGCATCGCCGCTTGCGCACTGTTCCATCGGCTTTCTTTGGCGCTGGTGCAGCCGGCCAGAACTGAGGCGCCGAGCAGCACCGCGCCAAAACGCATTTCGAAACGCATCCGTCCTCCTGAAATCAAATCGCGCCCGAACCGAGCAAAATTCCATGACGCGAACAAGGCGGGCTCGGATGAGTTCCAAGTAAAATAGCGAGGCCACTACTCTACGACTTCTCGGTGGGCGAAGGCGCCACGAGCCGCCGGCGAGGTCTAGTTCCTCGACAGGGATTTTGGCCGGTCGGCTATGTTGCCTTGGCAGGCCGCATGCCTTGGAGATTGGCCGAGACGCCCCATCGCTTCGTCATCCTCGGGCTTGACCCGAGGATCCATGCCGTGACGTTAAAGTGTTGAAAACGGTGCGGATTTCTGCGCTGCCGCACTCTATGGCGGATGTCACGGTATGGATCCCAGGGTCTCCGCGACGGAGCTTCGCTCCTGCTCCGCCCTAGGATGACGAAGTTGGGAGGCTTCAGCCAATCCCCGGCGTTTGCGCTGATTTCGCCTAGATGACGAAATCGAGCGGTTCGGCGTTTCCGTGAAACGCTGAAACGCTTTAGGCCTCCATCAGGCGCTCGCCATATTCGCTCCAGAGCTGCTTGGCCTCGCGGCAGCCGAGCGGCGGCGTCGAGCGATCGCCGTAGGAGATGGCGACGGCGCTGAGATCATACTGGCCGTCGGCCTCGGCGATGAAGCGGATGGCTTCGCCGAGCGGCCTCGAATGGAAAACCGGATCAGCCTGGCCCCGGCCCAGGCTGCGAACGCCCGAAATGCTTGCTGGCACATGCCGCATCCGAAAGACGGATGCCATGGCAGGTTTGTCCATGCCCGCTCTCCGCGATTCCAATGCGGGATGATTCCATAAGGTTCGGCTAATGACCAGCCTGTGCAAAGGCCGCTGCGGACGGAGCCTTCTTGGCAGGCGACGAGACGGCAAGCCCGTCTCGCGCCCGGCCCTTCCTGCCCGGGTCTGTGGAACAGCGACGAGACGGCAAGCCCGTCTCGCGCCCGGCCCTTCCTGCCCGGGTCTGTGGAACAGCGGCGAGGCGGGCGAGCCCGCCTCGCGCATCAGCGATGCCAGCGATGGAACCAGTCAGGCTCGGGCTGCGAGCTTCTGGCGATGGCCAGCCCCATCAGCACGCCGAACAGCCCGCCGATCGCGACCGCGGTAGAAATGGTGCCTGGGTTTTGCTGCACCGTTTCGGATACGCTATGCGCCTGGCTGCGCAATTGCTTTGCCGCGCGCGAGGCGCGGCCGGAGGCGTTGCTGTAGAGGTGCGAGGCGCGGTCGGCAGCGCTTTGATACCAGCCGTGAGCCGTCTCCTCGGCCTGATCGGAAAGCATCCGGTTGAGCCGGCTCACCTCGCGCTTCAGCTCCGCGATCTGCTTCTTCATCGCCGCCTCGGAAGTGCCCGAAGCACGTGCGCTGCGGCGCGCAGCGCCTCTGTTGCGCGCGGCGCTCGTTGTGCCCTTGCCATTGCCGCTTGTCCGACCGGCGGTGCCTATGTCGTTGTCTGCCATCGGTTTTCTCCTTTTTCTTCTTGCAACGGCCACGACGGGGCATGGTTCCCGCAAAGGCGCCGCTGCCGCAAAAAGCAAGGGCCGTGGAGCGAACCCCACGGCCCTTGCGACGAAACTTGCAACGATATCGCGGCCTTACTTACCGCAGTTCTTGTCGTTGACGGTCGGCGCGGTGGTACCGGGTGACAGGTTACTGGCATCCGGCTGAGCGCCCTGCGGACCCGCCGCGCAATTGCGGTCTGCGTTCGAGTTCATGCCGTCGTCATAGGTCGGGCCACCGGTGATGCTGCCGGTCGTGCCGGGATCGACGGTATCGGGGGCAACCGTCTGGCCACTGCTATACGTGCCATTTGAGTTGCCTGAGCCCGTGCTTGAGCTCGTGCCTGAGCCCATATGGCCGGCATTTTGGGCCATCGCGGCCGTGGCAAGACCGATCGTTAGCGCCGAAGCCGCAAGGATGGTTTTCAACATGATTTTCTCCTTTTCTTGGCGAAAGGTCGTCGCGTCGCGACATGGCCCAACCGCTCGGGCCGCCCATGGTTCCGACAAAAATGCCCACCTGCGGCGACCTGTCCCGGTCGGGCATTTTTGACGGCCGGGGTTGTGGCGGGCTCGAAGGAGATAGGAAAATTTGCCTAGAGTGCGTTGCGCGGTGAGGGCAGCCATGCTATGATTTTGTTCATGGTGCTGATTTGCGCCAACGACCCGCCGACCGGCGGGTTTTGTTTTTTGGTCGCGCCTTGCGGCAGCTGCCTGCAAACGCTGGCGCGAAGGAACGCGACGCTTCCGATTACCAGCACACCCGAGCCCCCATGCCACGCTATGCCACCATCATCACCAGCGACGACGGCGCCGAGATCGTCAGCGCCGTCGGCGAGTTCGAGGGCGCGCATCTGCCGCGCCGTGCCGGTCGCGTCGAGGAAGTCGCGCCGGGCGTTCGCATCGGCATGGTCCGCGGCGGCCCGGTCGGCGCCGTCGCCGGCTTCGGCTTTCCGCGCCAGGGCCTGGACCATGCGGCGATCGCCGCCGCTGCGGCGACGCTGAAGGCAGCAGCGCCGAAGCCGCCGATCTCCCCCCAAGCCGAGGAGATGGTGGGTCCACCCTCCGAAGCTGCAGCGCAGCTGCTGCGGAGGACGGGCAGGCCAGAGGGGGGCGCTGTCCCGCCAGCCTTGCCAATTGGCCTGGCTGCATCCAACCAGGTTGACCAGGCCGCGTCGCCAAGGCGAGTTCGCGCAAAGCCGCGCAAGAAGCCGGCGCGCAAAGCCGCCAAGGCGCGCGCGGTTCGTTCCGCCAGGGCGTCGGCAGCCGACGCGGCCGCCAATGGCTGACGGAGCAGGCAAGGCGCGGCGCAAGATTGCCGGTGCCAGCACCGCAAGGGCGAAACCCGCAAGGGCGAAGCCGGCCGCCGCGCCGGTCACCCGCCAAAAGCGCTCCAGGAAGACGCTGGGCGACGATTTCGCCACGGCGCTGCGCGCCGATTTCCGCGCCTATGGCGCCGGCGTCATCGCCGCGGTCAGGGCGGAAAAGCCGGAGCAGTATCTGAAAGTCGTGCTGACGATGCTGCCCAAGGAATTCTCGCAGGGTCTCGATGCCAACCAGAACAGTCTCGGTCAATTGAGCGATGAGGAGCTCCGCATCCGCATCCGCAGCTTCGAAGCGAGGTTGCGGCCGTTCCTCGATGGCGATGCAGACCTATCTGGCGCTGCTCGAGGAGTTGGACCGACGTCGGTGCCGTAACCTTCTCGCATCCTACGCGCCTTACGAACGCCAGGCCGAGTTCCACGCGGCGGGGGCGACGAACCGCGAGCGCCTGTTCATGGCCGGCAACCAGCTCGGCAAGACCAGGGCAGGGGGCGCGGAATGGGCCATGCACCTCACCGGCCGCTATCCCGACTGGTGGGCGGGCAAGGTGTTCGACACGCCGGTCCGGCTCTGGGCCGCCGGCGTTACCGGCGAAGGCACGCGCGACAACCCGCAGCGCGTGCTGGTCGGCCCGCCGCAGCAGCAGGCCGCCTGGGGCACCGGCATGATCCCGGCCGACGCCATCGCAGAGACGGTGATGGGCCGCGGCGCGCCGGGTGCGCTGGACAGCGTCGTCGTGCGCTGGGGCGGTGGCGGCGACGTGCAGGCGCCCGAGAGCGTGCTCTCCTTCAAGTCATACGAAAAGGGCCGCGAGAAATGGCAGGGCGAGACGCTGCACGGCGTCTGGTTCGACGAGGAACCGCCGCTGGATATCTATTCCGAAGGCCTGACCCGCACCAACGCGACGGACGGGATAACGATCGTCACCTTCACGCCGCTGCTCGGGATGAGCGATGTGGTGTTGAGGTTTTTGAGTGCGGAGGCGGTGGAGAGGATCGGGAAGGGGTGAGCGCTCACTTCCCCTTCTCCCCTTGTGGGAGAAGGTGGCCTCGCGAAGCGAGGTCGGATGAGGGGTGCTCCAGCTTGGCCCCGACGTCCGCAAACCACCGCCGCCACGATCCTTCACGCACCCCTCATCCGTCTCGGCGCTGCGCGCCGATCCACCTTCTCCCACAGGGGGAGAAGGAGAAGGCAGTGCCATGTCCCGACACGTCACCTTCATGACCATCGACGATGCCGGGCACTACAGCCCCGAGCAGCGCGCCGAGATCATCGCGGCCTATCCCGAGCATGAGCGCGAGGCGCGGGCGAAAGGCATTCCGGTGCTGGGCTCCGGCCGCATCTTCCCGGTGCCGGACGAGATGATCGCCTGCGAGCCTTTCAAGTTGCCGCGCTGGTGGCCCAGGATCGGTGCGCTCGATTTCGGCTGGGACCACCCGTCCGCCGCGGTCGAGCTTGCCTGGGATACCGAGGCCGATGTCGTCTACGTGACGAAAGCCGTTCGCGCCTCCCAGCAGACGCCGGCCATGCAGGCGCTGGCGCTGAAAGCCTGGGGCGAATGGCTGCCCTTCGCCTGGCCGCGCGACGGCCGTCGTGAAACTCTGGAAGGTGCCGGCGTGGCGCTCGCAAAACAATATGAAGCGCACGGGCTGAACATGCTCGCCGGCCACGCCCGCTTCCCCGACGGTTCGGTCTCGGTCGAGGCAGGGCTGATGGAGATGCTCGACCGCATGCAGTCCGGCCGCTTCAAGGTGTTTTCCACCCTCCACGCCTGGTTCGAGGAATTCCGATTGTTCCACCGCAAGAACGGCCAGGTGGTCAAGCTGCGCGACGATCTGATGGCCGCCACGCGCTATCGCAAACTGACGCTCGCCTACGTCAGCGGCGCCGGCACCTTGCCGACCAGCGCCGACGGCATCTGGCTGATCTTCACCCGCGCCGGCGACAAGGGGGCGGACGGCACCGGCGTTGGCGACTTTTCCGGGCCGGCTTCCTCGGTGACGGACAACATCGTCACCTTCGCCGGCACGACGGGCAAGGCGGGCAAGGACAGCGGCGTGGCGGTAGGGAGCCTGGTTGCGGGGCCGGCCTCGGCCACGACCGACAACATCGCCACGTTCAACGGCGCGACGGGCAAGGTGGTGAAGGACAGTGGCGTCCCGGTCTCGAGCCTGGCGCCGAAGGCCAGCCCGGCGCTCACGGGGACACCGACCGCACCGACGCAAGCCGCCGGCGACAACAGCACCAAGCTCGCAACCACCGCCTATGTGGACACCACGTTCACGCCGAAGGCCAGCCCGACATTTACCGGAACGCCCGCCGCGCCGACCGCGGCCGGCGGCACGAACTCCACGCAGCTAGCGACCACGGCCTTCGTGGCGAGTGCTATCTCACCGCTGGCGACATCCGCCTCGGTGGCTTCCGGCCTTGCCGCAAAGGTGGACGTCGCGACGGCAAAGCTTCAGGGCTTCTACGAGAGTGCGCAGCAGACTATCACATCGAGCGGTTCGCTTACACTTGCCCACGGCCTTGGTGTAGCACCGAAACTGGTAGGGGCTTTTCTCGTGTGTGTGGGTGCCGAGAATGGCTATGCCGTTGGTGATACCATCGGCGTCAACCCGCAGAGTTACTATGACGGGTCCGCTGGCGGCCGTGGCAGCACTCTGTTCTGTGATGCCTCTAATGTCTCCGTGCGCTTTGCCGCCAACACCAATGTATACCTGATGCTCAACAAGGGCGGCACAGCGACCGTCAACTTCACGAATGCCAATTGGAGGCTGGTAATTCGGGCATGGGCTTAACGGATAGCCCAGGCGATTTCCGCCTCGGCGGCGAACTGGAGGCTTGTTGCGAGGGCGTGGGCATGAGGCTTGCAAATCGGAGAAATTGTAGCCAATAGCTGACACCATGAAAATCCTCGTTCCGGTCGAAGAAGCCATCCGTCGCCTGCGCGATAGTGCTTTCGCGAAATTGCGGTCCTTCGACTGGTTTCAGACGACCAGCATGTTGTCGCTCAAAGACGATATCATCTTGGTTACGAAACAATTCGATGACCACCAACTCACCTTTTCGCCGCGTGAAACGATCGGTAGAGACCTATTTCGGAAAGGGCACTATCAGCGCGATCTGGCGAACAGGGTTCTTGATCTGATCGGGACGCCGCCGGGGAACATACTGTTGGAACTCGGCGCGAACATCGGCACGCACAGCGTTTACCTGATGCGCAGCGGCAAGTTCGATCGCGCAATCTCCGTCGAGCCGGACCCGCGAAACGCAAAACTGCTGCGGCAGAATCTGGCTCTCAACGACCTCTCGGATGCCGTGTCCGTTTTTGAATGCGCTGCCGGCGACGGGGAAGGTTCGATCGATCTCTATTTCGGTGATGCCAATTTCGGCGCTAGCAGTGTGATCAAGCCAAACGGAGGCTCGCGATCTGTTGAGGTGCCGCTTCGTCGTGTCGATGGGCTGCTGGGCGAGGCGGGCGTCAGTCCAGGCGATATCGGCCTGGTGTGGATGGACATCGAGGGCGCGGAGCCGGACGCCTTAAAATCCATGTCCGATCTGGTACAGCGTCGAGTGCCGATCCTCATGGAATACAGCCCGGAAAAATACGGCCCGGCAAAGGCGACGGCGACGGCCGACTATCTGGCCAGCCATTACCGTCGTTGCATTGCTTTTGGGGCCGGCGGCTCTGAAAAGGAGACGGCCATTCGCGACGTGGTTGAGCAGCGCGATATCTTGCTTTTGCCGTAGCGGATGACCTAGAGGTCAAAATGACCACTCATGCCGCTGGTGCCATAGGTCCACAGGCGTTCGCCAGAGGCGATATCTTGCAGCGCGAGCAATCTGCTGAGCGATTGGCTCGGCGCCGTATGTGCTGAAGAACTCACGGACGCGTGGCCCGGCAAACCGCTTCTTGCCGCGCGTGTTGTAGTCTCGGATGGGAAGATGGTGCGGTCCGATGGTCCGACCGTTTTGGGATAGGGCAATCCCCAGACAGAACTGCTCAGCAGCATCTATTTTCGCGATCTCATGAACGGCGAGCATAGGCAGATAGGCATCGAGCAGGGCGGGAAGGTTGTCATGGTGCAGGCCGAGGATGCCGCTCTGCCACATCGGCTCATGCCCGGTCACGACATAGTCGCCGATCCGAACGTTTTGCCCTTCAAGTCTCGGGCACCAGGCGTGCGGTCCTTCGCATCTGCGCATGATCGAGCGCGCTGGTGAAATAAGCCTAAAGCCCTTCGAGGGATCGCCTGTCGGATAGTGGTCGCTGTCCATGAAAAGCAATCGATCGGCGCGCTTCAAAAGCTCGATCATGCTGCCGACCTTGATGCCGAAATGATAGCGCTGGTTGAACGACCACTGCTCTTTCTGCTCTGCCGTCACAACCAACGTTTCGACAGGATAATCGGCGAAGACTTCAGCCCGGTCGGTCGCGACCAGTATCTTGGCGGTCGGGCAGTAATGCAAAAGCTTCAGCGCGCTGAGTAGGGCGCCGCGATGATAAAGCTCGTTCTCGCCGTAGGCGATGTAACCAAAAACGTCATTCATCAGGATCAGCGACATGACAAAATATTTCGTTGATGGCAATGGCACCTATCTCGGCGGTCTCGATGGCGCATGGGTGGCGCAGGGTCCAGACGAGGAAGGAAACGAGAGGTTGCCTGTCCGGCAGTCTCCCGAACCACCCGAAAGCGCGATCGAGGTGCCCGAGGCGCCGGAAGACGCGCGCCAAGTATGGGAAAATGGCGCCTGGACCGCAGCGCCCGCCGCGCGCCAGCTTGTGCTGAAATCGGTCGTGCAGGCCCGCATCATCGCGGCCGGCAAGATGCCGCAAGCCTACGCAGTGCTCACGGCCAATCCGATCTACTTCGCGCGCTGGTTCGCTCCCGACCATCCGGCAGTCTACTGCGACGATCCCGACGCCGTTGGACTTGTACGCCTGCTCGGGCTCGACCCGGTCACGATCCTCGCCCCGTAACACTTCTCGCTACCCTGGAGGCTGCCATGGACCGCAATTTCCAGCGGGCGCTCGTACTCGAATCCCAACGCAGTTGGTCCGACAATCCCGCCGATCCTGGCGGCGGCGTCTCCAACAGCCAGATGATGCAACGTTCTAGATTGCCCGCTCCGCCGCGCACTCTTCAGCAATCCGTACTCCACCGGTCCCCTCGCACTCCGCGCATATCACGCTGACCCCGGGGCACCGATGCTGATGCGTTCCCGCCGGGCAGCAATGGCCGTTGGAACTGCGCCATCTCGGACATTCGAAGACCGTGCCGGTGCCGCCGCAGCCCCGGCACTCGCCTGTTTGCGATAACAATAAACTCATTTTGCCCCAACCCTGCGGCGCCGTGACGCCGCTAGCCCCCCCCGGCGGATTCCCAACCGCCATCTCCTGACATTACCATACGGCAATTAAGGTTTTTCTAAAGCGCTAAATCCGCGCGAACACAATTCGCCGGCAAAACTTTTCCACCGCAACCCAAGGAGCCCCCATGGACCGCAACTTCACGCGGGCGCTTGCGCTCGTGCTCGAATCCGAAGGCGGCTGGTCGGACAAAAAGGCCGATCCCGGCGGCGCCACCATGAAGGGCGTCACACTCGCCAACTTCCGCCGTTACGTGAAGCCTGACGCCGGCAAGGCCGATCTGAAGAAGATATCGGATGCGCAGGTCGCCACCGTTTATCGGCGTTTCTACTGGGATGCGGTGGCCGGCGCGGAACTGCCCGACGGCATCGACTACGCCGTGTTCGACTTTGCGGTGAACAGCGGGCCGGGCAGGGCGGCGAAATATCTGCAGGCCGTGCTCGGCGTCGCGCAGGACGGCCGCATCGGCCCGGCCACACTCGCCGCGGCGCGGGCAAAGCCCGCCGGCGTCGTCATCGACACACTTTGCGATGCGCGGCTCGCCTTTCTCGAACGGCTGCCGACCTGGCCGACCTTCGGCAAGGGCTGGGGCGCGCGCGTCGCCTCCGTGCGCGCCGAGGCGCTGCTCATCTCGGCGCAGCCTGCGGTGCCCAGCCAGCCTTCGCTCCGATCGCCGGAGCCGGATGTCGCACCGTCAGCCGTTGCCGCCTCTCGCGGTCATGGCGTTCCGCCGGCCACTCCATCGGCGCCGCCCGCCAAGGCGGCCGGCATCTTCGCCCTGGTCGCGCTGGTGCTCGGCTCGGCCGCCGCCTGGTTCGCGCATCTTCCCTGCCATCTTCTCGGAGCCTTCTGCCAATGATCGCCGTCATCATCCGCATCGCGCTGCGTTACGGCGCCGGCGTTCTCGTCGCGCGCGGCCTGCTCGGCGCCGGCGATGCCGCCGCGCTGTCGGCCGATCCCGACATCCAGATGGCGCTCGAAACCGGCATCGGCCTGGCGCTCAGCCTTGCCGCCGAGGCTTGGTACGCGCTCGCCCGCAAATTCCACTGGTCGAAGTGAGGCAGCAAAATGGTCGAGGTCGTCACCGAACTCATCCGTCAGGCTTTGCCCTGGGTCGTCGCCGTGCTGCTTTTCGTCGGCGCGCTTGTCGTGTGGTGGCTGGCATGACGGCGCTCCTGTCCTTCCTCTCCGGCAATCCGGCGCTTCTTGGCATGCTGGCGTCCGTCATTGCGGCGCTTGGCTGGGGCTTTCACCAAAGGCTCGCAGGCGCCAGGGCCCAGCGCGCCAGGCAGACCGAAGCCGAGGCGGCGGCCCGCGCGCTTGCCGACCAGATCGACAACGATATCGGCGCGCTGCCCGCCGGTGCGGTCAAGAAGGAGCTGAAGTCATGGGCAAAGGACTGATCGCCGCCGTTCTCGCCGTCGCGCTCGGCGGCTGCGCCACAGCCAAGGGCGGCTTCTGCGCGGTCTCCTCGCCGCTGCGCCTTTCCGGCAAGGCCGTCGACACGCTGTCGGACGAGGAGGCGAGGGCGCTTCTCGCCCACAACCGCAAGGGCGAGAAACTCTGCGGCTGGAGGCCCTGATGCACGACATCTTCGATCTGCTCGGCGTCAAGGGCCAGGTGGTGGCCGCCGGTCTCGCCGGCGGGGTGCTGAGGGCACTGTCGCGCCATCGCTACAAATTGCGCGAGATGGTGGCCTCGCCGATCTGCGGCGCTTTAGCCGCCGCCTATCTGACGCTGCCCGTGGTCGCCTGGGTTCAGGCGAGCGGTCTGCCGATGCCCGACGCCGCCGACGACACCACCACGCTCGCCGCCGCCTTCCTCATCGGCGTCTCGGCCATGTGGATTTCGGACATCGTGTTCGAAGTGGTGGTGAGGCGCTTCAGGTCCGCGCCGGAAGAATGAGGGGCGGCCAGGTACGGCCGATCCGTGTCAGCCGTCGGCGATCGCGAAACCGCCAGTAGGAATTTCTCCGAAAACTCCGTGAACCAATTCGCCTCGCGGTGCGACGCATGGGTGCAAATGAACACCGTCTACCCATGGAGATTTTCCGATGACTGCAATCCTGCGCAATGCACTTCTGGCCGCCGTGGCCGTCTCGGCCTTGGCCGGCTCCGCGATGGCCGGCCAGCAGATATACGAATGCGACAACACGCCGACCAACAAGCTCTGGGCCGGCCGCTGCTGCGGCGTCGGCGACGCCAACTGCCTCGGCGGCGAAAGCAAGGGGCATGACCGGGGCAATCCCGGCAACAACGGCAGGGGCGACAAGGGGCCCAAGTGAGGCTGACCTCAGGCTGCCGATGCTCGCTGGTTTGCCCAAATCGGCGAGCATCGGCAAAAATCCTGTGCTGCGTTTGGTTGAGTTCGTTTCCTCCGCCCTTTCCAATCGCTTGAGCGGCTGGAAGAAGCAGGCCACAATCCCCACCTATGGAGAAATCCAAAGGAGGTTTGACATGGCTTCTTCCGAACGCGCGGTCCTTGCCGGGGGCTGCTTCTGGGGCATGCAGGATCTGATCCGCCGCTTCCCCGGAGTGATCTCCACCCGTGTCGGCTACAGCGGCGGCGACGTGCCGAACGCAACCTACCGCAATCACGGCACCCATGCCGAGGCGATCGAGATCATTTTCGATCCAGCCAAGACCAGCTTCCGCACGCTGCTTGAGTTCTTCTTCCAAATCCACGACCCGACGACCAGGAACCGCCAGGGCAACGATATCGGCATGAGCTACCGCTCGGCGATCTTCTACACCAGCGACGAGCAGAAGCGGGTGGCCGAGGACACCATAGCCGACGTCGACGCCTCGGGTCTGTGGCCGGGCAAGGTGGTCACCGAGCTCGCTCCGGCCGGGCCCTTCTGGGAGGCCGAGCCCGAGCATCAGGATTATCTGGAGCGTTACCCCAACGGCTACACTTGCCATTTCGTACGGCCGGGTTGGAAGCTTCCCGTCCGGGAAAAAGCCGCCGCATCATAGAAAATAGCGGCTACGCAAGTAGCCTCCTGTCCACGATCACACCGCCGTGCCGAAAGGCATGGCGGTTTTTTTGCGTTCTGGGCGCTGTTCTAAGCGTCGCGACGAAACGAATTCAGGCGATGCGCCCTTAGCCTTTGGCGAGCCGGAGCGTGCCGGCAAGATGCCGACTGGCGGCCTCAGCCCTTGGCCCGGCGATTCTCGTTCTCGTGGCTGCCGATCCAGTGGGCGCGGATGCGGTCGCTGACTTCGAGATAGGCCATGTCGAGGAGGTAGGTCAGAAGCTTTTCGCCGTCGGCTTCAGCCTTCTGGCGAAGTTCTCGCAAGATCCCCTGCGCAAACTGCAGGTTTTCCATTTTGCTTGGCTGGTTCATTGGTGCCCCAATCTCTGCATGGGAAGTTTGGCTCACTATACTTGTACGAAGATTGTGGTCTGATTAACGGCGAAGCTATATCCGGTTGCTCCTGCGCTCGATCGGCAAAGCTGTTGGACATATCGCGAAAATGTCGATATTTTTCCGGATCCAATCGGATAGCGACCATGCACGAAGACGAGGGCAGCACTCCCGACAAGTTGCAAGCCATGCTTGACGTGGTTGCCAGGAGCGAACCCTCCGGCGGAGAGGCCGATATCGGCAGGCTGAAGGCCGACGCCGTCAAGGCGGCCGATGTGCTGATCGAATTCTATGGCGATGCCGCCCTCGAGCGAGCCAGGCTCATCGAGCGCCGCTCGCCCCAGTCGCATTTTGCGCGCATGGTGACGGCAGAGGTCGGCAGGCGCGGCAAGCTGCCGCCCAGAAGCTAGCCTAGAGACTGGCCGCTTCACGACGATTTGCGCCTCCTCGATTTCTCGCCAAGTCTCTGCTGGATCTCTTCCTGAATGTTGTCCAGGAGGTAGGACAGCATGTCGTGCCCGGCCGACTGCGCGATCTCCTTGGCCTGCTCGACATGGTTGTGGATTTCGCGCAGCGAATACTCCTCGCGCGCGGCATCCTGCGTCAGGTCGACGAACCAGCCGGGATAGAGAGCTGCCTCGCCCATGCCATCGACATAGCATTGGCCAACCGCCAGGATCTTGCGGAGCCCCATCTTCTCCGAGCGGACCTTGTAGACCTCACGGAAGCCCGACCTGCGCTCTATGGCCTTGCGGATCGCCAGCCGTACCCTCGGCTGGTCTTCCCGCTCTATGCTTTGCATCCACCGTTCCAGTGGCGCGCCGTGCGAGAATTCCTCGAGTGTCAGGTCGAAATAAGCGGACAGATTGGCATCACCATAGACGCGGTCGCGCTTGATGTCCCAGGTCCAAAACCCGTCGATCGGTGGATACCGCATGTGCACGTTGCGGCCGCGTTCAGGCGCCCAGGTCATGAAAACCGCCCCGTCCGGTTTCAAGAATCGATGACAGTATGTAGCAAAATTCCAAAGAAACAAAGGTGGCCTTTTGTACAGGGCCAGAGATCATAGGCGCTGCTGCTTGCTCGCAGAGCTTGAAGGCATAGTTGCCATGGCCAGAATTACAAATGATGAAAATTTTCTCTCGCTGAAACGATTTTCACCCCGCTGTCGTAATGGAAGCTTGGTACTTTGTGCGACAAGCAAAATCGTCAAAATTCGAATGCAACCTTAAGGTTGTATTCGACCGGATGCCTAGCCAAGGTTGGACATTCTATCGGTCTTGCAAGGCCGGCGCGGCAATGCTGGTGTGTTGCCTGAGCCGCGCCGGCCAAAGCGGCCTCCAAAAGGTTTCGCCGCGCCGTGGATGCTAACGGCCATTGCCGCGCCGGCAACCGACCGGTGGTTGAAAATGCGCGAACTTAAAGAAGAAGACAGGGCAGCGCGGCCGTGGCCAACCATTTGCAGGCATGTCGCCGGCTCACTGGGACCGAAGCGTTCTCCGGTCTAGGACTTAAGCCCTGCCGTCGCCAAGAACTTAGGCTGACTTCCGATACGGCTCGCGCCCTGGCTCCGGGTCACCGTGATCGGCCGCCGAATCGTCGGCGGTCCTGTCATGCTCGAACTGCCGCGCCTCGGGCAGTGGATGCAACCAGTGCTCGCGTCGGCCGATCCACAGTTCGTAGCTGGGCTCCAAGCCTTCGGTCGGCGCGACGTCCAGGCTGCCGATCATCACCTCGACCTCGTCTTCGCCGACCGATGGCAGACGGCTGCCGCAAGTCGGACAGAAGCTGCGTCCGCCATAGGTGCTGGTGATTCCCGTGCTTTCGAATGCCTGGCGCGGCCACACGGCAAAGGTCTGGTAGGCCGATCCGCTGGTCTTGCGGCAGTCCTTGCAATGGCAAAGGCCGACCCTCGACGGCGCGCCGGTCACGCGGAACTGGACGCCGCCGCACAGGCAACTGCCGCTGCGCATGATATCGTCGGACATGGCGCTTCCTCCTCATTCCGCGACGCAGACCAAATTCCAGTTCAACGTCTTGGCGTCGCCCGGGTCGTTCCCGCTACAATTCGCGCGAAGCCGCGACGGTTCCCGACATGCCTGCCAAGGCGAAGTGATTCTCAATTCGGGAAGTTGAAGACCGGCTCTTCGCAGCGGTAGACGCGGCAGGGACCGTCGCGTGTCGGAACCGCGACCGACATCGGGATTTCCGGCCAGTCGCACTCGTTGCCGTATTGGCGCACGAAACGGTCGTAGGTGTTGGGCCCGGTCGTCAGCACCGCAGCGTGCCGGCTCCGGACCAGCGCCTGCGTCTCGGCACAGGTCATGGCGCGCGTGTCGGGCCGCGCATCGGCGGCGCCCGCGGTCCACAAGATCGTGCCGGCAACAAGGGCGATCGACAGGCTTTTCATGCAGACACCGCTTCCAGTCATGGCTTTGCGGTGACAGATATGGTTCGCCGCTAGAACACCGCAAGGTATCTGAGCAGCGAGATGATGCCGATGATGATGACGACGACCTGGGCGATCTGTCTTGTGCGGCCGTCGAGCGGCAGGCGCTGAATGAGATAAAGCACCAGGATCACCACAAGGAAGGTGATCAGGATGCCGATGAGAATCGATACACCCATTTGCCTGCCTCCAGTTGTACCAGGTGGGCTGGTTCCAACGTTGTGGACGCTGGAATGGTTCCAGATCGAGGAAGACGCGTATTTAGGCGACGGCAAAGAACAGGGCAGGGGTGACCCGCTCATATGGCGGCGGCCGCTTGCGGGCCGGCCCGCCTGCAAACTCCCCGAAACGAGACCAGTCAGGTATTCCGGCCGTCACCTCCGGCGCATTCCACGCAGACGGCGCTGTATCCCGGGCAGCTCAGCCGGTGCGTCCCGTCCGGGCAGCAGTGGCCGTTGGAACTGGCCCAGCGAGCGCAAACGAAGACCTTCCTGGCGCCGTGGCAGCGCCGGCATTCCGTCGAGGGCATCAGATTCTCCTTAGCCGAGACATGATGCTCCCCTTCAACGACCGTGTTCATCCGTTTCGTCCCCAACGCCTTGGATTATCGGTCCGGTATTTTCGGAAAACATTACATTAGCTATTGGAGATATAAAAGCTCCCGGGCGGATGACGAAAGTTTCAACAGCCGCCGCTTCCCCTTTGCGCCACCCTTGCTAAAGGTGGGGCCACAAGAGCCCCGGGCAGATTCCGCCGGGCAGGATGAGCGGGAACCTCTGGCAATGACATGGACGGGCGCCGGCGCGCTTTTCATCCTGGCAGCCACCTATGCCGGCGTGGCCGTCGGGCGCATTCCGGGCCTCAGGCTCGACCGTGCCGGCATCGCGCTGCTCGGCGGGGCCGCCATGATCGCCATCGGTGCGATCGGCATCGAGGACGCCTACCGCGCCATCAATTTCGACACCATCACGCTCTTGCTCGGCATGATGATCGTGGTGGCGCATCTGAAGGTGTCCGGCGCCTTCCGCGCGCTTGGCGGTTTCGCCATCGAGCACGCGCACGCGCCGTTCATGCTCTTGATCATGGTGACGCTTCTGACCGGCGTGCTCTCCGCTTTCCTGGTCAATGACGCGATCTGCCTGGTGATGGCGCCGATCGTCGTCCACGTCACCCGCGTCATCCGGCGCAACCCGGTTCCCTATCTCATCGCCACCTGCACGGCCTCCAACTGCGGCAGCGTCGCCACCATCACCGGCAATCCGCAGAACATGGTGATCGGCGCGCTGTCGGGCATTTCCTATCCGGCCTTCACGGCAGCGCTCGCGCCGGTGGCGCTGTTCGGCCTTGTCGCCGTCATCGTCATCATCCGCATCGTCTACCGTGCCGAATTTGCGCGGCCCGCGGAGCTCAGCCCCGAGGTCTATCGCGGCCGCATGCTGCCGGGGCAGGTGCTGAAGGCGACCATCGTCTGCCTGGCGCTGGCGGTCGCCTTCTTCGCCGGCGTGCCTGTCGCCAAGGCGGCGCTGATCGCCGGCGCCTTCCTGCTCGTCACCCGCGCAATCAAGCCGCACCGCATCTATCGCGAGATCGACGGGCCGCTGCTCTTCATGTTCGCCGGCCTGTTCGTGGTGGTGGCGGGCGCCGAGCGCACGCTGCTCACCCCCGACATGATCGCCTGGGCAAAGACCATCGGCCTCGACGATGTCTGGCGGCTATCCGGCTTCACCGCCGTGCTTTCCAACATCATGAGCAACGTGCCCGCGGTGCTGGCGCTGCGGCCCTTCATCCCGGGACTCGAAAACCCCGAGCGCGCCTGGCTGGTCGTGGCGATGAGCTCGACGCTCGCCGGCAATTTCACCCTGCTCGGCTCCGTCGCCAACCTCATCGTCGCCGAACAGGCGAAGGCGGCGGGCAAGGAACTCTCCTTCATGTCCTTCTTCAAGGTCGGCCTGCCGCTGACCTTGCTGACGCTCCTCGCCGGCACGGCGTGGCTCGCCTTATAGCCAAGCTGCAGCCGACCGCAGCATAACCTTGCCGCGCCTTCGGCTCTATTGGTCGAAGATGGATTTTTCGACGAAGGCTTTCTCGGCAAATCTTTTCGCCGTCAGGCCGACCTCCAATGGCACTCCATTGACGGCCAACCATTTCAACACGTCGGGATGCGCAACCGCGGTGTAGACGCCGCCACCACCGCAATAACCCTGGCCGAACTGGGGTACGCCGCCCAGCCCTCTGGAGGTTATTCCCACCAGCATTCGGTGCAGTTCGACCCCCTCCGGCAACGATTTGGTTCCGATGAAATAAACCGGCCCGCCGCTGTCGCCGTCGCATGTGTCGGCGCCCGGATCGACTTCCGTCACCAGGCTGGAAAGAGTGAATTCGCGAAAAATGCCGCATTGTGCTCCATCGTACCTGTCGCGCAGGCAGAACGGGTCGCGGATAGGGGTCGAAGCGCCGATCAGATCGTGAGGCATTGTCTGGTCCTCGCGCCGCCCGTAGCCAAAAATGAGCAGATTGCGCAGCTCACCCTTGTTGAGCATGTCGTGCAGGAGGAAAAATGGCGCCGCCGGAGGCGCCACCGGGTCGAATTCGCTCGATGGCGCGGCGGACGGCTCCAGGAAGAGCAGTCCCAGGTCCTTTCCCGGTTGGGGATACATCAGTCGCCGGCAATCGTAGCCCAAAAAAGGCAGCGGCGGGCGGGACAGCTTGCGCGGATCGTGGAACTCCGATTCCTGAGCTCGAAACATCTTACCGGAATATCGAGGAAAGCTGACGCGATAGGCTGCCTGCACGGCGCACGCGCAATGGCCCGCTGTTAGGACCGTATTCCTGTTCAGCGCGACGCCGGTGCACAGCGCCGGCCGGCTGAGCCCTACATCGAACTCGATGCGAACCACCTCGTCCAGAATAGGCGGAATGCGGATACCTTCGAAGATTCGGTCGTGGATACCGCTCGTTGCGTGTCCGGTGGCATCAACTTCGATCAGAAGGCTGTCGTCGGAAATCAGCCTTATGTCTCCGCCGCTGGTCTGTAATCGCAACAGGCTTCGGAAATCGGCCGCCATGCAAAACGGATTGGGAGAAGGCGGACACGCCGGATAGATAACGTCGTGCCTCACTTCCTGCGCCCGTGCAGCCAAGGACAGGCAAAGCACCGCGACAGCCATGAGGAACCGGCAGGCGCCGTTCATTGCACTCCGGCTCCCTGGAGAATCTCGGTGCATTTGGCAAGTGGATCCTCCGTGGCGGCGGCTGCGTTGAGGCAGGCCGACAAATCCGTTTGAGCTGATGGATCGGCTGTCGCAGGTACGGCGAGCGTGCTGCGCACCGGCGAATTGGCAGTTGTGGAGTTGGCCTGGCGCCTTTGCTTTTCCTTTTCGACGGCTTGGTCATAGGCCTCCAGCGTCGCTATCATTTGGGCCTGCGCCTGGATGAGGGCCTTGCGATTGTCCGCATCGGTCTTGCCGACGATCAGGGCTCTGACCGGAATGGAAACGATGACCTGCATCGTGCGCAGCACGAATCCCGAAAGCGCTTCGGCTTCGCTCGGCTTGTCGATCCTGACGGCCTGCAGCACACCATTCGAGAAGTCGATGTCCATGGTGCGGTCGACGAAGAGCGAGCGATTGATCTGGAGCAGAAACGCCGGCGCCGCATTCGTCATCTGCACCCGCTTGGTCTGGAACAGTTGCCACTCAGCACCTACCGGGTCGTGGTTTCGCTTCATGATGACCAGCTTGTGGGTGAGAAGCGGGCGGTAAAGCACACCTTGCAATTTGTCGGACAGCGGTGGCGGATCGGCTTTGATCACCGACAGGCCGTGATAGGAAGGATCCTTCGGCGGCATGTACGCGGCGGAAGAGCAGAGCGATGCCTGCCAAGCAGGCACGTAGGGATCATTGGTCGGATCGAGAAACACGCAGTGGTCGAGCGATCTGAGCGCGTGGTTGACCTTTTGAATCTGCTCGTAGTTGAACGGATCGAAGTCGAATTGCCCGACGACCAGTTCGATCTTGTTGCCGTCCCCCGGTACCCCGAAAGCGCCTCGGGGTCGAACCGCCACTTGCGCGGCGGCGTCCACCACGGCGTTGGCGATCTTGAGCGACCTGTCGTCGAACTCAGAGCCGATTTTGGTCAGCAGCAGGCTGGATGTGGCATCGTTGCCGGTATCGGTTGCGTGGCTGATGGCCAGCTTGTCGTTGGCAAGCGCCGAACCGAGGAAATCCAAGCAGTAGAGACGGCTCGGATCGGCGGTTCGCCGTGTCGTAATGTCCTGGGCGGCGTAGAAAACCCGATCCGCGCCCACGGTCTTGCGGATTTCGACATGCAGAAGATCGAGCGGAAGCGCGTAGGCGCCGGCCGGATAGCGGCAACCTGCACTGCCGCCTTGGCCAGCCGACACTTCCTCAACCGGTCCGCTGACCAGCGTCGGCCCGCAGCCGCACACCAGCAGGTTAAGACTCAGCATCGCCGCCAGGGACGGCCTCGAGAAACGCTTTGGCGAGGGCGTTGTCATGGTTGCCCCGGTCGGATCGCGCTGAGCTTGGTGGTGAGCTGCTGGCAGAGGCCAGTCGCTTCCAGGAACGGACCGGCCTGCTTGACCCCTTCGTTGGTCGTCATGGTGGGCGCGGTGACGGTGCAGTTGTTGTTGTTGCAGCCGTTTGAATTCTGAATGACGCCAGGGCTGCCCAGGCTTGAGCTTGTGTTCTTCTCGCGCAGGAACAGTTCGTATTGGCGTTGGGTGTCGAGCAGGTTCATTTGTGCCTGGGTCAGCGCGACGGTCGAGTTCGCACGCTCCACCTCGGCCTTGATCGTTTGCGCAGGCAGTTCGGTGATCCCGTAGACGATATCGAGCGGAATATCGACGAAGCCGGCTACCTCGCTCGATTTCGAGAGGCAGAAGTTCTTCAGCACGCCGGCATCGAACTCAAGCCCGACCTTCGCCTCGGCGAAAAGAGCCCGGTTGATGCCCAGCGAAACGATCGGGGAGATGTTCTCGATCTCGACCTGCGTGACCTTGCGCAATTGCCATGCGCTATGGTGAGGATCGTCCTGCGTGTAGATTTCCAGCGCATAGGGCAGGCGAGGGCGATAGAGGATACCTGTGCGTTCCGGCTGCTCGACGAGCCATGCTTGTCGGTGAGCTTGTTCGAGAGCCTTCGAAGGATGCCTGCGGATCGTGCCCAGCGGGTCGGAGCAATAGGCTTCCGCAGACGTGCCAGTGCGTCCCTCCTCGAAGGAATATCCGGAAAGCACGAGACAGAACCCGAAATCGGCCAGCCGCTTGTTCAGCGTCGCCATCTCCTGCTCGTCGAGCGGATCGACCTCGAACCGACCCTGGGTTTTCTTGTTCGTGGTCGGTATCGACTCGCGCGCGAAGGTAAAGTCCGCTCTTCCCGAGATGCCGATGAAAATGGCGCGGATCAGGTTGCGGATGACGACCTGGCTCTTATCGACGGCATAGGAGGCGACATACTCCAGGAGTCCGCCCCCGAGACCCTTGCTGGTGTCCGCCGAGCTGTAGCCGACGGTGAGCTGATCCTTCGCTAGGCCCGAGGCCAGGTAGTCGAGGCAATACGTATGACGAGCGTCGGGATAGTGCTTTTCCTGGATGGCTTCCAACACAAAGGGACTGTTGTCATAGGTGTTGATTTCGAAGGACCAGGTTGTAGCCGACAGAGAGTATGAACCGGCTTCGCTCTTGCAACGAAAATCGGGGGAAGGTTCGCCGGGCGCAACCGAAACGCCGTATGTCTCGACGACCGAGCACGCCGCAGTCAGGACCGAAATCGCCGATAGCGCCGCAAACGCCAGTTGTGCCGGCCGCAGGCCAAGGCGTCCCGGGGGGCGCCGCCGGTGCAAAGGCTTCAGTTCAGCGGTGGCGCGCATCGGAAGCTCTGTTCCTTGCTGTAGAGCAGCGTAAGGCGCGTCGTGGCTGTCGGCGGCGGCGGTACGAATTTTCGATCGATGCGCGCCTTGGTGTAGTCCATTTTATCGACGTCGTTCCAAAGGGCGTCGTCATTGCTCCGGCACTGATAGACGACGACCAGCCCCTTGTAGGCGGACGCCATAAGAGGCGCTGGGTCATAGCCGCAAAGCGCCTGCTTGAAATCCACATTGGCCTGACAGTTCGTCTGCCGCTCGCATGACGTCGCCACCGCCGCACCCGCCAAGCACCAGCGATCCCGTTCCTTCATCGTCACGGAATGTCCGCGCCGAAGGATGTCGTTGATGGCGCCGATATCGCCGTAAAGCGCGCTGACAATGTGGACTCGTAACTGCTTATCGGCGGCAAAGGGCTGGAGCGCTTCTCGCAACTGCGCCAGCTTGCTGGAGACGTCCTTGTCCTCGATCAGCACCCTTTTCATCGCGGCGTCGTCGAGCAACCCCTTCAGCGTGTCCCTGGCAAGGTTCGCCTGGTTTCTCGCGGATGTCGGCTTGCCGGCGGTCAGCTTCTTGACGAGGGCCTCGACCGAAGCCTGCACCGCGGCGTCGTCCATGTCGATCGCCTGTGCCGAGGCGGTCAGCACATCCATTCGTCTGAGCAGCGCCTGGGTAGGATCGCGAAGGAAGACCAGCCCGTCGAAATAGGTCGCGGCCTTCTTTATTTCGTCGATGAGGTCACGGGGCCACGCGGCGCTCGGGAAGGCCGTGGAGAAATTGCTTCCCAGAAGGCTGGATGATATTTTTACCTTTTCTATTTCGAGTATACTTGGCTTCTTTGCAGCTCTAAGCCTTAGCAACTGCTCGATGAGCGGATCGAAGTTCTTGTCATCGAGATCTCCTGGCGCCGCAAGGTTGACCGGTTTCAAAAAATTGAGCAACGCAGTGACCTGCTCGGCCACCTGCGCGGGCGTGGTCTGCGCCCGAACGGGCCAGCAGCCCATAAAAATGAACAGTATTGATACAAAAAGACGACTGAAATTACGAAAAAGATCGACATCCCTCACGCCGACCTCCCCCCCCGGAGATACTGCCTGTGCAAAAATCATAGAGAGTTATTTTTTGGTTTCAATCAAAAAGCTGAGCACGAGAGCATAGGGAGGATAAGCGGCTCACGCGAGCTGGCGAAAGACCTGGAGGAGCAGGGTTGAACAACTTCACAACCCGATGGCGAAAGTTATTGAGCCGCCCTCCTTGCGAAACATCTCCCGCTGAGTTTGCCATTGCGGATCGGTCGCCATGAAACTAAGGTCTTATCCGAAACTGGATTCACACGCTGGGGGCGCTGGATGCGGGGGCGAGGTGGGCACGTTACGGCTTGGCGCCGTAGCCTTGTCTACGCTGCGGCTTTGGCGCTGGGACTCGCGTCGGCGGGCGGCGCCATACCGGCCAACCGCAAGGAATTCACCGAGTTTCAATCCGCCGCGCTTGTTTCGGTGCTGCGGCAGATCAGCGGCCTTACCGGCTTCATGGCGGAAACCTTGTTCCTCGAGGGCCGTCTGCAGACCAAGGAAATGAACCTAGTCGCGCGAACGATGACGTTCTCGCCGAACACCAAGCTGATTTTCCCAGCGTCGTCGCCCACCGGTCTGGGCAACAGCATTTTCATCGTGGCCGATACCATCAAGGTTTCGGGTGACGTCGAGATCACATGGAGCAGGCCCGTGGGCCAAGGTAAGATGCCGCCACGGGGACGGGCACCGGACGGCATCGCTGCGCGTGACCCCGGCCAGCCCGGCGCCCGTGGCTATGACGGGGAGGCAGGCAATGCTGGTGTCGATGGCGCTTCCGCTCCCGGGCTTGTTTTGCTGTTCAGGCATATTGAAGGCGAGGGAAGTATCCGCATAGACGTCTCCGGTATGGACGGCCAACCCGGTGGCGAAGGCCAGACTGGGGGAAGGGGTGGCACTGGCGCCGCGGGTGCGGATTCGATCGGCAAGGATATTCTCAAGAACCTTTTCGTCAGCCAGACCTGTATTCGTCCTCCAACCGCCGGCGGTTCTGGTGGCGACGGAGGCAATGGCGGGAACGGCGGCGGCGGTGGCAATGGTGGAAGCAGCGGCGACGTGCTAGTCTTCACGTCTTCGGCCGATGAGCTCCAGAAGCTGGAAGTGCAAAACAACGCCGGCCTCGGGGCCGAAAGCGGCCGGCCGGGCGACGGCGGTCCACCCGGCGCGGGCGGGCTCGCCGGTAGAGACTTCGGCCGATGCGGCATCATGGCTCAAAACGGTCTCGACGGCGCGCCAGGAAGAAGCGGGAGCGCCGGGCCGGCCGGGCGTATTGGCCTGAACGGCGTGGTCGGCTTTGCGACCTTGTCGGAGCAGCAGATGAGTGCCGTCTTCAATCCTGTCAGGCAATAGGCCGATGGCACGGGGATGGGAGCTTGTTCTGTCTCTGTTGACCTTGGCGGCGTCGCTGCTGGCTTCTCAATCTGCTTGCCTGGCAAACACCACCGTTCCACGCATCGCGCTCGTCATAGGCAACGCCAACTACGAGTACGTTGGCGGCGTGCCCAGGGCACGGAACGACGCGCTGGATTTCGGCTCCTTTCTGCAGTCGAAACTGGGTTTCGACGACGTGCGGATCGTGCTCGATGCGCACAAGAACGACATGGATGCCGAATTGGCCAATCTGGTCTCCAGGAGTAGCATCTGGCAGGCAAGTCGGCAGACCAAGCCGATTGTCGTGGTCTATTTCTCCGGGCATGGTTTCACGGAAGGCGGCAAGCAGTTCCTGGCGGCCGTCGATGCCGGCCTCGGCGGCCATGACCCAGCGGTGAACAGCTATGCCGTGGAAACCGTTATCGAAACGCTGATGCGCGACGCCATCATCGTCCAACTGGTCGACGCCTGCCGCAATGAGCTCCAGTGGAAGGACAGCGAGCTGCCCGTGGCCAACGTGGATTTTCTGCGTGGATCCGAGACGGCCTCGATCTCCTCCTCGAAGTCGCTTTCGGACGCCGTCGGCGTTCCGCAACCGGAGCTGTCGATGTATGCCGAGCGCGCCGAATACCTGACCGGCTACGCCAATCGCAACGGTCAGTCGGTGGATCAATCGGTTCGGCCGACCGACAGAAACAGCCCCTACACAGCCGCGCTGTTGAAGAATTTCGGCAGGCCGGGGCGTCCCATCTTCAATGATTTCCTTGGGGTGCGTAACGACGACGATCTGCACCATATTGGGAACATTCCCGTGGAGGAGGATGGTATGATCGGAGTGATTTACATCACCCTCACGCCAACCATCCTGAAGGAGGCGGACGATCTTTGGGCGTCGATATCGACCAGTTCGGACAGGGATACCGTTCTGGACTACCTGATCCGTTACAGGAACGGCCAGAACATCATCGACGTCATGAAGAAGCTTAAGGAAATCGCGGCGGGGCGACGATGAGAGGATGGCGCTGCCTTTTCGCGGTTTTTTTCATCGTGCAGTGCGCATCGCTCGTCTCGTCCTCCAATGCGCGGGCCCAGATGACTTTCGAAGAAAGCGAGGCGGCCTGGCGCAGCGGCAAGTTCGGCGACGACAAGAAGATTATCGAAGGCCAGGTTGTCACCCGAACCGGGTTTTTCGCCTGGCAAGTGGCGATCGGCTATGCGGAGATCCCAAACAATTTCGCCGCCCAGTTTTGCGGCGGCGTCTCCCTCTCGCCATCGATTGTCCTGACCGCCGCCCATTGCATTTTGCAGGCGAAGGATCATCCGATCTTCGTGCTCGGCGGGACGGCAAAACTGTCCGCCGGCGGCACGCGGCACGCTGTTTCGAAGTCGGTCGTCAGCCCGTTGTACGATGCGGCGACCAAGGAGAACGACCTGGCGGTCCTCAAGGTCGATGACAATGGCTTGTCGGGATCGCTTCCGGTCGCCGACATGCCGGATGCGCTGCTCGACCGGACGTTCCTGACGATCAGCGGATGGGGCGTGACCGATCCGGACAGGAGGACGTCCAAGAGCGACGATCTGCGCGAGGCGTCCGTGCCGACGCAGACGACGGATGTCTGCAACGCCCCCGACGCTCTTAACGGGCAGGTGAAGGCGTCGATGTTTTGCGCTGGAAACGTAAATGGCGGTAGCGACGCCTGTCTCGGAGACAGCGGCGGGCCGGCAGTGGTTGAAACCCCGCAGGGACCCTACCTGGTCGGGCTTTCCAGTTGGGGAGATGGCTGCGGCCTTGCCAAGAAATACGGCGTCTATGCCAGGGTCTTTCCGTATATGAACTGGATAAAGACAGTCGCCGACGGCAACTGAGCCTGCCGTTGCCCGGCACCGCGCTCGAGACAGGCGCATGCGCGGCCGTAGAGGGGAGGATCGGCGCGGCGGACGAGATTGCTCTGGCCTTTCGTATTATCCCCGCCGGAAGGCGATCGAAAGATAGTGCCGGCCTCGACAATTGAAGCATCGGCGCCCGAAGCAGGCTCTCTTCGCTGCTTCCAAAAGATTTTCACAACCTGCTATCGAATCGATTGCGCAAACGTTTCGATGGCACTATGGTTCCGTCAGATCCGCCGCAGAGCGGACGGGAAACGCAATCCAGGGGAGGGGCGCTTGCGGGCACTCCGTTCGAGCCGCAATGCCGACAATGGCTGAGGTCGCGCGCCGCGCCGGCGTCTCGGTTTCGACCGTCTCGCATGTGGTCAACCGCACGCGCTTCGTCTCGCCCGAGAAAGCGCAACTCATCAACGACGCCATCGCCGCCATGGGCTACCAGCCCAACGAACTGGCGCGCTCGCTGAAGGTCGCCTCGACCAATAGCGTCGGGCTCGCCATATCGGCGATCTCCAACCCTTACTTCACCGACATCATCTGTGCGGTCGAAGCCGAATGCGCGCGTCTCGGCCTGATGGTGTTCCTATCCGATACGCAGGAAGACCCGGACCGCGAGCTTCAGGTGGTGCGCGCCTTCCACCAGCGCCGCGTCGACGGCGTCATCCTGGCGCCGTCCGGCTCGCCGGAGCGCGCGATCGCCTATCTCGCCGAAAAGAAGCTGCCCTGCGTGCTCATCGACCGCTTCGCCGACGACCGCTTCGACCAGATCGGCGTCGAGAACGAGACGGCGATGCGGGCGCTGATCGATCATGTCGCCTCCTTCGGCCACAAGCGCATCGGCTACATCGCCGGCCAGCCGGGGCTCGCCACCACGCGCGAGCGTGTCGACGCCTTCCGTGCCTCGCTCGCAGCCAATGGACTTGAGTGCCTGCCGCACTATGTCTCGCCGGAGAATGTCGACACGGCGAGCGCAACGGCATCGACGCATGCGATCCTGTCGCTGCCTGCGCCGCCCACCGCATTGGTCACCGGCAACAACATGACGACGATCGGGGCAGTCCGTGCCATCCGCGAGAAGGGTCTTTCGATCCCGCGCGACCTCTCGCTGGTCGGCTTCGACGATTTCGAATGGGCCGACTGTTTCGAGCCCAGGCTGACGCTGGTCGAGCAGCCCTGCACCGAGATCGGCAGGCAGGCGGCGGCGTTGCTTAGCGAGCGCATCGCATCGAGCGACGCGGCGCCGCGCGCGGTGCGGCTCGAGGCAACGCTGCAGGCGCGCCAATCCTGCGCGAGGCCGCCCCACACGAGGCCGGCATGAGCGCGCCGCTGCTTTCCGTCACCGGTGCGGTAAAACGCTTTGGCGGCGTCCAGGCGCTGCGCGGCGTCGATTTCGATTTGAAGGCCGGCGAGATCCATGCGCTGCTCGGCGAGAACGGCGCCGGCAAGTCGACGCTGATGAACCTTTTGTCCGGCGTCTACATGCCGGACGAGGGCGAGATCCGCATCGACGGCAAGCTGGTCACCTTCAACAATCCGCGCGAGGCGCAGGCCGCCGGCATCGCGACCATTTTCCAGGAACTCGACCTCGTGCCGTCGCTCGATGTCGCGGCAAACCTCTTCCTCGGCCGCGAGCTTATGCGGCCTGGCGGCATGCTCGACGTGCCGGCGATGCGTCGCGAGGCCAAGCAGCGGCTGGAGGCGATCGAGCTCGCCATCGACCCCGCGCGCCTCGTCGCTGACCTATCGATCGGCCAGCGCCAGGTGGTGGCGATCGTCAAGGCGCTGTCCTATGCCTCGCGCGTGCTCATCATGGACGAGCCGACTGCCGCTCTCACCGTCGGCGAGGTCGAACGCCTGTTCGACATCATGAGGAAGCTCGCCGCGACCGGTGTCGGCATCGTCTATATCTCGCACCGGCTGGAGGAAGTGCCCGGTATCGCCGACAGGGTGACGGTGATGCGCGACGGCCGGGTCGCCGGTATCACCGAGCCGCACGCGCCGCAGGCCGAGCTGGTCCGCCTCCTGGTCGGGCGGCCGCTGGACGAGCTTTATCCCGAACGCGCGAAGAGCGCCGGCAAGACGCTGCTCAGCTTGAAGAACGCCAGCTTCAGGCTCGCCCGCGAAAGCGCCGGCTGGCAACCGCCGAGCGGCATCTCGCTCGAGGTCAGGGAAGGCGAGATCGTCGGGCTGGCCGGCATCATGGGGGCGGGGCGCACCGAGCTGCTGTCCGCGCTCTACGGCACCGGCCTTGCCGGCCGCTGGCAGGGCGAGATCGCAGTCGACGGCCGCCCGGTAAAACTCGAATCCATCAATGCGGCGCGCAAGGCGGGCATCGCCTTCGTCACCGACGACCGGCGCGGCAGCGGCCTGATGCTGAGGATGGCGGTCGGCCTCAACCTGGTGATGTCGGTGATCCGCCGCATCTCGCCGGCCGGCCTGATGTCGCCACGCCGCCAGGCTGAGGCCGTGCGGCAGTCCTTCGGCCAGTTCGACATCCGCCCGAAGAATCCGGACATCGCCGTCGGCGCGCTGTCCGGCGGCAACCAGCAGAAGGTTGTGCTGGCCAAGGAAATCCTCGGCAACCCGCGGCTCCTGCTGCTCGACGAGCCGACGCGCGGCGTCGATGTCGGCGCCAAGGGCGAGATCTACGCGCGGCTGAGAGCCCTTGCGGCGCAGGGGCTGGGCATACTGGTCGCCTCCAGCGAGATGCCGGAGCTGATCGGGCTTTGCGACCGGATCGTGGTGCTGCGCCGGGGTCGCAATGTGGCGGAATTCAACGGCGGCATCGACGAGCACACCGTGCTTGCCGCGGCAAATGGCAGGGAGGCCTGATGTCGGACCAGAAGATTTCGGTGGCGGCCAACCCGGCAGCTTCAAGCCCGGCGGCGCCCGGGGCGCAAAAGCACCGCGTCGACCCGCTGGCGATCATCGTGCGCTTCCAGAGCTTGATCGGCCTGGTGCTGGTGGCGATCGGCGGCGTCATCTTCTCGCCGCGGCGTCACGGCGAGATACTGTTCCTCAACCCCGACAATATCGCCAACATCGTGCGCGCCGTGTCGGAGACCGGCATCATCGCCATCGGCATGACCTTCGTCATCATCACCGCCGGCATCGACCTGTCGGTGGGCGCGGTGCTTGGCCTCTCCGCCGTCGTCACCGCCACCATGATGATCTCCGGCGGCTTCGGCCTCATCGCCACCATCCTGGCCGTGCTCGTCATGGGCACCGTCTTCGGCATCATCCAGGGCACGATCTCCACGCGCTTCCGGCTCGAGCCCTTCATCGTCACGCTCGCCGGCCTGCAGGCGGCGCGGGGGCTCGCGCTGGTCGTTTCCGGCAATCAGTACATCAACATCTCCTATGGCGACGGCCCAGGCCTGGCGCCGCCGGTATTCGCGGTGCTTGGCGAGCGCCTGTTCGACAACACCGTGCCGGTTGCGACCATCGTCTTCATCATCTTCGCGGCGATCGCCACGCTGGTGCTCAACACCACGCGCTTCGGCCGCTACGTCTATGCCGTCGGCGGCAACGAGCGCGCCGCGCGCATTTCCGGCGTGCCGGTGTCGATGGTGAAGGTCTCGGTCTACGCCATCACCGGCTTTGCCTCCGCCCTTGCCGGCATCGTGCATGCCGGCCAGTTCAACTTCGGCAGCGCCAATGACGGCATGGGCTACGAGCTCACCGCGATCGCCGCCGTGGTCATCGGCGGCACCAGCCTGTTCGGCGGCGCCGGCTCGATGGTCGGCACCGTGGCCGGCACCATCATGCTAGGTGCGTTGGCCAACATCCTTCAGCTCAACAACATCACCCCCGCCATGCAGCTGCTCGCGACCGCCGCGATCATCGTGCTCGCGGCAGTGCTTCAATCCCTCGTTCGCCGCCGCGAGGGTTTGGGACGATAGGAGGTCGGCGGCAGCATCCCGAAAGAGCAACCAAAGGTCTGGCACCCCGAGCCGGACGAGGAGGAGACTGAGTATGAGAACCACACTGAGAGGATCGCGCGTCCTTCGGGTCGCGCTTCTGGCAAGCGCCGGCCTGTGCGTTGCAGGCGCCGCGCAGGCGGCGGACCCGATGGTCAAGGCCTGCGCCAAGGACGGCCAGTTCGTCATCGGCTTTTCGCAGGCCAACAATGCCGAGCCCTATCGCCAGCACGTCAATGACGAGCTGACGGCGGCGGCCAAGGAAGTGCCCGGCTTCACGCTGCAGATCGCCGACGGCGCCGGAAACGTCAACACGCAGACCTCGCAGGTCGACAACTTCATCACCCAGAAGGTCGATCTTCTGCTGATCTCGCCCTTCGAGGCCGCCCCGCTGACGCCTGCCGTGAAGCGCGCCATGGATGCCGGCATCCCGGTCATCGAGCTCGACCGCAAGACGGTGGGCGACCCCGGCAAGGACTACACGGCCTTCATCGGCGGCGACAATTTCAAGATCGCCGAGGAAGCCGGCAAGTACACGGCATCGAAGCTTTTGCCCGATGGCGGCGAGGCGGCGGTGCTGGAGGGCCTGCCGAGCTCGACGCCGGCGGTGGAGCGCTTGAACGGCTTCAAGGAAGGCGTGAAGGCCAATGCCAAGATCCAGATCGTCGCCGAGCAGGCCGCCGACTGGGTTCCGGATAAAGCCCAGACCGCCTTTTCCGCCATGCTCCAGGCGCATCCCGACATCAAGGTGCTTTATGCCTCGAACGACATGATGGCCGCGGGCGCGTTGCTCGCCGCCAAGGGCGCCGGCAAGGACGTCAAGATCATCGGCACCGACGGCCTGCCAGGCCCGGCCGGCGGCATCGAGGCCGTCGCCAAGGGTGATTGGGCGGCGACATTCACCTATCCGACGGGCGCCAAGGAAGCGATCGACATGGCAAAGAAGATCCTGCTCGACTGCGCGACCTCCGTTGAGCCGACCGTGACGGTGGACACCACTGCGATCACGCCGGAGAACGCCAAGCAGCTGGCCGGCAAATAGCGGCAGGGTGCGAAGACTCCAAGGTGATATGGCAAGGCCCCTCGGAGGGGCCTTGTTTTTTGGGGGCCAGGCGCTGTGCGCTGACGGGCTCATCGGTATCGGCGGAGCCGCGAATCTGTGTTAAGCCGCCGCTCCACCAACCAAAGGACGACATCTGTGAGCGAACCGACCGTGGCCCAAGCGACCGAAAGCATCTACGCCTCGCTCCGTGCCGACAATGCCGACATCGACGCGCATATCGCGACGCTCAAAGCGGCGCTGGCACGAGATGGGCTAAAAGAGGCGGTGTTCGATCCGGCTAAATTGGCACACAACAACCGCGCCGGCCGCAAGTTGATGCAGGCTTATTTTCGGCAGCGCGGCGTGACCGTGACGTTTTCGAGCCAGTAGGGCAAAGCGACTGACCGGGCGCCGGACAAGGCCCGGAAGCTATTGCGGCCCTGGCGCTCCCTCACTTGGCTGCCCAGGGGGCAATCGCATATGGCGCTCCCCCACTCCGTCTCGCTGCCATATGAAATTTCCTTGCATGACGCTCGAGCCAGCATCGCGCAGGGGCGGGGATGCCCTCCGGCTGTCAACGTCAATCGCACGTCGCCGCCGCCTTCAGCGCCTGCTCCCGCGAAGCTGCAGGTAAGGCCCCCATCCGCCGAACGGAAGCATAGAATCTTGGATAGTCGCCGGAGCACAAGTCGAACAGGCGAAGAAACGCCGGAACTTGTTCGCCGTAGACGGCGGTCGCGGCGAGCTTTGCGTTGTTGATTGGGCTATTGAACCAGGCATCGTAGCCCCGGTATCCGGCCCATCGCGTGTCGCGCATGTGGCGGTAGCGCATCCGCAGCCTGTCGATCGTGGCTGTTTTGGCGGCCGCCATCTGCTCCGGGGCACGGGGACTTCCGTAGACCTGCCTCAACTCGTCCCGGGTTTTCGATATCAGTCCGAGGAAATCGGCGTTGCGCTTGCGATTGGCTTCGTAGCGGCGCAATCCGGCGCGGTTTCCCGTGGCGCGGAGCCATTTCCGGACACCGCTGGTTTCGACGGCAACCGCGAAAGCCTCGTTGAACGCAGAGTCGTTGTTCACATAGATTTTCTGATGCGCCAGTTCGTGAAAGACAAGGCTGGCGATATAGGTGTCGTCCTGACGCAGCATGGTGTTGAGCAGCGGGTCGCTGAACCACCCCAGCGTGGAATAGGCGGTGACGCCCGACACGTAAACGTCCAGCCCCTGCCGCTGCAGCTCGGCAGCGCTTTCAGCCGCGGATTTTTGCGAAAAGTAGCCCCGATATGGAACGCAGCCGAAGACCGGAAAGCACCATGTTATCGGCGTGAGCGAAAATTGCGGCGCGGCAAAAACGGCAAAGGTCACATTGTCCCGGCCGACGTCGACATAGCTGCGGTAGCTGCTGTTGTCGGGCAGCGCCAACTCGTCCGTGGCAAAGCGGCGTATGGCGCTCGCCGACGTCAGCTTGGCGCGCAATGCCTCCGGCGTCGAAGGATCGCGGGTCAGCCTCCCGACATTCCTGCGCGCTGCCATGATCTCGACATGGCCCTCAATCGACTGCGCGTAATAGGAAACGCTGGTGCACCCGGCGACGCCGGACGCCATGACCACAGCGGCGAGCAATCGAAAAACGCGCCTCACAGCTTGCCCACCGCCTGCTCATCTCCCCATGGAGCAAATGTCCCCACCTGCCCCCGGAGTCTCAAACAGGCGCGCCGATTTTCGTCAAGGGCTGCGGAGCGGACCTTCGACTTGGCGGAACCGACGAGGCGGCCATTCGCCTATGAATCCATGAATGTCGACCACTACGCGCTCACGCTGAAAATGCGTCTCGGATAGCTCCCTGAATATTTTGGTGAATTTCATCGAAATATGTTTGACGAATATCGCGCACTCATCTATCTGCTAATGAAAGGAATTTCGCGGAAGGGTCATGACATCAAAGAATGAGAGGCGGGAGAATTTCGTCAGGCTTGCCGAAGGACGGACCCAGCTTGCGCTGGACGCTATCAGAAAAATCGGCAATCTTTCAAATAGCCGCGCCTACGAATACACAGACGCAGATGTGAAAGCTATTGTGAAAGCCTTGCGTGAAGCGACGACAGAAATAGAGCGTAAGTTCAGCTCTACGACGAGTGAGACTTTTAACAAGTTCAAGCTGAAGGGGTAGCGCTTTGAAGGCCGAGCCGCTCAATATCAATGACAAGCGCTTCCTTATCAATCGGCTAATAGAGCAGGCGCCAGTTAGCACCCTTATTCGCGAGTTCTTCAAGAACGCCGACGAAAGCGCAGCGCTGGCGCCGGTAGGCAGCCGTCGCATCGAGATTTATCCGGTCGAGTTCGATGGCGTTCGTAAGCTTGCCTTCTGGAACACCGGCCCAGGGATGGACGGAGCGGAACTGAAAAAAGCGACGGACCTGTCTTCCTCCATCGGCAAAGATATGGCTCTCGACGCGAATTTCGGGATTGGTGCAAAGGTTTCTGGATTGACGATGTCCAAGTCGGGCATCCGGTATCGCTCATGCAAAAACGGTGCGGTCTCTGAGGTCACAATTGGCTACGACGAAGGCGAAGGTACCTATGTGCGTTTTCCTGTGTTGTTGCCGGATGGAACCTACCAAACCGTATATGACGTGACTGCTGCCGCAATCGCGGAAGGAAGGGGAACAGAGCAGGACTGGACGGAGGTTATCCTGTTCGGGGAAAGTGATGACCACGATACGGTTGCCGAACCGATGGGCAAGGGAAAATCTGTTGATCGAAGCTATGTGCCGAGCGCAATTTTTCGGCGCTTTGCAAGCTTTTCCGAGGGCGTCGAAGTTCGGATCGACGTGGCGATGACTAAAGGAGGTGGCAAAGACGAGACCGGCAAATACCGTCAGCTGAGACCGCTCGCCGATGTTCTGGACAAATTGCCGAACGCGGAGCGTGTAACCGAGCCAGATTCCGGGCTGACCATTCACTATATCCACGACCCAAAGCATCCACTTTCGAGCCATTCCTTGAGTGCTCGAGCTAATCCGGCAACGTCTTCGACTACCTTTTGTGCTGTCGTTCACAAGGGCGAGCGCTACGACATAAAGACTAGCAAAGCGTGGTCTGCAGCCGCGCCAAAATTTGGCATTCCTTTTGGCTCCAAGGTGCTCACTGTCGAGATTGAAATTCCTGACGCTATGGCACTTCCTAACCAATACCGCGATGGCCTGCTGTGGCCCAAGGATCGCGCGCCTCTAAGTGCGGACGATTTCGTGGACTACGTTCGCGAATTGATGCCGCAATGGGTTAAAGACGTCATTCGATCTGAATCACCGGAGTCCGACGATAATCTCGACGACCTACAGACTGATCTTCAACGATTGCTAGACGAGTTCCGCGTGCCGACATTGGCTTTCAAACCTTCAAGAGCCTTTGGCGCGATCGCCATGGAGAGTCATTCGGAAGGCAGAGATACGACCGAGCGCGCTGACATCGATCTGGATGTCGAAATCGAAACCGAAATCGAACTCGATCGCGGCGACCGTCAATCAAATAACA
Organism: Mesorhizobium sp. WSM4904; assembly: GCF_029674545.1. Lineage (NCBI taxonomy): Bacteria > Pseudomonadati > Pseudomonadota > Alphaproteobacteria > Hyphomicrobiales > Phyllobacteriaceae > Mesorhizobium > Mesorhizobium sp. WSM4904. Next base: position 4,924,134 of record NZ_CP121354.1, on the reverse strand, counting down.
GTGGTGCCCGAGCGTCGTCGGTGAAGGTTCGAAAAGCACCGGCGGGTTCCAAGCCTTCGAAAGCAATGCAAACGCTGGAACGCGTGCCGACAATAACGATTCTGATCGACCCCGATGAGATTTCTGACAAAGGCATGAAGGGTCGCGCGGGCCTATATTTCAGCGAGTCGCAAACGCTGTTTGTGAATGGATTATACCCTATTATAGAGCGGATGGCGGCTGAGCTTGAACTGGAGTTGACGGGTACAGGTGAGCCTGAGATCGTACGAACAGAAGCTCTTCGGGCAGCGCGTCGCTCTGCTGCTTTTCGCGTCGGAAAGGTAACTTGCTACGCCATTAGCAAGCGTTTGTCTGACGATTGGTCTGCCGATGACCTTGAGCGGGCCACGTCTCCCGAGTCACTTTCCATGGCAGCAGACGACTATAAACAAGGGTTGCCCGTTGCCAAAAAATGGGCGCGCGAAATGATCAAAGTGTCAAAGGTCGAACAGGTTGATGCTGCGTAGACCCGTCGCTTTTACTGGGGGCTCGTCGGCCGGAGCCGATCGGGCTCGCCCTTCGCTGGCCCTATAACGGTCGACCGCCAGCGCGGTCCACGGCGACCATGCCGGAAAACGCCAAGCAGTTGTCTAAGGCATCATCGCGGCCTGGTGGGCGCTCATCGGCGCCATGTTCACGCTGAGATGGGCCATGATCCAGACCGAGCCGATCACGACGAGCGCGACGATCAGCACGCCGAAGGCGAGTGCCAGCACGTTGTTGGTGTTGTCGGGCCCGGTGGTGATGTGCAGGAAGAAGACGAGGTGCACGCCCATCTGCGCGATGGCCAGCACCACCAGGGCCGAGATCACCGCCGGCTGGTAGATCAGGTCGGTTTGCGCGGCGAGGAATGAGGCGATGGTCAACAGGATCGCCAGGCCAAAGCCGAGCAGGTAGCCCGACAGTCCTCCCGCCAGCTCGTGCTCGGTGATGCGCTCTTCGCCCGGCGCTGAATCACGGCGGTCGAGTTCTTCCTCGATCCGGCTGTCGATTTCACTCATGGCGATGCTCCCAGGAGATAGACCAGCGTGAAGATGGCGATCCAGATGATGTCGAGCGCGTGCCAGAACAGGCCGAAGCAGTGGAGCCGCCGCAACAGCTCCGGCCGGAAGCCCTTCACCCAGAGCTGCGCCATCATGGTGCCGAGCCAGAGCAGGCCGAGCCCGACATGGGTGCCGTGGCAGCCGACGAGCGCAAAGAAGGCGGAGAGGAAGGCGCTGCGCGAAGGGCCTGCCTGCTCGTTCGCCATCGCCGCGAACTCCTGCACCTCGAGGAACAGGAAGGCCGCGCCGAGCAGGCCGGTGACGAGCAGCCAGAACTGGGTGGCGGCCATCGACCGTCGGTGCGTCGCGAGCGTCGCAAGGCCGCCGGTGAAGCTCGAGGTGAGCAGAAGCCCCGTCTGCGCCGCGACGCGGGTGAGCTCGAACAGCTCCTTGCCTGTCGGCCCGCCGGCGGTTGCCTTGGACAGGACCGCGAAGGCGGCGAAGAAGGCCGAGAACATGATGATGTCGGACAACAGGAAGATCCAGAAGCCGTAGGCGACCGTGACGAATTTCGAGGCCGGGCCGCCCTGGCCGTGGCCTGTCGCCGAGAACAGGCCGTGCCCGCCGGACTGTCCGGGCCGATATGGTTCGCGGATTGCGCTGCCGGCCGTGATGTCGCTCATGCCACGCGCTCCCGTCTGCGTATCCAGGCAAGCTGCGCCGCCTTGCCGTCGCGGTCGATGCGCTCGACCTCGCTGGCGGGGATCTCGTAGTCGCCATGCTCGCGCCAGGCGAAGACGACGAAGGTGATGTAGGCGCCGATGAAGCCGACGATCGCCAGCCACCAGATGTGCCAGATCAGCGCGAAGCCGATCAGCGTGCTGAAGAAGGCGGCGACGAAGCCCGTCGGGCTGTTGCGTGGCATCTCGACCGGCTCATAGCTTTCGTCCTCGGTCGGGCCTTGCCCCTCGATTGCCCGCTGCCCCTCCATCACCCGTTGCTTGACGGTCCAGTAGGGCTCCTCGTTCTCGACATAGGGCAGTCGCGCATAGTTGAAGAAAGGCGGCGGGGAGGACGTCGACCATTCCAGCGTGCGACCGTCCCAGGGGTCGCCGGTCTCGTCGCGCAGCTCCTGGCGATGTCTGATCGAGACGACGAGCTGCGCGACCTGGCACGCCGCGCCGACGATCATCACCGCGATGCCGAAGGCCGCCACCACCAGCCACGGCGTCCACAGGTCCATGTCGATATGCTGGAGGCGGCGCGTCATGCCGAGCAGGCCGACGATGTAGAGCGGCACGAAGACCAGCATGTAGCCGGCAAGCGTGAACCAGAACGCCGCCTTGCCCCAGCCCTCATGCAGCCGGAAGCCGAAGGCTTTCGGGAACCAGTAGGTGAGACCGGCAAAGGCTGCGAACAGCACGCCCGAAATGATGACGTTGTGGAAGTGCGCCACGAGGAAAAGCGAATTGTGCAACATGAAGTCGGCCGGCGGAACGGCAAGCAGCACACCGGTCATGCCGCCGATGACGAAGGTGGTGACGAAGGCCAGCGCCCACAGCATCGGCGTGTCGAAGCGCACGCGCCCGCCATACATGGTGAAGAGCCAGTTGTAGATCTTGACCCCGGTGCCGACGGCGATGACGGAGGTGGCGATGCCGAAGGCCGCGTTGACGTCGGCACCGGCGCCCATGGTGAAGAAGTGGTGCAGCCAGACCATGAAGGAGACGATGCAGATGAACAGCGTCGCCGCCACCATCGAGCGGTAGCCGAACAGCGGCTTCGACGAGAAGGTCGAGAAGATCTCGGAATAGATGCCGAAGGCGGGCAGCACGAGGATGTAGACTTCCGGGTGGCCCCAGGCCCAGATGAGGTTGACGAACATCATCTGGTTGCCGCCGGCTTCGTTGGTGAAGAAATGGAAGCCGAGATAGCGGTCGAGCGTGAGCATGGCGAGCGTGGCGGTGAGGATCGGGAAAGCCGCGACGATCAGCAGGTTGGAGGCGAGCGAGGTCCAGCAGAACATCGGCATGTGCAGATACCCCATGCCGGGCGCGCGCATCTTGAGGATGGTCGTCGCCAGGTTGACGCCGGTGAGCAGTGTGCCGACGCCGGAGATCTGGATCGACCAGAGATAGTAGTCGACGCCGACGCCCGGCGAATAGGTGCTCTCCGACAGCGGCGCATAGGGCAGCCAGCCGGTGCGCGCGAACTCGCCGACGACGAGCGAGACGTTGACCAGCAGCGCGCCGGTCGCCGTCAGCCAGAAGCTGACCGAATTCAGCGTCGGGAAGGCGACGTCGCGGATGCCGAGCTGCAGCGGCACGACGAAATTCATCAGCCCGATGACGAAGGGCATCGCGGCGAAGAAGATCATGATCGTGCCGTGGGCCGAAAATACCTGGTCGTAATGTTCCGGCGGCAGGTAGCCCGGCCCGTGGATGGCCATCACCTGCTGGGTGCGCATCATGACGGCGTCGACGAAGCCGCGAAAAAGCATCAGCGCCGCCAGCACGATATACATGACGCCGATGCGCTTGTGGTCGACCGAGGTTATCCACTCGTGCCAGAGATAGGGCCAGTAGCCTTTGGCCGTTATCCAGATCAGCACCGCGGCCGCCGCCAGGAAGACGATGAGGGCGGCACCCAGCGGAATGGGCTGATCGAAGGGAATGGCCGACCAGTCGAGCTTGCCGAGCATCGTCATCCTCCCACTTTGGGCTGTTGGGCCGCGGGAGGCGTTCCCGCCTTCGGCTCGGCCTTCGGGCTCACCTGCGCCTCGCCGGCGGCGGTCTCGGCCGGTCCCGGGCCTGGTGGCAGCGCCTGGCGCACGACCGCCTCGAACAGGCCTGGCTGGATGTGGCCGAAAGAGGATGGCGGCACGTGGATGCTTTGCCGGGCAAGGTCGCGATAGGCGCTGGCGTTGAGCACGCCGCCGCCGCTGTGCAGGGATGAGGCCCAGCCGGCGAAGGCGTCGGGCGGGACGGCGCGCACGCGGAAGTTCATGTCCGAGAACCCGTCGCCGCTGAAATGCGCCGACAGGCCGAGATAGTCGCCCTCGCGGTCGGCCTGCAGATTGACCTCGGTCTGCATGCCGTTCATGACATAGATCATGCTGCCGAGCTGCGGCACGAAGAAGGTGTTCATCACGCTGGCCGAGGTCAGCTTGAAGCGCACCGGAACGCCGGCCGGGATGACCAGCTGGTTCACCGTTCCGACGCCCTGGTCGGGGTAGAGGAAGAGCCACTTCCAGTCGAGCGCCACCACCTGGATGTCGAGCGGCGGCTGGCTGGAGGCGATCGGCTTGCGCGGATCGAGATGGTAGGAGCCGTAGTAGATCAGCCCGCCAAGGAAGAGGATGGTGAGCGTCGGGATCGACCAGACGATCAGCTCGATGCGGCCCGAATAGGTGAAGCCCGGATCGTAGCGGGCGTTGCGGTTGGAGGCGCGGAACATCCAGGCAAAGGCGAGCAGCGCCACCAGCGTCGGGATGACGATGACCAGCATGACCGCCAGCGAGTTGAGCAGGATCGTGCGGTTGCCCGCGCCGATCGGGCCTTGCGGGTCGAGCACGCCGCCCGCGCAGCCGGAGAGCGTTGCCGTCGCGGCTATCCAGAAGAGCGGGCGGCCTTGCCTGGGTCTACCGAGCGAAAACACTGGAACGGATCATGCGGCGGGAAAATGTCGGCGGGACGTGATGGCCGGCGGCACGGCTCGGCGTTTGAGGAACTCGCCTAGGTCAGGGGCGCGCTCTGCGGCATCTTTCATCTGAAGTCTCCCCGGATGCAGACTTTGAGACACTTCCGCCAGACACCTCCCAGCTGCTGGACGGAGCACCTGACTTTGGCAGTTGCCGTTTGTCCCGCAGAGGTGGCTTTGCCCGATGACTGGACGGGCTGGGGAAAAGATAGGGCGCGGCTCCGGCCCGACCAGACGCCGTGTCCGCCAGGCGCGCCGGCCGAATATCGCGCCTGCTTCGGCCGTCAGCGCCGCTGGGCGCCGCTCCGTATTTGGCAGGAATTGGAAGGAACGGTGCTCCTCTGGCCGATCGGTTCCGCCGCCGAGGTAGTGACAAGGCGCGCGGCGCGTGCATTGTGTTGCGCCGGAACCTGCACCGACCTGGGAGGAAACCTTGTCCGAGCTTGCAACCATCCTGTCCATCCTTGGCGTTTTCCTGCTGGGCGCGATGAGCCCCGGGCCAAGCTTCGTCGTCGTCTCGCGCATCGCGGTGGCCGGCGAGCGCACCGACGGCCTGGCTGCGGCGATCGGCATGGGCATTGGCGGCTTCATCTTCGCCATCATCGCGGTCGCGGGCCTGACCGCGCTGCTCGTCCAGGTCGCCTGGCTCGACATTTTCCTGCGCATTGCCGGCGGCGCCTATCTGTTATGGATCGGCATAAAGATCTGGCGCGGCGCCAACGAGCCGATCGAGATCGCCAACGATGCGTCGGCGCGCGCCGGCTCGTTCTGGCGGGCGCTTCGCCGCGCGCTTCTGGCGCAGCTCGCCAACCCGAAGACCGCGATCTTCTACGCCTCGATGTTCGCGGCCATGCTGCCGGCCTCGCCGCCGCTCTGGATGCTCTTCATCTTGCCGCCGCTGCTCTTTTGCAACGAGTTCGTCTGGTACGCGGTCGTCGCCTTCGCCTTTTCCTCCAGCAAGCCGCGCTCGGCCTATCTCAGCACCAAGCACTGGATCGACCGCGCCGCCGGCGCAGTCGTCGGCGCGCTCGGCCTGAAGCTGATGTGGGAGGGCATGGCCGCCGCGCGCCGCGGCATCAGCGGATGAGGTGACGCCGGGCGGTGCACCGGCCGGTTGCCGGGCAGGATCGATGACCTAGGTGAAGGGACGGCGCGCTCGCGCTGCCGGCGCGTCAACCCATCCACCATAGGCAGGAAGGAGACCCTGAGCATGGGCGCACCCTCACCGGAACTCTGCAACCTCTGGCTTGCGCGAGCCTTCAACGCACAGGACGTGGAGGCGGCGGCGGCGATGTACCATCCTGACGCCTCGATCGTGCAGGTGGACCAGGTCCATGGCGGCACGACGACCGCACGCGGCGCCGCCGGCATCCGCCAGACGATGTCGGCCTATATCGGCATGAAGCCGCATATGGATGTCGTCACCCATCACACCACCGTGTCGGGCGACTTCGCCATGACCCGCTCGCAATGGCTGATCCGCGGCACCGATGGCGGCGGCAAGCCGATCGAAGTGCATCATCACGGCATGGAGGTGCATCGCAGGATGCCCGACGGCACATGGGCCTTCTTCATCGACCACCCGTTCGGCGCCGATCCTGAGTGGGCCATCGACGCGCCGCCCGCGACCGAATAGCGGCAGGTGGCCTGGCACGCCGCCCACTGGGTTCCGCATCGACACAGGAAACCTTCTGAATATTGAGCCGTTGTCGGCCTGATGGCAGAGGGTAAATCCAAACTGAAGCCGGCCGACGGGGTCAAAACAGACGGTGCGCAGCGGTCGCGCCGGCGGAAGCCGCGCCCAAAAATGCCGCGCCCTGACGGGCCCGAAAAAAAGCTGCGCTCAGAAAAGCAGGGCGAAGAGGAAGAGAAGGAATCCCCCGCCGAAGCCGCGCCGGAGGCCGTCGGTGAACCCGCGCCGCCGCCCGATGCCGTCGAACCGGATCCGCAGCTGACGCCGCAACAGGCCGAGCAGGCGCGCAAGAGATACCTGCTGAAGCGTTTCTGGATCAGCGGGCGCGGCTACTGGGGCCGGCGCGGCGACAAGCTCGCCTTGCCGTTCACGTTCGGGCTGCTGGTGCTGATCTGCGCCAATGTCGGCTTCCAGTACGGCATCAATGTCTGGAACCGCGCGTTTTTCGACGCCATCGAGCAGCGCGATGTCCACACCGTCTATATGCTCAGCGCCGTCTTCCTGCCGCTGGTCGCCGGCAGCATCAGCCTCGTCGTCGCGCAGGTCTATCTGCGCATGACAATCCAGCGCCGCTGGCGCTCCTGGCTGACCACGGCGGTCATCGCCCGCTGGCTCGCCAACGGCCGCTACTATCAGCTCAACCTTGTGGCCGGCGACCACACGAACCCCGAGGCCCGCATCTCGGAGGATCTGCGCATTGCCACCGAGTCGCCCGTCGATTTCATTGCCGGTGTCCTTTCCGCCTTCCTGGCGGCCTCGACCTTCATCGTCGTGCTGTGGACGATCGGCGGCGCGCTCACCTTGCCGCTCGACGGCGAGAGCCTCACCATTCCCGGCTTCCTCGTCATCACGGCCGTGATCTATGCCGCCATCACATCGACCTCGATGGTGGTGATCGGCCGCCATTTCGTGCAGCTTTCCGAAGAGAAGAACCAGACGGAAGCCGAATTCCGCTACGTGCTGACGCGCGTGCGCGAAAACGGCGAGAGCATCGCCCTGCTCGGCGGCGAGGAGGAGGAGCGCAGCGGCATCGACAATACTTTCGGCCAGGTGCTGAGGCGATGGGCGCTGCTGACCGGACAGCACATGCGCACGGCGCTGGTCTCGCAAGGGTCGAGCCTGTTCGCGCCGGTGGTGCCGGTGCTGCTCTGCGCGCCGAAATTCCTCGAAGGCTCGATGTCGCTCGGCGAGGTGATGCAGGCGGCCTCCGCCTTCGCCATCGTGCAGGCCGCGTTCGGCTGGCTGGTCGACAATTATCCGCGTCTCGCCGACTGGAACGCGTCGGCCCGCCGCATCGCCTCGCTGATGATGTCGCTCGACGGGCTGGAGCGCGCCGAAGAGAGCGAGGCCTTCGGCCGCATCAGGCACGGCAAGACGGAAAACGGCGCGATGCTTTCGCTCGACGACCTCTCCGTGACGCTCAATGACGGCACCGGCGTGGTCAAGGAAACCGAGGTCGAGATCGAGCCGGGCGAGCGGGTGCTGGTGGCCGGCGAATCCGGCACCGGCAAGTCGACGCTGGTGCGGGCGATCGCGGGGCTGTGGCCATGGGGCGGCGGCAGCGTCAATTTCCATGCCGGCCGGCGGCTGTTCATGCTGCCGCAGCGCCCCTACATCCCCACCGGCTCGCTGCGCCGCGCGGTCGCCTATCCCGCCGCCGCCGACAACTGGACGATCAAGAAGATCAACGCCGCCCTCGACAAGGTGGGCCTCGACTACCTGAAGGACCGGCTCAAGGAAGAGGCGCCCTGGGACCAGACGCTCTCCGGCGGCGAAAAGCAGCGCCTCGCCTTCGCGCGCCTGCTTCTGCACTGCCCCGACATCGTCGTGCTGGATGAAGCGACCTCGGCGCTCGACGAGAAGAGCCAGGACAGGATGATGGAGACGGTGATCCGCGCATTGCCGAAGGTCACCATCATCAGCGTGGCGCACCGCGCCGAGCTGGAAGCCTTTCACAGCCGCAAGATCACGCTGGAGCGGCGCGAGGGCGGGGCGAAGCTGGTCAGCGATGTGGAGCTCATGCCGAAGAAGCGGAGGCGCAACGTGTTCCAGCGCGCCTTGTGGGGAAGCGGGAGGCGGAACGGCGAGCGGCGTGGCGGCGCGGGCTAAAGCATGTCTCCCGAAAGTGGGAACCGGTTTCGGGACAAAGACATGCGTAAATCAAGAACCTAAAGCGCAGGGAGCGAATCTGAAAGATCGCGACGCGCTTTAGCTGTCGGACCCCTCGGACATCAAGGCAGTGGCCGGCGCCTGTTGCCTGTTGAGCCGGCGCGTTTTTGCCGCTTTACTGGAAGCCCTCGAAAGGGGGTCATGTTGAAGGGCGTCGCAGTCCTGACCGAGGGAAGAAGCGGTTCGAGCTGGCTGGGAAGCCTCACGAATGCGACGGGCACCATGGGCTGTTCGGGCGAATGGCTCAAGTCGGCCTATTTGGGCCTGGAGCCTCGCAGTTACGATGTTCTTGAAGACGCGGTCATCAAGGAATCCTCGACCGAAAACGGCCGCTTCGCCATAAAAGTGTTTCCGCGCCATCTGATCTGGTCGAAGGGCAAATGCGGCAAGGATTTCCTGTTCGAGGTCAGAAGGACTAACGATCTCGGCTTCATCCTGCTTGAACGCCGCGATCGTCTTCGCCAAGCCATTTCCTTCTACCGCGCCAGCGCTTCGCTCTTGTGGACGAGCCGGCACGAGGGGGCCGGAACTCCTGTGCCCTACAGCTTTGCCGGTATCAGCCGGGCCTTCTTCCAGATCGAGCAGAGCTACGCATTCTGGCGGGCCTACCTGAGCCTTTCGCAACTGCCCTACCGGAGGTTCGTCTACGAGGATCTCCAGCCGGACCCGCGGCCTTACGTCGAAGCTGTCGCCGAGATGCTGGATGTTCCGGTTCCGGCAACGGTGGCGGTCTCCCAATACACCGTGCAGCGGGACGACCTCACCGAGGATTGGGTAGAGCGCTTTCGGCGGGAAGCCGTGGAGAAAGGAGCCATCGAGGCGATCGAGGATGCGCCGGTGCCGCGCACGCTCGACAATCTGGCCCGTTTTGCAACCAAGCGGCCGCTCAGCAGACGGCGGTTTTGACGGCCGCCGGGGCAAGATCGCCCTGTTCGCCAGCCTCGTACTTCAAGACGATCCGTGAGCTGCGGCCACGACGGGCACGGTGCCGGCCGGCGCCCGGCGAGTCACGGCCGATCGATGGCGGCTAAGTTGAAAGGAGACAGTCCCTACGCCTTTTGCGGTGCTTGGCGTGGCCGTGAGCGCTTTTCTATCATCGGTGCTTTGGTGCGGCATCCAGCCGCCCACTTCGTGGAGAATGAATAGCGGCAAGGGTCGCGCAGCCGGCGAGGTTCAGTGATGAATCAGGTGCAAAGTACCCAGTCAACTTGCCTCCATCGTGACTTCACTTCCCTCAAACGACGGTTTTTGAATCTGCTTCCTGGAATGCGCGGCCGGGGCGCCATGCTATGCCTCGTATGCCTCGTTCTGCTGCCGGGATTTCCGGCGAGGGCGCAGTCGACGACCGACGACAAGCTAGGCCCGGGAGACAGGATCGAACTGCGCGTCTGGCGCTGGACTGCCCTGCGCGACGGCGCCGTGGAAGGATTGCAGCTCAACCGGAGTTTCAGCATCGACGTGACCGGCACGCTCGATCTTCCGAACATCGGCGGCATCGCAGCCGCGGGCTTGCGCGCCGACGAGCTGGCAAGGCTGATTGCCGATCGACTGCAAGCCAGGAGCGGCGGATCCGAGCGGCCGGATACGACTGTCCAACGCATAGGCGGCCAACCGGCCACGGAAACGACGGCTTCCGTCGAGCCCACCGGCGACAAGGCAGCGCCCGAACCGTCGGCGGTGGCCGACATCAACGGCAATGCGTCGGCCCCGGAGCGCGCCGACATCGAGAACGGACCGGGCGCGGCAACGGTGAGCGAGCCCCCGATATCCGGGGAACTGGCCCTGAAGGCGGCGCAGGCACCGAGGCAAGCCGCGCAAACCTTGCCCGGCGGGCATGAGGAGGAGACCTTGCGCCGCGAATTGGCGGCGGCACGAGCGGCGCTGGACGTCATGCAGCGCGGCGCGCGCGACGCAAGTGCGCAGGCACGCGCTGTGGCTGACACGGCGGCCAGGCAGGGACAGGCCCTGAAAGAGCAACGGCAAACGGCCGATGCGCAGGCGCGCGACCTGGAGGCGGCGCGGCACGTCATCGAAGGCTTCAAGACCAGGGCCATCATCTGGGACAACCAGAAGGCCGCGATGCTTAAGGCGCGGCATGCGGCGGACGCCTCCCAGGCTGCGGTCGACCAGGCGCTTGCCGAGGAGCGGCACAAGATCGAGCTCCTCGAACAGGAACTCGCTGCGTCCCGCCAAACCATCGACGCTCTCGAGACGCGCGCGGATGAGGCTGCGGCCGGGCTGGCCGGCGCCATGAAGGACCGGCAGATAGCTGAGGCAGCAGCGAAGCAGGCCGGCGACGCGCTGGCGCTGGAACGCCAGCGGGCGGACGCCGCCGCGCATGATCTCGACGCCATGCGCAGGGAACGCGACGCTTCGCAGCAGGCCGCGGCGGCGTTGAGCGCCGCGCTTGAGCAGGAGCGTGAAAGGTCTATCGGCCTGGCCCGCGGCCTGAGCGCGGCGCGAGAGGCGCTCGACATCTTCAAGGCGCGTGCCCGCACGGTGAGCATGAAGCGCGCGCCGAAAGCCCTGATCTCGCCGAGCCCACTTGCAACTGTGTCGGGGCGCTCCGTGCGCAAGCAGGTTCAGAAGTCGCCCCAGCTCGATCAGGCGGCCTCTGATGTGGTGGCGACCATAGCTCTTCCCGCCGCATTGCTTCCGACGCGGCCACCGAAACTCGACCCTCGCTGGTGAAGCATGCGCGCCGAAATCCATGCCGCAGGAGGAGTAGACCCATGAAAAACTACCTCGCAGCCGCGCTGGCGATCGGGATCACGACCGGGCCTGCCGCGGCTCTTGACGTTGGCGGCAAGGTCGGCGGTCTCGGGGTGAGCGCTGGAGTGAGCGCCGGTTCCGGCGGCGTCTCGGTGGGAGTGGGCGCGAGCGTCGATGGCGTCGGCGGGGCAAATGTCGGGACATCGGTCGGCACCGACGGATCGCTCGGCGCCGGCGTCAGCACCAGCGGCAATTTGAGTGGCGTGTCGGCCGGCGTCGGTGTCGACACGGGCGGAGGCGTGTCGGCTGGCGTCGGTGTCGACACGGGCGGAGGCGTGTCGGCTGGCGCCGGTGTCGACACAGGCGGAGGCGTCTCGACGGGCGTCGCTGCCGGCGACGATCCTTCCGCCGGATCGGCCGCGACCTCTCCCCGCAGCACCGCCGCGGTCACACCTGCCACTGCCTTGGCCAAGACCACGCAGCAACCCGTCGCTCTGCCGCCCGTGCTGAGGCCCTCGAAAATCGCCAGCGGCGACCTGCGGCGGATCGCCAAGGGCTATCCCTTTGTGTTCCTGTCGCCGCTGAAAGCGATACCCGGCACGCCGGCCGCCGTGGTGCGCGCCTGCCGCGCGGCGATCACGGCTTCCGCCAAGCCCCTTGGCGCCGTGCGTGTCTACGTGGCCAGCGCAGGCCTCGTGCGCCAGCGTCGGGGCGGACTGACGGCGCCGATCGAGGTGCGCATAGACTACGACAGACAGGGCGGCATCGAAGTCCGCCAGGCGAAAGTCGGCTGCCGCCTCGATGTGGCGGGCAAGGTCACCACGGTGATATAGCGCCAGGCCGGCCGCCGGCCCGCGCCGCCATTCCGTCAGCTCGACGATGTCTCGATTGGCCGGCGTCCCGTCTCCGCTTGTGATGCCGTGTCCACCGCACGGCTCTCGATTTTGGCGCGTCGGAATGCTGCCGATGTCATCGAGCGGGATGAGGCAACCCTGCGCTCGATGACAACAGATTTATGACAATGACCTCACTTTATCGCTCAAAAAAAGGTGTCGGAACGTCGGCACGGTCGATGGGTTCTGCCCCTGTCGAACACAGTCCGACAAAGCCGTAACAAAAAACGGAATGGAGTGTCTGCCATGCTTACGAAAATCCTCGCGGCCTCAGTTCTCGCCATCGGCCTTGCGACGCCGGTGCTGGCCCAGAATGCTGCCGACGTCGACACCGGGGCAACTACCGTGATCCACCACCCAAGGCACCATGCAAGAAGGCACCAGGCAACAAAGACAGTCGTTGATCCAGGCACCACCTCCAGCATTGGCGGCGGGGGGATGAGCTCGGATTATATGAATTCGAACGCCGATCAAAATTGCCCGGCAGGTCCACAGGGCGCAAGCGCGGACATACCCAACGCCAGCGGCAGGCCGCCGAAGGCGCCGACGACGGTGAATGGCCGCCATTGCGGCCAGTGACGGTACCGCGGCAAGCGGGGGGCGGCGAGGCCGACTGCAACCCCGCCGCTGCGGCCGCCGGGACCTCGCGGACTCGTCCGAACCCACTTGCGCCGGCGGGGGAGCGAGGTGCATTTCCTCGCCCCAACGTGGGCTAGGCTATGCACACATCTTCTGTGACTACTGATCGACCTGAGGCTTGATTGCCAGGTGGTTCCCCCAATCCGTCGCTGCTTCGCAGCGCCACCTTTCCCCCCTCCGGAGGGAAAGGAAGGGAGCGCTGCTGGACAAGCATTGACGGCAAAAGCTTGGCGCCTTTCCTCTACCCCGTCGATCGGGGGAGAGGTGGCTCGGCGAAGCCGAGACGGAGTGGGGGGTCGACCAGCGCTACATTAGACATGCGCCAAGCTGCCATGCACGCTATCGCCAAAGACCAGCCGCTTGGAAATGTGTGCATACCGTAGGTGCGACTGTACTGCCGGCCGCAGGCGCAGATCTCCGCCGCCTGCAGACAATGCGCCTGTGCTTCGGCTAAAGTTCGCCCTGGCGCAAAAATCATCGTAGGGGAGCATAGCGATGAACGAAGTCAGGCCGATCGCCGAGATCGCCAGCTATCACGCTCATATCTACTATGGCGGAGAGGCCGAGCGCCGGCATGCCGAATGGCTGCGCCTGCGCATCGGCGAGCGTTTCCGCGTGCGCCTCGGCAACTGGCGTGACGAGCCGGTCGGTCCGCACCGGCAGGCCATGTACCAGGTCTCCTTCGCCAACGAGATTTTCGCGACGCTCGTCCCGTGGCTGATGCTGAACCACGGGGGCTTAAGCATCCTCATCCACCCCAACACCACCAACCCCAAGCGCGACCATCTCGTCGACCCGATCTGGATCGGCCGCCCACTGGCGGTGAAGGGCGAGGTGCTCGGCGACGAGGATGAGGCGGAAGAGGCGCTGGAGGTGAATACCGAGCCGACGCTGGGGGCTTAGATTGGGGGCGGGCTTGGGGCCTTGGTCCCGGAATAAATCTGCGACGGAACCGTGCTAGGATACCCGCGCGGCGCGACTTGTCATGCTTCCAGGCGGTCAGGAACGATTGTCATGCTCAATCCGATTTCCATCATGGCCAACCGGCTCGGCGACTATCTGTCGGAACTCTACCTCCAGTATTTTTCGCATCGCAATCCGGAATATGCGAGCTACCTGGGCGGGGCGGCCCGCCTTGTGCTTGAGCGCATCGGCAGTTCGAACGCGCTCTATCACGATATCGAGCATACGCTGATGGTGACGCTCGCCGGCCAGCAGATCATCCGCGGCCGGCTGCTTTCGCAAGCCCTGACCCCCGAGGACTGGCTGCATTACACCTGCGCGCTGCTTGTCCACGACATCGGCATGGTGCACGGCGTGTGCGAGGGCGACACCGACGACAGTTTCGTCATCAACGAGGCCGGCGACCGCTGCACGCCGCCGCGCGGCGCCTCCGACGCGGTGCTTGGGCCTTATCATGTCGACCGCGCCAAGATGTATGTGCGCCAGCGTTTCAAGTCCTCGAAGTTCATCGACGAGGAGCGCATTGTCGCGGCGATCGAGATGACGCGCTTTCCGGTGCCGAAGGATCCGGCCTACCATGTCACCAACACCGAGCCGGCGCTGGTCAGGGCCGCGGACCTGATCGGCCAGCTCGCCGATCCCTTCTACCACCGCAAGCTGACGGCGCTGTTTGCCGAGTTCTCCGAGACCGGCATGGTGGAAAAGCTCGGCTGCCGGACCGCCGCCGATCTCGGCGCCATCTTCACCGATTTCTTCACGCTCGAGGTCGAACCTTACATCGGCGACGCGCTGCGCTATCTGGAGCTGACGACCGAAGGCAAGCAGTGGATCGCCAACCTCCACAGCAACCTGTTCCAGTCGGGGCATCGCCCGGCCAGGATCGGGCCGTTTCCCGGCGCGCTGCAGCCGGCGAGCCTTTCGGTGGCGACTTAGAGCGGGTCGGCGTTTGACGGAAAGCGGCGGCCGGTCGGCCCGCGCCGGCAGGCCATGGACGAGGTCTCCTTTGCCAACAAGGTTTTCGCGACGCTGGTCCGGTGGCGCGCGCTAAAACCACGGCGGCTTGAGCATCCACCCCAACACCGCCAACCTCAATCACGACCGCCTGGTCGACCCGATCTGGATCGGTCGGCCATTGGCGGTGAACGGCGAGGAGCTTGGCGAGGAGCGCGAGGCGGAAGAGGCGCTGGCGGTGAATACCGAGCCAACGATGGGGGTGTAGGGGAGGCTGCCTCCGATTGAAGTGCGTCTCGGTCTCGGTGAGACTTTCATATTGATTGCTAAGACTGCAACATGTGAGCAATGTAGCTCGCCTACATTCCCGGTAACTCGCTGTTGAGCTCTATTATATTTTTGGTAACTACGCGATGTCAGTATATCGCGTGGGACAGGGGCAAAACATTAATAGAGAATTACCGGCAGCCGATTTCATCGGGCGGTGGTCCAATCTTGATGGAGGTCAAGAGCGCGCCAACTATTCCCTTTTCTTGGCAGAGCTTTGTGATGTGATTGGGGTAAAAAGGCCCGATCCAGCGTTGGCTGCACATGACTTCAACGACTATGTATTCGAACGACGTGTCGAGCGAAAGCGCCCGGACGGAACAACAGAAGCCGGCCGCATAGACCTCTACAAACGAGGCTGCTTCATTCTCGAAGCAAAGCAAAGCCGTCTCCGTGGCGGCAAGAAAGCCGTGCCGGACGGGCAGGCCGACCTATTTGCCCCGACACAAAACGATCATACAGACACGGCGGTGTCAGGTCTCGATCACGTCATGGTTCAGGCTCGCCGGCAGGCGGAGCGGTATGCCGCATCGCTACCTGCCGACCATCCATATCCCCCTTTTGTCATCGCATGTGATGTCGGACGCGCTATCGAGCTCTACGCCGATTTTTCTGGTCACGGGCGCCACTATGCGCAGTTTCCCGATGCTCGACAGTTTCGGATTGAACTTGGTCAACTGGCAAACCCTGAGACGCGGGAGCTTCTCCGCGCCGTATGGGAGCAGCCTCAATCCCTGGACCCTGCACAGAAGACGGCGAAAGTCACTCGCGAGATTGCTGGGCGGCTCGCTGAAATCTCCAAGGCCCTTGAGCGGCGAGGTTTTGAGGCTCGCAGCGTTGCGGTTTTTCTCATGCGGTGCCTCTTTACTATGTTCGTCGAGGACGTCGGTCTCCTTCGAAAAAAGGGCTTCACGGAACTTCTGACAAAGTGCCTCGATGATCCTTCGCGGTTCACGTTCGAAATTAACGACCTCTGGCTTCACATGGATCGCGGAGACTATTCCCCGGGGATCGGCGAGAGGCTGCTTCGGTTCAACGGTAAGCTGTTCAAGAACGCCACATCCCTTCCGCTGACGCAGGAGGAAATACGCCTCCTCCGCGACGCGTCGGATGCAGATTGGCGTGATCTGGAGCCCGCTATCTTTGGCACTCTGTTCGAGCAGGCGCTGGACCCTGACGAACGAAGGCGTCTTGGAGCTCATTATACGCCGCGCGCCTATGTCGAGAGGGTTGTCGATGCGACCATCATCGAACCCCTGACCAAAGACTGGATCGGTCATCAATCGGCTGCCGCGCGAGAAATCCGCGACGGCTCGAAGGCAACTGCCATTCGCGAGATCGAAGATTTCCTGCGTCGTCTCGCGTCGGTAAGGGTGCTCGACCCGGCATGTGGTACCGGGAATTTCCTCTATGTTGCCTTGCGCCGGATGAAGCAGTTGGAAGGCGAAGCATTGAAGCAATTGCAGGATATCGGAGGCAATGACGCAGTCGCTCGGGTCGAGAATATCTCAGTGAAGCCGGAACAGTTCTTCGGCATGGAACTGAACAAGCGAGCCGTGGAGATCTCTGAGCTAGTTCTATGGATAGGATACATCCAATGGCACATGCGGACTCGTTCCACCGTGCCCCCAGAGCCGGTCCTGGGGAGCAGCGACCATGTGCAAGCGAAAGATGCTCTGCTGACTTGGTCGGGCTATCCGCATCCGCAACTGAAACGCGACGGGGCAGGCAGGCCTGTGGCTGACGGTCAAGGCAATGAGGTCTACGTCTATCCGAACGCAATCAGCGCGGACTGGCCGGAGGCCGACTTCATCGTCGGAAATCCCCCGTTTATCGGCGGAAAGGATATTCGCGGACGACTCGGGAGTGGTTACGCCGAAGCCCTACGGGCTGCCAACCCGCAGATGAATCCCGCAGCCGATTTCGTGATGTACTGGTGGGACCGCGCCGCTGAGTTGCTTGTGAGAAAAGGAACCCGGCTCCGTCGCTTCGGCTTCGTTACGACGAACTCCATAACGCAGGTGTTTCAGCGACGAGTCATCGAGCGGCATCTATCGGGTGCTTCGCCAGTTTCGCTCGTTCTCGCCATTCCAGATCATCCTTGGACCAAAGCATCGAAGGATGCTGCTGCTGTCAGGATCGCGATAACCGTAGCTGAAGCCGGCGAGCGGGATGGTGCAGTGCGCATCGTTGTACGAGAGGAGAGCCTAGATACGGACGAGCCGACGATCGAGTTCGTCGAACGTGACGGCAGGATCAATCCTGATCTCACGATCGGCGTAGATGTGACCAAGGCGAAGGCGCTGGTGGCCAATGACGCCATTTGCTCGCCAGGAGTGAAACTGCATGGAGACGGTTTCATCGTTAGTCGGGAGAAGGCCTTTGAACTTGGCCTTGGAAAGAGGCCGGGTCTTGAGCGCCACATACGCGAGTATAGGAATGGTAGGGATTTGACGTCGCGTTCGCGCGGAGCGATGGTCATCGACCTGTTTGGCACCACCGCTCATGAAGTTCGACGCGAGTTTCCCGAAGTCTACCAGCACCTTCTTGAGACAGTCTGGAAGCAGCGGGTGAACACCTTCGCAAAATCTCCTACCAAGGACGCTCAGGACTATCTGGACAACTGGTGGGTATTTGGAAAGCCGCGAACTGAACTGCGACCGGCTTTGGAAGGCATGCCCCGCTACATCGCCACCGTCGAGACTATGAAGCATCGCATCTTCCAGTTCATGGACGCTGGGATACTTCCGGACAACATGCTGGTCGCGATTGCCTCAGACAATCCTTATCATCTCGGTGTGCTGTCCTCAAAAGTGCATGTAGCTTGGGCGTTGCGCACTGGAGGTCGGCAAGGCGTTGGCAACGATCCGAGATATTCGAAGTCGCGGTGCTTCGATCCTTTCCCGTTTCCCGAAGCAACGGCGTTGGCTCAGTCCGAAATAGGTGCCATCGCTGAAGAACTGGATCAGACACGCAAACAAGTTCTTGCAGAGCACTCCGACTTAACGGCCACCGCACTCTACAACGTTCTCGAAGCCGTCGTTGCAGGTAGTCGACTGTCCGGTAAGGAGCAGGACATTCGAAGCCGTGGCCGTGTGCTGATACTACGGGAGCTTCATGACCGGCTCGATGCCGCCGTTCTGAAATCCTATGGATGGCAGGCGGATATCGACGTCGAGCAAATCCTCGAGCGCCTTGTTTATCTAAACGAAGTCCGGGCCGCTGAAGAGCGCCGTGGTTTTATCAAATGGCTGCGCCCCGAATATCAGATCGAAAAGATCGGCCCGCTGGCACACCGTGGTGACCGCGTACAAGCTATCTTCTCCACCAAAGCAAAGAGCAGAAAGGCAGCGTTCCCTGCGACACGACTGGAGCAGGCTCAGGTCGTGCTAAACATCATTGGTCACGCGAAGGCACCTATTTCGGCGGAGGAAATCGCTGCGACGTTCTCATCGCCAGAACGGACCATCACTGAAGTGCGAGACGTGCTTCAGTCCTTGGTTCGGCTCGGCCAAGCGGAGAGCTACGACGCCGGAAGAAGCTTCTTTCGGGCGGCATAGGCGCTACGCAGCGACGGTGACATTCGGGACAACATGCGTTCTTTGTACTGCCTTGTCATCCCGCCTTTACCAAGATCAGCGGAATACCTTCTTTGGGATAGAGCGCATCGAAGCGGCTGCAACTTATGCACCACTCGGCCGCGACCGGCGACAGCCAAGTGATCAGCTGGATAATGTTGCCGTAGTGCTTCGGCAGGTCCCAATGCAGAACGGTCTCGTGGTGGGCCAAACGGTTGCGCAATGTCCGGATAGCGCCGAGCGACTTGGTAATGTCCTTACGACGGAGACCTTTACCGTCCTCGCGTCTGGCGATGTCCTTCAGGGTGATCTGCCACAGGTTCTCGTATTCCTTACCTAGCAGAGCGGTCCAGTAGCCAAAGGTAAGGGAGGCGACGATTCGGCCCGGGGTCTCGTCCTTGCCCTTTTCCCTAAGGTCGATGCGTGCCTTTTCAAGCATGTCGATCTGCACGGCGTTGAGTTGGTGCTCGGGCATGTCGAACCATGCCTCACCATGGACCTTGCTCATGGTCTGGTGAATGCGGTTGCGCAGGGCCACTTCGAGCATATGCAAGGGAATGTAGAGGCTCTCGGAGAGGACCGCATTGAGGGTATAAAGCTCGACCGCCCTGTTGCGGTCGCCCCCAGCCCACCCTAGATAGGTGCCGAACCTGTCTGCAGAGAGGGTGTCCTCAATGCCTATGTATGTATAGTCCTTGGTATCCATGTCACCATGGGGTTGATTTCTCCCCCACCCTGCCATATATTGCGCTGGTAAGCCCCGGTACCGTCTCTGCCCTAGGCATGCGGCCGGGGTAACACTTTTCTGGGGGTAGGCCATGGCCTACCCCTTATTCTTTCGGGCGCTTGCCCTTGGGTGTCTCGACCCGCTTCCTCTCGGCCACCCGCTTCTTCTTCTCCTCCGCGAACTCCGGTTCCATAGCCTGGATCTTCGCGATGAGCCCGTCGAGATGGTAGGTATTGGCGCCCCAGTCCCCTGCCGATGTCTTGTGCTGCTCCCGGTGGATAAGGCCCGCCTTCTCCAACGCCTTCATGTTGGGCTTGATGCTCGACATCTTCACGCCGATGCGGTCGGCCAACTGCTGCTTAGTAGGGAAGGGGGGACGATCCCGCGACCAGTACAGGTCAAGCAGATGCATCAACAGGCAGAACTGCGTGCTGTTGATGCCGAGTCTATGCTGTGACCGGATGAGGATGGTCGGGATAGCAGCATAGCCATGGGCCTTGACCTTCTTGCCCCAGATCCTCTCGAAGTTGCTCGGTGCGGCATCGGCTGCCTTGGTAGGGAAAGGTACGATGGTACTCTCTGCAGTGCTCATAATCGATCTCGCAAAATGTTGAACTGAAGCGAGACATAAGAGCGTCATGCGCCTTTGTGCAATGGGGGTGGCGCGCAGTGGTAGGGTAATATTCTATCCGAGGTACCTATGCGTATTTCGGCTATCCGGCAATTCGGTTGAGATATGAATGTTGTTTGGCGGTTATGTTCTGTGCCCGACCTCGGTCAGGATGGTGGCCTACCGTGGGGTATTGGCCTCGCCCACCCCGCCAGCATTTTTGTCACTTTTTCTGCAGTTTTGAGCCTTTTAGCACCTGATGGACCTCAATTCCAGCGCTTACGCCGAAGGGCAGCTACAAGTCAGCTCAAACTACGCCGCGGTACCTACATGCGGCACAGGGCAGCCATTCATTCATTAGCCGTGAAAACCGTTGGCTACGGAGCAGGAGCAGACATCTCAGAAGGGCCTGATTCTACCCCGAAATTGCATTGTCGCAATGACAGCCACCTCTTGGATGAGGCCGCAGTCCCTCCTATCCCCCCGCCAACCGCGGCAGCAGAAAAATCTCCGCCCCCTGCGGCAGTTCCTTCGACCACGTATCCCGATAGATCGTGCCGTCGATCGAAACCGCTATCCCGCGATCGATCAGCGGTTCAAGGCCGGGATACTGTTCCGAAAGTTTCCGGAACAGCTCCCTGATATCCTTGGCCTCGACCTCGACCTTGCTCTGGCCTCCGGCGAGCGCGCCAAGCGATCCCCAGAGCGTGACTTCGACCATTAGCGCCAGACCCTCATTGGACCCTGACGTGAGCCGAAAACCGCTTCGCGCTTTTCAGCATCAGCCCTCCCGCTCCGCCTCGAGCGCCGCCAGAATCCGCGGCGGCGACATCGGGATGTGGCTCATGCGCACGCCGACCGCGTTCGACACCGCGTTGGCGATCGCCGCCAGCGGCGGCACGATCGAGGTCTCGCCGACGCCGCGCACCCCGTAGGGGTGGTTGGGGTTGGGGATTTCCAGGATCTGCGTGTCGATCATCGGCAGGTCGGAGCAGACCGGGATGCGGTAGTCGAGAAAGCCCGGGTTCTGCAGCCGCCCGTCCTTGCCGTAGATATATTCCTCGTTGAGCGCCCAGCCGATGCCTTGCGCAGCACCCCCCTGGTACTGGCCCTCGACATAGGTCGGGTGCACCGCCTTGCCGGCGTCCTGCACCACCGTGTAGCGGATCACCCTGGTCGAGCCAGTCTCGGGGTCGACCTCGACGTCGCAGATATGGGTGGCGAAGGACACGCCCGCGCCGTCGGCGACGAGCTCGCTATGGCCGGCGATCGGCCCGCCGGTCTTGCCGGACTGCGCCGCGATCTCCTTCAGCGACAGTTTGCCGAGATTGCCGTGCTTCTCGCCCTTGGCGACGGCGTGGCCCTGTTCCCAGGCGACGTCGTCGACCGAGATGTCCCACATCTGCGCCGCGCGCTCGCGCAGCACCTTGATCGCGTTGCGGGCGGCCGAGATGGTCGCCATCGAGGAGGAGAAGGTGCCGCGGCTGCCGTCGGTCATGTCGTTGTAGCCGAGGGAAGACGTGTCGGCGACGATCGCCTTCACGTGGCTGTAGTCGATGCCGAGCTCCTCCGCCGCCACCAGCGACAGCGAGGCGCGGGAACCGCCCACGTCCACCGTGCCGACGGCTAAAGAGACCGAGCCGTCCATGCCGATGTTCAAGTCGGTGCAGGTCTGGCCGCCGAAATTGAACCAGAAGCCGCAGGCCATGCCGCGCCCCTGGTTTGCTTTCAGCGGCGCGCGCATATGCGGATGCTCCTTCACCGCCTCCAGCGTCGGGCCGATGCCGATCGGGCCGTAGACCGGGCCGTAGGAGGCGCGGGTGCCTTCCTGTGCCGCGTTCTTGATGCGGAACTCGACCGGATCCATGCCGATCTCCTTGGCGAGCTCGTCGACCGCGCTTTCCACCGCGAACGCCGCCATCGGCGCCGAAGGCGCGCGATAGGCCGCCGTCTTCGGCCGGTTGACCAGCACCTCGTAGCCGACGGTCTTGACGTTCTCGAGCTTGTAGCAGGCGAAGGCCGTCATGGCGCCGATCTCGGCCCACATGCCGGCATAGGGGCCGCAGCTATAGCGCAGCGTCGCTTCGGCGGCGGTGATGGTGCCGTCCTTCTTGGCGCCTATTCTGACGTCGATCGAGGTCGCGCTGGTCGGGCCCGAGGCGCGGAACACCTCGTCGCGGGTCATCACCAGCTTCACCGGCCGGCCGGCCTTGCGCGACAGCGCGAGCGCCACCGGCTCGGCCCAGACATGGGTCTTGCCGCCGAAGCCGCCGCCGATCTCGGAGGAGGTGACGCGCAGCTTCGAGGCCTCCAGCCCGAGCAGCTGGGCGCAGTGCTGGCGGTAGACGAAATGGCCTTGCGTGCAGACCCACAGGTCCGCCGTGCCGTCCGGGTTGACGCTCGCCACGCAGGCATGCGGCTCGATATAGCCCTGGTGCGTCTGCTCGGTCTTGAAGGAGCGTTCGACGACGAAATCGGACTGGGCGAAGCCCTGATGGACGTCGCCATGGCCGTATTGCGTGCGCTTGCAGACGTTGGAGGGCTTGACCGGCTTTTCCTCCAGCCCCTCGGTGAAGATGGCGTCGTTGATCAGCGGCGCGTGGTGCTTCATCGCCTCGTCGACATCGGTCACATGCGGCAGCACCTCGTAGTCGACCTCGATCAGCTTCAGCGCCTGCCTGGCGGTGCGGGCGTCGATCGCGGCGACCGCGGCCACGGCATGGCCGTCATAGAGCGCCTTGGTGCGCGCCATGCAGTTGTCGAGGATGTCGTACATGGCGGCATCGCCGTCGGTGAGATCCGGCAGGTCTTTCGCCGTGATCACCGCCTTCACGCCGGCGAGCTTTTCCGCCTTCGAGGTGTCGATCTTCCTGATCACCGCATGGGCGTGCGGGCTGCGTAAGATCCGGCCGACAAGCTGCCCGGCCATGTTGAAGTCGGCGCCGTAGCGGGCGCGTCCCGTCACCTTGTCGACGCCGTCGGGGCGGATCGGGCGGGTGCCGACGGAAGCGAATTTTCGGCTTGAAAAGCGCGGATCGAAATTCATGGCTTACGCTCCCTTCATCACGTTTGCCGCGTCCTGGACGGCGCGCACGATCTTGTCATAGCCGGTGCAGCGGCAGAGATTGCCGGCCAGCCCGAAGCGGATTTCCTCCTCGGTCGGGGAGGGGTTTTTCGCCAAAAGGTCCTTCGCCGCGATCAGGAAACCTGGCGTGCAAATGCCGCATTGCAAGGCCGCATGCTCCAGGAATTTCTGCTGCAGCGGATGCAGCTGGTCGCCATGCGCCATGCCCTCGATGGTCTCGATCTGCCTGCCTTCGGCTTCCGCGCCGAGCACCAGGCACGAGCACACCAGCCGGTCGTCGACGATGACGCTGCAGGCGCCGCAGTCGCCGGTGCCGCAGCCTTCCTTGGCGCCGGTCAGCCCCAGCCGGTCGCGCAGCACTTCGAGCAGCGTCTCGTCGGGCTGGCAGAGATACTCGACGTGATCGCCGTTGATTGTCGTTGAAACCGCTACACCGGCCATCACTTGCCTCCTGCACGCTTGTAGGCGAGCTCTGCGACCCGTTTGGCCAGCACGCCCGCGACTTTCCGTCTGAATTCGATGGTGCCGCGCTTGTCGTCGATGGGACGACAGGCGCCCGAGCACACCTTGGCGAGCCGCTCCAGCGTCGCCTCGTCCGGCCTCCTGCCGATGAGGACTTCCGCGGCCTCCTCGACCAGCAGCACCGTGGGTGCGGCGGCGCCCAGCGCCACGCGGGCCGATTTGATGATGCCTTGCTCATCGATGGTCAGGTTCACGCCGGCGCTCACCACCGCGATGTCCATCTCGGTGCGCGGAATGAAGCGCTGATAGGCGTCGCCGGAATGCGGCGCGCGCTTGTCGAGCAGGATCGCCTCGATGATCTCGCCCTTGGCGAGCGAGGTGCGGCCAGGCCCGGTCGGCACACTCTCGACGGCAATGGTGCGCTTGCCCGAAGGCCCGGCCACCACGGCTTTGGCGCCGGCAGCCACCAGCGCCGGCACGCTGTCGGCGGCGGGCGAGGCATTGCACAGATTGCCGACGATGGTGCAGCGTCCCTGCACCTGCTTCGAGCCGATCAGCTTGGCGGCTTCGACGACGCCGGGCCATGCCTTCTTCAGCGCCGAGTTCTCGCCCAGCACCGCGCAGGGCACCGCTGCGCCGATCCTGAAACCGTCGGCCGTTTCGGTAATGTCGCTCAAGCCGGCGATCGCCTTGATGTCGACGATCAGCTCGGGCTCGACAAAGCCGCCCTTCATCCTGACCAGCAGGTCGCTGCCTCCGGCAAGGATTGCGGCCGGGCCGGCCGCGCCGGCCAAAAGGCCCACGGCATCTTCCATTGATTGCGGACGTATGTAGCGCATCGTCTCCCCTTGGTGGTCATGATCAGATCGACCGTTATAAAGGCTCTCCTTATAATGACCATCCGCTTCCTGCATTGCACCATCGAAGTCAGGCGGGTTGGCCCTAAGCCTTGCCCCGGATTTTGGTCCAGCGCGCTGGGTGTTCCTTAGCATAGACATTTAGACCGCTGCCTGCATTGGCAGAGCGCATGCCTTGGCGATTGGCCGAAATGCCTATCCCGTCGTCATCCTCGGGCGGAGGGGGAAGCGAAGCGTACCGCGTAGACCCGAGGATCCTGTGTGTTGGTTCCGGTGTATGGTTGAAGTGGGAAGGAGGCCGAGTGGATCCTGGTCGTCCTTTCGGACAGGCCGCGGCATGGCCCGGTCCCTTCCCACCGGTGAACCATCAACCTGAACAGTTGCACGGGGCTGTTCCAAGCAGACCCCGCACCACAGGAAGAGGCGTGGACATGATAGTGCAGAACTATGTCGGCTGCGACATCTCCAAGCAGTGGCTAGACTTTTTTGACGAGGCAAGCGGCCGTTTTCGGCGCATCGACAACCAGGCCGATGCGATCGCTGCCTATGTGGCAGGCCTTCGTCCCGGCCAAGACTTCGTCGTCATGGAGGCGACAGGCGTGCATGACCGGCTGCTGCGCCACGCGCTGGCCAAGGCCGGCGTGCCGTTCTCGCGGCACAACCCGGCCCATACCCACCACTATGCCAAGTCGACGAGACGGCGCGCCAAGACCGATCGTCTCGACGCCAGGATGCTGAGCGACTATGGCCGTCGCTATCAGCCGGCGGCCGAGCCGGCGCCGTGTGAACAAAACGAGCAGCTTCAATCGCTTGCCCGCTACCGCGACCATCTGGTCGAGATGCGGGCAACGCTGAAGAAGCACCTCGCTGAGGCCTTCGACGAGATTGTCATTGCCGACCTTGAAGAAACGATTGCCGCCTTCGACACACGCATCCATGCGCTCGAGAGCCGGATCGCCAACGTTATTCGTCAAACCGAGGACACCGCCCGCGATTACACGCTGATGATCTCCGTGCCGGGTGTCTCCAAGGTCGGCGCGCTCTCGCTCCTGGCGCACCTGCCCGAGCTCGGCCAGCGTTCACCCAAGGCGATCGCCGCACTCGCCGGCCTTGCCCCGTTCGACAACAAGAGTGGCAAGCTCAACCGCAGGAGCCAGATCCAGGGCGGGCGATCACGCGTGCGCCGCGCCCTCTATATGGCAGCCCTCACGGCCATCCGAACCTGCGACCGGTTCAAGTCCTTCTACAGCGCACTTGCCGCCCGATCAGGCTCCAAGAAACTCGCCATCATCGCCGTCGCAAGGAAGCTCTTGGTCGTCCTCAACGCTATCATGCGCGACAAAACCGCATTCGCATGAACACAGTTGCCATGCCGTGACTTCAGAGCGCTGCAGCGATGCAGAATTCTGCTCCGCTTGCCCCCTTCGATCAAGGTAACGGCATGGATCCCAGGGTCTCCGCGACGGAGCTTCGCTCCTGCTTCGCCCTGGGACGAGGTTGGGGGCTCGCACCGAGCCGGCCAAGCCCGACGCAGCCATGCAGCTGCACGACGGCTGCGCTTCGCCGCCCGGTTCGAAGCCGGGATCTAGGCCGCTTGCATACGCGCCCGCACCAGCGTCGCGGCGGCGTGACCGGCGGCCGTGATATAGTCGGGATCGTGGTGGATCAGCATGCTGGAAAAGGCGCCGTCCATCAGAAGCACGATCTCGCGCGCCAGCATCTTCGGCTCGCGCACGCCATGGCTCGAAAGCTCGCCCGCCAGCCATCTCTCGAAATTGCTCTTGTGGCGGGAGCCGGCCTTCACCGCCGGGTGGCCGGGCATCGCGGCGAGCTCGGCGGCCGTGCGCAAGAAGCCGCAGCCCTTCCATTTGACGTGCCGCGCCACACGCGCCAGGTGGGTGAAGATCGCCGTGACCTTCTTGTCCGCGCCGCCTTCCGCGGCCTCGAACCAGCCGGCCATCTGCTTGAGGTTCGGCTGGTCGCGGCTGTCGAGATAGGCCGTGATCAGCTCGTCCTTGCTCTTGAAATGGTAGTAGAGCGTGCGCTTGGTCAACCCCGCCTTTTCCGCCACGGCGTCGACGCTGACGCGGCCGATGCCTTCGGCATAGAAGAGTTTCGCCGCCGCGTCGACGAGGCGCTTTCTGGTCGGATTGGCCTTTTCGCTCATCCGCGAAGTATACCGACCAGTGAATATACAAACAAGAGAAAGCTGATCCCTTTGCGGCCGCCAGCCTGCTTGCGACGGTTCATGGATGCATGTCGCCCGGCCAAGCGAGGCGCGGCGCGCCGCGCTCGCGTTGGACCGGGCGGCGGATCAAGGCGAGACCTCGACATGACCCTTCATGTTGGGGTGGAAGCGGCAGAAATAGTCGACCGCTCGCGGCTGCTTGAGCGTGACCTTCCCCTTCGACTTCGGCGGGATCATCACGTCCCAATCGCCCGTCACCGTCGCGGTGTGGGCGATCACGTCCTTGTTCGTCCACTCGATCGTGTCGCCCACCTTGGCCTTAACGCTCGCCGGCGAGAAGACCAGCTTGTCGATCGTCACCTCGATGGTGGCGGCGAGCGCCGGCGAAGCGACGAGCGCCAGCGCGACCGAGAGTGGCAGAAAACTCGTTTTCATTTCAGCGCGCCGGCGACATGTTCGGCATGCTGCTCATGCCCTTGGAAGATCTTGAGCCCGGTTTCGAGCAGGCTCTTCAGCTCGGCATTGCTGGCCGAGGGGATGAGCAGTGTTTCGAGCGCGCTGTCGACCTGCTTGTGATAGGCAACCTCGTTCTCGATATAGGCCTTGTCGAAGGCCGCGCCCTTGAGCTTGGCGAGCTTCGCGCGCTCCTCTTTCGCCGCCTTCACCAGCGCCTGGCTGGTGGCGTTGTCTTGCGGTGTGACCTTCAGCTTCTTCACCAGATCGAGCGCCTGTTTGTTCACCGCCTCATGGTCGCGCTCCATGTCCTTGGCGAAGTCGACGACTTCCTTCGTCTTCGACTTCTTGATCGCCTGTTTTGCGGCCTCGATGTCGATCGTGCCGGCCGTGTAGGCGATATGCGCGATCTGCGGATCGGTCGGCTTCTCAGCGGCCTGCGCATAAGGCGCGGCGCTTACGAGGAGGAAGGCGGCGAGGGCTGCGGTCGGTCGGATAAACATGGCATCTCCTTCGCCCGGCACATCGGCAGCGGGCTTCATCTGGGGTTGACGGAGATTGGATGCGGAGAGGGGCGAAACGTTCCCGGGAAAAGCGCGGGACGTCTCGAAACGAAACGATGTCGGGCGGCTCTTTAACGACACACGCTGGAGGTCGGCCGAAACGCCCCTCACTTCGTCATGTATGGACGGCCCCTTTTGGGCAAGAGGCAAAATGGCAACGACGGCGCAGGTCTGGAGCGGTCATGTATTCGGCCTTTAGTGCGGTCGATTTCGAAGACCGCTGGCCCGCAAGGGTTACGCGGATCGAGTTCCAATCATTCTAGCGCGCTTTGTATCGCGATGACGAAGGCGGAGTGTCTCGACCCAGGTCCTGACCATTTTGCCGTGCTGCTTTTTGCTCCTTACGCTTGTTGAGGGCCTCGATTTGCGTTTATGCCGCAGTCGGCGCCCTGTATTCCTGTCCCGATTGCAGCATTGCCCAGATGATGCGGGCGGTCTTGGCCGCCTGGGCGACGACGGCGACCTTGACCGGCCGCCTGGCCAGCAGGCCGCGAACCCAGGGTGAGCCCTTGTCGGGTTTGGCCCTGACCTGGCGCAACCAGGAACTGGCGCCCAGAATGAGCAGCCTTCGCAGGTCCCTGTCGCCGGCGCGGCTGATATGGCCCGTCAAGCTGTGCTTGCCGCCGGTGTCATGGCTCTTGCGGGTCAGGCCCAGCCAGGCGGCGAAGTCCCTGGCCGAAGCGAACTGGCGGCCATCGCCGATGGTGGCGACGGCTGCATGCGCGATGATCGGGCCGACGCTCGGGATCGTCGTCAGCCGCAAGGCCGCTCGCTGCTGCCTGACCTGAGCCAGGATCTGCTTGTCCAGCTTGCCGATCTCGCCATCCAGCGCCCGCCATTGCCCGGCCAGAGGCGCCAGACAGATCAACAGCGCCGCGGGAATGGCTTCATCGGCTGCCTCGATGCGCTGCAGCAGGGCCTCGATGCCTGCGGCCCCCTTGGCACCTATCAGACCCATCTCATAGAGCTGCCCACGCATGGCGTTGGCCAGTTGCGTGCGCTGGCGCACCAGAAGGTCACGTGTGCGATGCAGCGCTCGGGCCCATTGCTGTTCGACCGTCTTGATCGGCACGAAGCGCATGTCGGGCCGGCTCACCGCCTCGCAACAGCCTTGCGCATCGCGGGCATCGTTCTTGTTGCGCGCAACATAGGGCTTCACATAGGCCGGCGGCATCAGCTTGACCTCGTGGCCGAGCGCGCTCAGCGTGCGGGCCCAATGATGGGCCGAGCCGCACGCCTCCATGCCGATCAGCGCCGGCGGCTGCGCGGCGAAGAACTTCTCCACCTGCGCGCGCCGCAGCTGGCGCTGCACCACCACCTGCCCGGCTGCATCCACGCCGTGCACCTGAAACACGTTCTTGGCCAAATCGATTCCAAATCTGATAGCTTGCATGACGGACGGTCTCCTCCGCTGGGTTCCAACACGACCAGTTTGGCACATTCGATGCCGCAAGGGGCCGTCCACCCATCATTCTGGGGCGGAGCAAGGAGCGAAGCGACGCAGCGCAGACCCCAGAATCCATACAGTGACGCCTGAGCGCTGCAGCGGCGCAGAATTATACTATCGGCGATCAGGCCCGGCCTCAATTCTCGGCCGTCGCATCCCCGGTCGACGTAACGGCATGGATCCTCGGGTCTGCGCGTCCGCTTCGCTCCCGCTACGCCCGAGGATGACGAACTCAATCGCCGAACCCCAGCCTCTTCATCACCGCTGCCGTCAGCCTGTCGCAGCGCCGGCCGGCGAACGGGAAGGCGTCGAGCAGCACCGGGCCGATCTCGTCGTCCAGCGCCTTGCGCACCAGGCTACGCGCCCGGTGCAGCCTGGTCTTCACCGTCTCCGGCCGGATGCCCAGCACCTCCGCCGTCTCCTCGATGCTCAGCCCCTCGATGACGCGGGCGACGAAGACGCTGCGATAGACATCGGGAAGGCTGTCTGTCGCCCGTTCGACGAGCCCGAGGATCTGTCGCTGCGCCATCGTCCGCTCCGGATCATCACTTGGGTTCAAACCACCCTGATTCAGGGGAAACCGGATGATCTGCGCCTCCGGGTTTTCAGGCATCACCACGACATGCTTTCGCTTGCGCAACCGGCCGAGCGCCTCGTTGATGACGATTCGCGACAGCCAGGTGGAGAGCGAGGCATCGCCGCGAAACGTATCGAGGCCGGCGAAGGCGCGCATATAGGCTTCCTGCACGATGTCCTCGGCCTCGGCGTCGTTGCGCACCACGCCGCGTGCGATGCGGTAGAGCCGCTGGTTGTGCGTCTTGATGATTGCGCGGAAGGCTCCCGCCTCGCGCGCAAGCGCCCGGCGCACCAGCGCCATATCGCTGGCGATAGCGTCCGCCGCCGAAATCGCGGCGGCCGGCAGTGCGGACTTTCTCATCGCGCCCCGATCTCCCGACAGGCGTTGCATCCGACAATTGGACGCGGCTGCCGGCAAAAGGTTCCCGGGTTTCCGGACCCGGCAGGCGCTATGCTACAGCTTTCAGCGGCGGCCTGTCTGCAGCCTGCACGCGCGCGGCGGCGGCCAGCAGGTCGGTCTGCGTGATCAGGCCGAGAATATGGCGCCCGGCATCGACGATCACCACCGCATGGCTGTGCCCGTCCGTCAGCACCGGCAGCAGGCTCATCGCCGGCGTGTCGGGCGAGGCGGTGCCGGCCTTCGACATCACGCCCTTCACCGTGTCGGTCGCTCTCGTCAGCTCGCGCAGGCCGACGGCGCCGACGAGCTTCGCCTCGGCGTCGACCACCGGCAAGGTGCGGATGTTGTGGTCGAGAAGTTGCTTGCGCGCCTCGTCGGCGGCGGCGCTCTCCGGCACCGAGATCACGTCGCGGGACATGATGTCTTTGCAAAGCAGCGTGCGGTGCGAACGCACCATCGCCTGCAATTCGACCTGGCGCAGCAGCCTTTCGATGTCGTCGCGGTCGATGTCGAAGGTCTCGTCGAGCGCCGCAAGCGCGGCATCGACATCCTCGGGCCGGAAGCCGACGCGCTCCGCCGGCGGCCGGTCGGCGGTGCCGTGGCTGTTGGCCGCTAGCACGTGCACATGCGGATAGTTGCGCCGCGACAGCTTGTGGAACAGGAAACCCAGCGTCACCAGGATGACGGAGTTCAGCGCCACCGGCACGAAGGGAAACAGGAAGCCGGCGGCGGCTACGGCCGGCCCGCCGAGCACGCCGGTCAGCGCCGCGGCGCCGCCCGGCGGATGCAGCGATCGCGTGAACGACATGGCGGCAATGGCGAGCGCCACGGCGAGGCCAGAGGCGATCACCGGGTTGTGCACGAAATGCGCCACGGTCACGCCGACCAGCGCCGAGATCGTGTTGCCGCCGATGATCGACCAAGGCTGCGCCAGCGGGCTCGACGGCACGGCAAACAACAGCACGGCCGAAGCGCCCATCGGCGCCACCAGCATCGCCACATGCGGGCCGCTGCCCATGGCGAGCCCGCTGATCACACCGGTCAACGCGATGCCGATGGTGGCGCCGATGCAGGCGGTGAGCCGTTCGCGAAGCGTCGCGCCGGCAAGGATCGGAACGAAGAGGCGGAACGCCATGGCAGGTCCTGGGAAGAGTGGTGCTTTTCGCGGTCGCCCGCAATGCCGCCGAAGCCACGGATTTGGAAGCCAAACCAATCCGCGAATTCGCGACCGAGGAAAATATTATTGCGCGGCGAGGCGCGTTCGGCATGCCGCACGCGGCCTCCGCTTTCTCAATCGCGCCAAGGCGTTGAGGGCGTTTGCGGACTCAATTGATGAGCGCCCGCCCGTTACTCAGGCTTCGGCCGCGGCTTTGAGCCCGCGCTGGATGTCGGCCTTGAGGTCCTCGACATCTTCCAGCCCGATCTGCAGGCGGATCAGCGGGCCGGCATAGGAGCCCTTGGCGATGGTGCGGTCGCCGAGGAAGACCGGCACGGCAAGGCTTTCATAGCCGCCCCAGGAATAGCCGAGGCCGAAGATCTTCAATGCGTCGAGGAAGGCGTGCTGCTGTTTTTGCCCACCGCCCTCGAGTACGATCGAGAAGATACCGCTCGAACCGCAGAAGTCGCGCTTCCAGAGCGCGTGGTCGGGGTGGCTCGGCAGCGCCGGATGCAGCACCTCTGCCACGCCCGGCTGCTCTTGCAGCCAGCGCGCGATATCGAGCGCGCTCTTCTGGTGATGCTCGAGCCTCACCCCCATGGTGCGCAGGCCGCGCAGCACCTGGTAGACATCGTCCGGGCCGGAGCAGCAGCCCAGCGTGCAGAAGCCTTCATAGAGCTTCTTCCAGCAGGCCTCGTTGGCCGACACCGTGCCGAGCAGCACATCCGAATGGCCGGCCGGATATTTGGTCGCCGCATGGATGGAGATGTCGACGCCATGATCGAGCGGCTTGAAATAGAGCGGCGTCGCCCAGGTATTGTCCATCATGACGATCGCGCCGGCGGCGTGCGCCGCCTTGGCGATCGCCGGAATGTCTTGCACCTCGTAGGTGTTCGATCCCGGCGATTCGGTGAATACAACGGTCGTGTTGGGCTTGATCAGCCGGGCGATGCCGGCGCCGATGCGCGGATCGTAATATTCGACCTCGACGCCGAGGCGCTTCAGCATCGTGTCGGCGAAATTCCGCGTCGGGTGATAGACCGAATCGACGATCAGCAGATGGTCGCCGGCAGAGACGAAGGTGAGCAGGGGGACAGTCACCGCCGCGAGACCTGACGGCACCGCGATCGTGCCGGCCGACCCTTCGAGCGCGTCGACGGCGAGCGTGAGGGCATCCATGGTCGGTGTGCCGCGCGTGCCATAGGTGTATTTCTGGCTGCGCGAGGCCATCGCGGCGGCGTCGGGGTAGAGCACCGTCGAGGCATGCACGACCGGCGGATTGACGAAGCCGAAATAGTCGCGCGGATTGTTGCCGGAATGGGCAAGCCGCGTATTGATTCCGATCTTGCTGTCGTCTGTCGCCATGGTTCGTCGCCTGTCGTAGTGTGTCAGGAGGCCAGCCATAGAGCGGCGGAACTGGCGGCGCAACTGCTCGGCACCCGCCAAGCGACGGTGTTTGGATGGGCCAAATGAAGATCGCCGGCTGATCGTTTTGCGCCCGTCGCGCGCTTCGCGTGCGCCCTTTGCCGAAGGCGTCCCGGCCTGCCACCCTCCAGCCGTGAATCATGCCAGTCCTTCCTTTCGGGGCGACAGTAGTAACCGGCTGGAATTCACGTAACGTGGGAAATTTCCATGTGGCCAGATTTGCCGGTTTCGTTTGCAGCTCTTGACCAGTTCGCGGGCGCTTTTGGCTGCAATTCGGGCATTCGCGGCAATCGGTTTTCAAACGTGTCGCAATTCGGTCATTTCCCTTGACCTCACAGGAATAATCGCCTTCGATGCGTTTCGTGAATGGGAGGCAGTGCATCGCAACGATGCGGGCCCGGGAGTGGGTCGAAGTGGGAGCTGCATTCACATATGAAAAAAGATCAGGGCTGCCTGGGAAGCAGGGGCGCCTGTAAAGCAGAAAAGGGTCTGAGGGTCATGAAACACATTGCAATCGGCATTCTTGGCGCCGCCGCGCTCGGGTTCACGGCATCGGCAGCTTCGGCCGGCACGCTGGATACCGTGAAGCAGAAGGGCTTCATCCAGTGCGGCGTCTCGACCGGCCTCGCCGGCTTCTCCGCGCCGGACGACAAGGGGGAATGGCAGGGCATCGACGCCGACTTCTGCCGCGCCGTTGCGGCCGCCGTGTTCGGCGATGGCACCAAGGTCAAGTTCACCCCGCTCAGCGCCAAGGAACGCTTCACTGCACTGCAGTCGGGCGAGGTCGACGTCCTGTCGCGCAACACCACCTGGACGATCAATCGCGACACCGCGCTCGGCCTGAACTTCGTCGGCGTCACCTATTATGACGGCCAGGGCTTCATGATCAACGCCAAGAAGCTGCCGGGCGTGAACTCGGCGCTGCAGCTTTCGGGCGCCGCCGTCTGCGTGCAGAGCGGCACCACGACCGAGCTCAACCTTGCCGACTACTTCAAGTCGAACAAGATGGAGTACAACCCCGTCGTGTTCGAGAAGCTGGAAGAAGTCAACGCCGCCTATGATGCCGGGCGCTGCGACGTCTACACCACCGACCAGTCGGGCCTCTACGGCATCCGCCTGACGCTGGGTGCGCCGGCCGACCATGTCGTGCTGCCCGAGATCATCTCCAAGGAGCCGCTCGGACCGGCCGTGCGCCAGGGCGACGATCAGTGGTACCACATCGTCAAGTGGACGCTCTTTGCGCTGATCAACGCCGAGGAGTACGGCATCACCAAGGCCAATGTCGACGAGATGAAGAACTCGGACAATCCCGAGATCAAGCGCATCCTCGGCCAGGAGGCCGACACCAAGATCGGCACTGATCTCGGCGTCTCCAACGATTGGGTCGTCAATATCGTCAAGGCCGTGGGCAACTACGGCGAGATGTTCGACCGCAATGTCGGCTCCGGCAGCCCGCTCAAGATCGCGCGCGGCATCAATGCGCTGTGGACCAAGGGCGGCCTGCAATACGCTCCGCCGATCCGCTGATCGAAATGTGATCCGGGGGGCAGGTCGTCTGCCTCCCGGGTTTCTCTTTTCAGGGGATTGTCGCATGGCATCGCAGGAAATCCTTCGCGAGGGGCCGAGCAGCGGCTCCTTGATCAATGACCCGAAAATACGCAGCCTCTTCTTCCAGACGCTGGTCATCGTCCTTGTGTTCGGCTCGATCTGGTGGATCGTCCATAACGTCATCGACAATCTGCAGCGTCTGCATATCGCGTCCGGCTTTGGCTTCCTCAAGGGCAGGGCAGGCTTCGATATCTCCGACACGCCGATCGCCTACAACTCGGACTCGACCTATTTCCGCGCCATCCTCGTCGGCCTGCTCAACACGATCATCGTCGCCTTGGCTGGCATCGTCATCGCCACCATCGTCGGCTTCATCATCGGCATCGGCCGGCTGTCGCATAACTGGCTGATCCGCAAGATCTGCACGGTCTATGTCGAGATCTTCCGCAACATCCCGCCGCTGCTGGTCATCTTCTTCTGGTACTCCGGCGTGCTGGCCGTGCTGCCGCCGCCGCGCGAAAGCATCCATCTGCCTTTCGGCTCCTTCCTCAATCAGCGCGGCTTCTATTTCCCGCGCGCCATATGGGGCGACGGCTCCTGGCTGATTCTGGTCGCGCTCCTCGTGGCGTTCGCCATGGCCTGGTTCGTCGCCCGTCGGGCGCATCAGCGACAGATGGCGACCGGGCAGCAGTTCCCGGTGTTCTGGACATCCGTCGCCCTGATTGTCGGCCTGCCTGTGCTCGCCTTCCTGCTTGGCGGAATGCCGCTCAGCTTCGATTTTCCGAAACAGTCGACCTTCAACCTGACCGGCGGCTTCCAGGTCAAACCGGAATTCCTGTCGCTCTTGCTGGCGCTCTCCTTCTACACGGCCGCCTTCATCGCCGAGATCGTGCGCGCCGGCATCAGGGGCGTCAACAAGGGCCAGACCGAAGCCGCCGCAGCGCTTGGCCTGCGCTCGGGGCCGATCCTGCGCCTGGTCGTGGTGCCGCAGGCGATGCGCATCGTCATCCCGCCGATGACCAGCCAGTATCTGAACCTGACCAAGAACTCCTCGCTGGCGATCGCCATCGGCTATCCCGATCTCACCGCCACGGCCGGCACGGTCCTCAACCAGACGGGGCAGGCGGTCGAGGGCGTTTTCATCATGATGATCGCCTATCTGGTGCTGAGCCTCGTCACCTCCGCGGTGATGAACGTGGTCAACGCCAGAATGGCGCTGGTGGAAAGGTAGAGCCATGCAGGAACACGATATGTCCTGGGTGCGCACCGAGATGGCTCTTGCCCAGCCGGCGCCACCCAGTGAGCGCGGTCTCTACGCATGGGTGCGCAAGAACCTGATCGCGTCTGTGGGCGACACGATCCTTACTGTCCTCGGCATTGCCATAGTGGCCTGGATCCTGCCGCAGGTCATCAACTGGGCCTTCATCAACGCCCAGTGGACCGGGCCTAATCGCAGCGTCTGCGCCACCGTCTCGCAGGGCGGCGTCCAGCCCGACGGCTGGACCGGCGCCTGCTGGGCCTTCGTCAACGCCAAGTTCGGCCAGTTCATGTTCGGCACCTATCCGATCGAGGAGCGCTGGCGGCCGATCCTCGTCGCCATCCTGTTCGTGGCGCTGCTGGTGCCGATGCTGATCCCGCGCGTGCCGCGCAAGGGGCTGAACGCCATCCTGCTCTTCCTGGTGCTGCCGATCATCGCCTTCTTCCTGCTGGTCGGAGGCGTCTTCGGATTGCCGTATGTCGAGACGGCGCGCTGGGGCGGTCTGCTGATCACTCTGAGCCTCTCCTTCGTCGGCATCGCCGTGTCGCTGCCACTCGGTACCGTGCTGGCGCTTGGCCGGCGCTCCAAGATGCCGATCGTCAAGATGCTGTGCGTGATCTTCATCGAGACGGTGCGCGGCATACCGCTGATCACCGTGCTGTTCTTCGCCAGCGTCATGCTGCCGCTGTTCCTGCCGGCTGGCGTCACCTTCGACAAATACCTGAGGGCGCTGATCGGCGTGTCGCTGTTTGCCGCCGCCTACATGGCGGAGGTGGTGCGCGGCGGCCTGCAGGCGATCCCGAAGGGGCAGTATGAGGGCGCCGATTCGCTCGGCCTCGGCTATTGGCAGAAGATGGGCCTGATCGTGCTGCCGCAGGCGCTCAAACTGGTCATCCCCGCCATCGTCAACACCTTCATCGGCATGTTCAAGGACACCAGCCTGGTCCTCATCATCTCGATCTTCGACCTGTTGGGCGTGGTCAAGCAGAACCTGTCCGACGCCAACTGGGCGACGCCTCAGACCGCCAGGTCCGGCCTGATCTTCGCCGCCTTCGTGTTCTGGCTGTTCTGCTTCGGCATGTCGCGCTATTCAATGTACACCGAACGCCGGCTCGACACCGGCTACAAACGCTGATGCATGTCGCCCAAAAGCCCGTAGCGGTTTTGGGACAACGACATGCATCAAATCGAACGATAAAAGGGGAATTGGCCATGGCCACCGAAAACGCCGTCAGCGCCGAAGAAATCAAGGTCGATGCCAAGAAGATGCATATCTCGACCACCGATGTCGCCATCGACATCATCGGGATGCACAAATGGTATGGCGAGTTCCATGTGCTGAAGGACATCAACCTCAAGGTGATGCGCGGCGAGCGCATCGTCATCTGCGGTCCGTCCGGCTCCGGCAAGTCGACCATGATCCGCTGCATCAACCGGCTGGAAGAGCATCAGAAGGGCAAGATCATCGTCGACGGCAAGGAACTCACCAACGATCTGAAGAAGATCGACGAGGTGCGCCGAGAGGTCGGCATGGTGTTCCAGCACTTCAACCTGTTCCCGCACCTCACCATCCTGGAGAACTGCACGCTGGCCCCGATCTGGGTGCGCAAGACGCCGAAGAAGCAGGCCGAGGAAATCGCCATGCATTTCCTGAAGCGCGTCAAGATCCCGGAGCAGGCCAACAAATACCCCGGCCAGCTGTCCGGCGGCCAGCAGCAGCGCGTGGCGATCGCCCGCTCGCTCTGCATGAACCCGCGCATCATGCTGTTCGACGAGCCGACCTCGGCGCTCGACCCCGAAATGATCAAGGAAGTGCTGGAGACGATGGTTGGCCTCGCCGAGGAAGGCATGACCATGCTTTGCGTCACCCACGAGATGGGCTTTGCCCGCAAGGTCGCCAACCGCGTCATCTTCATGGATCAGGGACAGATCGTCGAGCAGAACACCCCGGCCGAGTTCTTCGACCATCCGCGTCATGAGCGCACGAAACTGTTCCTGTCGCAGATCCTGCACTGAGCGATCGGAGAGCGATTTTGAGAAGCCCGGCCGGCGGCGCCGAAGCTGCCAATCTCCCCCCAAGTGGTCTAGGGGATGCACACATCTTCTGTGACCGGCGTGACTGATCGGGCTGGAGGCTTGATTGCCACGTGGTTCCCCCAATCCGTCGCTGCTTCGCAGCGCCACCTTTCCCCCCTCCGGAGGGAAAGGAAGGGAGCGTTGCTGGACGAGCGTCGACGGCAAAAAGCCTGGCGCCTTTCCTCCACCCCGTCGATCGGGGGAGAGGTGGCTCGGCGAAGCCGAGACGGAGTGGGGGTCGACCAGCGCTGCGTTGGACAGTCATGCGCCAAGCCATGCACGCTATCGCCAAAGACCAGCCGCTTGGAAATGTGTGCATGTCGTAGCCCAAGTGGTGGAGATGTCCGGCAGGACAGAGGGGGGTGCTGTCCCGCCGGCCAATCCAATTTTGTCGGCCACCCACTAAAAGCCCCTACCGCCTCACAACCTTCTCCTCCCACCCGTAAAGCCAATCCAGATCCGCGGCGAGCTTCTCTGCCGGCCGCGTTGCCAGCACCAGGTTGCGGGCGATGGCCACCGGGCCCCAGGCGTGCCAGGCGAGGCGGTTGAGCGCGCCGCGCCCGAGCACCTTTTCGATGCGCGGGCGCCTGAGCTTTTCCCAGATGGTGAGGCTTTGCTTCGGATCGCTGGCTGCGATCAGGTTGGCGAGCATCGAGGCGTCCTCAATTCCCATCGCCGCGCCCTGCGCCGCGAACGGCGTCATGGCATGCGCGGCATCGCCGATCAGCGCGATGCCCTCCGGCATCGTCCAACGCCGTTGCTCGACGGTGTGGATCGGAAACGCTGTCCATGGTCCGGCGAGCGCGGCAAGCCGCGCCAGGGCCGCCGACGTGCCGCGCATGGCGCCGGCAAGAATGGCGGGGTCGGCATGGCCGGACCAGCCTTCCGCGATGCGCTCGCCCTTGGTGAAGGCGACCAGGTTGACGGCGCTGCCCTTGCTCACCGGATAGGCGACCATATGGAAGCCCGGATGCAGGAAGGTGGTGACGCAGTCGCCCGCGCCGATCGCCGCGAAGGCGTGGCCGGCGGCGCTGTCCGCCGCCACCGTGGCGCGCCAGGCGAGCTCGCCTGAGAAGCGGTTCTTCCCGAAAGCTGAATCGATGCCCGCAAGCTGCCTGCGAACAGTCGACCAGACGCCGTCGGCGCCGACCAGCAGGTGTCCGGCGGCCTCGATCTTTCCGCCATCCGTTTCGGCTGTGACGGCGATGTTTTGCGGCTCGACAGTGATGTCCGTCACCCGCGCGCCGGTGACGAGTTGGATTTCGGGCTGCTCGGCCACCCGCGTTGTCAGCGCGGTGTGCAGATCGGCGCGATGCGCGACCAGATAGGGCGCGCCCCAGCGGTTCTCCCCAGCCTGGCCCAGTGGCACCCGCGCCAGCTCGCGCAAGGTGGCGGCGTCCTTCAGCACCACCGCTTCCGGCCTGATGGCATTCACCGCCAAGCGGTCGAGCACGCCGAGCCGGCGCAGGATGCGGGTCGCGTTGGGGGAAAGCTGGAGCCCGGCGCCCACCACTTCGAGCTGCCTGGCCTGTTCCAGCACGGTCACGACGCAACCGCGCTCGGCAAAGGCGAGCGCCGCAGTCAGGCCAGCTATGCCGGCCCCGGCGATGACGACCTGCCGGGACCGCGCTTCAGTCATGATCTGGCAATCATCCGCAATCTGCTAGTCAGGCGGCCTGTTCGATATAGAGGCAGCCGGCAGGCTCCGTTTCCGTCGCCTTCAGCTTCGGCGAATAGCGGTAGAGCGTCGAGCAGTAGGGGCAGACCTTCTCATCGTCGTCGCCCATGTCGAGGAATACATGCGGATGGTCGAAAGGCGGGTTGGCGCCGGTGCACATGAATTCCTTGACGCCGATGTCGATGACCGGATGGCCCGCATCGTTCTGGAAATGGGGAATGGAACCGCCTGCCATCGTCGTCTCCTTCAGTTCGAACCCGTTTGCATCTGGATCATAACCTGCCAGTTTGCAAGATCGATGAAATGAAACTGTCGCAAAAGGCTGGCAGAGGATAAGTTGAGCCGGTTAAGCGCATGACCTCGGGGAACTACCGATTCCGTGACATCATGCGTCATGAAAGCGTGTTAGAGCGTCGGTCACGCGTCCGGCGGTGTATGGCGCTCCAAAAGGGACGGTTGCGGGCAAGGAACCATGAATGAACTGAAGCCGGTACAGAGCGAATTCATCACCGACGAGGCGGCAAGCCCCGACGGCGGCAATCCCGACCGTTTCGTCAACCGCGAATTCTCCTGGCTGCAGTTCAACCGGCGCGTGCTGGAGGAATCGCTGAACGAGCACCATCCGCTGCTCGAGCGCGTCCGCTTCCTGTCGATCTCGGCCGCCAATCTCGATGAGTTCTTCATGGTCCGCGTCGCCGGTCTCGCCGGCCAGGTGCGCGAGGGCATTGTGCTGAAGAGTCCGGACGGCCGCACGCCCGAGCAACAGCTCGAGCAGCTGCTGCGCGAGGTCGAGCGACTGCAGGAAGACCAGCAGAAGAGCCTGTCGACCTTGATGGAGCTGCTCAACAAGGAAGGCATCGAGAGCATCACCCGCGACGCGCTCAGCAAGGACGAGAAGGCCTGGCTGGAAGAGCATTTCCAGGAACAGGTCTTCCCGGTGCTGACCCCGCTGTCCATCGACCCGGCGCATCCGTTCCCGTTCATCCCCAATCTCGGTTTCTCGATGGCGCTGCAGTTGCGCCACCGCAAGAACGGCGAGGAGATGAGCGCGCTGCTGCGCCTGCCGGTGGCGTTGCGGCGCTTCATCCGTCTGCCCGACCGCAAGCACCACGTGCGCTTCATCCCGCTCGAGGAAGCGGTCGGCATCTATATCTCCAAGCTGTTCCCGGGCTATGAGGTCAAGGGCTCCGGCACGTTCCGCATCATTCGCGACAGCGATATCGAGGTCGAGGAAGAGTCGGAAGATCTCGTGCGCCTGTTCGAGACGGCGCTGAAACGCCGTCGTCGTGGGTCCGTGATCCGCATCGAATTCGACACGCTGATGCCGGCCGAGTTGCGCGACTTCGTCGCCGGCGAACTCGGCGTTTCGGCAAGCCGCATCAGCGTCTTGACCGGTCCGCTGGCGCTGAACCAGATCTCCGAGATCGTCGCCATCCCGCGTGACGATCTCAAATTCACGCCCTACAATCCGCGTTTTCCCGAGCGCATCCGCGAGCATGGCGGCGACTGCCTGGCCGCTATCCGCGAGAAGGACATCATCGTCCACCACCCCTACGAATCCTTCGACGTGGTGGTGCAGTTCCTGCGCCAGGCGGCGGCCGATCCGGAAGTGGTGGCGATCAAGCAGACGCTCTACCGTACCTCGAACGACAGCCCGATCGTGCGCGCGCTGATCGACGCGGCCGAGGCCGGCAAGTCGGTGACGGCGCTCGTCGAGCTCAAGGCGCGCTTCGACGAGGAGGCCAACATCCGCTGGGCGCGCGACCTCGAGCGCGCCGGCGTCCAGGTCGTCTTCGGCTTCCTGGAGTTGAAGACCCACGCCAAGATGTCGCTCATCGTGCGCCGCGAGGACGGCAGGTTGCGCAACTACGTGCATCTCGGCACCGGCAACTATCATCCGGTCACGGCGCGCATCTACACCGACCTGTCCTTCTTCACCACCGATCCGACGATCGCGCGCGACGTCGCGCAGATCTTCAACTTCATAACCGGCTATGCCGAGCCGGCCGAAGAGATGCGCCTTGCCGTGTCGCCCTTCACGCTGCGCAACCGCATCCTGAAACACATCTCCGATGAGATCGCCCATGCGCGCGAGGGCCGGCCAGCCCGCATCTGGATGAAGATGAACGCGCTGGTCGACCCGATCGTCATCGACGCGCTCTATGAAGCCAGCCGCTCCGGCGTCGAGGTCGACCTCGTCGTGCGCGGCATCTGCTGCCTGCGGCCGCAGGTGCCGGGCCTGTCCGAGAACATCAGGGTGAAGTCGATCGTCGGCCGCTTCCTGGAGCACAGCCGCATCTTCTGCTTCGGCAACGGCCACGGCCTGCCGTCCGACGAAGCGATCGTCTACATCTCGTCCGCCGACATGATGCCGCGCAATCTCGACCGCCGCGTCGAAACCCTGGTGCCGATCACCAATCCAACTGTGCATGAACAGGTGCTTGGCCAGATCATGCTCGGCAACGTCATGGACAACCAGCAAAGTTTCGACGTATTGGCTGATGGCACCTCCCGGCGCGTCGTGCTGGAGGAGGGCGAGGAACCGTTCAACGCGCAGGAATATTTCATGACCAATCCGAGCCTCTCCGGACGGGGTGACGCGCTGAAATCGCATGCGCCCAGGCGCATCGCCCAGTTCAAGCGCCGCAAGAAGAACGCCGCCGCGTGATTTCAGTCTCCCAGGGCCGGCTCCAGGACCGGCGGCCGCTGTCGATCATCGACATCGGCTCGAACTCGATCCGCCTCGTCGTCTATGAAGGGCTGGCGCGCTCGCCGACACTTTTGTTCAACGAAAAGATGCTGGCCGGCCTCGGCCGCGGCATCGTTTCGACGGGCAAGCTCGATCCCGAGGCGGTGACGCGCTCCATGGAGGAGTTCCGCCGTTTTCGCGCGCTTTCGGATCAGGCCGGCGCCGAGCACATGTATGTGCTGGCGACCGCGGCGGCGCGCGAGGCGATCAACGGCCCGGATTTCATCCACCGCGCCGAGGACGTGCTCAAGACCGAGATCCGCGTGCTTTCCGGCCGCCAGGAGGCGCATTATTCGGCGCTCGGCATCATATCCGGCTTCCACCCGGCCAACGGCATCGCCGGCGACCTTGGCGGCGGCAGCCTTGAGCTCATCGACATCAATGGCGAAACGATCGGCGACGGCATCACGCTGCCGCTCGGCGGCCTGCGCCTGCAGGACATGGCCAAGAACTCGCTCGTCCAGGCGCAGAAGATCGCGCGCCAGGAACTGGCGCGGGCGAAGTTGCTCAAGGGCGGGCAGGGCAGGGTCTTCTATGCCGTCGGCGGCACCTGGCGAAACCTCGCCCGGCTGCATATGGAGATGAGCAACTATCCGCTCGGCGTCATGCATCATTACGAGATAGCCGCCGACAGTGCCCAGAACTTCCTCAGGCAGGTGGCCAAGGGCGAGGTCGAGAAGGTCAGGGGCATCGAGGGTGTCTCCAAGAACCGCCGCTCGCTTCTGCCTTACGGCGCCGTCGTGCTGCAGGAGATCATGGCGGCGATGCAGCCCTCCAAGATCGTCGTCTCGGCACAGGGCGTGCGCGAGGGCTTCCTCTATTCGCTGCTCGACGCGGCCGAGCAGAAGGCCGATCCGCTGATCTCGGCGGCCGAAGAGCTGGCAGTGCTGCGTTCGCGTTCGGTCCATCACGCGCATGACCTCGTCGAATGGACCGGCAAGGCCTTCAAGGCCTTCGGCATCGACGAGACTGTGGACGAGGCGCGCTATCGCCATGCCGCCTGCCTGCTTGCCGATATCGGCTGGCGCGCGCATCCCGAATATCGCGGCAGGCAGTCTCTCAACATCATCGCGCACGCCTCCTTCATCGGCGTCGACCACCCCGGCCGCGCCTATCTGGCTTTGGCCAGCGCCTATCGCCATGACGGCGTCTTCAACGATGGAATCGCCCCGGAGATCAAGGCGCTGGCGCCGCCGCGCATGCTCGAGCGCGCCCGCGTGCTGGCAGCGATGATGCGCGTCATCTATCTGCTGACGGCGGCAATGCCGGGCGTGATGCCCCGGCTGAACTGGGAGAGCCGCGGCAACGGCGCGCTGGCGCTCGTGCTGCCGGCTTCGCTTGCCGACCTCTATGGCGAGCGCCCGGCCGGCCGGCTGGCGCAACTCGCGCGCATCACCAACCGCCGCCTGGTGCTGGCGGTCGAAGGCGGTCCGAGCATGTCGGTAAAATAGGGCGTCTCGATCGTATGGGGCGCGCTGAATCGGGTGGGATTTCGTGAGGGTGAAGCAAAACGCGGAGCGAAAAACCCATGGCCATCGCAAAATCGTCCCCGACCCGGTCCGGATCCGCCGCGGCCGAATCTCTCGGCTTCGATCCGGCGATCCACCGCAAGCTGCTTGCCGGCGTTGAGTCCGGCCTGCTGCATGACCTGCATGTCGTTCTCGCTGCCCGCTCCGAAAGGGTGTTCCTGGAGCACTATGCGGAGGGCAACGATCAGGAATGGGGGCGCCCTCTCGGGCATGTCACCTTCGACGCCGGCACGCTGCATGATCTGCGCTCGGTGACCAAGAGCATCGTCAGCCTGCTCTACGGCATCGCGCTCGACAAAGGACTGGTGCCGCCGCCCGAGGCGCCGCTTTTCGCGCAGTTTCCTGAATATGCCGATCTCGCCGCCGATCCGGCCCGCGTCGGGATCACCATAGGCCATGCGCTGACGATGACGCTCGGCATGGAGTGGGACGAAAACCGCCCCTACAGCGATCCGCTGAACAGCGAGATCGCCATGGAGAACGCTCCCGACCGCTATCGCTTCATCCTCGATCGGCCGATCGTCGCCGAAGCTGGAAGCCGCTGGATCTATTCCGGCGGCTGCGTTGCGCTGGTCGGCGCGATCATCGAGCGCGGCAGCGGCCAAACCTTGCCGGACTTCGCCCGCGAAGCGCTCTTTCGCCCGCTCGGCATCGACCGGTTCCACTGGTCGGCTGGTGACGACGGCGTCGCCTCCGCCGCTTCAGGGCTCAGGCTGACCGCGCCCGACCTCTTGAAAATCGGCATGCTGCTTCTTCGCAACGGCCTTTGGGACGGAAAGAGGGTCATCTCGAAAGATTGGATCGAGGCGTCTTTCACGTCGGCAACTTCGACCCCTGACGGCCTCGGCTACGGCCGGCTGTGGTTCATCGGCGACGCGCCGGCGCCTGCACTCGGCGCGCCGAAACCGTGGTATGGCGGCTTCGGCAATGGCGGCCAGCGTCTCTGGTTGATGCCCGAGGCGGATATCGCGGCGGTGATCTATGCCGGCAAATACAATGCCTGGGACGCTTGGGTGACGCCGACTCGCGTCTGGCGCGAGATCATTTTGGCCAATTTCCTGCGCGCCTGAGCGGCCGTTGACGTTGAAATCCTCAGGTTACCTCGGCGCCGATACCGAAGCCGCGCCCGTCCGCCGACCATGCGCCCGCGCCGGCCATGGCGAGCGCCAGGAACCCTCCGGCAATCGCGACGTCCTTCATCAGCATCTGCTGGTGCAGGAAGGCGAGCGTCGCGTCGTCGGCGCCCTGGCCGTAATGGCCGATGAAGCCGGCGACGATGCAGAAGGCGGCAAGCAGAAGTGCTGCGATCCGCGTCTGGAAGCCGATCAGGATCAGCAATCCGGC
Source organism: Mesorhizobium sp. WSM4904 (assembly GCF_029674545.1). NCBI lineage: Bacteria > Pseudomonadati > Pseudomonadota > Alphaproteobacteria > Hyphomicrobiales > Phyllobacteriaceae > Mesorhizobium > Mesorhizobium sp. WSM4904. The sequence continues at coordinate 4,879,357 of NZ_CP121354.1, read as the reverse complement.
GATCAGCTCGAACAGGCCGGTGCCCCAGGCGGCTAAAGTCGGCAGCGGCAGGCCGAGGCCGGCGAAATAGCTCGTCGTGCCGGCGATGTTGGTGAGCGCCTGGAAGCCGGAAGGCACGAAAAGACCGGCAAGCAGGAGCCGCGAGATGAGAAGCAGTGCGTTGCGGGGCATTTGCCACCTCCCTTGCCGGTATATCGTACCGGGCTCTCGGTGCAGTGTACGCCTGCAGTTGAGAAAACGAAAAAGCGGCGCGGAAAATTCCGTGCCGCTTTCGTTTCAGGCTTGGGAGGATTCTGAGAGGATAGGATCAGCCGCGCTTGGCGTCGATCGAGTAGGCGCCGGCGCCCGAGGAGGCGAGCAGGATGAAGCCGCCGGTGATGGCGAGGTTCTTGAGGAACTGGATCATCTGCATCTGGTCGGCCCAGCCGGTGTGAGCGACCAGCCCGGTGGCGATCGTGAAGATGGCGAGCACCCAGGCGGCGACGCGGGTCTGGAAGCCAACGAGGATGGCAAGCCCGCCGAGCAGCTCGATCAGGCCGACGACAACGGCCGTCACGGTCGGCAAAGGCAGGCCGAGGGCGCCGAAGTAGCCGGCAGTGCCGGAAATGGCGGTCAGCTTGCCGAAGCCGGAAAGCAGGAAGATGACGGCGAGCAGGATGCGGCCGAGCAGGATCGTGACGGAACTGTTGGACGCGGTGCCGGTGCCGGCGGTAGAAGTGTTGATGGACATGGCGAGTCTCCGAGCGGGGTTGAATGCCCAGTCAGATAGACGATGGAGACTGTTCACCAAAGACACTTATGCGGTGACACATCGTTCACAGATTTGATATTCTAGGGTTTTGCGGCTGACGCGAAATTCATGTCGCGGGAGCCGGCCGCGGGAACAAATTTTCCTGCAGCCAAAATTGCCAGCACGGAAAATTGGGTCGGATCGTGCTTACATTGGCGGTCGCATGCCGGGAGATTGGCCGAACCGCCCCCACAATTCGTCATCCGCGGGCGAAGCAAGGAGCGTAGCGACGCGGCGCAGACCCGAGGATCCATGGGTTGTGTGCGTCAAGTTCTGCAAAAAGGGGCGGCCATGAGGCTGGTCATGCGGCTTGGCGCAGAGCGAGCTTCTTATGCTCGCGCAGGTCGTCCATGTTGATGTAGCGGTTGGCCTCCATCCAGTTTTCGTTGGTTTCGACGGCCAGCGCCCTGACCAGGCGCAGGCAGCTTTCGGCGTTGGGAAAGATGCGCACGACATAGGTGCGGCGCCTGATCTCTTCGTTGAGGCGTTCCAGCATGTTGGTCGACTTCAGGTGCTTGTGGTGCTGGCGCGGCAGGCGAAAGAAGGTCAGCGTGCGCTCGATGGTCTCCTCCACCCACGTCGTCAGCCGCGGATAGCGGCCCGACCATTTGGCCAGCCACGCGGCGAGATCGGCCTTGGCCTCGGCGAGATCGCGCCGGTCGTAGAGCCATCTGAGCTCCTGCAGGCAGTCGTCGCCGTGCTTGCGCGGCAGGTGATCGAGCGCGTTCCTGAGGAAGTGCACGTAGCAGCGTTGCCAGGCCGCTTCCGGAATCACCTCGCCGATCGCCGCGACCAGACCGGCATGGTCGTCGGAGACAACCAACTCGACGCCCCTAAGACCGCGCGCCTTGAGCGCCACGAGGAAGTCCTTCCAGGCCGAGCGGCTCTCGCGATTGGCCATCTCCACGGCCAGGATCTGGCGCCGCCCGTCCCAGTCGATGCCGACCGCGATCAGCACCGCCTGGCTCATGACGATGCCGGCCTCGCGCACCTTCTCGTAGCGGGCATCGAGCACGAGGTAAGCAAAGGGCTCTTGAAGCGGGCGCTCGGCAAAGGCCTTCAGGCTTTCGTCCAGCCGTTTGTTGATGGCCGAGATCGACGAGGCCGAGAAGGCATGCCCGCACAGCTCCTCGGTGATCGCCTTGACCTTGCGGGTCGACACGCCTTGCACGTACATCTCGGCAAGCGTCGCCACCAAGGCCCGCTCGGAGCGCTGGTAGCGCTCGAACAGCTCGGTGGAGAAGCGCCCCTGCCGGTCCTGCGGAACCCGCAGCTCCAGCTTGCCGACACGGGTGACAAGCGTGCGGCCGTAATACCCAGAGCGATAGCCGAGCCGCTCCGGTGTCCGTTCGCTCTTCGAAGCGCCCAGCGCCTCGTCCATCTCGGCCTCGAGGACCTCCTGCATCACTGCGCGGATCACTTCGTGCAGCCCATCCGGGTTCGAAAGCAGAATGTCTTTGACGGCAGCTATGGCGGATTTATCTTCGATCTTGGTCATGGTGGCGTTCCTTCGCGGGAATCAGGTGACGTGAACAATCACCAGCCTGCCATGACCGCCCTCTCTCAGCGAATTTGCAGAACTCTCAGCACACTACCGATCCATGCCGTGACGTTCAAGCGTTGCTAGGGTGCAGAATTCTGCTCCGCTGCGTCCTTCGGTTCAGGTAACGGCATGGATTCCAGGTCTCCGCGACGGAGCTTCGCTCCTGCTTCGCCCTGGAATGACGACCTCGTAGGCCTTCCCGCGCCGCAAAAGCTACCCCGGATGCGTCATATCCTCGGGCCGCACCAGCCGGTCGTAGTCGGCTTCGCTGACCAGCCCGGTGGCGAGAGCCTCCTCGCGTAGCGTGGTGCCGTTCTTATGCGCGGTCTTGGCGATCTTGGCGGCGTTGTCGTAGCCGATGGTGGGGGCGAGCGCCGTCACCAGCATCAGCGAGCGCTCCAGCGCCGCCTTGATGTTGTCTTCCCGCGCCTCGATGCCGACCACGCAATTGTCGGTGAAGGACACGCAAGCGTCGGCGAGCAGCTGCACCGACTGCAGGAAGTTGTAGGCCATCAGCGGGTTGTAGACGTTGAGCTCGAAATGGCCCTGGCTGCCGGCGAAGGCCAACGCCGCATTGTTGCCGAATACCTGCACGCAGACCTGCGTCAGCGCCTCGCACTGGGTCGGGTTCACCTTGCCCGGCATAATCGAGGAGCCCGGCTCGTTTTCCGGCAGCGAGAGCTCGCCCAGGCCCGAACGCGGGCCTGAACCGAGCAGGCGGATATCGTTTGCAATCTTGAACAGCGCGGCGGCGGCCGCGTTGATCGCGCCATGCGAGAACACCATGGAATCGTGCGCCGCGAGCGCCTCGAACTTGTTCGGCGCGGTGACGAAGGCGATGCCGGTGATCGACGCGATCCGGTCGGCGATCTTCTCCGCGAAGCCGACCGGCGCGTTGAGGCCGGTACCGACGGCGGTGCCGCCCTGCGCCAGCTCCTGCAGGCCGGGCAGCGTCTGCTCGATGCGCTTGATCGACGAGGAGACCTGCGCGGCATATCCCGAGAATTCCTGGCCGAGGGTGAGCGGCGTGGCGTCCTGCGTGTGGGTGCGGCCGATCTTGATGATATGGTTGAAGGCGCGGGCCTTGGCGTCGAGCGCCTTGTGCAGGTGGTGGAGCGCCGGGATCAGATGATGCGCGACCCGCTCGGCGCAGGCGATGTGCATGGCCGTCGGGTAGGTGTCGTTCGACGACTGGCTCATATTGACGTGGTCGTTCGGATGTACCGGCTTTTTGGAGCCCATGACGCCGCCGAGCATCTCGATAGCCCGGTTCGAGATCACCTCGTTGGCGTTCATGTTGGACTGCGTGCCGGAACCCGTCTGCCAGACCACCAGCGGGAAATGGTCGTCGAGCTTGCCGTCGATGACCTCCTGCGCGGCGTCCACGATCGCCTTGCCGATGGCCGGATCGAGCCGCTTCATCTCCATGTTCACCTCGGCCGCCGCGCGCTTGACGATGCCGAGCGCGCGCACGATGGAGGCGGGCTGCTTTTCCCAGCCGATCTTGAAGTTGCCCAGGGAACGCTGCGCCTGCGCGCCCCAATAGCGGTCGGCCGCCACCTCGATAGGACCGAATGTATCGGTTTCGGTTCTGGTCTTTTCAGCGCTCACGGGAAATCTCCTGTCGATTTGCGCAAGGGCGTATCGCGTTGCACAAATGGCATCAAGCGGAGATTGAAGGTGAGCGAGGTGCAAATCGGTTGAAGGAGCGCGCCTCTTCCTTCTCCCCTTGCGGGAGAAGGTGGATCGGCGCGATAGCGCCGAGACGGATGAGGGGTGTTCCAGCGGAGTGAGACGCTGGCGTTCCCTGGAGCACCCCTCATCCGACCTCGCTTCGCGAGGCCACCTTCTCCCACAAGGGGAGAAGGAAGAAGCTCTCTAGCCGCCGTCGACCGTGCCTCCTTCATCGGGGGGAAAATACTGCACCATTAAAGCCTGGGATGAAACAACCACTAGCGCAGCAGGGAACGTGATGTCGGTGAAAGCCGCAGGATTTCCGTGCGGACCAGATCGGACGAAGCGAGGTTGCTTCGACTTCCGGCTTGTGCCGCATCGTCGTAGAAACCGGCGACGATGATGAAGACATTCTCGCCGGCTCGCACCGGCAGGCGCGGAAAACTGTTTTCGGCATGCTCGCTGACGAAGGCGCCGAGCAGCCGAGCGCCATTTGCCGTGAGCTGCGGAACCGCCTCCGTCCGGAAACGTTCCGCGAAGCTGGCCTCGGTGCCCGGGCGCAAATGATGAATCGAAATCTCAACAATTCCGGCTAGTCCGGCATCCTGGCTTGGTTTTCCGGTTTCGCTCACGCTCGGTCGCTTCGACCTCGACAGGTCGAAGCCTGCACTCGGCCATGCAGATTTCAGCAGCAGCACGTCGTCGGAATCGATCATCGTCGCGTTGGCGGCGTCGCGATGCTTGGCCCAGACCGGGCCGTCGTAGAAGGCGGTGAGCGCGTTCTTCCTCGCCTCCATGTCCTCGAAGCCGCGCATCCAGACGAACATGTCGGGGCGGTCGAGGTCGCGGAACTGGCCGATGATAGTCATGCCGGTCGCCTCCTGCGTCTCGACGAACTCTCGGTCGAACAGCGCGATCAGCGTTTCGCGCTGGCCGGGCTTCAGCGTGTATTGGCGGAGCTCGACGACCGGCGATGCAAGGCGAGGGGCATTTCGAGCGAGATTCATCGTCGACTCCAAAACAGGGTGATTGTCCTGTTTGACAAAACAAACCGGTTGTCCTGTTTTGTCAATCTGATATCTTGCTGGGATGTCACGAGAGATTGCAGCGCCGTCGCGATCGCGGCGCAAAAAGCGCACCAACGATCCCGAAGGCATGCGCCGCCGCGTGCTCGACGTGGCGGAAGACTCCTTCCAGGCGCGCGGCTATCACGCTTCCAGCCTCGGCGACCTGATGGCGGCGGCAGGCGTCACCGGCGGCGCGCTGCATCATCATTTCCCAACCAAGAAGGCGCTGGCGCTGGCGGTGATCGAGGAACGCGTGGCGGCGGCGGTTCAGGAAACCTGGATCGATCCGGTGCGGGCGGCGCCGTCGGCGCGCGAAGGAGTTCGCGCAGTGTTTGAAGCGGTAGCGGCCGAGCTCGAACGGCAGGGCTATGTGCGCGGCTGCCCGCTCAACAACCTGGCGCACGAGCTGTCGCTCGCCGACGCCGATTTCCGTCTGGCGCTGGCCAACGTCTTCGCCGGCTGGCGGCAGGCGATCGCCGACAAGATACACGCCGACCAAGAAGCTGGAGGGGAGGGTGGAACCGACCCGGACCGCTTCGCGGCGCTGGCCGTCGCGGCTTACTCCGGCGCCATGTCGATGGCCAAGACGGCGCAGGACGCTGGAGTGTTGCGGGAGTGTTTGGCGGGGTTGGAGAGTTCCGGGTCGTCGCCGTCGCAGAGCGCATTGCCAGAGAAGCGGCGCCGCAGAGTGTTGCGACGGCAGCCAATTCGCTGAAGTTGGCGGGACAGCTCCTCCGGGTCTGCCGACGTCTCCTTGCTCGCCCTGCGGCCAGACCTCACTCCTTCAGCGGCTTGATCGTCTCGAATCCCACCTCGCTCTCAGCGCTCGTCCCTTCGTCATAGCGCCGCGCCAGCACTGCCCGAAGATCCGGCGAATAGAGCGCGGTGAAGCTGTCGACCACCGCGCCGGAATCGCCGGTTATCGTCTCGTTCACCGCCAGCACGTTGTATTTGCAGTCGCCGAGCTTGTAGGTTTCCTTGCCCTTGACGTTTAGCGCCAGCGTTTCCGTACCCTTCGGCGTCTTCTTCGCCGAGAGCCGCACGAACTCGGTTTTGCTCTTGGCGCCGGCCTTCAGCGGAAACAGCTTCTTGATGTCGCCGAGCGGGATCATCGACAGCCGTCCCGTATCGCTGTCGCGAAAGACCTCGATCAGCCCGGCATAGAGAAACTGCGTCTGCGGCGATTGCGACTGGTAGTCGTTGACGACCGCGACCATGCCGCCCGGCGCCGGCCGGAACTCGCTGCGGATGCCGGGTTTCTCCAGAACGAAGCCGGCCTTGGCCGATTTGGGATCGATGCAGTCGGCTGCTTTGGCGGAACTGGCCAGCGCCAGCATGGCAAACACGAAACCGACCGTGGTGGTCTTCATGGCGTCCTCCTCTGCCCGCCCTGGTTGCCTCGTGAAGCAATGCCAGACCGCGGCTGCCCTGTCGACCCAAAGCATGTCTCCCGAAAGTGGGAACCGGTTTCGGGACAAAGACATGCGTAAAATCGGAGACCTAGGGCGATGGAGCGATCTGAAAGATCGCGACGCGCTTTAAGAGCTTTTCATGCCCTGGCATGAAAAGCCGCCCAGCGGCAAAACCGGAGGGCAAAACTGGACGAAGCGTGATCGGCGATGTTCAATCCTGTGACGATGAATCGCCGCTTGCCAGCAACCACCTCGCGCCGCGCTTTCCTCATGGGAGGCCTCGCCGTGGCCGCCAGCTTGCCGCGCGCGGCTTTCGCCCAGACCGGCCGGCGCATTCAGCCGATCGACGCAACGTTCCTGTTCATCGCCGACATCCATGCCTGCCGCATGGCGCGCAAGCTGAGCCCCAATTGCGAGCAGGAAGGCAAGACCGATGCCGCGCTGCTGCGCAATGTGGCGGCGCTGAACGCAATCGAGGACAAAGAGTGGCCGGTCGAGATCAGCGGCGCCGCCACCGGCCTGCATTCGGCAGGCAGGCGCATCGGCACGCCGCTCGGCCTCGTCACCGGCGGCGACATCACCGACGACGGCGGCGGCCAGATCACCCTGCCGAGCGAGGGCACCCAACTCCTGCAGTTCAGCCAGCGCTACCAGCAAGGCGTCGGGCCGGACCGCGTCCATATTCCCGTCTATGTCGGGCTCGGCAACCACGATCTCGACCAGAATGGACCGAAGCGCCATGTCGACTGGTACCGTCGCGAGATGCGCGACTATGTCGAGGTCAACCATCGCCCCGGCGTCTTCTTCAAGCCGCCGGTGCCGGCGACGAACTACGACGTCGACACCGACTGCTATTCCTGGGACTGGGGCGGCCTGCATCTCGTCCAGACGCATCGCTTCGCCGGCGATACCGGCCATGGCGCGCTGAGCAGCCTGCCCTGGCTGAAGCAGGATCTGGCGACCTATGCCGGCGACGGCCGTCCGGTGATCCTGTTCCAGCATTACGGCTGGGACCCCTTCTCAATCGAGCGCTGGGATCCGGCAAAACGCGCCTATGACGACGACGGCATCGGCCGCCCGCATTGGTGGGGCGAGGCCGACCGCCAGGCGCTGGTCGGCGTGCTGAAAGGCTACAATGTGATTGCCATCTTCCACGGCCATCAGCACGAGGTGCCGATGATCTACCGGCGCGACGGGCTGGACCTCATCAAGCCGAAGGCCGCCTATATGGGCGGCTTCGCGCTGGCGCGGGTGACCGATGACAACCTCGATGTCGTGCTGGGCGAGGCGGCCGGCGACCATGGCGAGGTCGTCTTCACCAATGCGTTCTCCAAGCAGTTCGAGGCATGAAGCAATCCGAGGCATGAAAAAGGCCGCCTGAAGGCGGCCTTTTTCGGGATCAGAGCGCCTTGCGGACCTTGTCCTTCACGTCGCCATAGGCCTTGCGCACCTTGCCGGCGATCTTTTCCGACACGCCTTCCACCTGCATGCGCCGGTTGCCCGTGGCCTTGCCGGCCGCCTGCTTGACCGAGCCCTTCACTTGCTTGGCAACCCCGACGACCTGATCCCTGTTCACCATATCCGCATCTCCTGGGCCTGGAATGGAGATGGATGCGAAGGCCGCATCCGACACGACAACGAACCGACAACGTTCGGGTTCCGCCGGCCTGCCGGCTCGCGGCAAGGACTTTCGGCGGGAAGCCTAAGCTATTTCTTGTTTACGCAATTGCGGGCGGAAAACCGTTTCACACTTTTTCTGGAATTGCTCTAGCTTGACGCCGCAATCGGCATCAGGAGACACCGTGGCTGAGTTCACCCTATACATCGGCAACAAGTGCTTTTCGTCCTGGTCGCTCAGGCCCTGGGTGGCGATGCGGCACCTGGAAATACCCTTCGAGGAGAGCTTCGTGCGGCTGCGTACGCCGGAGACCGCGGCCAATCTCGCCAAGGTCTCGCCGACTGGCCTGGTTCCGGTCTTGAATCACAACGGCAGGATCGTCTGGGAAACCCTTGCCATACTTGAATATCTGGCTGACCTCTTTCCGGAGAAAAAGCTGTGGCCGGACGATCTCGGCGCCCGTGCCTTGGCGCGCTCGGTGGCGACCGAGATGCATTCCGGCTTCCGCGAGGTCCGCTATGGCTGGCCGATGAATCTGCGCCGGCCGAAGGCCCATACGCCGCTGGATGCCGAGGGCGAGGCGCAGCGCGCGCGCATCGAGGCAATCTGGCGGCAGTGCCGCGAGCAACACGGCCGGGGCGGCCCGTTCCTGTTCGGCCATTTCACCGCAGCCGACGCCATGTATGCGCCCATCGTCACCCGCTTCGACACCTATGGCGGGGAGCTTGCGCCCGTCACCCGCGCCTATGTCGACGCGGTTTTGGCAACGCCGGCGATGCGGCATTGGTATGCGGAGGCCGCCAGGGAGCCCTGGCCCGAACCAGGGCCTCATGAGCAGGATTAGCTCCCAGCGGGCGGCGGTTTCGCCGCAATTCGCGTCAACTGCTCTGATGGCGGGACTTCAAGAACCTCCGGCACGGCCTATGTGAAGGGTCGGGCGGCTTCCGGAGATTTCACCATGACATCCTCTAACTCCTCACTCGCCGGCAAGGTCGCGCTGGTCACCGGTGCCTCATCCGGCATCGGCGAAGCGACCGCCGCCGCACTTGCCGCCGCCGGCGCGAAGGTGGCCGTCGCCGCCCGCCGCATCGATCGCCTGGCGACGCTGGCCAGCCGCATCGACAAAGCCGGTGGCACCGCGCTCGCCATCGCAGCCGACATCGCCAAGGGCGGCGACGTCACCGCCATGGTCGACAAGGTCGTTTCCGAATGGGACCGGCTCGACATCCTCGTCAACAACGCCGGCGTCATGCTGCTCGCGCCGGCGGCCGAGGCCGATCTCGACGACTGGCGCCGCATGATCGAGCTCAATCTGATCGGCCTGATGGCGACCACCAAGGCGGCGCTGCCGCATCTCAAGGCTGCCAAGGGCCACATCGTCAACGTTTCGTCGGTGGCCGGCCGCGTCGCCAACCCTGGCGCCAGCGGCTATGCGGCGACCAAGTTCGGCGTCGTCGCCTTTTCGGAGTCGTTGCGCCGCGAGGTCTATGCCGACAAGGTGCGCGTCACCGTCATCGAGCCCGGCCTTGTGCGCACCGAGCTCGCCGACCACATCACCAACGAGGAATTCAAGGCCGGACTCGAGCACCGCCTTGCCACCATGGAAGCGCTGACCGCCGAGGATATCGCCAATGCCATCCTCTACGCCGTCAGCCAGCCGCCGCACGTCAACATCAACGAGATCCTGATCCGTCCGACCGATCAGGAGCGCTGAATTGCCTCGAGAGCGGATGGCACCAGCCAAGAAGAATTGACCGGTCCCGCAATTCGGCATAATACGTAACCAAATGGATACGTATTATGCCGCAAGCTGAGCAGGACCGTTCCGTCTTCCGCGCCATCGCCGATCCGACACGGCGCGCCATCCTGGACCGGTTGCGTCAGGGGCCGGCGCCGGTCAACGAGCTGGCTTCCGCCTTCTCGCAAAGCCGGCCGGCCATTTCCAAGCATCTGAGGATCCTGCGCGAGCTCAACGTCGTCTCCGAGCAACGGCAGGGGCGCGAGCGCGTCTACCGGCTGGAGCCGGCCGAACTGAAGGATGTCGCCGACTGGATCCTGCCTTACCGCGATTTCTGGCAGCACAGCCTCGGCAATCTGAAATCCTATCTGGAGAGCGCCAATCGGGAGGAAGACTGATGGCCAGCAGCGACAGTCCGCGCGCGATCGCCGATATCTCCGCCGGCACCATCCTTGCCACGGTGACGATCGCCGTGCCGCCCGAGCGCGTCTTTCGCGCCATCACCGCCGACGACCAGATCCCGCTCTGGTGGGGCGCCGACGACAAGTACCGGACGACGAAACACACGGCCGATGTCCGGCCTGGCGGCGCCTGGCGTTCGGAAGGCAAGGGCGCCGACGGCCAGGATTTCCACGTCGGCGGCGAATATATCGAGGTCGAGCCGCCGCACCGCCTGGTGATGACCTGGATAGCGCCGTGGGACGGCGACAACGTCACGACCGTGACCTACACGCTGGAGCCGGTGGAAAACGGCACCCGGCTGACGCTGCGCCATGACGGCTTCGGCCCGCGCCACGAGTCCTGCCGCGACCACGGCTCCGGCTGGGAACGCGTGCTGGGCTGGCTCGGCGATTTTCTGTCCAAGGAGACCGGTGCCCAGCCGCCGTCGTTCTTTCACTGCCGGATGATCCCGCCGCGGCCGGATTTCGCCTTCACCATGACGGAGGAAGAAAGGGCGCTGATGAACGCGCATGCCGACTATCTGCGCGGCCAGCTTCGCGCCGGCACGATGATGCTGGCCGGACCTGTCGCCGATCCCGCCGGGCCCTGGGGCCTGCTGATCCTGCGCGTCGGCAGCGAGGCCGAGGCCAGAGCGGTGACCGACGGCGACCCGACGGTGCGTTCGGGCCGCGGCTTCCGCTATGAGATCCTGCCGATGATGAGCACGATCATGTGAGGCCGAAAGCGAAAACGCCTCTCGCGCTTTTCACGGCGCGGGAGGCGTCTTTATCGTCAGCCTTTCTCGATTGCTCGTGAACTGCTAACGACAGGCCCAAAACCCGCAGCCGGCGAAAAGGTTCCCGGCAAAATAAAAAAATCTTGTTCGATCGGCGTGGGCGCGTTTCCGGGCTCTGTGCTAAAGGCACTGCCCACATGAGGATCGCCTTGCCGCACGACCATTCCTTCCCGAGCCTGGCCGACGCATCTGCCGCCTTCGACTGCCAGAGCTGCGGCGCCTGCTGCGCCTATTCTGCCGATTGGCCGCGCTTCTCCACCGAAGAGGATGCCGAACTCGACCGCATCCCCGAAGCGCTCGTCGCTGCCGATCAGTCCGGCATGCGCTGCGAGGGCCGCCGCTGTGCCGCGCTTCGCGGCGAGGTGGGCAAGGGGACGGCCTGCGCGATCTACGAAATCCGCCCGCATGTCTGCCGCGCCTGCATGCCCGGCGGCGACGACTGCCTGATGGCAAGGGCGGCGTATGGGCTGGCGGTCGAACTGCCAATCTCCCCCCTTGTGGGGGAGATGCCCGGCAGGGCAGAGGGGGGCGCTGTCCCGCCGGCGTCTCAACTGAGCTTCCGTCGCACACCGGAGTAGATTTTCGGCCAAGAGGGCAGAGGTAGCGATCCTTCGCGCCCCCCCTCTGGCCTGCCGGCCATCTCCCCCACTTGGGGGGAGATTACTTTCTCGCGCCCGCTTGCCCAGCTTCACACCTCCCGGTACCTTGCCGCGCGGGCAGGGCCGTGGAGGAAACCGTGAGCATCGAATTCCTGTTGACGTCGCTGATTATCGTCGCTTCGCCCGGCACCGGCGTTCTCTACACGCTGAGCGCCGGCCTCTCGCGCGGCGCGCGCGCCTCGATCATCGCCGCCTTCGCCTGCACGCTGGGCATCGTTCCGCATATGGCGGCCGCCGTCACCGGCCTTGCCGCGGTGCTGCACACCAGCGCCGTCGCCTTCGAGACGCTGAAATATCTCGGCGTCGCCTATCTGCTCTACATGGCCTGGAACACGCTGAAGGAGAAAGGCGGCTTGAGCGTCGACGAGAACGTCGCCCCGCGCTCCGCCGCCAGGATCATCACCTCCGGCATCTTGATCAACATCCTCAACCCGAAACTGTCGATCTTCTTCTTTGCCTTCCTGCCGCAATTCGTCAGCACCGGCGAGCCGCACGCGCTCGGCAAGATGCTGGAACTCTCCGGCGTCTTCATGCTGATGACCTTCGTCGTCTTCGCGGTCTACGGCGTGTTCGCCGCCTCGGTGCGCAGCCACATCGTGTCGCGGCCGATGGTGCTGACCTGGATGCGCCGCACCTTCGCCGGCGCCTTCGTGATGCTCGGCGCCAAGCTGGCGCTGGCCGATCGCTAGCTCAATCTGCGCCCCCGATTTCGGAAGCTTCGTCGCTTCCGGAGCCAGGCGCGAGCCGAACGCCAAGCCGCCAGGCCGAGGGCGGGACGCCGATCATCTTCTTGAAGGCACGGCTGAACGCCGCCTCGGATTCGTAGCCGATCTCCGCGGCGATGCTCGCGACGTTGCCGTTGCCGGCGCTGAGCAGTTCAGAGGCGATCTGCATGCGCCATTTGGCGAGATAGTGCATCGGCGGCATGCCGACGAGCCTGGTGAAGCGTTCGGCGAGCACCGTGCGCGACAGCGCGGCTTCCCGCGCCAGCGCCTCCACCGTCCAGTTGTGCTCCGGGCGGTCGTGGATCAGCGCCAGCGCCTTGCTCAGATGTGGATCGCGCAGCCCCGCCAGCCAGCCGGTCTGCTGCGGCGGCAGCGATTCCACGTAGCGGCGAAGCACGTCGACGAACATCAGCTCGCTGAGCTTGGTCAGCACCGTCTCGCTGCCCGCGCGCTTTTCCGCGACCTCCGATACGGCGAGCTTGATGAACTGGCCGAGCCAGCCGCCATCGCCCTTCATGTCCCCGGCCTTGATGACCGGCGGCAGCACTTCGAGCAGCGGATTGAAGGGCAGGGCGTCGCAAGCGAGATAGCCGCACACCAGCCGGGCCGACAACGATCCGTCCTTGACGAAGTTGATGGGGAACGGCGTCTGGCTGGCGGCCGCGATCTCCAGCACATCCGCGGTCGGCGGATCGGCCCGAAGGTCGGGCGTGCTCGACATGATGTGCGGGTCGCTGTTGGTGAAGACCACCACCTCGCCGGCTTCCACGGGGATCGCCTCCTTGCCGACGATGCGGGCAAAGCAGCGGCCGGCGGTGAGCACATGATAGGAGATCAGGTGGTCCGCGCCGGGCAGGATCCTCGGCAATATCGCGGCGGGGGCGGGCGAGCAGACCGCCCAAGGATCCTGGGCCTCGATGTCGAAGAACGTCGCACCGGTGAGGCGCACCGTTTTCAACAGGTCAGACAGAGCGTCCCCGGCCATTCCACCCAAGTCCCGCTAGAGCAATTCCAGGAAAAGTGTGTGCGGTTGGGTTCGGCGCATTCGCCGTAACCTTCCGTCCGGAATTGCGTCAAAACGAGAAGATAGAGCGGTTCGCCGTTTCCGTGAAACGGTGAAACGCTCTAGCCGCGCGGCAACCCGGCGCGGCAACCCTTTCGAGTTCCGGACGCGCTGTCAAGTGAGGCGGACGCCGCGTCATTCCGCTCATGGCCGGAAGCTTTAAACCCCTGCCGGTGCCGAGCTTCGTCCCCAAACCGGGCGCTCGAGCGCAATCGAACTCAAGGAAGGATGAAAGTCATGACGGTACATAAGGGCGGGTGTTTTTGCGGCGCCGTGGAGATCGAAGTGCATGGAACCGCCGAGGCGATGGGCTATTGCCATTGCAGTTCCTGTCGTTCGTGGTCGGCGTCTCCCGTGAACGCCTTCACGTTGTGGAAGCCGCAGAACGTCAAGGTCACCAGGGGTGCCGAGTTCCTGTCCGGCTTCAGGAAGTCGAAGATGAGCGAGCGCCAGTTCTGCACCAAATGCGGCGGCCATCTGATGACGGATCACCCGCCGCTCGGCCTGGTCGACGTCTATGCTGCCACGATACCGACGGTGGCATTCACGCCGGGCGTCCATGTCAACTACGCCGAGACGGTCCTGCCGATGAAGGACGGCCTGCCGAAGCTGAAGGATTTTCCGGCCGAGCTCGGCGGGTCCGGCGTGAGCGTGCCGGAGTAGGTCCCGGATGATGACTCACGACCTCCGCGAACCACACTCAACGACAGGAGAATATGCATGGACATCGCGACATTTCGCGCCACGCAGGAGCCGATCAAGGATCTTTATCGCAAGGATGCCCGGGCGGCGCTTCTCACGCTGAAGGCCAAGGGCAACGCCAACGACTCCAGGGTGACCTGCAAGGTCGAGACCGGCCGCGGCTTGGCGTTGGCCGGCATCCATCCGAAGGCCGGCGGCAGCGGGCAGGAGCTTTGTTCCGGCGACATGCTCTTGGAGGCGCTGATCGCCTGCGCCGGCGTCTCGATGCGGGCTGCCGCCGCCGTGCTGGAGATTCCGATCAAGTCGGCCGAGATCTCGGCCGAGGGCGATGTCGACCTTCGCGGCACGCTGGGCGTCACCGAGGGCGTGCCGGTCGGCTTCAAGGAGATCCGCCTGCGCTTCGACATCGAGACGGACGCTCCGCAAAACCGGCTGACCCAGCTGATGGAGCTCACCGACCGCTACTGCGTGATCTTCCAGACGATCCAGCGTAGTCCCAAGACTTTCGTGAAGCTCAACAGGATCGCGCGGTAAAGCGAGTTGCCCGGAATCCTGACCTTGGCGGGGGGATTCCGGCAAGGTCGTGCAGCGCGCGCAAACTGCTGATCTCCCCCCTTGAGGGGGAGATGTCGGCGAAGCCGACAGAGGGGGTCGGTCCGACCGGACTCGACCCCTTTTGCGCCGAAGAGGTTGGCGCTTCACGCGCGGCGACCCCCTCTGGCCTGCCGGCCATCTCCCCCTCAAGGGGGGAGATTCGCTGTCGCGCAGGCTTTCGCCAATCGCCGCAGTACGAAGGTGTTGCCCTCCTTTTGAGACTGGTTCAACTGCCAAACAAAAAGGGCGCCTCTCGGCGCCCTTTCCGTATCAGCTTGGCAGCCTGGATTAGAAGTCCATGCCGCCCATGCCACCCATGCCGCCGCCGGGCATGCCGCCCGGCATACCGCCGGCGGCTTCCTTCTTCGGCGCCTCGGCGATCATGGCTTCGGTGGTGACGAGCAGGCCGGCGACCGAGGCCGCGTCCTGGAGAGCGGTGCGCACGACCTTGACCGGGTCGACGATGCCCATGGCGATCATGTCGCCATACTCGCCGGTCTGGGCGTTGAAGCCGAAGGTGCCGCCCTTGTTCTCGAGGATCTTGCCAGCGACGATCGAGGCTTCGGCACCGGCGTTGGCCGCGATCTGGCGGGCCGGAGCCTGCAGCGCGCGACGAACGATGTTGATGCCGGCCTCCTGGTCGGCATTGGCGCCGGTGGCCTTGAGGTTGCCCGAGGCGCGCAGCAGCGCGACGCCGCCGCCGGCGACGATGCCTTCTTCCACGGCCGCGCGGGTCGCGTTCAGAGCGTCGTCAACGCGGTCCTTCTTTTCCTTGACCTCGACCTCGGTCGCGCCGCCGACGCGGATCACGGCGACGCCGCCAGCGAGCTTGGCCAGGCGCTCCTGCAGCTTTTCCTTGTCGTAGTCCGAGGTGGTCTCCTCGATCTGCTGCTTGATCTGGGCGACGCGGCCCTGGATCTCGGCCTTCTTGCCGGCGCCGTCGACGATGGTGGTGTTCTCCTTGGAGATCGACACCTTCTTGGCGCGGCCGAGCATGTTGAGGCCGACATTCTCGAGCTTGATGCCGAGGTCTTCCGAGATGACCTGGCCACCGGTGAGGATGGCGATGTCTTCCAGCATGGCCTTGCGGCGGTCACCGAAGCCCGGAGCCTTGACGGCGGCGATCTTCAGGCCGCCGCGCAGCTTGTTGACGACCAGCGTGGCCAGAGCCTCGCCTTCGACATCTTCTGAGATGATGAGCAGCGGCTTCGAGGTCTGAACGACGGCTTCCAGGACCGGCAGCATGGCCTGCAGGTTGGAGAGCTTCTTCTCGTGCAGCAGGATGTAGGCGTCTTCCAGATCGGCGACCATCTTGTCGGCGTTGGTGACGAAGTAGGGCGAGAGGTAGCCGCGGTCGAACTGCATGCCTTCGACGACTTCCAGCTCGGTGTCGGCGGTCTTGGCTTCCTCGACGGTGATGACGCCTTCGTTGCCGACCTTCTGCATCGCTTCCGCGATCATCTTGCCGACCGACTCGTCGCCATTGGCCGAGATCGTGCCGACCTGGGCGACTTCCTCGGAGGTCTTGATCTTCTTGGAGGCCTTGCCGAGGGCGGTGACGACTTCACCGACGGCGAGGTCGATGCCGCGCTTCAGGTCCATCGGGTTCATGCCGGCGGCAACAGCCTTGTTGCCTTCCTGGACGATGGCCTGGGCGAGAACGGTCGCGGTGGTCGTGCCGTCGCCGGCGATGTCGTTGGTCTTCGAGGCGACCTCGCGCACCATCTGCGCGCCCATGTTCTCGAACTTGTCCTCGAGCTCGATCTCCTTGGCGACGGTGACGCCGTCCTTGGTGATGCGCGGGGCGCCGAACGACTTGTCGATGACGACGTTGCGGCCCTTCGGGCCGAGGGTCACCTTCACCGCGTCGGCGAGGATGTTGACGCCGCGCAGCATGCGCTCACGGGCATCGCGGGAGAATTTTACGTCTTTTGCAGCCATAGTTAGCTCCTGACAGGGGCTCGGACAGAGCCCGAAAACTCAGTTGATGGAGAGGCCGATATTCAGCCGATGATGCCCATGATGTCGGATTCCTTCATGATCAGAAGGTCCTCGCCATTGAGCTTGACTTCAGTGCCCGACCACTTGCCGAACAGCACACGATCGCCGGCCTTGACGTCGAGCGGCACGAGCTTGCCGCTTTCGTCGCGAGCGCCGGAGCCGACGGCGATGATCTCGCCTTCCTGCGGCTTCTCCTTCGCCGTATCCGGGATGATGATCCCGCCGGCGGTCT
Source organism: Mesorhizobium sp. WSM4904 (assembly GCF_029674545.1). Lineage (NCBI taxonomy): Bacteria > Pseudomonadati > Pseudomonadota > Alphaproteobacteria > Hyphomicrobiales > Phyllobacteriaceae > Mesorhizobium > Mesorhizobium sp. WSM4904. Next base: position 4,862,302 of record NZ_CP121354.1, on the reverse strand, counting down.
TGGATTCGGATTCGACCCGGCGAACGACCACGCGGTCATGAAGCGGGCGGAACTTGGACTTTGCCATGTTGTCTTCCTCGAATGAGAACGGTGAGAACTGTTCCTCCATCCGGCGAGGCCGCCGGATATATGAGTTAGCACTCACCTATGGCGAGTGCTAACGTGGCGCTGAAATAGGCTGGCGCCTTGCCAGAGTCAAGGCGCGCGGGAAGGGGCAATGGCGCGAAATTTTTCTGCGCATGACGCGATGCCGAAAAAGGCGGATCGCGGGTGGGTATCAAAACAGAAGCGCCGTGTTTCGCCGGCAAACAGCGGCGAAGCACGGTGCGATGCGAATGAGGGGCGGACCGGAGCGGATAAGTCCGCGTTAGATGTTCATGCCGCCGGACACCTCGATGCGCTGGGCGTTGACCCAGCGATTGTCCTCCGACAGCAGCGCTGCGCTGGTGCGGCTGGGCTTAGGCCTGTTCCAGGCGCCAAAACTCCGCTACGCCGAGGATATCGAGGCCGGCCGGCTGGTCGAGGTGCTTCCCGATTTCCCGCCGACGCCGACGCCGATCTCGGTGCTCTATCCGCGCAGCCGGCAGCTCTCGCCGCGGGTGAGGGTGTTCGTGGACTGGCTGGTGGAGATCCTGGGGCCGAAGCTGGAGGCGTGAGCGATCCTATTGACGCTGGAGGGACAGCACCCCTCTCTGGCCTGCCGGCCATCTCCCCCTCAAGGGGGGAGATCAGCTATCGCGCCGGCTTTCGCCAATCCCCAACGTTGCAGAATGAGCGAGGCGCCGAAGCTGCCAATCTCCCCCCTTGAAGGGGGAGATGGCCGGCAGGCCAGAGGGGGGTGAGCGCCGGCGTTGGTGGGCTGCGAACTGTCCTACAAAAACAACCTTAGCTGCGCATGGATGATCGAGCGGTAGTCCTCGATCGTGCGCTGTCCCTCGTCTTCGTCCTGGGTCAGCGCCAGCCGCACGACGCCGCCGGCGAGCTGGAAGATGAGGAAGACTATGCGTGCGAAAGCCTCGCGCCGCTCCGGTTCGATCAGCGGGCCGACATGATCGCAGAACATCTCCGCCTGTCGCCTCGTTTCGGCGATGTCGAGATTCTTGAGCGCCTTGTCGGCCTGGATCGCGTTCTGCAGGTCCTGGATCGCCGGATCTCCGGCGACGCGGCCGTGATAGTCGTCGAGCAGCCGGTCCGCAGCCGGCATCACGTCGTCGCGGTGCCGCACATGGGCGATGATCTCGCAGAGCCGCGCGCGGCTCTCCTCCGAGAAGCGCTCGTAGAGCATGGCTACGATCGCCGACTTGCTCGGGAAGTAATGATAGACCGTGGCGATCGGTCCGCCGGCCAGCGCGCCGACTTCCTTCATCGTCACCGCGTCGATGCCTTTCTCGCCGATCAGCCGCATGGTCGTGGCGAGGATCGCATCGATGCGCTCGCGGCTGCGCTCCTGCTTCGGCCTACGCCTGGGTTCCGTCGCCTTTCGCTTTGCTTCTCTCATCCACCAAATCTCTCGCGAGAGCTGTGAATTCTCGGTTGACAGGAAACTGATCAAGTATCAGTTTCGTGAAATGCTGACAACTTGTCAGCTTTTAACGCGGGCTGCAAGGGAGGCGCTTCGTGACCGTCACCGATGTCGCGCAAGCCGAAAACGGCGACTGGCTGGTTGGCAATCCGACCGGCCTGCAACTCGCCTCGGCATTGTGGATCGGCTCGGTCGGCGTGCTCATCCTGGGGCTCCAGCCGGTGTTGCTCGGCGCGCTCTACGAGGAAGGCCATGTCACCGGCGACGAACTGGCACTGGTCGCCACCGCCGAGATGGTCGCGATCGCCATCGGATCGGCGATCGTGGCGATGCTCTTGCCGGCTCGCAACATGCGCTGGAAGAGCGCTCTGCTCCTGATCCTGCTGGCGCTCGCCAATTTCTGGACGGCTTATGCAGGAAGTCCCAATGCGCTGATCGGCGCGCGCACGCTCGCAGGCCTTGCCGAGGGCGGCCTGGTCGCCGTCGCCACCGAGCTGATCGCCCGCTCGCGCCGGGCCGAGCGTATCGGCGGCTATTTCGTCACGCTGCAGACCTTGGCGCAATGCGCGCTGGCGCTGCTGCTCGCGCTTTATGCGGTGCCTGCGGCCGGCTCCGCCGGCGGGTTTATCGCGCTCGGCATCGTCTGCCTGCTGTCGCTCGTCGCCGCTTGGATCGTGCCGGACGATTATGCCGATCTGCCGAAGGAAGAGCATCTCTCCAACGTGCTCACCGTGCCGGCCATCGCCGCGCTGCTGTCGATCTTCTGCTACTTCATGTTCTTCGGCGCCGTCTGGGCCTTCCTCGAGCCGCTCGGCGCCGAGTTCGGCATCGACGGCCGCACCGTCGGCCTGATGGTTTCGGCAAGCCTCGCCGCGCAGGTGGTGGGCGCCATGACCGCGACCGTGTTCGAAGCGCGTATCGACTACCGCTTCGCCATCGCCGGCATCGGCGCTGTCGCTGCGATCAGCTCGGCGCTGCTCGCGTCGGGACCGGCGCTCTCCGTCTTCTGGGCTGTCGTGCTGGCGATGGGCTTCATCCTGCTCTTCATCGTGCCCTATCAGATCCGCATGGCGATCACCGCCGACGAGACGCGAACGGCGGTGCTCCTGGTGCCGGCCGCGCAGCTCTTCGGCCTCGCCATCGGCCCGATCGCCGCGTCGCTGCTGATCGACGGCGAGAATTTTCGGCCGGTGCCGGAATTCGCCGCGGCAAGCGCGCTGGCCAGCGTCGCGCTGCTCGGCGTCTTTGTGCTGGTGGCGCGGCGGCGCGTTCCAGCCTGAGCGGGAGGTGACGATGGTAAGCGCCTGGAGCAACTGGTCGGGCTTTGTAACGGCGGCGCCCAAGCTGATCGCCGCGCCCGCCGACGCTGGCGAGCTGGCCGAGCTGGTGCGCTCGGCGCCAGGCCCCCTGCGCGTCGCCGGCGCCGGCCATTCCTTCACGCCGCTGGTGCAGTCGAATGGCACCATCGTCTCGCTGGAGAAAATCGAGGGGCTCGTCTCGCACGACCCCGGCGCCAACCGGGCGCGGGTGAGGGCGGGCACGCGCCTCGGCGCCTTGATGCGCATCCTGCAAGACATCGGCCAGGGCCTGCCCAATATGGGCGACATCGACCGCCAGGCGATCGGCGGCGCGCTGGGCACCGCCACGCATGGCTCCGGTCCGACGCTGGGCGCCTATCACACGCAGCTCGAAACGGTGCAGTTGGTCGACGGGCAAGGCAAGCTGCGCGAGTTCAGCCGGGCGGGCGACCAGGACATGATCCACGCCACCGGCGTCGCGCTGGGTGCGTTCGGCGTGCTCACCGAAGTGACGATGAACAACATCGCGAGCTACCGGCTGCGCCGCCGCAAATGGGTGATGCCGATCGGCGACATGCTGCGCGATTTCGAGACGATGATGGCCGCGCATCGTTCGGCCGAGTTCTACTACATCCCGTTCTCCGGCTACGCGCAGTTCATCGCCAGCGATCTGAGCGACGCGCAGCCGACGCCGCGGCCGACCGAGGACGACGAGGAGGGGCTGGCGACGTTGCGTAAGCTGCGCACCGTTTTGCGCTGGCTGCCGGCGCTGCGCCGCGCGCTGATCAAGGGCGCGGTGAGAAAGGTGCCGTCCGAGGACTATGTGCAGGACTGGCTCAACGTCTATGTCAGCGACCGTCGGACCAGGTTCAATGAGATGGAATATCACCTGCCTTACGAGGAAGGCCCGAAGGCGCTGGCCGAGATCATCGCGCTGACGGAAAAGCATTTTCCGGAAGTCTACTTCCCGATGGAGGTGCGTTCGGTGGCGCCGGACGAATTCTGGCTCTCGCCCTTTTACAAGAGGCTGACCTGCTCGATCGCCATCCACCACGATGCGGCGAACGACCCGCTGCCTTTCATGCGCGCCGCCGAGCCGATCTTCCGCAGATATGGCGGCCGGCCGCATTGGGGGAAGATGCACGGCCTGAAGGCGGCGGATTTCAAGAAACTCTATCCGCGTTGGGACGATGCGATGGCGGTGCGCCGCGACATCGACCCTCAGAACCGTTTCGTGTCGCCCTATATGGCCGGCCTGTTCGGCATCGATCGATGAGCGAATATTTCGCCGAACTGTCGAAGGCGCTGAAGGTGGCCGAGATCTTTCGGCCCTGTCTGGTGCTCGATCGCGACAGGCTGGACGCCAACATCGCGCTGGTGAAGCAGAGGCTGGCGCCTGGCCTCGACGTGCGTCTCGTCGACAAGTCGCTGCCCTGCCTGCCGCTGCTTTCCTATATCGCGAGAGCGCTTGAAACCAACCGGTTCATGACCTTCCATCCGCCGGTGACGCAGGCCGTGCTCGACGCTTTCCCGGAGGGCGACCTGCTCTACGGCAAGCCGATGCCGGCCGGCGCGGCCAGGGCCGCGCTCACCAGGGGCGGCGCCGGCTGGCGGTCGCGCGTTTGCTGGCTGATCGACACGCCGGAGCGGCTGGCCGAATACGGCGCGCTGGCAAGCGCGCTAGACACGGAGCTGCGTTTCGCCTTCGAGGTCGATGTCGGCCTGCATCGCGGCGGGTTCTCCAGCCCGGCCGAGATCGGGGCGCTCTCGATTCCGAAAGGCCTGCGCTGCGAAGGCATCATGGCCTATGAGGCGCATGCGCCGGAAATTCCCGGCTTGTTCGGCGGCGCGGCCAAGGCTCTGAAGCAGGCGTCGGCCAAGGCCGCCGATTTCGTTGCGGCCCTCGATCCGGACCAGCGCCGCATCCTCAACATCGGCGGCTCGAAGACGGCGCTGCTGCATGGCGGCGGCGTCGCCAATGAAGTCTCGATCGGCTCGGCCTTCGTGCTGCCCAGCGACTTCGACACGCCCGGCCTCGACGGCTTCCAGCCTGCGGCCCTGATCGCGACGCCGATCCTGAAGGCGCTCGACCCGGTGCTGCCCGGCCCGGCGGCGCTGTCCAAAACGTTGCAGGCGCTCGGCCTCTTCCCGCGCAAGGGGTGCTATCTCTATGGCGGCAAGTGGATGGCCGAACCGCTGTTTCCCGAAGGCATGAAGCCGAGCGGGTTGATAGGGTTGTCGTCCAACCAGCAGTTCATGGGGTTGCCGGCCGGATCGGACGTGAAGCCGGGGGACTATGCTTTTCTGAGGCCGACGCAGAGCGAGGCCGTGCTGCAGCATTTCGGCTCGCTTGCGGTGTTTTCCGGCGGGCGCATCGTCGAATTCTGGCCGGCGCTGCCGATGGGGTGAGAGTGTGCCCGGGCCAATTTGGCGCCGGCATCCGCGACGTCGTCATCCTAGGGCGGAGCGACGCGAAGCGTCGCGCAGACCCTAGGATCATGCCGTTACGTTCGCCGTAGGATGATGCGATGCAAACGAAGGACAGCCTACGCTGGTGCTCCAGCCCCAAGGTCTGCACCGTTGTGAGGCTCTAAAGTCACGGCATGGATTCCAGGGTCTGCGCGCGTCGCTTCGCTCCTTGCTCCGCCCTGGAATGACGAAGTTGTGTAATGTCCCGCTCGCCTATTTATTGACTCAGTCAACTAAATGATTGATCCTGTCCGCGACAGGAGGAACTCCTATGACCATCCACGACCATCCTGGCAAGGAACGCATCGATGCGGTGCGAGCCTTCAACCGCTTCTATACCCGGCAGATCGGCGTGCTCGACGAGGGCTGGCTGAAGAGCAGCTTTTCGCTGACCGAGGCGCGGGTGCTTTACGAGCTTGCCCACCGCGACGGCCTCGTCGCCAGCGATCTGGTGCGCGACCTTGGCCTCGACCCAGGCTATGTCAGCCGGCTGCTGAAGAAGTTCGAGGAGCGCGGCCTGGTCGAGCGCGCCGCTTCGGAGGCCGATGCGCGGCGCTCGCCGATCGCGCTGACCAAGGCAGGCAGGGAAGCCTTCGCGCCGCTCAACCAGGATTCGCACAATCAGGTACGCGCGCTGCTCGATCGTCTGGCGCCGGCCGACCAGGAGCGCCTGGTCAAGGCGATGCGGACCGTGCAGGACCTGCTCGGCGACAAACCCGAACCCAAGGTGCCCTATATCTTGCGGCCGCTGCAGGTCGGCGACATCGGTTGGGTCACGCACCGCCAGGGCCTGCTCTACGCGCAGGAATATGGCTGGGACGAGACCTACGAAGCGCTGGTCGCCGAGATCCTCGGCGAGTTCGTCAAGAATTTCGTCCCGCAATGGGAGCGCAGCTGGATCGCCGAACGCGAAGGCGAGGTGGTCGGCTCGGTCTTCGTTGTCCGCAAATCGCCCAAGGTGGCGAAGCTCAGGCTGCTCTATGTCGAGCCCTCGGCGCGCGGCTTGGGCATCGGCCGGCGGCTGGTCGACGAGTGCATCGCCTTCGCGCGCGCCAAGGGCTACAAGACGCTGACGTTGTGGACCAACGACATACTGGGCTCGGCTCGCCGCATCTACCAGGCGGCGGGCTTCAAGCTGGTCGAGGAAGAACGCCACCATTCCTTCGGCAAGGATCTGGTCGGCCAGACCTGGAATCTGGAGCTGTAGCCTCTTCCTTCTCCCCTTGTGGGAGAAGGTGGCCGAGCGAAGCTCGGTCGGATGAGGGGTGTTCCAGGGAACGCCGGCGTCTCACTCCGCTGGAACACCCCTCATCCGTCTTGGCGCTGCGCGCCAATCCACCTTCTCCCGCAAGGGGAGAAGGGAAGGCGCCTCAGCCCTTCACGGGCACCCAGATTTCCAGCCCGCCATTGCCGCTGCGTGCATCGAATTCCGGCCCGTAGCGCTCGAATTCCGGGGCGTCGGCGATCTCGTGTCCCGAGGCCGGCAGCCATTTGTTCCAGATCGTGTTGACGGTGCGGCGGATGGTCGAGATGTGCTCGCGATGCGTGAACACCGCGTATTTCTGCGCCGGCACCCGCACCCGGAAGAACTCCTTGGGCAGGTCGGAGAAATCGCTCACCTCGACACCGGCGATGTAGTCGAAATTGCCGGCATCGTCGCCATTGACGCAGACGCCGTAGGCGACGTCGCCGACCTCGCCGGGAATGTGGCCGATATAGGGGCCGAAGCGCTGCCACAGCATCGGGATGCCGGCGCTGCTCTCGCAGCTGTAGCGCTCGCCGAGACCGGCGATGAGGAAGGGCCGGCTGGTCTCGAAGCGCGGCGGTTCGAGTGCGGCGAGAAATGAACTGTCCATCAGGATAGGCTCCACGAGGTCGAGATTTTGGGTCGAGCCCTGCGCGCGCACCAGTTCCGGCGTGGTGCCGAACTGCTCGCGGAAAGCCCGCGTGAAAGCCTCATGCGAGTTGTAGCCGGCATCGAGCGCGACCGACAGGATGTCGGGCGCGCCGCCCGCAAGCTTGCGCGCCGCTTCGCTGAGCCGGCGCGCCCGCACGTAGCCCATCACCGACCGTCCGGTCGCGGCGCCGAAGGCGCGCGTCACATGGAAGCGCGACACGCCGCTGCTTGCCGCGACATCGTCGAGCGAAATCGCATCGGGCAGACGGCTTTCGACAAACCACAGCGCTTTCTCGGTCGGGTTCATGGCTCCTCGCATTTGGCGGGGTGACACTAGCCACCGCGCCGACAGCCAGTTTGATCGAAATTGCGCGGTGAGCGAAGTCGAAACGATGTTGACAAACGAAGGCGGCATTCTCTAGTGCGTAACGTTATTACATAACGAAGGGAGAACAAAATGGCAGCTGTAGTGAGGGGATGCGCGGCGGCCCGTTGCGACTCGCGCGCGGACAACCTACGATGGTGGCGTCATGGTCCCCGAGCCGCAAGGCGAGGGGTGAAAAGGGAACACGGTGAGACCTGCTTCGGGTCGAGGCCGTGGCTGCCCCCGCAACTGTGAGCGGCGAGCTCCATCCGAACGCCACTGGCCGGCAAGGCTGGGAAGGCGGATGGCGCAACGACCCGCGAGCCAGGAGACCTGCCATCGACACGAGTTGACCGGACGGGGTGTGCCGGGAGGAGACGCGGGCACCGGTCTTGTCGGCCGGCTCGTCCAGCATCCTTCCGTCGCCATTTTTGGAGAGTGACGGAATGCTGGACGGCTCCATCGATCATATCCATCAAGCCATCGGATATGCGGCCGGGAAATACCATCCGGGCAACCTGGCGGGGCTTGGCTCGTGATGCCGCCGGTCCTCGAAGCCCATGGCCTCGGCGCGACGGCCAACGGCCGCGCGCTGGTCGACAATGTCAGCCTGTCGCTGGCGGCGGGCGAGCGGCTGGCCATCGTCGGCCCCAACGGCGCCGGCAAGACGACGCTGCTGCGCATGCTGTGCGGCGCTCTGTCGCCGAGCCGCGGCGAGGTACGGCTGGCCGGACGCCGGCTGGACAGGATCGCAGCGGCCGAGCGCGCCCTCAGCATCGCCGTCGTCGGCCAGACGGACCAGCCGGATCCGCGACTTGCCGTCATCGACTATGTCGAGCTTGGCCGCGTCCCGCACGCCGGCCTGAGGCGCCGGCGCGACGACCGCGACATCGTCGTCGAAGCGCTGCGGCGGACCGGGCTCTTGCCGCTGCTCGCGCGCACCATCGGCTCGCTGTCCGGCGGCGAACGCCAGCGCGCGCAGCTCGCCCGCGCTATCGCGCAGGAGCCGAAAATCCTGTTCCTCGACGAGCCGACCAACCACCTCGATCCGCGCGCCCGCGGCGAGCTGCTCGACCTGGTGGCCGGCTTCGGCATGACCGTCGTCGCCGTGCTGCATGATCTCGCTCTGGTGGCGCCCTTCGCCACCCGTGTCGCGGTGATGAGCAACGCCCGGCTGCACGCGCTGGCGCCGCCGCGCCAGGCGCTGGCGCAGCCGCTCATCCGCGAGGTGTTCGGCATCGACGTGCTGCATCTGCAGCACCCGACCGAGGATCGCGAGCTCACCGTCTTCGACCTTGCCGGTCGCGCTTCCTCGTCAGCCTGAACCGTCCAAACAAGGAGCAATCTTCCGATGAAACGCCTCGTGCCGTCCCTTGCCTTGTCGCTTTTCGCCTCGGCGGCTGTTGCCTTCCCGGTCACCGTCGACAGTTGCGGCAAGCCGCTCACCTTCGACGCCCCGCCGAAGCGCGCCGTCATCCAGGACCTCAACATGGCCGAGATGGCTTTCGCGCTGAAGCTGCAGCCGTCGATCGTCGGGCTCACCGGCATCACCGGCTGGTACAAGGTCGGCCCCGAATTCAAGGCCGAGCAAGGGTCTATTCCGGAGCTCGCGCCGAAATATCCGACGCTGGAAAACCTCGTCGCCGTCGAGCCCGATTTCTTCTTCGCCGGCTGGTACTACGGCATGAAGCCGGGCGGCGAGGTCACGCCCGACACGCTCGCCCCGCACGGCATCAAGACGCTGGTGCTGACCGAGAGCTGCGTCCATCTCGACAAGAACCGGCCCGCCGCCTCGATGGACCTGCTCTTTGGCGATGTCGAGAAGCTGGGCAAGATCTTCGGCAAGGAGGCCGAGGCGGATAAGCTGGTCGCCGGCTGGAAGGCCGAGCTCGCCGACATCACCGCCAAGGTGGGCGACCGTAAGGGCACGCGCGTGTTCCTCTACGACTCCGGCGAGGACAAGCCCTTCACCGCCGGCAAGTTCGCCATCCCCAACGCCATGATCGCCGCCGCGGGCGGCGAAAACATCATGGCCGACATGGAAACGAGCTGGGGCAACACCGACTGGGAGACGGTCGCTTCGCGCAATCCGCAATTCCTCATCCTGCTCGACTACCAAGATGGCGGCGGCTATCGGAAGCTGCTCGATTTTCTCAAGGCGCATCCGGCAATGAAGGAGACCGACGCGGTCAGGAACGAGCGCTTCGTGGCTCTGCGCTACGCCGAGCTGACGCCCGGACCCGCCAACATCGAGGCGATCGGCAAGATCGCCAGGGCCATGCATCCGGAAGCGTTCTAGACTTGCACAAGAGGCCATTCACCCTCGCCATGACGCTGGGCGCGATCCTTCTGGTCGCGCTCGCACTGCTGTCGATCGCCTATGGCTCGACGCTGATACCGCTTCGCGAGGTTTTCGGCGCCCTGGCGCGTGCGGCCGGTCTGAACGGCCAGGCCGTGCCGGGACCTGTCGGCGGCATCGTCGTCGACCTCAGGCTGCCGCGCACGCTGCTGGCGATCTCCGTTGGCGCCGGCCTCGGTGTCGTCGGCGCGCTGCTGCAGACCGTCACCCGCAACGACCTCGCCGACCCGTTCCTGTTCGGCCTCTCCTCGGGCGCCGCCGCCGGCGCGGTCTCGGTCATCACCATCTTCGGCGACAGTTTCGGCATCTGGACCTTGCCGGTGGCGGCCTTCACCGGCGGCATACTGGCGGCGGCTATCGTGCTTCTGCTCGTGTCGCGGGTGAGAGGGCAAGGGCCCGAGCGGCTGATCCTCGCCGGGCTCGCCGTTTCCTTCATGTTCACCGCCTTAACCAACTACCTCGTCTTCGCCGGTGACCAGCGCGCCGCCCATTCGGTGCTGTTCTGGACCATGGGCGGGCTGGGTCTCGCCCGCTGGGACAATATCGGCCTGGCGGCGCTCGGCGCCGCCATTATCCTCGCCTATGGCCTGTGGAACCACCGCCGCTTCGATGCCTTCCTCGCCGGCGAAAGCGCTGCCGAAAGCCTCGGCGTGCCGGTGGCGAGGATGCGCAAGACCACGTTCCTCATCGCGGCTTTGGCCACCGCGATCCTCGTTGCCGTGGCCGGCGTCATCGGCTTCGTCGGCCTGATGATCCCGCATCTCGCCCGGCCGCTGGCCGGTCCGCTGCATCGGCCCCTGATAGCGATCTGCGCGCTGTTCGGGGCGATCCTGCTCCTGGCCAGCGATCTCTTGGCCCGCACGCTGCTGCCGCTGCAGGAACTGCCGATCGGCATCATCACCAGTTCGCTCGGCGCCTTCTTCGTCGTCACGCTGCTGATGCGCAACCGCCTTTAGTTCGCCGGCGATCACACCGTCCAGAAATAGCGCACGATGTGGAAGAAGATCGGCGCGGCGAAGACCAGGCTGTCGGTCCGGTCGAGCATGCCGCCATGGCCCTCGATCAGGTGGCCCCAGTCCTTGACCCCCTGGTCGCGCTTGATGGCCGAGGCGACGAGCCCGCCGAGGAAGCCCATCGTGCAGGCGACGAACGCGACGGCCGAAGCCTGCAGCGGCGAGAACGGTGTGATGAAGGAGAGCAGCGCGCCGAGCAGGCTCGACGCGACCAGCCCGCCGATCAGGCCCTCCCAGGTCTTCGACGGCGAGACGTTGGGTGAGAAGCGGTGTTTTCCAAACAGCTTGCCGAAAATGTACTGCAGCACGTCGCTGCCCTGCACGACGATGATCAGGAAGGCGATGAGCAGGAGATTGCGGCCCTCGAAGCCCGGCACGTTGAGCGTCAGCAGGGCAGGGACATGGCTGACGCAGTAGACCGAGATCATAATCGCCCATTGCTGCGCCGACACGCGCTCCAGGAAGCGCCCGGTATCGCCATGCAGCGCCGTGATCGCCGGCATCAGCAGGAAGCAGTAGACCGGGATGAAGATGACGAACAGGCCGTACCAGGCCGTCCACACCAGCCAGTACTGGAACGGAATGACGATGCCGAACATGCCGAGCAGCACCCAATGGTCGCTGCGGCGGCTATGCGTCAGCGTCACGAATTCGCGCAGCGCCGCGAACGAGATCAGTGCGAACAGGATGGTCATGCCGTAGCGGCCGAAGAAGAAGGCGACCGTCATCAGCGCCACCATCACCCACCAGGCGTTGATGCGCTGCGTGAGGTTGACGAGCGTCGCGCTCAGCGGCTTCGGCGCGCGCGCCGACAACATGGCGGCGGTGGCGCTGGCGGTGGTCAGCACCACGAAGAGTCCGACAATGAGAATGCTGATTTCGTGGCGCATCAATCGTCTCGGTCGGGGCGCGGATTGAGCGCCAGAAGTGCTGCGCGGGCGCGCTCGAGGAAGGCGCGGCGTTCCTCGCCCGGCGCCACCGCCACCGGCGCGCCGAAGACGACGCGGCAAAGCAGCGGCACCGGCAGGAACTGGCCCTTGGGCAGCACGCGCGACATGTTCTCGATCCAGCACGGGATCAATTCGACATCGGGCCGCGCCATCGACAGGTTGTAGAGCCCTGAGCGGAACGGCAGCAGCTCGTCGCTCATGTTGCGCGTGCCTTCCGGGAAGATGATCAGCGAATGGCCCTGGTCGAGGACCGAGAGCATAACGGAGATCGGGTTCTCTTCCGGGCTCGTCCATTGCCGGCTGATCAGCACGGAGGACAGCATGTCCTCGGCAATGAAGCGGCGCAGCCGCGACTTTCCCCAATATTCGGCGGCGGCCACCGCGTGCGTTATCGCGCGCTCCTTCTCGCTGAGGCATGCCGACAAAAGGATGAAATCGCCATGGCTGGTATGGTTGGCGAAATAGATGCGCTGCCGGTCGGACGGCTGGCTGCCGCTCCAGATCGGGCGCACGCCGGTCACGGCCCATGCCAGCGCCGACAGGCCGACGGAAGTGACCGTCTGCAGCAGGGTGAAGGTCCGGAGCGCAAGCCTGCTCATCTGGGCATCCAGAACCCTGCTGCGAGGAACGCGGCGACGAAGATCGCGAAGGCGAAGCGCTGCCGGGCGAGCAGGCGGCGCGTTCCGGCGATGCGGTCGTCGAGCGGGCGCGAAGCGGAAGAGGCGGGCTTCAGCTGCATGCGCGCCAGGATATCGTCGACCGCGGCGCCGCCGGAAAGCTCGTCGGGGTGCGTCGCCATCAGCCGGAACAGCAGCGCGTCGAAGACGAGAAGTGCCGAAAGCCCCAGCACCACGACGGCGCTCGCCGCCGCGACCAGAAGCGCCAGGACCGCGATCGGCGCCTGGAACGCGCCGCGCGCCGAAGCGACCAGAGGCGCGACGCTGTCGCCGGCGATGACGATGGCGGCCGGCCACGCCGCCTGCTTGATCAGCATGGCGGCGAAGGCGGTTGTCCGTTGCTGATAGGCTTCGTCCCTCATGGCGGCTCATCCAGTCCGGCCTGGAGATGCACCGGTCGGCCGGAGGCGGCGAGCTGCTTGCGCGCCTGCGCCGGCGTATGCGAGCGGCCGGTGGCGACCAGCCATCGGGCGACGACGGTGGCGCTGCGCTGGAAGCCGAGCGCGCAGCAGACCAGCACCGTGCCTTGCCGGCGTGCCGGCTCGATCGCCGCCACCGCCCGGTCGAGCATGTCCGCCGGCGGCGGCAGGAGATCGAGCATGCCGAAGCTTTGCCAACGGCCTGTCACGCCGCGCGGCCGTTCCAGCTCGGCGGCAAGGTCGATCACCGCGGCGAAGCCGTTGGCCTCACCGGCAACGGGAAAACGCCCAAGGAAGACGCCGTCGGCAACCGCCACGACCGGCGGCAGCTTGTGCGTCCATACCCACACGTTGACCCAGGCGCCCAACCGGTAAGGCCAAAGCAGGATGCGGCTTGCCAGCGACACATGGCCGTCCGCCGTCTTCTGGAACACTTTCGCGCCGGCTCCGGCATAGGCGAAGGCGACGATGGCCAGCGCCAGAGCCGGCCACAAAAGGACGAGCGCGACGGCGGAAATGGCGGTGCCGATCGCAGTGCCCGCGAGCGCGAGGGCGGCACCCAGCGCGTAGCACAGCGAAAGCCGCCGCGCCTTGCCGTCGGTGGTCAGGTTGAAATCGGCGAAGGGCAACTCGCCCTGGGCCGGAAAGAGCCACAGCGCGAAGAAGCCGAGCAGCGCGCCGGTCGGGATGTCGATGAAATGGTGCTGCCAAGTCGTCAGCACCGAGGCGCCGATCAGCAAGCACCAGCCGTGCCACAGCATCGAAAGCGGGCCGGCAAGGCGCAGGCGCCAGTGATCCCAGATGATCGCCAAAAGCGCGATGTGCAGCGACGGCGCCTGGTTGAACGGCTTGTCGAAGCCGCCGAGCACGGCAAACAGGAAGCCCGGCAGGCCGCTCGTCGCCGGCCGCACGAAAGTGGCGGTGAGCGGAAACAGGACGAAGCAGGCGACGGCCACGATCTGCGCGGTGAGATAGCGACCGGCCAGGCGGTCGACGCTGCGCCGGCTGTCGTTGAGCAGGAGCGACAGTCCGTAGAACAGGTTGATCGACCAGTAGGGCACGATGGTCCAGGCGACGAACGGAACATGGTGCTCCCAGGAGAACACGATGCTGCCGACATGGTCGCGCGTCGAGGCCAGCCAGTTGGCGAAGCCGTACGTCGAATAGAAGAACGGCGCGAGCAAGGCGAGCCAAAGCCCGGCCCCGATCACGATCCGCCCATAGGGCTCGGCGGCTGGGCTGGTTGAAAGCGGCGGGGTCTCGACACCGGTCGGCATGCGTCGGTGGTCCTAGAGCATGATGCCGAAAAGTGTGAAGCGGCTTCCGGACGACATAGTGCTCTGTCTCTTGATCTAAACACGCCTTGCCAGCGAGACGGTGAAGATGCCCCATTGGTCGATCCGCTGGTCGAGCTTTTCGAAACCGGCCGCTTCGACCAGCTGGTCCATCTCGCCTTGCGTTCGACGCCGCATCACCCAGGCCTGTCCGCCGCGATGCGAGGTCAGGCTGCGCGCGATCATCTCGAGCTGCGGGTGCCAGGGTTGGTTCGTATAGAGGAGCAGGCTGCCGGGTTGCATGGCGCGGGCAAGGCCGCCAAGCGAGCGGGCGATTAGGGCATTGTCGGAGAAGAGCTCGTAGAGCCCGGAGACGATGGCGAGATCCGGCGCCGGATCCAGCGCGACGAGCCCATCGCCGTCGAAGGCGTCGGCGCGTTGGAACGACACGCTCGCCGGGAATTGGCGTTCGGCGATCAGCTTGCGTCCGAGCTCGACATTGAGGTCGGAATAGTCCCGCAGGCGCACGCTGGTCGGTTGCTCCGGGCTTTTGGCGATCGCATCGAGAACATAGCGGCCGTGGCCGGCCGCGATGTCCAGGATGTTGGTGGATCGTCCCGCGGCCTTAAGCGTTGCCAGCGCCGAGCCGATCAGCTCCTCGATGTTGGCCTTGCGCTGGCGGATGCCGCGCCAGCCGATGGCGTCCAGAAATGTCCGGTCGACCATGCGTCCGATCGGCCCGAGACCGCGCGGCTCGTTCTCATAGACATAGTCCAGCGTCGAACCGGAATCGAAGCCGTTACCGACGCCGATCTTCATGCCTTGCGAGAACCAGCCGCCGATGCGGATGAAGGCGCGGCTCATCGCCCAGTAGAGGCCCTTGGGCGACAGGAGATCGAGCGGCGAGGCGAGCCGGTCGGCCTCGTCGCGCGTGTAGCCGGCGATATCCGCCTGCTTGAGGTCGACGGCCTCTGCCGGCGCCGCGAATCGCGCTTCGAGGAACGGTCGGATCAGGTCGAGGGCTTCGGCGCGGTCGCGCTCGCCCAGCGTGTCGTGGAAGAAGCCCGGCAGAACGTGCCGCTCCTTGATGCGGCTGCCGAGGTTGACGAAGAACTCGTGCTGGGGGCCATGCCGCACCACCCAGTCGCTGCCCGACAGGAGAAGCTGCGTCGGCACGGTGATGGCGCGCGCATCGGCAACGATGCGCGCCGCATGCTGGTAGAGCTCGACGAGGATGTTCGACGCGATCGGCCTCGTGATCAGGGGATCGTTTTCGAAGGAGGCGATGCGCGCCGGGTCATGGGTCAGCAGCTTCGCCTTGACGTAGGAATTGACGAAGAAGCGCCCCTTGATCTTCTGCCAGAGCGCGATGCCTTCCTTGGCGAAGGGCACGTAGAGCTTGACCGAGAAGGCCGGCGAGGCCAGCACCATGGCGCGAAGTTTCGGCGCATAGTCGTGCACCCAAGCGGCCGCAAGCACCGCGCCGAAGGACTGCGCGATCAGCGCGATGTCCTGCGTGCCAAAGCCGTCCCTGGCGGCGACCTCGCGCATGAAACAGTCCATATCGCGCACCAGCGCCGCGAAAGACGGCGCATAGCCGCGTTCGCCGGTGGAGCGGCCGTTGCCGCGCGCGTCCCAGGCATAGAAGGCGTAATCGGGCGTGCCGAGTTCGTCGACCAGATGCGCCATGCGGCCGCCATGCTCGTGGCCGCGATGGAAGAGCACGATGGCGCCCTTGGCCTCGGCGGACACCGCCGGCCAGAAACGGTAGAAGATCTCCGTGCCGTCATGGCTGCGGAACGTGCGTTCCTGCGCCTGCCGGGCAAGGTTTTGCGCCGGTACGGTGGCGATCTGTTCGTGAAGCATGGCGTTTCCCCCGGGCGGCATGGCTCGATGCTCAGCCGGCGCTGCCAATAAGACCGGCGCGTATCCGGTTTATGGCGGTCAGCAGCGAAAGCGTAGCCATGGCCGGAAACACAAAAGGCGCGATTGCGGCCGGCCAAAGCCCGGCGGCGGCGAGCACGGCCACCACGCCGAGCGCCAGCGCCCTGTCGCTTTTGCCGAACGGCCCGGCATAGTTTCGCCCGACCCCGGCGGCGATGCCGAGCACGCCTGCGAATTCGGAGAGCGCCGCCGCCACGGCAAAGGCGACGACGCCCCAGGCGCCGAATTGCGGAAAGGCGGCAAAGGGCAGGATCAGCGCGAGGTCGGAGACGACATCGCAGATTTCGTTGAGGTACATGCCGAGGATAGAGGCCTGGCCGTGTTCCCGCGCGAGCATGCCGTCGATGGCGTTGAGCGCCATGCGAACGAAAAGCACGACAGGGATGAGGAAGAGCGGCGCGCGCCAATCGGGCAAGGCCGCGATCGCCGTACCGGCCGCCACGGAGAGGACGGCTGCCAGTATGGTGATGCCATTGGCCGTCACGCCGATTGCAGCCAACTTGCCGACCAGCGGCCGCAGCCTGTCCTGGAAGGCTGGCTTCAGCACATAGAGCGTCGGCATTGCGTTGATCCCCCGATCCACGCCAACATCTGTATCATGAACATGCCGAACGACGCCAGCGCACGGCGAAAACACAGTGAATTTTCAGTCGGTTGACGCCCGGCTATGAAGGCGTCGCCGCAAGCCGTCGCCGCAACCAGTATTGCAGCTTGATCAGGTGCCGCGTCGGTGAGCGCTCAACGCGCCGCACGTCGATCAGCGTGACGCCGCCACCGTCCGACAGCGTGTGCAGGCCCGTGTCGAAGCCGTCGAGCCACTCCTCCGGCGACAGCCGCTTGACGATGCCGGCCGAGAATTCCTCCGGCGTCAGGCGCTCGATGCGCAACAGGTTGATGGCGGTGCCGTAGCCCGCCTCGCAATCCTGCGTCGGGAAATGGAGCTGGCCCTCATGCTCGAAGGCCGAGCCGGCAGGCCGCGACGATGCGCGGCCGGTGCGTACCGGATTTTGCGGGTGCTTGCGCCATGGGCCGGTCAGGCTGTCGGCGAAGGCGGCGTGCAGCTCTCGCGTGTCTTGGCCGTCGGGACCATGCAGCGCATAGAGCATCCACCAGCGCTGCTGGTGGCGCAAGATCGTCGCATCGACCGCCGGCTCGTCAAGCAGCACCGCAACCGGCTGCCATGCCTTCGGAAATTCGGTCGCCTTGTAAAGCGTCAGCCGCCCGCTCTGGTAAGCCTCCGGCAGCATGAAGATGTCTTCGCCCTGCCGGATCAGGAATGGATAGGAGAGGTGGAACCGCTCCTTCAGGGCCGCGCCGCGCTCCAGAAGCGTCCAGTCCCGGTCGTAGCTGTAGTAATGGATCTCGCCGCGTTTCACCCGGTAGTCATAGGCCTCGACCATCACCGTGAAACGGTCGCCATGGAAAAGGCCGAACGGGTCGGCGACGAAGCGGAACGATCCCTGCGGCGGCAGCCAGACGACACGGCTCTTGTCGAGACCGTGCGGGGCAAGAGCATTTCCGATCGATTCGGGCACAATGCCCACTTGCCAGATGTCGACCATGGATTCGCCCCCTCGCGCCGGCGCATCTACGCAGCAAACTGTATCGCCCGCAAACCGTGTGTATGGACCGGCGATTTCCATTCGCCAATTCTTTTGGCCTAAGTCGAGCATGTCATGCTGACGTAATCCTGGCCAGATAGTGCTGCCCTTGACTGGGGAAAGAACAAAGCATTATGTGAAGACCGGGTTTAGGTGCTGGGTTGCTCCCAGTATAAGCAAGATGGGGGTGCTCGATTGCGGTGAATGCGCAATCGAGAGGTGGGGTTGTACGGAAATTGGTGTGGGTGTGCTCGGTGCTGTCCATGACAGCACTGTCGAGCAGCGTTTGTCGCAGGCATATGTCATAATCGCTTATGGGAACGGACTTGGCTATCACTATAGCGCGATTTTTGCAGGTCTGCTGATCAGCGCCTACAAGGGTGATGCCAGTCCGATCGTGATCTATACCGATCGCCCTGAGCTGTTCCGAAACTATCCGTTCCAGATCGTGCCGATCTTGCCGCAGCAGATCAGCGATTGGTCGCTCGAAGGCCGTTACTGGTTCCGCATCAAGAACCGCGTCATGCATGACGTGCTGGGCCGCGGCTTCGAGCGCGTGCTCTACATCGACAGCGATATCGCTTTCACCGGCAATCCCGATATCGACATCGGCCGCGTCACGCCGGGGAGGGCGGTTCTGTTCCGCAGCGAAGGGCGGGCGAACAGGTCGCCGAAATCGCACTACCGGGGCCTTGCCGGCCTGCCGAAAGACCTGTTCGCGGACGACGATCTCGTCCTGTCGCCAAGCGCGCCGCTTTGGAGCTCGGCGGTAATGGGGCTGCACCGGAACATGCGGGCAAGTGTCGAGTGCGCCGACCGCGTCATCCGCGGACTGTTCGGGAAGGTCGACACGCATACGCTGGAACAGTTCGCCCTCGGCGTGGCGCTGGCCAAGGATCATCAGGTGGTGCGATCCTACGGCAGCTTCAGCATCTTCTCGACTTCCAGGACAAGAGCCTTTGCGCGCCGCAGGATATTCGAGTTCTTCCAGCGCAATCGCGCTGCGCCGCTCGATGTGCAGATGGCCGAGGCGAAGCGCCTGAGCCTGCGGCAGCCACTCGGCACAAGGGTGATCGGCAGGCTGTTGGAGCTCAAGGCCGGACCCGACCCGGACTTCGCCACGCTTTCCTGACAGCATTTCTTCGCCGACCGGTAACCATGAACGCATCGCATGGCTGCCATGCGATTTGCCGGCATCTGGAACAATGCATTTTGCTTGAATAGTAAGCACGCTTATTATATATGCCGCTCATGGTTTCAGACGGCATCGACAGATTGGGATTTTTGATCCACGACGTGCAGCGTCTCATGCGCAAGCGCTTCGAGGCGCGCGCCAGTGGATTGGGCCTCTCCTCGGCGCAATGGCGGCTTCTCGTCCGCGTCGCCAAGGAGGCGGGCGTGGCGCAGGCGCGGCTTGCCGAACTGCTCGAGATCGAGCCGATCAGCGTCTCGCGCCTGGTCGACAGGATGGAGGAGGGCGGCTGGATCGAGCGCCGCCAGGACGCCACCGACCGCCGCGTTCGCATGATCTTCCCGACCGAGAAGGCAAACGCGGCCTATGCCGACGTCAAGAGCCTCGCCGGCGAGGTCTATGAGGAATCGCTCACCGGCGTGTCGCCGGAAGACCGCCGCATCCTGATCCGGGTGCTCGACACGATCGTGCAGAATCTGACGGACGGTGAAACGTCGTCCCTGGAAAAGATGAAGAATAAGGAAGGCGCAGCAGCATGAACGCGGCAGCCAAGATAGAAGACAACGTCACCAAGCTTGAGATGGAGGCGCAGCCGGCCGGCAAGGCGTCGGCGGAGCCGATCGGCAAGGCGTCGGCGGAGCCGATTGCCGAAGCCCCGGCGCAACCGGCGCCCGCCCCGGTTTCGGTGGCACCCGCGCCGCAGCCGACGCCGGCGCCGAGGAAGAAGCGCCGTACGGGCCGCTTCCTGCTGATGGTCGCGCTGCCGCTCGCGCTGCTCGCCGGCGGCGCTTATGTCTGGGTGACGGGCGGGCGCTACCAGGAAACAGAGAACGCCAACCTGCAGCAGGCCAGGATCTCGATCGCCTCGGATACGGCCGGCCGCATCGTTAAGGTCGGCATTGCCGACAACCAGACGGTCAAGGCGGGCGATCTTCTCTTCGTCATCGACCCCGAGCCCTACAGGATTGCGCTGGCCCAGGCGGACGCGGCGGTGGCCGCCGCGCGCCTCAATGTCGAGCAGCTGCGCGCCGCCTACAGCCAGGCCATGGCGCAGGAGAAGTCGGCGAGCAGCGAAGTGGATTACGCACAGTCGCAATATGACCGCGCCGCCGATCTCGCCCAGAAGGGCATCAATGCCAAGTCGGCGCTGGATGAGGCCCGCAACGACCTCGACAAGGCCAAGCAGCAGCTGGCGGTCGCCGAGCAGGGCATCGTCAGCGCCAAGGCGGCGCTCGGCGGCAACCCGGACATCGAGACCGACAAGCATCCGACCGTGATGTCGGCGATCGCCGCGCGCGACAAGGCCGCCTACGACCTCGCGCAGACCACGGTGAAGGCGCCCGCCGACGGCGTCGTCTACCAGGCCTCGTCCTTCAAGGTCGGCCAGTATGTCGCCGTCGGCACGCCGCTGTTCGCGCTGGTCGAGACCGGCGACACCTGGATCGACGCCAATTTCAAGGAGACCCAGCTCACCCATATGAAGCCGGGCCAGAAGGCGGAGATCGTGGTCGACACCTATCCGGGCCGGACCTTCGAGGCGACCGTCAAGGCGATCGGCGCCGGCACCGGCGCCGAGTTCTCGCTGCTGCCCGCCCAGAACGCCACCGGCAACTGGGTCAAGGTCACCCAGCGCATCCCCGTGCGCCTGGAATTGATCGACCCCGACGCCAAGATGGCGCTGCGCACCGGCATGAGCGCGACGGTCACCGTCGATACAGGTGTGGCGCGCGGCCTGCCGTCGATCTTCGGCCACGCCACGGCCGGCGAGCAGGCGCAATAGCGACCTGGAGACAGGGAGTTGGAGCAGGGAATTGGTATGATGGGAGAAGTGGGAAAGCTAAGCGTTTGAGACGAGCCGCTTCGCGGCTCGATCCAGGCTGAAGCTTTCGACACGGACCCGTCGGTCCTCAGGTTTCCGGGCGGCAGGCATCCGCTCGAACAGAGACTTTCGGTCGATGTAACCCCCACATCGATCCTCGCGTCCCACCGCGATGAGGGTCTCTCAACGGAAGGCCTTGCCGCCCGGAAACCTAAAGCAATTCCAGGAAAAGTGTGTAGCGGTTTTCCGTCCGGAATTGCGTAGAAACAAATAGCTACACGTTTTTGTTACCTGCTGGAAGTTCGCCATCATGAGCACGCCCGAACCCTTCAAGGAAGTGCCGCATCGCGGCCTGATCACGGTCGCGCTGATGCTGGCGACGATCATGCAGGCGCTCGACACCACGATCGCCAATGTCGCGCTGCCGACCATGACCGGCGATCTCGGCGCCTCGCCCGACAATATCAACTGGGTGCTGACCTCCTACATCGTCGCCGCCGCGATCATGACGCCGGTCACCGGCTGGCTCGCCGACCGCCTCGGCCGCAAGGAGCTGTTCCTGGCCTCCGTCGTCGGCTTCACCATCTTCTCCATGGCCTGCGGCATGGCCTGGAGCCTCGAGACGATGGTGCTCTTTCGCCTGCTGCAGGGCGTGTTCGGCGCGGCGATCGTGCCTCTGTCGCAGACCTTCCTGCTCGACATCAATCCCAGGGAGCGCCATGGCCAGGCGATGGCCATCTGGGGCGCCGGCATCATGCTGGGGCCGATCCTCGGGCCGACGCTCGGCGGCTGGCTGACCGAGAATTTCAACTGGCGCTGGGTCTTCTTCATCAACCTGCCGGTCGGTATCCTCGCCTTCCTCGGCATGGCAGCCTATCTGCCTGCCGTCGCCAAGCGCGTGCGCAACTTCGATTTCTTCGGCTTCGCCATGATCTCGCTCGGCGTCGGCGCGCTGCAGCTGCTGCTCGACCGCGGCGGCGAGGTCGACTGGTTCTCTTCCACCGAGATCTGGGTCGAGCTCGGCCTGTCGATCACCGGCTTCTGGGTGTTCATCATCCACACCGTGACGTCGGAGCATCCCTTCATCGACCCAAAAATCTTCCTCGACCGCAATTTCGTGACCGGGCTGGGCTTCATCTTCGTCATGGGTGTGCTGATCCTGGCCTCGATGTCGCTGCTGCCGCCGATGCTTGCCAACATCTTCGGCTACCCGACTGTGACCATCGGCGTCGTGCTGGGGCCGCGCGGCATCGGCACGATGATCTCGATGCTGGTCGTCGGCCGCATCATGCATCGGATCGACGCGCGTATCCTGGTCGCCATCGGCTTCCTGCTCACCGCGCAGTCGCTCTACACCATGGCGAGCTTCACGCCGCAGATGGACAACTGGCTGATCATCTCGTCCGGCGTCATACAGGGCCTCGGCATGGGCATGGTGTTCGTGCCGCTGTCGGCGGTGGCCTTCGCCACGCTCGACGCGCGCTATCGCACCGATGCCACCTCGCTGTTCAGCCTGGTGCGCAATCTGGGTTCCTCGATCGGCGTGTCGGTGGTTGCGGCGCTGATGGTGCAGAACACGCAGATCAACCACAGCGAGCTCGGAGCCTTCATCAACCCCTACAACCCCAATCTGTGGGCTGCCTCGCCGGCCGCCGCGGGCGGCGATCCCTCAGCGCTTTCGCAGGTCGACAGGCTGGTGAACGTCCAGGCGATGATGATCTCCTACATCAACGACTTCAAAATCCTGATGGTGATGACGCTGATCGCCGTTCCGTTCGTGATCCTGCTGCGCAAGCCGAAGGCCGCGCCGGCCGGCGGCGCGCCGGCAGCGCATATGGATTGATTTTCATCGCTTCGGCTCCGCGACGCTGGGTCGACTGCGTAGTCTCCCCCCTTGAGGGGGAGATGTCGCCGAAGGCGACAGAGGGGTTCGCCGCGCATAGAACGCCAACCTCCATCTGCACAAGCAAGCCGAGCCCAGTCGGACCGACCCCCTCTGGCCTGCCGGCCATATCCCCCTCAAGGAGGGAGATTATGCAATCGGTCAGAGGGCGCGAAGGAACGCCCCTCTCTCCGCTATCTACCCAGCACCAGCGCCCAGTAGCGCAGGCCGGGGTCGCGGCCGTCGCGCACATAGGCGAGCCCGAACCGGCTGAAGTCCGGATCGAGCATGTTGCGACGGTGGCCGTCCGAATGCATCCAGATGTCGAACAGCTTCTGCAGGTCGAAGCGGCCCTCGGCGATGTTCTCGCCCGCCGCGCCGTGTACGCCGTTGTCCTTCATGCGCGAGGCGAAATCCTTGCCCCAGCCGGTGGTGTGGCTCATGCGGGCGCGCGAGGCCATGTAGCCGGCCTGCTGGAG
Source organism: Mesorhizobium sp. WSM4904 (assembly GCF_029674545.1). Lineage (NCBI taxonomy): Bacteria > Pseudomonadati > Pseudomonadota > Alphaproteobacteria > Hyphomicrobiales > Phyllobacteriaceae > Mesorhizobium > Mesorhizobium sp. WSM4904. The sequence continues at coordinate 4,839,143 of NZ_CP121354.1, read as the reverse complement.
TGCGGCCTGTTCGAGCTGCGCATCCGGAACCAGCGCCGGCAGTCCGGCCGATGTGCGGATCGTGCTCAAGGTGGTGATAGCGGAGGACGACACGCCGGCGCCTTCGCCGGTCGGCAGCGAGACGCTGGTGCAGGCGGCAATGGCGGTGAGCGCCGCAAGGCCGGCGGCCTTGAGTCCAATGGCTTTGAGCAATGCGCGTCTGTCGAGATTGCGGAAATCGGTGGTCAGGCTGGTCATGCGGCCTCTGATACGGGCGATCATGGCTTTTGCCGGGCAGGCGTTGAAAATCGCGTTATGCGGCGACATTCCCCGGAAGATCGGCTATGATCGCCGCGTTCCAATGCATGTCGCGCAAAAGTGTGCAGCGGTTTTGCGGAAACGACATGCATAAAAACAAAGGCTTTAGTGGCAGCCACGGGCGGCCACCCAGGCGGTGACCGCCCCCGAGCAATACGGAGGACGGTAATGGCCGGTTTTCATGTCATGGCGGACGCGCGAGGGATGCATGTGCAGCCCACGGTGCGCCACATCACCACGTCTGATCTGTGGGATGCGTTGCGGCTCGGCGCCGAGGATTTCTGGGCCAAGCCTTCGCACTATGTGTTCCTATGCCTGATCTATCCGATCGTCGGCCTGATCCTGACGCAGTGGTCGTCGGGCTCCAACGCCATTCAGCTCGTCTATCCGCTGATGTCCGGCTTCGCGCTGATCGGACCCTTCGCGGCGATCGGCCTCTATGAGATCAGCCGCCGGCGCGAACTCGGCATGAGCAGCCGCTGGCACCATGCGCTGGACGTGCGTCATTCGCCGGCGCTGCCCTCGATCGCGGTGATCGGCGTCCTGCTTTTCGCGCTGTTCCTTCTGTGGCTGTTCACCGCGCAATCGCTCTACACCAGCCTGTTCGGCGCCGAGCCGCCGGCTTCGGTCGGCACCTTCCTGCGCGACGTGCTGACGACCGGCAAGGGCTGGACGCTGATCCTGCTCGGCAATGCGGCAGGCTTCATCTTCGCGGTCGTCGTGCTGGCCACCACCGTGATTGCCTTCCCGCTGCTGCTCGACCGCGATGTCGGCGCCGTCTCGGCGATCGAAACCTCGGCGCGCGCGGTAATAGTCAATCCGCTGCAGATGGCGCTCTGGGGCCTGACGGTCGCCGTGCTTCTGGTGATCGGCTCGATCCCGCTGTTTGCGGGGCTCGCCGTCGTCATGCCGATCCTCGGCCACGCGACCTGGCACCTCTACCGCAAGGTGGTCGAGCCGGAGCAGATCCGGCCGGTTCGCCGGCCGATGTAGGTTAACGCTGCGCTTCGGTCGCCATCTTCAAGGCGAGAGCGGTCAGCACCGTGCCCATCATCCAGCGCTGGACGACCAGCCAGAACGGCCGTCCGGCGAGGAAGGCGGCGATCGAGCCGGCGGTCACCGCGATGACGGCGTTGACGGTGAGGCTGATCGAGATCTGCGTCACGCCCAGCACCAGAAGCTGCGACAGCACATGGCCCTTGGCAGGGTTGATGAACTGCGGCAGCAGCGAGAGATAGAGCACCGCCACTTTCGGGTTGAGCAGGTTGGTCATCAGCCCCATGACGAACAGCTTGCGCGGCCTGTCCTTCGGCAGCTCGCGCACCTGGAACGGCGAGCGGCCGCCGGGCCTCAGCGCCTGCCAGGCGAGCCACAAAAGGTAAAGCGCGCCGGCGATGCGCAGCGCGTCATAGGCGAAAGGCACGGCGAAAATCAGCGCCGTGATGCCGAGAGCGGCCGACACGACGTAGAACAGGAAGCCCAGCGCCACGCCGCCCAGCGAGATCAGCCCCGCCTTCGGCCCTTGCGACAGCGAGCGCGAGATCAGGTAGATCATGTTCGGCCCAGGCGTGAGCACCATGCCGAGGCAGATCAGCGCGAAAGTGAGATGATTGGCGGCGTCGGGCACAGGCGTCTCCTGGAAAGCGCGCCTGAGATGTGCCCTGCCTCGCGGAACGGCACAAGGGCTTCAAGGCGCCGGCTGTTGCGCCAGCCATTATCCATCTATGGAAAAAGTAATTCAGGCAGCGTTCCTTCGCGCCCCCCTCTGTCCTGCCGGCCTTTCAAATGTCGCTAGGAATTCCCGTCAGCCAACCACCCGCAGGTTCGACAACTCGTTGGCGATTTCCTTGAAATTGTCGGACAGCGTCGCTCCCGTCGCGTTCCAGAACAGTTTTGCCGGCTTGCTGGGATCGGTCGGATCCTTGCGGAAGCGCGAGTCGGACGAGCAGGTCTTCAGCGCGTCCATCGCCTTCTTGTCGCCGGCGTCGGCCGAGGACATGTCGAGCGCAACCGTCATCACCATGATGTTGGCCGCCTTGGCGTTGTCGCAGAGCTTGGCCATCTGCTCGTTGAGCGCGTTGGTGTAGTTGCCGGACGAATAGTTGAACTGGCCGATGGCGCTCGACGTGCCGCCGAACAGGCGGGTCACGAAGGTGCCGTTGTAGCCGACACCGGTATAGCCGTAGGCCGCATAGGTCGACTTGTTGCCGGCGGGGTCGGAGCTCACCGTCGAATAGGTGTTCTCGCCGTCGGTCAGCACGATGACCACCTTGTCGTTGCCGCGTTCGCTCTCCGGCCGTCCCTCGGTGAAGGGCGGGCTGCTGGAGACGGTGCGCCAGCCCCAGGCCATGCCTTCCGGAACATTGGTGTTGCCGTTGGGAACCATCAGGTCGATCGCCGCCTTGATGGCGGCCAGCCCATCCGCATTGGTGACGTCGGTGAGCGGCGTGATCGGCGTGGTGGTGCAGCTGTAGTTCGGGCCTGCGCCCTTGCTCAGCACCGGCGCATTCATCGGCCGAGGCTGGAAATACTTGGCCATGTTGGACTGCCGGGTCTTGCCGGTGGTGCTCGACGGGTCGTCGTTCCACCAGCTGTTGGCCGCGCCATAGGTCACCGGCTTCGGCTCGTCCGGATCCTGGGTCACGTACCAGTGGTTGCCGGGCTCGTCCGGGGCGAACATCGGCACGAACATCGTCGCGGGGTCGCCGACGCCGACCCCCGTGTTGTTCGGTCCGCCGGAGGCCGGCGTGTCGTCGACATTGTAAGGGTAGGGCCGCACCTCGACGCAGCCCTGCCAGCTGGCAAATGGGCCGTAGGTGTCGTTATAGTCGTACTCGTCGTGGCTGTCCGAGCAGGTATGATTGGAGCGGTACCTGTCGCAGACGACCCGCTTGCTGCCGGCGATGCGTTCGTGGCTGGTGACCACCTTCATGTCGCGGTAGAGCTCGAAGCGGGTCAGGATCTGGCCTTCCTCCGTGCCCCAGCCGGTGCCCTTCTTGTACCAGATGCCGTTGATCTTCTGGGCATATTTGTCGGGCGCGCTGAGCGTCGACCAGTCGAAATTCTCGTTCGCGACCGGCGACAGGCCGTAAGTATCCATCCACGCGGCGTTGTCGTTCCGCGGTCCGACATTGACCGAGGCGGCGAACGGCACGAGGCTGAACTGGACGGGCTTGTCGATCTGCTTGATCTGCGCCGCCTGCTGCGCCAGCGTGTCGACGAGCTGCTTGGCGGCCTGCTTGAGCAGGTCGATGCGCTTCTGCCCGGTGCCGGTGCCGGCCGTCGACATCGAGCCCGAATTGTCGAGCACCATCGCCACTTCCAGCGTGTTCTTCAGCCGCACCTGAGAGCACGGCGCGACCGTGATCGGCTTGTTCGCGTCACCTTCGGACGCGCCGTTGAGCAGAGCCGCCACCGGGTGGAAATAGGGATGGTAGTTCAGCGTCGCGCACAAGGTCACCAGGCCGCCCCCGGCTTGGCTGCTGGGCAGCGTGACCTCAAGCGAGATGTTGGCGGGGTCGATATTGTTGAGGTTGGCGTTGAAGAAGTCGACCGCATAGGCCTTGATCTGGTCGTCGGTGGCGCCTTCCGCCAACCGCCTCGCGGCGGCAAAGTTGGCCGCGTCGAGCGCGTTCAGCACCATCTGCTTTTGGCGGTTGAGCTCCGTGTAATCGACGCCCATTGCCACGGCCCCCATCAGGGGCACCATGGCGATGGCCGTCATCAGGGCATAGTTGCCGCGCCGGTCGAGGCAAAATCGACGCCAGAATTCGCGCATCTCGGGTAAGCGGCGCCTCATTCTTGATCAGCCGACGATGCGCAGGTTCGACAATTCGTTGCCGATTTCCTTGAAGTCATCCGACAGCGTGGCGCCGGTTGAATTCCAGAACAGCTTCTTCGGCGTCTTGCCGGTCGGGTCGGCGGGATCCAAAGCGTGGCGCGAGTTCGACGAGCAGGTCTTCAAGGCAGCCATCTGCGCAGCCTCCGTCGCCTTGCTGGAATCGAGGTCGAGCGCGATGGTCATCACGATGACGCCGGCCGTCTTGGCGTTGTCGCAGAGCGTTGCGAAATGTTCGTTCATGGCCTTGGTATAGTTGGCGTTCGAATAATCGGTCTTGCTGACATTGGTGGTGCCGAGGAACATGCGGCCATCGCCATAGGTCGTGTGGTACGGCTTCACATAACCGAGGGCTGAATAGGTAGATTCTGCGCTGGCCAGGTTGTTGGCTCTGAGCGAGTTTGGTGTGTAATAGGTGTTGGCGCCGTCCGTCAGGACAATCAGCACCTTGTCGTTGCCCTTTTCACTTTCGGGCCTGCCTTCGGTAAACGGAGCCGTGCTGGAAAGGGTCCTCCAGCCCCAGGCCATGCCTTCCGGCACGTTGGTGGCGCCGTTGGCGGCCATGGCGTCGATAGCTGTCTTGATGGACGTGGCGCCCGCCGAGACCGATACATCGGTGAGAGGCGTGATTGCAGTGGTGCTGCAGCTTGTATTCGGCCCTGCGTCCATGCCGTAGGCAGGCGTGATGGCGCTGCCTGGCGTGAAATATTTCGGCATATAACGCTGCCGCTCGGCATCCGTACCTGCCCATACATCGGCATGCCAATTGGCGTAGGCGGGGCGCCAAGAGCTGTCGATGTTGTCGGTTTCGTCTGGAGCGAACATCGGCACGAACAATGTTGCCGGGGTCGCCGTGGACGCAGGGGTGTCCTCGATGTTGTAGGGGTACGGGCGGGATTCCACGCAGCCGCCCCAACTCGCAATGCTGGCATAGGTTGCCGGTGTGGTGGTGGTCGTGCAAACCTTGTTGTTGCCTTTGCCGGTACACGTTGTCGTGGAGGTCGTCGTTGCCACACGCTGCATCTGCTTGTAGAGCGAGGTGCGCGTCAGTGGCGCATCCTTCTGGGTCGCGTCCCAGCCACTCCCGCGTGCATACCAAGCATCCCCGACCTTCTCCGCATATTTGCTCGATCCCCATGGCGACTTCGCCTGGCTCATCGTCGTCCAGTCGAAGTTTTCGTGATGGATGGGCGAGATGCCGTCCTTGTCCATCCAGGCCGCCTTTTCATTCGCCGGCCCGACATTGACCGAGGCGGCGAACGGAACGAGGCTGAACTGGACAGGCCTGGTAACCTGCGTCATCAGTTGCGACTGGCCGGCCAACTGATCCACCAACTGCTTGGCGGCGCTTTTCAGCAGATCGAACCGCACCTGATTCGAGCCGTGGCCGAGCTCGGTCATCGATCCGGAATTGTCGAGCACCAGCGCCACTTCCAGCGTGTTCTTGAGCTTCACCTCTGATTTCGCCGAGAAGTTGATGGTGGTGTCGCTGGCCTTCCCTCCGAGCAGCGCGGCGGCGACCGGCAGAAAATAGGGCTGGTATTTCATGGTGGCCTGCATGACCAGCGTGCCGCTGCCGGTATTGTCCTTGGGCAATGTGACCGTCAACGTCGTGTTGGACGGCAGCACGTGTGCGAGATTGGCCTCGAAGAACTGCTTGGCGTAAGCCACTGCATCGGCGTCGCTGGCTCCGGCGACGATCTGCTGCGCCGTGGCAAGACCGGCCGCGTCCAGCGCGTTCAGCGTCTCCTGCCTCTCTCGGATCAACTCCGTGTAGTCGATGGCAAGCGCCACGCCGCCCATCAGCGGTATCATCGTGATGACCGTCATCAGGGCATAGTTGCCCCGTTTGTCGCATAGAAATCTGCGGATCATTGCGCTCAGCCCCCGCCAAGGATCCATGTTGATATGCGACCAAGGTCGCAGTTGACCTACTACCATGGTCACAAATCGTTAAATTTCAGCTTGCGCGAAACAATCAAGAACGCACGGCGTTTTTTGCGACGCATTAACCCTGTGCTTCCGAAGGCGATATCGTGGCTCGCCGCGCCGGCGATGGGGAAAGCGGGTGACAGGATGAAGCGCTTCGGCTATGCGGGACCGGCCGTGGCGGCCTCTGAACCAAAGGATGGCTTTCGCGGCTTTGCCCGAGATCAGGGATCAGGATAACGCATGGCGGATTCGCCCGACATCATCGCTTCGCTCGCCGACCTGGCGGGAAACTACGCAGCCATCCTGTGCGACGTATGGGGCGTGGTGCACAATGGCGAATGGCACTTTCCCGTCGCCGCGGAGGCGCTGGCGCGGGCGCGCGCGACAAAGGTCCCGGTGGTGCTGATCACCAACTCGCCGCGCCGCAGCGCCGACGTCATCGCGCAGATGAATGCGATCGGCGTTCCGGCTGAAGCCTATGACCGCGTCGTCACGTCCGGCGACGTGACCCGCGACCTGATCGCCGAGGGGCCGAGGAAGATCTTCCACATCGGTCCGGAGCGCGATTTCACCCTCTATGACGGCCTGGACGTCGAGGTTGTCGAGGAGTTCGAGGCTTCCGGCATCGTCTGCACCGGGCTCTATGACGACGAGGTGGAGAAGCCGGCCGACTATGCCGAGCTGCTGCAGCGGCTGCGTGCCCGCAACCTGCCGTTCATCTGCGCCAATCCCGACATACTGGTGGAGCGCGGCGAGCGCACCATCTGGTGCGCCGGCGCGCTCGCCCGCGACTACGCGCAGCTCGGCGGCCGCACGCTGATCGCCGGCAAGCCTTTCGCGCCGATCTACAACGTCGCCATGAAGGAAGTCGCCGGCCTGCTCGGCCACGCTGTCGAGCGTACGGCGGTGCTCGCCATCGGCGACGGCATGATGACCGACGTCAAGGGCGCCGCCGACAACGGCTTCGACGTGCTCTATGTCTCGGGCGGCATTCATGCCCGCGACTATGGCGACCCGCTGCGGCCCGATCCCGAAAGGCTCGCAGGCTTCCTCGCGACGCACGGCTATCGGCCGGTCGCCGTCATTCCGCGGCTGCAATAGGCGGGAAGCCGGGTCATGACGGGTGCCCCCACATCACGCAGGTCGACATGACGCAAGCTTTCGAACGCATTTCGGCGGTCGCGCCGCTCCCCGCGCATCTGCGCGGCGGCGTCGTGGCGATCGGCAATTTCGACGGCGTCCACCGCGGTCACCTCTCGGTGCTGGAGCGGGCGCTGGCCGAAGCCAACCGCCGTGGCGTGCCGGCTCTTGTGCTCACTTTCGAGCCGCACCCGCGCAAGGTGTTCAGGCCGGACGTGCCGCTTTTCGTGCTGACGCCGCCGCCGATGAAGGCACGGCTCCTGGCCAAGCTCGGCTTCGCCGCCTTGGTCGAGCAGCCGTTCACGCGCGACTTCGCCGCGCTCTCGGCCGAGGCGTTCGTGACCGACGTGCTGCAGGACAAGCTCGGCATCTCCCATGCCGTCACCGGCTTCGACTTCCATTTCGGCAAGGACCGCCAGGGCGGTCCGGCCTTCCTGATGGCGGCCGGCGAGCGCCACGGCTTCGGCGTCACGCTGGTCGACGCCTTCCGCGACGAGGGCGCCGAGGTGGTCTCGTCGAGCCGCATCCGCGCCCTGCTTTGCGAAGGCAATGTGGAGGAGGCCGCCGGCCTGCTCGGCTATCGCTTCACCGTCGAGAGCGAGGTGATCGGCGGCCAGCAGCTCGGCCGCATGCTCGGCTTTCCGACCGCCAATATGAGGCTGTCGCCGGAAGCCACGTTGAGGGAAGGCATTTACGCCGTCCGCTTCCGCCACGCCGACGGCACGCTGCATGACGGCGTCGCCAGCTTCGGCCGCCGCCCGACCGTCGACGACAACGGCGCGCCGCTGCTCGAAACCTATGTCTTCGATTTCTCCGGCGATCTCTACGGCGAGACCTGCGAGGTGTCGTTCTTCGGCTATCTGCGCCCTGAGTTGAAGTTCGATGGGCTCGATGCGCTGGTGGTGCAGATGAAGCGGGACGAGGCCGAGGCGAGGGCGCTGCTCGCCGGCGTGCGCCCGCTGTCGGATCTGGACGCGGCGATCTGTTTTTGACCTCTGGAGCGCATCGAACGCAAAGCGGCTCGTTAACGCGGCAGCGCCCTGACCAGCAGATTGCTAACCTTGGAGATTGGCGAAAACGCCCGTCGCTTCGTCATCCTCGGGCGAAGCAAGGAGCGAAGCGACGCGGCGCAGACCCGAGGATCCATTCCGTGACTTCAAAACTTTGCTTCGGTGCAGAATTCTGCTCCGCAGCATTCGTCGGCTGAGGTTACGGCATGGATCCCAGGGTCTTCGCGACGGAGCTTCGCTCCTGCTTCGCCCTGGGATGACGACGTTGGAATGCCTCGGCTAAACTGCGAAGGCCGAGCCCCTACCTCTTCAACGCCAGCCCGATGGCAATGAAGCTCCAGCCCTGGAAGATCAGGTCGATGGCCAGGAACATGCCGAGCACCCACAGGCTGTTGACCGGCCAGCCCATGGCGATGATCAGGCCAAGCAGGATGGTGATGACGGCGGCCGCGAACAGCCATCCCCAACCTTGCTCCGGCCGGTGATTGTAGGCGACCCAGGCCCTCAGCGCCCCGGAAGCGACGAGCGCGACGGCGAGCAGCAGGGTGAGCACCGCCGAGGCAAGCAACGGATTGTCGAAGGCGAAGAAGCCGGCAATGGCGTAGAGCAGACCGCTCGCCAGCCAATAGAAGAAGCGTCCCCAGGTCTTGACGCCGAAAGCATGGATGATCTCGATGGCGCCGGCCATCAGCATCAGCCAGCCGACGACATAGACCGAAGCGACCGTGGCGATGAAGAGATTGCCGAAGGCGATGCCGCCGAAAATCAACAGCAGCACGCCGAGCGCCACGAACCATCCCCATTTGTCGCGCGTCCGGCCGATCGCGTCTCCCAGGGTATTGCCTTGCAAGCTCATGGCTTCGTCTCCCTCCAGAGTTCGCCGCGCATCCTGCGGGTGAGGCAAGGTAGTCCCAATGGCCTTGCCCGTCCAGCGAGCGCCAATGCCGCCACCTGTCGAAAACGGCTCCGGGGTCGCCGCCTCTGTTACGGATTTTAAGTCAAATTTTACCGAACTCGCGCCATGGCTTCTGCACTGCCGGGTGTTCCTGCCGGCCCGTTTCGCGTAAGGGGTGACGATGCGTATTGTCGGGACGATTCCGCTGGTTCTCGCCTCTGGCCTGATGGCAGTCTCCGCAGCCCAGGCGGGCGAGGGGAGCTGGATTTCTGGCGACTGGTACCTGACGCTCGGCGCCACCGGCCTCGTCGCCCCGAATTTCGAGGGCGGCAAGAAGTATATGCTGAGCGCCCAGCCGATCATCTCGCTCGGCAAGGCCGGTCCCGAGGCGCGCTTCACCTCGCGCAACGACAACATCTCGCTGGCGCTGATCGACGACGGCAGTGTGCGCGCCGGCCTCACCGGCAAGTTCCTGTTCCATCGCACCAGCAAGGACGAGCTCCAGGGCCTCGACCCGGTGCGCTTCGGCGGTGAGGTGGGCGGCTTCTTCGAATTCTATCCCCTGGACTGGCTGCGCGCCCGCGCCGAGTTGCGGCATGGCATCCGCGCCCATGACGGCTTCGTCGCCGACATCGCGGCGGACGCCTTTTACGACGTCACGCCCACCGTCCGCATCTCCGGCGGCCCGCGTGTGTCCTTCGCTTCGTCCGGCTATTTCGACGCCTATTACGGCGTCAATGCCAAGGAAGCGGCGGCGTCGGGCCTCAGCGAATACCATCCGGGCGGCGGGCTGAAGTCGACCGGTCTCGGCGGCGCGATCACCTGGAAGGTGACCGAGCCGATGACGGCGAGCGTCTTCACCGAATATTCGCGCCTGGTGGGGCCGGCCGCCGATTCCAGCCTGGTCAAGGAGCGCGGCGACCGCAACCAGTGGACCGTCGGCGTCTCGACCACTTATCGCTTCAATTTCTCGATGTAGGGTGGCCCCAGCAGTTCAGGCGCGCGGTTCACAGGCGCGGCGAAGAACGGAAGGCCTCGGGAATGATATCCGGTCGGACGGGATCGGCATCTTCAGGGACCACGTGCGAGTCGAGCTGGGCGTATTCGGTCGGCACGACGAATCCGCCAAGATCGATTATCTCCATATGCACCTCGTTTTCCTTCACCGGACTTGGCGAAAGAGAGTCAATATCCGGATGGGAATCTATGACCGTCCCGCCCGTCCCAAACTTGACGTCTTTATAAACGAGCCTGCTATCGCCAGGCACCGGTGCGAGCTGAACTCTCTTGCGTAGCCAGTCGTAGAGACCCGAAGTGGCGTCAATCTCTACCTGTTGGGCAATCCATTGACCAGTGAGGGTGAACCTCAAAGAGATTTCGGTCATGAACGCCGAATGAGTTCCTTGCTGGATAAGGACTGGCGGTCTGAATCTAAAGCGAAGGTAATGCGTTCCCTTCACCACACGATTGTGCGTCACGAATAGGATGACTCGGTGTTGCAGCCATGCGAATACGGAGGCGCTTTCAAAGGTTATTGCCTCCACGGCCCAGGCCGCGACGCTGCCAGACACGACCTTGATGTCGATATCGGCTTTCATCGACAGATTGATCCGTCGAGCGTAGATCTCATCGAAGACCTTGTAGCGAATGCGAGGGTCAGCTTCTTTCAATATCCCGATAAGACCGATGCCCACCCTACGTGCCTTTCGCATTGCATCCGTCGAAAAGCCGGCATTGCTGCAAATCAGGGTAAGATCGATCCCGAGATCTCGACGCTTCGAATCGGCGGCATCGATTATGCCGATCCCTATTCGGCGTTTCCGCGAATCGTAGTCCTTGCATTCAATCAGGACCCGCCTGGGCACATCGTCGACGGTGCCGGTAATCAGCACGTCGACCTCCCGTCGACCGTCGGGGCCTTCTACCCATTCCCCGACCGTCACCTGAGCGGCGGGGTCAAACTGCTTCGCTACGTCGCCAACGACCTGTTCATAGGGTCGACCTAGCTTGGTCACTGACTTTTCCTCATCAGAGATCGCGCGGATAGTCGTTCTCGAAAATGCCCGCCTCACGTCGGGCCTGGCGTTCTTTGCGCGCGGCTACCCCATCGTGCAGCACGTATAGCAGAGCACTCGCATCCGACACATCCTCGAAAAGAGTTTTCGGGAGGAGGTAATGCGAAGCGAGCGTGTTGAGCACACCGGCCAATGCCGCCAAAGCGTCATCGACCTGCCTTTCGCTCGCAGGCGCCAGCGACCGTGCGGCCGGGTTCACACGCATGTCGAGATTGTTGTGGCCGATCAAGTTGTTTCGCCAGTCACGACAGAACTCCTGAGCCTTCATGGCGAGATCGACTTCGGCTCTGACGGCTTCGGCCGTGGTCTGATCGGCAATGAGGTCTGCCAGCCGCCGCACGGTAAGAGTCGCATGTCCGGCGATCGTCGGCCTGTCGGTCAGGCGCGAGATGGAAAGCAGCACCTGATGCCAGATGTTGTCTTGGATGAGGCCAAAGAAACCGCCGGCAGCGCTGTTCAAGAGGTCGACTCGCGATTCCCTTGTCCCGAATAAGATTTTGTATTGGCCCCAGACCAAATAGATGTTCGATAGCTCTTGTATGAGTTCGGCATAGATAGCGCCGAGCTCCTGACCCATGGCGATCTCACAGTCAGCGCGCGACTGATCGGCAGTCTTTGTGGTCACGTTTGTCCTCAAAGCGCTCAGCGAATTTCGCCGCACCTCGGAATTTAGATCGATAGCCGATTTTTCCAAAGAAAGGAATATAATCCTTGTTCGTGCGAAGACGCCTACAAGCAACGACCGCAGAACCCGAAACCAGGGCTCGAGCAAATCAGATGGCATGCGGCAAGAAACCAGCGCTCTGCCTTGAAATCCGCGCTTTATTCCTGCCGCGCCATCCGCTAAAAGCCACGCCATGACGAGCTTTTCGCGCCTTTTCGCGATCGCGATACGAATTACGGGCCCGGTGTTCCGGGCGGCCTGAGCGCCGCCGGAGCCGCCGGGAAGTTTCGCGCGCGCCCCTCGCGCTTTTTCCAGAACATGATACTTCAGCGCCCGAGCGCCCGCCGCCGGGCAATTGAGATGACAGATCGATGACCGACACCCCAGTGACCGATACCGCTGAAACGATCGACTATTCCAGCACGCTTTACCTGCCGCGGACGGATTTCCCGATGCGCGCGGGCCTGCCCGAGAAGGAACCGGTGCTGGTCAAGCGCTGGCAGGACTTAGACCTTTACCGCAAGCTGCGCGAAGAGGCCGCCGGGCGCGAGAAATTCGTGCTGCATGACGGCCCGCCCTACGCCAACGGCAACATCCATATCGGCCATGCGCTGAACAAGATCCTCAAGGACGTCATCAACCGGTCCTTCCAGATGCGCGGCTACGACGCCAATTACGTGCCCGGCTGGGACTGCCACGGCCTGCCGATCGAATGGAAGATCGAGGAGCAGTATCGCGCCAAGGGCAAGAACAAGGACGAGGTGCCGGTCAACGAGTTCCGCAGGGAATGCCGCGACTTCGCCCAGCATTGGATCAAGGTGCAGGGCGACGAGTTCCAGCGCCTCGGCGTCATCGGCGATTTCCACAATCCCTACACCACCATGGCCTACCACGCCGAGGCGCGGATCGCCGGCGAGCTGTTGAAGTTCGCCATGTCCGGCCAGCTCTATCGCGGCTCCAAGCCGGTGATGTGGAGCGTCGTCGAGCGCACCGCGCTCGCCGAGGCCGAGGTCGAGTACCAGGACTATGAGAGCGACACGATCTGGGTGAAGTTCCCGGTCGCCAGTCTCGCCCAGCCGGTCGCCGGCGCCGACACGACACCGGCATTGAGCGAGACCGCGCTCGATCTCGTCGAGGCGCATGTCGTCATCTGGACGACGACGCCCTGGACCATCCCCGGCAACCGCGCCGTCAGCTATTCGCCGCGCGTCGGCTACGGTCTTTACGAGGTCACGGCGGCGGAAAACGCCTTCGGCCCGCAGCCCGGCGAGAAGCTGATCTTCGCCGACGCGCTCGCCGATGAAAGCGCCGCCAAGGCCAAGGTCACCTTGAACCGGCTTCACAGCGTCTCAAGCGAACAGCTTGCAAGCCTTACGCTTTCGCATCCCTTCAAGGGCCTCGGCGGCGGCTACGAATTCCCGGTGCCGATGGTTGCCGGCGAGCATGTCACCGACGACGCCGGTACCGGCTTCGTGCACACCGCGCCCAGCCACGGTCGCGAGGACTTCGATGCCTGGATGGATGCGGTGGCAGAGCTGCTCAAGCGCGGCGTCGACACCACGATCCCGTTCCCGGTCGACGACGCAGGCTTCTTCACCAAGGACGCGCCCGGCTTCGGCCCGGACCGCGAGGGCGGTGCCGCGCGCGTCATCGACGACAGCGGCAAGAAGGGCAACGCCAACCAGGCGGTCATCGACGAGCTGATCAAGCGCAACGCGCTCTTCGCGCGCGGCCGGCTGAAGCACAGCTATCCGCATTCCTGGCGCTCGAAGAAGCCGGTCATCTTCCGCAACACGCCGCAATGGTTCGTCTATATGGACAAGGACCTCGGCGACGGCACGACGCTGCGCAGCCGCGCGCTGAAGGCGATCGACGACACCCGCTTCGTGCCGGCGGCGGGCCAGAACCGCATTCGTGCCATGATCGAGGAACGGCCCGACTGGGTGCTGTCGCGCCAGCGCGCCTGGGGCGTGCCGATCGCCGTCTTTGCCGACGAGGACGGCAACGTGCTGAAGGACGAGGCCGTCAACCAGCGCATCATGGACGCCTTCGAGAAGGAGGGCGCCGACGCCTGGTTCGCGCCCGGCGCCAAGGAACGTTTCCTCGGCAATCACGACGCATCGAAATGGCACCAGGTCAGGGACATCCTCGATGTCTGGTTCGATTCCGGCTCGACGCATGTCTTCACGCTGGAGGATCGTCCGGATCTCAAATGGCCGGCCGACGTCTATCTCGAAGGTTCCGACCAGCACCGCGGCTGGTTCCATTCCTCGTTGCTCGAAAGCTGCGGCACCAGGGGCAGGGCGCCCTACGACACGGTCATCACCCATGGTTTCACCATGGACGAGGAAGGCCGCAAGATGTCGAAGTCGCTCGGCAACACCGTCGTGCCGCAGGACGTGATAAAACAGTCCGGCGCCGATATCCTCAGGCTCTGGGTGGTGACGACCGACTATTGGGAAGACCAGCGGCTCGGCAAGAACGTGCTGCAGACCAATATCGACGCCTACCGCAAGCTCAGGAACACGATCCGCTGGATGCTGGGCACGCTGGCCCATGACGATGGCGAGGACGTGCCGTTGGAGACCATGCCGGAGCTGGAGCGGCTGATGCTGCACCGGCTATCCGAGCTCGACGAGGTGGTGCGCCAGGGCTACGACGCCTTCGAGTTCAAGCGCATCACCCGCGTGCTGCTGGACTTCATGGTGGTCGAGCTCTCGGCCTTCTACTTCGACATTCGCAAGGACGCGCTCTATTGCGACGCCCCATCCAGCCTGCGCCGCAAGGCGGCCGTGCAGGTCGTGCGCCACCTTTTCGAATGCCTGGTGAAGTGGCTGTCGCCGATGCTGCCCTTCACCATGGAGGAGGCCTGGCTCGACCGTCACCCGGATGCCGTCTCGGTGCATCTCGACCAGTTCCCGAGGATCCCGGAAAACTGGCGCAACGAGGCGCTGGCCGAGAAGTGGCGCAAGGTCCGGCAGGTGCGCCGCGTCGTCACCGGCGCGCTCGAGATCGCTCGCGCGGAAAAACTGATCGGTTCCTCGCTGGAAGCCGTGCCGGTGGTCACCATCGACGACGCCGCCCTGGAAGCCGCGATCGCCGATGTGGACATGGCCGAGATGGCGATCACCAGCGACCTCGTCATCCAGCACGGCACGGCGCCTGAGGGCGCTTTCACTCTCGACGATGTCAAGGGCGTCGCTGTGGTCGTGGAAAAGGCCGAGGATCGCGGTCTGGTCAAATGTGCGCGCTCCTGGCGCTACACGGCCGATGTCGGGCAGGACCCGGAATTCCCGGACGTCTCGGCCCGCGACGCGGCTGTGCTGCACGAGCTCAAAGCGCTTGGGCGGCTCTAGCTGCATGTCGTCCAAAAGTGTGCGGCGGTTTTGGGACAACGACATGCACCATCAAACAAGTGCAAAAGTGCCACGCCGGGCGGCGCAAATCCGTCCGCGCGTTGCCCTTGATAAGCGGTTGAGGTAAACACGCGGCACTCCGGCAGACAAATTGTCGCCGGATTTCCATCGCAAATGCGGGGAAGAAGGGGACCGCGCCCCTGTGGCCGGTGGCGACCGAAAGGCTTTAGAGTGGGACTTTTTGGCATGACCGAAAGAACGTTTGCGCGCGCCGCGCTGCTGGCGCCGCTTGTGGCATCGGCCTTCGCCATGTCCGGCTGCGTCAGTTCGCCCACCTACGGAACCGATAAGACTGCTGCCGCCCAGCTTTTCGACGACGTTTCCGGCGCCGCCTCGATCACGCCGAAGCACCGCGATCCGATCGACTACAAGCCGCGCCCCGACCTGGTGAAGCCGGCGCCGGGACAGAAGGAAAACCTGCCGCCGCCGCAGGAAAGCATCCAGACGGCGAGCGCCGACTGGCCGGAATCGCCCGAGGCGCGCCGCGCCCGTATCCGCGCCGACGCCACCGCCCACCAGAATGATCCGAACTATCAGCCGGAAGCCGTCGAGGATGTGCAGACCGATCCGGTGGCGGTGAAGAAGGCGATGGCCGATTCGGCGTCCAGCCATCCGCCGCGCTGGTCGCCGGACGATTCCAGCGCGACCCGCACCGCCGAGATTCAGCGCCGCCTTGCCGAGCAGAAGCAGGGCAATCCCAATGTCCGCAAATATCTGAGCGAGCCGCCGCTCGCCTATCGTCAGGCCGCCGACACCGCGCCGCAGAACGAGCTCGGCGAGGACGAATACAAGAAGGAGCGCCGGCTGAAGGCGCAGGCGGAAGGCAAGAAGAGCGGCGGCTGGTTCGACTGGCTGGGTCTGTGAATAGTGAATAGTGAATATTTCCTCTGCGCTATTCACAAACTGCTAACTTACTACTCACTACTTGCACCATTCACCATTCACCATTCACCATTCACCATTCACCATTCCGTCTCTCGCGAAAGAACTCCTTCAGGATGAGAGCGGCTTGGCTTTCGCCCAGCCCGGGATAGATATCGGGCGTGTGGTGGCAGGTGGGTGAAGTGAAGAAGCGCACGCCGTTGACCACCGCGCCGCCTTTCTCGTCTGCGGCGCCGAAATAAAGTCGCCGCAACCGTGCGAACGAGATGGCGCCGGCGCACATGGTACAGGGCTCCAGCGTCACATAGAGGTCGTGACCGGTAAGCCGTTCGCTGGCGAGCCTTTGGCAGGCTTCGCGGATCGCCAGCATCTCGGCATGGGCGGTCGGGTCGGCGAGCTCGCGCGTGCGGTTGCCTGCCTTCGCCACTACAGTGCTGCCATTGGCAATCACCGCGCCGACCGGCACTTCGCCGCGGCTTGCGGCCGCCTCGGCCTCCTGGAGGGCCAAAGCCATGAAATCCGGCCGCCTCACGCGGTTTCCATTCCGATTACTCCTCGCCACCCGATGGTGATCCTGTTATCTAGCGCGAGACCCTGAAAACCGGAATCGGTTTTTGCCGCGCTGACATATGCGCAAAAATCAAGACGACACTGCCTGCGTTGGGCGCCCGAAAAGGCGGGCGGCATCGTAGCAGCTTTAAGAAGAGCCAAGGTAATGGACGACAACGACAAGAAATTTCCGCGCAAGGGTGCGGGCAAAGGCGGATCGAGGCCGGCAGGCCCGCGCGGCCGCGGCGGAGCCGCGGGCAGCAATAGCAAGCCATCCTTCGGCGGCAAGAAGCCGTTCGCCAAGCGCGACCGGTCGATGGCCGCGGATGGCGAGCGCCCGGCGCGCGATTTCAAGCGCAGCTACAAGCCGCGTGAAGTGGGCGAGGGTGGAGAGCGTGGCGAAAGACCGTTCCGCAAGGGCCCGCCACGCGAGGGCAAGCCCTTCGAGAAGCGCGAGGGCCGCAAACCCTACACGCCGCGCGGCGACCGGCCCGTAGCCGCCGAAGGCGAGCGCGGCGAACGGCGCTTCGACCGCCCCAAGCGCGACTTCGGCGACCGCCCCAAGCGAGATTTCGCCGATCGCCCGCCGCGCGCCGCCGCGGGAAAGCCCGAGGGCGGCTTCAAGCCGCGCCCGCGGCCTTCGCAAGCAGTGCCGGAAGTCGGCGAGCGCATCGCCAAGCGGTTGGCGCGCGCCGGCATTGCCTCGCGCCGCGACGCCGAGGAACTGATCGCCGCCGGCCGCATCAAGGTCAACGGCAAGGTGCTGTCCTCGCCGGCCTTCAACGTCATGGCCGACGACGTCATCCATCTCGACGGCACGGAAATCCCGCCGATCGAGCGCACGCGGCTGTTCCTGTTCCACAAGCCGGCGGGCGTCGTGACCACCAACCGCGATCCGGAGGGCCGCAAGACCGTCTTCGAGGTGCTGCCCGCCGACCTGCCGCGGCTGATGACCGTCGGCCGTCTCGACATCAACACCGAAGGGTTGCTGCTGCTCACCAATGACGGCGGGCTGTCGCGGGTGCTCGAATTGCCGGCCACCGGCTGGCTGCGGCGCTATCGCGTGCGCGTCCACGGCAAGGTCGCGGAGAGCGCGCTGGCCGCCTTGCGCGACGGCATTGCCGTCGACGGCGTCTTCTACGGTTCGGTCGAAGCCTCGCTCGATCGCGAGCAGGGCAGCAACGCCTGGCTGACGATCGGTCTGCGCGAGGGCAAGAACCGCGAGGTGAAGAACATTCTGGGCGCGCTTGGCCTGGACGTGACGCGGCTCATCCGCATCTCCTACGGGCCGTTCCAGTTGAACGAGCTGCCCGAAGGCCACGTGCTGGAGATCAAGGGCCGCACGCTGCGCGAGCAGCTCGGCGAGCGGCTGGTCGAGGAGTCCGGCGCCAACTTCGAGGCGGAAATCCAAAAGCCTTTCTCCAACAAGCCGGTGCGGCGTAGCGAGCCGCGCCGCGACGAGGGCGAGCGGGCGAAATTCTCGCGTGACGGCGACCGCCGGCCGATCGGCGAGGGCGGGCTGATCAAGGCCCGCAAGCGCCGCGAAGGCAGCCGCGACGAGGCGCTGAGCAAGCTTTCGACGAAGCCGGAAAGGGTCTTCGGCGAACGCGGCCCCAAGTTCGACAAATCCGAACGCGGCTTCGGCAAGTCCGGCCGTGACTTCGGCGGCAAGAAAGGCGAGCCGCGCCCGATCGAGCCGCCCGGTCAGCGCAAGGCCAATGTCTGGATGGCGCCGGGAGCGCGCCCCATAGGCAAGGGAAGGGCGGAGGCCGACGCCGCGAAGGCTGCCGAGGCTAAGGCGCGCAAGGCATCGTTCAAGCCCGGCGGCAAGGGCAAGCCGTTCGGCAAGCCAAAGGGCGATCGGTCCGAGGGAAGCGGTGGCGACAGGCCAAGGGGTCCGAGGGGCGGCAATGCGGATCGTCGGCGGTGAGTTTCGCGGGCGTCCGCTGGCGACGCCGCGTTCGAATGCCATCCGCCCGACCACCGACCGCACCCGCGAGGCGGTGTTCAACGTGCTGGCGCATCGCCATGCCGAAAAGCTCGAAGGCGGCCGCGTGCTCGATCTCTTTGCCGGCACCGGCGCGCTTGGGCTGGAGGCGCTGTCGCGCGGCGCCTCCTATTGTGTCTTCATCGAGGAATCGACGGAAGGGCGCGGGCTGATCCGCGAGAATGTCGAGGCCTTCGGGCTCACCGGCCGGACGAAGATCTTCCGTCGCGACGCCACCCATCTCGGCGAGGCCGGCACGCTCTCGCCCTTCGGCCTTGTCTTCGCCGATCCGCCCTACGGCAAGGGCCTCGGCGAGCGCGCGCTGCGTTCCGCCAAGGCCGGCGGCTGGCTGTTGCCCGGCGCGCTCTGTGTCGTCGAGGAGGCGGCCTCCGCGTCGTTCGAGCCGGGCGCGGGTTTTTCGGTGGTGGACGAGCGCGGCTATGGCGATACGGTGATCCGCTTCATCGAGGTTGCGTAAACGCCGCCTCGAAAATGACGAACAATTCACTTTGCCTCGCCAGCGAAGCTTTTCTATCGTCGCGCGACCGGGACGGAGCATTTGATGACATTCACGACCAGAGGGCTGCGCGCAGCATTCCTTGCCGGCGCATTGGCACTAGCTCTACAGGCGCCGGCGCACGCCGCGGTCGACGCGGAGGTCAAGGACTTCCTGCTCGACAACGGCATGGAAGTGGTGGTCATCCCGGACCATCGCGCGCCCATCGTCACCCATATGGTGTGGTACAAGATCGGCAGCGCCGACGAGCCGCCCGGCAAGTCCGGCATCGCGCATTTCTTCGAGCATCTGATGTTCAAGGCGACAAGCAACCACGCTGCCGGCGAGTTCGACCGGGCCGTTGCCGACATCGGCGGCTCGAACAACGCTTTCACCTCTTATGACTACACCGCCTTTCATGAGACGGTGCCGCCCTCGGCGCTCGAGCAGATGATGGGATTCGAGGCCGACCGCATGCGCAACCTCGTCCTCACCGACGACGTCATCAAGACCGAGCGCGATGTGATCCTGGAGGAGCGCCGCTCGCGCATCGACAGCAATCCGCAAGCGGTGCTCGACGAGGAGGTCGACGCGACGCTCTGGCAGAACCAGCCCTACCGCATTCCGGTGATCGGCTGGATGCAGGAAATGGAAAAGCTGAATCGCGAGGATGCCAAGGCCTTTTACGACACCTTCTACCGGCCGAACAACGCCGTGGTGATTGTCGCCGGCGATGTCGATCCGGACGCGGTGAAGGCGATGGCCGAAAGGACCTACGGGAAGGTGGCGCGCGGGCCGGATCTGCGGCCGCGCATCCGCCCGGTCGAGCCAGAGCAGAACACACGGCGCACCGTCACGCTGACCGACGCGCGCGTCTCGGTGCCGAGCTTTTCCACGCAATGGGTGGTGCCGTCCTATCATACCGCCAAGCCCGGCGAGGCGGAGGCGCTCGACCTTCTGGCCGAGATCCTGGGTGGCGACAACCGCAGTCGGCTATACCAGCAGCTGGTGGTCAGAGAGGGCATCGCCTCCGAGGCCGGCGCCTTCTTCCAAGGCACCATGCTCGACGCCACCAACTTCACCGTCTATGCTTCGCCGCGCGGCGACGCCAAGCTTTCCGAAGTCGAAGCCGCCGTCGGCGCCGAGATCGCCCGCATCGCCAAGGACGGCGTGACCGACGACGAGCTGGAGCGGGCCAAGACACGCTATGTCCGCTCCATGATTTTCACCCGCGACAAGCAGGACGACATGGCCAATATGTACGGCTCGACGCTCGCCACCGGCGGCAACGTGAAGGATGTCCAGGAATGGCCCGACCGCATTCGCAAGGTGACGGCCGCAGAGGTCAAGGCAGCGGCAACCCGCTACCTCGTGCTCGACCGCTCGACGACCGGCTATCTCCTGCCGCAGCAACAGGCGGGGAATTGATGATGAGCGTGGTTTGCGGACGCCGGCAGTTCTTCCCTTCTCCCCTTGTGGGGTCCGAAGGACGGGGCGAGACCCGTGGCTCGCCCCCGGGCGGTGGATCGGCGCGCAGCGCCGAGACGGATGAGGAGTGTTGGAAGAAACGCGACCTCTCTGGTCGGGCATCGAGAACTGGCGACCTCCAAGGTCGCACTTCGTCCAGCACCCCTCATCCGTCGCCTTCGGCGACACCTTCTCCCACAAGGGGAGAAGGGAAGGTGGCGCGCATCTTCGTCACCCTTTGCTTTGCCATGTTCTTCCTGCTGCTGCCGGCGTTGGCCGCCCGCGCGGAGATGAACATCCAGGAGGTGAAGTCGAAAAAGGGGATCACCGCCTGGCTGGTGGAGGACCATTCGATCCCGCTGGTTGCCATCCGCTTCGTCTTCGACGGCGGCACCGCGCAGGACCCCGCCGGCAAGGAAGGGCTGGTCAACCTGATGACCGGGTTGTTCGACGAGGGTGCCGGCGACCTCGACAGCGAGGCCTTCCAGTCGAAGCTCGACGACGCCGGCGCCGAGATGAGTTTTGAGGCGGCGCGCGACGGCACCTATGGCTCGATGCGCATGCTGTCCGAACAGAAGGACGAGGCCTTCGGCCTGCTGAAGCTGGCGGTGAACAGCCCGCGCTTCGACGAGGCGCCGATCGAGCGCATCCGCGCCCAGGTGCTCTCCGGCATCCTCGCCAATGAGCGCGATCCGAACACGATCGGCCAGCAGCGCTGGCTGCGTGCAATCTATGGCGAACATCCCTATGCGCGGCCGGATCAGGGCACCAGGGATAGCCTGGCCACCATCACGGCCGCGGATATCAGGGCCTTCCACAGGGCGAATTTCGCGCGCGGCGGCCTGCATGTAGCGGTGGTGGGCGACATCGACGCCGCGACGCTGAGCGCCAAACTGGACGAGGTGTTCGGCGATCTGCCGGACAAGCAGACGCTGGCCCGGGTGAGCGACGTGGCACCGAAGCTCGGCCAGCAGCTCGAGGTGAATTACGACCTGCCGCAAACCTCCCTGCAGCTTGCCTGGCCTGGCGTGAAACGGAGCGATCCCGATTTCTACGCCGCCGTGCTGATGAACGAGATTCTCGGCGGCTCGACATTCACGTCGCGGCTTTACGAGGAGGTGCGCGAGAAACGCGGTCTTGCCTATGGCGTCAGCTCCGATCTCGTCGATCATGAGCATTCCAACGCGCTGCTGGTCACGACGGCGACGCGCTCCGATCGCGCTGCCGAGACGCTCTCGATCGTGCGCCAGGTGGTGAAGGAGATGGCGGAGAAGGGGCCGACGGAAGAAGAGCTCGCGGCGACAAAGAAATACATGATCGGCGCTTACGCCATCAACAATCTGGACTCCTCCACCTCCATCGCCGCGACGCTGGTCGAGCTGCAGCTCGACAATCTCGGCATCGACTACATCAAGCGCCGTGCCGCGCTGATCGGCGCGGTGACGCTTGCAGACGTCAAAGCCGAGGCGAGGAAGCTCCTGTCAGCCGATCCGGCGGTGATGGTGATCGGTCCGCCGCTGGTGCGGGTGGCGGGAAGCGGCAAGGGATGAGCCCGACCTTCGCGGTTGCCTTCGGCGGCGGCGGCGCGCGGGGACTGGCGCATATCCATGCCATCGAGGCGCTGGACGAGCTCGGCATCAGGCCGGTGGCGATCGCCGGCTCCTCCATCGGCGCCATCATGGGCGCCGGCATGGCTGCCGGCATGCGAGGTGCGGAGATCCACTTCTATGCCCGCTCGATCCTCGGCAGCCGCGCCGAGGTGGCCGCGCGCATGTGGCGCTCGCGGCCGGGCACGATCGCCGAAGCCATGCAGGGCGGCATCCGCGTCGGCCAGTTCAATGTCGAGCGCATCCTGAAAGCCTTTTTGCCCGACGCCATCCCGGCGACCTTCGAAGAGCTGAAAATCCCGCTCAAGGTGACGGCGACCGATTACTTCGGCCACAAGCTCGCGGTCTTCGCGGAGGGCGACCTGCAATCGGCGCTGGCGGCGTCGGCCGCCATTCCAGCGGTGTTCCGCCCGGTGACGCGCGACGGCCGCGTGCTGATCGACGGCGGCATCTACAACCCCGTGCCCTTCGATCTCGTCGAGAAGGATGCCGACATCATCATCGCCATCGACGTGGTGGGGGCGCCGAGCGATGCCGAGCGCAAGCATCCGACCACGGTCGACCTGATGTATGGCGCGACGCAATTGATGATGCAGTCGATCATCGCCAACAAGCTGCGGCAGCACCCGCCGGACATCCTCATCCGCCCCGCCGTCTCGAAATATCGCGTGCTCGACTTCCTGAAGATCGAGACGCTGATGGCCGACACCGCCGAGATCAAGGACGAGCTGAAGCGCGCGGTCGAGAAGGCGGTTGTGGAGCACGGCGGCTAACGAGGCAAGAGGGCGGCGCGAATCATGTCGGGAACCGCGCGTTGCCTCTCAACCATTCTGCGCGCATTCTGCGCGCGATGGCGACTAAGGTCTGGCGACCAAAGTCTGACAGGTCGTCGCATAGGTCCTGCGCAGTTTGGACCCCGCAGAGAAATATGAACTGTCCTTGGTGCAGTATGGTCACATTTTAGTTTAAGTTTATATTTTGTCATTAACTCTTCATCAAATTGCCCGTTGACGCGGTAGAGTTAATAATATCCTAATGTACGAGTAGCGTAAAAGGCCGCTCGACGGGCAACAACGAGTCGCGGCGCTACTGGGGTAGGGGAAATTGCGAACGCGGCCGTCTCGGCCGCTGTTGTCGTCACCATTGAGCCACCACCTGTCCGTGAATAGCCGCACCTGTGCGGACCGTTCGCGGCCGGGAGCGAGGGGTCGCGGCTTGGTGCACGGATCTTCCCGCCTCACGTAATTGGGCGCCGAACGTCAACCACGTTTCGGCATGGGGTTTGTCAGCCGTCTCGGACGGCCAAGGCGGATGCGTCGACATCTGCCGACAGGGGGTAAAAATGGCCACTCAGCAAGTCGCCGGCGCGGGCGGCACCACGACGTCGTTCTCCAACACGCCGCAGGCGCAGAATGACGTCTTCAATTACACCGAGGACACCGTTGTCATCGTATCCCCCAGCCAGTCCATCATCCTGCTGGACGTTCTGGCGAATGATTTGGGCGGGAATGCCAAGACCCTCTATTCGATTGACGACGGTCAGTCCGCATCGACATCTACGAAGCAATACGCACCGATCGACCTGACGACCCAGGACGTGCAGGCAAGCGGTATCTCCGCGTGGGAAAGCATCGCCGACGGGGTCTTGATCCGCATTAACAACGGCAAGGTCGAGATGGACCTTAGCGCCTATCTGACGGCGCACGGCTTCTCCAGCCTGCAGGCACTCGGCGAGAACGACCATATCAACGAGACCTTCACTTATGCGATCAAGCTCGGAAACGGAACGCTGAGCTGGGCAAGCGTCTCGGTCAACATTCAAGGCAGCAACGACGGTGCGACGATTACTGCGGCGCCTGTCGTGGACAACGCCGTGGTGGAGGCCGGTGGCGTCGCCAACGGTACGCCTGGCGACCCCAATGCCTCCGGGCAACTGATCGTTTCGGACGTTGATGCCGGCCAGAACCACTTCCAGGCGCCGGCGAACCTGAACGGCACCTACGGCACCTTCACCTTCGACGCGGCGACCGGGGCCTGGACCTATGCGCTCAACCAGGCGTTAGCCGACCCGCTGACACAGGGCCAGCATGTCACTGATACTTTGACCGTGACGTCGGCCGATGGGACGGCGAATTACAACATTGTCGTCAATATAATCGGCACCAACGATGCGGCGGTGCTGTCCTCGGCCTCGGTCGGCCTGACCGAGGGCGACACGGCTGCCGCCATCTCGACCAGCGGCCAGCTCACCATCTCCGACGTCGACAGCGATCCGCACTTCGTCGCGCAGGCCGGCACGGCCGGAAGCTACGGTTCGTTCTCGATCGACGCCGACGGCGCCTGGACCTACACGGCAAGCTCGGCGCATGACGAGTTCATCGCCGGCCAGCACTACACCGAGAGCTTCGATGTGGTGAGCGCCGACGGCACCCACACCTCGGTCGCCATCGACATCCTCGGCACCAACGATGCCGCAGTGCTGTCCTCGGCCTCGGTCGGGCTGACCGAAGCCGACACGGCTGCCGCCATCTCGACCTCGGGCCAGCTCACCATCTCCGACGTCGACAGCGATCCGCACTTCGTCGCCCAGGCCGGCACGGCCGGAAGCTACGGTTCGTTCTCGATCGATGCCGACGGCAACTGGTCCTACACGGCAAGCTCGGCGCATGACGAGTTCGTCGCCGGCCAGCACTACACCGAGAGCTTCGATGTGGTCAGCGCCGACGGCACCCACACCTCGGTCGCCATCGACATCCTCGGCACCAACGATGCCGCAGTGCTGTCCTCGGCCTCGGTCGGCCTGACCGAGGGCGACACGGCTGCCGCCATCTCGACCTCGGGCCAGCTCACCATCTCCGACGTCGACAGCGATCCGCACTTCGTCGCCCAGACCGACACCGCCGGCAGCTACGGCTCGTTCTCCATCGATGCCGACGGCAACTGGTCCTACACGGCAAGCTCGGCGCATGACGAGTTCATCGCCGGTCAGCACTACACCGAGAGCTTCGATGTGGTCAGCGCCGACGGCACCCACACCTCGGTCGCCATCGACATCCTCGGCACCAACGATGCCGCAGTGCTGTCCTCGGCCTCGGTCGGGCTGACCGAAGCCGACACGGCTGCCGCCATCTCGACCAGCGGCCAGCTCACCATCTCCGACGTCGACAGCGATCCGCACTTCGTCGCGCAGGCCGGCACCGCCGGCAGCTACGGCTCGTTCTCCGTCGATGCCGACGGCAACTGGTCCTACACGGCAAGCTCGGCGCATGACGAGTTCGCCGCCGGCCAGCACTACACCGACACCTTCGATGTGGTGAGCGCCGACGGCACCCACACCTCGGTCGCCATCGACATCCTCGGCACCAACGATGCCGCAGTGCTGTCCTCGGCCTCGGTCGGGCTGACCGAAGCCGACACGGCTGCCACCATCTCGACCAGCGGCCAGCTCACCATCTCCGACGTCGACAGCGATCCGCACTTCGTCGCGCAGGCCGGCACGGCCGGAAGCTACGGTTCGTTCTCGATCGACGCCGACGGCGCCTGGACCTACACGGCAAGCTCGGCGCATGACGAGTTCGTCGCCGGCCAGCACTACACCGACACCTTCGATGTGGTCAGCGCCGACGGCACCCACAGCTCGGTTGCCATCGACATCCTCGGCACCAACGATGCCGCAGTGCTGTCCTCGGCCTCGGTCGGGCTGACCGAAGCCGACACGGCTGCCGCCATCTCGACCAGCGGCCAGCTCACCATCTCCGACGTCGACAGCGATCCGCACTTCGTCGCGCAGGCCGGCACGGCCGGAAGCTACGGTTCGTTCTCGATCGACGCCGACGGCAACTGGTCCTACACGGCAAGCTCGGCGCATGACGAGTTCATCGCCAGTCAGCACTACACCGAGAGCTTCGATGTGGTCAGCGCCGACGGCACCCACACCTCGGTCGCCATCGACATCCTCGGCACCAACGATGCCGCAGTGCTGTCCTCGGCCTCGGTCGGGCTGACCGAAGCCGACACGGCTGCCGCCATCTCGACCTCGGGCCAGCTCACCATCTCCGACGTCGACAGCGATCCGCACTTCGTCGCCCAGGCCGGCACGGCCGGAAGCTACGGTTCGTTCTCGATCGATGCCGACGGCAACTGGTCCTACACGGCAAGCTCGGCGCATGACGAGTTCGTCGCCGGCCAGCACTACACCGAGAGCTTCGATGTGGTCAGCGCCGACGGCACCCACACCTCGGTCGCCATCGACATCCTCGGCACCAACGATGCCGCAGTGCTGTCCTCGGCCTCGGTCGGGCTGACCGAAGGCGACACGGCGGCGGCGATCTCGACCTCGGGCACGTTGACCATCTCCGACGTCGACAGCGATCCGCACTTCGTTGCGCAGGCCGGCACGGCCGGCAGCTACGGCACCTTCGCCATCGATGCGGCAGGCGCCTGGACCTATACGGCCTCCTCTGCCCATGACGAGTTCGTCGCCGGCCAGCACTACACCGACAGCTTCGACGTGGTCAGCGCCGACGGCACCCACACCTCGGTCGCCATCGATATCCTCGGCACCGATGATGGGCCGCCGCGCTTTGCGCCGACCGACATCCAACTCACGCCCAGCACCACGACGGACAATGTGAACTTCAGTTCCTTCCAGTTCACTGGCACGCTGGCCGCGACCGATCCGGATCCCGGCAGCTTTGTCTACAGCATCACCTCGCAATCGGATGCGGGGGTGTTCTCGATCAGCGGCAGCACGCTGAGTTCGGGAGATCTTTCGCCCAGCAAGGCGTACTCCATCACCGTGCAAGCGACGCAGGCCGGTGACCCAGTTGGGCCTGCCTACCAATACTCCGAGACGTTCCAGGTCATCACCGGCAGCAACGGCAATTCCTCGGATGGTCTCAACGGCGCCAATGGCGGAGATGACGTCCTCTACGGCAACGGCGGAGCGGACCAGATCTTCGGCTTGGCCGGCAACGACACGCTTTTTGGCCAAGGTGGCAATGACACGCTGAATGGCGGCGATGGCAATGACCGGCTCGTCGGCGGTGTGGGCGCCGACACACTCACCGGAGGCGCCGGCGCCGACACGTTCTACTACGGCCCGAACGTCTCGGATTCGGCACCGGGCGCAGGCAATTTCGACACCATCACCGACTTCGTGCATGGCGTCGACAAGATCGACCTATCGTCGATCGACGCCAACACGGTCAGCGGCGGCGATCAGGCTTTCCTGTTTGGCGGGCAGAATGCAGCCACCGTTGCGAACAGCATCACCTGGTCGGAAGTTGGCGGCAACACGATTGTCCATGTCGACGTCAACGGTAACGCGACAGCTGATTTCCAGATCACGCTGACCGGCACCGGCCTTGGCCTGACGGCAAGCGACTTCGTGCTGTGACGAAGAAGGAGATGAGCCCGCGGCTTCGCGGGCTCACTTCGTCTCCCGAAAGCCGACGATTCGAGGTTACGAATTAAGGTTTACAGCAGGTTTACTAGCGGATCGCGTGGCCGGTTGAGGGATCGGGAGTAGGATCGCTCCCGGGCAAGCAGTTTGGACAGGGGGCGGTTCTCCGCTGGGGATGTGAATTTCGACAAGAAATCCAAGATCGTGTTGGAAGCGCTTCGCGCCTGCCGCCGCTATTTCCTCTTCGCGGCGGTGTTCAGCCTGGCGATCAATCTGCTTTACCTGGCGTCCCCGCTCTACATGCTGCAGATCTACGACCGGGTGGTCACCAGCGGCAGCGAGACGACGCTGGTGATGCTGACACTGGTGCTGCTTGCGGCTTTCCTGACGCTCGCCGGTCTCGACCTGGTGCGCGCCGCGA
Source organism: Mesorhizobium sp. WSM4904 (assembly GCF_029674545.1). Classification (NCBI taxonomy): domain Bacteria; kingdom Pseudomonadati; phylum Pseudomonadota; class Alphaproteobacteria; order Hyphomicrobiales; family Phyllobacteriaceae; genus Mesorhizobium; species Mesorhizobium sp. WSM4904. The sequence continues at coordinate 4,811,063 of NZ_CP121354.1, read as the reverse complement.
TCCTGACACGGGCCAGCGCGCGGCTCGACCGGTTGCTCTCGGCCAGGATCCTGGCGGCGTCGGTCGAGACGCCGTCGCAGGGCACTGCGCAAAGTCAGCCGATCCGCGATTTCGACACGTTCCGGCAGGTGATCACCGGCAGCGGCATCCATGCGCTGTTCGACCTGCCATGGTCGCCGATCTACATCGGCATCATCTTCCTCCTCCATCCCTGGCTCGGCTTCTTCGCGCTGGGCTCATCGCTGCTGTTGATCACCATGGCGGTGCTCAACGAATATATGGTGCGGGCGCCGCTGAAGCAGGCCAACGACCTTGCCACGGCCAACTACAATTTCACCGAGATGAGCCTGAGGAACGCGGAAGTCATCCGCGCCATGGGCATGATCGACGGCCTCGTCCGCCGCTGGGGGCGCGACCGTGGCCTTGCGCTCCGCCGGCAGGGGCAGGCCAGCGACCGCGCGGCGCTCATGTCGGGGCTGATCCGCTTCCTGCGCCTGACCATGCAATCGCTGATCCTCGGCCTCGGCGCCTATCTTGTCATCGAGCGGCAGATCACCGGCGGCTCGATGTTTGCTGCCAGCCTCTTGCTGGGCAGGGGATTGCAGCCGGTCGAGCAGATCGTCGGCCTGTGGCGCAGCCTGATCCTGGCGCGGGCAGCCCTTGGCAGGGTCGAGAAGCTGCTTGACGGCGGCGCTCAAAGCGAACGCTCGTTCAACCTGCCGCAGCCCACCGGCAAGGTCGCCGTGGAGCAGTTGAGTTTCGCCATCCCCAGCCTGCAGAAAGTGCTGCTGCGTGATGTGTCGTTCCGGCTCGACGCTGGCGAGGCGCTCGGCATCGTCGGCCCGTCCGGCGCCGGCAAGTCGACGCTGGCGCGTCACCTCGCCGGTATCATGCAGCCGAGCCGCGGTACCGTCAGGCTGGATGGCGCCGACATGACGCAATGGGGAAGGGAGGCGCTCGGCGATCATATCGGCTACCTGCCGCAGGACATCGAGCTGTTCTCGGACACCGTGGCCGCCAATATCGGCCGTTTCAAGACCGATGCCGACCGCGAGGTCATCGAGGCGGCGCGGCTCGCCGGCGTGCATGAGATGATCATCCGCCTGCCGCAAGGCTACGAGACGCAGATCGGCGAGGGCGGGGCGGTGCTGTCCGGCGGCTACCGGCAGCGCATCGCGCTTGCCCGCGCCGTGTTCGGCACGCCGAACCTGATCGTGCTCGACGAGCCGAGCTCCAACCTCGATGCCGACGGCGACCGCGCGCTCGCCGAGTGCGCGCTGGAGCTGAAGCGCCGCGGCAGCACGGTGATCATCGTCTCGCACCGGCCCTCGACCTTGGCCAATGTCGACAAGATCCTGCTTCTCAGGGACGGCGCGGTCGAAGCCTTCGGCATGAAGAACGAGATCGTCGCGCTGCTCAACCAGCGCGCGGCACCCATCACGGCGGCAACCCAATGACCGACATCGCCGCTACCTATCGCAGCCTCGCCGGCGCCGAAGACGCGGACGCCAACCCGGATTCGATCCGCGGGCCGGTCTGGGTCGGTTTGCTCATCATTTTCGCCTTCTTCGGCGTGTTCGGCGGCTGGGCGGCTATCGCGCCGCTCAATGGCGCGGTCCTTGCCGATGCGGTGGTCAAGGTCGAGGGCAACCGCAAGAGCGTCCAGCATTTCGACGGCGGCACGGTCAAGGAAATCCGGGTCAAGGACGGCGACATCGTCAAGGCAGGCGATGTTCTGGTGATGCTCGACGACACCCGCGCCCGGTCCGAATTCAACCTCTATTCCCAGCAATATGCGCTGCTGCGCGCCACCGATGCCCGCATCCGCGCGGAGCTCGACGGTCATGAGGACGTCGCCTTTCCGAAGGATATCACCGCCGAGCATCAGGCCTATCTGCAGGATGCGATGGCCAACCAGATTGCCGACCTCGAGAGCCAGCGCGCCTCGATGGCCGGCGCCAGGCAGATCCTTGAGAAGCGGATAGCCGAACTCGACGAGCAGATCGACGGCAAGCAGGCGCGCGTCGAATCTTTTCGCGCGCAGCTCAAGTCGACGATCGACGAGAAGGCAGGTCTCAACAAGCTCCTGAAAGCCGGGCTGACGACGAAGCCCCGTATCCTGGAGCTCGACCGCTCCGCCTCCGACCTGCAAGGCCTGATCGATCAGGCTCTGGGCGAGATCGCGGGAAACCGCCAGAGCAAGGCCGAGCTCGAAAGCCAGATTGCGCAGCTCGCCAACGAGCGCCGCGCAAAACTCTCGGCCATGCTGATCGACACCCAGTCGAACCTCGCCGACCTGGTGCCGAAGATGTTCGCCGCGCAGGCCACGGTCGACCGCGCCGAGGTGCGTGCGCCCTATGACGGCCAGGTGATGGGCCTCAGCGTCTTCTCGACCGGCGCGATCGTCGCTCCCGGCCAGACCATTCTCGACATCGTGCCGACCCGCAATTCGCTCATCGTCCAGGCGCAGGTCAGGGTCGAGGATATATCCAGCCTGCGCGCCGACATGACGGCCGAGGTGCGCTTCACCTCTTACAAGCAGCGCACGACGCCGGTCATCCATGGCCGCGTCACCCGCATCTCGGCCGACCGTGTCACCGATGCCAAGACCGGCTTTCCCTACTATGTCGCCGACATTGCGGTGGATCAGCAGGAACTCGCCGCCGCTCCGCAGATCCAGCTCTATCCCGGCATGCCGGCGCAGGTCATGATCGTGACCGAGGAACGCACCGCGCTGGACTACATTCTGGGACCGCTGACGACATCGCTGCATTCGGCGTTCCGGCAGAAATAGCGCCCGGACTGAAGGCCTCGAGTCAGCTCCTCGGCCCTGTGGGCCTGTACTCCAGCGCCACCACGCCGTTGCTGAACGGCGCGGCCGAGACCAGCTCCAGCGCAAGCGGCTTGTCGGACGGGAACAGCGCCTTGCCCTGGCCGACGGCACCCGGATAGGCGAGCAGCCGGAGGCGGTCGACGAGGCCGTGGCCGAGCAGCTGCCTTGCGATGCTGAGACTCCCATGCACATAGATGTTGCCGCCGCTGCCTTGCTTCAGTTTGGCGACAGCGTCCGGCAGGGGTCCTTCGAGCAGTTCCGCCGGCTGCCATTCGAGCGCCTTCAGGCTCGTCGAGGCGACATATTTCGGCAGTGCGTTGAAGCGATCGGCGAAATCTCCGGTTTCGGAAGGCCATGAGCCGGCAAAGATCTCGTAGGTCGTGCGGCCGAGAAGCATGGCGCCGCTGTCGGCAAGCTCGTCCTCCTTGAACGCTTGCATCTCGTCGTTCCAGGTCACGCCCGGCAGCTTTTCGACCTCGGCGATGCCGTCGACGCTGATGAACTCGGTGACGATGAGTTTTCTCATGGTGCTCTCCACTGGTCAGGGTCGCACCATAGGACGCGCAGGCCGGCGCGTTTCCGACAAACAAAAAGCCCGCCGGGTGGCGGGCTTTCGCATTTGGCTGGAGGGCCTTGCTTAGTTGAACTTGTACTTGGCGCCGAGGCGCACCGTCTGGATCCGAGGAGTATCCTCGAGGAAGCCGCCGGAACCGAAATCTTCCTTCTCGTACTGGGAATAGCGATATTCGAGGCCGACCGTCATGTTGTTGGAAACGGCCGTTTCCAGACCACCGCCGACCGAGAAGCCGCTGGAGCCCCAATCATAGATGTCGGCGCTGGCGCCGCCTGCGGAGGCATGCAGCTTGAAGTGCTGCCAGCTATAGCCGCCGATGACATAGGCCAAAGTCGATTCGTTGACCTTGGCGCCGACACGCGCCAGCGCATCGAAGCCATAATCGGCATCGCCCTTGATCGAGACCCCGGCAATGTCGAGCTTGGAGCGGATGCCCGAATACCGGGCATCGAACTGCAGGCCCGCCACCCAGGCGCCGAAGTCCTGGTCGTAGCCGACGCTTGCCTCGCCAAACACGCCTTCGCCGCCAATGCCGTCCAATTCCGCGGCTCCGGCCAGCGACAGGTCGTGCACCTGGGTGCCCGCGCCGAGCGCGCCGCCGGCATAGAAGCCCGTCCAGTTGTAGCTCGGAGCGGCAAACGAAGCGCCGCCGCCGTTCTGGGCGCCGAAGCGATAGTTGGCGCCGATATGGAAGGTGTGCGTGGACGGCTCGATGTTCAGCGCGGCGCCGCCGCCCAGATCGAGCACCGACTTGTCGCCGTAATCGGCATAGCGGTACTCGGTCTTCAGCGTCCAGTTGCCGCTCAGCACGGTTTCCATGCCGACGCCGAGCACATAGCCGCCGCGGTTCTGGGTGAAGTCGAATCCACCGCCGCCGAGGTCGCCGTCGAGCTTGAAATGCTGCCAGCTGTAGCCGCCGAGCACATAGCCGAGCGTGTTCGGGTTGAGCAGATAGCCGGCACGCACGCCGACATCGAAGCCGTAAACGTTCTGGAGGTCGGCGCTGGCAAGGCCCGATGCGCTGAGCGAAGGCCCGATATTGCCGTAGGTCGCATCGATGAAGCCGCCGAGCAGGACGCGCTCGCTGACCATATGGTCGTAGCCGGCGGTCAGCTCGCCGAACACGCCATTGCCGCCGATGCCGTTGAAGCTCAGGCCCGGGACGCTGAGCTGGTGCACGGTGGCACCGGTGCCGACGCCGAAGCCGACATAGAGGCCGCTCCAGTTGAAGCCCGGCGCCGCCTGCTCCTGCACGACATCGGCCGCCTGAGCGGCGGACATCAAAGCGACCGCCGAAACGGCAGACAAAAAGATAGATTTCGCTGAAAAGCGCGTAAGCATTAGCCCAAACCCCGTTTAAGAACCCGGCGCGTTTCTAGCAGGGGTTGTCGAAATGAGTGGTGGCAGAAATGCCACACCGGTGGGCAAACTGGCGTAAAAACAGGCAGATCCGGGCGATGCACCCAGAAATGGTCAGGTCGGCCTGCCGATCGGTCGCCGCCTCCGTCCGCAACCGCCCCGTCATCTAGAAGCCGCAGCGCATTTGCTGGAAGGGTAGCTCCCGTCGCCGCTGGTACATCCGCAGTCGGCGACGGGTGCTGGAACGGCCGGGTGAAGCATGTTCGCCGGCCCGTGCGGGTTGCCCCGTGCTGGTGAATCTACAACCGCATCGGTGGTCGCTCAATTAAGGCTATGTGCTGGTGGCCTCATCCGTTCAGGGGCTAACGCATGTCTCCCGAAAGTGGGAACCGGTTCGGGAGACATGCGTAAAATCAAAAACCTAAAGCGCATGGAGCGAATCTGAAAGATCGCGACGCGCTTTAGACCGGCCCTTGCCGGAGACCCGCCGGTTACGCTGCGTTTAGCTCCGCCATGTAACAATGCGGGCTCCGGAGGGCGGCAGGGCGATGCTGGACAACTACGAGGTGGACCGGTTTGGCGTGATCCACCAGATCGACTTCACGCCGATCAAGTACGACAAGAAGTACATTTCCTATTACGAGGACCTGAGCGACCGCACCATCAAGCTCGGCTATCAGTGGCTTGGCTGGGTGCTGGGCATCGCCGGCGAGATTCCTCGTTCCGTGCTGGAGATCGGATACGGCACCGGCACCTTCATCGAAGCCGCCAGGATAACCGGCGTCGCCGACTGCGCCGGCTACGACATCGCCGAGTTTCCGCTGCCCGCAGGCGTCCGCTTTGTCGATTGGGAGGAGGCACTCGCAGGCTCGTGGGACCTCGTCGCCATGTTCGATGTGCTCGAGCACATCCCGGATCTCGGTTTCCTGGCTCGCCTCAAGACCCGGCACCTCGCCGTCGCCGTCCCTTATTGCCGCTGGCGCGAGCTCGGCGCCGACGGCGACGCCTGGTTCCGCACCTGGCGCATGCGCCTCCCCAACGAACACCTGCACCACTTCGACCGCGACTCGCTGGTGGCGCTGCTCGCGCACAACGGATTCGAGTGCGTGACGCTGAACTCATTCGAGGACGGGATCAGGCTGCGGCCAGGGGAGGCGGGGCCGAATATTTTGTCGGGGTTTTTCAGGAGGCGGTAGGTCAGCCGGCTGGGGGAAAGCTTCTGCTAGCAGCTAGACTAAGCTCCGAATATCGGGCTGTATCGGCTCGGACGTACTTCCAAGCAACGCATCGCGGAAGATCATGGCATTTGGGGTTTTCATTCACCGCTGGGATTCGCGATACAACGACCGTCCTGAAGAGCAATATCAGTTTCCTAGCACGTATCTGCGTCGTGTCGAAGCGTGCGTCGGCGACTCGATCATTTACTACGAACCCAGCAAGGTGAAGGACGCACGTGGCTATTACGCGATGGCCAAGGTTCAACAAGTGGTTCCCGATCCTGTGACGCCGGACATGTACCTCGCTCTCATTGAGCCTGGTACATACCTGCCTTTCGTTAATCCCGTCCCATTCAACGGACCCCATGGTCTGGTTGAGCAAGCCTTGCTCAATGAGGAGGGAAAGATTTCGGGCCGCGCCCAATCCGCTGTCCGTCCGCTTAGTCCAGCCGACTTCAACCGCATCCTCGACCTGGCCTTCGATGCGAATGAGGTGGTGCTACCGCGCGTTGACGAAAACGGCTTTCAGGAAGAGCAGGCACCATTCGAGTTCGAGCAGGCCCGCGACCGTGTGAGTTATTTCGGATCGCGAATTGTGCGGGACCGCATCTTCCGCCGCATCGTCTTGCGAGCCTATGACGAGCGATGCGCGATCACGGGGCTGAAGTTGATCAACGGCGGCGGCCGAGCCGAGGTTTCGGCCGCGCATATTCGACCGGTTGAAGCGAACGGACCCGATATCATCAACAATGGGATCGCGCTTTCCGGTACAGCGCATTGGATGTTCGATCGCGGATTGATCAGCCTGTCCGACGATCTGGAAATCCTGGTCTCACGGCAGGTCAACGACCTCGACAGCGTTCAGGGGTTCATAAACAGATCGCGCTGCGCGCTTCCGCCTCGCCGACCGTCCGAACGCCCGCATCCCCGGTTCTTGCAATGGCATCGGGAGCATTGTTTTAAGCAGTAAGGTGGCCAGCTGAATTCGGTTGATGCTCGCCGTTCCGACTCATTCGTTCACGAGCACTAACTACTCGTCTCCGCTACCATCACTCTCATCGCCTTGGCGGTTAGGCATAAACAGGCGGCCCATGCGTCTGCGTCCCGGCTGAAGAGAATCGTAGTTCCACCTTATAGCACTCAGATTGGAAACGCGGAATTCGACTTAAACAACGCGGCAACCAGGCTTTCTTCTATCGTATTCCTTGTACGATATGTTAATTTGAGCACTATCAGTTTGACGAGATCCGATGGACTTACGGCAGGACCCAGGCGAGTGCGCACAGAGGCTAAGTCTATACCGTCCCTGAAAAATAAGCTGATTCATATGAATCAGGAAATAGACGCACTATATGAACGATATCAGGGATATGATATATTCACCCCTCTCGACAATCTTGAGAAGATGACCATAATCTTAGAGGACCGTAGATACTTTAATCATTATGGAATTGACTGTCGATCAATAGTTCGTGAAGTATGGAAGGCCGCAACTTTTTGTCAACATGGGGGAGCTTCGACCATCGAGATGCAATTCATTCGCACGGTAAATAGTCGGCGAGAGCTTACAATGTACCGCAAGTTTCGAGAAGGTCTTCTGGCGCTGCTGGCCAATTTTCATTTCAATAAAATAGCTCTGCTTCGGTCCTATCTGGATATTGCTTTCTTCGGCAGCGGACTAATTGGTCGACACCGCGCGTCAGAGGTCATGTACGACAAGGCGGTCTACGAACTCTCGCCCAAGGAGGCCGCCGTCCTGGCTTCCATGTTGGTGTATCCCAAGCCGCTCCACGAAAATCCAGTTTGGAGGGCAAAGGTAGAAAGAAGATCTAATTATGCTATCCGTCTGCTACCTCAATTTGAAAAGAGATTTGAGCAGATAAAAATGTGTTAGCTGACTCCTATTTTTTATGGATATTTTAGGTTCGTCGTCGATAATATTTAGAGTGTCTGATGTAATCTTCAGCATATCTGCCATAATTTCCCTGGCAGTCAAATTTACTAATGATAAATCTTCCCTGATTCCGTTTGTAATTAGTGCTTGCTCGTGGCCGCTCTTCGCTATCGTTAGCCTTTTTTGTCTTAGCTTTCGATCAATTTCAGCAAAGGCCGGAAGAAAGTACCGCTCGAACCTAACAGAGGATTGAAAATCGAAGCGGACTCTAATTAATATTACGAGGCCAGAAATCTTTTCGTTCCATTCTTCGACTACTTTTCGGTAACGTTCACGCTCTGCTGCAACGTTGTCTTTGTCATTTTCAATGAGGGTATCTAGATAAAGACGAGATGCGAATATGCGCTTGTCGACAAGGGAGAAAGCTTCGCGAGTGACGCTGACCTGCGCCTCATACTTGTCAGTGCCGCGCTTGAGGCTTTGTTGGAACACCCATCCGCGCCTTTGCCACGCAAAGGCTATCGCTCCTCCAATCACGGCTCCGAGGAGCCAGTTGATGGCCTGCTGAAGTGTGATTAATCCCATACTAGAGTTGTCCGACAATGGTGGTAGGTGACAGGATATATGCAAACGCTGGACACGAAAATGTCTGCGGGGGCAGAAACCAAAGCGATGACATTCCATGCTTTGGGGAGCTGAACCTGACCAGCCAAGCATGAGCAGGTATCGCCGTGGATTCTATGAACATAGCAGGGTACTACAAGAGGGTGGGCTCGGCAGACCGATCCGAGCTATGGATTGAGGCGTCGGGCGAGACGCCAACCCGTTATCATGTCAGCGGTTTGGCGTATTGGGGTGAAAAGCGGGCCAGCGGGCCTAACATCGGCACATTGGACTTTGATGCGGATTTGGATGGCAACCGCATTCTCCACTCAGAATCTTACGACGTTGACCATCTCATAACGCTCACGTTTGACGGCGACGTCATTGAGGTGTCAGAGCGCAATGCCGTTGGCGTATACGGGGTCAAGGTAACGTTCGCCGGCAAATATGAGAGAGTCATTTCGCGTTGATCGTTGGCGCTTGAACCGGACGTCCGCTCTCGATTTGCCCTGGCGCAAGGCAATCGTTGAGGAACAAGCGCCGCCTGCTCTTCATCCCCCTTGCCAACCCCGCCCCCTTCCCCTAGTCTGCCGTCTGAGAAAACCTTTTCCCAAATCGCCGTCACGTGCTGACCTCACCCGTCATCACCGCGCAGGGCGGTAAGAGAAAACCTTTTCTCAGCTAAGGGAATTCGCCGCGCCCATGCCTTCCGACGCCGAGCCAGCGCCAGTTTCCGCCAAGACCCCGGTTACCCTTCGCGAGGTGGCGGCGGCGGCCGGCGTCAGCGTGGCGACGGCCTCGAAGGCGCTGAACGGGCAGGGGCGGATGACGGCGGAGACGCGCGAGCGCATCCGCGAGACGGCCAGGCATCTCGGCTTCCGGCCGAACAGCCTGGCGCAGAGTCTCTTGCGCAAGCGCAGTTTCACCGTCGGCCTGCTCACCAACGATACCTATGGCCGCTTCTCGCTGCCGCTGATGGCCGGCGTTTCGGATGCGCTGGTCGACAATGGCGTCTCGGTGTTCCTGTGCAATGTCGAGGACGACACGCGGCTCGGCCAGCTGCATGTCGAGGCCATGCTCGACAAGCGCGTCGACGGCATCATCGCCACGGGAAAACGCATCGACCGCCATCTGCCTGTCGACCTCTCCAACCTGCGCGTGCCGGTGGTCTACGCCTTCACCCAGCCCGATCCCGGCGCGGTCGGCCTCGTCTCCGACGATGCCGGCGGCGCGCGGCTGGCGGTCGAGCACTTTTTGCGGCTCGGGCGCCGCCGCATCGCCCATGTCAGCGGCCCGGCCAGCTTCGCGGTGGTGCACGCACGGGCCGAGGCTTACCGGGACGTGCTCGAGGAGCACGGCCTGCCCACAGCCGAGCCGCTGCTGGGCGCCTGGTCGGAAGGCTGGGGGCATGAGGCGGTCGCAAAACTCTTCGCCAAGGTGGGCAGGGAAGGCTGGCCGGACGCCGTCTTCTGCGGCAACGATCAGATCGCCCGCGGCGTCATCGACGCGCTGCGCGAACGCGGCATCGGCGTGCCCGAGGATGTCGGCGTCATCGGCTTCGACAATTGGGAGATCGTGGCCGAGGCGACGCGCCCGCCGCTCACCTCGGTCGACATGAACCTTTCGACGCTCGGCCGCGAGGCCGGGCTCGCCTTGCTTTCGCTCGTGGGCGGCCAGCCGGCCGCGCCGGGCATCAGGAAACTGCCGTGCCGGCTGGTGGTGCGTCAGTCATGCGGCCGTCCGCCGGGCGGCTGAGGCATCGAACGAAACGGCCGTCGCGCAACGGCCAAACCGGGAGGAGAACCATGAGGAGGAGAATGATGAAAACCTTGATTGCCAGGCTGGCCTTGGCCGCGGCCGTGATCGGCGGCGGCCTGCAGGCGGCGTCCGCCGAGACCGCCAACATCTGGGTGCGCGCCGACGGCTCGAACTTCATGCCGCGCATCGTCGATGCCTTCAACAAGGCGCATAAGGACCAGATCAAGCTCGACATCATTCCGAATGCCGAGATCATCCCGAAATACGGCGCCGCCGCCGCCGGCGGCACCGCGCCCGACGCGCTGTCGCTCGACCTGATCTACACGCCGTCCTTCGCCGCCGCCGGCCAGCTCGAGGACATCACCGACTGGGCGAAATCCTTGCCCTATTTTTCCAGTCTCTCGCCGGCGCATGTGAAGACCGGCACCTACAAGGGCCGCGTCTACGGCCTGCCGTTCTCGGCCGATTCCTCGGTGCTGATCTGGAACAAGAAGCTGTTCAAGCAGGCGGGGCTCGATCCGGAAAAAGGGCCGAAGACCTGGGCCGAGATCGAGGCCGACGCCGAGAAGGTCAACGCGCTCGGCGGCGACATCAAGGGCTTCTACTTCTCCGGCAATTGCGGCGGCTGCAACATCTTCACCTTCACACCGCTGATCTGGGCCTCGGGCGGCGACATCCTCTCCGAGGACGGCTCCAAGGCGACGCTGGACAGCCCGCAGCTGCGCGGCGCGATCGACCTCTACCGCTCGATGGTGAAGAAGGGGCTGGTGCCCGAAGGCGCGCAGACCGACACCGGCGCCAACTTCTTCGCCGCCTTCGCCGGCGGCAAGATCGGCATCTCGCCGTCCGGCGCCTTCGCCATCGGCGCGCTGAACACGCAATACCCCGATATCGACTACGGCATCACTTTCCTGCCCGGCAAGGACGGCGGCTGGTCGTCCTTTGCCGGCGGCGACAATTTCGTCGTCACCAAGGGCACCAAGAAGATCGCCGTGGTGAAGGAGTTCCTGGACTTCGCCTACTCGCTGGAAGGCCAGACCATCCTCGCCAAATACGGCAGCCTGCCGGTGCGCGGCGACATCGCCAAGGACGCGCTGAAGGACCTCGATCCGCGCTACCAGGTGGCTGCAGAGGCTATGGCCAAGGGCCGCACGCCCTACACGGTGGTGTTCAACGACCTGATCAACTCCGCCAACGGCCCGTGGACGCAGATGGTCAACGAGGTGTTCTTCGGCGACGATGTCGACGGCGCGATTTCAAACGCGCAAGAGACGATGCAGTCGATCATCGACCAGGCGCCGAACAAGTAACACCAGGGCCAGCCGGCGGCGAGGATCGCGCAACGCCTCGCCGCCAAGGCTCTGACCGGCCGCCCGCCCCGTCTCCCTGGCCGGGCGGCCGCCCCTACCTCCCCTTGAGGGGAGGTCGGACCGAAGGTCCGGGTGGGGTCGTCTCGGCAGTGCTCGACGTTCATTGTCGTCGGCGCGCGTCGCCGGCGACCCCACCCCGGCCTTCGGCCGGACCCTCCCCTCGAGGGGGACGCAGCGCTAACAGCAGGACTATCGCGTTGAGACAATTCACTCTCATCAGCATCGTCAATTTGAGGGCGCCGCGAGGTTCGCGCCCCCTTCTCCCCTTGTGGGAGAAGGTGGATCGGCGCGCAGCGCCGAGACGGATGAGGGGTGTTCCAGGGAACACCGACGTCTCACTCCGCTGGAACACCCCTCAAGCCCGCCCGGACACGAGCCTTCGTCAGCCGCCGGCAATGGGTAGGCCTGCTCTACGTCCTGCCGGCCGTCGCCTTCGTCACCGTCTTCTTCGTCATCCCGCTCGGCATGACGGCGTGGATGTCGCTCAACAACTGGCCGCTGATGGGCGAGCATGCCCTTGTCGGCCTCGACAATTATTTCGCCATCCTGCGCGACACCCGTTTCTGGAACGCGCTCAAATTCACCTTCTACTATACGGTGATCGTCACCATCGCGATCTTCGCCGTCGCCTTCCCGCTGGCGATCTTCATCGAGCGCCCGCGGCCGCTCACCAATCTCTACCGCACCGCCTTCTTCATGCCGGCGGTGGTGGGCTTTGCCTCGGCGAGCCTGCTCTGGTCGTGGCTCTTGAACGTCGATTCCGGCCTGTTCAGCCCGGCCGCCTTCGAGCTTGGCCTGACCGATAGGAAGGTCAATCTGCTCGCCACCTTCCAGCCGGCCTTCTGGTCGATCATCGCCATGGTGGTGTGGAAGGTCGCCGGCTTCACCATGATCATCCTGATGACCGGCCTGCAGTCGATCCCGCAGGATTTGCAGGAAGCCGCCGTCATCGATGGCGCCGGCCCGTTTGCCCGCTTCCGGGCGATCACCTTGCCGCTGATGCGCCGCACTTTGGCGCTGGCGCTGATCCTGTCGGTGGCGGGCTCGATCCTCGCCTTCGACCAGTTCTACATCATCCTGCGCGGCGGCCCGCGCAACCAGACGCTGACGGCGGTGTACTGGATCTTCAACCAGTCCTTCGTTTCGTTCAAACTGGGTTACGGCGCGGCACTTTCCATGGTGCTGCTGGTCATCCTGGTGGCGCTCAGCCTCATCCAGCTCTGGCTGCTGCGCAAGCCCGAGGGGCTCGACTGATGGCCGAGGCGATGTCGCAAAACCGGAAAGTCGCCTTCAGCCTTGCCAGGCATTCCACCGGCATGATCGCCTCGGTGCTGTTCCTGGCGCCGATCGTGTGGACGGTGCTTTCGACCTTCAAGCCGGCGCAGGAGGCGCGCCAGCCGCCGCTGCCGCCCTGGCCCACCACCGGCTTCTCGGTCGAGAACTATCAGACGCTGAACACCTTCGGCGACGGGCTCTGGGCCTCGGCGCAGAACAGCATCTACGTCTCAGCGATGACGGTGCTGCTCTCGGTGCTGGTCAGCGTGCTTGCCGGCTACGGCTTCTCGCGCTTCCGCTTTCCGTTCCGGGATTTCTTCTTCGTCCTCATCCTGTCGACGATCATGATCCCGTTCCAGTCGATCCTGACGCCGATCTTCCTGGTCCTGACCAGGCTCGGCCTGCACAACACGCTGACGGGGCTGGTCTGCGTCTACGTCACGCTGCAGCTTCCCTTCTCGATCTTCATGATGCGCAACGCCTTCGACGCCGTGCCGCGCGAGATCGAGGAGGCCGCGCGCATGGACGGCGCCAACAACGTCACCATGCTGGTCAAGGTGATGCTGCCGCTGGTCTGGCCGGGCGTCGTCACCATCGCGCTCTTCGCCTTCCTCGGCGCCTGGAACGAGTTCCTGGCGGCATTGGTGCTGATGACCGACCAGTCGAAATTCACCCTGCCGGTGATGATGACCGCGCTCCAGTCCGGCCGCTTCGGCGCCATCGACTGGGGCGCGGTGCAGGCGGGCGTCACCGTGATGATGGTGCCCTGCCTGATCCTGTTCCTGGCGCTGCAGCGCTTCTACATCCGCGGCCTGATGGCCGGGGCCGTCAAATAATTCGAATGGAGTGAAGTTCATGACCGCATCGCAGCCCGCCGCCGCAACCGACACCGCCAGGCCGAAGCTCGCCTTCCGCCCGTTGCCGGTGCCGCAGGTCGATGTCCGCGGCTTCTGGGGCGACCGTGTCGATGCGGTGGCTGGCAAGACCGCCGGCATCCTCTACGACCGCTGCGTCGAGGCGCGCATGCTGGAACAGATCGATCCGGACCGGCCGTCGCCGGGCGTCGTCATTCCCTTCCATTCGCCGTCGCCGGACGAGGCCGATGAACAGGGCGCCGAGTTCACCGGCTCGACGGTGACGACGCAGATGTTCTGGGATTCCGACTGGGGCAAGACCATCGAGACCGCCGCCTATTCGCTCTACCGGCGCCGCAATCCGGAGCTGGAGAAGAAGATCGATGCCGTCATCGACATGTACGCAAAATTGCAGCAGGAGGACGGCTATCTGTCGAGCTGGTACCAGCGCATCCAGCCCGGCCTGCGCTGGACGAACCTGCGCGACTGCCACGAGCTCTACTGTGCCGGCCATCTGATCGAGGGCGCGGTCGCCTACTTTCAGTCGACCGGAAAGCGCAAGCTGCTCGACATCATGTGCCGCTACGCCGACCACATCGCCTCGATGTTCGGCCCGGAGCCCGGCAAAAAGAAAGGCTATTGCGGCCATGAGGAGATCGAGCTGGCGCTGGTCAAGCTCGCGCGCGTGACGGGCGAGAAGAAATACATGGATCTCGCCAAGTATTTCATCGACCAGCGCGGCCAGCAGCCGCATTATTTCGACGAGGAGGCGCGCGCCCGCGGCGCCGACCCGAAGGCCTATCATTTCAAGACTTACGAGTACAATCAGTCGCACAAGCCGGTGCGCGAGCAAGACAAGGTCGTCGGCCACGCGGTCCGGGCGATGTACCTCTTCTCGGGCATGGCCGACATCGCCACCGAATATGGCGACGACAGCCTGCGCGCGGCGCTCGACCGGCTGTGGGACGATCTGACGACCAAGAGCCTCTACGTCACCGGCGGCATCGGCCCGTCGGCGCACAATGAAGGCTTCACCAGCGACTACGACCTGCCCAACGAGACCGCCTATGCCGAGACCTGCGCTTCCGTCGGCCTGGTGTTCTGGGCGAGCCGCATGCTCGGTATGGGGCCGAACGCCCGCTACGCCGACATGATGGAGCGCGCGCTTTACAACGGCTCGATCTCGGGCCTGTCGCTCGACGGCTCGCTGTTCTTCTACGAGAACCCGCTGGAGAGCCGGGGCGGGCATCATCGCTGGAAGTGGCACCGCTGCCCCTGCTGCCCGCCCAATATCGGCCGCATGGTGGCTTCCATCGGCAGCTATTTCTACGGCCTCGCCGACGACGCGCTGGCGGTGCACCTCTATGGCGACTCGACCGCCCGCTTCGAGATCGCCGGCCGGCCGGTCAGCCTCGTCCAGACCAGCAACTATCCCTGGGACGGCGCGGTCGCGATCGACGTCGAGGCGGAGACGCCGATTGCGTTCACGCTTCACCTGCGCATACCCGCCTGGTGCCGCAACGCGGCGCTCAAGGTGAACGGCAAGATGGTCGATCTCGCTGCCGCGACCAGCGACGGCTATGCCGCGATCCGCCGCCAATGGCAAAAGGGCGACCGGGTCGAGCTCGACCTCGAAATGTCGATGGCCCGCCTCTTCGCCAACCCGGAAGTGCGCCAGGACATCGGCCGCGTGGCGCTTGCGCGCGGCCCGCTGATCTACTGCGTCGAGGAGACCGACAATGGCGGCGGACTGCACCGCATCGCACTACCGCGCGAGGCCAGGCTCGAGGCGCATCCCGAGCCGAACCTGCTCGGCGGCATCGTCACCCTCTCGGCCATCGGCAGCCGGGCCGAAACGGAGGACTGGGGCAGCGACCTCTATCGCTCCGAGCCGCCGGCGACGGAGCAAACGACGCTCAAGGCCGTTCCCTATTTCGCCTGGGACAACCGCGACCCCGGCGAGATGCTGGTGTGGCTGAGGGAGGGATGAGCGACCTGAGGCTTGATTGCCACGTGGTTCCCCCAATCCGTCGCTGCTTCGCAGCGCCACCTTTCCCCCCTCCGGAGGGAAAGGAAGGGAGCGCTGCTGGACAAGCACTGACGGCAAAAAGCCTGGCGCCCTTCTCTACCCCGTCGATCGGGGGAGAGGTGGCTCGGCGAAGCCGAGACGGAGTGGGGGTCGACCAGCGCTACATTAGCCTAGAGGTGGGGCGCGAAGGATCGCTGCTTCGACCGTTATCCTCCCTGCCGGCCTCTCACACCACCTCTACCGCCGCCGTGAACCCATAGCCGGCGCCGCGTTCGGTGACGATGAGCTTCGGCTCGCTCGGGTTGGCCTCGAGCTTGCGGCGCAGCCGCAGGATCTGCACGTCGATGCTGCGGTCGAACACTTCTTCGTCGTGCATTCTGCTCGCCGCAAGAAGCTGCTCGCGGCTCAGGATCTGTCGTGGCGATCTCAGCAACGCCACCAACAGGTTGAACTCGCCCGCGGTCAGCGGCGTCGCTTGGCCGTCCGGCGATTTGAGGCTTCTGCTGCGCTGGTCGAGCTCCCAGCCGGCAAAGCGGTAGCGCGTGTGCCTTTTGCGCTGCGGACGCCGCTGCGCCGCGCCCGCCCGCCTCAGCACGGCGCGCACGCGCGCCAAAAGCTCCCGGAGGCTGAAGGGCTTGGTTATGTAGTCGTCGGCGCCGAGCTCCAGGCCGACGATGCGGTCCGTCTCCTCGCGCCTGTGGCCGGTGATGATGATGATGGGCGCCTCCGGCGGGCTGCCCAGCCGCCGCATGATGTCGAACCCGTCCTCGTCCGCAAGCCGCATGTCGAGGATCATCAGGTCCACCGTGCGTTCGTTGAAGACGCGGGCCATGGCCCGGCCGTCGGCGACGGCGCTGACCCTGAAGTTCTCGCCCTCGAGGTAGTTGGCAAGCATGGCGCGCATATCGGGGTCGTCGTCGACGACGAGGATATGCTTTCCCGCCGACCCCGACTTCATCCTGCCTTCCGCCTGTTCTTCGAGGCGCGTGTTCCGTTCGGCTGGCATGTCGCACCGTCCGCAAACATGGAACCCATGGCCTGGCCGTTGCTTTTATAGAGCATCATTAAACATCGATTTTCGGCGATTTATTGGTAAGCGCCGATGAACTACTTGGCCGGCCGAAAGGCTCACACGATGGCGCATGAGCAGACTGGTAAGGTTCTGGCGGGGCTTTTTGTTCCGTTTTGCCTGACAATCGCCCCTTTTGCACTGGTTGAGGTCGGCCGGCCTGCTCCCGAGACGGCCGAGCCGATCGCTCCGCTGGCGGAGGCCCGCGCTGCCGACCCGGCCAGGGTCGCGCTCGGCGAAAGCCTGTTCAACGACCCCCGGCTCTCGCATGGCGACCTGTTCGCTTGCAGTTCCTGTCACCGGCTCGATCGCGGTGGCGACGACGGCCAGGTTCGCTCCGTGGCGGCGGATGGCGGGCGGCTCGATTTCAACGCGCCGACGGTCTTCAACGCCACGCTCGATTTCCGGCTGAATTGGCGCGGCAATTTCCACTCCTTCGAGGAGCAGAACGAGGCAGCCTTGCTCGACAAGAGATTGATGAATACGAGCTGGGAGGAACTGCTGGCGAAGCTGCGCGCCGATCCGGACTATTCCGGACGGTTCGCGAAGCTCTACGGCGCCGCGCCCGGACGGACGGGCGTGCTCGACGCGCTCGCCGTCTTTCAGCGCTCGCTGATCACGCCCGATGCCCGTTTCGACCGCTATCTCAAGGGCGAGCGCGGCGCCATCTCTGGCGACGAGGAGCAGGGCTACCGGCTGTTCAAGGCCTATGGCTGCATCGCCTGCCACCAGGGCGTCAACATAGGCGGTAACCTGTTTCAGAAGTTCGGCATCTTCCAGGATCCCTTCGCCGGCCAGAAAACCGTCACCACGGCCGATCTCGGCCGCTTCGCCGTCACCGGCATCGAAGCCGACCGCCACGTGTTTCGCGTTCCGAGCCTGCGCAATGTCGCGGTGACGGCTCCGTACTTTCATGACGGCCGCACCGCCTCCCTTGGCGAAGCGGTGAGGATCATGGCGCGCAACCAGCTTGGCCGGGAACTCGATCAGCATGACGCCGATCTCATCGTCGAATTCCTCGGCACGTTGACCGGCCGCTATCGCGGCCGCCTATTGACCAGCGCAGCCGAGCATCCGCAGCCATGAAATCGCTCTCCATCCTGGCGCCGGTCGTCGCCTGCCTGCTCATTGTGCTTACCTATCTTCTCGTGCAGGGCGCCGCACCCGATGCCGCGCGCCACGAGCGCACCCTCGACGCCCTCAGGACCGTCATTCTCTATAACGCCGCCCTCCAGCGCGATGTGCTGAGGGCGCGGACGGGCCTGCTGCGCGACTACGACCCGCTCGTCCGCTCGATCGGCAGGCTGGACGAGGCGACGCTGGCCCTGCCGGTCGCCCGTGACGTCGCCAGCGGCGAGGCGCGGGCGGACATCGACCGTCGCGTAGCAGGGGTCGTCGCCGCGGTGCGCGACGAGGAGACGACTGTCGAGGCGTTCAAGTCGGCCAATGCGCTGCTGCAGAATTCCCTGAACTATTTCAACTACATGAGCGGCCGGCTTGCGTCCGAGGGCGGCCTTCGCGCGGTGGAGATCGGAGCCCTGACCATCGCCATGTCGCGGTTCATCGGCGATCCCCAGCCGGAAGAGGCCAAGGCCGTCACCGCCGCGCTCGATCGGCTGGAAAGCCCGTCGCTCGACACTGCGCGAGCGGGCGATGTCCGGTCGCTCGGTTCGCATGGCCGGCTTATCGTTTCGAGGCTCCCCGAGGTCGACGATCTCGTCTCGCGCCTACAAGCCGCGCCGACAGGCGAGCGGGCCCGCGAACTCCAGGACGCCTATCTCGCGGCGCATGGGCGCCTGGCGGCGAGGGCGGCGCTGTTCCAGGCGATGCTCTACGTCGCCGCGCTGGTCCTCGTCGGCTACGTGGCCTATCTGCTCGCGCGCCTGCGCCGCAACGCGCAGATCCTGCGCGAGCGGCTGCAATTCGAGGGCCTGATCGCATCGATCTCGTCCCAGTTCATCAACCTGCCGCGCGATCGCATCCGCTCCGATATCGCCGAGGGTCTTGCCCGTCTGGTGGCACAGTCCGGGCTCGACGGTGCGCAGATCGTCGTCACCCGCGCGGGCGACGCCGGCCCGGCCGGCGGCTATGCCCATCGCCGCGAGGGCGTGGACATGCCGGGTCGTCCGGCGAAGGACATGATCGAGCTCGCTTCGCGCTGGTCGCTCGCGGACAACGAGCAGCAGGGCTGCATCTCGGTCCCTCGTGTCGGCGAGCTGCCGGATGGCCCTGAGAAGGCGCGCCTTCAGAACTGGCGGCTTCGATCCTGGCTGTGCATACCGCTATGGCACACCGGCGAGCGGCTGGGCTTCCTGGCTCTCGATGCCGTGACGCATGAGAAGCATTGGGCGGACGACGACATCGCCCTCCTGCGCACCGCCGCGGAGATTTTCGCCAATGCCATCGCACGCGAGCGGAGCGAACGCGAACGCGAGGCGCTGCAGGCCAGGCTCAACCAGTCGCAGCGGCTGGAAGCGATCGGAACGCTGGCCGGCGGCATAGCGCACGAGTTCAACAACATTCTCGGCGCGATCCTCGGCTATGGCGAGATGGCGCTGGCGGTGCTGCTCAAGGAGTCCCGCGCGCGGCGCTATGTCCAGCAGATCATGAAAGCAGGCGAGCGGGCGCAGGACGTCACCGAGCAGATCCTTGCCTTTGGCCGCCGCCGCGAGCGGCGGCATCACGCGCTCAGGGCGCAGCCCGTGGTTGCGGAGGCCGTCGACCTGTTGCGCGCCTCGTTTCCCGCCACGCTTTCAGTGGAGACGCATCTTGCCGCCGCCGACGCCGTGATGATGGGCGACCCGACCGAGCTTCAGCAGGTGGTCATGAATCTCGGCGCAAACGCCGGGCACGCGATGAACAATCGCGGCGTCATGCGGGTCTATCTCGACACGACGGCCCCTGTGGAGGCCAGCATGCTGTCGCATGGCAATCTGCCGCCCGGCCGCTACATCCGCCTCGCCGTCAGCGACGGCGGCAGCGGCATGGATCAGGCGACGCTCGAGCGCATCTTCGAACCGTTCTTCACCACCAAGCCGGCGGGGCAGGGCACGGGGCTCGGCCTGTCGACGGCGCACGGCATCGTCGCGGCTCACGGGGGCGCGGTGGATGTGCGGAGCAAGGTCGGCGAAGGCACGACATTCGAAATCTATTTTCCGCGGATCGAGCGCGCCGCCGAGGACGTGGAGGAGGACGGGGCCGCCGACGTTCCGATACGGTACGGCAGCGGCGAGACGATCCTTGTCGTCGACGACGACACGCCGCTCATGCAGCTTGCCGAAGAGATGCTGGCCGCGCTCGGCTATGAGCCGGTCGGATTTGACCGGACCCCCGCTGCCCTCAGCGCATTCCGCACGGATCCGGAGCGCTTCGACCTTGTGCTGACCGACGAGGTGATGCCCGACATGACCGGCATCGAGCTCTCCGGCCAATTGCATCGGATTCGGCCGGAATTGCCGGTCGTGCTGATGACCGGTTACGGCCGGTCGCCGAGATCGCGCCAGCTGACGGCGGCCGGCATAAGCGAAGTCATCAAGAAGCCGCTGCTGTCGGCCGCGGTCGCGCAATGCCTGGCCCGTCATCTGCACTGACGCCGATGCTGGCCGGCCGATGACTCCGTTACCATTGTAACCAAATTCTCGCCTCCTGAAATCAGCCCGTAGCAGGCTTCCGCGACAGTCCTGCGGCGACCTGGGCCGCGATCCGAAATCTTATGGCCCGAAAAGATCGCGGCTGATCAATCGGATGGAGCCTCATCCTAGTTCAATGGATCAGGCTCCGGAGCCAGGAGGATTGTCATGGACACACGCATCACCGAGGCGACGAAAGCGATGGCGGGGGCGAAGGACGCCACGGAGCTCTCGCCCGAAGGCATCTTGCAGCTGGGTCTCGGCTTCTGGGCCTCGAAGACGTTGCTGAGCGCCGCCGAGCTAGGCCTGTTCACCGAGCTGGCCGCCGGCCCGCTCGACGGGGAGACGCTGCGACAGCGTCTTGGATTGCATGAGCGCGGCGCGCGCGATTTCTTCGATGCGCTGGTCACGCTGCGCATGCTGGAGCGCGACGGCGGCGTCTACCGCAACACCGCGGCGACCGAGCGCTACCTCGACCGCAACAAGTCGACCTATGTCGGCGGCATGCTCGCCGGGGCAGGGCGGCGGCTCTACGCGAACTGGGGCTTGCTCACCGAAGCGCTCAGGACCGGCAAGCCGCAAAACGGCACCGCAGACGGCGAGGATCTCTTCGAGATGCTGTTTTCGGACCCGGAGAAGGTGGAGATGTTCGCCAAGGCGATGAGCGGCGGCAGCCTGCAGGCTGCGGAAGCGCTCGCCCGCCGGTTTCCCTGGGCGAACTACGACACCTTCATCGACATCGGTACGGCCGAAGGCAGGCTTCCGGTCGAGGTCGGCCGCCTCCATTCGCATCTCAGCGGTGGCGGCTTCGACCTGCCGCCGATGCGGCCGGTGTTCGAGGCCTATGTCGAGCGGCATGCGCTGGCGGACAGGCTGAGCTTCTATTCCGGCGACTTCCTCGCCGGGCCGCTGCCTTCCGCCGAGGTGCTGGTGATGGGGCACATCCTCCACGACTGGAACCTGGAGGTGAAGCGCGAGCTGCTTGCCAAGGCTTGGTCGGCGCTGCCCAAAGGGCGGCGCGCTCGTCGTCTACGACCAGATCATCGATGACGAGCGGCGGGAGAATGCCGCGGGGCTGCTGATGAGCCTCAACATGCTGGTCAATACCAATGGCGGCTTCGACTACACCCGGGCCGAGGGCATCGGCTGGGTCAAGGAAGCCGGTTTTGCCGAGGTCCGTTGCGAACATCTCGCCGGCCCCACCTCGATCATCGTCGGGATCAAATGACCAGTGTCCGCCGGCCCGGTCGACGAACACCGATCAGACTTTCTCAGCGAAGAGGAGAAGTTTCATGGAAAAGAGACTTGCCAATCCTGTCGTGAGTGCCGATGCGCCCGCAACCGACCCGCGCCCCTATGCGCTGGGCTACTCCAGCCACGAACTGCAGCGGCTGGAGCTGCAGGGCGCGTTGATCCGCGACTTCACCGAAGATGTGCTGCGCCGGGCCGGAATTCGGCCGGGCATGCGCGTGCTCGACGTCGGCTGCGGCGTGGGCGACGTGTCGCTGCTGGCCGCAAAGCTGGTCGGCCCTCGCGGCATGGTGCTTGGCGTCGACCGTTCGGCGGACGCCACAGCGATGGCGGAGCGTCGCGCCATCGAAACCGGGCGATGCTACTGGACCAGGTTTGCCACGGAGGATCTCGACGCTTTCGCTTGCGAGGAAACCTTCGATGCCGTGATCGGCCGGCTCGTCCTGATGTATCTGCCCGATCCGTCCGCGACACTCAGGCGGCTTGCCGGCCATGTCAGGCCGGGCGGCATCGTCGCCTTCCAGGAACTGGCCATGCCGCTCACGCGTAGCTTTCCCGAGGGACCGTTGTTCAGCCGGTGCGTCGACTGGATCTCCGACACCATCGAGCGCGCCGGGTTCGAGATCGACATGGGCAGCAGGCTGCCGATGACCTTCGCTGCCGCGGGGCTCCCGGCGCCGCAGATGATTTCAGCCGGCCTTGCCGGCGCCGGGCCTGCCTCGCCGCTCTACAACTATATCTCGCAGACCTTGCGCAGCCTGCTGCCTATGGCCGAGCGCCTGGGCATCGCGACCGCCGAAGAGATCGGGATCGACACCTTGGCCGAACGGTTGTGCCGCGAAGCGGTCGAGCAGCGGTCTTGCGTGATGACGCCGCCCTTCGTCGGCGCATGGACGACCATGCCGGGATGGTGGGATGCGGCGCGCGTCGAATAGCCTGTCGCCCGTTGCCAGGAGACGGCCGCCAGGCACGGCGCGGCCGTGCGGGCCTAAGGAATGTCCGTTGCTGCAAGGCGCGGGTCGTTCATGCTGACTTCCGTCACCAGCTTGCGGCGCAGCGCCGTGATGTAGTCGCGCGGCCCGGCCGACGAAACCACGAAGGCCTGGGAGCCGCCGATGACGGACTGCGCAAAATAGGACGCCAGCGATTGCCCGGGGACCTCGTCGTCCGATGGAATGGCGATCGCGTTGATCGTGTATCCCTTGGCAATGGCGTTCTGCCGGCTCGGCTGAACGGGCAGCCCGTCATTGTTCTCGCCGTTGGAAGAGATATCGATCACCTTCTTCATCGCGTTGCCCGGAAACCGGTCGAGCAGAAGGCTTCCGACATCGATGGCCGCCGAAACCGACGTTCCGCCGCGGCCCCGGCGAAAATGGCCGGTGTCGCCGTGCTTCCTGATCTCGGACGCGGCCCGCTTGGCGTCTTCCAGGCCGCAGATACGTGTCCACGGCAGCACCGTGCGCGAGTAGCCGGGACTCGACCATTCGAAATAAGCCACGCCGATGCAGCCGATGTAATTCTGGGAGATGGCCCTGATGATCTCGGGCGAGGTGAGCGCCGCGGCATGGCCCTCGCGCTGCAGATCGGCGATCTTGGGGTCGATCGAAGAGGAGAAGTCCACCGCGAAGACGACCGCGACGCCGACGTTCAGCACCGCACCGTCGACGTCGGCGGCATGCGCGGTCGGCACCCAGAACGTCGCGGCGGCGAGCGCCGCCAGTCTCAGCAAGGAATAGGCACGCTCCCGCGGCCCGGCAAACAGGAGCAGTACGTTGGCTATGAGCTTTGACATTCGCCGCACCCCTCGGCTGGAAACAAGCCACTAATTTAGCTAAGCCTAAATCACATACCGTCACGGCAGCGCTTGGAGGTGGGGCTGCGCAGTTTCCGCAGCGTTAGTTTTGAGTTAGAATTTCGTCATTCTGAGAAGCTGTTCAAGCAAATGCGAAATGGGGCGGGCGTCGCCGGCAGCAAAGTCTCACTCTTCGGCGGTTTCCAGATTGAAAAGGAAGCTGGCGGTCCGGTTTGGCTGACCGGAAAGCGAGGCCCGGCGATCCTCGCCTATCTGGCCCGCTGTCCGGGCATGGCCGCACGTCGGGAACGGCTGGCCGACCTTCTATGGGGCGATAGCGACGGCGAGCACTCGCGCAACAGTTTGCGGCAGACGCTGAGCGTCCTGCGCCGGGATCTGTCGCGAGCCGGCATGGATATCGTCCATTCCCACAAGGAACTGATCGGTCTTGCACCGGATGCGGTGCGGGTTGACGTGGAGGATTTTGAAACCGGTCTTTCAGCCCGTTCCGCTCAGGAACTCCAAACGGCGCTGGCGCTTTACACCGGGCCGTTTCTCGACGGGTTCTACCTGGGCAGCAATGCTTTCGATGATTGGGCGGCTTCGGAACGTGAAAGGCTGCTGAGCCGTGCTCTTGAGTCCTTCGAGAGGCTCGCGCGCCTCGTGGATGCCGAAAGCGGTCTGGCCGTGGCGGATCGAATTCTGGCCATGGAGCCGACCCGGGAAGAATCCTATCGGCTGAAGATGGAGCTGCTTGTTGCCTGCGGTCAGCGGGACAAGGCCCTGCGAACTTTCGAAGCTTGCAGAAGCGTGTTGAAGAAAGAGTTCGGTGTCGACGTCAGCCCGGAGACCCGGGCGCTTTGGCAATCCCTTTCTTCCGCCGATACGTCGCCAGGTCAACAGCCTGCAAATGCGGTTCCGGCCGGCCAGCGCCTCGGGCGTCCATCCATCAGTGTCGGCGACTTCGCCAATTTGACGGGAGAGCGAGGCGACGACTTCTTCGCCAAGGGTCTCGTTCATGACATCACCACGGCCCTCTCCGAGGTGGCCAACTATGTCGTTCTCTCGGGGCTCCCGCACTTGGAGAGCGGCGAGGATTCCAAGGCGCCGACCACGCTGCGCGCCCGCTATACGCTCAACGGCAGCATCCAGAGGTCCGGGGATGAGCTGAGGGTGAACGTCCAGCTCGTCGACGCCGCCGGTGGTCACAATGTCTGGGCCCAGAAATTCGACGGCCATTCGGAGAACGCGCTCGAATTCCAGGACAGGATCGCACAGTCGGTTGTGCTGGCGGTCAGCCTCGAACTTCAACTGACCAACTGGAAGGTTCGTGACAAGAGCCCTGCGGGCGTTCCGGAGGTGCGCTGGTTGGTGAATGAAGCGCTGATGAAGTACTTCGAGATGACCAGGGACTCGCTGCTGGAGTCCAAGGAACTCGCCGAGAAGGCGCTGTTGATCGCGCCGGAAAATGCTCGGGCAAAGCGGACACTGTCCATCGCGACGACCATGGGGCTTGCATTCGGCGCGCTGCCTGGCAAGCAAGAGCATGTCGACAACGCGATCCGGCTCGCCGAAGATGCGGTAAGGGCCGTGCCGGATGATGAGATTGCCCGTTGCATCCTGTCGTTCGCCTACGAATGTGATGGCCGGATCGACGAGGCGATCGTCGAATGCCGTCATGCGGTCAGCCTCAACCCGAGCTATCCGAGTGGCCACGGCGATCTCGGCGAACTTTACGGCTTGCGCGGCCAGGTGAGCGAAGCGCTGCGCTCGGCCAATGAAGCGATCCGCCTCGGCACGCACGACGTCATCGACTTCTGGCGTCATCATGGACTGGCGGTCGCGCTGTTCGCCGGCGGCGACGACCGCCGGGCGCTCGAAGTCGCCCGCAAGGTGGTCAGGACAAAGCCGGGTTTCGTTCGCGGCGCCCTTTACTGGGCGGCCGCTGCTTCGGCGACCGGCAACAATGAAGAAGCCTCACGCGCCATCCATCATTGCTTGTCGCAACTTCCGCATCTCAACCTGGAAAATGTCTGCCCCGGCTTTCTGCCGCGCTATGTGCGGGATGATCATCACTCGCGGTTCCTCGAAATGCTGGCGCGGGCCGGCCTTCCGGAGTCCTGACTTCCCGATACTGGAGCGCCGGCATTGCGCTCATCCTTGAGCGGCGCCCGCACCAATGCATTCGCCGCCCACACCGACAGTGCCTCGCCTTGGGCCGCGCTCGGCTACAGATGCACGTAAGCCGTCAGCGGCAGATGATCGGAGGCGACCCGCGACAGCGGCGTGTCATGCGCTTCGACGGCTGACACCATGCCGTGCCGGTTGCCCATGATCCGGTCGAGCGCCAGCACCGGCAAGCCGGAGGGAAAGGTGGGCACGGCCGGCGGCGCGTGGCCGAAGGTCGTGTGCAGCGTGTTCAGCGCCGATCGGTTGCCGAGCCGCCATTCATTGAGGTCGCCGAGCAACAGCGTCGGCCTTTCATCGGCGCTGCTCATGATGTCGAGCACGACGCGGGCCTGTTCCGAGCGCGAGCGGCGCAGCAGGCCGAGATGGGCGGCGATCACGCGAAGCGTCCGGTTCTCGTCGAGATCGATCTCGGCGATCAGCGCCCCGCGCGGCTCCAGGCCCGGCAGCTTGATCTGGTGAACGTCGCGCACGGTGCCGCGCTTGAACAGAAGCACGTTGCCGCGCCAGCCATGCGCCTTGCCGTTTCCGCTGATCGGCACCGGCACCAGTCCCGTTTCGATTTCGAGACGGTTGAGGTCGAGCAGACCGGCGCGATCGCCGAACCGGTTGTCGGCCTCCTGCAGCGCGATCACGTCAGGACTGATCTCGCGGATGACGCGCGCGGTCCGTTCGGGGTCGAATTTGCGGTCGGTGCCGATGCATTTATGGACGTTGTAGGAGGCGACCACCATCTCGGCGCCCTCTATCCGCTTGCGCGGCGTCGACATCGCCTTGCGCATCTTTCTGCCGCGGATCGACAGGAGCACGGTCTCCGGAAGGCTGCGTCCGTTTCTCTCCATGGGCCTGCTGCTTGTCTTCCTCGTCTATAGATAGGGCGATCCCAGCCACAGCAATCGGTCGAAAACGCGAATGACGAACGGCCGCGCCTTCAGCGTCTGCAGTGTCACCTCTTGCGCGGACGCGATCGCGGCGCCGATGCGGGCATCGATCTCGGCGGCGAAATTGGCGTCCAGGATCTCCATGTCGATCTCGAAATTCAGCCTCAGCGAGCGGGCGTCGAGGTTTGACGAGCCGACATACGCCCACACGCCGTCGATGGCCATCAGCTTGGAATGGTCGAACGGGCCTTCGTGGCGCCAGACGCGGCAATAATGCTTCAGCACTTGGTCGAACTGCGCCGTCATCGCATGATCGACCAGGAAAAGGTTGTTCACCGCCGGCACCACGATGTCGATTTCGACGCCGCGACGGCCGGCCGTGGTCAGCGCGCTGATCAGCTCGCGGTCCGGCAGGAAATAGGGCGACATGATGCGGATCGATTTGCGCGCGACCGAAAACGCTCCCATCAGCAATTTGTGGTTGGTTTCGTTCGAGGCATCCGGGCCTGTCGCCACGGCCCTGACCAGCATCGGCTGGCCGGGCGGCGGCGCGCCGCGTTCGACTGGCCAGATATCGCCCTTCAGCGCCTCATTGCCGGCGAAGCGCCAGTCCTCGGCGGCGACCGAGAACAGGTCGGCCACCACCGGCCCGGTGACCTCGAAATGCGTGTCCCTGGAGCTGTCGGAGCCAGCGAATTCGGCCGAGAATCCCTTGCGGATGTTCATGCCTCCAGTGAACGCCACCGTGCCGTCGACGACCAGGATCTTCCTGTGGGTCCTGAGATTGGCATAGGGAAGTCTCAAGCCCATGACGATCTTGCCGTTGAAGAGGTCGACGGCGACGTCGGCTTCCTTGAGCTGGTGGAGAATGCTCGGCACGGAATAGCGCACGCCGACGGCGTCGATCAGCACCCGCACCGCGACGCCGCGTTTGACGGCGCCGGCCAGCGAATGGACGAACATCTGCCCGACGGCGTCGTTGTCGAAAATATAGGTCTCGAGCAGCACGCTCTTTTGCGCGCCGTCGATGGCCTTGCACATCGCCGCATAGGCCTCGTCGCCGGTCTCGAGCACGGCGATCGCGTTTCCCGAAGTCAGCGGCCGCCGCGCCACCCTGTCGCCGAGCGTCTTCAACCCGATGAAGCGCTGGCCGTACTGAGCTTCGATCAGCGCTTCCACAGCCACGTCGCGGTCGTGCCTGGCCTCGGCGGCCTCGCCGGTGACGGGCCGCAGGGCGCTGATTGTCGCGCGGCGGATGCGGTTGATGCCGGCGATGGCATAGATGATGGCGCCGAGGAAAGGCGACAAAAGCATCACGCCGACCCAACCGGTGGCGGCGCGCACGTCCTCCTTCGTCATGATGGCATGGACGATGCCGACGGCCGCCATAGCCAACGACAGGAGAAGAATAAGCGTAGACCAGTGACTCGCTATCGCCTCGAACATCGCCCGACTATTGTTCGGGCCGGCGCGGAAGGCAATGCAGTGAGGCTATTCCCGCGCTCATTCAGCCATCGGTCGAGATGGTCACAGCCCTCCAGGTTTCGATCTCTTGCTGGAGGCGCTCGATACGCTCGGACACGAGCTTGAGAGCGTCGCTGCCAAGCAGGAGCTGCGGCGGCGGAGCTTCGGATTCCACCAAAGCCAACACGGCCTTGGCAAGCTTGCCGGGGTCGCCAAGCTGCCTGCCGCTTTTCGCCTGCCGAGCTTCCCGGATCGGATCGAACAGCGCATCGTAATCCGCGATGGACCTTTCGGTCCGGACCATGGAGCGCCCGGCCCAGTCCGTCCGGAAGGAGCCGGGGCAGACCGCCGTAACGTGTATGCCGAACGGGGCCATTTCCGAACGCATCACTTCCGATATGCCCTGGAGCGCGAACTTGCTGCCGCAATAGTAAGCAATGCCCGGCATCGTGATCATGCCGCCCATCGAGGTGACATTGACGATGAAGCCCTGGCGCCGCTCGCGGAACCTCCGAAGAAACGCCTTGGCGACCGCCACGGCGCCGAAGACGTTCACGTCGAACTGACGCCGCATCTCTTCGAGCGGCGACTCCTCAAGCACCCCCTCATGGCCATAGCCGGCATTGTTGATCAGGACATCGACGGGCCCGTGCTCTTCCTCCGCCTGCGCGACGACGCCCGGCACGCGGTCGAACTCCGTGACATCGCACATGACCGTTCGGATCGCGGGCAGGGATCTGCCGAGTGCCGCGCGCGACGTCTCGGACCGTACGGTGCCAATGACCGTATGGCCTGTTTGGATGGCGGCGGAAGCGATGGCGAGGCCAAAGCCGGAATTGGCGCCGGTGATGAAGAAGGTCTTTTTCGCCATGGTCTGCGGTCCTTTGTTGATGGAGTGCGCCTTGGCAAATAGTATTTGGCGATGGTGTCTTCGATCGCGATCCCTATGAATAACTTGCCAAATCCTATTGGAACGGACGCCGGACGAAGACGGCAACTGGTCGACCTGGCTGGAGCTCTCGCCGAACGCATTGGATACAACGCCACCGCACTCGAGAGCGTGCGGGTGCTCCGGACGGAGGCTGTGCTTCATGACGTCCCGGTGCTTTATGAACCCGGCGCGGTGTTCGTCCTGCAGGGAAGCAAGCGAGGCATCCTCGAACAGGAGGTCTACCTCTATGACGAAGAACACTATTTGGCGGTGTCGGTGCCGGTTCCGTTTCGAATGGAGTCGATGGCCAGCCCCGATCGTCCGTTGCTTGCGGTCTATGTCGAGTTCGACATGCGGCTGGCGGCCGAGATTGCAGCGCAGCTGGAGACGCATTCCGTTCCCGCAAGCGGTAAGCCGCGAAGTCTCGTATCAAGCAGGATGGGCACCGACATCGAGGACGTCTTGCTGCGCCTGCTGAAGGCGCTTCGCAGCCCTGCCGAGACCGCCGTTCTTGGATCAAGCCTGCTGCGCGAGCTGCATTACCGGGTGCTTATTGGCCCGCAAGGCGGCGCAATGATCGCGGCCCTGCAGCAGAGGGGCCGGTCGGGAAGGATCGTGCGGAGCCTCGCATGGCTGCGGGAAAACTACAGCTGCGAAATCTCGGTCGCCGATCTGGCGAGAGAAGCGGGCATGAGCGTGCCTTCCTACCACGTCCATTTCAAGGAGATGACCGGAAGCAGCCCCATGCAGTACGTGAAAGCGATGCGGCTGCATGAGGCAAGGCTGGTGATCGCGCGCACGGGCAGGATCGCTCATGTCGCGGCTTCGGTCGGCTATGCGAGCGCGGCTCAGTTCAGCCGCGACTTCAAGCGGCATTTTGGGCGCACGGCTTCTGAAGAGATGAACTTGGTCCGTCGCCATCTGGGCGAGCTCGCCTGGGCGGAGTAGTCCGCCATTGGGACGGCGACGGCCAGATGACTGGTCTGAAGGCGGGAAAGGAAAGGAAGGCTCGGAACGTGCTCGAGCACGTCGAACATGGCGACGAGGTCCCATGAGCCGGCGAGCGCCTGATATCGCAGCCTGCGCAATCCAGGTGGCGCTCAGTGGAGATCTCACCCGCGCCTTGCCATCAGCCTCAACCATGGCGTCAGATGGAAGCCGGCCATCAGCAGATACATCGGCGCCATGCCGCTAAGGATCGAGGCGCCTGAGCCTGACATGCACATCATGTCGTGGCCGTCATAGCCGGCGGTCAGCAGCGCCATCATGGCGAAGGTCGGCGCGGCGGCGAGGCAAAGCCAGTCGGCAAGGCCGAAGCTGCTCAAGCCGGTTGGGCGAGGGGCGGAATTGTCGATGCTCATGATATTCACCTTCCCGAAGCGGTCGGGATTTCAAAATTCGGAGAGATGCGGGGATCGGCTTCGGCGGCGCGGTTCGCGCCGCCGAAGTCGTGTCACGTTCAGGCGTCCTTATTGCGGAACGCCGCTTCGCCGGCATCCGACACCTCGACCCATCTCTGGTCGGGGGCGGCGCCCGCTTCGTAGTTGTCGTGCCAGTTCCACCATTTGTAGGTCTGGGTCTGCGGATAGCCCTTGGGCGAATCCTCCCACACCTCCTGGCGGCCGAGCGGGGTGACGTCGAGATAGCTCCACACCGTGCCGAACGCCTCGTCGCCGCGGTTGTTGACGAAGTAGGTGCGGAAGATGCGGTCGCCGTCGTGGATGAAGACGTTGTGGCCGTGCCATTCGTCGACGCCGAAATCCTTATCCCAGCTGTCGGTGATGGTGTACCAGGGCATCTTCCAATCCATCCGCTGCTTCAGCCGCTGAATGTCGGCCTGCGGCGCGCGCGAGGCATAGGCAAGCGTGGTGTCGCGGGCGTTGAGATGGGCAAGGTTGCCGACCTGGTCGGCGCCGAGCGAGCAGCCGCGGCAGGCATGCTCCGGCCAGCCATAGACGCCCGGCTCGAAGAAGGCGCGGTAGATGATCAGCTGCCGGCGGCCTTCGAAAAGATCGAGCAGGCTTGCCTTGCCGTTCGGGCCTTCGAACACATAATCCTTCACGACGAGCATCCACGGCATGCGGCGGCGCTCGGCGGCTAAAGCGTCGCGGGCGCGGGTAAGGGCTTTTTCCTTCACCAGCATCTCGTCATACGCGCCTTCCCAGGCCTCTGGCGAAACGACCGGTGGTGTGTGCATTTGCTGGGTCATTGCTCATTCTTTCGGTTTGGTTGAGGGTGACGCGGACAGACATAGGGCCGGACGGCGCGATGGTGAGAGTTACAAGTGTGGCGCGATTTGATCCGGCGGACCCTAAGACGGGCATTGCATGGACTCGCTGATCAATGCCGCCGGCCGCGCGCTTGCCGCGGGTGACCCGCTCGGCGCCTTGAAGCGCGTCGCGCTGCGCGACGACGCGCCGGCGCTGGCGCTGCGCGGCATCGCGATGGCGCAACTCGGCGACTTCGCCAAGGCCAAGGCGCTGCTGAAGAGCGCGGCCCGCGCCTTCAGCCCGAAGGAGGCAGTGGCGCGGGCCCGCTGTGTCGTCGCCGAAGCCGAGATCGCGCTCGTCTCGCGCGATCTCGGCTGGCCGGAGAAGGCGTTGCGAACCGCAAGGACGACGCTTGCATCGCATGGCGATCGCGTGAATGCGGCCTATGCAGGAAGCCTCGAGGCGCGTCGGCTGATCCTGATCGGCCGTATCGACGAGGCCGAGCGCCTGCTTGCCGGCTTCGATCCGGCGCCGCTGCCACCGGTCGCGCGCGTCGCGCATGAGCTCGCGGCCGCGGGCATCGCGGTCAGGCGTTTGCGGACGAAAGCTGCGCGCGCGGCGCTCGGCCGGGCGGCGCTTGCGGCCTACGAAGCCAACATCCCGGCGCTGAGGGCGGAGGTCGAAACCGCATCGCTGGTGCTGAACACGCCCGTCGCGCGGCTCATATCGAAGGGCTTGGAAAAGCCGCTCCAACTCGACGAGGTCGAAGCGCTGCTCGCATCCGGCGCGCTCGTCATCGACGCCTGCCGCAATGTCGTGCGCCAGGCTGGTACGGCGGTCCCGCTGGCGACGCGGCCGGTGCTGTTTGCATTGGCGCGCACGCTTGCCGAAGCGTGGCCCGCAGATGCGCCGCGGGAGGTGCTGCTGAGGCGCGCCTTCAGGGCCAGGCACGCGGACGAATCGCATCGCGCTCGGCTCCGGGTCGAGATGGGACGGCTGCGCGCTGAACTCAGCGCGCTGGCTGAAATCAACGCGACGGCGGCCGGTTTTACGCTCACGCCGATGAGTGCCAGCGAAGTCGTGGTGCTCGCTCCGCCTGTCGAGGAGGAGCATGGGGCAGTGCTCGCCTTCCTGGCCGACGGCGAGTCGTGGTCGAGCTCGGCGCTGGCGATCGCGCTTGGCGCCAGCCCGCGCACCGTGCAGCGCGCGCTGGAGGCGCTTTCCACGCAGGACAAGGTGCGAGCGGTCGGGCGCGGCAGGGCGCGCCGCTGGATGACGCCGCCGATGACCGGATTCCCGACTGTCTTGTTACTCCCGGGTCCGCTGCCGAGCGACTAGTCTGCGGCCATTGTTCAGATGGAGATCGAAAATGAAACGAGCCGCCGCCGAGATCCTGCGGGAATATGGACCCTTCCCGGACGCCGAGCGCATCAACGGCGTCACCTATGACGGCAAGAATGTCTGGTTCGCCACCGGCGACAAGCTGAAGGCGCTTGATCCGGACAGCGGCACGATCGTGCGATCGATCGACGTCGCCTCGCATGCGGGAACCGCCTTCGACGGCGAGCACCTCTACCAGATCGGCGAGGACCGCATCCACAAGGTCGACCCGAAAACCGGCGAGGTCGTCGCCACCATTCCGGCCCCCGGCAATGGTGGTGACTCGGGCATGGCCTGGGCCGAAGGTTCGCTCTGGGTCGGCGAATACAGGGCGCACAAGATCCATCAGATCGATCCAGAGACGGGCAAGGTGATCCGCACCATCGAATCGAAGCGCGTCGTCACCGGCGTCACCTGGGTCGACGGCGAGCTCTGGCATGCCACCTGGGAAGGCGAGGAGGGCGACCTCTTGCGCATCGATCCCGAGACGGGCGACGTGCTGCAGGAGGTGGCGATGCCCTCCGGCGTGTCGGGGTTGGAATCCGACGGTGGCGACTGCTTCTTCTGCGGTGGCGGCAGCAGCGGCAAGATCAAGGCCGTGCGCCGTCCCTCGACTGTCGGCAAATAGCCGGCAGGACTGCGGCTTGCCGACGAACCAACTGGCGTCAGGTCGCCTCGCGCGCCGGCCGCGCAACCCCCTTGTTCGAGATATGGCCGGCAACCGGCCTGTCGATATGCGCCCAGGCCGGCCGCTCGAAGAGGAAGTTTCCGAAGCCGGTGCGCTTGACGATGAAATAGAGAATGACCGGGCTGATCACTGAAACGAGCAGCACCGCGAGGCTGAGCCAGCCGGTGTCGGTCAGAAGGCCGCTCGCAAGCGCCGCGCCGCGGAAGATCGACATCGGGATGGTGAAGGCGACATAGACGACCAGCGAATGCTCGCCGAGCCAGCGCAGCCATTCCATCGCGGCGAATTTCGACAGGAAGCCGCCGGCGACGCAGAGCGCCACCGCGCCGGCGACGGCGAGCGCAAGATGCAGCGGCGGCCATGCCGCCAGGCCCATCTGCATGCCGACCGGCTGAACGGCATAACCCGGCGAATAGACGAGCAGGCCGTTGACGACCGCCCATGCGGCCAGGCCCGCGACGGTGATCGCCGGCCGCGCTTGCGTCCACGCGACCAGCCGGAACACCAGCGGCGCCATGACGAAGCCGAGATAGAAGAACACGAAATAGGCGGCGAATTGCGTAAGCGCGTAGCTCTCCGAATGCGGCGCCCAAATCTGCAGCACCGCGGCGGCCGCAATGACGATCCAGTGCGGCGCGCCGAGTTCGCGCAGGATGCGCGCGACGAGGCCGAACATCGCCAGCATGTAGATGAACCACAGCACGCCATAGGGCTGGACGACGGCCATTGCGAGGTCATGCAGCATGCCGGCCGGATCGCGGCTGAAGATGCCGATCTTCAGCCCGATCGAGATGATCGCCCACAGCACGTAGAAATAGAGATAATGGACGACGCGCCGGTCGATATAGCGCCGCCACGGCCGCTCGATCACCTGCGACAGGAACAGCCCGGAAATCAGGAAAAACTCGGGCATCCGGAAGGGTGTCGCGAAGCCGATGACATAATGCAGGAAGCCGACGCCGCCGGTATATTCACCGGTATTGTAGGCGGAATACATCATCACCACTAGGATGATCGAAAGACCTTTTGCCGTGTCGACCCACGGCATGCGCGTCGAGTTGTTCATGAACGACCCCGAGAAGGCACCCGGCGCCATAGTACCGGACAGGCGCGTCCCTGGCAGCACGAAGCTTCGGATATCGTAAACGCGACGCTGCCGACCAGTCGCCTCGCTCCGGGTCAGCGCGCCGTCTCCCGCATCGCCACGGCCACGATCGCGCCCGAGAGAAATGTCAGCGCCGCGATCGCCGCGATCGCCGCGGCGAAACCGAAGAAGTCGGCGATGAGGCCCGCCGACAGCGCTCCGATTGCGTAGCCGAGGTCGCGCCAGAAGCGGTAGACGCTGAGCGAGCGCGCCCGCCAGGACGGATGCGAGGCGTCCGACACCGCCGCGATCAGGCTCGGATAGACCATCGCCGTGCCGAGGCCGAGCAGCAGGCTCGCCAGCAGCCACCAGCCGAAATCGCGCGTCATGGCGGTAAGCAGGAGCCCCACCGCCTGCAGCCACATGCCGGCGACGATCAGGCCCTTGCGGCCCCAGCGGTCGCTCAATGGTCCGGTTGCGACCTGGAGGACGCCCCAGACCGCCGGATAGACCGCCTTGAGGATGCCGATCCGCTCGACGCCGAGCCCGTTCGCGACGAAGAAGAGCGGGAACAGCCCCCAGCTCATGCCGTCGTTCAGATTGTTGACCAGGCCGGCCTGCGAGGCCGCGAAGAGGTTGCGGTCGCCAAACGAGGTCAGCATGAAGATCTCGCGGAAGCCGAGCGGCGAAGCGGCTTTCGGATGGTTGGCCAGTTCCAGCCGCACATGCTCGCGCGTGTCGCGCACCAAAACGATCGACAGCGCGGCGCCCAGGATCGCATAGCCGACGCCGAGATAGATCGGCACCGGGCGCAGCCCGTAGCGGCTCGCCAGATAGCCGGTGAGGAAGGCGGTGACCCCGACGGCCAGGTAGCCTGCGAACTCGTTGAGGCCGACCGCAAGCCCGCGCGACTTCGGCCCCACGAGGTCGACCTTCATGATGACGGTCATCGACCAGGCGAGCCCCTGGTTGATGCCGAGCAGCGCATTGGCGGCGACGATCCAGCCCCAGCTCGGTGCCCAGATGATGATGAAGGGCACCGGCAGGCCGAACAGCCAGCCGAGGATCAGCACCCG
Source organism: Mesorhizobium sp. WSM4904 (assembly GCF_029674545.1). Lineage (NCBI taxonomy): Bacteria > Pseudomonadati > Pseudomonadota > Alphaproteobacteria > Hyphomicrobiales > Phyllobacteriaceae > Mesorhizobium > Mesorhizobium sp. WSM4904. The sequence continues at coordinate 4,775,655 of NZ_CP121354.1, read as the reverse complement.
CTTGCGGCCCCATCTGTCGGCAAGCTGTCCGGAGACGAGGTTGGCGCAGGCCTTGACCACACCGAAGCTGACGATGAAGGAGGTAACCAGCGTGGTGGAAGCGACGCCGAATTCCTCCGCTCCTATCAGCGGCACCACGGTCCGCTCGATGCCGACCATGCCGCCGACGAAGGCGTTGATCAGCACCAGGAGCGCGAACTGTTTCCAGTTGGCCTTGAGGCCGAGCGCGACGGCCGGCGCCGCTGCGCTCAAGGTTTCGCCCCGGCATTCGCGGCCCTTGTGCGGGCGGCGTCCGGCGGCGGGGGAGGGATGTCGCCAGTCATGGCGGCGACGAACTCGCCTTCGTCCTCGATGCGGAAGGCCTTGTTGAAACGCCGCTCGAAGCCGATGGTCGATGTCGGCTTGCCGCTCAGCGAGCGGCCGCAGACCGAGCCGGAATAGGCGCCCGGCAGCACTTCGATGTGGTCGGGTAATTCCTTCAGCCGGCGCACGCTGGCATAGAGCGCGCGTGCCCCGTCCTCGGCGCTGGATGCAAGTTCGGTGCGGCCGAGATCGCCGACCATCAGCGTGTGTCCGGTGAGCACGAACCAGGGCTCGGCCGACCGGGTCCGGTCGGTGACCAAAAGGCTTAGATGCTCCGGCGTGTGGCCCGGCGTATGCATGACGGTCGCCGTGACGTTGCCAAGCTCGAGCACCTCGCCGTCCTTCACGCGGCGGAACGGGAAGCCTGCCTCGGCGCCTTCGAACAGCACGTATTCGGCGCCGGTCGCCTCGGCGAGCGTCCGTCCGGCCGAGATGTGGTCGGCATGAATATGCGTGTCGACGACATAGAGGATGCGCATGCCGGTCGCGCGTGCCGCCTCGACATAAGGCGCAATGTCGCCGACCGGATCGACGACGGCCGCCGAAGCCTTGCCGCCGCAGCCGAACAGATAGGAGGCGGCAACCGGGTCGGTATGCAGGAACTGCCTGAGAATCATCGCTTTTCCTCCGAACGGCCGACTGCTCCGGGTGGACTGTCCGGCTTGACAGCAATGGTCGAAAGCGTCATTCAATTATTTTATTGAATGACGATGCGTCGCTGAAAGGACGATGTCAATCCGCAATCCGAAACAGGCGCTCTACGAGCAGTTCGCGATCGTCGCCAAGGCGCTCGGCCACCCGCTGCGCCTGGAAATGATCGAGCATCTAGCGCAAGGCGCGCGCAGCGTCGAAGCGCTTGCCGCAAAGCTCGGCCAGCCGATAGCCAACGTCTCCCAGCATCTGCAGGCACTGCGTCGAGCCGGCATCGTCTCGGCCGTACGCGACGGCAAGTTCGTCCGCTATGCGCTTGCGGATGAGAGCGTGCTTTCCGCCTTCGCGTCTGTGCGCGCCGTTGCCGAGCGGCATCTCGCTGAAGTCGACCGCATCGTGCGCGGCTATTTCGAGGCGCGAGACGGCATGCGGCCCGTCGGGCGCGAGGAACTCCAGGCGCTGATGCGCGATGGGCTGGTGACGCTGATCGATGTCCGCCCGCCGGACGAGTTCGCACTCGGCCATGTGCCCGGTGCGATCAATGTCCCACTCGGCGAAATCAAAGCCTGGTCCCAAAGCGGCGATACGAACCGGGAGATCGTCGCCTACTGCCGCGGTCCCTGGTGCGTGATGTCGTTCGAGGCAGTGGCCGCGCTGCGCTCGCTCGGCCATTCCGCGCGTCGTCTCGAGGACGGCATGCCGGAGTGGAAGGCCGCCGGCCTGCCGGTGGAAATGGCCGCCTGATCAGCGCTCGGGAAGCCCCGCCTGCTTCAAGGCTTCGACCACCCGGTCCGCCCATTCCGGGGTGTTGCGGAAGATAGGCAGCGACCGGTATCGCTCGATCGTGAAGTCCGGCTGGGCGGCGAGCAGCTTCTGCGCGGCCCAGCGGGCGGTCTCCATGTCGCCGCTCATCGCTGCCCAGGCGGTGAGGTACCGATAGGACATGATTATGTCGGGATGGGCGGCGATCACCTCGCGGGCGATCGCGACAGCCTGGGTGAGAGAACCTGTCTTGGCCATGGCGGTGGCCATTCCCAGTCTCATGTTGAATGCGAAAGGATCCGTCGGGCTCAGCATCATCGCTCGCTGGAACCGTTCCGGCGCGTGGGCTGCGTCGTCCTTGTAGATCGCGATCCAGCCATGGCGTGCCCATGCCCAAGCATTGTTCGGATCGAGCTTGAGCGCCTTTTCGATGAAAGTGGCGGCGCGCTCCTGGTCGCCGCACATGCTCGATGCCGAGCCGGCGGCGGCCAGGGCGGTAGGATCGTCGCCGATCGAGCCCGCGGCCTCGACCGCCGCGCGCGCCCTTTCCAACTCGCTTTCCGGGTGCTCGGCCCACAGATATGCGGCATTCGAGGCGTGGCACCAAGCCAGGAGCGCATGGGCGCGGCCATAGGCCGGATCGACTGCGATCGCTTTCTTCAGCAGCTCTATGGCCTGGTCGTTGGTGTCCTTGCGGCGGCCCCAAATGTTCGGATAGGCGCGCATGACGAAATCATAGGCCCGCAGGCTGGTCGGCGGCTTGCGCTTGGCCAGCTCGATCTCGGCACCACGGATGGCCGGATGGATGGCGCCCGCTACCTGCGCCGCGATCCTGTCCTGGAACTCGAAAACGTCTTCGATCGCGCCCTCGTAGCGCTCGGACCATAGCTGCGCCCGCGTCTCGGCATCGACCAGCTGCACGGAAATGCGCAGCCGGTCGCCGCCCCGCCGAACCGTGCCTTCGACCACATAGTTGACGCCGAGTTCCCTGCCGACCTCGCGCACGTCGACGAAGCGTCCCTTGTAGGTGAAGGCGGACTGGCGCGCGATGACGAAGAAGTCCCGGATTCGCGAAAGCGCGGCGGTGATCTCCTCGACGACGCCGTCGGCGAAATACTCGTCGTCCGCCCCGCCGAGATTGTCGAAGGCCATCACCGCCACCGAGGGCTGGTCGTGCGACCTCGCCGCCGTGGAGATAGGCTGATGCGGCTCGTGCGCCGACGAGGACAGCCGATTTCCACCGCGTGTTTGCAGCGCCGCCGCCAATGCGTTGGTCTGTGCCTCGGGTTCGACGTCCAGGTACTTCCTCAGCAGCGCGCGGCAGGATTCAAACTGGCGCAGGGCCGCGTTTTCGTGGCCCCTGGCGGCGTGGACCCGCATCAATGCCCGATGTGCCGCCTCCGCGGTCGGATCCGAGGCGAGCAGCCTTTCGGCGAGCCGCTCGCAGGCCGTGTCATCCTCGGTTCCGGCTTCAGGCAGCGCGAGGCTCAGGCGTTCCACCAGTTGCAGCGCTTTCTGCCGGTACCGGACCTGATGCGGACCGAACCATTCATCCAGACCGTCCGGAATGGCTTCGCCCGCAAGCACGTCACCACGATAGAGCTCGGCGGCGAAGGCGAGGTCCGCCGCGCCGCCTTCGGCGAGCTTGCGTTCGAAGAGCCAGATATCCGCTTCGTCCGGGCCGGCCGTCAGCGCTACCGCTTCCTGATCTCCCTCGACGGAAATGGCCGCACTGCCGGCGGCAGGAAACCATCGCCGGATATCCGCAAGAGCCTGGCGCAGGCTGTTGCGCGACTGCGCGTCGCCTCGTCCCGGCCAAAACCCTTCGGCAAGCCGTTCGCGATGGTGGCCGCGGCGCCCCGACAGGACGAGAGCGGCAAAGAGAAGCCCGGATTTGCGCGTCGCGAAGCGGACGGGCTGGCCATCCGCGGAAGTCACCTCGAGACCGCCAAGCAACCGGATGCGCACGACTGCCCTCCGAATTTCGAACGCACCGGCACAATAACATCTTCGCTGGTCGATTTAACGCGGATTTAACGGCGATCCGATGGCCTTTCCTCAACGGTTCACGCTTGGCTGAACAAGCGCAAATCGCCTCCGTGACACGCTCCGGCATCAGTCTGGAACGGGAGAGCGAAATGGCTCACACGGAAACTCACGCGAAGACCCGCGCACCGAAACAGCGGCTGCTCGGTGCAATGTCGAAAAGCGTGGCGGCAGCGCTCGCTGCCTTCACGGCCTGGCGGCGGGCCGTTGCAGGACGCAGGGCGTTGGCAGACCTGACGCCCGATCAGCTGAAGGATATCGGCTGTCTGGAGCCCCTCGCGCCGAAGTTCGTCGTCAGGGTAGGGGTCGGCCTCATGACGGACCTGATGTCCATGAGATGAGGTTCGCCACCTGTCTCGCGTCGCTCGAAAAACCTGCGTGTCGCTGCCACCGCCAATTATGGAGGCTAATCATGCATGCGAGGACCGGCACGTCGATTGCACCCACGACACTTTCGCGGGGGGAAGCGCTGAGCCTCCTTTCGGCCGGCATTGCGGGGCCTTGCTGTGGCGAGGCCAATGAGATGCTGGCCTGGCTCTACCTGCTGCCACCCAGCGAGCAGACATCCAATGAGACGGGTGCCGAACCGCCAGTCGATCGCCCCCGGCTGCGGCTTCGCCTGCGCAGCCTCTTGCGGACTTGACCCGACGCCGGCATCAGCGTCGGGAGTGGATTGCGTGGCTTGTGGCGGCGTGCCGGCAGCATCGAACTCGAACGTGCCACCGTATCGACAAGCTGGTATATTCCTCGACGCTTTCTTTAACCGGGCGGAGGACCACCATGTCTGCGCGTTTGTATTCGCTCTTGCTGATATTTCTTTTGGCTGCATCCGGCGCCTTCTCGGAGACGCTGAAGCTTCCGGACAACCTGACCGGATTCAGTTCCCCATCCGGAGAGGGCTTTCTGGTCGAGAGCACAGCGAAGGAAGCCTATTTCCCTCTCGCGAGCAACTTTCTTACGCAAAAGACGCAGGCCTATTGTGGTGTGGCAAGCATCGTCATGGTGCTGAATGCACTCAACCTTCCCGCACCTTCTGTGCCGGAATACGAACCCTACAGGACGTTCACGCAGGACAATGTCCTCAATGAGCGCACAGAGGCCATTCTTCCTCGCCAGGTCCTGGACAAGCAGGGAATGACGCTCGACCAGATCGGGGCCATTCTTTCCACGCAGCCGATCAAGGCCGAAGTCCGCCATGCTTCGGACGCCAGCCCCGAGCAGTTCCGGACCCAGGCCAGTTCATTCCTTTCCAAACCCGGACACTTCGTCATCGTCAACTATCTGCGCAAGGCGATAGGCCAGGAGAAGGGCGGTCATATATCCCCGCTGGCCGCTTACGACGAGAAGGCGGACAGGTTCCTGATCCTCGATGTCGCTCGTTACAAATACCCGCCGGTGTGGGTGAAAACGGTCGACCTGTTCGGGGCGATGAACACGGTCGACAGCGACAACCAGAACAGGACCCGCGGATATGTGCTGATATCGTCGCTCTCCGGAGAGTAGCTTGGCTGACCTTCCCGCTGAGAGCGCCTACCAGCACACCCTTGCGGAAGTCGACGGGGTGTTCGCGACGTAGCCCGCCAAACCGTCATCCTTGCTCGCTCGATCGCGTGCGCCTACGGCTCGAACGAAGCGACCGCCCCAAGCTGCTCGCGCAGCCAGGCGTTGCCAGCGTCGCGATCCAATCGGCGATGCCAGTACATTGTGACGTCCATCGCCGGCGATTCCATCGGCGGCATGAAAATATCCAGTTCGAGGTGTTCGGCCGCCAGGCGCGCGAAGTGAACCGGGATGCTGCCGAGCAGGTCGCTGTTCGCCACGGCAAGCGCAACGGCCTGGAAATGCGGAACGGTGATGGCGACCTTGCGCGACAGGCCGAGCTTCTGGAGCGCCGGATCGATGGTACCGGACCTGCTCCCGTCGGCCGAGCGCAACACCTGCGGGATGGCGCAGAAGACGTCGGCTGGAAGGGCCTCCCCTGGCCGGATCTCCGTTGCGCTGATCAAGGGGTGCCCGCGGCGGGCGATGCAGACAAGCCATGAACGGAACAGCCTCCGGCTGGCGATCCACTCCGGGGTCTCCAACGCCCTGTCCAGGACGATGTCGGCCTTACCGTCGCTCAGCAGGCCGAAAACGTCGGCCGATGGGTAGTCCATCATCTGGAGGACGATCGAAGGCGCGATCGGCGTGACCCTCGCCGCCAGTTTCGGCATCAGCAATGTCGAGAAATAGTCCGAGCCAATCAGCATGAAGGATCGCGTCGACGTCTGAGGGTCAAAGGCAGCGCTTGCCGCAAGGGCCTCCTCGATCTGCACCAGCGCCTGGCGCACCGGTTCCTTCAGCTGGAGCGCGCGCGGTGTCGGCATCATGCGGTTGCCGTCGCGCACGAAAAGCTCGTCGCCGAGGATGGCGCGCAGGCGCCCGAGCGCCGAGCTGACCGCCGGCTGCGACAGGCCGACCCGTTCGCCGGCACGTACCGTGCTCAGCTCCAGCATCATGGCATCGAATACGCGCAGCAGGTTGAGATCGAACGCGGCCAAATTCACGGCGCCAATATCCCGAATACTATCATTCGATTTCCGCCAGTCGGATCATTGCCCTAACGATGCAAACGGCGCTGCAGCACCGAACCTAACTGACCGAACATGGAAAGGGAAACGCGATGAACATCGCCACAGGCTCGGCGCGCGCCGTCAAATGGATGGACACGGTCTACAGGATCAATGTCGGCAGATACCAGAGCGGCGGCATCGTCGGTGTCTTCGAATCGACCGTGCCTTCGCGGGGCGGCCCGCCGGTTCACGTGCACCACAATGAGGACGAGGTGATCCATGTGATCGAAGGGGAATACGAATTCTGGCTCGATGGTCAGGTCATGGCGGTGCGGCCAGGCGCGTCGATCTTCCTACCCCGCGGCGTGCCGCACACGTTCCGCGTCGCGAGTGCCGGGCCGGGCCGCAACCTTACGATCCTGACGCCCGGCGGGCTGGAGGAATTCTTCGTGGAGGCGGCCGCACGCGAACTGCGCATTCCCGACCAGATAGCGGAAGTGGCGGAACTTGCAGGCCGCTATGGGATCGAGTTCCGTGGACCGGCCAAGTGGGTCGACTAGGGCCCCGTTGATATTCGGTTGAGGCCGGCCTGCAAACGACGGTTTCCCTGCGCTTCCGGCCTTTGCCGGCCGAAGCGTTGAGTACAGCGCAGTGTCCCGGTGGTGTGGCTGCTGAAACTCCGGCCCCCTCAGTCCTTCGCGCGGGTCCAACTGCGTGCAAGGGGGGCGGTCACCAGTGAAACGGGAGAAGTCCGGCCGCACGCGGCGCCCGGACCACCGCATCAGCCGAGGTGCTTGGCGAGAAACTCGCGCATGGCTGCCCCGATCTCGCGGGCGTGGGTCTCCAGCGCGAAGTGACCGCTGTCGACGAAACGAACATCGGCCGATGGCACGTCCCGCTTGAACGCCTCGGCGCCAGTCGGAATGAAGAACGGATCCTTCTCACCCTAGATGGCCAGGACGGGCGTTGGGCAGGCGGCAGCTCAGGGCCCCTCAGCAACTAGTCGCCGATGCCCAGTTTCGAGCAATCAGCACCCATACCAGATTGACGGCTTTTGAAGCGTGTATTAATGTAGCTAGCATGTATATATGGAGACACGTAATGCGCAAGGCGCTTAAGAGTATAGCTTTGCTAATAGCGGCTCTCTTCATCTGCACGGCGTTTATTGCCGCAATGCCCACGACGAGTTCTGCGGCAGGTTGCAACCCAAACGTATCGACTTGTTAACGTGCCGGAGCCAATTGAGCAGGCTCCAGCCCCGGATCAAATTGGGGTTCGTTGGTAGAACTTCTTTCTCGCTTGGGAGAGAAGTCTTTTGGTCTTTCTTTCCTCTTTGGCACTTTAGTCATTGCTCTCTATGCCGGGAAGCGACTGGGCGAGTTGATTACACCACCCAAGGGCGCAGAATACGATTTCACTAGCATGCTGACTCTTCCTCTGCTTGTGGGCAGAGATACATATAATCGAGCATACATTTTTTACGTTTTCCTCCTGTTATATTTCTATTTTGTCCTCTGTATTTTTCAGCCTCTGGTGGATATTATAGGCGGAAAAACAACGATCAAATTCCAGGGTGCTTCGTGGCCACTTTTCGCAGCTCTTCTCGTGGTTGGCGTTCTCCCCGCTACTCCTGTTGTAGCCCAGATCGAACACTCGCTTCGTAGGTTTGCGCACGCGATCGCCAACATTCCAGACGAGTTCTACAATCGTGTAACCGCGCTTTCTGCCCAAGAGATAGAGACGGTCGTCGTAGGAGCGCCAGACTACGAAAGTGATGTTGAGACCTTCTGGACGCTGATTGCTCTCCTGTCGATACTCGGCATCGAGTACGATGACGCCGTGCGCGGATCGCGCAGATGTGTATCCTTGCGATTGTTTGGCGAGTGGACGTTGGAACGGCCAGACATCTGGTCCCAAGCGGAATATCAGCGTTACAATGATGTCGTTGCTATGCTGAAGCCTCAGTATCTCTCGCTCCGAGCGAAGACTGAAGATTTAGTTTTTGAGACGGAATCTAACCCTTTCGTGAAGAGCGTTCTGGCTAGCAACCCAACTGTGCTACTTGGCGGTCGGATCGATCCGGGCTCGGCGCAAGCCCTTCGGATCGAGGCAGAGAAGCTGCTAACTCAAGGCAAGAAGAAGGGCGTGATCCCTAATCAGATTCCGCTTTTAGAAGATCTGAAGTTCGCGCGTCAGGAATGGTCAGAGCATATTAAGGCGTGCGAAATTGATGCTAAACGGCTGATCGCTCTCTTTTCAATAGTTGTTCGAAACGACCGTCGTACGATGCGTGAGCTCGTGCGCCCGGAGAATGCGAAAAACCCCAAAATCAACGGACCTGGTGTGCTTGACAAGCGTTACGCAGACCCTGGTCTGCGCTTCTTTGCACAACTTCTACGAAGTAACAACATAGCCGCTGAACCATGGTTCAACAGTATCTTGCTCGCAACGTTGGTGGGTTCTGGATTCGCATATCTTTTCTGCATTTTATATCGACTGGCGACCGATAACGACGTCATTCGGAAATATGTCCTTCCGGTCGAAAATCTGAAGAAGCTTAAGCCCCAGACGTTAGACAGTCTCATAAGTAACTCAATAGCAAGCTCGGCGTCAGACGTTGGATTTCTTGCCCTGGCATTCTTACTCTCCGCGTCGATCGCTCTGTTCATGAGGTCGTCACGAATTCGAAATGAGGAATGGCTGCCGTTTTATGATTTGCCAACGATCCCGGTGTCATCCTACTTTGGGTTGTTTTTAATCAGCTGGATAATGGCCTTGCCGGCGCTGATGCTCCAGTGGATCGTATTCTATGCGAGGTCTCAGGAGTTGCCGGATCGCGACAATCTGATCCACGTCATGCAGATAAATGTTGGGATAGCTTTCGCCTTGGCTTCGGCGTCAGTCTGCTTGTGCATAGTGACAGACATTGTCTCCACGCAGGCGGCGCAGAATGTGCATCGTGGCATCAAACAGAATAGACGATACTTCAACCAGATTTGTCTGCTTGCTTGTATTCTACCTGCTGGGCTACACGCATTGATCTTGTTGACGGATCAAGGCTATGTGCGTCAGCCGGCATACATGGTTGGCCAGATGCTGATATTCGCTTTTCTTATCTATGCGGCGATGCGCTTTTTCGTCACGACATTGGAACACCGGTTGAGGCGTGTCATGCCGTTGCCAGTTCAGCCTGCACTCGACAAGGGCCAGGGATTTGGCGTTTAATGCCAACACACCAGTCAGAATGCGAGCTTGATGCTTGGGGCGGACAGCTTTCGTAACAGTATGCTGCCTCAGACTTCCGCTCTCGGGCGCACACACATTAAGTCAATGGCGGACATGAGGCGCAGATCTGCTCACGTCGTGGCAACGCAAAATCCGCCTAAGCTAGAACCTGCCATCCAGACGGCGAACAATCCGTGCCTGTCGCCTAATGGCGGACCCGCCTGGTCGCAGGCGAGCCGCTGGTTGCTAGGCTGCTATGACAGCCTCAGTCTTTCGCGCGCTCGACGTAGGAGCCGTCGGCGGTCATCACAACCACGCGGGTGCCGGCGGTGATGTGCGGCGGCACGGCCGTGCGCACGCCGTTGGAAAGCACGGCCGGCTTGTAGGACGAAGACGCCGTCTGACCCTTGGTGACCGGCTCGGTGTCGACGACCTCGAAGACGGCGCGCTGCGGCAGCGTCAGCGAGATCGGCACGCCGTTGAACTGCGCCAGTTGCACGGCCATGCCTTCCTGCAGGTAGGGAGCCATGTCGCCGACCACGCTTTCGGAGGCCACGACCTGGTCGTAGCTTTCCGGATTCATGAAATGGAAGCCCTCGCCGTCGGAATAGAGGAAAGTGTGCTCGCGCTCCTCGACATAGGCGCGCTCGACCATCTCGGTCGTGCGGTAGCGCTCCGAAACCTTCACCCCGTCGCCGATGCGGCGCATGTCGAGCTGCGTTACCGGCGTGCCCTTGCCAGGGTGGATGTTTTCGGCAAAGAGGATGACATAGAGCTTGCCGTCCTTATCGACGACGTTGCCTTTGCGTAAGGAACTGGCGATGACCTTGACCACGGTATTCGATCCCATTCGAGTTTTTCGGCCTGCAAGCGTCGATTGCCATGAGGCGGCGACGGCGGCCATCGCGTGCGCCCTAGCGCATCTTGCGCCGAACCGCCAGCCTTCCACGCGATTTTCCTGCCCATGACCGCCGCTTCGCCCTGGTGGATGCCGCATATTCATGCCGATCGCCGGCCAAGGCTGATGGCGCGCAACGCCATTGCGAATGCCCTGCGCGGCTGGTTCGCGGCGCGCGATTTCGTCGAGGTGACGACGGCCGCACTGCAGGTCTCGCCCGGCAACGAGGCGCATCTTGCGGCCTTCGCCACCGAGGCGGTCGCGCCCGACGCGTCGCGCCAGCGGCTCTATCTCCACACCTCGCCGGAATTCGCGTGCAAGAAGCTGCTTGCCGCCGGCGAGAAGCGCATCTTCAGCCTCGGCGCGGTCTGGCGCAACCGCGAGCGCGGCCCGCTGCACCATCCCGAATTCACCATGCTCGAATGGTACCGCGTCGGCGATACAGTTGAGAGCCTGATGGCCGACTGCGCCGAATTCCTGGCGCTCGCCGCCGAAAAGGCCGGCGCCAAAAGCTTCCGCTTTCGCGGCCGCGAGGCCGATCCTTTCGCCGAGCCGGAGCGGCTGAGCGTGGCCGAAGCCTTCCTGGCGTATGCCGGCATCGACCTGCTGGCGACCGTCGCGGCAGACGGCAGCACCGATCGCGACGCGCTCCACGCGGCGCTGGTCCGCGCCGGTCTGCGCACGGCGCCCGACGACAATTGGGCCGACCTGTTCAGCCGGGTGATGGTGGAAAAGGTCGAGCCGGCGCTGGGGCAGGGCTGCGCGACCATCCTCTACGGCTATCCGGTATCGGAGGCCGCGCTTGCCCGGCCGAGCGCGGAGGATCCGCGTGTCGCGGAGCGCTTCGAGCTTTATTGCTGCGGCGTCGAGCTCGCCAACGCCTTCGGCGAGCTCACCGACCCGGCCGAGCAACGCCGCCGCTTCGTCGCCGAGATGGACGAGAAGGAGCGCGTCTATGGCGAGCGCTATCCGCTCGACGAGGATTTCCTCGCCGCCCTTGCCATCATGCCGCAGGCGAGCGGCTCGGCCCTCGGCTTCGACCGGCTGGTGATGCTGGCGACGGGAGCGCAGAAAATCGAGGATGTGATCTGGGCGCCGGTGGCGTCGTGAACCGGCAAATGCCGGCGCTGCCCCTCATCCGCCTGCCGGCACCTTCTCCCCGTGAAGAACGGGGAGAAGGGATGTGCTCCAGCGCTGGTGGCCCCCCTTCCCCGTCCTTCACGGGGAGAGGGTAAGGGTGAGGGGCAGCGCCGACGTTGGCGATCTGCTCAATGCGCGAACACCTGCTCCAGCGAGCGGAAACCTTTGAATTCGAGCGCGTTGCCAGATGGATCGCGGATGAACAGCGTCGCCTGCTCGCCGGGCTCGCCCTTGAAGCGCACCATCGGCCGTTCCAGCCAGTCTATGTCGGAGCGGGCCTCTAGCCGTGCGGCAAGCCGCTCCCATTCGTCCATCAGAAGCACCGCGCCGAAATGCGGGATCGGCACGGCCACGCCGTCGACCTTGCCGTCGCGGGCCGCTTCGGTCGCCTGCGGCCGCAAATGCGCCGACATCTGGTGGCCATAGAGGTCGAAATCGACCCAGGTCGCGGACGAGCGGCCGATCGCGCAGCCTAGCACCTCGCCATAGAAAGCGCGGGTTTCGTCGAGATCACGGACCGGGAAGGCGAGGTGGAAAGGCGTCATGCGAGAACTCCGGACAGGCAAGGGTGCCGCGGGCGGCTGTGTCTGCGGCTTTGGGGCGATTTGGTCGCGGCATCCTGATTGGCCTTCGCCCATTGCACAAGCGCCCATTGCACAAGCGAGCATGGAACAATAGATGGTGCATCAGCATCCAATTGGCACGTCAGCACCCAGACAGTGCTGCAGCGTCTGCCCTCCAGGACAGCTTGAACAGACAGGACCAACCGCATGACCGACACGCTCGACGCAGCGAAACTGACCGACCGCGTCGCGGCGCTGGTCGAGGCGGCCAAACGCGCCGGAGCGGACGCCGCCGACGCGGTCGCGGTGCGCGGCCGTTCGGCCGGCGTGTCGGTGCGGCTGGGCAAGGTCGAAGGCACCGAATCGTCGGAAAGCGAGGATGTCTCGCTGCGCGTCTTCGTCGGCCAGCGCGTGGCGAGCGTTTCCGCCACCGCTGCCTCCGACCCGAAGGCGCTCGCCGAGCGCGCCGTCGCCATGGCGAAAGTCTCGCCCGAGGATCCTTACCAAGGCCTCGCCGATCCGGCGCTGCTTGCCCGCGACTTGCGCGATCTCGACCTCTTCGATCCGACCGAGGTGTCGGCCGATCAGTTGAAGGAAGCGGCGCTTGCGGCGGAGGCGGCGGCCCTTGCCGTCAAGGGCGTCACCAATTCCGCCGGCAGCGGCGCCAGCGCCGGGCTCGGCGGCCTGGTGCTCGCCACCTCGCATGGCTTCCTCGGCCAGTATGTCGCCTCGCGCTTCTCGCGATCGACCAGCGTCATTGCCGGCGAGGGCACGGCGATGGAGCGCGACTATGAATTTTCCTCCCGCCAGCATTTCGCCGATCTCGACGCGCCGGAAGACATCGGTCGCAAGGCCGGTGAACGCACGGTGCGCCGCCTCGGCGCCCGCAAGGCGGCGACCGGCCCGGTCGATGTCGTGTTCGATCCGCGCGTGGCGCGCGGCATTGCCGGCCATCTCGCCGGCGCCATCAACGGCGCCGCAGTGGCGCGCAAGACCAGCTTCCTGCGCGACATGATGGGAAAGCAGGTAGCCGCCGCCGCGATCACCGTCACCGACGAGCCGTTGCGGCGTCGCGGCCAGGCCTCGCGCCCCTTCGATGGCGAAGGCGTCGAGGGCGAGAAGCTTTTGATGGTCGACAAGGGCGTGCTCAACCACTGGTTCCTGTCGACGTCGGCCGCGCGCGAGCTCGGCCTTGTCACCAACGGTCGCGGCTCGCGCAGTGGCTCTTCGGTCTCGCCGTCCTCGACCAATCTCGCCATCGAGCCCGGCGAGCGCACGCCGGAGGAGCTGATCGCCTCGCTGAAGCGCGGCTTCTATGTCACCGAGGTGTTCGGCCAGGGTGTCGACATGGTGACCGGCGAGTACAGCCGCGGCGCCTCCGGCTTCTGGATCGAGAACGGCGCGCTCGCCTATCCGGTGGCCGAGGTGACGATCGCTTCGAACCTGAAGACCATGTTCCTCAACATGGTGCCGGCAAGCGACCTCGATCGCAATTTCGGCACTGCGGCGCCGACACTTCTGATCGAGGGGATGACCCTTGCCGGTGCTTGACCAGCTTGCCTTGAGCGAGGCGCGCGACGACCTTGCATTGCTGCGCGACGCCGCCCGCGAGGCCGGGGCGATCGCGATGCGCTATTTCGGCAACAACCCGCAGGTGTGGATGAAGGGCGGCACCTCGCCGGTCAGCGAGGCCGACCATGCCGCCGACGCCTATCTGCGCGAGACCCTGCTCAAAGCGCGGCCGGATTACGGCTGGCTGTCGGAGGAGACCGCCGACGATCATGCCAGGCTTTCGGCCCGCCGCACCTTCGTCGTCGACCCGATCGATGGCACGCGGGGCTTTCTCGACGGCCTGCATTCCTGGTGCGTCAGCGTCGCCGTGGTCGAGGACGGCCGCTCGCTGGCCGGCGTGCTCGAATGCCCGGCCAAGGACGAAACCTACTGGGCGCTGCCGGGCGAGGGCGCTTTCCTCAACGGCAAGCGCATCCATGTGCGCGCGCCGGGCGAGACCGTCGATATCGGCGGGCCCAAGCCGCTGGTCGACCGCATGCCGGAGGCCTGGCAGGGCCGGATGCGCCGCATAGCCTATATCCCTTCTCTCGCCTACCGGCTGGCGATGATCGCCAACGGCAAGATCGACGCGACCTTCGTCAAGCCCAATGCGCATGATTGGGATATCGCCGCCGCCGACCTCATCCTCGCCGAGGCGGGCGGCGCCTTGCTCGACCGCGGCGGACAGCCGCCGCGTTACGCCGGCAAGGTGATCAACCACGGCGCGCTCGCCGCCGGCAGCGGCGAACTGCTGGACGTCCTTGCCGGCGTCATCGCCGGAGCTGACGAAGGGTGAGTCGGCCCACAGTTCCAAAATCGACCGCTTTGGTCTAAACGTTTCACAAAACTCATGAATCTGCGAAGGATCGGCATGGCCGTAGAAGACGGAAAGAAGCAGCTTTTGCACCTGGTGTTCGGCGGCGAGCTGAAAAAGCTGGGTGGAACCGAGTTTCGTGACCTGGATGCGCTCGACATCGTCGGCATCTACCCCGACTATCAATCCGCGCACGCCGCATGGAAGGCGAAGGCGCAGGCCAGCGTCGACAATGCCCATATGCGTTATTTCGTCGTTCACCTGCATCGGTTGCTCGACCCAGAGACGAAGGCAACCGGTTGACATCTATGGAGCATGAAGCGGTGAAAGGGGCGGCCGGGCGCGCCGCCAGGCGAGGCGGGACGCGCACGTTGTGGCGCCGCATCCGCGAGCCGCTCGCCCAGTCGCGATTCGTCAAGAATTTCATCGCCAGCCTGTTCGCCTGGTTCGTGCGCCTGATTCGCATCACCAGCCCGCTGGTCAAGGGATCGACGCAGGTTGCCGGCGGTGCCTATGCGCATCTCGAGCCCGGCATCATCGCGCTGTGGCATGGCCAGCATCTGCTGACGCCCGCTTACTATCCCAAGGGCCGGCCGCTGGTCGCCATGGTCTCGCGCAGCGCCGATGCCGAGCTCAACGCGCTGATGATCGAGAAATTCGGCATCGAGGCGGTGCGCGGCTCGGGCGGCCGCGACAGTTCGAGGCATCTTGACAAAGGCGGCGCCAAAGCCTTGATCGCGCTCAAGAAATCGCTGGTCGCCGGCAAGAATGTCGCCATGATCGCCGACATCCCGCATGGCACGCCGCGCGACGCCGGGCTGGGCATCGTGCTGCTGGCCAGGCTGTCCGGTCGCCCGATCCTGCCTTCGGCAATCGCCACCAGCCGCCGCAAGGTGCTGGAAAAAAGCTGGGACAAGACAACCATCAACCTGCCTTTCGGCCGCTCCGCGGTCATCGTCGGAACACCCGTCTTCGTGCCGGCCGACGCCGACGACGCCGAGATGGAGCGCAAGCGCCAGGAGGTCACCGCCTCGCTCAATGCGGCGACCGCCGAGGCCTACCGTCTCGTGGACGGCGCCAAATGAGCGAGCGCTGGGCGCGCGCTGCCCTGACCGCCTACCGCTACGCGGGGGCCGTCGCCTATCCTCTGATCGGGCCCTATGTCGCCTGGCGCGCCTCGCGCGGCAAGGAAGACCGCGTCCGCCGCCGCGAGCGCTACGGCGTCGCCGGCCGTCCGCGCCCGGAAGGCCCGGTGATCTGGATCCATGCCGCGAGCGTCGGCGAGACGATCGCCGTCGTGCCGCTGGTCGAGTGCATCCTCGACTATGGCGTCAACGTCGTGCTGACGACCGGCACCGTGACCTCGGCGAAGGTCGCCGACGAGCGGCTCGGCAGCCGCATCATCCACCAATATGTGCCGCTCGACCTCAAGCCCGCGGTCAGCCGCTTCCTCGATCACTGGCAGCCGGAACTGGCCATCATCGCCGAATCGGAGATCTGGCCGATGACCATCCTCGAGCTTGGCGCGCGCAACGTGCCGCAGGTTCTGGTCAATGGCCGGCTGTCGGACCGCTCCTTCCGGTCGTGGAAGAAGCGTTCCAGCGTCGCCGAGGCGCTGTTCGAGAACCTTGCCCATGTCGTTGCCCAGTCCGATGTCGACGGCGAGCGTTTCCGGGCGCTGGGCGCCCGTCCCGTCACCGTCTCCGGCAATCTCAAGGTGGACACCAACCCGCCGCCGGTCGACGAGCGGGCGCTGGCGACGCTGCAGCGCCAGATCGGCGGGCGGCCGACCTGGGCGGCGATCTCGACCCATGACGGCGAGGAGGTCGTCGCGGCGGAAGTTCATGCGACCTTGCACAAGCGCCATCATGGCCTCTTGACCATCGTCGTGCCGCGCCATCCCGACCGCGCCGACGCGCTTGCCGCGCAGATTTCCGGCATAGGACTGACGGTGGCGAGGCGCAGCAAGGGCGACCGCATCTCACCGGACACCGATATCCTGCTCGGCGACACCATCGGTGAGATGGGGCTCTATCTCAGGCTGACCGAGATCGCCTTCGTCGGCCGCTCGCTGACCTCGCAAGGCGGCCAGAATCCGCTGGAGCCGGCGATGCTCGACACAGCGGTGCTTGCCGGCCGCAACGTGCAGAACTTTCGCGAAACCTATCAACGCCTGCTCGACCGCGGCGGCGCCAAGCTGGTGCGCGACCGCGACATGCTGGCCGGAGCCGTCAATTTCCTTTTGACCAATGAAGCCGCACGCCACGAGATGATGGCGGCGGGCGCCGCGACCGTCGACGAGATGCGCGGCGCGCTCGCCCGCACGCTGAAATCGCTCGAGCCCTACATCCAGCCGCTGGTCGTCAAGGCGCGCCTGAAAGGCGCCAACGGGCGTTAGCGCATGAACCCAAAAATCGGACCCGATTTTTGGCAAGGATCATGCGCAGGAATACGGCGCGTGGGGCAGGCGCCATGACCAGCGAAGCGCCCCCCTTCTGGTGGGAAAAGCCGGACTGGCGGGTGCTGGCATTGTCGCCGGCGTCGGCTGTCTACGGAATGGTGGCTGGCCGTCGCATGCGGCACGCGCCGCGCGAGAAGGTCGCAGCGCCCGTGCTCTGCGTCGGCAATCTCACCGTCGGCGGCAGCGGCAAGACGCCGGTCGCCATCGCTCTTGCCAAACAGGCCAGGCGCATGCAGCTCACGCCGGGCTTCCTGTCGCGCGGCCATGGCGGCTCCTTCGCCAAGCCGCATGTCGTCGACGCGCATCACGACGCCGCCAAGCATGTCGGCGACGAGCCGCTGTTGCTTGCCGAACATGCGCCGGTGGCGGTGACGGCCAACCGCGCCGCCGGCGCCAGGCTGCTGCTGGAAGAGCATGGCTGCGACTTCCTGATCATGGATGACGGCTTCCAGTCGGCGCGCATTCATATCGACTACGCGCTGGTCGTGGTCGACGCGCGCTTCGGCATCGGCAATGGCCGCGTCATTCCCGGCGGGCCGCTCAGGGCCAAGGTCGTCGACCAGCTGGTCTTCACCAGCGGCCTGCTGAAGATGGGCGAGGGGAGTGGCGCCGATACGGTGGTGCGCCAGGCGGCGCGCGCCGGCCGTCCGATCTTCCTGGCGCATGTCGAGCCGGCGAACCCGGCGCGCTTTGCCGGCGGCCGCTTTCTTGCCTTTGCCGGCATCGGCCATCCCGAGAAATTCTTCGACACGCTGCGCGGTGTCGGCGGCGAGGTGGCGCTGTCGCGCGCCTTCCCCGACCATCATTTCTACGCCGCGGACGAGCTCGCCGACCTTGCTGCGCTTGCCAAACGCGAAAGGCTGCGCCTCGTCACCACCGCCAAGGACGCCGCGCGGCTCCGCCACGGCGCCGCACCCGCCGGCTTCCTCGATCAGCTCGACGTGCTGGAGATCGATGCGGTGTTCGAGATCGAGCACGTGCCGGAGCGCATCGTCGGCGAGACGCTGGATGCGTGGCGGCAGCGGAAGTTGAGGGGATGACGAAGGTGAGGGCCTACCGCCGGCTTCTCATCTCCGGATGCATCTCGATCTCACGCCGCAGCGACGCGGCGGCGCTCACATAAGGCTCCTGCCTGGCGACGCTCCAATATTTGAGCTCGTCCAGCGGAATGCTCTCGCCGGTCACCGCGCAGCGCACGAACGCGCCGGGGCTGGTCACTTGGAAGTCGCCGTCGAGATAGCGGATGCGCGCTTCCTTGCCGCCGGGGCCCTCAAAACGGTTCATCATGAAATGACGCTTGGGTTCATATGGGTTCAATCGCCACAAATCGCGGGCAAGGTCAAGCTTGGCGCAACGCTCATGTAATATTGCTGCATGGCACAATGGTAGACAGGAAGCGCCATGGACATCACCAATGCCAGCAAGGCGTCTCTGCTGAGGGAGGCGCTCGCCCCGCAGCCGGTGCCGTCGGCCGGGCCTGACTCGGCGACTGCAGCGCTGGTCAAGGCGTTGGTCCAGCCGCCGGCGCCCGAAACGGTGCAGTCGGCTCAGTTCGCCGCGCAGGCGCTGAACGGTTCCCTGGCCAAGCCGCCCGCGCAAGCATCGCAGCGTCTGTCCTCGGCCGAGATCGAAAGTGCCTACAGAGCCGTCATGGAGCCGGACGCCGGCACGGATGATGCTTCGGCAAGGGCTCAGGCGCGCAGGCCGGCGGCCGACGCCGACCAGCCATCGGTGACCCGGGCGCAGCCGCCGGCCGAAGACAGCGCAGCGAGGGCCGCGCCAGCGCCACCGTCTTCGTTCTCGCCGGCTCTCGCTTCAGCGGTGCTGGTTGCGGCCAACGCCAACGCGCCGCAAGCACGTGGCGCGGCTGTCCGCCCGGCGGGTCATGCTCCGCGATCCCAACCCGGCCAGACGTCGCTGTGGACGATATCCATCGTGACGGCCATCGTCTCGGCCGCGACAACCACGATCGTGCTGTTGCTGCTTCGCTGATTGAAGGACGTGACTCGTTATCGCGTGACCAAGATGCAGATTGCGAGCCTTGCTTATTGGCCTGCCTTTTCGATCTGCCTCGCTTTTCGGCGGATGCGGCCCAAAGTGTCCAGAACTCTCAAGCGCTTCAGCGGGACGCCATCATACTCCGTACAAGATCGCCGGCCGTTGCGGTCTACAACGGTCAGCATTGCGCGACGCCTGCCTCCTTTGGCATCAAACGCAGCTAGGAAGCTCTGGAAGTCAGTCGCCTCTGCACCGTTCTTTTTGCAGAAGATAGGAAAGGCTTGCCCGAATATGGCTGCAGCACCTTTCAATTGGTGGGAAGGGCGGCCCCCAATAATACTCCCACTTAGGAAGTCGATCTCGATTACTCCGCCAGGACTGGTCGCAGCCTCTTCAAACACGTCAGTAGGGCAGTAGCCGACAACAAAGCCCAAGCCACTCGCCATTGAGTCGGCGAAGTTGTGAGCGATTGCGCAAAGGCGTTCATGCTTCATGGTTGGAGGATAACAACTTCGTGGTAAGCTTTCCACCCGTACCGGTCATTCCGCATTTATGAGTTCACGGCTTAGTTGTCGTCCTGCAGGAAGGCTTGGAGCTTCGCCGGCGCCAGCCCGGCCTGTTGGCCGATGCGCCGGGCAAGATCGGCGGCGGCGGCGCGCGGCCGGCCCACCGGCCTATCCAGCCAGTAGGACACCGGATTGAGCGCGACGCGCTCTTCGACGGCGACGATCCGGCCTGACTTCAACTGATCCTGCGTCAGCGGCGGCCGCGCCAGCGCAATGCCCAGCCCGTACGCCGCCGCGTCGAGCACCAGATTGTAGTCCTCGAAGCGCCGGTCCTGCGGGCGAGGGCGATAGTCCACGTCCTGCGCCGCGAACCAGGCGCGCCAGCCGGAGGCGTCTGAATCGTTGATCAGCGGGAATTTGAGCAGCCGGGCAGGGTCGCCCTGCCCGACCTCCTTAGCCAGTTCCGGCGATGCGATCGGAAAAATGTGCTCCTCGAAAAGCTGCACCGAGACGCGGCCCGGAATGCGGCCGCGCCCGCAGCGCACCGAAAGGTCGATGCCTTCGTCGGCAAGGTCGGCCTGGCGGTTGTCGACATCGAGCACGATGCGCAGCCGCGTCGGGTTGTTTTCCAGCGCCGCCATGCGCGGCATCAGCCAGAGACCGCTGACCGAAGGGATCGAGGCCAGCCGCACTACCGCGGTGCCGCGCGGCTCGACCCAGCGGTCGGAGTTGACCGAGATCAGAGCGAAGGCTTCGGTGGTTCTAAGGTGCAGCCGGTTGCCTTCGTTGGTCAGCGTCACGCCGCGCGCGTTGCGCTCGAACACCTTGAGGCCAAGCCAGTCCTCCAGCTTGGCGATCTGGCGGCTCACCGCGCCATGGGTGAGGTTGAGCTTTTCGGCCGCCGCCGAGAAGCTTCCGGTGCGCGCCGCCGCGTCGAAGGCGCGCAAGGTTTCGAGCGGTAGCATCTGGTTCGAGCTGTGATCCATGCTCACAGCTGACCCTCGAATTGCTCGTTTGTCAATCGGTCGGCAATGGGGTTTTCTCATCCCATGGCACTGGAAGACGAGGACACGGCGATGAGCGCTTACATCGGCACGTTGAATGAGACACAGCGCATGGACACCACCGCTGCCATAGCGGTGGCGCTGACCGTGGCCGGCTGGGCTTCGGCCTTCCCGGCGATCCGCGCCGGCCTTGCCGCCTTCCAGCCGCTGGAGTTGGGGGCGCTGCGCTTTGCCATCGCTGCCGTGCCGGCGGCCATCTTCCTCGCCGTCAGGCGCCCGGCTCTGCCCCAGGTCGACGAGCTCTGGCGCTTCGGCTTCGGCGGCGCCATCTTCGTGGCGCTCTACACCGCAATGCTCAATTTCGGCGAGCTGACCGTCTCTGCGGGCGCCGCCGGCTTCATCATCAATGTCAGCCCGATCTTCACGGCGATCATGGCCATGGCGCTGCTCGGCGAGCGCTTTTCCGGCCTGGCATGGCTCGGCACCGTGATCTCGTTCACCGGCATCGGCATCATCGCGGTGGCGGACGGGCACGGCCTGCATTTCAACGCCGGCGCGCTCCTGGTGCTGGGCTCGGCACTTTGCTCGGCCGTCAACACCATCGTCCAGAAGCCGCTCTTTGCCCACCATCATCCGCTGACGATCGCCGCTTCCAACATGGTGCTCGGCGCGCTTTGCCTATCGCCCTTCCTGCCGGAAGCGTTTTCGCAGGCCGCGGTCGCCGACTCCGCCGGCCTCGGCGCCGTCATCTATCTCGGCATCGTGCCCTCGATGATAGCCTACGCCGCCTGGGCGACAGCGCTCTCCCGCCTGCCGGCCGCGCGCGCCTCGAACTTCCTTTATCTCGTCTCGCCGACCTCCGCCTTGATCGGCTTCTTCTGGCTGGGCGAAGTGCCGAGCCTGCTCGGCATCCTCGGCGGCGCGCTGGCTCTTGGCGGCGTCATCGTGGTGAATTTGAAGCGGTAAGTCAGAGGGTTGAAGCCGTTTCCCGACTCAAGAAAAGAGCCGCTTCGAGCGGCTCTTTTCTTGGCCCCCCACCCGGACCTTCGGTCCGACCTCCCCACAAGCGGGAGGTAGGGCGCCGCGCCCTTACCCTCCCCCTTGTGGGGAGGGTCGCCGCGAAGCGGCGGGGTGGGGGTCTGCGCCCTATGCGATTATTCACCGTCGCCCGAATAGCCTTTCGATGTCAGCGAGCTTCAATTCGATATAGGTCGGGCGGCCGTGGTTGCAGGTGCCGGAGCCAGGCGTCGCCTCCATCTGGCGCAGCAGCGCGTTCATCTCCTCGGCCTTGAGCAGTCGGCCCGAGCGCACCGAGCCGTGACAGGCCATGGTCGCGGCGATTTTGTCCAGCCGCTCCTTCAGCGTCTCGACCGTATCGTTGTCGGCGATCTCGTCGGCAAGGTCGCGCACCAATTGCTGCACATTGGTCTCGCCGAGCATCGACGGCGTCTCGCGCACCGCCACCGCGCCGGGGCCGAAGCGCTCAAGGCCGAGGCCAAATTTGGCGAGCGTCTCAGAATGCATCGCCAGCCGCTCGGCGTCCTCCTCGGGCAGGTCGACGATTTCAGGCAAGAGCAGCATCTGTGACGGCACCGCGCGCGAATGCAGCGCGTTCTTCAGCGCCTCGTAGACCAGCCGCTCATGCGCGGCATGCTGGTCGACGATGATGAGCGAATCCCTGGTCTGGGCGACGATGTAGTTCTCGTGCACCTGCGCCCGCGCCGCGCCCAGCGCCATGCCGAGCAACGCCTCAGTCGGTTCGGCAGTACCCGCCCGCGCGTCGGCGCTGGCAAGCGGTCCGGTGTCGAAAGCGGCTTGCTCGTTCTCGGCGAAGCCGTTTCGCGGCGGCCACGCCCCGCCATGGCCCATATCGAGCGGTCGGTGCGGCGAGCGCGAGGGGTCGAAACCGCTGGAGCCTGAGGCATGGTAGGCGGCCTCGTAGCTGCGGTGGCCGCTGGTCGGGCCTGGATGCGCGTATGGCGCCGCGCCCGGCCGGAACGCCGCCATCATGCCGGCGGCGCCCGTGGTTGCCGCCCGGATGCCGGCGCCGGCCAAAGCCTCGCGGATGGCGCCGACGATCAGCCCGCGCACCAGGCCCGGGCCGCGGAAGCGCACATCGGCCTTGGCCGGATGGACGTTGACGTCGACGGTCGCCGGATCGAGCGTCAGGAACAGTACCGTGACCGCATGCCGGTCGCGCGGCAGGACGTCGGCGAAGGCGCCGCGGATCGCGCCGGCAATCAGCTTGTCGCGCACCGGCCTGCCGTTGACATAGGCATATTGCTGCAACGCGTTGGCTCGCGTGTAGGAAGGGATCGAGACGTGGCCGGCAAGATGCACCCCGTCGCGCATGGCATCGATGGCAATGGCATTGTCGGGGAAATCCTTGCCCATCACCTGCGCGACGCGAGCAAGCCGGCCCTCCGGCGTGTCGCTGGTCGCCGGCAATTCGAGCGTCGAACGGTCGGAGCCGGCAAGGGTGAAGCGCACGGCCGGGAAGGCTATCGCGATCCGCCTCACCACATCGCTGATGGCCGAACTTTCGGCGCGCTCGCCCTTCATGAATTTGAGCCGTGCCGGCGTGGCGAAGAAGAGGTCGCGCACCTCGACGGTCGTGCCGCGGTTTGCGGCCGCCGGCTTGACGGCTGAAACCCGGCCGCCGTCGATGCCGATCTCGGCCGCGGCGTCGCCGCTTGCCGTGCGCGAGCGGATCGAAAGCCTGGCCACCGAGCCGATCGAGGGCAGCGCCTCGCCGCGAAAACCCAATGAACGGATGTCGTGGATGTCGTTGGAGAGCTTCGAGGTGCAATGCCGGGCGACCGCCAATGACAGTTCCTTTTCGGGAATGCCCGAGCCGTCGTCGGTGACCCGGATGAGAGAAAGCCCGCCGCCGCCGGTGACGATCTCGACCCTGCTCGCGTCGGCGTCGAGCGCGTTCTCGACCAGTTCCTTCACCACGCTCGCCGGGCGCTCGATCACCTCGCCGGCGGCGATCTGGTTGATCATTGTTTCTGAAAGCTGGCGAATGGGCATGGCTTTATCTTACATGGATTCGCCGAATGACAACCAGCGCTCGCCGCCGTTGCAGCATTCGTGCAACAAATTGGAGATTTCCGTGGCAGCGTTCCCGAAGGATTTAGCGGATGTCGTGTTTAAACGGTGGCCTCACATGGTCGGCGGAGACTATGTAACTCCCCCATGTCCCCCTCTACAGTTGCTCGAGCAGTTATTGGACGTTTCCTATCTTACGGCCAGCGCTCCAGAAGAGGCGCGATATCCATCCTTCAACATTGTTGCTCTTGCGGAAAATTCTACGAAAACACCGTCACCGGTGGGGCCTGTGTATGAGTTTGCATCATCGCGTCCTCTCAGCGTTGGGGAACTTCGTCGCCTAGCTCCCGCCACCGATTCGAAGAAATCAGCGATATTGGCCTTTTGGAACGAGCAAGAGTGGTCGATCGCTGGGTTGATTGACCTTGGTACGTCTTGGCACCGAGCCCGCACTGGCTTGGAGTACCGTTATCGAGACCCGCGTGGCCTCTTTGTTCAGGTCGACCGCCCCGGACGCTTGCGCGTATACCAAGGTGGCTTCCTCGTGGCTACGCTTACGGACGGAGTTATTGAGACTGGCCGCATGGATTATAATGTCTTTCTTCATGAACCAGCCAACGCCGGTTTAGGAAGAATGAGCGAAGAGATTGACTATCCTGAATATGAGCATCCGAGAGAGTACAGAGATTTCGAATTTATCGCGATGTGGAATACCTATGCGGCCATCGCAAATGCCATTAGTTTAGCAGGCCATGGAGGAATGCTCATAATCAAAGCGGGTGACACGAAGATTGACCCAGGAATTATTAAGATAAAGTACGAGACAGATGCGGGTACGCTGAGGGCATCATTTATCGATTTTATGAATAGAAGAAACGTTCTCGGGGATTATGAGTCGTTGGATGAGGACGGTCATTTAGTCCCCGAGGGAGCATTGTACAAAGCGGTGGGCGAGATGAAGGACTCCTACGAATCGTTGGTGGAAGCAACTCGATTTGTTGCCGGTTTGTCTGGTTGCGATGGATCTATCGTAATCTCTGACGACTTGAGATTGTTAGGATTTGGAGCAGAAATTAGAGCGGAAATACGCCAGGATATAAATATTTTTGAAGTTAACGACGAGTTTCGTCGGAAGTACAAGAGATGTGACATCGAGCAGTTTGGCATGCGCCACCGATCCGCAGTAAAACTAGCGAGTCGAGATTATGATTGTCGGATTTTGGTGGTGTCGCAGGACGGTCCAATTAGCGCAGTTTGGTGGGAGAAAGATCGAGTTTTGGTCAAAAAGGGCGTTCACCTGGTCAATATGAACATCCCTTGGGCGTAAGGCTTTAGTCTCCCGGTGACGTTTTGTACGTCGCCGGTCGGCGCTATTCTATTCCCGAACAATGTCGGTTCCTTCACGCCTGCGCCACCAGCCAGTCCCTCACTTTGCGTGCGTTGTCGCTGAGCTCGCGGTTCTTCGGCCAGATGACGTGGAAGCCGATGCCGGTCCGCATCACATGGTCGGTCACCGGCACGAGCAGGCCCGATGCCACCAGCCGCTCGACCAGATGCCGCCAGCCGAGCGAGATGCCTTGCCCCTCCATCACCGCCTGGATCACCAACGCATAGTCGTTGATGCGCAACCCGCGCTCGGCATTGCGCAGGCTGGTTCCGGCGGACGCGAACCATTCGTCCCAGTTCGGGGCTTCGCGATAGGGCTCCTCGAGATGGATGAGCCTGTGCGTTGCCAGTTCCGCGACGGTCTTCGGCATGCCGAATTTGGCGAGATAGCTAGGCCCGGCGACCGGGAAAATCTCTTCGTCGGAGAGCGACAGGGAATGATAGTCCGGCCAGTCGCGGGGCATCCCTCCGCGCACCCCGAGCGGAATGCCCTCGGCGATGATGTCGAGGTCGCGGTCGGCGGTCTGGATGCGCAGGTCGACGCCCGGCAGCTCGTCGCGGAACTGCTGCAGCCGCGGCATCATCCAGAACGAGCCGAAGGCAGTCGAGGCGGCTAAAGTCACGTGCCCGCCGGTCGCCTGCATCCGAAGATCCTCGGCCGATTTGCGGATATGCGACAGGCCGAGCGAGACGTCGGCGTGGAAGCGCTCGCCGGCCTCCGTCAGCAGCACCTGGCGATGGCGGCGCTGGAAGAGCTTTGCGCCGAGCTGTTCCTCCAGCCCGCGCACCGCATAGGAGACGGCCGCCTGCGTCATGCCGAGCTCGCGCCCGGCCGCAGTGAAGCTGGACAGCCGGCCCGCCGCCTCGAAGACGACGAGGCTGCCGGCGGAAGGGAGGAGGTGGCGTAGACTTCGCATAAGTGCAGCTTATACAAGAGATCAGGATTTTCCAGCGTCACATCCATATTTCGTCTCGCTAACTTGGGCAGGCGGGAAGAAGGAGGCTCCATGAACGCACTGGCCGCTGAATTGACTGAACCGACCCATCGTCGCGGTGGCGGCCGCCTTGGGCGCAAGGCGCTGAGAAGCGCCCCGGTTGCGTCCTTTCCGACGCTGGTCCGGCAGATCCCCGTCTACGAGATCGTGCCCGACGAGGCGGTGGAACTGATCCACGAAGAGTCGCTCAAGATCCTCGAGGAAGTGGGCTGCGAATTCCGTGACGACGAGGCGATCGCGCTTTGGAAAGCGGCGGGCGCCGACGTCAGGGAAACGCGTGTGCGCATCGACCGCGCGCTGCTGATGGAGCTCGTCTCGAAGGTTCCGCCGGAATTCACGCTCAACGCGCGCAATCCCGAGCGCACGGTCCGCGTCGGCGGCAAGAACTCGATCTTCGTGCCGATGTATGGCGCGCCCTATGTGCGCGACCTCGACAACAAGCGGCGCTACGGCACGCTCGCCGACCTCAACAATTTCCACAAGCTCGCCTACATGGCGCCGGCGCTGCATTCGTCGAGCTCGATCATCTGCGAGCCGATGGAGATCCCGGTGCCGAAGCGGCATCTTCACATCATCCATTCGGCGCTCAAGCACTCCGACAAGCCGTTCATGGGCATCGTGACGTCGAAGGAGAGGGCCGAGGACACGATGGCGATGGCTGCGATCGTCTTCGGCGAGGAGTTCGTGCGCGACAATCCGGTGCTGGTGGCGATCACCAACTGCAATTCGCCGCTGGTGTGGGACGCCACCATGCTCGACGCCATGCGGGTCTATGCCCGCCACAACCAGCCGCTGATCCTGGCGCCCTTCGCGCTCTGCGGCGCCTCGACGTCCGCCTCCGCCGTCGGCGCGGTCGCGCAGGTCAACGCCGAGGCGCTTGCGGGCGTTGCCTTCACCCAGCTCATCCGTCCCGGCTCGCCGCAGATATACGGCCAGTTCATGGTGACGGTCGACATGAAGACCGGCGCCCCGATGGGCGGCACGCCGGAGGCCGCCCAGATGATGTATCTGATGGGCGCGCTGGCCAGGAAGTACAAGCTGCCTTGGCGCACCTCCGGCTTCCATGTCGGCTCCAAGCTCAACGACGCCCAGGCCGGCTACGAGGCGAACATGCTCATGCATGCCGCGATCCTCGCCGGCGCCAACTATATCTGGCACTCCGCCGGCTGGCTCGAGGCAGGCCTCACCTGCGGCTATTCGAAATTCGCCACTGATTGCGAGCAGCTCGTCGGCTGGTACAAATATGCCGGCGGCGTTCCTTTCGACGATTTCAAGGACGCCATGGCCGCGATCCGCGAGGTCGGTCCGCAAGGGCATTTCCTCGGCACTCAGCACACGCTCGAGCACTTCGAGCGCGCCTTCTTTATGCCAAACATCATGGACTTCAATTCCTTCGAGCAGTGGAGCGCCGAAGGCGCCAAGGATCACGACACGCGCGGCCGGGAAAAGGCGCGCGCCATGCTCGCCGACTACCAGGAGCCGAAACTCGACGAGAGCATCGCCGAGGGTCTCGCGGATTTGATCGCGCGGCGTGAGGAAAAGCTGCCGGACAGCATTAGTTGATGCATATCAACGACAGTTGAAACCAACCGGGCGAAGACCTGAAGAAATCAATGGGAGAACGAGAATGACACTTTTCAGAAGCAATGGCGACCGGGTCCCGGCCGCTATCGAGGCGATGGCGGAGGAGGCCCGGGCGGGTCGTGTCGACCGGCGCGAATTCCTGGCTCTGGCAAGCGCCTTCGGCGCATCGACGGCTTTCGCCTATGGCATGATCGGCCTTGCCGCGCCGACAAAAGCCCTGGCAGACGAGCCGAAGAAAGGCGGAACGCTGCATGTCGCAATGTCCGTCAAGGCGCAGAAGGATCCGCGCACCTATGACTGGACGGAGATGGCAAACGTCACCCGCACCTGGCTGGAGCCGCTCGTGCGCTACACGCATCAGTTCACTTTCGAGCCGGTCCTGCTCGAAAGCTGGGACGTCAACGACGATGCCACCGAATACACGCTGCATCTGCGCAAAGGCGTCACCTGGAACAATGGTGATGCCTTCAACGCCGATGACGTGGTCTTCAACCTGAACCGCTGGTGCGAGAAGGGGGCTTCCGGCAATTCCATGGCGGCGCGCGTCGGCGCGCTGGTCGATGCCAAGACCGGCAAGGCGAAGGACGGCGCCATCACCAAGGTCGACGACCATACGGTCAAGCTGACGCTTTCCGAAGCCGATATCGCGATCATACCGGGCTTCACCGACTATCCGGCGCTGATCGTGCATCGCGACTTCGACAAGGATGGCGCCGACCCGATCAAGAAGCCGATCGGTACCGGAGCTTTCGAGCTGGTCTCCTACGCGGTCGGCCAGAAGGCGGTCGTCAAGCGCCGCGAGAACGGCAAGTGGTGGGGTGGCGAAGCGCCGCTCGACGGGGTCGAGTTCATCGATTACGGCACCGACTTCAACGCCACGCTGAATGCCTTCGATTCCGGCGAGATCGACCTCGATTTCGAAACGCCGGCCGACTTCATCGACCCGCTCGACAAGATGGATCTGGTGAAATCGGAAGTCGCAACGGCGACCACGCTCGTCGCCCGCACCAACATCACGCACAAGCCCTATGACGACAAACGGGTGCGCAACGCGCTGCAGATGGCCGTCGACAACAACCAGGTCATGCAACTCGGCTATAATGGCCGCGGCACGGTCGGCGAGAACCATCATGTCAGCCCGATCCATCCCGAATACTATCCGCTGCCCAAGAAGCAGCGGGACGCGGCCGGCGCCAAGAAGCTGATGGCCGAAGCCGGCCAGGCCGACTTCGAGCACGAGCTGATCACCGTCGAGGACGAGTGGCAGAAGAACACAGGCGACGCGATCGCCGGCCAGTTGCGCGATGCCGGCATCAAGGTGAAGCGCACGGTGCTGCCGGGCTCGACCTTCTGGAACGACTGGACGAAATACCCTTATTCCATGACCATCTGGTACATGCGCCCGCTCGGCGTCCAGGTCCTGGCGCTGGGCTACCGCACCGGCGAGGCCTGGAATGAGACGGCTTATTCCAACCCGGATTTCGACGCCAAGCTCAAGGAGGCGTTGTCGCAGATCGACGTCGCCAAGCGCAAGGAGGTGATGAAGGACGTCGAGCAGATCCTGCAGGACTCAGGCGTCATCATCCAGCCGTTCTGGCAGAAGCTCTACTGCCACATGAACAAGAAGGTGAAGAACTACGCCATGCATCAGACCTACGAAATGGACTTCCAGAACGTCTGGCTTGAAGCCTGAGACGGCGGCGCAAGGACTTCATGCGCCGCGAAAAAGCCGATATGCAGGATGCGTGGTGGTGATCCTGCCACCACGCCGCCGAACATCCGGAGATCCTGCATGAGACCGATAGTGCTGGCCGCCGCCATGTCGATCGCCTTGCCCGCCTCGGCACTTGCCGGGCCGGCGTCCAAGGCCGTGAAGTTCTTCTATGTGCCTGAAGTGAAGTTCGAGGCGGACGCGAAATACCGCGACCGCTTCACCGAGCCGGTCACCAAGCTCTTCGAGGCCAACGACAAGGCGCAGAAGGAGAAGCCCGACGAGGTATCCTGCATCGATTTCGACCCGGGCCTCGACGCCCAGGATTTCGATCAGAAGACCGTGTCGAAAACACTGAAGCTCACCGAGGCCGTCAATGGCGACACCGCCGAGGTGACGGCAAACTTCAATCTTTTCTCGGAAGGCGATGACTCCAAACGTGAAATGGTGTGGTCGCTGAAGAAAGTGGACGGCAAGTGGAAGATAGCCGACATCACCTCCAAGACCAGCAGCTGGACGCTCAGCGCGCTGGGATGCGGCGCCTCGACGGAGTGATGCCGTGCTGCGCCGCCTCGTCCTCGCGCTGTCGAGCCTGTCGATGTTGGCCGCGGGGCTGAACGGCGGCGCTTGCGCCCAGGGGCTCTTCGGTGCGCCGCCGCCTAAGGCGTCCTCAGGAGACAATGCGCCGGCGGACGACAAGTCGCCGTCGGCCAAAACGCCGGAACCGGCCGAACCGCCGCCCGCCGCTCCCATCCTACCCGGATCGCCAACGGCGGTGGTAAGGCCCTTCTATGAGCATCTCGGGCTGGAATTGGATCCGGCTCAGCGCAAGAACTTCATCGATCCCGCGAAGAGCGTGCTCGACAAGAGCGATGCGCTGCGCGCCTCGGGCCAGGGCGAGTGCCTCGATCCCAACATGGCGCTCGACAATGCCGATTACGACAAGCTCGCCATCGACAAGAGCCTGCGCACCATCGAGGCCGTCAATGGCGACGATGCCAAGGTGGTGGTGGCCTTCGTCGTCGAAGGCCACCAGCATCGGCTGGAATGGAAGCTGAAGAAGGTCGGCGGCGACTGGAAGATCTCCGACTTTCTGTCGGTCACCGGCGAATGGGCGCTAAGCCAGTACCAGTGCGAGTGAAAGTGACTAAAGATCAGCGTCGGCGATCCTTCGCGCCCCCCTCTGGCCTGCCGGCCATCTCCCCCACTTGGGGGGAGATCAGATGTCACGCCGGCTTTCGCCAATCTCCGACGTTGCAGGATAAGTGGGGCGCCGAAGCTGCCAATCTCCCCCCTTGTGGGGGAGATGGCCGGCAGGCCAGAGGGGGGAGCTGTCCCGCCAGCCTTTCGCAACAGATTTCAACCGCGCCCGCGATAGGGCGCCACGCCGGTATCGGGCAGCCAGGCGTCCTTCGGTGGTGCTCCTGTCTGCCAGAAGACGTCGATCGGGATGCCGCCGCGAGGGAACCAGTAGCCGCCGACGCGCAGCCACAGCGGCTTGGTCGCCTCGACGATGCGGCGGCCGATCATGACGGTGCATTCCTCGTGGAAGGCGCCGTGATTGCGGAACGAGGTCATGAACAGTTTCAGCGACTTCGATTCCACCAGCGTCTTGTCCGGCGCGTAATCGATGACGATGTGGGCGAAGTCGGGCTGGCCGGTGATCGGACAGAGCGAGGTGAATTCCGGGCAGGTGAAGCGCACGATCGCCGGCGGTCCGTCGCCGCGATTGAACGGCACGGTCTCCAGGACCGCCTGTTCCGGGCTCTGTGGCGTCTCGACGTGCTTGCCGAGCTGGGTGAGGTTTCTTGCATCGGTCATGGGCGACTCCTTGCTCCCAGCCGCTGGAAGCGCAGTTCAACGGCGGCGGGCGCGAAACGAAGGTTGAAAGAAGCGTTGCGGTCCTCTCGGGCGCAGCGCGTTTGACCGCTCATTAGCACAATTTGAAACGGCAGGAAGACGATGACCAGCAACGACCCGCTTCTCCAACCTTACCAGCTCAAGCATCTGACGCTGAAGAACCGGGTGATGTCGACCAGTCATGAGCCGGCCTATTCCGAGGACGGCATGCCGAAGGAGCGCTACCGGCTTTACCATGCCGAGAAAGCCAAGGGCGGCATGGCGCTGACCATGACGGCGGGCTCGGCGGTCGTGTCGCGCGACAGCCCGGCCGCCTTCGGCAACCTGCACGTCTATGACGACCGCATCGTGCCGTGGCTGGCAGAGCTGGCGGACGCCTGTCATGAGCACGATTGCAAGGTGATGATCCAGATCACCCACCTCGGCCGCCGCACGGGCTGGAACAAGGCCGACTGGCTTCCGGTGCTTTCGGCCTCGCCGGTGCGCGAGCCGGCGCATCGCGCCTTCCCCAAGACCATCGAGGATTGGGACATCGAGCGCATCGTCGCCGACTATGCTTCCGCCGCGCAGCGCTGCCAGGCCGCCGGCCTCGACGGCATCGAGTTCGAATCCTACGGCCATCTGATGGACGGATTCTGGTCGCCCGCCACCAACCAGCGCGACGACGATTTCGGCGGCTCGCTCGACAACCGGCTGCGCTTCACCCACATGGTGCTGGACGCGGTTCGCGCGGCGGTCGGGGAAAAATTCGTCGTCGGTATCCGCATGGTCGCCGACGAGGATTTCGAAAAGGGCCTGTCGAAGGAGGAGGGCGTCGAGATCGCCAGGCGCTTGGCCAATTCCGGCAAAGTCGATTTCCTCAATATCATCCGCGGCTCGATCGAAACCGATGCGGCGCTGACCAAGGTCATCCCTGTGACCGGCATGCGCTCGTCGCCGCATCTCGACTTCGCCGGCGAGGTGAGGGCGGCGACGAAGTTCCCGACTTTCCATGCGGCACGCATTTCCGATGTCGCTACCGCACGCCATGCGATCGCCACCGGCAAGCTCGACATGGTCGGCATGACGCGCGCCCATATCGCCGATCCCTACATCGTCAAGAAGGTGATGGAAGGGCGCGAGCATGAGATCCGCCCTTGCGTCGGTGCAACCTATTGCCTCGACCGCATCTATGAGGGCGGCGAGGCGCTCTGCGTCCACAATGCCGCGACGGGCCGCGAGGCTGATATCCCGCACGTCATCCAAAAGAGCGACGGGCCGAGCAAGCGCGTGGTCGTTGTAGGCGCAGGCGCCGGTGGCCTGGAAGCCGCGCGCGTCGCGGCCGAACGCGGCCATCGGGTGACGGTGCTCGAAGCGTCGAGCCAGGCAGGCGGCCAAGTGCGGCTCGCGACGCAGAACCCACGCCGCAAGGAGTTGATCGGCATCATCGACTGGCGGCTGGCCGAGCTCGACCGGCTCGGCGTCGAAATCCGCTACGATACCTGGGCCGAGAAGGGCGATGTTCTGGCGCTGTCGCCGGATGTGGTGATCGTCGCCACGGGCGGTCTGCCGCAGAACCCGCCGCTGACCGCAGGCGGCGATCTCGTCACCTCGAGCTGGGACATCATGGCCGGCAGCGTCAAGCCGGCCGAGAATGTTCTGCTCTATGACGACAATGGCGGCCATCAGGGCATGGGCGCGGCGGAACTCATTGCCAACAGCGGCTCCAAACTGGAGCTGGTTTCGCCCGAACGCTTCTTCGCGCCGGAAATGGGTGGTCTGAACCACGTGCCCTATATGCGCGCCTTCCACGAGAAAGGCGTCACCGTCACCATCAATACCCGCCTGCGCTCGGTGCGGCGCGAGGGCAATCAGCTCATCGCCGAGCTGGCGTCGGACTTCGCCGATGGCTGGCGCGGCGAGCGGCGCGTCGACCAGGTGGTGGTCGAGCACGGCACGGCGCCGCTCGACGATCTTTACCTTGCGCTGAAGCCGCTGTCGAAGAATGGCGGCGCCGTCGACTACGAGCGGCTGGTGAGCGGCGGCGACATCTTTCCGGCGCGCAATCCGGAGGGCGGCTTCGTCCTGTTCCGCATCGGCGACGCGGTCGCCTCGCGCAACATTCACGCCGCCATCTATGACGGCATCAGGTTCGGGATCCGGATCTGAAGCGTGGAGCATGATCCCGAACCGAAGATCAGCGAAGCAAAAGTGGAAACCGGTTTTTGCTGCGCTGACCTTTGGTGCGGAAAAGATCATGATCAAACAAAAAGATGGAGCTCCATCGGTGGCGCGCAACCGGCCTTAGCAAGGAGAGCCACCTGCCGCTTCGATCGGTTGCGCGCCGCGCATGGCGCCGGCCTGGTGCCGGCGACGTGCGATTTCTCAAAACATCCTGGCGGTCGCCATGCAGAGCACGGTGATGACCAGCAGCCCGCCGGCGATGCGCTCGCCCCTCGTCATCTTCGCGCGCAGTTGGGTTTGCGTTGCCCCATCGGCGCCGGCCAATTGCCTGCTGGCGGACGCCACGACGGCGCCCTGCACGCCCGCTGCGATCAGCGCCGTCGCAATGCCTAAGGCAAGCACCATCTCCATCGAGCCGAAAGCACCCTGATGAAAGAAATACCAAAGCAGCAGGCCGGTCAGAAACACCAGGCCGGAAGCGCCGAGTTGTGGCCGGATGAAGTGCTCCGCCTTGATCTCCGGATCGCGCGCAACCGCGATGGTCGTGCCGGCCCAGAAGACGCCGGCCATGACATGCAGGCCGATCACGACGATGTAGACATATTGCATGACCGCATTCCTCTCTTCCGCCCGCCGCCGCGCGTCGCAGCATGATGCGACGTCATCAATAAGACAAAGTTAGATATCTAACGGTTAGATGTCAATGCATGGCATATTGTTTCGTCCAGCAACTGCTTGTTCTAGTGTCCGGCCATGACGCCGTTTGATCGCCCGCCAGTCGGCATGAACCTCGCCCGCACCGCCAAGGTGGTCGCGCAAGCCTTCGACGCTGCCCTGGTGGAGGCCGGCGGCACGCTGCCGGTCTGGCTGACCTTGCTCTCGGTCAAGTCGAAGGAACTTGCCAACCAGCGCGAGCTTGCCGGCATGATCGGCATCCAGGGCGCGACGCTGACCCATCACCTCAACGCCATGGAGGCGCAAGGGCTGCTGACGCGCCGCCGAGATCCGGGAAACCGCAGGGTGCATCAGGTGGCGCTGACCGAAGCCGGCGAGGCGATGTTCGAAAGGCTGCGCAAGGCCGCGCTTGACTTCGACAAGCGGCTGCGGACCGGATTACCGGACGAACGGCTGGCCGAGTTCGCGCAGGTGCTTGCGGCGCTGCGGGCCAATGCCGGTGGTTAACCGGCTCAATCGTAGGTGGGAATGGCGCCAAAGGCGTAGCGGCGCAGCTTGAGCGCCGCAATCAGTGCCGTGAGCTTCGCCTTGCCGTCGAAGGCGTCCTGGAACATCTCGTCATGCATCAGAAGGATCAGCCTGCCCGGCTTGGCGAAATGGCCGTAGCCGAACAGATGGTCGATCTCGCTCACCAGAAGGTCGACGCTCTGCACCGGCTTGCCGCTGTCCTCATGCACCCATTCATGATCCCAGCCGTAGAGCCAGAATCCCGACGCGGCGACGAACTCGTAGTCCGGGTCCTCGCGGCCGGCCTGCGCCAGCCCAAGCGAGTTGTCGTCCTTCGACATCGACGGCAGCCGGAACACGTCGCGCCCCGGCAGCCGCGCGTGCACGGCAGGCCTCAGGCCAAGCACGGCATTGGCCTTCAGCATGTCCGCGACCACGCCCTCGGTGTCGCCGTAGAAATGCCGGTAGTGGTTGTAGGCATGGCTGTAGCTGTGATTGCCGATCGTCACCAACGGCATCGACTTCGCCCGCTGCAGCAGCGCCCGGTTGGCCGCATTGGCCTCGGCATGCATGCCGACCATGAACAATGTTGCGGGCACCTGCTCGGCCTGCAGCACGTCGAGGATATTGGCTGTGCCGGCGAGCGGACCGTCGTCGAAGGTGAGATAGATGGTCCGGTCGGCGGCAAGCGCTGGAGACGCCATGAGCAACAGCGTCTGTACAAGGAGTCGAAGCAGCGGCATCCGCAAGTTCCGGTTGCAATCGCGACAGGCCGCCATGCCTGTCCGCGCTTGTCAAGCTTGCCGGTCGATCGCGCTATGCGAGGCTGCCCCGCAGCACCTTCAGTTTCGCCTTCTTGGGGCTGCGCGCCGTCAGCCATTCGCGCGCCTTGTCCTGCGGCATCGGGAAGGCGATCGAATAGCCCTGCACCTGGTCGCAGCCGATCGCCATCAGCGAGTCGAGCTCGGCCTCGGTTTCCGCGCCCTCGGCGACGATCGAGATGCCGAGCCCGCGGGCAAGCTCGGTGATGGCGCGTACGATCTTGGTGTTGTCGCCGTTCTCGTTGATGTTCTGTACGAAGCGGCGGTCGATCTTCAGCCGATCGATCTCGTTCGGATTGACGTGGCTGAGCGATGCGTAGCCGGTGCCGAAATCGTCGAGCTCGAGGTGGACGCCGGCGGCGCGGATGTGCCTGAGCTTGGCGGCGATGCCTGTCTTCTCGTCGTCGAGGATGACGGATTCGACGATTTCCAGCGACAGCTTCTGCGGCGCGAGCCCGGCCCGCTCCAGCGTCGAGAACAGGAACGTGTCGAAATCCGTCTCGCGCAGCTCGGTGCCCGAGACATTGACGGCGATGCGCCCGAAATCGATGCCGGCGCGGTCCCATTCGGCCGCCTCGTTGATCGCCTTGGTGATGACGATGCGGCCGATGTCCGGCATGAAGCCGCATTTCTCCGCCACGGGAATGAATTCGCCGGGCGAAATCATGCCGCGCGTGGCGTGCTTCCAGCGCACCAGCGCCTCGATGCCGCTGATCTTGCCGCTGGTGAGCGACACCTGCGGCTGGAAATAGACCTCGAAGGTCTTTTCCGCGATCGCGATGCGGATGTCCTGTTCGAGCTGCTTGCGGTAGTCGAGTTCGCGCCGAAGCTCCTCGGAGAAGAAGGAGAAGCTTCCGCCGCCGAGCTTCTTGGCCGAATAGAGCGCGAGATCGGCATGGACGAGCAGATCCTGCGCGCTGTCGGCGTCGACCGGATAGACGGCGATGCCGGCACTGGCGCCGGGCATGATGGTCGTGCCCTGGAAGGTGATCGGCTCGTTGATTTCGCCGAGGATGCGCTTGGCCAGCGCGTGGATGTCCTCTGTGGAGCCGGCGCCGTTGAGGATCATCACGAACTCGTCGCCGCCAAGGCGGGCGCAAAGATCCGACGCGCGGCAGGAATCGCGCATGCGCTGGGCGGTGACGACAAGCACATAGTCGCCGGCTGCGTGCCCCAGCGTGTCGTTGATCTGCTTGAAGCGGTCGAGGTCGAACTGGATCACCGCCAGCCGCTCGCGGCGCCGGTGCGCTCCCTTGATCAGCGTGTCGAAATGATCGGTGAGAAAGGTGCGGTTGTGCAGGCCGGTCAAGCCGTCATGCACGGCGATGAAGGCCATGGAATTGCGGGCATCGACCAGCTCATGCGTCTTGCGCAGGATGGCCTTCGACATCGGCCGGAAGATGAACAGCGCCACCAGCACGATGACGCCGATGGTGGCGAAGAACAGCGTGCGGTGCAGGTCGAGCATGTTGCCCGACCGCTCGTCGGCAAAGGCGCTGATACGCTGGCCGAGCGCAGCATAGCCGGACAGTGTCGCATTGGCGACCGAGGCATCGAGGCCGGCGCGTTCGCCGCCGGCCTTGTAGCCGTCGCTTTTCATGCCGAGCTGGGATTCGAAGGACGATACCAGCCTGTCGCCGTTGGCGACGAGGCCGACCGAGAAATAATCGAGGTGGAACGGCTTGCTGAACAGCACGTATTCGATCGATTTCGGATCGTTGCGGGCCGGCGACAGCGGATCGGCGCCGGTCTCCTTGAGCAGCCGGTCGTAGTTGGTCTCGAACTCGCCCGTTGCCTGCTTGAGCGCCGTGACCAGCGCCGGCTGCTTGTCGCGCGAGGCGGCGCCGGTGGCGCTGGCCAGGAAGACGATGCGCTGCGACAGCGCCTTCTGCGTGGAAACGATATCGAGCAGCGCATCATTGTGCCGCTGCTGTGCCATCAGCTGCTGCAGGAGAATGAAGGAGGCCATCACCATGGCGGCAATGATGGTGAGCGCCAGCCAGTAACCGGTCTTGATGAGCAGAATCAGCTTGCGCGAAACGCTCTGCACTGGCTGCTGCGACATAACTCGGTGACCCCTCCGGTCGACGGATTCCTGCCATGGATTCGTGGCGGGAAGACCCTTGACCTGAAAGGGTTAACAGCTTGGCAAGCGGGCGCGGCGCCGGGCCCGGCCGCGCGACAAAGCTCGCAAAATGGTTATCACGTCCTTTCGGGCATCGCCGACATTTGAATGCATCCTCGTTCCGATGCGGTGAGGGGATTGCGGCGCGTCTTTCGCAGCGCCACCGAAGCGGTCGTTTTTGCGATGGATTTTTCTTGCCCGCGGCGCGACAGTCCGCGTCAAACGAACAGGGCCAGACAATGAGCGCAGCGTTCCTCTCCCACATCGACAACGAGCTTCAGGGCCTGAAATCGGCCGGACTCTACAAGTCCGAGCGGGTCATCTCCTCGATGCAGTCGGCCGAGATCGAGGTAGCCGGCCAGAAGGTGCTGAATTTCTGCGCCAACAATTATCTGGGCCTCGCCGACAGCCCCGAATTGCGCGAGGCCGCGAAACAGGCGCTCGACCGCTACGGCTACGGCATGGCCTCGGTGCGCTTCATCTGCGGCACGCAGGAAGAGCACAAGCAGCTCGAAGCAACGATCTCGTCCTTCCTCGGCATGGAGGACACCATCCTCTACGGCTCCTGCTTCGACGCCAATGGCGGCCTGTTCGAGACGCTGCTCGGCGAGGAGGACGCCGTCATCTCGGACGCGCTGAACCACGCCTCCATTATCGATGGCGTCCGGCTCTCCAAGGCAAAGCGCTTCCGCTACGCCAACAACGACATGGCCGATCTCGAGGCGCGGCTGAAGGAGGCGAAGGACTGCCGGTTCCGCCTGATCGCCACCGACGGCGTCTTCTCGATGGACGGCATTATCGCCAACCTCCAGGGGGTGTGCGATCTCGCCGAGAAATACGATGCCATGGTCATGGTCGACGACAGCCATGCGGTCGGCTTCGTCGGCAAGAACGGCCGCGGCTCGGCCGAGCATTGCGGTGTCGAGGGCAGGGTGGACATCATCACCGGCACGCTCGGCAAGGCGCTCGGCGGCGCGTCGGGTGGCTACACGTCGGGAAAAAGCCAAGTGGTCGACTGGCTGCGCCAGCGCTCGCGGCCCTACCTCTTCTCCAACACGCTGATGCCGGCAATCGCCGGCGCCTCGCTGAAAGTCTTCGAGCTGATCCGCAATGGCGGTGCGCTGCGCGAGCGCCTATATGCCAATGCGCAACGCTTCCGCTCTCAAATGGGTAAGCACGGCTTTACACTTGCCGGGGCGGATCACCCGATCATCCCGGTGATGCTGGGCGACGCCGCACTTGCGCAGGAGATGGCGCAGCGCATGCTGAAGCGCGGCATCTATGTCATCGGCTTCTCCTTCCCGGTGGTGCCCAAGGGCCAGGCGCGTATCCGCACGCAGATGTCGGCAGCCCACTCCAGCGCCGATATCGATCGGGCGGTCGAGGCGTTCGGCGAGGTCGGGCGCGAGCTCGGCATAGTTAAATAATCGCGAATGTTCATGCTCTACGGCGCCCCCCTCTGTCCTGCCGGACATCTCCCCCACTTGGGGGGAGATTGGCAGTTTCGGCGCGGCGTCTATCTTGCGACGTTAGCGATTGGCGAAGGCAAACGCGATGATCGATCTCCGCCCTTGTGGGGGAGATGTCCGGCAGGACAGAGGGGGGCGCGACAGAACGCAAGCCTCCGAAACACTGGGAGAACCTGATGTCCAACATGATGAAGGCGCTGGTGAAGGCCAAGGCCGAGCCGGGCATCTGGATGGAACAAGTGCCGGTGCCGGAGGTCGGCCCGAACGACGTGCTGATCAAGGTGAAAAAGACCGCGATCTGCGGCACCGACGTCCACATCTACAATTGGGACCAGTGGGCGCAGAAAACCGTGCCGGTGCCGATGGTTACCGGCCACGAATTCGTCGGCACGGTCGCCGATTACGGCGCGGCGGTCACCGAGTACAAGGTCGGCCAGCGCGTCTCCGGCGAGGGCCACATCGTCTGCGGCCACTGCCGCAACTGCCGCGCCGGGCGAGGGCATCTCTGCCGCAACACGCTTGGCGTCGGCGTCAACCGGCCCGGCGCCTTCGGCGAGTACATGGTGATCCCGCAGCACAATGTCGTGCCGATCCCCGACGACGTGCCCGACGAGATCGCCGCCATCTTCGATCCATTAGGCAATGCCGTCCACACGGCGTTGTCCTTCGATCTGGTCGGAGAGGACGTTCTGGTCACCGGCGCCGGCCCGATCGGCATCATGGGCGCGCTGGTGGCGCAATGCGTCGGCGCGCGAAAAGTCGTCATCACCGACATCAATCCGGTTCGTCTGGATCTGGCCCGCAAGCTCGGCGTCCAGCATGTCGTCGACGCCTCGAAGGAGAAGCTGCGCGACGTCATGCCTTCGATCGGCATGACCGAGGGTTTCGATGTCGGGCTGGAAATGTCGGGTGCCGCACCGGCCTTCCGCGACATGATCGACACCATGAACAACGGCGGCAAGATCGCCATTTTGGGCATCGCGCCGACCGGCTTCGAGATCGACTGGAACAAGGTCATCTTCAAGATGCTGCATCTCAAGGGCATCTACGGCCGCGAGATGTTCGAGACCTGGTACAAGATGATCGCGCTGGTGCAGGGGCCGCTCGACGTTTCGGGCCTGATCACCCACCGCATCGGCATCGATGATTTCCAGGCCGGCTTCGACGCGATGCGGAGCGGCAGTTCCGGCAAGGTGGTGATGGATTGGTAGGGGCGCGTCGACGGAGACATTGAGTTCCTTCGCGCCCCCCTCTGTCCTGCCGGACATCTCCCCCACAAGGGGGGAGATTGGCTGCTTCGGCGCCGGCTCTCATCCTGCAACGTTGGCGATTGGCGAAAGCCGGCGTGACATCTGATCTCCCCCCAAGTGGGGGAGATGTCCGGCAGGACAGAGGGGGGCGCTGTCCCGCCAGCCTCTCAGTTCTTTTCTGCCAACGTCCTCTCCAGGGCCGCCACCCCGCTGACAATCGCCGCTCGCTCTTCCTCGCTCAGCCTCGCCAGCAACTCCTGTTCGAACGCCTTCGCCAGCGGCACCATCTCGCGATAGGCGGCGAG
Organism: Mesorhizobium sp. WSM4904; assembly: GCF_029674545.1. NCBI lineage: Bacteria > Pseudomonadati > Pseudomonadota > Alphaproteobacteria > Hyphomicrobiales > Phyllobacteriaceae > Mesorhizobium > Mesorhizobium sp. WSM4904. The sequence continues at coordinate 4,735,219 of NZ_CP121354.1, read as the reverse complement.
CCCCGCGTTGGTCAGCGTCAGGTGCTCCACGCGGCGGTCGTTTTCGTCCGGCGCGCGCGTCAACCATCGCCGCCGTTCGAGCTCGGCCACTGCCCTCGACACCTTAGTTTTGTGCATCGCCGACTGTTCTCCGAGTTCCGTCGCCGTCATCGTGCCGCGCTGGCCGAGGCCTGACAGCGTGCGCCATTCCGGCCGCGTCAGGCCGTGGCGCTCCTTGTAGACGCGCGAGAATTCCCGGCTGACGGTGTCGGCCAGCCGGTAGAGCCGGTACGGCAGGAAGCTTTCGAGCTCAAGGACTTCCGGTTCCATCAAAACCACCATCGATGCGGCCTCGGCGTTGATAGTTACATTTTCAATGGTTACAAATGAAACCAGTTTGGTCAACATCCCCGGGAAAACCGCCGCTTCAGGAGGTGGAGAGCCCGGGACCAGGGAGGATCGGATGACCTTTTCCTACATGCCGGGTTTCGGCAACGATTTCGAGACCGAGACGCTGCTAGGCTCGCTGCCGCAGGGGCGCAACTCTCCGCAGCGGCCGGCCTACGGCCTCTATGCCGAGCAGCTTTCGGGCTCGCCCTTCACGGCGCCGCGCGGCACCAACGAGCGCTCCTGGCTCTATCGCATCCGCCCGAGCGTCCGGCACACCGGTCGCTTCAAGGGGATGAGCTTCCCTCTATGGAAGACCGCGCCCAACATCGGCGACCATGAGCTGGCGCTCGGCCAGTATCGCTGGAACCCGGTGCCGATGCCCGCCGAGCCGACCGATTTCATCTCAGGCATGCGCACCATGACCACGGCAGGCGACGCGGTCGGCCAGTCCGGCATGGCGGCGCATGTCTATGTCGCCAACCGCTCGATGGTCGACGACCATTTCTTCAACGCCGACGGCGAGCTCATGATCGTGCCGCAGGTCGGCGCGCTGCGCTTCGTCACCGAGATGGGCGTGATCGAGCTTCGCCCTGGGGAGATCGCCGTGCTGCCGCGCGGCCTCGTCTTCAAGGTCGAGCTCGCCGACAAGGAGGCGCGCGGCTATGTCTGCGAGAACTACGGCGCGAAATTCACCATGCCCGACCGCGGCCCGATCGGCGCCAATTGCCTCGCCAATCCGCGCGACTTCAAGACGCCCTGCGCCTGGTTCGAAGAGAAGGAGACGCCCTGCCGGCTGATCGTCAAATGGTGCGGCGCGTTCCATGTTACGGAACTCGGCCACTCGCCGCTCGACGTGGTCGCCTGGCATGGCAACTACGCGCCCTATAAATATGATCTCGCAACCTTTTCGCCGGTCGGCGCCATCCTGTTCGATCATCCCGATCCGTCGATCTTCACCGTGCTGACGGCGCCGAGCGGCGAGGAGGGCACGGCCAATGTCGATTTCGTCATCTTCCCGCCGCGCTGGCTGGTGGCAGAAAACACTTTTCGGCCACCCTGGTACCACCGCAACATCATGAGCGAGTTCATGGGGCTGATCCACGGCCAGTACGATGCCAAGGAGGAAGGTTTCGTGCCCGGCGGCATCAGCCTGCACAACCAGATGCTGGCGCATGGGCCGGACGCCTCCGGCTTCGAGAAGGCGACACGTGCCGACCTCAAGCCCGTCAAGCTCGACAACACCATGGCCTTCATGTTCGAGACCCGCTTTCCGCAGATGCTGACCCGCTATGCCGCCGAGCTCGACACCTTGCAGGAGAACTACATCGACTGCTGGGCCGAGCTGAAGAAGCGTTTCAACGGCACGCCCGAGGGCGACTGGTCTTGAGCGCCGGGGAGACGTCGGAGCGCCTCGTCCTTCTCGGCTCCAAGGGCGGCCCGGCCTTGCGGCCGGGCGGGCCCTGGCCGAGCTCATCATTGATCGAGATCGGCGGGCGAGTAATCGTCGTCGACTGCGGGCTGGGCGTCACGCGCGCCTTGACCGATGCAGGCGTCAGCCTGAAGACACTCGACCTGGTCTTCATCACGCATCTCCATTCCGATCACGTGCTGGAACTCGGGCCGTTGATCCACACCGCCTGGACGGCTGGGCTGGCAACGCCGGTGATTGTCTACGGGCCGCCGGGCACCGCCAATTGCTGGCGGCATTTCTGCCAGGCGATGGAGTTCGACATCGAAATCCGCATCGTCGACGAAGGCCGGCCGGACATCCGCGAACTGGTCTCGGTCGAGGAGTTCGGCGAAGGGCTGGTGCTGGAGGAGCGTGGTCTGATGGTGGCGGCGCTGCGCGTAGACCATCCGCCGGTGACCGACTGCTTTGCGCTGCGCTTTGAGCATGGCGGCAGAAGCGTCGTGTTCTCGGCCGACACGGCGTTCTTCCCACCGCTGGCCGAGTTTGCGCGCGACGCCGACATTCTCGTCCATGAAGCCATGCTGGAAGCGGGCGTCGAGAGGCTGGTCGCCAGGACCAGCAACGGCGCGCGGCTGCGCGAGCATCTCTTCGCCAGCCACAGCTTAGCCGAAGAGGCAGGAAGCATCGCCACTGATGCCGGCGTGAAGCAGCTGGTACTCAACCATCTCATTCCAGCCGACGATCCTCTGATCGGCGAAGCCGACTGGACCGCTGCTGTTAGGAAAACATGGGCCGGTGACTTGACGATCGCCCGCGACGGCCTTGTTGTACGGCTAAGCGGCGACCAGGCCGCGCCAAGAGAGGAAACCGCATGAAGCTTGCCACATTGAAGAACGGGACGCGCGACGGAAAGCTGGTCGTGGTCTCGCGCGACCTGACGCGGTTCACCGACGCTTCCTTCCTGGTGCCGACGCTGCAGGCGGCGCTCGACGACTGGCGGCGGATTGCGCCGCATCTGGCGGCCATGGCGGAATCGCTGGAGACCAACGCGGTGCCCTCGGCGCGCTTCCACGAGCATGACGCGCATTCGCCGCTGCCGCGCGCCTATCAGTGGGCGGACGGCTCGGCCTATGTGAACCATGTCGAGCTGGTGCGGAAGGCGCGCGGCGCCGAGATGCCGGCGAGCTTCTGGACCGATCCGCTGATCTACCAGGGCGGGTCCGATTCCTTCATTGCGCCGCGCGATCCGATCCGCATGGCGGACGAGGCCTTCGGCATCGACATGGAGGCGGAGGTCGCCGTCGTCGTCGACGACGTGCCGATGGGCGCCGGGCTGGCCGAGGCGAGGGACGCGATCCGCCTCGTCATGCTGGTCAACGACGTGACGCTGCGCGCCATCACCGGGCCGGAGCTCGCGAAAGGCTTCGGCTTCTTCCAGTCGAAACCGTCTTCTGCCTTCTCGCCGGTCGCGGTCACACCGGATGAGCTGGGCGACGCCTGGGACGGCGGCAAGGTCAACCTCGCGCTGCTGGTCGACCTCAACGGCAAGCCGTTCGGCCGCGCCAATGCCGGCATCGACATGACCTTCGACTTCCCGGCGCTTATCTCGCATGCGGCAAAGACGCGGCCGCTTGCCGCCGGCACCATAATCGGTTCGGGCACCGTTTCCAACAAACTGGATGGCGGGCCGGGCAAGCCTGTTTCGGCCGGCGGCGCCGGCTATTCCTGCATTGCCGAGCTGCGCATGATCGAGACCGTCGAGAGCGGCGAACCGAAGACGCCCTTCCTGCATTTCGGCGACACGGTGCGCATCGAGATGAAGGACAGGGCCGGCCATTCGATCTTCGGCGCGATCGAACAGAAGGTCGAGAAATACGAGGGGGAGAAAGGAACCTGAAAAGGTGACCCTGATCGAGCACCTGCGCCGCATGGCGCGCAACAATCTGTGGTCGAACGACCGGCTCTACCGCGCCGTGCTGGCGCTCCAGCCCGGCGAGTTCGAGGCCAGGCGCACCAGCTTCTTCCCGTCGATCAAGGAGACGCTCAACCACATCATCGCGGTCGATCGTCTCTATCTCGATTTCCTGACCGATGGCGGCCTCGGCGCCGCGGCCTACGACACCTTCGTGCCGTTCGACGATGTGGCGAGCCTGGCGGCGGCACAGGCTGATTTCGACCGCAAGCTGATTGCCTTCTGCGATCGTCTGTCCGAAGCCGATCTCGACCGCCGCGTCATCACCGACAGGCGCGAGGACGGCATGATCCCGGAAAGGATCGGCGACATCCTCGCCCATGTCTTCCTGCACGACATCCACCATCGCGGCCAGGTGCATGCCATGCTTTCGGGCACCTCGGTGGCGCCGCCGCAATTGGATGAATTCCTGCTCGATTACGACATCAAGCTGAGGAAGGACGAGGTCGAACGGCTGGGGTTGTGAACGAGCGAGTATGCCCTCGAGAATTATCGTAGTTACGAAAATTGTTGACTTAATTATTGTAGGTACATAAATTCCGATGAAGATCGTTTGGGATGAACCGAAACGGTTGGCTAACATCGACAAACACGGCTTGGATTTCGCGGCGTTGGACGAGGAGTTTTTCCTTGCGTCGACGATCCGGGCGGCCAAGGCCGGTCGGTTCATGGCGATTGGTTGGATAGTCGGCGGCGTTGTTGCAGTGGTCTTTGCCCGACTTGGCTCCGAGGGCATTTCGATCATTTCGATGCGGCCGGCCAACCAGGCGGAAAGGAGATTGTTCGATGGCAAAGTCTAAGCTACGCATCAAGAAGCCCGACAAGGAATTCGAGTCAGGCAAGGGCTTCACCAGGGAAGACTGGGATGCGGTTTCAGACAATCCCGAATGGACCGAGGAGGACTTTCGGAATGCTCGTCCCTTCGCCGAGGTGTTTCCGGATCTTGCCGACAGCATTCGCCGTTCGCGCGGCCGGCCGGCGCTCGACAATCCGAAGAAACAAGTGACGCTGCGTCTCGATAGCGACGTCATCGCCCGCTTCCGCGCCGGCGGACCCGGCTGGCAGAGCCGCATCAACGACATTTTGCGGAAAGCCGCCGGCCTTTGATCGCATGGCGGTCAGGCCAGCGCGACCTCATATCGGGCAAAATGCGGGTCTGATGTCAGGATAGTCAGGTTTTCTATTTGCGCCTGCGCGATCAGCAACCGGTCGAACGGATCGCCATGGTGAGGAGGCAGATCGCCGACCGCGTGGGCGTGCTGAAGAGTCACGGTGAGCGGCTGAAATCGCATTCTTGGAAGCAATGCTGGCAGATCGTCTGGCGCATGAAGCTTTCGGATTGATCGTTTGATCGAAATTTCCCAAACACTTGCCGCGCTCGCGAAAACCACCGCGTCCGATTCCAAGATTGCGCGGTGGTGATCGCTGAGACGTCGATCATCCGAAATCGACCAGAGAATAATGTGGGTGTCGGCGAGAAACGGGCCGGTCGTCATTTCACGTACTGGTCCCATCCAGGACCGAGTTCGTCAAAATCGTCCGCGATCCAGATCTTGCCCTTTAAGGCTCCGATACGTGGCAGTGGTTCCACCACTGCCGGAGGTACGATACGCGCGGCAACCTTCCCATGGCGCGTAAGCACGATCTCTTCACCGGCTTCCGCGCGGCTTACAAGTTCCGACAATTTGGCCTTGGCCTCGGCAATGGAAACATTCATGGGCTCGATCCTTTATGACCATAATTTAGGTCATAATTGATCGAGCCGCAAGATATCCAGATCGGCTGGCTACGCCGCCTTGCCGTCCAGCTTGATCACACCGCGCTTGATCTGGTCCTGCTCGATCGACTCGAACAGCGCCCGGAAATTGCCTTCGCCAAAGCCTTCGTCGCCCTTCCTCTGGATGAACTCGAAGAAGATCGGGCCGATCACGGTTTTGGAGAAGATCTGCAGCAGGATCTTGGTCATGCCGCCGTCGACGACGCCTTCGCCGTCGATCAGGATGCCGTGCTTCTTCATCCGTTCGATCGGCTCGTCATGGCCGTGCACGCGCTCGTGCGACATCTCGTAATAGGTGTCGGGCGGGCCGGGCATGAATTTCAGCCCATTGGCGGCGAGCTTGTCGGTGGCATTGTAGATCGCATCGGTGCCGACGGCGATATGCTGAATACCTTCGCCATTGTACTTCTTCAGGTATTCGGCGATCTGGCTGGTCTCGTCCTTGGATTCGTTGAGCGGAATGCGGATCTTGCCGCAGGGCGAGGTGATGGCGCGGCTGACCAGCCCGGTGATCCGGCCGTCGATGTCGAAGAAGTGGATCTGCTTGAAGCCGAACAGGTCGCGGTAGAAGTCCCACCACTTGTCCATGTTGCCGCGATAGACATTGTGGGTGAGGTGGTCGAGATAATAGAAGCCGACGCCTTCGGGCTTCGGGTCGCGCTCGCCAAGCCACTCGAACTCGGCGTCATAGGCCGAGCCCTTCTCGCCATAAGCCTCGATGAAATAGAGCAGCGAACCGCCGATGCCGACGATGGCCGGCACGTCGAGCGCCTTGTCGGTGCCCTCGTAAGGTGTCGCGCCTTTCGACACGGCATGGTCGAAGGCGTGCTTGGCATCGACCACGCGCCAGGCCATCGAGGCGGCGCAGGGGCCGTGCTTATCGACGAACTTCATCGCATGCGAGCCGGGCTCGGCATTGACGACATAATTGATGTCGCCCTGGCGCCAGACGGTGATGTCCTTGGTGCGGTGCTTGGCCACCGCGACATAGCCCATGCGGGTGAAGAGCTCGGCGAGTTTTGCCGGCTCCGGATGCGCGAACTCGACGAACTCGAAGCCGTCGGTGCCGGCGGGATTTTGCTTGCTGATCTTGGCGGGCGGTGCGTCATGCGGGAAGGGACCCATGGCAATTCTCCAAGGCTGTTGCGGCCGACCAATTTTCATCCTCATCCATTTTAGCGCGAAGCGGTCGCACAGTGCTTGCATTCAACCGCTTGAAATGCTCGAATTATGCGCAAGTCATGCACATTTTTAGGAAAATCCATGGATGACGCGCGTCTTGATCAGTTTGACCGCAAGATACTGGCGCTTCTGCAGGGCGATGCACGGCTCACCAACAACGACCTGTCGGAGCGCGTGAACCTGTCGGCCTCGCAATGCTCGCGCCGCCGCCAGCGGCTGGAGGAGGATGGCTACATCAGAGGTTACCGCGCCGTGCTCGACCGCGATCGTCTCGGCTTTTCGCTGGTCAATGTGATCTCGGTGACCCTGGCCACCCATAACCGCGATAATGCCCGCCGCTTCGGTGAGTTGGTGGCGCGGCTGCCCGAGGTGCAGGAGGCGCATGCGCTGACCGGCGAGATGGACTACATTTTGAAGGTGGTGACGCCCGATCTCAAATCACTGTCGGAGTTCGTCAACGGTGTGCTGCTGCCGCATGAATCGGTGCAGCATGTGAAGACGGCGATCGTGCTGGAGACGCTGAAGGAGACCGGCGCGCTGCCGATTTAGTTTTCGCTGATTTATGGATACGTCGGCGGGACAGCGCCCCCTCTGTCCTGCCGGACATCTCCCCCACAACGGGGAGATCAGACGTCACGCTGGCTTTCGCCAATCTCAGACGGTGCAGGGCGAGCGAGGCGCCGGAGTTGCCGATCTCCCCCCAAGCGGGGGAGATGGCCGCCAGGCCAGAGGGAGGGCGCGAAGGATCGCCAACCTGCGGAATTGGCTTATCGGGAAGCCTTCAACCCCGCTGCTGCTGGATCAGCCCATAGAGGTTGGTGCAGCGCGCGCCTGAACGGCAATAGGCAAACACGGGGCCTTCGAGCTCGTCGAGCGCCTCGGCCTGATCCTCGACATTGTCGATGGTGATCTGGCCGCTGATGACGGGGATGTAGCGGAAGGCAAGGCCGGCGGCTTCAGCCGCCGCCTTGATGCTGTCGGCCGAAGGCTGGCCCGGCTGCTCGTTGTCCGGCCGGTTGCAGATCACGCTTCTGAAGCCGGCGTCCTTGATGGCGGCGATATCCTCGGGCTGGATCTGGCCGGAGACCGAATAGTCGTCACTGATCTGGCGGTATTCCATCGTCTTGTCCTCGCAATCTTTGGCCGCAGTCATGCCACCCTGGGACAAGGGCGGCAATCCGTGCCAGCGGATTTCTCTGCCAAATAGAGAGTGCGAGCCGGAAAATCCAACCAGGCCGCTCCCGGCCCGGTTGGATCCTAGACAGCTCAGCTGCCGAGGATGGCGCCTTTGATCTGTGTAATGTTGTTGTGCATCATGTCGATATAGGTCGCTGCCGGGCCGTTGGGCTGCGACAGCGCGTCGGAATAGAGCGTGCCGCCGACCTTGATGCCGGTCTCGCCGGCGATCTGCTCGATCAGCCGCGGATTGGTGATGTTCTCGATGAAGATTGCCGCCGCCTTGTCCTGCTTGATCTGCTCGACCAGCTTGGCGACGTCGGCGGCCGACGGTTCGGAATCGGTCGAGATTCCCTGCGGCGCCAGGAAGGTCAGGCCATATTCGTGCTCGAAATAGCCGAAGGCGTCGTGCGAGGTGATGACCACGCGCTTCGCTTCCGGGATCGACTGGATCGCCGCCTTCACTTCGGCCTCCAGGGCATCGAGCTTGGTGGTATAGCCGGCCGCATTGGCCTTGTAGCTGTCGCAACCCTCGCTATCCGCTGTGCAAAAGGCATCGGCGATATTCTTCACATAGATCTTGGCATTGTCGATCGACTGGAAGGCGTGCGGGTCGGTAACCGTCTTGCCGCCGCCGGTGCCGGCTCCTTCGGCAGCGTCCGCATCGGCGAATTCCGGCTTGAAGTCGATCGGCGTGATACCCTTGGTCAAGGTGACGATCGAAGCCTTGGTGGCGCTGGCGTCGACCAGCCGCTGCAGGAAACCTTCGAAATGCAGGCCGTTGACCAGCACGACATCGGCCTTCGCCATCGCCACTGCATCGGCCGGGCTCGGCTCGTAGACATGCGCGTCGCCGTCCGGCCCGACAATGGTGGTGATGTCGACGCGGTCGCCTCCGACATTTTTGGCGAAGTCGGCAATCACCGTGAAGCTCGCCACCACCTTCAGCGGTGCCGCGAAGGCCGACGCGCTTGCGAAGGTGCTTAATGTTATAACGCTCATCGCTAGGACGGCGCGGACGGATTTCAGCATTGTGAAGGTCTCCTTGCTTGGGTTTGAGCTCAGGCGGTCCGGTGGCGGTGATGCACGATGCGGGCGCGCAACGCGCCGCGCGAGCCGAACACGATCGAGAAGAAATAGACGACGCCGGCCGAAAGGATGATCGCCGGGCCGGAGGGCAGCGATGCGTGATAGGAGAGCAGCAACCCGGCGATGCAGGAAGCAAAGCCGATCAGCACCGCCAGCCCGCACATCGGCTCGACGCGCACCGTCCAGAAGCGCGCGGCGGCGGCCGGCAGCATCATCAGCCCAACCGACAGCAGCGTGCCCAACGCCTGGAAGCCGCCGACGAGGTTGAGCACGACGAGGCCGAGGAATACGAAATGCACCGGGCTGCCCATGCGGCTCACCGAGCGCAGGAACAGCGGATCGAGGCATTCGGCGACCAGCGCGCGCCAGAAGATGGCGAGGCTGGCGAGCGTCACCACCACGATGCCGCCGATCAGCGCCAGCGCCTCATTGTTGAGCGCCAGCACGGTGCCGAACAGCACATGCATCAGGTCGACGCTGGAGCCGCGGATCGACACCATCAGCACGCCGACGGCGAGCGAAATGAGATAGAAGGCCGCCATCGAGGCGTCCTCGCGCTGGATGGTGAAGCGCGAGACGGCGCCGGCGCCGAGCGCCACGATGATGCCGGCGATCAGGCCGCCGACAGTCATCGGCAGGATCTCGAGGCCATAGAGCAGGAAGCCGGCGGCCGCACCCGGCAGGATGGCATGCGCCATCGCGTCGCCCGAAAGGCTCATGCGCCGCAGCATCAGGAAGACGCCGACCGGACAGGCGCCGAGCGACAGCATCAGCGAGCCGAACAGCGCCCGTTGCATGAAGGCGAAATCGGCAAAAGGCGCGATGAACAGGCCGTATAGGAAATCCATCACGCCGCCCTCGGTCCGGTACCGTGCTGATGGTCATGATGGTGATCGTGCGCATGGGCATGGTCGCCATGCGCGTGGTCGTGGCCATGATCGTGTTCGGAGGGCTCGCACCAGGGCGCATTCTCTTCCCAGGCCTCGTGGAAGCGCCGTGCCTTGAGCAGGTTCTCCGGCCGCAGCGTTTCTTTCGTGTCGCCCCAGGCGACGGGCTGGCGGGCAAGCAGCAGGGTCTCCGGAAAATTCTGCCGGACGAGTTCGAGGTCGTGCACGACGACCATGATCGTGCGCTCCTCGCCATGCCAGCGCTTTATCAGCTGGATGAGGTCGCCTACGGTCTTGTGGTCGACCGCGTTGAACGGCTCGTCGAGCAGGATCAAATCGGCGTCCTGCAACAGCACGCGGGCAAACAGCGTGCGCTGCAGCTGGCCGCCGGACAGCGTGTCGATCGGCCGCTTCTCGAAGCCGCCGAGGCCGACAGCCATCAGCGCCTTGCTGACGGACTCGCGATCCTCTTTGGTGTAGCGGCCGAGCATGCCGCGCTTGGGCCACAGGCCGAGCGACACCAGGTCGACGACCCGCGCGGGAAAGCTGCGGTCGAGCTCCGACTGCTGCGGCAGATAGGCGGTGCGCATGCCGGGCGCGCGCGCCACTTTGCCTTCCATCGGCTTCAGCACGCCGACGATGCCCTTCATCAGGGTCGACTTGCCCGAGCCGTTGGCGCCGACAACGGCGGTCAGCGAACCTTTGCGGACGATGCCGTTGAGGTGGTGAATGGCCGGATGGCTGTTGTAGCCGAGCGTCAGGTCGCTGAAGGTCAGGCAGGCATTGGTCATCAGGCTTCCGGGTCGGGCCGCAAATCTTAGGGGCTTTGTCGATATGTGATGTTATTACATTAGTCAACAAGACAGATCGGCGGAACCGTCTCTCGGCCGGTCAACTCGCCGTGTAGCCGAGAGAGGTGGAAGTCGGACAATTGGCTCAATTGGTTTCGCGTCCGGCGGCCTTGCCCGGAGCCGGCACGGACTCTAAAGAAGCACGACTCCCATAAGGAAGGAACCTCCCATGAGCATTCGTCGCATCGATGTCGGCCCGCGCATGAGCCAGATCGTCATCCACGGCAACACCGTCTATCTGGCTGGCCAGGTCGGCGAGCCCAGCGGCAACGTCGCCTCGCAGACCCGCGACATCCTGAAGACCATCGACGAACTGCTGGCCAAGGCCGGCACCGACAAGACCAAGATCGTGCAGGCGATCATCTGGCTGGCCGATATGAGCACCTTCGCCGAGATGAATTCCGAATGGGACAAGTGGGTGCCGAAGGGCCACACGCCCGCCCGCGCCACCGGCGAAGCCAAGCTCGCCGGCCCGGAATATCTGGTCGAGATCATTATTACGGCGGCGATTTAGCGCGGCGTTCCCTTCTCCCCTTGTGGGAGAAGGTGGCCGCGAAGCGGCCGGATGAGGGGTGTTGGAAGGATCGCGAGTTCGGGCGAGCTAGGCGCCTGTAATCATTCAACCTTTCGACGCCTCATTTCTTCCAGCACCCCTCATCCGTCTCGGCGCTGCGCGCCGATCCACCTTCTCCCACAAGGGGAGAAGGGGCGTTGGCGCTACCCCTGCGACGGGGTAAACCTTGCCACCAGCGTGTGGCTTTCCGCCGGGTAGATGAAGCGCACATGCGTGACCGGGTGTTCCGCGCTCCATGTTCGTCGCTCGACCACCAGGCAGGGCGCGCCGGGATCGATGTCGAGCGCATCGGCGATTGTGTCGTCGGCGGCCATGGCGCGGATGCGGTGCTCGGCCTCGCTCCACGGCACGCGGCCGATCAGCCAGGGGCCGGGCGCGATTTCCAGGAATTCTTCCTCGCCGGCCCCGGTCACGGCTGAAAGATTGATCAGCCGCTGCTCGAGCGCGAACGGCCGTTCGCCGGCAAAATGCAGGCTTTCCAGCCAAAGCACCGGACCTGGGCCGGAGAGCCCGAGCAACGCGCGGTCCTCGGCATTGCTGCGCCGCCTCAGGCGCTCCAGCCGCTCGTAGCGATAGGGCAGGCCGAGCGCTTCGACCTCGATCCTGATGTCGTGCAGTTCCAGCACCGCCGCCTGCGATTGCGGTTGGCGCACGAAGCTGCCGGAGCGGCGGCGGCGCTCGATCAGCCCAGCCTTGGCGAGCTGTGACAGCGCCTTGTTCACCGTCATGCGCGAGCATTTGTATTCCGCCGTCAGCTCGTGCTCGAACGGGATGCGATGGCCGGGCGCCCAAGCGCCGGACAGGATCTTTTCGCGGATGTCGGAGAGGATGCGCTGATGCAGCGAAAGGGTCTCGCCGTCCTCCATCTCTGCCGTTGCGGCCATGCTCATCGGATCAGCCCTCGGAAAGCGTCGTCATCACTTTGCGGAACCGCTCGGCGACGGCCTCGCGTTTGGCATGCCTGCCGCCGCTGACCTGCTTTTTCCCGTGCACCCAAACGCAATCGACCTTGCTGCCATTGGCGAAGATCCAGGCGTCGAGGATCGCGTCGTCCGTCTTGCCGGCAAGCGAGGGATGGCCGGCGTCGAGCGAGACGAAGTCGGCCGGACCGCCAACGGCAATCCGCGACGGGCCGGCTCCAAGCGCCTGGCTGCCGCCGTCGAGCGCGGCATCGAATAGCGCGCGCGCCGTGGAGCCGCCCGCGCGTGCCAGCACGTTGCGGGCGCGGTGGGCGAGGCGCTGCGAATATTCGAGCTGCCGGAGCTCGTCCGGAAGGCCGATCAGTACGTTGGAGTCCGAGCCGACGCCGAAGCGACCGCCATGCTCGATGAACAGCGGCGCGGCGAAGGTGCCGTCGCCGAGATTGGCCTCGGTGATCGGGCACAGCCCGGCAATCGCGCCGCTCTTCGCCATGGCGGAGGTTTCGGCCTCGGTCATATGCGTGGCGTGGATCAGGCACCAGCGCTTGTCCACGTCCGCCTTGGACAGCAGGAACTCGACGGGCCGTTTGCCCGACCAGGCCACGCAATCCTCCACTTCCTTTACCTGTTCGGCGACATGGATGTGGATCGGGCCGTTCGGCGCCATCGCCGCGACCGCCGTAAGCTCGTTCGGCGTCACGGCGCGCAGGCTGTGCGGCGCGACGCCGACGACTGCCCGTTCCAACTGCGATGCGCTTTCGCGGCTTTTCTCAAGCAGGCTCCCGAACCGCTCGACATCATTGATGAATCGTCGCTGGCCTTGGTTCGGCGTGGCACCGCCGAAAGCGGAATGGGCGTAGAAGACCGGCAGCAGCGTCAGCCCGATACCCGTCTCTCCGGCTGCCGCCGCGATGCGCTCGGCCATCTCGGCGATGTTGGCATAAGGCTTTCCGTCGCGGTCGTGGTGGAGATAGTGGAACTCGCCGACACGCGAAAAACCGGCCTCCAGCATCTCGACATAAAGCTGCGCGGCGACCGCCTCGACCTGGTCCGGCGTCATCGACAACGCGAAGCGGTACATCACCTCGCGCCAGCTCCAGAAACTGTCGGCGGAAGGCCCCCGCAGTTCGGCCAGCCCCGCCATGCCGCGCTGGAAGGCGTGGCTGTGCAGATTGGGCATGCCGGGCAACAGGATGGCGTGCCGCTCGTCGCCGGCCTGCGGGGAGGCGCCGGCCCCGACCGCGGTGATGCGGCCGGCAGTGAAAGCGATCCTCACATTGCCTCGCCAGCCCTCAGGCAGCAGCGCCCGTTCCGCAAAGATCGCCGTCACGTCCCAACTCCCGAATCTGAATGTCCGAGCGACATTACCACTTGCGTCGCGTTTCAATATGTATATACATAATTGCCATCCTTTCAAATGGAAAAGACGATGGGTGGAGAAAACGGGAAGAGCGGCCTTCGTCTGTGGCGCAACGCGCGCCTGGCGACCATGGCCGAAGGCGCGGCAGGCCTGGGCATCGTCGAAAAAGGTGCCGTCGCCGCTCGCGACGGGCTCATTGTCTACGCCGGCGCCGAGGCCGATTTGCCGGTGGCGCTCGGGCAGGGCGCCGAAAACATCGATTGCGCGGGCCGCTGGATCACGCCCGGCCTGATCGACTGCCACACACATCTCGTCTATGCCGGCAACCGCGCCAACGAATTCGAAATGCGGCTGGCCGGCGCCACTTATGAAGAAGTGGCTCGCGCTGGGGGCGGCATCGTCTCCTCGGTCAAGTCGCTGCGTGCCGCCAGCGAGGACGAGCTCGTCACTGAGACGCTGCCGCGCCTCGATGCGTTGATCGCCGAGGGCGTGACAACTGTCGAGGTCAAATCAGGCTACGGCCTCGATGCTGACAATGAAAAGAAGTCGCTGCGCGCCGCCCGCCGTTTGGTCGGTGAGCGCCCGGTCACGGTCCGCACGACCTGCCTCGCCGCCCACGCGCTGCCGCCGGAAGCCAAGGGCGACAAGGACGCTTTCATCGATCTCGTCGCCGATACGATTTTGCCGGAAGTCGCCGCCGAAAGGCTCGCCGACGCCGTCGATGGTTTTTGCGAGGGCATCGCCTTCTCGCCGGAACAGATCGCGCGCGTCTTCGACAAGGCGGAGGCGCTCGGCCTGCCGGTAAAGCTCCACGCCGACCAGCTCTCCAACCTGCATGGCGCAGCACTTGCCGCCCGCTATGGCGCGCTATCGGCCGATCATCTGGAATACACCGACGAGGAGGGCGCCGCGGCGATGGCCAAGGCCGGCACCGTCGCGACGATCCTGCCCGGCGCCTACTACTTCATCCGCGAGACCAAGAAGCCGCCGGTCGATCTGTTCCGCCAGCACGGCGTAAGGATGGCGGTGGCCACCGACAGCAACCCTGGCACCTCGCCGCTCACCTCGCTGCTGCTCACCATGAACATGGCCGCGACGCTCTTCGGCATGACCGTCGACGAATGCCTCGCCGGCGTCACACGCGAGGCCGCGCGGGCTCTGGGCCTGCTCGACAAGACCGGCACGCTGGAAGCCGGCAAGTCGGCCGACCTTGCCATCTGGAACATCGAGCGCCCGGCCGAACTCGTCTACCGCATGGGCTTCAACCCGCTCCATGCCCGCATCTGGAGAGGACAATGACCGAACTGATCCTGAAGCCCGGCAGCGCGACGCTTGCCGACTGGCAGGCCATCTATCGCGGCGCCGTGCCGAAGCTTGATGATGCCTGCCGGCCGAAGATCAAGGCCAGCGCCGAAGCGGTCGCCCGCATCGTCGCCAAGGGCGAACCGGTCTATGGCATCAACACCGGCTTCGGCAAATTGGCCAGCGTCCGCATTCCGGCAAACGATCTCGAAACGCTCCAGCGCAACATCGTGCTCTCGCATGCCGCCGGCGTCGGCGAGCCGATGCCGGTCGCGGTGGTGCGGCTGATGATGGCGCTGAAGCTTGCGAGCCTCGCCCAGGGCGCGTCCGGTGTAAGGGCCGAGACTATCGACCTGCTTCAAGGGATGCTTGCCAATGACGTCATCCCGGTGGTGCCGGCGCAGGGCTCGGTCGGTGCCTCCGGCGATCTCGCGCCGCTCTCGCATATGACGGCGGTCATGATCGGCGTCGGCGAATGCTTCACGCCCCATGGCCGCTTCCCGGCCAAGGTCGCTTTCGTCTCGCACGGGCTGGAGCCGGTGACGCTCGGCGCCAAGGAGGGTCTCGCGCTGCTCAACGGCACGCAGTTCTCGACCGCCTTTGCGCTCGCCGGCCTGTTCGAGGCCGAGACGCTTTACCAGTCGGCGCTGGTCGCCGGCGCGCTGTCGACCGACGCCGCCCGCGGCTCGGACGCGCCCTTCGATCCGCGCATCCATCTGTTGAGGAAACATCGCGGCCAGATCGAGACGGCCGATGCGCTGCGCAACCTGATGGCCGGCAGCGCCATCCGTGAATCGCACCGCGTCGGCGACGAGCGCGTGCAGGACCCGTATTGCCTGCGCTGCCAGCCGCAGGTGATGGGCGCCGCGCTCGACGTGCTGCGCAAGGCCGCCGATACGCTTGAAACCGAGGCCAACGGCGTGACCGACAATCCGCTGATCTTCGCTGAGGACGACACGGCGCTTTCGGGCGGCAATTTCCATGCCGAGCCAGTGGCCTTCGCCGCCGATATGATCGCGCTCGCCGTCTGTGAGATCGGCTCGCTGTCGGAGCGCCGCATCGCCATGCTGGTCGATCCGGCGCTCTCCGGCATGCCGGCCTTCCTGACGCCGAAGCCTGGCCTGAATTCCGGTTTCATGATCCCGCAGGTGACGGCGGCCGCGCTCGTTTCGGAAAACAAGCAGAAGGCCTATCCGGCGAGCGTCGATTCCATTCCGACCTCGGCCAACCAGGAAGACCATGTCTCGATGGCCGCCCACGGCGCGCGCCGGCTGCTCGGCATGATCGAGAACGCGACCGCCGTGATCGGCATCGAGCTGCTCGCGGCGGCCCAGGGCTGCGATTTCCATGCACCGCTGGCGTCCAGCGATGCGCTGGAAGCCGTGCGCAAGCTGGTCCGGACCGAAGTGCCGCATCTCGACAATGACCGGCATTTCCACCCCGACATGGAAAAGGCGATCGCCCTGGTGCGCAGCGGCGCCGCGGTGAAAGCGGCGAGCGCGGTTGTGTTGCCGGGGATTGCGTCGTGAGGCTTCACGCCATGAGAGGTCGAGTTCCTTCGCGCCCCCCTCTGTCCTGCCGGACATCTCCCCCACAAGGGGGGAGATCAGCCGTCGCGCCGGCTTTCGCCAATCTCCAAAGCCGCAGGACCAAGCGAGGCGCCGAAGCCGCCAATCTCCCCCCAAGTGGGGGAGATGTCCGGCAGGACAGAGGGGGGCGTCGTAGAACTCCAGCGCAGGGAGATTTTCTATGACCACCCCTTCCTGGCTCACCATCACGCGCGGCACCGCGCCGCTGCTGGTCTCGATCCCGCACACCGGCATCGACCTTGCCGGGCTCGACAGCCGGCTGGTCTCGACCTGGCTCGGGCGCCGCGACTGCGACTGGTGGATCGACAGGCTCTACGACTTCGCCGCCGACCTCGGTGCGACCGTCGTGCACACCGCCATCTCGCGCACCGTCATCGACGTCAACCGCGATCCTTCCGGCGTCTCGCTCTATCCGGGACAGGCGACGACCACGCTCTGCCCGACAGACACTTTCGATGGTGACCCGCTCTACCGCATGGGCGAGGAGCCGACGCCATCCGAGATCGACCAGCGCCGCGAAACTTATTTCGTACCGTATCATGCCGCCCTGCAGGCCGAGATCGGTCGGCTGCGCGGCATGCACGAAAAGATCGTGCTCTATGACTGCCACTCGATCCGCTCGGTGCTGCCGCGCCTGTTCGAAGGCACGCTGCCCGTCTTCAATCTCGGCACCAATGACGGCAAGAGCACCGATCCGTCGCTGCAGGAAGAGGTGGCCGCGATTCTCGCCGCGACCGGCGAGAGCTGGGTGGTCAACGGCCGCTTCAAGGGTGGCTGGATCACGCGCAGCTTCGGCCAGCCGCAGAACGGCATCCACGCGCTGCAGATGGAACTCTCCAACCGCGGCTACATGCGCGAGCCCAATGAAAAGGGAGCGCCGGAAAACTGGCCGGTGCCTTACGACCCGAGCTACGCCGCGCCGATCCGCGCCACGCTGAAGACCATTCTCGAAACCGCGATTGCCTGGGCCGCGCGCTGACGCGCCCGCCGCACCTCATCGAAAGGGAAGTGACCATATGACCGATCCCCGCCACAACATCCGCGAAGTGCGTGCCCCGCGCGGCGACAAGCTCAACGCCCGCTATTGGACGACCGAGGCGCCGCTGCGCATGCTGATGAACAATCTCGACCCGCAGGTCGCCGAGAACCCGAACGAGCTGGTCGTCTATGGCGGCATCGGCCGGGCGGCGCGCACCTGGAACGATTTCGACCGTATCGCCGCTTCGCTGAAGACGCTCGGCGAGGACGAGACGCTGCTGGTGCAGTCCGGCAAGCCGGTCGGCGTCTTCCGCACCCATAAGGATGCGCCGCGCGTCCTGATCGCCAATTCCAACATCGTGCCGCACTGGGCGACCTGGGAGAAATTCAACGAGCTCGATCGAAAAGGCCTGATGATGTACGGCCAGATGACGGCCGGCTCGTGGATCTATATCGGCACGCAAGGCATCGTTCAGGGCACCTACGAGACTTTTGTCGAGGCCGGCCGCCAGCACTATGGCGGCAATCTCGAGGGCAAGTGGATCCTGACCGCCGGCCTCGGCGGCATGGGCGGCGCTCAGCCTCTGGCGGCCGTCATGGCCGGCGCGTGCTGCCTCGCCATCGAATGCAATCCGGACTCGATCGATTTCCGTTTGCGCACCCGCTATCTCGACGAGAAGGCCGAGACTCTGGATGAGGCCATGGAGATGATCGAGCGCTGGACCAAGGCCGGCGAGGCGAAGTCGGTCGGCCTGCTCGGCAATGCCGCCGAGATCGTGCCGGAAATGTTCAAGCGCGGCATCCGCCCGGATATTCTCACCGACCAGACCTCGGCGCATGATCCCATCAACGGCTATCTGCCCAAAGGATGGACCATGGCCGAATGGCGCGAGAAGCGCACATCCGACCCGAAGGCCGTCGAAAAGGCCGCCCGCGCGTCGATGCGCGAGCATGTCGAGGCGATGGTGGCGTTCTGGAATGCCGGCGTTCCGACGCTCGACTATGGCAACAACATCCGCCAGGTGGCCAAGGATGAAGGTTTCGAGAACGCCTTCGCCTTCCCGGGCTTCGTGCCGGCCTATATCCGCCCGCTGTTCTGCCGCGGCATCGGCCCGTTCCGCTGGGCAGCGCTCTCGGGCGATCCGGAAGATATCTACAAGACCGACGCCAAGGTGCGCGAGCTCACGCCCGGCAACACGCATCTGCACAATTGGCTCGACATGGCACGCCAGCGCATCTCCTTCCAGGGTTTGCCGGCGCGCATCTGCTGGGTCGGCCTCGGCGACCGCCACCGCCTCGGCCTCGCCTTCAACGAGATGGTCGCCAGGGGCGAGCTCAAGGCGCCGGTCGTCATCGGCCGCGACCATCTCGATTCCGGCTCGGTCGCCTCGCCGAACCGCGAGACAGAGTCGATGAAGGACGGCTCGGACGCCGTTTCCGACTGGCCGCTGCTCAACGCGCTGCTCAACACCGCGTCCGGCGCCACCTGGGTGTCGCTGCATCACGGCGGCGGCGTCGGCATGGGCTTTTCGCAGCATGCCGGTATGGTGATCGTGGCCGACGGCACGCCTGACGCGGCAAGGCGGCTGGAACGCGTGCTGTGGAACGACCCGGCGACCGGCGTCATGCGCCATGCCGATGCCGGCTACGACATCGCCATCCAATGCGCGAAAGAGCACCAGCTCAACCTGCCGGGCATCCTGGGCTGACGCGATGCGCATTCTTCGTGCCGCCGGCTACCGCGTCATGCCGTGGAAGAATGGCGGCGGCACGACTACCGAGATTGCCATCTCGCCCGACGGCGCCGGTCTCGACGATTTCGACTGGCGCATCTCGATGGCGCGCGTCGAGACCGGTGGGCCGTTCTCCAGCTTTGTCGGGGTCGATCGCACGCTAGCGGTGCTGGAAGGGGACGGCATCGTGCTCGACATCGCCGGCCTGCCGCCGGCGCGGCTGACGGCAGCTTCGGCGCCGCTTTCCTTTCCGGGCGACGTGCGGACCGGTGCCGCCTTGATCGGCGGCCCGATCACCGATCTCAACGTCATGACCCGGCGCGGGCGCTTCAGTCATGCGGTCGAGCGCTTGCCGCTCCAAGGTCAGGTGGAAATCGTGCCGGGCGACGGCACGACGATTGTTTTGCCGGTTGGCGGCAGCATCAAAGTCCCGATGGATAGCGTCTCGTTATTAGGACCGCTCGATGCGCTCATCCTCGCTCGGACGAGCCCGAAGCTGCGCCTCGAGCCCGAAGGGCAGGGGCAGGTCTTCGTCATCAGGTTCCTCGGTCTGGCCGCTAACGGTTAACGGCTGTTGCCAAACATGATCGCGGCGTCGGCGAAATATCGCCCGGCCCCTTGCATGTATCACGAAAAAGCCTGAATCCTTCCCCTGATCGAACCTGGGGCAAGGAAGCGTGGGGCGTTCGCCCTTGAGTTGTCGAAAGGGGACGCCCCTGTCATGGAGCGCAAGAAAACTTTCGGCCGAACCTGACATGCAACCAATTGCATTTGAACCGGTTTTAGGGCCATTGCCGTGGCGGTGACGCCGCATCGCGCCCGCCTTACGGAATAATCAATGAACATTCAGACGAACCCCACCAAGATCGAACAGACAAGCACCGGCCTCCCGACCGTCACGGAAGCGCCGATACGCTCCAATTTCCTGCCTGAAGACCGGCTGCGCGTGCTTGGTGCCGCGCTGGCCAAGGGCGAGGTCAGGGACCTGTTCGGGCTCTCGCCGTTCGAATTCCAGGCCCGCATCCGCGACAGCGCCAGGAAGATTCTCGAAGTCTACCGCTCGACCAATGCCGCCCAGGCCAAGGGCGAGACGATCACGCCGGCGGCGCAATGGCTGCTCGACAACAATTATCTGGTCGAGGAGACCATCTTTCAGGTCAAGCGCGACCTGCCGCGCCGTTTCTACCGCCAGTTGCCGACGCTCAAGCTTGCCGACGGCACCGCGTTGCCGCGCGCCTTCGCCGTCGCCTGGAGCTATGTCGAGCATTCCGACAGCGCGGTCTCGGCGACCATGTTCAAGGCGATCGTCGAGGGCTTCCAGTCGGTCGAGCCGCTGAAGATCGGCGAGCTCTGGGCGCTGCCGTCGCTGCTGCGCTTCGTGCTGATCGAAAACCTGCGCCGTATCGCGGTGCGGGTCGAGCGCACACGTAAGATGCGCCATATAGCCAACGAGGTCGCCGATCGCGTGCTCGCGACCGACGACAATGCCGATCGGACCAGGATCCTGTCGACCTACGCCGCGCATGCGCAGGACACGACTTTCGCCACCCAGCTCCTCTACCGCCTGCGCGACGGCTCGCAGAACGCCGGCCGGGCGCTGGAATGGCTCGAGGGTGAACTGGAGAAGACGGGCTCAGACGCCGAGGAGATCATCATCTCCGAGCATCAGACGCTCTCCAGCGGCAACGTCACCACCGGCAACATCATCCGCGGCCTGCGCCTCATCAACGACGTCGACTGGACGGTCTGGTTCGAAGGCGTCAGCCGTATCGACACGCTGCTGCGCGAACGCACCGATTTCGCCGCGCTCGATTTCTTCTCGCGCGACCAGTACCGCACCGCGATCGAGCAGCTTGCGCGCCGCTCCGACCTCTCCGAATACCGTGTCGCCGAAAAGGCGATCGAGCTTGCGGGCCACACCCCTGGGGTCACCGATGCGTCCGGCGTGCCTGAGACTGCCGATCCCGCTGTGCATACCGATGTCGGCTTTTTCCTGGTCGGGCCGCGTCGGCAGGAGCTGGAAGAGGCGATCGGCTACCGGGCTCCGTTCTATGTGACCTTCAAGCGGGCCTTCGCGGCCACCGGCTGGCTTGGCATTGTCGTGCCGGTTTTCCTTTTGACAGCGCTGCTGCTCCTCCTTTCGGGCAAGGCGCTTGCCAATCTCGGCCTCTCCGTGCCGTCGATCACGCTGATGCTGGCGCTGTTTGCCGTGCCCGCCAGCGAAGGCGCGCTGGCCTTCTTCAACACCGTCGTCTCGCTGTTCCTGAAGCCGACAAGGCTTGTCGGCTATGACTTCAAGCACGGCATCCCTGCCGAGGCGCGCACCCTGGTCGTGGTGCCCTCGCTGATCGGCTCGCGCGACGACGTCGAGGAAAACATCCGCAACATCGAGGTGCATCACCTCGCCAACACGGCGGAAGAAATCCATTTCGCGCTCTTGTCCGACTGGCCGGATTCCAAGACCGAGATCGACGCAGCCGACATCGAGATCCTGCAATATGCCCGCGACGAGATCGCCAGGCTGAACGCCCGCTACCCGTCCGAAGGCGCGCCGCGCTTCTACCTCCTGCACCGCCGCCGCCTCTACAATCAGGCGCAAGGCTGCTGGATGGGCTGGGAGCGCAAGCGCGGCAAGCTGCACGAGCTCAACCTGCTGCTGCGCGGCGACAGCGACACCACCTTCCTGCCGCTCGACGTGCCGCTGCCGGAAAAGGTCACCTATGTGATGACGCTCGACGCCGACACGCGCACCACGCGCGACGCGGTCTCGACGCTGGTCGGCAAGCTCGCGCATCCGCTGAACCGTCCGCATTTCGACCCGGCCAAGCGCGTCGTCACCGCCGGCTACACCATCCTGCAGCCGCGCATCACCGCCTCGCTGACCAGCGGCGACGACGCCTCCTTCTTCCAGCGCGTCTTCTCGGCCAATCGCGGCCTCGACCCATACGTCTTCGCCGTCTCCGACGTCTACCAGGACGTCTTCGGCGACGGCTCCTTCACCGGCAAGGGCCTCTACCATATCGATGCCTTCGAGACGGCGCTGAAGAACCGTATCGAGGAAAACACCATCCTCAGCCACGATCTGCTCGAAGGCGCACTGGCGCGCGCCGCGCTCGTCACCGACGTCGAGCTGGTCGAGGACTATCCGACCCGCTACTCCGTCGACGCTTCGCGCCACCACCGCTGGGCGCGCGGCGACTGGCAATTGCTCGGCTTCATGTTCGACCCGCGCTCCGGCGTGCCCGCGCTGTCGCGCTGGAAGATGGTCGATAACCTCCGCCGCTCGCTCACCCCGATCTTCTGGGTGATGGCCTGCGTCGCCGGCTGGACGCTGCTGCCCTTTACCCAGGCCGCGCAGTGGCAGGCGCTGTTGATCCTCAGCCTGTTCATGGCCCCTACCTTCGACATCGTGAACGGCATCCTGCCGAAGAGCGGCGACCAGACGCCGCGCGGCCACTTCTCGGCGCTAGCGCGCGACACCGTCTTCGGCACGGCGCTGGTGGCGCTGAAGGTGCTGCTGATGGCGCATCTTGCCTGGATGATGGGCGACGCCATCATCCGCACGCTCTACCGGCTCTTCGTCAGCCGCCAGAACCTCCTAGAGTGGCGCACCGCCTCGCAGGCGCATAAGAGCGGCGGCAGCGATCTGGGTGCCTATTACAGCATGATGTACGGCGCCGTGATCATCGGCGTCATCGGCCTCGCCATTCCGGTGCTTGCCGATTCCACCGGCGCGTTCGTCGCCTTCTTTTTCGCCATTTTCTGGATAGGCTCGCCGGCGGTTGCCTGCTGGATCAGCCGCTCCGCCGAGACCGAGGACCGGCTGCGCATTTCGGCGTCCGACATCCATGCGCTGCGCACCGTGGCGCGCCGCACCTGGCATTATTTCGAGACCTTCGTGACGGCGGAGCATCATCATCTGCCGCCCGACAATTTCCAGGAAAGCCCGGCGCCGGTGGTGGCGCCGCGCACCTCGCCGACCAATATCGGCGTCTATCTGCTCTCGGTGGTGTCGGCGCGCGACTTCGGCTGGATCAGCCTGTCCGACGCCATCACCCGCATCGACGCCACGATGACGACCATCGAGAACATGCCGCGCGATCGCGGGCATCTCTACAACTGGTACGACACGACGACGCTGAAGCCGCTTTATCCGCTCTATATCTCGGCGGTCGACAGCGGCAACCTTGCCGGCCATCTGGTCGCGGTGGCCGCGGCCTGCGCCGAATGGGCCGAGGCGCCGTCCGTCCACCTGCAGGGCGATTTCGAGGGCATCCTCGACACCGTCACCATCCTCGACGAGAGCCTGGAGGAACTGCCCGACGACCGCCGGCAGCTGAGGCCGCTGCGCCAGCGTCTCGCCGATCGGCTCGACGGCATGCGCCGCGCGGTGATGACCATCAAGGCGCAGCCCGAGATGGCCTCGATCCGCACCATCAATCTCGCCGTGCTCGCCGGCGAGATCCGCAAGCTCGCCACTGCGATCCACACCGAGGCCGCGTCGCCGAAGAGCGACGTCATCGCCGACTGGGCGGCAAGGCTGGAGGCGACCTGCGAGGCGCATGTGCACGATTCGCACAATGACGAAAGCGCGGTCTCGGCGCTGCGCACCAAGCTGCTCGCGCTGCGCGGACGCTGCCGCCGCTACGCCTTCGAGATGGATTTCTCCTTCCTGATGCGGCAGGAGCGCAAGCTTCTGTCGATCGGCTACCGTGTCGAGGAGCACCAGCTCGACGAGAGCTGCTACGACCTGCTCGCCTCCGAGGCGCGGCTGACCAGCCTGTTCGCCATCGCCAAGGGCGACCTGCCGACGGAACACTGGTTCCGGCTCGGCCGGCCGATCGTCGAGATCGGCTTCAAAGGCGCGCTGATGTCCTGGTCGGGCTCGATGTTCGAGTACCTGATGCCGCCGCTGGTGATGAAGGAGCCGCACGGCTCCATCCTCAACCAGACCAGCAAGCTCATCATCAAGCGCCAGATCCAGTATGCGCGCTCGAAGAATGTGCCCTGGGGCATCTCGGAAGCGGCCTACAACGCCCGCGACCGCGAGCTCACCTACCAGTACACCAATTTCGGCGTGCCAGGGCTCGGCCTGAAGCGCGGCCTCGGCCAGAACACCGTGATCGCTCCTTACGCCACCATCCTGGCGGCGCAGTTCAACCCGCGCGAGGCGGTGCAGAACCTGATGCGGCTGCGCGCGATCGGCGCCATGGGCCGCCACGGCTACTACGACGCGGTCGATTTCACGCCGCAGCGCGTGCCGGAAGGCACCGATCATGCTGTCGTCCAGAACTACATGGCGCACCATTCCGGCATGTCGATCGCCGCCGTGGCGGATGCCATCTTCGAGGGCCGGCTGCGCGAGCGCTTCCACAGCGATCCGGTGATCGAATCGGCCGAGCTGCTCCTGCAGGAGAAGGCGCCGCGCGACATCCCGGCCGCCACCGTCAGGACCGAGGCAGACGAGCGCGCCAAGGACGAGACTGAGACCGAGAGCCCGGACACCCGCATCATCCTCGATCCGGTCAAGGCGCTGCGCGCGACCAGCGTCATGTCCAATGGCCGCTACTCGGTCATGGTCACCGCAACCGGTTCCGGCTACAGCCGCTTCGGCGAGCTTGCCGTCACCCGCTGGCAGCCGGACCCGAGCGAGGATCGCCTCGGCTCCTACATCTTCCTGCGCGACACCGCGACCGGCGACTGGTGGTCGGCCACCGCCGAGCCCAAGCGGGCTGAGAACGAGCGCGTCCAGACGCTATTTGCCGACGACAAGGCGAGCTTCACCAAGTCGGTTGGGTCTCTGCGCTCAGAAGTCGAATGCATCGTCATTTCCGAAGGCAACGGCGAAGGCCGTCGCATCACGATTTATAATGACGGTCCAACCGACCGGCATATCGAGGTGACGTCCTTCGCCGAACTGGTGCTGGGCAACGAAGCCTCGGACAACGCCCATCCGGCGTTCTCGAAGATGTTCGTCGAGACCGAGATCGCGCCGAACAACGGCGCCATCTTCGCCACCAGGCGCAAGCGCGAGAAGAGCGAGCCCGACCTCACCATGGTGCATTTCGTCACCGACCCGTCGGGTCCGTCGCGCGATGCCGAGGCCGAAACCGACCGGCGCGCCTTCATCGGCCGCGGCCGTACCATCGCCAACGCCGTCGCCTTCGATCCAGGCGTCAGGCTCGGCGGCGGCCAAGGTTTCACGCTCGATCCGGTCGCGGCTTTGCGCCGCCAGGTGCGCGTGCCGGCGAACAAGAAGATCTCGCTGACCTTCTGGACCGTCGTCGGCGCCAATCGCGGCGAGCTCGACGAGGCGATCGGCCGCCTCGACCATCAGGAGAGCTTCGCTCGCCAGGCGATGCTCGCCTGGACGCGCAGCCAGGTGCAGACGCGCCATCTCGGCCTCAGCCTGACCGATGCCGCCAACGTGCAGAAGCTGGCGCGTTACCTCATCTATCCCGATCCGTTCCTGCGCTTGCCGGCCGAATCCATCGCCTCGGGCCTCGGTCGCCAGTCGAGCCTTTGGCCGACCAGCATCTCGGGCGACTTCCCGATTTTCCTGGTGCGCATCGGTGACGTCGCCGACCTCGAGATCGTCGCCCAGGCGCTGCGCTTCCAGGAATACATGCGCGCCCGCGGCATGATGATCGACTTCGTCGTCGTCAACGAGCAGGCGTCTTCCTATGTGCAGGACCTGCAGCGCGCGGTGGAGACGCTGTGCGAGAACAGCCGCCTGCGCGGACGCGAGCTTGGACCTCGCCAGCACATCTTCGCGGTGCGCCGCGATCTGATGGACGAGCCGACCTACAAGACCCTGCTGTCGGTCGCGCGCGTCGCGCTCCACACCCGCAACGGCACCATCTTCGACCAGCTCGAGCGGGCCGAGACGGCGGCATTGCAGGCTCGCGACGCCTTGCTGCAGGCGGAAGGCGCTCCGGCCCGCCAGCCGTCGCCGCCTTTGCCTGAGCCGGCGCCGGCAAGCCAGGGCGCCGATATCGCCGCCGACGGCACCGGCCTCAGCCTCTGGAACGGCTTCGGCGGCTTCGACGGCGACGGCCGCCACTATGTGACGCGGCTGACTGGGCGCCGCACGACGCCGCAGCCCTGGATCAACGTCATCTCCAACGCTTCCTTCGGCTTCCATGTTTCGGCCGAAGGCGCGGGCTTCACCTGGAGCCGCAACAGCCGCGACTATCAGCTGACGCCGTGGTCGAACGATCCGGTGTCGAACCGGCCGGGCGAGGGCTTCTATATCCACGATCAGTTGAGCGGCAAGGCGTTCTCGCCGATGGCCGCGGTGGTGCGCGACCCTTCGATGATCTACGAGACCTGGCACGGCCAGGGCTTCTCCACCTTCCGCTCGAAGCGCGGGCCGCTGTCGATGGACCTGACGCAGGTGGTCGACCCGGTGGATCCGGTGAAGATCACCCGGCTGCGCATCCAGAACACCGGTTCGGCACCAGCAAGGCTGCGCGTCTATGCCTTTGCCGAGTGGGTGCTCGGCGGCCATCGCTCGCGCACGGCGGCGACCATCGTGCCGACGCGGGACGCGGCGACCGGCGCCATGCTGGCCCAGAACCCCTATGGGCTCGACTTCGGCGAGCGGGTGGCCTTCCTTGCCGCGACGGCGCCGGTCCATTCGGTGACCGCCGACCGCGCAGAGTTTATCGGCAGGCACGGCACGACCGAATATCCGCAGGCCGTGCTTGGCGGAGTCGGCTTGTCCGGCCGGGTCGAGGCGGGCGACGATCCGTGCGCGGTGATCGCCAGCGACATCGACATCCCGGCCAGCGGCGACGTGACGCTATTCTGGCTGCTCGGCGATGCGGCGACCGCCGCCGAGGCGAGCGCCTTGGTCCAAACCCATCGCGGCAAGGATTTCGACCAGCGTCTGGCCGACAACGAACGCGTCTGGCGCGGCTTCCTCGACACTATTCAGGTCGAGACGCCGGACAAGGCGCTCAACGCCATGGTCAACCACTGGCTGCCCTACCAGAGCCTGGCCTGCCGCATCCGCGCGCGCTCGGCCTTCTACCAGGCGAGCGGAGCCTTCGGCTTCCGCGACCAGCTGCAGGACACGCTGGCCTTGCTGGCGCACGATCCGAAGCTGGCGCGCGACCAGATCCTCAATGCCGCTCGCCGGCAGTTTCCGGAAGGCGACGTGCAGCACTGGTGGCTGCCGCGCACCGATGCCGGCGTGCGCACCATGATCTCCGACGACGTGGTTTGGCTGGCGCACGCCACCGCCCGCTACGTCGAGGTGACGGGCGATTCTGCGATCCTCAAGGAGCAGATCCCCTTCATCGACGGGCAGGAGCTCGGCGAGGGCGAGCACGACGCCTTCTTCACGCCCGAGATCACCAAGACCACCGCCTCGCTCTACGACCACTGCGCAAGGGCGCTCGATCTCGCCATCAAGCGCAGCAGCCCGGCCGGCCTGCCGCTGATCCTCGGCGGTGACTGGAACGACGGCATGAACCGTGTCGGCGAGGGCGGCAAGGGCGAGAGCGTGTGGCTGGGCTGGTTCCTCTTGAAGACGCTGGGCGATTTCGCCCCCGTCGCCAAGGGGCAGGGTGACGGCAAGCGCGCCCAGGCCTGGACGAAGCACGCGGACCTCCTGAAGCGGGCGCTGGAGAGCACGGCCTGGGACGGCCAGTGGTATCGGCGCGGCAGCTTCGACGACGGCACGCCGCTCGGCTCTCACAACTCGGACGAGTGCAAGATCGACTCCATCGCCCAGTCCTGGAGCGTGCTTTCGGGCGAGGGGGATCCGGCGCGATCGACCACGGCCATGGAACAGGCGACGAAGATGCTCGTCGATGACGAGCTCAAGATCGTCAAGCTATTCACGCCGCCCTTCTCGAACAGCCACAACGATCCCGGCTACATCAAGAGCTATCCGCCGGGCGTGCGCGAGAATGGCGGCCAATACACGCACGCCGCGACCTGGTTCGTCATCGCGCTGGCCGAGATGGGGCGCACCGACGAGGCCTATCGCTGCTTCTCGATGCTGAACCCGGTCAACCATGCATCGGACGAAGCGGCGGCCGAGCACTACCGCGTCGAGCCCTACGTGGTGGCGGCCGATATCTACGCCGGCGAAGGAAAAGGCGGCCGCGGCGGCTGGACCTGGTACACGGGCTCGGCCGGCTGGCTTTATCGCGCCGCGGTGGAGGGCATCCTGGGCATCGAGCGGCGCGGCAAGCAGATCACGTTTAGGCCGAAGCTGCCTGGACACTGGGATGGCTACGCCGCCACGCTCAAGATGTTCGATGGCGAAATCAAGGTTCGCGTCACCCGCGACAAAAAGACCAAGTCGATCTCGCTCGAAGTCAATGGTTCGAAGACGAAATCGGGATCTTTCGAGCCGAAGGCCGGCGAGAAGACCGAGGTCGTCGTCAAGATACCTGCGTAAAATCAACGGCTTGGCTGACAGGCCGCGCATCCTCTGGGATGCGCGGCCAAGCTCGGCGTTTTACTTGGCGATGATCCTGCGCCGCGTGTCCCGGGCTCCTTTAGAACCGGCTAAGCAAGCGCCTTGTGATTAAAAATGTGGCAGTGCGGGGCACGTGCCATTATTTTGCCGCAAGGCTCACATTTCACCTTTTATCTCAAACCGTTAGGTGATCACGCCAGATTTCGCACCGTCGTCATCTTTTGTTCGCTAAATGGGAACGGAAGCGATAGACGGGCATTGTTTTGCGACGCGTTAACCGGTACGTGTCAAAAAATGGTGCAGTGCACAAAACCGGGATTGAGCACGACTAAAGAGTTTGGCGGAGTAGCTGAAGTGACACTTCTGCAGATCTACTTGAGAGCGCTGGGTTATCTGGCAGCCGACAAGAAGCGCGTCGCGGTCATCTGCGGCGCCAACATCGCTCTTGCCATGATCGCCATCGTCGAGCCGATCCTGTTCGGCCGGGTGATCGACGCCATCTCGAGCCACGGCTCGGTGTTCTCCACGCTTGCCGTCTGGGCTGCGCTTGGCGCCTTCAACATCGTCGCCTTCGTGCTCGTGGCGCGCGGCGCCGACCGTTTTGCCCATGCCCGCCGTTCGGAAGTGCTCTGCGAGTCCTTCGAGCGCGTCATCACCATGCCGCTCGCCTGGCACCACCAGCGCGGCACCTCCAATTCGCTACACACGCTGCTGCGCGCCGTCGAGACGCTGTTCAGCCTTTGGCTCGAATTCATGCGTCAGCATCTGTCGACGGCCGTCGCGCTGGCATTGCTGATCCCGACCGCGCTTTCCATGGACATCCGCATGTCGATGGTGCTGCTCGGCCTCGGCGCGCTTTATCTCGGCATCGGCCGGCTCGTCATGCGCCGCACCAAGGCGGGGCAGGCGGCCGTCGAGCGCCACTATCACACCGTGTTCGCCCATGTGACCGACTCCGTCAGCAACGTCGCCGTGCTGCAGAGCTACAACCGCATCGGCCACGAGACCGC
The DNA here is from genome assembly GCF_029674545.1 of Mesorhizobium sp. WSM4904. Taxonomy (NCBI): domain Bacteria; kingdom Pseudomonadati; phylum Pseudomonadota; class Alphaproteobacteria; order Hyphomicrobiales; family Phyllobacteriaceae; genus Mesorhizobium; species Mesorhizobium sp. WSM4904. The sequence continues at coordinate 4,705,603 of NZ_CP121354.1, read as the reverse complement.
GACGCTGAAGCGCTACGTCAAAAATCTGCTCGACGCGCAGAACCCCGTGCTCGACTGGTGGGCGGTCGCCAATGCGCTGCATCGGCTGTCCTCGACCATCTCGATGATGATCGTGCTCCTGATCGGCGCCTATCTGGTCACCCACGGCCAGCTGCGCGTCGGCGACGTGATCGCTTTCACCGGCTTCGCCACGCTTTTGATCGCCCGCCTCGACCAGATGTCGGCCTTCGCCAACCAGATATCGGAGGCGCGCGCCAAGCTCGAGGACTTCTATCGCCTCGAGGACTCAGCCGCCGACGCCGCCGAGCCCGATGGCCTGCGCGAGCTTACCAACGTCACCGGCCATGTGCGCTTCGAGAACGTCAGCTTCGAGTTCGCCAACTCGGGCCACGGCATCGAGGACGTGTCCTTCGAGGTTCCGGCCGGCAAGACGGTCGCCATCGTCGGCCCGACCGGCGCCGGCAAGACGACGCTCATCAACCTTCTGCAGCGCGTCTTCACGCCGGCCAGCGGCCGCATCCTGATCGACGGCATCGACACCCGCACGGTGACCCGCAAGTCGCTGCGCCACTCGATCGCCACCGTCTTCCAGGACGCCGGCCTGCTCAACCGCTCGATCGAGGACAACATCCGTGTCGGCCGCGCCGATGCGAGCAATGACGAGGTCCACGCCGCAGCCAATGCCGCCGCCGCGCAGGACTTCATCTTGTCGAAGAGCGGCGGCTACGACACCGTGGTCGGCGAGCGCGGCGGCCAGTTGTCGGGCGGCGAGCGCCAGCGCATCGCCATTGCCCGCGCGGTGCTGAAGGATGCGCCGATCCTGGTGCTCGACGAGGCGACCAGCGCGCTCGACGTCGAGACTGAGGACCGCGTCAAGGAAGCGATCGACGAGCTGCGCCGCGACCGCACCACCTTCATCATCGCCCACCGCCTCACCACCGTGCGCGACGCCGACCTGGTCGTTTTCATGGACAAGGGCAAGGTGGTCGAATACGGCGGCTTCACCGAGCTGTCGCTGCGCAACGGCCGCTTCGCAGCCCTGCTGCGCGCCGGCGGCCTGCTCAACGACGAGGAAGTCCGTCGCCTCAGCCGTCCGGTAACCGAAGCGGCGTAAGGCACAGCACTTTTCCTTCTCCCCTTGTGGGAGAAGGTGTCGCCGAAGGCGACGGATGAGGGGTGCTCCAGCTTGGCAAGAACTTTGCCAACACCCAATGCCTCATTCCTTCCAATATCCGTCTCGGCGCTGCGCGCCGATCCACCTTCTCCCGCAAGGGGAGAAGGAAAGGCTGCGACAACCGTCCAATTGCCCCAAACTTCACGCCGGTCTATTTAGGTCGGCATGAGCGACACCACTTCACGCCTCGCCGGCTGGATCGACCTCGCCAACCCGACGCGCTTCGTCGGGCTGGCCGACAAGGTCATTCCGTGGCTGGCGGCGATTGCCGCCATCCTGCTCGGCGTCGGCCTCTATATGAGCTTCACCGCGCCGGAAGATTTCCAGCAGGGGATCACCGTGCGCATCATGTATATCCACGTGCCTTTCGCCTGGCTCGCCATGATGTGCTACACGATCATGGCGATCTCGGCGCTCGGCACGCTGGTCTGGCGCCATCCGCTGGCCGACGTGGCGCTGAAATCGGCGGCTCCGATCGGCGCCGTCTTCACGGCGCTGGCGCTGATCACCGGCTCGATCTGGGGCAAGCCGATGTGGGGCACCTGGTGGGTATGGGACGCGCGGCTGACCTCGGTCTTCGTGCTTTTTCTGATGTATCTCGGCATCATCGCGCTGACCCGCGCGCTGGATGACGCCGGCCGCGCCGCCTGGGCCGCCGCCATCATCACGCTGGTCGGCTTCATCAACATCCCGATCATCAAATTCTCGGTCGACTGGTGGAACACGCTGCACCAGCCGGCCTCCGTCTTCCGCCTCGGCGGCCCGACCATCGATCCTTCGATGCTGTGGCCTTTAGCCGTCATGGCGCTCGGATTCACTGTTTTGTTCTTTGCGTTGCACCTGATGGCGATCCGCACGGAGATTTTCAGGCGGCGCGTGAGTGCGATGCGGAGAGTGGCGGCAAGGCAGGCGGAACGGGCTCCCCCTTCTCCCCTTGTGGGGTGAGAAGCGGTCCGCGTAGCGGACGAAAAGCCAATTGCTTGGCTTTTCGAGCTTCGAACGCCCTGAGCCAGCGAAGGGCCGGGTGATGGCCGCGAAGCGGCCGGATGAGGGTGTTCCAGGGAACGCCAGCGTCTCACTCCGCTGGAGCACCCCTCATCCGTCTCGGCGCTGCGCGCCGATCCACCTTCTCCCACAAGGGGAGAAGGTAAAGGCGCTCCTCACCCCATCTTCCCCCGCGCCGCCACCGGCAGCGTTTCCAGCACCTTGTCGCCGTCGATCAGGTGCACCTGGTCGAACAGGTTCGTCACCACGCAGCAATGATCGGGCACGACGCGCACGCGCTCGCCGATGCGCAAGGCAGCGCCATCGGAAAGCGTGACGTTGCCGTGCTCTTCGCTGAGGCCGGTCAGCCGCGCGCCGGGCATCCCGAGGAGCTCGCCGAAATCGGGCAGCCCCAGTGTGTCGGAGGACAGCGCCTTGCTGCCGCTGTCCAGGATAGCGCGGGTCGGCGTCGGGTGGCTGATCACGGTGGCGAGCACCGTCAGCGCGCAATCGTCGAGCGTACCGACGCCTTTGGCGACCTGGTAGCGGTCGAGATAGATGTAGGTGCCGGGCCTGTATTCGGTGACGACGCTGTCCTCGCCCGAGCGCCACATGTCCGGCGTGCCGCCGCTGGAGATGCGCCGGCATTCGAGCCCGGCCGAGGCGAGCATCTCGCGCGCGTTCCTCAGCCAGGCCTCCGCTTCGGCGGCGCGGCCGGCGGCCGGGTAGGTCATCAGCCCGCCGAATGCGAGGCCCTTGGCCTGGTCGATCATTTTCGCCAGCGCCAGCGATTCGGCCGGGCTCTGCACGCCGCAGCGCCCCATGCCGGTGTCGCACTCGACCAGCACCGGCAGCGGATGGCCGGCATCGGTGAAGGTCGCGGCGAGCCCCTCCAGCGTCTCATGGCTGTCTGCCGTCACCGAAAGCGTGACTCGGCCATGCAATGCCTTCAGCCGCTCCAGCTTGGCGCGGCCGAGGATGTTGTAGGGGAGGAAAATATCGGTGAGCCCGGCATCGGCCATCACCTCGGCCTCGCCGATCTTCTGGCAGGTGATGCCGACGGCGCCGGCCGCGACCTGCTTCTTCGCCCAGTAAGGCAGCTTGTGCGTCTTGATATGCGGCCGGAGCTTCAGCCCGTGGCTGTCGGCATGCGCCTGCGCGTTTTTGATGTTGGCTTCGGCGCGGGCCGCGTCGATCAGGATCGCCGGCGTGTCGAGGTCGTCTATGCTTGGCATGAAATCACCATTCAAAAGCATGTCTCCCGAAAGTGGAGCGGTTTCGGGACAAAGACATGCGCAATCAAAAGACCGGTTGGGTTTATGGTCCCGATCCGGCCGATTGTCACCGGGCCAGAGCCGTCAGTTTGCGTCGACAGCGGACCGGCATTGGGCTATTCGGATTGGCAGATTTCAGCAGGCGGCGGCCGGAGGAAAAGACCCATGAAACGCTCGATCATCAACGACATTATCCGCGACGCCGACGCCTTCATCCGCTCGTTCGGCTACATCATGCCGCCCTTCGCCTACTGGAGCCCGGAAGAGATGAAGGCGCACAAGGCGGACTCCGCGGCCATCTTCAGCTCGCGTCTCGGCTGGGACATCACCGACTATGGCCAGGAGAAGTTCGACGAGCTGGGCCTCTTTCTGTTCACCGTGCGCAACGGCCGCTACGCGGACATGAAGCTCGGCATGGGCATGCTGTATGCCGAAAAAATCATGATCTCGCGCAAGGACCAGCTGTCGCCGATGCACCGCCACAACATCAAGGCCGAGGACATCATCAACCGCGGCGGCGGCAAGCTGGTGCTGGAACTGTTCATGCACGACCGCGACGGCGGCATCGATCCGAAAGCCGAAGTGTCGGTGCCGGTAGACGGCACCATCACCAGATTGCCGGCGGGCGGGCTCCTGAAGCTCGACCCGGGCCAGAGCGTCACACTGCTGCCCGGCGTCTGGCACGCCTTCTGGGCCGAAGGCAAGGACGTGCTGATCGGCGAGGTCTCGACCGTCAATGACGATCTCACCGACAACGTCTTCCGCGATCCTATCGGCCGCTTCTCCAATGTCGAGGAGGATGTGGCGCCGCTGCACCTGCTGGTGTCCGACTATGAGAAGTGGGTGGGGTAGGCGGAAGCCGCCCGGCGCGTAGCCTTATTTCGTAGGCTGGCGCCGCCCCTCATCCGCCTGCCGGCACCTTCTCCCCGTATAGTGACGGGGAGAAGGAGATGGCCCCGACCTCGCCGCCCTTCTTGCAACGTTTGAGATTGGCGAATCGCCAGCGACAGCATCTTTCTCCCCGTCTCTATACGGGGAGAAATGCCCGGCAGGGCAATGAGGGGCAGCGCCGACGTTTTTCAGCTATCGCCAGGCTCACCGCGCGTACTTATCCGCCTTCCTGTTCCCGAGCAGCAGCTTGCGTTCCAGATGCGCCCTGAGCTCGCCGTAATAGGCGGTGAGGAAGGCCTTGGAATCGGCAGGCTCCACCCTGGCGCCGATCTTGCGGCCGATCGTTTCCGCTACCGCCTTCATCGCGAAATAGTCGTCGCGGCGCAGCACTTCCTCCAGCTTGTGCAGCTCGGCGATGCCGTAGGCGTCGAGCTGTGCGGCGCTGAACTGGAAGCGGGCCGCGATTGGGTCCTTGCGCTGTGACAGATCCTCGAGCAGCGCTACTTTCGGCGCTTCGACCACCCAGGTGCCGGCGAGCAGGTCGCCGATCCTTAAGCGGTCGCGGTTGAACAGCGGAAACAGCGAGAACAGCAGCGCCCACACCAGGCCGAAGATGGTCGAAAGCGTATCGGCCACGCCGGCGCTGCCGCGCGCGGCGAGGATCGACAGCGGCAGGAACACCTCGATCTCGCGCATCAGATTGCGCGCGATGACCTGGTCGAGGCTAAGGCCCGCGCCGCTGCGCGAGGCGACGCGGACGCCGACCATGCCCTTTCCCGGCGTCGCCGCCCGCCGGCCCGCCTCGAAGGCGATGAAATAGACGTTGCGCAGCAGGAAGATAAAGATGATCCAGACGACGAAGAGCGGTTCGGCGTCCTTCACGCCGAGGCCGCCCAGGCCGAACAGCGCGACGATGCTGACAACGATCGCGGCGATAATGATGATCACCACATCGAGCAGGAATCCCGAAGCCCGCGTGCCGGCATCCGCCAGCTTGACGCGCAGGTCCACGCCCTCCGGCGTGACCAGCGGGCGCACGTGGGCGGCGGGGTTCCTAGCGGTCGCCATGCCGCACCATCCGCAACAGGTAGAAATAGCAGATCCAGAACGCCAGCATGCCGCCGCCGATGGAATAGCGGGCGATGTCGCTGGTGATCGTCTGCCGGCCGATGCCTTCGAGCAAGCCGGCAAACAAAAGCATCACGGCGACGCCGACCATGGCGGTCGCCGCAACCCGTCCGGCTCGGGCGGCCGCGGCCATGCGCGTCAGCTCGCCTGGAAAGGCGATGCTGGTGCCGATGCGCATGCCGGCCGCGCCCGCGATCGCGATCGCGAACAGCTCGGTCGTGCCGTGGATCGACAGCCAGCCGCCAAGCTGTAAGCCGAGCCCCTTGGCGGCATAGATCTGGAAGATGGCGCCCAGCATGCAGCCATTCATCAGGATGATCAGCACGCTCGGCACCGCGAAAGCGAAGCCGAGCGCGAAGGCCAGGATCGACACCTGCGTGTTGTGGGTGAAGAGATAGACGGCGAAACCCGACAGGAAGTGGTCGCCGCCGCCGTAGAGCACGCTGCGCAGCATCTCGGCGGACGAATCCGGATTGCGCCCGCCGGCGAGACTCGGCGCGATGATGGCGTCGTACCAGCGCTTGTCGGAGGCGACCAGCCAGTAGCCGGCAATGGCGCCGATCACCGTGAGCGCGACCGACGTCCACACCTCCCGCCACAGGTCGCGGATTGCCGCCGGCCAGTCGTGCAGGAAGAAGTCGCCGATGCGCGTCCTCAGAGATCGCCGCGCGCCATAGAGGTAGAAATAGCCGCGTAGGCAGAGCGCTTCGAGATAGGCGATCAAGGCGCTGTCGAGCGAGGTCGCGCGCGCCACCGACAGCGAGGACAGCGCCGAGCGGTAGAGCAGGGGAAGCGACAAGAGCTCGTCTTCCGACAGCGCGCGCGGCGCGCGCTTTTCGACGCGCGCAAGCAGCGCCTCGAACGCCTTCCAGTCGGCCTCGCGCTCCTGGCGGAAGCTCGCCAGGGACTGGCGGACGGCATCCGTGCCGGCGGGCAGCGTCATAAGAGGTTTTCCTCCTTGAGCTGGATATAGCGCTCGACCAGCACCGGGCCGAGCCGCTGGTGGTCGGCTTCGATGACATGGGCACCGAGCAGTCGCAGCCGCCCGATCACCACCTGTCGCTGCCTGAGCAGGTCGCCGGCAGTCACCGCGCGGGCGACATCCTCCGGCGCCGCCGGCGCCATGTCGGCCAGCGTCTCCAGCTCGACATCCTTCATCAGCATGAACAGCACCAGATGCCGCTCGGTCAGCCGCCCCACGGTGCGCAGCATCAGCTCGGCGCTGATCGGATCGACGAAATCGGTGAAGACGATGACCAGCGAGCGCCGGTCGAGCTTCGCCGCAAGCGTCGTCAGCGCCAGGGTGAAATTGGTCTCCTCGGTCGAATAGTCGATCTCTGCTGCGCGCTTCTGGATCATGGTGAAGCTCGCCGAGCCGCGCACGGCGCCGCTGGAGACGCGCGGCCGGGCGTCGAAGGAAAACAGGCTGACGAGGTCGCCGCCCTTCAGCGCGATGAAGGCCGACAGCAGCGCCGCCGTCACCGCCCGGTCGACCTTCGCCACGCCGTCGACCGGCTCGCACATCAGGCGGCCGCTGTCGATTGCTAGAACGATGTTATTGTTCTCCTCGATGCGGAACTCGCGCGCCAGAAGCTTGCCGTGGCGGGCGCTCCGCTTCCAGTCGATCATGCGCCGGCCCATGCCGGGCTGATAGTCCTTCAGCGCCTCGAACTCGCGGCCCTGGCCGGCGCGCTTTTGCGCATGGCCGTCGGCAAGCGCTGAGCGCTGCAAGAGCGTGATCGCCTCGTCGCGCGCGCGGCTGACGTCCGGCAGCACCGCCACCTTGCGGTCCATCGGCAGCACGGCCTGGTTCCAGACCAGCCCGAACGGTCCCTGCCAGCGCAGCCAGAGCCGATCGAAGCTGGCGATGCCGCGTCTCACCGCATCGAATTCGAGGTCGAGCGTACCGCCATTCGCCGGCAGCGCGCCGCCGGTGCCGTTGACCGGCGCCAACCGCTGGTCGTGCCCTACGCGCGCCTGCAGGCGGCGCGTCCGCGCGCCGAGGCCGGCCGCGATATGGAGCGTGAAACGCCCGCCGACGCCGACCTGCGGCGGCGCGGTCAGCGTGGCGCCGAGGGAAGAGCGCCCGCGCCCGGCCGCCGCGTCGACCGCCAGGAAGGCGAGCAACGCGCAGATCCACAGCAGCCCGAGATACCAGACATGCGGCAGCGCGAGCGCTATCATGAAGGCGGGGATCGCCCCCGCCGCCGCTGCCCACACTGCTCTGCCGCTCGGATAGATCAACGCGGCGCTTCCGTCTGGTCGACGAGGTCGGAGACGATCTGCTCGACCAGGCGCCCATCGATCTGCGCCGCCGGCGAGAGGATGACGCGGTGGCGTAGCGCCGGCACGGCTAAAGCCTTGACGTCGTCGGGGATGACATAGCTGCGGCCGTCGAGCGCCGCCCTGGCGCGCGCGGCCCGTGCCAGCATGGCGCCCGCGCGGGGGCTGGCACCCACCTCCAGATCCGGGCTCTCGCGCGTGCCGCGCACAAGGGCCGCGATATAGCCGACGACGTCCTCGACCAACATGACGCCGCCGACCGTAGCCAAGGCCGCCTCGAGCGTGGCGCGGTCGGTCTGGGCCGTGATGCCGTATTGTTTGATGTCATGCGAGTCCGCGCCGCCGCCATGGTGAATGATGATGGCGCGCTCTTCCTGCGCATCCGGATAGCTGACCCGATGCTTGAACAGGAAGCGATCGAGCTGTGCCTCGGGCAGTGGATAGACGCCCTGATGCTCGATCGGGTTCTGCGTCGCCACCACCATGAAGGTGCGGCCAAGTGAATGCGTCGTGCCGTCGAAGGTGACGGCATGCTCCTGCATGGCTTCGAGAAGCGCGGCCTGCGTCTTCGGCGGCGTGCGGTTGATTTCGTCGGCAAGTAGCAGGTCGCAGAAGATCGGGCCGCGCGTCAGCGTGAACTGGCCCGTCTGGAAATTGTAGATGTTGGCGCCGACGATATCGCCGGGCATCAGGTCGGGCGTGAACTGGATGCGCCCGTAGGAGACGCCAAGCGCCTGCGCGAAGCAGCGCGCGGTCATGGTCTTTGCCGTGCCCGGCGGGCCTTCGAGCAATATGTGCCCGCCGGCAAACAGCGCCGTCAGCATCAGATCGACCGTGTCGCGCTGCCCGGTGATCGCCTTCGCCACTTCTTCCCTGATCGCTGTTGCCAGGGCTTTCACTTCATCGACGTTCACCAAGCCTCCTTGCCGTCCAGTCATGCAGCTCTTCCGCTGCTTCATGCATTCCGGCCAATGTTTTGGAATCGTTTACAGTCTTGAACCGTTGGGTGAAGCCATGCGCCTCGCTTTTGTCGCGGGAATCCAGCCAGCGGTCGAGCGCCTCGCCCTGCAGCCCGTGCGGCGCGCCAAGCAGGGCTGCGGCGCGCTGGCGCATCAGCGCCGCGTAGCGATCGCCAAGTTCTTGCAATCGCCCGGCGCGCTTCAGGAGCATCGCCGTGGTGTCGACCAGCGCCCGCTTGCCGAAGGCAATAGCGCGGCCCTCGGCGCGCGGCGGACCGAAGCGGCCAAGCCCGTGCAGGAAGGCAAGTGCCGCCGCCACCAGAACAGACAGCGTCAGCGCCAGGAAAGGCGGCTCGACCAGGAGCTTGCCGAGGTCGTAGTTCTGGCCGATGCCGTGTAGCGTCAGGTCGAACATCACCGCGCCCTTGGCGGGCTCCAGCATGGCGATCATGTCGAGCGCCGCGGCCGCCGTCTGCTCATCCTTCAGCGCCGCGTTGTTGATGAGATCTGGATCGGTCAGGATGTAGAACGGCTCGTTGTCGAGCTCGGTGAGAACAGCCTTGCCGTCACCCGCCGAGATCAGCGGATGCTCGTCTGCCACCCACTGGAGCTCTTCCGGCACTGCGATCTTGCGGCCGTCGACATCGATCTTGTCGACCGTTGGCTTGCCTTCGCCGAGCTTCGCCTTGGCGAGGCGGCCGAGCCAGTCGTTGACCACCGTGCTGGGCAGCCGCTCGACCTTCGTCTCCCAGCCCTCATGGCCGCCTTGCGGAATGGTGACCCATTTGGGCAACACGAACAGCGTGTCCTTACCCGAGCGGAGCTTTACGGTGCGCTGCAGTGCTGCCGGGTCGCTGCCGGGCGCGATGGTGACGATCAGCAGGAAGGTCGATGCCAACGGGGATTCCAGGTCTTTCTCGCCGCGCGCCATGGGCGGCGCCTGCCCGTTGGTGAGCTTCAGCCATTCGACTAGCCCGGCGTAGCCTGTGCCGCCCTTGGAGAAAGGCGTGCCGCCACCCTCGGGCTGGCGGAAGTCGGGAGCGTAAGTGGACAGGAGAAAGAACCCGGCGGCGGCCAGCAGACTGGCGAAGATGCCCCAGAACAGCGTTCCGCGGCTGAACGGCGCCTCGGCTGCCTCCGTTCCTTCCGCGCTCATGCCCATGCATCCCGGAAGGCAAAGCGCTCATAGGCGCCGCGCGCCTGCCGCCAGCCCTCGGCGCCGACCGGGCGGCGGGCAAACAGCGCCGCCTCGACGATGCGCGCGATCTCGCTGAAGGCCGCGCGGGGGCGGGACGGGATGGAGCTTGCGGCGGCGATGTCGCGCGCCGTCAGCGACGGGCGCAGGAAGTCGGGCAGGCGAGTGGCGATATCGGCGACGCTGCGGCGCAAAAGAAGATGCACCGCTTCGTCATAGTCGCCGCGCGCGGCGAGCGCGTCGGCCTCGGAGAGCAGGATCTGCGCCGCGCCGGCGTCCGGGCGCCATTCCTCCTTCGTCTCATCCTCCTTGCGCGCGCGCCGCCATGGCAGCCGCCAGGCGACACCTTTCGCCTCGAGGACGAGCAGGAATGCGATGATGGCGACGCCGGTGATCACGGCGCCCCAGAACAGATAGATCATATAGGGGCCGAGCTTCGCCAGGGCCTCGATCAGGGGCCTCAGCCATTCCGGCGGTTCCGGCCGCACCAGCGCCGGCAGGTCGAACTGGATGGAATCGTCCGCCAGCAGTTGCTTGTGCATCCTGGCCAGCCATTCGGCGTCGGCCGTGCCCGGTTCTGTCACCCGCGCGTTCCCCCTGCAACCTGCGGTTCGGCTCCGACACTGGCAATATGCCCAAACAATTGCAAGTGCACTGGACGCGCCCCATCAATCTTGGCAAATTTGCCTTGAAGTTGCCGAATTGGATGCGGCGGCGGCTCGGGGGAAACTATCATGACCACTGCGACATTGGGACGACCAGGCAAATTCGAGATTGGCAAGGTGTTCAACAGCACCTTTGCCGTTATTACGCGTAACATAGGACTCTGCGTCGGGCTTGGGCTTTTGTTTGCCGGCGTGCCGACGCTGCTGATCAGATTGTGGACCCAGCCGCAGATGGAAGCGGTGATGAATGGCGATCCGAGCGCCGTGGCGGATCCCAACCTGGTGCTCCGCAACTCCTATCTCAGCATCCTCGCGGGCTTGATTTCCTTCGTCTTCACGCTGCTGCTCCAGTCGTCGCTGGTGCGGGCAACGATCGAGGATCTGAACGGAAGGCGGCCATCTTTCGGCGATTGTATCCAGATTGCCATCCGCTTCCTGCTGCCAACGCTTGCGATCGGCCTGCTCGTCGGCATCGGCTCCGCGCTTGCGATGATCGCGCTGATCGTTCCCGGCATCATCCTGTGGCTCGGATGGTCGATGTCGGTTCCGGTCCTCATCCAGGAACGGCTGGGCGTGTTCGGCTCGATGTCGCGCAGCCGTGCGCTGACCAAGGGCAATCGCTGGTCGCTGTTCGGGCTCTTCCTGATCCTGCTCATCATCGCGATGGTCATCCAGTGGGGGATCCTGGTGGTGCTGCTCCTCTTCGGCGGGATCCTCGCCGAACTGGGAGCCGCGCTGGTTCAGGCCGTGGTGTCGATGGTGCTCTCCGTTGCCACGGCGGTCAGCTATGTCGAGCTGCGCCAGGTCAAGGAAGGCACCAGCATCGACGAACTGGCGAAGATCTTCTCGTAGGGAATGGCTCGAGCTGCCGTCCGCGGATGTGGGCGGCGGTCGTCCGCTCAATGACAACAGCATAGTGTGCCCGCACAATCGTCCGGCACAGGCGTGACGAAGTGATCGGCACATCCACGGCAAGTTTTGCCTGCAGACCGATAGGTCCTTGGTCTCGCCGCGCCGCCTGTTGCAGGCCGCGCGTCAGTCTGGGTCCTGCTCTAAGCAGCACCCGGACAGACCACGCGATGATCAGGACTCCAGCCAGACCGTCTCGAAATGCTGCTCGAGCGCCTGGTGCTGTTCGCAGCCATGCACGCCCTTGCGGTAGGTGCGGTAGACCGAACGCCAGTAGGGCTGGATGATGACGCCGGAGTCGCGCAAATTCTGCTCGATCTTGGCCATGATCTCCTTGCGCGCCGCGGCGTCGGGCGTTGCCAGCGCCTTGTCGAGAAGCTCGTCGAACTCCTTGTTGGAATAGGCGCTTTCGTTCCAAGCCGCGCCCGATTTATAGGCGAGCGCCAGCACCTGGACGCCGAGGGGACGGCCGAGCCATTCGGTGCAGGAATAGGGGAACTTGCTCCAGTCGTTCCAGAAGGTCGCGGCCGGCAGCACGGTGCGCTTGATCTTGAGGCCGGCCTCGCGGATCTGGGCGGCGATCGCGTCGGCGGTGCTCTTTTGCCATTCGATGTCCACCGAGATCAGCTCATATTCGTGGTCGGCCTTGCCGGCTTCGGCGAGCAGCTTCTTCGCCGCCTCGACATCGCGCTTGGCCGGGCCGATGTCGGCGAATTCCGGATGCATCGGGCCGACATGATGGTTGTCGGCAGGCTTGCCTCTGCCGTCGAGCCCGAGCTTCAGCACGGCCGCATTGTCGACGGCGAGCTGGGCGGCGCGGCGCACCTTGACGTCGTCATAGGGCGCGTTGCCGACATTGAAGCGCGCGACGATCGTCGAGCCGGTGGCGATCTCGGAGTTCTGCAAGCCCATCTGGTCGGTCTGCGACACCGCATCGGAAGCGGTCTCGTGATCGGTGTCGATCTCGCCGGATTCGAAAGCCGACAGCATGGCATTGGGATCGGAGCCGTAATCGACCCATTTGATGCCGTCGAGATAGAACTCGCCCTTCCACCAGGGCTTGTCCTTGCGCTTCACCTCGGCGCCCGTCTCGGCATCCCAACTCACCAGCTCGCAGGGGCCGGTGGTGATGGCCAAAGCCTTCTTCGGGTCGCCATCGCCCTCGTAGGAGCGGTGCATGATCAGCGCCGGATAGTCGGCCATGCCGGCGATCAGCGAGATGTCGGGCTTGGGCAGGTTGAGCTTGACGGTGTAGTCGTCGACCTTCTGGATGCCGCCGTCGACCGGCTTCTTGGTGTTGGCGTTGACCAGCGCGCCCATCCGCGCCGCGACCGAATTGCCGGCGACCGAAGCATCGCACCAGCGGTTGAGATTGTGGATCACGTCGTCGGCGTTGAAAGTGTCGCCGTTCGACCAGGTAATGCCCTTGCGCACATGCAGCGTGATCATCTTGGCATCGTCGCTGGTCTCCCAGCTTTCGAGCAGCCACGGTTCGAAGGTGAAGTCGGTTTTCCAGCGCACCAGATATTCATTGCAGTGGCGCGCGACGTTCGACATCTCGACGCCGTCGAAGGTGCGCGGGTCCTTGAAGCCTTTGACGTTCATGGCGACGCGCAGCACGCCGCCCTTCTTCGGCTCGTCGGCGCGGGCAGGCGAGGGGGTAAGCCCTCCCAGCGCCAGCGCGCCGGCGGCGCTGACGCCGAGGCCGGCCATCAGCGCAAGATATTCGCGCCGGCTGATCGCGCCTTTCCTGAAATCGTCGGCGGTCGGCCTGGCCTGCGGGTGCAATTTTCTGTCGGTCAGCATGAATTTCATCGTCGTTCCCTCTTGTGGGCGCTCCGGTCCGGTCGCGTCGTGGGACGGATGCAGCCGCCGGAGCGCCATTGCCTGCCGGACGATGATAGGTCCGCTTTCCGCAGCGAAATGTTTGATTTTCCGCAGTTCTTGTGCGCTGTTCCGCAGGGCGTGGAAACAGCTGATCTCCCCCCTTGTGGGGGAGATGCCCGGCAGGGCAGAGGGGGCGCTGTCCCGCCAGCGTCTCAGCCAATCACAATGGCGTTCCCAAACTGTTCAGATGATCAGAATTCCGAAAGGTCGCGATCCTTCGCGCCCCCCTCTGGCCTGCCGGCCATCTCCCCCACAAGGGGGGAGATTAGCACTCGATCGCCGGCACCCAGTCTGGCGATGTCGTCAATGATCCTCGCGAACGCCTTTGCCGCGCGCGGCACCGTCGGCCTCGCTCTCAGGAAGGAGTGCACCAGCCGCGGCTCCTCTCGCCACACGGCCTGCCCGCCGGCGGCGAGGATCTTGTCGCGATAGGTCTCGCCGTCGGACGACAGCGGATCGCATTCGGCGGTGACGATGACCGTCGGCGGCAGGCCGCAGAAATCGCGATCCTTGAGTGGTGAGAAGGTCGGATCGTCCGCCGACTGTGCCGGTGCCGAGCGGACGCGGCGGTAGAAGTCGATATCGGCGAGCGTCAGCAGCGGCGCTTCGGCGTGCTCGACATAGGAGCGGCCGGTCTTGTCGCCACCGAGGCCTGGATAGATCAGCACCTGGCCGATGGCGTGTCGAGGGTGGTGCCGCGTTGCGTGCGCCACCGCGGCGGCGAGATTGCCGCCGGCGCTTTCGCCGCAGAGCACGATCGGCGGCGTGCTCGTCGCGGCGACCCATTCGAACACGGCAAATGCATCGTCGAAGGAGGCCGGATGGAGATGCTCCGGCGCAACGCGATAGTCGGCCGAGACCACCTCGAAGCCGGTGCCGGCGCAGATCTCGGCGCAGATGTCGTCATGGCTGTCGAGATCGCCGAGCACGAAGCCGCCGCCGTGATAATAGACGACGATCGCCGCTGTGGCCCCTTTCTCCATGCGGTAACGCCGTACCGGGACGGCATGCGAAGCCGTGGCGACGCCGCCGTCAATGGTGGTCACGCCTTCGGGACGCCCTTGGTGAAACGCCACGCACATCCGGTTGTAGACCGCGCGCTGCTCGGCGATAGGTGCGGCCACGATCTCCGGCGGGTACCAGCTGTTGACCCGGTCGATATAGTCCCAGAACTCCGGATCGAGCCGGTCGGCATATTTGCCGCGGCTGCCCCGATCAGCTGGGTTGCTGGCCATCGCCGTCAGAGCTCGGCGTAGAGTTGCGCCGCGTTCTCGAAGGTGAAGCGCAGCGGCACCGAACCTTCGACCTGCCAAACGCTCACCGTGTCGCCGGCCATCAGCCGGCAAACGTCGAGCGTGTTGGTGACGGCGCCGCCATAGAGCCGGTTGGCAAGGTTGAGGATGCCGGTCTGGTGCATGGCCGCGGTAGCGCTGCCGCAGGCGTCCTTGACCAGGAGCACGCGGAAGCCGAGTGCTATGGCGTCCTTGACCGTGGCGTCGATGCAGGCTTCGGTCCACACGCCGACAATGATCAGCCATTCGATGCCGGCAGCCTGGAGCTTGATGGCGAAATCGCCCTTGCCGAAGACGCTCGCCTGCGCCTTGATGAGCATTGCTTCGCCATCTTGCGGCGCCACTTCATGGCAGATCGCCGTCAGCGGGTCGTCCTTGTCGGAGAAGACCGACTTGCCGCTGTCGTCCACCGGATGGAACGGCCGCGCTTCGGCGAGATCGACGATATAGGCCCAGTGGTAGAGCGGCACGAAATTGCGCCGCGCCGCCTGCTGCAGCCGCTGGACGTTGGCGAGGAGCTCGGCAAAACCCTCGACCAGATAGCGTTTGTCCTTGCGATGCTCTTCCTGGAGATCGACGAACACCGCGGCCACCGTGCCGCGCCGAATGGAGATGGGTGTTTTCATGCAGATGTGACTGGTTCGCAGGTAGCGGGGATTGGCTGAAACGTTTCCGCCGTCGTCCCAGGGCGGAGCAGGAGCGAAGCTCCGTCGCGGAGACCCTGGGATCCATGCCGTGACCTCGGCCGAGGAGTGCAGCGGAGCAGAATTCTGTTAGCGTTGTGTCGCCTTGATATCACGGCATGGATCCTGGGGTCTGCGCTGCGTCGCTGCGCTCCTCGCTCCGCCCTAGGATGACGAAAACGATGAGCGCCGCAGCTATTCCAAGAGGTTAGCGACACTTCACCAGGATGAACATCCAGCTTCAAACTGCTCATTCCAAAAACTCGTCCTCATAAGGAAACCGTGAGAGCAGCTCGGTACCAGTCTCGGTGATCAGGATCTCGTCCTCGAGCTTGACGCCCTCACGGCCGCCTTTCTCGCCGATATAGCTTTCGACGCTGACCACCATGCCGGGTTGGATGATGCCGTCGCGGCCATAGGTCTCGTAATCCATAGAATGCGCGATGAAGGGCGTCTCGCCATGCATGCCGACGCCGTGCATGACCGAGGTATAGCGCTGGTCGACGAAGCGGTCCGGGATCTTCCAGGCCTTCTCGGCGATCTCGCGGAAAGCCATGCCGGGCTTCACGATCGAAATGTTGTGCTGCACCTGGTCGTGCGCCATGCGGTAGAGCGACTTCTGGTAGGGCGTCGGCTTGCCAGGGCCGCAGCGGAAGGTGCGCGAGAAGTCGGAATAGTAGCCGTAGCAGCCGATCGTGTCGGTATCGAGCGCGACCAGCTCGCCCGGCCGGATCTTGCGACCGCTGGCTTCGTTGAACCAAGGGTTGGTGCGCTGCCCGGAAGTGAGCAGCCGGGTCTCGATGAACTCGCCGCCTTGGCGGATCACCTCGTGATACATGATGGCGAACAGCTCGTTCTCGGAGACGCCAGGCTTGATCGCCTCGCGCACCGCAGCCACCGCGGCTTCAGCGCCAGCCATCGAAGCCTGCAGGCATTTCACTTCCTCAGGCGTCTTCACCGCGCGCACGGCCAGGATCTCGCCCTGGCAGTCCTTCACCTCGCAGCCGCGCTTTTCCAGCGCCAGCGCCTGCAGATGGCTGCAGCGGTCGAGGCCGAGCTTCATCGAGCCGCCGCCATGCTTCTTCAATAGCTCGGTGATCTCGTCGGCGAACGGTCCGGCGGTCTCGTCGTCGCGTCCGGAGACCGACGACCAGACCAGCTTCGACGGCCGCGCCTCGTCGATCGTGTCGAGCACCATCGAGACATGGTAGCTCTGCGGATATTCGAACAGCACGATCGGCCCTTCGGTGGGCACGAAGAAATAGCGGGTCGAGTTGCGCAGGAAATAGCCGAACATGTTGCGCGAGCCGGTGGCGTAGCGCTGGTTGTAGGGATCGAACAAAACGACGCCGCCATAGCCCGCCTCGCGCATCCAGGCGCGCAGCCTGGCCAGTCGCCCCTTGCGCAGCGCGTCGGCGTCGATGAAGGACGGCTCGGTGTCGGACAGCCACATGCCGCCGGCGGGATCGGCCGCCGCCGGATGGCGCATGCGGTCCTTGAAGTCCACATCCTCGGTGCTGTCCGGATCGAAAACGACGATGCTCATGGAGGCCTCCTGTTCTTGGCGAACATAGCCGGGCAGGACGTTGAGCTTGTGCGGTATTCCGCGATTGTTGTGCTGGATGCCGCAGGTTGCGCGTGCAGACCTAGAGAGACGTTGGGCGCGAGGCACCCCCCTCTGGCCTGCCGGCCATCTCCCCCTCAAGGGGGGAGATCAGCAGCTCTGGCGCCGCCGCGCACACCTGCAACGTCTGAGATTGCCGAAAGCGGTGCAACAGCTAATCTCCCCCCTTGAGGGGGAGATGTCCGGCAGGACAGAGGGGGGTGCTTCGCGCCGGCGTTGTGGATGCGTCAGCGCCTCACCCTAATGCCGCCGCATCGCCTTGGGCGCGCGCCCATGCTCCTCGCGAAACGCCCTTGCAAAGCTCGACATCGAAGCAAAACCACACGCCAGCGCCACATCGCGCACCATCAGCGTCGAATGCGCCAAGAGATCGGCGGCGCGTTTCAGCCTGAGCCGCCGGTAATAGCCGTTGGGCGAAATACCCAGCTCGGCGCGGAAATTGCGCTCGAGCTTGTCGGGCGAGACGCCCAGACGCTCCGCCAATTCCGCCATGCCAAGCCGTTCCTCGACCGCGTCCTCCATGATGGCGATGGCCGACAGCACCAGCTCGTTCTGCACCCCGGTGCGCAGTCTGAGCGGCATCAGCTTGCGGTCGACACTCGATCGCAAAGGCGAGTGCACGAACCATTCCGCCACGCCCGCCGCAAGCTCGGCGCCGTAGTCGCGCGTGATGATCTCCAGCATCATATCGAGGCTGCCGACGCCGCCGGCCGAGGTGAAGCGCTTGCGGTCGATGACGAAGAGGTCGCGCCTGAGATCGATATCCGGGAAAGCCTCGGTGAAGGCGGCCTGGCTGGTCCAGTGCAACGTGCAGGCGTGCCCGTCGAGCAGTCCCGCACGGGCGAGGAAGAACGCCGCATCCGCCACCGCGCCGATATGCGCGCCGCCGCGCAGGCTCTTCCGGATCCAGCCCATCGCCTCGTCGGCCACGACATGGTCGGCATCGCCGCCGGAGCACACCACGATGCGATCGACCTTCGGCGCATCGGCGGCCGAGAAGCCGGGCTGGATGACGACGCCGTTCGAAGCTTCGACCGTGCCTTCATCGGCGCCGACGATCACCCAGCGGTAGCAGTCGCGCTTGGCAAGAATGTTGGCGGCGCGCAGCGGCTCGATGACCGAGGAAAACGCCATCATCGGAAAGCCGGGAAAGATCAGCACGGCGAAGGTGAGGGGAGCATCGCCTGGCGATGGCTTTGCCTGGCTCATGGCTGGCGGCCGTAGCGCGGCAGCACTATGTCGGCGGTAAGCGGCGCCAGCTCCATGCCGCTTGCGAGCTCCGGGCTCAGCCAGATCATCTCCTCGATCTCGGCCGCCGGGATCGGCTCGCCGGCGATCGCCAGTTCGAAGAGTTCGGCCTCGACGCGGGCATCCGGCTCATTGGCGGCGGGCGCCGAGAAGGAGCCCAGATGCGAAGCCGCGGCCGGGTCGACGACGATGCCCAATTCCTCCCGCAGTTCGCGCGCAAGAGCGGCGGCAGGCGCCTCGCCCGGCTCGATCTTGCCGCCGGCCTGCATGAAGGTGTTGGTGCCGCGCTTGCGCACCAGAAGCAGCTTGCCGTTGTCGTCCCGGATCACGGCGGCGGCGATCCGGATCGTTCTTGCCAGGGCGGTCTTGGCATGGCTGGAAGTCACGATAAGCTGTTCCCCGGCGGCGGCTTTGGTGGCAGAGAGGGCGGGACTGTAGCGGGCGCGTCAGCGCCCTTGCAACGGAGAAACGACCAGGATGTTCGCGGCAACGGCTATCGACACGAGCAACAAGCCGGCCTTCTACGACGAGCTGGCCACGCAATTGAAAGCGCTGCTGGAAGGCGAGGCCGACTCGATCGCCAACGCGGCCAACACCTCGGCGCTGATCTATCAGATGGTACCCGGCCTCAACTGGGCGGGTTTCTATTTCCTACAGTCCGACGAAGAGCTGGTGCTCGGCCCCTTCCAGGGCAAGCCCGCCTGCGTGCGCATCAAGGTCGGCAAAGGCGTCTGCGGCACGGCGGTCGATCTCGGCATGTCGATGCTGATCAAGGACGTGCACGATTTTCCCGGCCACATCGCCTGCGATGCCGACTCGCGTTCGGAACTGGTTGTGCTGCTGCGCGACGCCGACGGCGTGTTCGGGGTGCTCGACCTCGACAGCCCGCTGCCCGGCCGCTTCGACAAGGACGACCAGGCCGGCATCGAGAAGCTCGCCGCGATCTATGTCGCCGCCAGCTCCTTTGGTGACTAGACGAGCTTCACCAGCGTCAAGCTGAACACCGAGATGAACAGGAAGGCCGAGAAGGCCAGCATCAGCGGGCGCAGGCCGCGCGAGCGCAACTGCGAGATGTCGGCCTGGAGGCCCATGGCGGCGAGCCCCATGGTCAGCAGGACTTGCGCGGCCAAGGCGATCGCCGAATGAACCTGCGCGGGGATAGCTACCAGGCTGTTCAGCGCCACGACCGCGACGAAGGCAACGACGAACCACGGCATCGGCGGCTTCGCGGAAACCTCAGTGCTGCCGCGGCGCGCCATCAGGCCGAGCGCGATCACCATCGGCGCCAGCATGGCGACGCGCGTCAGCTTGGCGACGGTTGCCGTTTCGCCGGCCTGCGTTCCGTTCTGGAAACCGGCGCCGATCACCTGCGCCACCTCATGGATCGAGGCGCCGGCCCACAGGCCGAATGCGTGCTGGTCGAGGCCGAACAAGGGCGCCAGCAGCGGAAAGCCGAGCATGGCGACGGTGCCGAACAGCGTGATTGCGGCGACGGCGTAGGTCACATCCTCGTCCCGCGCATCGGCGACGATGTTGGTGGCGACGATCGCCGAGGCGCCGCAGATCGAGGTGCCGGCCGCGATCAGTTGCGCCAGCTTGGCGTCGACGCCGATCAGCCGGCCGAGCGCGACGGTGAACAAGAAGGTCGCGCCGAGCGTGGCGGCGACGATGCCGACGCCGCCGAGGCCGATGCCCGCCACCTGGCCGAGCGTGAGCTGGAAGCCCAGCAGCACGATGGCGAAACGCAGCAGCCGGCGCTGCGCGAAAGCGATGCCTGCCTTGGCATGGGCGGGCGTGCCGATAACGTTGGAATAGACCATGCCGGCGACGACGGCGAGGATCATCGGGCTGAACAGCGCGAGGCCGGAGAGATTGCGCGCCGAATAGGCGACGCTGGTGATCATCGCCGCGAGCACGATTCCCGGCACGATGCCGGCATAGATAGGGGCGGAGCTTCCAGAATTGGCCGAATTCAAGCCATTTGGAAGATCGTTCGCGGTGGCGGGCAGGAAAGACAATCGAATTCTCCGGGCGTGCTCGCCGGGGAAATGCCATTCCAGAACTAATCTTTCCAACGAATAATTCGAGTTATAATGATCGATTTAATCGAACGATTGGATCCGCGATCGGATTGTCAGGACTGTCTTTTATGCATGTCGTTTTCTCGAAACCGCAGCGCATTTTTGGGCGGTATGCATCGGGAATTCAGCGCACTGGCTCAATCGCCTCCGCTTGCGTTTGACAGGGCGGTCGCCGCATCGTTGTCTCCGACGATATACGACGATCACCTCGCCACGATTGAAGCCCGCCGGCCCACAGGGAGCGAAGCATGTCACACAATCTGCAGTTCTATATCGACGGCGCCTGGGTCGATCCTGTGGTGCCGAACAATTTCGACGTCATCGATCCGTCGAACGAGGACGTCTTCGCGCAGATCTCGCTGGGCACCAAAGCCGATGTCGACAAGGCGGTCGCGGCCGCCAAGCGCGCTTTCGCCACTTTCGGCTTCACCGAAGTCGGTGAGCGCCTCGACATCCTCAACCGCGTCATCGACGTCTACAAGAAGCGCAGCAAGGACCTTGCGCTCGCTGTCTCGCGCGAGATGGGGGCGCCGCGCCAGATGGCGCTGGACAGCCAGGTGGGCGTCGGCCAGGCGCATCTGGAGAAGATGGCGGAGGTGCTGAAGACTTTCCAGTTCCGCCACGTGAAGGGCTCGTCGCTGATCGTCAAGGAGCCGATCGGCGTCGTCGGACTGATCACGCCGTGGAACTGGCCGCTCAACCAGATCACCTGCAAGGTCGGCCCGGCTCTCGCCGCCGGCTGCACCATGGTTCTGAAACCGTCCGAGATCGCCCCGCTCGACGCGATCATCTTCGCCGAGATCATCGATGAGGCCGGCGTGCCGAAGGGCGTCTTCAATCTCGTCAACGGCGATGGCCCGACCGTCGGCCAGGCCCTGGCCAGCCACCCGGACGTCGACATGATGTCCTTCACCGGCTCGACGCGGGCCGGCATCCTGGTCGCCAAGGCCGCCGCCGATACGGTCAAGCGCGTGCATCAGGAACTCGGCGGCAAGTCGGCCAACATCCTGTTCCCCGATGTCGACCTCGAACGGGCCGTCGCCAAGGGCGTCGCCGGCTGCTTCGGCAACAGCGGCCAGTCCTGCAACGCGCCGACCCGCATGTTCGTGCCGCGCGAGCGCCATGACGAGGCGGCCGGCTACGCCAAGACGGCGGCGGAGAAATTCACCGTCGGCCCGGCCGATGCGCCGGGAACAAAGCTGGGTCCAGTGGTCAGCCAACTGCAGTTCGACAAGATCCAAGGCTTGATCCAGAGCGGCATCGAGGAAGGCGCGACCCTGGTCACCGGCGGCCCCGGCCGCCCGGCCGAGCTCAACCGCGGCTACTATGTCCGCCCGACGGTTTTCGCCAACGTCACGCACGACATGCGCATCGCCAAGGAAGAGATCTTTGGGCCGGTGCTGTCGATCATGCCTTACGACACGGTCGAGCAGGCGATCGAGCAGGCCAACGACACCGTCTTCGGCCTTGCCTCGTACATCCAGGCCAAGGACATCGAGAAGGCGCGCCAGGCGGCGGCCCGCATGCGCTCCGGCAACGTCTATATCAACTACCCGACCTGGGACGCCGGCCTCCCCTTCGGCGGCTACAAGCAATCCGGCAACGGCCGCGAATACGCCGAATACGGACTGGAGGATTTTCTGGAGATCAAGGGCATCGCGGGATACGAGGCGGCGGAGTAGGCTTCAGGCGTTCGCTGACGGCTGGCGTCGGCGCTGATGGATCGGAAAGGGCGCGGTCTCGGCCGCGCCTTGTCATTTTGGCATTATCGGTCCCGTCGGCCAGCAAGGACGATGGCAACCATGAATTGCGGGTAATACGCCGCCGGCCCGAAGGATGTCGCCACCGGCCAAGTCAGGAATTTGTACGCCGCGCGAAATGCTCATACGTCACTCGCCAGGGATCGCTCTCGGCAGATCTTTCCTCGCCGATCCAATGGAAGCTGTCGGGGGTGATCTCCGTGAACCGCCATCGCGTTTGCAGGCCGCGCGAGTCGTCGCCGATCTGGACGATGTCCTTGCCCTCGGCCCGCCCGATCTGGCGCGAGTAATCCTGGTTGAGGGGATCGCTCCAGATGATGTGCCAGCCGCCGATCGCGGGATCGAAGATGCGCAAAGTCGTGCCGTACATGGTGGAGGGTGCCGGGCGCTTGGGCCTGATCCAGATGTCCTGAATCGCTCGACCTTCGAGCACCCAGCCAAAATGGCATTCTCCATTCCATTTCCGGATTGTGCCGTCGTCGAGGTGGTGGACGGTGTCCATCTCCCAGCTTCCGATCAACCATCCATAGAGGTCCATGTCTTTCGCTCGGTCTGCCGGGGGACCTTCAGATCCGAGAGCCGCGAGAAACGGGAAAATTGTGCTCGTCATGCTTTTCTCCGATGGATAGGCGCGCAGCGACAAGGCGCTGCAACATTACCGACCCGATCGTCGCAGCGTTGCGGGCTCCAGGTCTTGGGAGAAATTGCTGTAGTGATGTCGTGGATGAGATCGTGGCGAGGCCAGCCGGCGGGCAGGGGTCGTCCCTTTACCGGAAGGCGAAATTGTTGGGCAGCCTGGCTAGATCCGGCCGCCGCACTGCGGACAGGTCGTTCGGCGGCCGATCGCCTCTTCTTCTCCCGCCGTCCTACTCGTGCCTTGCCTCGATGATCCCGACCATGGCGCGTGTAAACTCGACCATGCTGTTGGCTGTGATGGCTGCATTGTCGGGGCTCTGGCCGATATGTTCGGCTGCTCCGCAGCATGAGCGGCGGATGCGGTCGTAGTGCGGGTCTCTTTCGTCGTCCGGCAAGGTTGCCAAATTCAAGGCTCGACGGTGAAGCATGCGCAACAGTTGCGCCAGCGCAGTTTCGACACTCATGCGTTTTGCTCCGCATCGGTCGAACGTCTCGGCACATCGGTGCCGGATCGTCGATCAGGGGGCGGTTCTCATCCCCGGCGCGGGAAGGTTGCGCCATAGCCGTTAATATATTGTTGATCGCTAATATGTTTAGCGAGGCATTTTAGGAAGGTTCGCGGATGCTATTGGACACGGTGAAAGCAAATCATAGCAGAATGCGTGCAACCGAGATCGATGACGATGTCTCCGGTGCCACGAATAGTGTCGCCGATATTTCAAAATCTAACGATCGGCAAAATGCACCAGTAAGGATGCTTGGTAAGGGTTGATTCAACCATTGCTGGTATGTAGAAGGTGGCGGCTCCGACTAGGGGTAGGGTTGCCTGAAGGTCGGAGCCGCCTGCGCGGCCGATGGGTAGTGGATCCGCGCTGTCCCAGAATAGGACAGCGCGGTCTACGATTCGTTAATCCGACGACTGAAAGCCGTACAAAACCGGCGGATGCGGCTTTCGCCGTCACCGGAAGAGGGGCTGCAACCTTTCACGACACAATTCGAAAGTCTTGGCCGGAGAGGTGCTCGGCAACTCACCCTGCCGCGCTGTCGGCGATCCAGTCCGTCAGACTGCGCATGAAACTTCGCGGCACGATAAGGTCGCAGGCGGTTTCGGCTGTGCGCAACAGAAGCACCGGTATGTGGTGAAAGGCCGCGTGCCAGGCGTGGCCGGGAGCGGCCGCCGGCGACGACCAGTTGACGGCGACACATTTCGAGAGAATTTCTTGGAGACGCGCTCCATCCATCCTGAGGCGCACCCGACCTTCGTCGAGCAAAACCGAACAGCCCAGTTCGGGATCGATGGTCGGGGGCGTCGGCTTTATGCCGGTTTCAAAAATCAGCCAGAAACGGCGCGGAGCAACGCGGACGATCAGGACATCGGCATGGCGGACCGTCTCGCCGACCGCTGCGGGCAGGGGCACCCCCAATGCTTTCGAGACGCTTGCTTCGAATCGTGCCAGCGTCCCGTCCCAGCCTTCGATCTGGACGATCGGGCAATCGGCTGCCGAAAGCTTGAAATCCTTCAACGAGTTGAAACTGTTCAACGACAGAGCCTCAGCCATGCAGTCGCTCTCCCTTGGGATCGAGGAACACGGGCGACACGATGCGGGCGCGAACAATCTCGGCCCGCATCGGATAGGCGGCGACGACCTCGCTGCCCTCTGCCGCGACATCGCCGGCGAGCAGTGCCAGTCCGACATAGCGGCCGAGCTCGGGGCTGAAAGTGACGGAGGTGATCCGGCCGCGTCCATGACCGGCCACTGCATCATTCGGCATGAACAATATCGCCCCGCCGCGCAGTCGCTTGCCCTCCTCGATGCATTCCAATCCAACCAGTCGCTGGCGGTCGGGCGAAAGAAATGCCGGGCGATGTCGCAGGACTTCGCCGACGAAGCCGGTGCGCTTGCCGACCATGCGGCCAAGGCCGAGATCGTCGAGCGTGGTGCGGCCATCGATCTCCGGCCCGGCGACGTGGCCCTTCTCGACGCGCAGCGCGCCGAGCGCCTCGACCCCGTAGGGTTTCAGCCCAAACGGCGCGCCCACTTCCAGCAGGTGGCTCCAGAGCCGCTCGCCGCGGCTGGCGCCGACATAGATCTCGTAGGCGCGCTCGCCTGAATAGCTGAGGCGGATGATGCGCAGCGCGCATCCGTCGAACTCGGCCTCGATGAAGCCCATATGAGGCAGCGCCTCGTTCGAGACGTCGAGCCCCGGGAAGGCCGCGGCAAGGACATCGCGGCTCCTCGGGCCGGCGACCGACACCGCCGCCCATTCGTCGCTGACCGAGGTGACGGCGACACGCAGCTCCGGCCATGCGGTGTCGAGCAGGAATTCCAGCCGCGACTGCACATCGGCCGCCTTGGCGGTCGAGGTGGTCATGAAGAACCGGGTTTCCGAGAGCCGCGTGGTCGTGCCGTCGTCGAAGACGATGCCGTCGTCGCGCAGCATGACGCCGTAGCGGGCGCGGCCGACCGGCAGCTTGGCGAAGCCGTTGGCATAGACACGGTCGAGGAAGGCGGCGGCGTCCGGCCCTTGCACGTCGATCTTGCCGAGGGTGGAGATATCCATCAGCCCGGCGGCTTCGCGCACCATGCGCATCTCGGCGACATAGGCTTCGTTCACGTCGCGCCCGGCGCCGCGGTAGAAATAGGGCCGCATCCAGAGCCCGACCTCGAGCATTTCGGCGCCGTCGGCCAAATGCCGGTCATGCATCGGCGTGCGGCGGATCGGCTTGAAATGGTGGCCGACGGCGCGGCCGGCGAGCGCGCCGATCGCGACGGGCGCGTAGGGCGGGCGAAAGGTCGTGGTCCCGGTTTGTTGGATCGTCGCCTGGCGCAGCGCCGCCATGGCCGACAGCGCTGCGAAATTGCTGGTCTTGCCCTGGTCGGTGCCCATGCCGAGCGTGGTGTAGCGCTTCAGGTGCTCGACCGATTCATAACCCTCGCGATGGGCGAGCTCGATGTCCTTGGTGGTCACGTCCATCTGGAAGTCGACGAAGGCCTTGCCGCGTCCGACGGACGGGATCGCGCGGAACGGACCGGATGCCGCCTCGCCGAGGTCGAGCTTGAGCGGCGCCGGCACGGCTTTTGATTTTCCGCAAGACGATGCGGCTTCCGCGCCGGCGCGGTGGCCGTCCTCGATGGCGGTGACAGTCGAGAAGCGTCCCATCATCGCGCCGGCGCCGAACTGGCCTGCCGGAAAGCCGCCCGGAACGAAGCCGTCGATCTCGCCGCGATAGACCGGCTTGACGCCGAGATGCGAGCTAAGATGCACGCTCGGCGACCAGCCGCCGGACAGGCAGACGAGATCGCAAGCAACTTCCAGCTTGCCGTCCGGCCCAGCCAGCCGCGCGGCTTTCACCGCATGGCCGCCGCGCAGGTCGGTGATCAAGGTGCCGGGTCGGATCGCTACGTTCAGGCGGCTCGCATCCGCAGCCAGGCTAACGGGCGGGGCGCCGCGCTGATCCGCGACCATCACCTCGGCGCCGGCGGCGGCGAGGTCGAAGGCGGCGCGGTAGGCGCCGTCATTCGTGGTGGCGATGAGGACCTTCTTGCCCGGCAGGACTGCGAAACGGTTGAGATACGTCCGGGCGGCGGACGCCAGCATGACGCCCGGCCGGTCGTTGTTGGAAAAGACCAGCGGCCGTTCGATGGCGCCGGTGGCAAAGACGATGGAACGGGCGCGAAGCATGGTGAAGACCTGGCGCGCGGCGCTTTCCGCCGCCGGATCGTCGCATCGCTCGATCAGCCCCAGCGTGTTGCCGTCGAAGGTCCCGAACGCCATCGTCCTGCGCATCAGGGCGACATTGCCGAAGCCCGCCAGTTCGGCCTCGACCGCGCTCAGCCAGGCGGCGGCCTCTCCGTCCGGGCGTTCGGACAAAAGCTGGCCGCCGAGCAAAAAGTCCTGCTCGATGAGAGCGACGCTTGCGCCGGCGGCCGCGGCGGCGCGCGCCGCCGACAGGCCGGCGGGGCCGCCGCCGACGACGGCGACGTCGGCGAATGCATGCCGCGCCTCGTAGCGGCCGGGATCCGGCTCGGTGCCGGCGCGACCCAGGCCCGCCGCCTTGCGGATGAAATGCTCATAGAACATCCAGGCGCGCCGCGTCGGCCCCATGAATGTCTTGTAGTAGAAGCCGGCCGAAAGGAAGGGCGAAAACAGCCCGTTGATGCTCTGCATGTCGAAGGCGAGCGAGGGCCAGCGATTCTGGCTTTCGGCGGTCATGCCGTCCGCCAGTTCGAGCGTCGTCGCCGGCAGGTTCGGCTCGCGCCGCCCGCCGGTTCCGAGCGTGACCAGCGCGTTCGGCTC
Source organism: Mesorhizobium sp. WSM4904 (assembly GCF_029674545.1). Classification (NCBI taxonomy): domain Bacteria; kingdom Pseudomonadati; phylum Pseudomonadota; class Alphaproteobacteria; order Hyphomicrobiales; family Phyllobacteriaceae; genus Mesorhizobium; species Mesorhizobium sp. WSM4904. The sequence continues at coordinate 4,678,631 of NZ_CP121354.1, read as the reverse complement.
TTCCGGGCCGGCCGAAAATATGCCGCGCGGCCGGTGATATTTGAAGCTGCGGCCGGTGAGCGCGACGCCGTTGGCGAGTAGCGCGGAAGCGAATGTGTCGCCATGATACCCGGTGAGTTCGCGGCCATCGAAGACGAAGCCCAGCGGCCGCGCGCGGTCGATGCGGCCGCCGGTGGCGAGGCGATTTCTGTTCATGCGGGCACTTTCCTGGTCATTTTCCGGGCAAAGCCGACCGATGCGATGGTGTGATTTCTGGTGTCGCGCTCGACGATCAGCCACTGCCGGCAGCCGGACACGTGCTGCCAGAACTCGCGGTGCGGTCCGGCCGGATTGTTCCGCACATAGACATAGCGGTACCAGGCTTCCGGATCGGGATCGTCATGCGCCGGACGCGCTACCGAAGCGTCGCCGCCATAGCGGAACTCGTCATGGTCGCGCGGGCCGCAGCACGGGCATTCGATGCGAAGCATTTTCTCTTGCTCTCTATTGCAGCCAGGCCGAAGGGCCGACGCCGGCCTCGTCGAGCGTGCGGCCGGTGCGGAAACGGTCAAGGCGATAGGCGGCGATCAAGGGATGCGGCGTGCCGGTCGCCAGGGTGTGCGCGAAGCACCAGCCCGAGGCGGGCGTCGCCTTGAAGCCGCCATAGCACCAACCGCCGTTGAGATAGAGCCCGTCGATCGGCGTCGGGCAGATGATCGGGCTTGCGTCGGGCGTCATGTCCATGACGCCGCCCCAATGGCGCAGCAGCCGGACGCGCGAGATGCAGGGCATCAGCGCGATTGCCGCTTCCGACACCTCGCGCACGACGCCGAGATTGCCGCGCTGGGCATAGGAATTGTAGCCGTCGAGATTGCCGCCGAAGACCAGCCCGCCCTTGTCGGATTGGCTGACATAGAAATGATCGGCGCCATAGGCCACGACATGGTCGACCAGCGGCTTCAGCGGCTCGGTGACGAAGGCCTGCAGCACGTGGCTTTCGATCGGCAGTTCCAGCCCGGCCTTGCGGCCGAGCACCGAGGTGTGGCCGGCGACCGCGAGGCCGACCTTGCCGGCGCCGATGCGGCCCTTGCTCGTCTCCACGCCGACGATCCTGTCGCCGTCGCGGACAAAGCCGGTCACCTCGCAGTTCTGGATGATGTCGACGCCATGGCCGTCGGCGGCGCGCGCATAGCCCCAGGCGACGGCGTCGTGGCGGGCGGTGCCGGCGCGGCCCTGCAGGATCGCGCCGTGGATCGGAAACCGTGCCGTGTCGGAAAAATCGAGATAGGGCACGAGCCGCCGCACCTCGTCGCGGTCGAGGATGTCGGCGTCGATGCCGTTCAGCCGCATGATGTTGGCGCGATGGCTGAAAGCGTCGAGCTGATCGGCCGAATGGGCGGTGACGATCTGGCCGCGCTGCGAGAACATCACGTTGAAGTTCAGCGCCTGCGACAGGCCTTCCCACAGCTTGACCGAAAATTCGTAGAACTGGGTGTTGCCGTCGAGCAGGTAGTTGGAGCGGATGACGGTGGTGTTGCGGCCGACATTGCCGCCGCCGATATAGCCTTTCTCCAGCACCGCGACATTGCGGATGCCGTGGTTCTCGGCCAGGTAGAATGCGGTGGAAAGCCCGTGCCCGCCGCCGCCGACGATGATCACGTCATAGGTTGGTTTCGGCTCGGCGGCGCGCCAGGCGCGCTGCCAGTTCTTCTGGCCGGACAGGCCGTTGCGGAAAATCGAAAACGCCGAGTAGCGCATGGTCATGGTCTAGCGGACGATCGGGCCGGTCGGCGTGCGCGTCAGCACCTCGGCGCCAGTCTCGGTCAGAAGCACGGTGTTGGAGATGAAGTCGTCGCCGCGGCCGGTGCCCATCAGCCAGGACAGGATGTGGAAGCTCATGCCGGTCTCGATCTCGAGATCGGAATCGTGCCGCAAGCCCGTCACCGAATTGCCGCCGGTCCAGGACGGCGGCTGGCCGATGCCGACGAGATAGCCGCAATGATGCCGGCGATAGTGCGACAGGCCTGCCTCGTCGGCGACGCTTTGCCAGGCGGCGTAGACCTCGCGCGCCCTGGCGCCGGGCCTGAGCGCCTTGACGACGGCGTTGAACGCCTTGGCCGTCACCTCGGCCATGGCGGCGTCCTCGTCCTTGATGGTGCCGATCCGGATCAGCCGGCCGAGCGGCGCGTGATAGCGCGAGACGCAGCCGGACAGTTCGACGAAGACCGGCTCGCCGCGGCGATAGACGCCGTCGCCCCAAGTCGTGTGTTCCTCGCCGAGCCGGGCGGCGGGGCGGATGAATGGGCCGAAGCCGGGCGCATGGCCGCCGGCGCGCGCCATCGCCGCCACGCATTGGGCGGCGACCTCCTGCTCGGCGGCGCCGTCGCTGATCGCCGCGATCGCAGCTTGCGCCGCCGCATCGGTGACCTTGGCGGCGCGGCGCATCAGCGCCTGTTCCTCGGCGCTCTTCACCCGCCGCATCCTGTCGACCAGCCCGGAGACGTCGCTCCACTTGGCGTCGGCCTGCGCCTCGAGCTTGAGGGCGAGGCCATGGCTGAGGCCCGAGGTCCAGTGTTCGAGCCCGATGCGCTTGCCCGTCAGGCCGAGTTCGGAAAGGACGCGCGCGGCGAGATCCGCGGCCGTCTCGCTGTCGGAATGGCCGCGGAACTCCGCCGCCTTCACCTGGTTCTCGATCGTCACCTTCTCCATCGACCGGGTGACTAGGACCGGCTGCCGGTCGAGCGGGACGATGAGAAGATGCGGCGCGAAATAGCCCCAATGGTCGAGGCCGGTGAGATAGAAGATGTTTTCCGGCGAGGCGAAGACGGCGGCATCGAGCCCGCGCTCGGCCAGCGCCTTGCGCACCTTCAACAGGCGGCCGGCGATCTCGGCTTCCGAAAAGGGATTGCGGTCCATTGTGTATCCTCGAATTGCCTGTTGTGGAGCTTCAGCGGTCAGTCGATGACGATGAGATCGCGCGTCACGTCGCAGAGCCGCTCGCCGCCGGCTTCGGCGACGACGAAGGACTCCGAAATGGCGACGCCGAAATCGTCGAGCCAGACCCCGGCCATGAAGTGGAAGCACATGCCGGGCTGAAGCTCAGTCTTGTCGCCGGGCCTCAGGCTCACGGTGCGCTCGCCCCAGTCCGGTGGGTAGGCGAGGCCGACCGGATAGCCGACCCGGCTTTCCTTCTTGAGCCCGTTCCGGCGCAGCACCGCCTGCCAGGCGGCTTCGACCTGTTCCGCGGTGTTGCCGGGCCGCGCCATTGCGAGGCCGGCGTCGACGCCCTCGACGATCACCTTGGCCATATCGGAGAGCGCGGCCGGCGGCTTGCCGAAATGCACCGTCCGGGTCAGCGCCGCATGGTAGCGCCGCCTGGCGCCGGCGATCTCGACGATGGCAAGCCCGCTGTCGGGGAGCGGCGCGTCCGACCAGGTCAGATGCGGCGTGCTGGTGCCTTCGCCGACCGGCATCAGCGGACAGATGGCGGCATAGTCGCCGCCGGCGCCGGCCACGCCCATGATCTGCGCGTGATAGATCTCGGCGATAACATGGTTCTGCGGCACGCCGGGGCGCATCTTTTCGATGGCGCGGTTCATGGCATTGCTGCAGATCGCGCCCGCCTCGCGGATTAGCGCCAGTTCGGCATCCGATTTTACCAGTCGCGCCCAGTTGACGAGGTCGCGATTGTTGGCGAAGCGCGCCTCCGGCAGGCCGCCGACGAGATGGGCATGGCAGCGCGCCGTGTAGTAGTGCGCATCCATCTCGACGCCGATCCGCGCCCGGTCCCAGCCGCGCGCCCTGATCAGCCCGGCAAGCTCGTCATAGGGATGCTCGGCGGGATGCTGCACCAGCCGCTCCGAGAACGGCACGATGTTTCGTTCGGGCAGGCCGGTGGTCATGCGGGCGCTCTTGGCGTCCTGCGCCCTGCCGAACCAGATCGGGCGGTCTTCCTCCAGATGGACCAGCACGCATTGCGGCACGTAGAAGGACCAGCCGTCATAGCCGGTCAGCCAGCACATGTTGGCGGGATCCTGGCAGATGATGAGATCGAAGCCGGCCTCGTCCATGCGCCGCTTCACGTCGGCCAGGCGCCGCTCGTACTCCACCTTGGTGAACCCGCCCGACCCGCTCAAAACCGTCTTTCCTCCCGATCTCGCGCGGGACACGGCTTGCGCCGCGATCCCGGGAAAATTGCCTTAATTGTGCACAACTGTTGAATGTTTCAGCCGTATACCGGGAAGTAAACGGCTATTTATCGAGATTCGTACAGCGCATCTTGCGATATGTCCAGATCAGTTGTATACGTCTTCTGTGCTTGAGGCGGTGGTGGAGAAACGTCGTTTCGAGCCAAACAATCATTGAAAGCAAAGGGGAACGCATGTTCATGTCACAGATATCCCGCCGCGCGGTTGTGAAGGCCGCTGCTTGCCTTGCGCTCGCCGCGACCGCATTCACGTCACTGCCGGCCAAGGCCGAGACGACCCTCGAGCGCGCCAAGAAGGACGGCTACATCCGCGTCGGCTTCGCCAACGAGGCGCCATTCGGTTTCGCGACGCCCGACGGCAAGCTGACCGGCGAAGCGCCCGAGGTCGCCAAGGCGGTGCTCGCCAAGATGGGCATCTCGCAGGTGGACGGCGTGCTGACCGAGTTCGGCTCGCTCATTCCGGGCCTCAAGGCCGGCCGTTTCGACATCATCGCCGCCGGCATGTTCATCACGCCGAAGCGCTGCGCCGAGATCAATTTCTCGGAGCCGTCCTACGGCATCGGCGAGGCCATGTTGGTAACGAAGGGCAATCCCAAGGGCGTGAAGGACTTTTCCAGCTTCAAGGACAATGCGGATCTCAAGCTCGCCGTGATGGCCGGCGCCGTCGAAGGCGGCTTCGCCAAGGACGCGGGCGTGGCCGCCGGGCAGCTCGTCACCTTGCCTGACCAGTCCAGCCTGGTCGCGGCCGTCCAGTCTGGCCGCGCCGATGCGGCCGCTCTCACCGCGCTGTCGATCGCCGAGATGGCCAAGAAGGCCGACGGCGTCGAATCGACCAAGCCGTTCGGCGAAGTCGCCGGCAAGTCGGTGAAGGGCCATGGCGGCTTCGGCTTCCGCAAGGAAGACACCGATCTGCAGGAAGCGTTCAACGCCGAGCTGAAGAAGTTCATCGGGTCGCCCGAGCACATCGCCCTGGTCGAGCCGCTCGGCTTCGGCAAGGACTATCTGCCGAACAAGACCACGGCGCAGCTCTGCAAGGGCGAGTAAGGTTCCCAACTGCTGGCGGCGCGAAAGCGCCGCCTCTTTTTTCAGGAGCAATTCCAGGAAAAGTGTGTGACGGTTTTCCGTCCGGAATTGCGTGAAAACAAACAGTTGGAGCGGTTCGGCGTTTCCGCGAAAACGATGAACTGCTCTAAAGCAATTCCAGGAAAAGTGTGTGAGCGGCTTTCCGTCCGGAATTGCGTGAAAACAAACAGTTAGAGCGGTTCGGCGTTTCCGTGAAACGGTGAAACGCTCTAGGAGCGCAGATGGGAATTCGCACACTCGTCGCCATGCTGGTTGTCGCGCTCGCCGTGATCGGCGTGCTGGCGACGCAAGCCTCTTACAGGCTGTTCCTGCCGGGGCTGCTGCAGGGCGCGCAACTGACCATCGAGATAGCCGTGCTCGGCAGCCTGCTCGCGGTCGTCATGGGCGTGCTTGCCGCGCTTGCGCGCATGTATGGCCCGGCGCCGCTCAGATGGCTGGCGACGGTCTATGTCGAGATCTTCCGCGGCACCTCGGCTTTGGTGCAGCTGTTCTGGCTGTTTTTCGTGCTGCCGCAGTTCGGCGTGACGCTCGACGCATTTCTGGTCGCCGTGCTGGCGCTCGGCTTGAATGTCGGCGCGTATGGTTCCGAATGCGTGCGCGGCGCCATCCAATCGGTGCCGCGCGGCCAGTGGGAAGCCGGAGCCGCGCTCAATATGAGCCGGTCGCAGATGCTGCGCCGGATCATCCTGCCGCAGGCTTTCATCGCCATGATCCCGCCCTGGGGCAATCTGTTCATCGAGCTTTTGAAATCGACCGCGCTGGTCTCGCTGATCACGCTCACCGATCTTGCCTTCAAGGCGCAGCAGATGAACCAGAACACGTTCAAGACCATTCCGATCTTCACGCTCGTGCTTTTGATGTACCTCGCCATGTCGCTGGTCATTTCCATCGGGATGCGGCTCCTCGAAAGGCGGGCCTCGCTCGGCCTGGCGCGGGGGAGGGCGGCATGATCTGGGATTGGAATTTTACCTTCCAGATCCTGCCGGTGCTGGCGCAGGCGGCCGTCGTGTCGATCGAGGCGACGCTTCTCGGCTTCGTCATAGCGGCGACGCTTGGCCTGGTCCTGGCCGTGATCCGCATCGCCGTGCCGTGGACGGCTTGGACGATCTCCGTGCTGGTCGAATTGATCCGCTCGACGCCGCTGCTCATACAGATCTTCTTCATCTATTTCGTCTTTCCGAAATTCGGCCTCGTGCTCGACGCGTTCACCGCCGGCGTCATCGCCATCGGCATCCACTACGCCGCCTACTGCTCGGAGGTCTATCGCGCGGGCTTCGACAACATCCATCGCGGCCAGTGGGAAGCTTCGATCGCGCTCAATCTCTCATCCTGGACGACCTTTCGCGACATCATCATCCCGCAGGCGATCCCACCGATCGTGCCGGCGCTCGGCAACTATCTCGTCGCGCTGTTCAAGGAAACGCCGCTGCTTTCGGCGATCGCGGTGTTGGAACTCATGCAGACCGCCAAGATCATCGGCTCCGAGACATTCCGCTACACCGAGCCGATCACGCTGGTCGGCCTGTTCTTTCTGGCGATGAGCCTCGTATCGGCCGCGCTCATCCGTGCCCTCGAACGCCTGCTCAACAGAAGGACCGTACGATGACCGAGCAACCGATGGTCCGCTTCGACAACGTTTCCAAACGCTACGGCGCGCTGACGGTTCTCGACGGCCTGAATCTCGACATTGCGCGCGGCGAGAAGGTGTCCGTCATCGGTCCGTCCGGCTCCGGCAAGACCACTGTCCTGCGCATGCTGATGACGCTGGAAACCATCAATGACGGCGTCATCTGGGTCGAAGGCGAGCCGCTGACGCATATGCAGCAGAACGGAAAACTGGTGCCCGCCAACCTCGCGCACATCCGGCGCATCCGGGCGAAGATCGGCATGGTGTTCCAGTCCTTCAACCTGTTCCCGCACATGACCGCCATGGCCAACTGCATCGAGGCGCCGATCACCGTGCTCGGCATGAAGCGCGCGGATGCCGAGGCGCGCGCGGCCGAGCTTCTCGACATGGTCGGGCTGTCGCAGAAGAAGGATCACTATCCCTCCCAGCTCTCCGGCGGCCAGCAGCAGCGCGTCGCCATCGCCAGGGCGCTGGCGATGCGGCCCAAGATCATGCTGTTCGACGAGGTGACGTCGGCGCTCGACCCGGAACTTGTCGGCGAAGTGTTGCAGGTGATAAGGCAGATCGGCCGCGAGCATGATCTGACGATGCTCATGGTCACCCACCAGATGGGCTTCGCCAAGGAGTTCTCCGATCGCGTCTGCTTCTTCTACCAGGGCAAGATCTGCGAGCAGGGGCCGCCGAGCGAGCTTTTCGGCGCACCCAAGAATGAGCGGACGCGGCAGTTCCTGCACGCCGTCCTGGAGGCTGGATGACGTTTGACACGGATGCCTCGCCCGCGACCATGGCCGCGTCGCCCCCGCGTCCGCTTTCGGCGCGAGAACGGTTCGAACGCATCTACCTGATCCTGCGCGACCGCATTTGCCTGCTCGACTATCCGCCGGGAAGCCGGCTCTCCGAGGAGGAACTCGCCCAGGAATTCGAGATCAGCCGCACGCCGGTCCGGCGCGTGCTTGCGCGCCTCGAGTCGGAAGGCCTGGTTCAATCCGTCCACGGCGTCGGCACCCTCGTCACCGACGTCGACATCGAGGAATTGCAGCAGGTCTATCATCTGCGCCTGGAACTGGCGCTTCTGGTCGGCAAGCTCTCGCCGATTCCGCGCACCGCGGCGGATCTCGATCGGATCCGGGCGCTCATTGCCCGCTGCGATTCCGACATGCTCAATCCGGATCAGCGCGCCTTCCTGCAGCTTAACATGGATTTCTTCACCGAACTGTCGGGCATGACCGGGAACCAGCCGCTGCGCGAGATCAGCGAGAGGCTGTATTTCCAGGTGGCGCGCGTCGTCCTCAAGATGATGCCGCAGCTGGGGCTCGTGGAGGAGTTCACCGCGTTCCGCCGCGAAATGGAGGAGGTCCTGGCCGCGGCCGAGATCGGCGACTGGGAATCGATCGGGCACATAAGGCGGGCCCACATCTCCATGAGCTTCCTGCGCATGATGCGCCACGCCGGCGCGGCCGGCGAATAGGATAAGGCGCGCAATCTTGCGCCAGCCCTTCTTATGCGGGGAGCGTCCCGGCTCGCTGACACTTTACTCGCGACCTGCGCAGGTCGCAGCCGCGGCATTCGGCGGTTTGCAACACTAATTCCAGGTGACGCGAACAGGGCCTTGGAAGTTCTCGACCTGGTCAACCGTCTTCATCAACGCAATCCGATAGGCGCTCTTGTTTGCCAAGTCGTCCCAGATAGAGAACGCGACAACAGCGGCGGCGATCAATAGGATCGGTCGCATCGGAACCTCCCTCAAAGCCCCTCGTACGCGCGCCGCTATTATGATCTTGCCGAGCTTTTAATACAAGAAGTTGCTAACATTCGCTCATTGATCAGCCGCGCCACCCAGCCTTCAAAGCCATGGGGGTAAGTGAGATCGCCACGGCGACCACGATCGAGCCCAAACAACCGCCTGGTCGATCAGATGCCGTCCGCGACCTTGGCTCTTGCGCTTTCGCCACCTTGCCGGCCGGTTCGGCGCCGATATTGAGTTTGTCCGCGGCCCCCTCTTAAGCGGGCTGGAGCCTTCCGGCTGATAAGACTTCGCCGACGGAGCTTTCGCCGGATCGTCCCGAGCGTGCGCGCATCCTCAAAACGAGCAGCCGCGCAGCCGCAAACGGCGTCATAGCGAGAAAGGCGAACGTGACGGCAAGGAAAACTGATGGAATGCAGATCATCGCACTGGGATCGAAGCAAACAGATTCCATGATGTACCCCTTCAAAAATCACCTGTTGCGCGCGGGTGGCCCTCCCTGACCTAACGATGCTCCTCGTTTAAAGGGAATTCAAGCTTTTGCTAATTTTCCGAGCGCTGTCGCCCATGACTACCACCCTAAGTGATTATCTGGGACAGATCGGCGATGTCGCCATAGATCATCGAACCTTTGACGAGAAAACACTTGCCAGCCAGGACCTCGAAGGGCCGGCTTGACGCGGTGCAAACCGGTGCGACCTTACGGTCCTTGGCTTCGGCACAATGGACGCCGATCGCGAGGATAGCGATAGCAATGAGAGTCGTCTTGCTCATGTCTAACCCCCAAAGCCCAACTGGCTTCTAGGGCCGCAAAACCGGGTTGCCGTCCCTCAAAGTAGCATCCGGCGATAATGTTTTTCATTCTGTCGATTGGAGACGTGGGCTCATCTATTTGCGGTAGGGCGCTAAAAGGGTTTCAACCTCCGCCACGGATCTGGCATAGCTACGGTCCGGCATCCGTGCGCGGGCGACTGTATGTCGCCAAGTTGGCGCGTGACGCCCATACTGGTGGAGGAGTTCACCGCGTTCCGGCGCGAGATGGAAGGAAGTCCTGGCCGCGGCCGAGATCGGCGACTGGGAATCGATCGGGCACATAAGGCGCGCCCACATCTCCATGAGCTTCCTGCGCATGATGCGCCACGCCGGCGCGGCTGGCGAGTAGAGGCGCGCAACCTCTTCGCAACGTCTCTTCTTCACCGCGGCAGAGCTGACATGCTTGGAAAGACGAGATGACGATGGCGGACTTGAAGGTTTCCGGACGCCGGTAACTTCCACGCCGGGAAGATAGTTGCCGTGAAACATCTTGCGCATGCAATCCCGCTGCATCGAAGACCTCCGGGAAGCTTTAGCGCATTAGCGTGAGGGGCGGAAACATCGAATTGCGGGCCGCCAAACGAAAGCTCCGAGCTTCTGGCTGAAAAAAAGCAATCCTTATCTGGACCCTTCACACGTAGGAGCGCATTTTCAGCAGCGGCGAGCTAAATCTGATTGGTGGAGGGAAGCTCTAGCTAGAGACGCCTGCCCCCGAACCCACCTTGAAAAAACGGCATGCTTAAAATGACCGGAAAGTGGACTGACGGCTTTAAAGGCCTTGGCAAGTTCGACCTGCCTTCGCAAGCCGGCGTATATGGCGAACTGTCATTGGATGGATACGATTCAAAACTCGTGCTTCATGACGTCGAGCATGGGCTATATCCGGGATCGTTGAGCCCAACCATTCACGGCGTCGTCGACCATACGGTCAAGATCTCTCTTCTGGATTGCATTCCTATCAGCAGCAATCAGAAAGCTGATTCTGATGGAAATGTTTCAAAGCATATTCATAATATATTCCCTCACCATGTTATCTTTGGAGACATTCACGTCACTGACGTCGATCCGATATTCACATCAGTTTCTTTGCGCCTAACTGATTCAACGAAACTATTTTATGATTATTTTACGTTCGGAACCATCGTTGATCCTTCTATCGCTAAAGAGACATTGGCGGCAAAGGCGAAGGCAGGCGATCGTGACCTCTTCGTGGGGGAACATCCTGCGCTTGCATATTTTTCTGGCAAGTACTCGATCATACGAGTTCCGACCGAAATTGGGACGATCTCGGCCAACAATTCGCCGACGATCTCATTGGGCGGGCCGACAGGCAGCGGTTTCTCCAACTCCATCTGGTTAGACATTGAGTTCGTCCGCCCCCAGAGTTTCAACGGCGCCATCGACCTGGCATTCCTGCTCGAACCTTTTTTTTCGATGGTAGCTGGAAGGCCCCAAAGATTCGAAGAAATCAGGTTGCTTTCTAGCTCAACCGACGGACCGGACGCAGGCAGCCCGTTGGTGTTTAATGTCTACAGCAGCATGAAAGAGCCCCTTCGATTTCCTCTCGGCAGAGGTCCCCACCCGGCGGACCTGCCGCTCAATCCAGTCTGGCGGCCAGAGGAATTTGCAAGTGTGCTGACGGACTGGGTGAGACGCGGTCCGGATTGGCGAGATGCGCGTGCGCGCTATTCGGAATGCCTGCGAAAGCAGGATCTTTTCGACATCGACCGCTTGGTGGGATCGGCCAATATGTTCGACATTCTCCCCAGTGCCGCGGTGCCGGCAGAAGTCGAGCTATCCGTAGCGTTGAAAACTGCCCGCGATCAAAGCCGTGAACTTTTCAAGGCGCTGCCGGATAGCCCCGAAAGAGCCAGCATTCTGCTGGAGCTCAAGCGACTCGGAAAAGCCAACCTGAAAAACAAGGTCCGCCACAGGGCGGCTCCGATAATTGCGGCTGTGGGGGACAAGTTTCCGGACCTAATCTGGGTATTGGACCAAGCCGTCAATTGCAGAAATCACTATGTGCACGGGGCGCTAGGCAAGGCCAAAGCCGACTACGCCGCCAATTTTCAGGACCTCGGCGGCTTTTTCACAAAGTCACTCGAGTTCGTTTTTGCGGCCTCTGATTTGCTTGAAGGCGGCTGGGATATCGAAGCCTGGGCATCGCGCAGCTCGACGCTGTCACACCCCTTTTTCGAATACAAGTTCGGCTATAAGGAACACCTAGAAATTGCTAAATCGCTGATCGGCAAGCCTGACGCTTAAGCCCGTGGAGGTCTGAGGTGCTGATTTTTTCGAGGCGCACGGTACAGCAGCTGATCGACATAGCAGAGCCGCGGGTAGCCAAGACGCATCTTGAGAGACTGGCAGCGAACGTTGACAGGAAAAAAAGAAGCGGCATTCCGGACGTCTGGGAACTCTATCTACTGGTCGGCCATATCTTGGCTCACGATGCAGTGCACGAGCAGCCGCTTTCAAGCGGGAAGAAGCCCGATATCCATCTACCGCGACATGAGGTCTATATCGACGTCAAAACGATCTCCGACGACAACGCTCATGACGTTTATCCGGTCAATTTCTTCATGGACACATTCATGGAGCAAGTTCGGCGCCGCCTCCCGGTGCTAGGCGATTTCCACGTCGAATTCGGATCAAGACTGGAGGATGTCGATGGTCAGTCAACTCATGTTCCAGCACTGCCCGAGAAAAACGAGATTTCGAGCATCGCTAAGGAAATCGTGAAGGATCTAAAACGCCTCGGCGGTGACTTCTCAGCCCTATTTGCGCACAATGTTCAGTTTCGAGGTGTGACAACCACGATATCTTACAAGCCATCCCGTCCAAACTTCCCGCTAATCGGGTCGAACTACACGTCCTTCACGACTCTCAGAAGCAATGAGCGCTCCGTCGCCACCAGAGCCCTCGATGAAGCTAGCGAACAGTTGGCATCGGCACCGGAAGGATCGCTGAGAGGAGTTTACCTTTGCGATGGCGGCACCGACCTATGGTCCAAAGGAGCGTCCTATAGAACCTTCCCCATCCACGACATCGCCCGAGGCTATCTGGCGAAGACCGACAAGCTGGATTTCATTGTTCTCTTCACTGTCCAAGAAAGTTATGAGCCTCTTGAACCGTCGGGCTCGCAGTTGGTTCTGCTGCCAGCCTCGCTACTCACTGGACAGAAGAAGAGGTACACCGTCAGCTACGACGTGATCGCAAGGACAGATTCCATCCAAAAAAAGATTGAAGGGCTTGTCCGCGAGGCGTTATCCCCCCTCGATCCACCGGTGCAGAACATAGAATCGGCATACGCCAATCGGATGAGGGAGGGCAGCAGCATGGGATTCCGCAAGGGCGTGGCAACTTTCGGCGAAAACAAGATACGGATACCGGCCCGATCTCTGGGCGAGATACTCGCAGGAGGGTCTGCGGCAGAGGTTTTGGATGGAGGGGTAAACTCTCCCCTACGGGCGTCCGATCGCTTTGCCAAGTTCCAAAGGGAGGGCAGGACCATCATAAAGATCGAACTTGTGCACGGGCATCCGCAGGACGATGACTGGATCGACATCACTTTCGGAGCAAAAGACCCCGCCATTTCACCGCTTCGGGTTGGCGGTGACAGAGATGACGGCGCTGGCGGAGAGCAATAGGAGATGGCTAGAGCGGGGCTGAAATTCAATGCCAATTATCCGGATCCCACGATGACAGTCTCTCTCGTCAGAGATGATGATGTGATTGATTCATTCAAGCTGCCAATCGATGAAGTCAGCAAGCTGGCCGGAACAGCCTTGGGCGTGGCCGCCGAGGCTCACAGGGTTAGCGGCAAACCGAACCCGCATATGTCAAGGCATGAAGAAGTTTCGCTTACATCGGTTCAATGCACAGGATTGAACATCGCCCCTGGTCGCACACCAACATCGCTGACACTGATGTTCTATTTTGGCGAGGCTGTTCTAGGAATAGAGGTTCCTCATCAACTAGCACAGAAATTTGCTCAACGTATGCTGACGTCTGCCGCCGGCGGCTCAGCTCAATAGGATCGTTGTCCGTCTTCATACTTCCTCTCTCCTATCCCTTCCTGATGTGGCGTCTAGACGTCGCCGCATAGATGCAGCCCCGTGTACACGCGAGTTAGGACGGCCACCAAGTCATCGTCTGCACGAACGCCACGGCCAAGGCAAAGGCGAGCTTGGCAATCATTCCTTACCGCCCGGCAGGACCGTCAGACGCGAGTGCGGCCGACCGGCGATGACGCCCCTCACCGTTCCGTCTCTCAACGCTTCGATCAAACGCATGATCCGCTCCAGCACGTCCGGCATGATCTGCTGCTCGCCGTCGCCACGCTCCATCGCATCCAAGGCGCAGTTTATGAAGCCGTGCATGAAGGCGATCGCCAACTGTGCCGGCGAGCCATCGCGTGCCGCGAGCATTGGCGCCAGGCTGGCGAAGGTGTCGAGGGCTGGGAGGCTGGCGACGATGAATGCGAGGTTTCGTTCGCGACCACCTTCACGGGTGAGGGGCGGTCGCAGGTAAACGACTTGCTGCGCACGATCAGCGCTGGGCGAGAGCCCCCTCTGCGCTTCGCCTGCCGGTGACGCGGTGCCGGTAGGGCAGGCTCCCAGTCATCGTCAGCAACTGGAATATTTGGGGGATGGGGGCAACGACCACCGCTTGCGGCGGCCCTTGCCCCCATATTCTGAATTGCCGCTAGTAGCTAGTCGTCCTCGTCATGCACGAGCGAGATCTGAAAATCGCGCACAAGTTTCACCCTCACTTCGTGCGTGTGCTTGGAATTGAACGCGCCGACCGGGTATTCCGTGACCTCCCACGCCACATGACCATCCTCAAAATCGAAGCGGGCGGCGTACGTAGCTTCCGCACCCATCGCGCGCTCCTCGATATGCTCCTCCCAGGCGAGTTCATCAGCTTCGATCTCTCGCTCATTTCCGGTCGTCAGAGCCCGAATAAGGGCCGTTCCGTTTACTTCAATATGCATTGTTTGTTTCCTCGAAAACAGGCGGATGTCCTCTGCGGCGCCATGTAGGTGTGGCTTTGCGTTCAGCCAAGGTTGCGGGGACCCTAACGCATGCAAGGTCTGCGATTTTTTTCGTGTTCTTTTGGGCTGAGCTCTTGGCGGATGCGGGCACAAATCGAGCAATTCCGTGCTGCAATCGTGTTGCACAGACGAAAAGCGACAGTTTAGGACAGTCAATGATTACAATGACTTAGATGTAAAGGGCCTGCACGGATAGTGCGACACGAATTTATGAACGGCCGTTAGCCGCAAGACATTGAAAACAAAATAGAAAGTCGCTGGCTGGGGAACCTGGATTCGAACCAGGACTAACGGAGTCAGAGTCCGCTGGTCTACCGTTAACCTATTCCCCAGCAGGCGCGATCGGTATAACGCGCGAAGCGGGCGGCTCAAGCGCCGCGAGCGCTGCCTTGTAGCCGCCGCCCGAAAATAGTCAACCCCGCGCCGCAGTTCAACCGCAGCCTTTTTTCTCCTTCGGCCGCGGAACGCTTGGGCAGGCTCAGCGGTCGCCGCGGCTGTATTGCGAATGCTCGAAGAACAGCACCACGCCGAGCCCGATGAGCAGCGGGACGATCAGGTAGAACAGGCGGAACACCAGGAGTGCCGCCAGCACGCCGACCGGATCCATGTCCGAAAAGCCGGTGAGGAAGACGACCTCGAACACGCCGAGGGCGCCCGGCGCATGCGACAGCAACCCCACCGAGAAGGACACCATGAACACGCCGAGCACGACGAAATAGCCGGGATTGCCGGCCGCCGGCAGGGCAAAGTAGATGATCGCTGCGGCCGCCAGCAGCTCGACCGGGCCGACAAGCAACTGCCGCGCCACGATCGGCAGCGCCGGATAATGCAGCTGGAAGCCGCCGATCTTGAGCGGCCTCAGATGCAGCCAGCTGCCGAAGGCGTAGGCGCCGACCAGGATCAGCATGGCGAGGCCCGCGGCTATCGCCGGTCCGTGATGCGGCGCGCCGGAGAAGCGATCGACGATCTGTGGCTCCAGCACCAGCACGAGGCCCCCGACGAGCAGGCTGGAGAGCACGAAGGTGATCCAGCAGATCGCCACCAGCACGCCGACGTCCTGGCCGGTCAGGCTCCTGGTGCCGTAGGCGCGGTAGCGGATCACGGCGCCCGAGATCACCGAGCCGCCGATGTTGTGCGACAGCGCATAGGTGGTGAAGGAGCAAAGCGTGACGAACAGCCACGATACCTTTTTGCCGATATGGAGCAGCGCGATGTGGTCGTAGCCGGCGAGCGAGGCATAGGCGACGATCGAGCTCAGCGCCGCCAATATCCAGCCGCGCGGCGGAATGGCGGCGATGCCGTCCCAGACGTCGTCGATCGAGATGCCGCGCAGCTCATGCCAGAGCAGGAGCAGCGAGAAGATCACCGCTCCGATGCCGATGACCGGCCAGAAATAACGCCTCCAGTTCATGGCGAGATCGTCATTCGTTGCAGCTCATGGATCGCTTGTTGCCCGGCCTCTGTCCCTCGTTTTGAGACATGCCCGATCGAAGCCGGCTATTCAACTGCGAAGCACCGTCCCCTTGCGGGAGACGGGTGGCGGCAAAAATCGGACCATGCGCTCTTGGTGATTGTCAAACGCGCTGCTAGTCTGGCGTCAACTTGAAACAAATCGAGGTGCCTGCTGCGTCCTTTCCGGTTCGCGCGGCGCCGAAAGGAACGGAAGTGGAAGACCACGACACCGGCGCCGGCGCGTCGGAAGTGGGCATGTCTGGGGCGTCGCCGGTGGGGCAGGCAGGCCCGTCCACGGTGCGATTCAGCCGTCATGCGGGCGCGCACGCCAGACATGCCGACCCAAGACATGCCAACCAAAGACATGCCGACCATCAAGGCGAGAACCAGAAGGGCAAGACGCGCAAGCGCCGCAAGCGCAGGCGCGGCCGTAAGGTTTTCGTGCGCGACGAAAACGGCGCCGTACCGCCACCGGCGGCTGCCGGCGCTCCCGCCAGCCATGCGCCTCAGCCCGTTGTGGCAACGTCACAGCCGCGGCCGCCGGTTCCCAACGTGCCGCGCCAGCCGCTGCAGGAACTGCCGGTATTCGCGGCGCTCGATCTCGGCACCAACAACTGTCGGCTGCTGGTGGCGGTGCCCGGCCGCCATGGCCAGTTCCGCGTCATCGATGCCTTCTCGCGCATCGTCAGGCTGGGCGAGGGGCTTTCCGCCAGCGGCCGGCTCGGCCAGGCCGCCATGGACCGCGCCGTCGAGGCGCTCAAGATCTGCGGCGATAAGCTGCGCAACCGCAAGATCAGGAAGGCGAGGCTGATCGCCACCGAGGCCTGCCGCTCCGCCGCAAACGGCGTCGAGTTCCTCGACCGCGTCGAACGCGAGGCGGGGCTCAAGCTGGAGATCATCGACCGCCAGACCGAGGCCCGCCTGGCCGTCTCCGGCTGCGGCTCGCTGGTCGAGCGCGACACGCGCGGCGTGGTGCTGTTCGATATCGGCGGCGGCTCGTCCGAAATCGCCCTGATCGACCTCAGCCGAGGCCAGCGCTCGCCGCGGCTCGCCAACCACATCGTCTCCTGGACGTCGCTTCCCGTGGGCGTCGTCTCGCTTGCCGAGCGTTTTGGTGGCCGCACGGTGACGCGCGAAACCTTCACCGCGATGGTCGACGACGTCGCGGTGCGGCTCAAGGCTTTCGACGGGCGCGACCGGCTGGCGCATGTGCTGGCCAGTCCCCAGTTCCATCTGCTTGGCACCTCCGGCACGGTGACGACGTTGGCTGGCGTCCATCTCGATCTCGAGCGTTACGACCGCCGCCGCGTCGACGGCCTGTGGATGGACCGCCAGAGCGTCGACCGCATGGTGGAAAAGCTGATCGGCTGGGATTTCCAGCAGCGCGTGGCCAATCCCTGCATCGGCGCCGATCGCGCCGACCTCGTGCTTGCCGGCTGCGCCATCCTGGAAGCGATCCGCGGTGTCTGGCCGTCCGAGCGGCTGCGCGTCGCCGATCGCGGCCTGCGCGAAGGCATATTGAGCGAGCTGATGGCCGATGACGGCGTCTGGCGCAACGATGGGCGCCGCGCATGATCCCAAAAAGTGGCTGCGTTGTTTTGATGAGCAGTCGACCCCCACTCCGTCGAGCTTCGCTCGACACCTCTCCCCCGATCGACGGGGGAGAGGAAAGGCGCGAGCTTGTGTCGCCTGGCATCCTTCCTCTCCCTCCGGAGGGGGGAGAGGTGGCGCCGCGAAGCGGCGACGGAGTGGGGGAAGCCCTCCGTGAAACGCGAAGCCGCCGCAAAGCCGGCACGACGAAGCGAGCGGGAAGAAGCGGATCGGAAATCCTGATCCTGAATTTCAGGACCGGGCCAGCGAAAAGTGGCGATCGGTTTTCGCATAAGATCATGCTCGGGCAAGAAATCAGGCAATGACAAAGAAACCTGAAAAGCCGGGCTCGGCCGGCATGCGCGTGCTGAAGACGAGGATCAAGAAGAAGAGCGGCCTGAAGGAGTCCTCGCGCCGCTGGCTCGAGCGCCACATGAACGATCCCTATGTGCAGCGCTCCAAGGCCGACGGCTATCGCTCCCGCGCCGCCTACAAGCTGACCGAGATCGACGACAAGCATCATCTTCTGAAGCCCGGCATGAAGGTGATCGACCTCGGCGCCGCTCCCGGCGGCTGGTGCCAGGTGGCGGCGGCGCGGACGAAGTCGACAGCGGAAAATCCGCATGTCGTCGGCATCGATTATCTCGAGATGGATGCGGTGCCGGGCGCCGTCATCCTGCAGATGGATTTCCTCGATCCGGAAGCGCCGCAAAGGCTGTCCGAGGCGCTTGGAGGCCGACCCGATGTCGTGCTGTCCGACATGGCGGCTCCCACCACCGGACACCGCCGCACGGACCACCTGCGCACCATGCACCTATGCGAAGTGGCGGCCGATTTCGCGCTCCAGGTTTTGAAGCCCGGCGGGCATTTCCTGGCCAAGACCTTTCAGGGCGGTGCGGAGAACGAGCTCTTGTCGCGGCTGAAGCAGAATTTCCGCTCGGTCCACCACGTCAAGCCGCCGGCTTCGCGCGATGAGTCGGTGGAGCTTTATCTGCTGGCAAAGGAGTTCAAGGGCTCTGGCACTTCGTCATCCTAGGGCGGAGCAAGGAGCGAAGCGACGCGCGCAGACCCTAGGATCCATGCCGTTACCTTTGCCGACCAACGCTTGCGTCGCAGAAAAAGCCCGACTTTTGCCGCCGTTCAAACCGCAGATTCTGCGCCGTAGAAATGCTGAAATGTCACGGCATGGATCCTAGGGTCTGCGCTCCGCTTCGCGTCGCTTCGCCCTAGGATGACGAAGTCACGCGGCGCGCCGACCCCACTACTTCCCTGCAGTGCCCACCGTCTCCAGCGTCTTCGGCTTCGTCAGCCCGCCGTGGCCCGACACCGCGTTGCCGGCATCGGGCGCCAGCCGCATGAAGGTGAGCGAGGCGATCGCCGACACCGCCGCGACGATGAAGAAGGCGATGTGGAAGTCACTTAAGGTCAGCGGGCCGCCATGGATCGAGGTCGATACTTCGAGGATGCCGCCGGCCAGCGCCACGCCAAGCGCGATCGACAGCTGCTGGAAGACGGCGGTTATCGGCGTCGCCTTGCTGGTGTCGGCGGGGGAAATCTCGGCATAGGAAAGTGCGTTGACGCCGGTGAAGAACATCGAGCGGATGAAGCCGCCGACCAAAAGGATCGCGAGCATCAGCGCGTAGGGCGTCTCGGGGGTGAAGAGGCCGTAGATGGCGATCGAGCCGGCGGCGATCAGCGAACCCCAGATCAGCACCCGGCGGAAGCCGGCGAGCCGGAAAAGCAGCGCGGTGACGAACTTCATGCCGATGGCGCCGACCGCCGAGACGAAGGTGATCATGCCGGACTGGAACGGCGTCAGCCCGAAGCCGATCTGGAACATCAGAGGCAGCAGGAAAGGCACTGCGCCGATGCCGATGCGGAACAGCGAGCCGCCAAGCACGGAAGAACGGAACACCTGGTTGCGGAAGAGCTCCAGCGCCAGCAGCGGATTCCTGGCGCGCCGGGCATGCAGGAGATAGAACACGCCCGAAACCAGGCCGACGGCTACGGTGATGAAGCCGGCGATCGGCGGCAAGGCGGGAAGGCTGACCACCGAGAGGCCGAAGACGATGCCTGACGCGGCGAGGCCGCTGAGCACGAAACCCGGAAAATCGAGCGGGGGCGTCTCGGCGGGCGCGGTCTCCGGCAAATAGCGGGTGGCGAGCCAGATGCCCAGAAGCCCGATCGGCACGTTGATCAGGAAGATCCAGTGCCAGGTGAAATAGGTGGTGATGAAGCCGCCGATCGGCGGTCCGACCAGCGGTCCGACCAGCGCCGGCACCGTCAGCCATGACATCGCCGCGACGAGCTCGTTCTTCGGCGTGGTTCGCACCAGCACCAGGCGCCCGACCGGCGTCATCATGGCGCCGCCCATGCCTTGCAGGAAGCGCGACACCACGAAGGCCGGCAGCGAGTTGGCAAAGGCGCAGGCGACCGAGCCGGCGATGAAGACGGCGATCGCGGCGCGAAACACGCTCTTGGCGCCGAACCGGTCCGCCATCCAGCCGCTGATCGGAATGAAGATCGCCAGCGACACCAGATAGGCCGTCAGCGCCAGCTTGAGCGCGATCGGGCTGGTGTGGATGTCGACGGCGATCGCCGGCAGCGAGGTCGCGATCACGGTCGAATCCATGTTCTCCATGAACAGTGCGACCGCCAGGATGAGCGGGATGATGCGGTTCAAGGGAATGCCCTGATTTGTCTTCGCGATTTCCAGGCCAGGCTGGGGGCGATCCGGCACGCCCGGGCGGTTAACACGCCTAGGCCCGGATGTCGCATTAAATTGCGGTCACTTTTGCGCGACCGCAACCGCTGGTGGCCGTCACGACCCGGCAATGGCTTGCTAAACTCGAACTGCATTATTATTGTAGTGAAAATAACTACAGACGGGTGCAGCCATGGACGAAGCCGTTTCGGCAGCCGATGCCAATCGTAGATTCTCCCATATCTTGCGTGAGGTGCGAGAGGGTCTCAGCTACGTCGTGACCAGCCACGGGCGGCCGGTAGCGCGGATCGTGCCTATCGAGAAGCATGAGGGTGGCGTGGCCTCCCGCTCGCGCGCAGCATTGTTGTCGCGACTCGAACGGCAACCGATCGTCGATGCCGGACGCTGGACCCGCGACGAACTTTATGAGGACGATCGGTGAAGGTCGCGATCGACACCAATGTCCTTGCCTACGCGGAGGGCGTCAACGACGTGCAGAAACGCGGCCTCGTTCTCGACCTGTTACACAACGTTCCACAAGAGGCTGCCATTATTCCGGTCCAGGTGCTGGGCGAACTGTTCAATGTTCTTGTCCGCAAGGCCGGAAGGTCGCCTCAGGAAGCTCGAGATGCGTTGCTTGGCTGGAGTGACGCCTACCGGATTGCTGGAACGACGCCGGAGGTGATGACGATGGCTGTCGATCTTGCGGCGGACCATCGCTTCGGCATCTGGGATGCCGTCATTCTTTCCGCTGCTTCGCAAACGGGTTGCCGGCTGCTTCTGTCGGAAGACCTGCAGGACGGCTTCACCTGGGGCGGTGTAACCGTTGTCAATCCGTTTGCATCGCCGCGTCACGCTCTGCTGGATGCTCTCCTCGCTGCGGCGTAGAACCTCAAGCGCCCGCAACGATCGGCTTTTCAACCGCAACAGGACGTGTTACCAGCCAGCGCCAATCCTGAAAGGGAAGATGAGAGTCGGCGCTGGCCATTCCGGTCCAGCGCCTTTTCCGCATTCAAAAGGACTGGCCATGGCAAAAATCATCGAGACGTCCACCGGCGCGCTGGCGCTGACCTTCGACGACGTGCTGCTGCAGCCCGGCCATTCCGAGGTCATGCCCGGCCAGACCGACATCCGCACCCGCATCGCTGGCGACATCGATCTCAACGTGCCCATCCTTTCGGCGGCCATGGACACGGTCACCGAAGCGAGGCTCGCGATCGCCATGGCGCAGGCCGGCGGCATCGGCGTCATCCACCGCAATTTCTCGCCGGCCGAGCAGGCCGAGCAGGTCAGGCAGGTGAAGAAGTTCGAATCCGGCATGGTGGTGAATCCCGTCACCATCGGCCCCGACGCCACGCTCGCCGACGCGCTGGCGCTGATGCGCGCCCATGGCATTTCCGGCATTCCGGTGGTCGAGAATGGCGGTACCGGCGGTCACACGGTGGGGCGCCTTGTCGGCATCCTCACCAACCGCGACGTGCGCTTCGCTTCCGATCCGTCGCAGAAGGTCTACGAGCTGATGACCCGTGAGAACCTGATCACGGTCAAGGAGAATGTCGACCAGGACGAGGCCAAGCGCCTGCTGCACAAGCACCGCATCGAGAAGCTGGTGGTGGTTGATCGGAAGGGCAATTGCGTCGGCCTGATCACCGTCAAGGACATCGAGAAGTCGCAGCTCAACCCGCACGCCACCAAGGACGCGCAGGGACGGCTTCGCGCCGCCGCCGCCACCAGCGTCGGCGATGACGGCTTCGAGCGCGCCGAACGCCTGATCGACGCCGGCGTCGACCTTCTGGTCATCGACACCGCGCACGGCCACTCGCAACGCGTTCTGGATGCCGTGACGCGGGCAAAGAAGCTGTCGAACTCCGTGCGCATCCTGGCCGGCAACGTCGCCACCGCCGAAGGCACGCGGGCGCTGATCGACGCCGGTGCCGACGCCGTCAAGGTCGGTATCGGCCCGGGCTCCATTTGCACCACCCGTATCGTCGCCGGCGTCGGCGTGCCGCAGCTCTCGGCGATCATGTCGGCGGTGGAGACGGCCGACAAGGCGGGCGTGACGGTGATCGCAGACGGCGGCATCAAATATTCGGGCGATCTCGCCAAGGCGCTCGCCGCCGGCGCAAGTGCCGCCATGATCGGCTCGCTGCTTGCCGGCACTGACGAGAGCCCGGGCGAGGTCTATTTGCACCAGGGCCGCTCCTTCAAGGCTTATCGCGGCATGGGTTCGGTCGGCGCAATGGCGCGCGGCTCGGCCGACCGCTACTTCCAGGCCGAGGTGCGCGACACGCTGAAACTGGTTCCGGAGGGCATTGAAGGGCAGGTTCCCTACAAAGGACCTGTGGCTGGCGTGCTGCACCAGCTTGCAGGCGGCCTGAAAGCCGCTATGGGTTATGTCGGTGGGCGCGATCTTGCCGAGTTCCGTGAACGCGCCACCTTTGTGCGCATATCAAACGCCGGACTTCGTGAAAGCCACGCCCATGACGTCACGATCACCCGCGAAAGCCCGAACTATCCGGGCGGACTTTGAGCAGGCCGGCGAGCGGCCGGATCGCCTGGGACTATGGCGCAACCTGATCGTGACGGTGTTGCGCCTGTCGCGTCACGCGGCGGCGCTCTCCATCGCGTCCGCCGCGATCTTCATCGCCATGACGGCGCTGGAGTTCTTCTATTTCCGCCGCCTGAGCGGCGGGCTCCCGTCGCTCGACATGCGCATCACCGGCTTCACGCCGGATGAAGGCATGGCGTGGCTGACGGCGCTCGGCCGGCGGGGCGGCGAGATCATCATCGTCTGGCATTATCTGACTTTTGACCTGCTGTTCCCGGCGCTGCTGTCGCTCACCTTGCTCAGTCTGATCCTGGCTTTCGGCCGGCGGCTGAGCAATTTCCGCGCCATGCCTGCCCAGTTGCAGGCGCTGTCGGCATTGGCGCTGGTTCTGCCCTACACGCTCGCCGATTACGCGCAGAACTTCGTGATCGCGCGGCTGCTGTCGGATTTCCAGTTGGCCAATCCCGATTCGCTGGCCTTCGCCTCATCGCTGATCGTGACCAAGTTCGCGCTTCTGGCCATTCCCGTCGCGGTCGTCGCGGTGTTCGCGCTGGCAGTACAACGGCGCTGAACGGTCTCTCCTTCTCCCAGGGGAGAAGGGAAGGCGCTACAAATCGAATACCGCTATCCTGCGCTTGTCGAACTTGATGCCGATCTCGCCGCGCACCAGCCTCAGCGCCTGTTCGCCGAACACGGCCCGCCGCCAGCCTTGCAGCGCCGGCACGTCGGCATCGTCGCCCTCGGCGGCGATGCGGTCGATGTCGTCGCTGGAGGCGAGCACCTTGGAGGCGACGCCTTCCTTCTCGGCGACGATCCGGAGCAGCACCTTGAGCAGTTCCGCTGCCGCGCTCGAGCCCTCGGGCGGCTGGAACGTCTTCGGCAGTTTGGGCATCGCTTCCTTCGGCATGGCAAGCGCCGTGTTGACCGCGCCGAGCAGCGCCATGGCTGTTGCCGAACGCTCCCAGCCCTTCGGCGTCGTGCGCAGCCGGCCGAGGGCCGTGGCGTCGCGCGGCGCCTGTTGCGCGATCTCGTAGATCGCATCATCCTTGAGCACGCGGCCGCGCGGCACGTCGCGCTCGCGCGCCTCGCGCTCGCGCCAGGCGGCCACCGTTTGAACGATCGCCAGTTCCTGCGGCTTGCGCAGCCGCATCTTCAGCCGCTTCCAGGCGTCCTCCGGATGCGGATCGTAGGTCTGGCGCGAGGTGAGGACGTCCATCTCCTCGTTCAGCCAATGGGCGCGGTCCTCGCGCTTCAACTCGGCGCTGAGGTGCTGATAGACCTTGATCAGATGGGTGACGTCGGCAAGCGCATATTCGAGCTGCTTGTCGGAGAGCGGCCGGTGTCGCCAGTCGGTGAAGCGCGAGGATTTGTCGAGCCGGGCGCCGGTGATGCGCTGCACCAGCTGATCGTAGGAGACGCTGTCGCCGAAGCCGCAGACCATGGCCGCCACCTGCGTGTCGAACACCGGATGCGGCACCAGGTCGCCCAGATGGACGATGATTTCGATGTCCTGGCGGGCGGCGTGGAAGACCTTGACCACCGCTTCGTTGGCCATCAGCCGGAAGAAGGGTTTGAGGTCGATGTCCGGCGACAGCGGATCGATCAGCGCCGTCACGCCGGGCGCGGCCATCTGGATCAGACAGAGGATCGGCCAGAAGGTCGTTTCGCGGATGAATTCCGTATCGACGGTGACGAATTCCGACTTTTCGAACGCCGCGATGACGCTCTCGAGTTCTTTCTGGGTGGTGATGACGTGCATCAAATCGCTTTTGGCATCATTTTTACGCCCCTTTCAATTTCAGCCGCGTGCGCTTTCGTCAAGCCGGCGCCACGTCATCATTCGTTGGCCGCGTCCGAATCGCCGCTTCTCCGCGCGAGCCGCGCGAACAACGTCGAGGTGCGCAAAAGTGCAGTGAAGCGGCCGCGTTTGCCTGCCGGCACACCCTCTCGCACCTGCATTCGGTAGAGGATCACGGCAATGAGAATGGCGTAGACAACGGCGCTGAACACGAACAGGGCGCTCGGTCCGAAATACTGCATCACGGCCGATGCCGCGAACGGACCGCCAATGGCGCCGAAGGAATAGAACAGCATCAGCGCCGCGTTGATCAGCACGAATTCCCCTTTATCGGCCCGGTCGTTGGCGTGCGCGGCCGATAGTGAATAAAGTGGCATGGCGAAGCTGCCGAAGATGAAGACGATGACGAAGTTGAGGAACGGGTCGGCCCGCGCCACGAAGGCCAGCGCCAGCGCGGCAAGCATGGCGCAGCACGTCATCGCCAGCAACACCGAGCGCCGGTCCCGGCGGTCGGAAAGATAGCCCAGCGGATATTGGATGAGGGCGCCTCCGAATATGCCGACGCTGACGAACGTCACCACATCGGCAACCGACATGCCGATCCCCTCGGCGTAGACCGGCGACAGCGTGCGAAAGGCGCTGTTGGTGACGCCGACGGCGATGCAGCCGATCGAGCCGAGCGGCGAGATCCGCCAGACGCGCGGCAGGTCGAGCTTGACGTCTTCCGGCGGCGCCGGGTTCGAGCGGTCTGCGAGCGAGACCGGCACCAGCGAAAAGGTGATCATCATCGACATGACGGCGAAGATGGCGAAACCGCCGGCGCCGAAGATCGGAATCAGGAACTGGGCGCCGGTCACCGAGCCGATGTCGACCATGCGGTATATGGCGAGCACCC
Organism: Mesorhizobium sp. WSM4904; assembly: GCF_029674545.1. Classification (NCBI taxonomy): domain Bacteria; kingdom Pseudomonadati; phylum Pseudomonadota; class Alphaproteobacteria; order Hyphomicrobiales; family Phyllobacteriaceae; genus Mesorhizobium; species Mesorhizobium sp. WSM4904. The sequence continues at coordinate 4,653,135 of NZ_CP121354.1, read as the reverse complement.
GGGCGCGGTCCTTGTTGCCGACGCCGGAATTCAGCCAGGCTTCCATGACGGTGAACAGCCCGGCGAAGCAGAAGCCGCCGGCAAAGCGCACCGCGCACCACATGACGGGGTCGATGACCAGCACCAGAAGCAGCGTGCCGACCGAGGCGATTGCGGCGAGAGCGGCAAAGGCCCTGACATGGCCGACCGCCTTCAGGATACGGGTGACTGCCAGGCAGCCGAGCAGGAAGCCGGCGAAATAGAACGTGCCCATGAGGCCGATATCGGAAGCGGAGAAACCTTCCTGCGCGCCGCGCAATGCGATCAGTGTGCCCTGCAGCCCGTTGCCGCCAAGCAGGATGCCTGCGGCGACGAGGAGCGGGATGAGCGGGCGGATGGAAGACATCGAAGAGAGGCAATCACGGATCTGTGACCTCTTCTTGGACCATAGATCCCGTCAATGCCAGGGGCAAATGCGACACGAACACGGTCACATTCTCGCACCCGACGAAGGACATGGGCTGCCAATCGGGTAGCGGCCCTAAGCTTTGCCGGCTCGTATTTCCATCTCCTGCACGATCGTGGATGGCGCCTCGCCTGGAATCGCATTGATACTCTCTGCGGTCGGCCTTCGGCCGAGAGAGCCCGCGGTCAGCAGGCTGAGCGCGATGAAGGGAATGCCGATTCCATAGGCGGAGCGGATGCCCCAATGGTCCGACACGAAGCCGAGCAGCGGCGGGCCGAGCAGGAAGGCAATGAAGGAGATTTGCGAAAGTGCCGCGACGTTGATCGCGGCCGGACGATCCGTCCGTTGCGCTGCCGCGGAGATCGCCAGCGGGAAGAGGGCGCTGCTGCCGATGCCCAACAGGGCAAAGCCCAGCATCGACACCGACGGCGCCGGCGAGAAGAAGACGAGAAGAACGCCGGTGGCCATGGCGGCCAGCAGCACGCGCGCCACGCCGCTTGGCGAGTGACGGTCGACAAAGGAGTCCGCGAAGAAGCGCGTGGTGGCCTGCGAGAAGGCGAACAGCGCCACTGTGAAGCCGGCGACGAAGGGTCCTGAGTCGAACACGGTGCGCATGTAGATCGCCGACCAGTCGATGCTGGCGCCTTCCAGGAGCATCGCCGAAAGCGTCACCGCGACGAGAACGAGGATCGGCAGCGTCGGCCGCGCGAACGCCGGCGCCTTGTCGCCAGTGCTGGCGAAGCGGGCGGGCGCCGGCTCGTAGCCGCCGAGAAACAGCGCCATCGCTATTCCCACCATCGGCACTACCAGCGCCAGATGGAGTTGCGGCGACAGGCCGAGATGCGCCAGCGCGCCGCCGAATAGCCCGGCGCCGAAGAAGCCAGCGCTCCAGAACGAATGTGCCCGGTTCATGATGCGTCGCTTGAGCAGGAACTCGGTCCTGTCGGCCTCGACATTGAGGATGATCTCGACGCTGCCGATCATCAGCCCGACCGGCAGCAGCATGAGGAACAGCGCGACCGGCCCCGGTGCATGCACCGCGATGGAATAGGCGAGCGCCAGAAGCGGAACGAGCCAGAGCAGCGCGCGGCGAAAGCCGACGCGCTCCAGGATCGGCGCGGCGAGCGTCAGCGCGGTCAAGGTGCCGATCGGCGTCCCGATCAGGCTGAGACCCAGCGCGCCGTCCTCGATGTCCATGGCGCGCTTGATGTCCGGCAGCCGTGGGAAAATGTTGCCCATGGCGAAGGAGTAGATCAGGAAACCGGCATAGACGCGGTGCTGAGGGGCGAGTTTCAAGCCAAAGGTCATTTGCAGCATTTCCGTTCGGGAGGTGGGACGGCATCGCCGATCCAATGCGTTATTCCTTGCACAAACATGCAAAACATGCAAGAACGTGCACAACAAAACAGGATCGTGCATGCTGACCGAGGAACGTCACCAATTCATTCGCGACCGACTGGCGGCGGAAGGCAAGGTACTGGCCGGCGAGCTCGCCAGCCGCTTCGGTGTCTCTGAGGATACGGTTCGCCGTGACTTGCGGGAACTCGCCAAGACAGGGCAGCTGCGCCGAGTCTATGGCGGCGCAGTCGCCTTGGCGCCGTTCGCCGCGGCAACGATCAGCCAGCGCGGCGGTCACGCGGTCGAGGAGAAGCTGCGCCTAGCGAAGGCCGCGGTGGGCGTGCTCGCATCGGGACAGACCCTGTTCATCGACGGCGGCACGACGAATGAGGCGATCGCGAGAGCGATCCCGCACGACATCGAGTTGACCGTGGCCACCAATTCGCTCGGCGTCGCATCGGCGCTTGCCGATCTTCCGCGGGTCGAGCTGATCATGGTCGGCGGTCGCTATGTCCGCGACCTCGGCACCTGCGTCGGCGGCGATACGCTTGCGGCCGTGGCGCAGCTCGGCGCCGATCTGTTCTTCCTAGGCTCCTGCGGCCTCGATGCCTCGCGCGGCGTCACGGCTTTCGATTCGGCCGAAGCCGAGGTGAAACGCGCCATGGCCAGGAACAGCGCCGGCATCGTCATCGCCGCCACCAACGACAAGCTCGCCACCGCGGCGCCTTATCGTGTAGCGGCATCCGACGCGATCCGCCATCTGGTGGTGGAGAAGACGGCGCCTTATGCCATCCTCGCCGATTTCGAACGCCTGGGTGCCGAAATCCACTTTGCCTGATCTCAGGCCCGCGCCCGAGTGTGACCGCTTGCCTTGACAAAGCCGGCCTCTCATGCGCTTTTCGCGCCAATTTTCGAGCCGGGCTTTTCGCCCGCAATTCCGGACTTCACCAATGACAATGCATCGTTACCGCAGCCATACCTGTGCCCAATTGAGAAAGAGCGACGTCGGCAATTCCGTCCGCCTGTCGGGCTGGGTGCATCGCGTGCGCGACCATGGCGGGCTGCTCTTCATCGATATGCGCGACCATTACGGCCTGACCCAGATCGTCGCCGATCCGGATTCGCCGGCCTTCAAGGTGGCCGAGACCATGCGTGGAGAATGGGTGATCCGTGTCGATGGCGAGGTCAAGGCGCGCCTGCCGGAGACGGTGAACCCCAACCTGCCGACCGGTGAGATCGAGGTGTTCGCGCGCGAGATCGAGGTGCTGTCGGCGGCCAAGGAGCTGCCGCTGCCGGTGTTCGGCGAGCCGGACTATCCGGAGGACATCCGCCTGAAATACCGCTTCCTCGATCTGCGCCGCGAAACGCTGCACAAGAACATCGTTGCGCGCACCAAGATCATCGCCGAGATGCGCAGGCGCATGGGCGAGGTAGGCTTCACCGAGTTCTCGACGCCGATCCTGACGGCCTCGTCGCCCGAGGGCGCGCGCGACTTCCTGGTGCCGTCGCGCATTCACCCCGGCACCTTCTACGCCCTGCCGCAGGCGCCGCAGCAATACAAGCAGCTGATCATGGTCTCCGGCTTCGACCGCTACTTCCAGATCGCGCCCTGCTTCCGCGACGAGGATCCGCGCGCCGACCGTCTGCCCGGCGAATTCTACCAGCTCGACCTCGAGATGAGCTTCGTCGAGCAGGATGACGTGCTCTCCACCATGGAGCCGGTGCTTCGCGGCGTCTTCGAGACTTTCGCCGCAGGCAAGCCGGTAACGCAGGAATTCCGCCGCATTCCCTTCGATGAGGCGATGCGCACCTACGGCACCGACAAGCCGGACTTGCGCAACCCGATCGAGATGCAGGCGGTCTCGGATCATTTCCGCGATTCCGGTTTCAAGGTGTTCGCCAACATCCTCGCCAACGACGCGAAGGCCGAGGTCTGGGCGATTCCCGCCAAGACCGGCGGCAGCCGTGCCTTCTGCGACCGCATGAATTCCTGGGCGCAAGGCGAGGGGCAGCCCGGGCTGGGCTATATCTTCTGGCGCAAGGAAGGTGAAAAACTCGAAGGCGCCGGCCCGATCGCCAAGAACATTGGCGAGGAGCGCACCGAGGCGATCCGCCAGCAGCTCGGCCTTGCCGATGGCGATGCCGCCTTCTTCGTCGCCGGCGACCCGAAGAAATTCGTCGCCTTCGCGGGCGCCGCGCGCACGCGCGCCGGCGAGGAGCTGAACCTCGTCGACCGCGACCGCTTCGAATTGTGCTGGATCGTCGACTTCCCGTTCTTCGAATGGAACGAGGACGAGATGAAGATCGACTTCGCCCACAACCCGTTCTCGATGCCGCAGGGCGGCATCGACGCTCTGAGCGGTCAGGAGCCGTTGGGCATCAAGGCGTTCCAGTACGACATAGTCTGCAACGGCTTCGAGATCGCTTCCGGCGGCATCCGCAACCATTTGCCGGAAACCATGGTCAAGGCCTTCGAGATGGTTGGGCTCGATCGCGCGACGGTCGAGGAGCGCTTTGGCGGCCTCTATCGCGCCTTCCAGTACGGCGCGCCGCCGCATGGCGGCATGGCGGCCGGCATCGACCGCATCGTCATGCTGCTGGTCGGCGCCAAGAACCTGCGCGAGGTCACAATGTTCCCGATGAACCAGCAGGCCTACGACCTGTTGATGAATGCGCCCTCGGAAGCGACCCCGCAGCAGCTGCGCGAACTGTCGCTGCGCGTCGCGGTGGCGAAGAAGGACTGACGGCAGCGTCGCAACTGCCCTTTCTCCCCGTCACTATACGGGGAGAAATGTCCGGCAGGACAATGAGGGGCAGCGCGGAAACTGGCGATTAGAAGGCGATCATAGCTGCTGATGCCTTCTGACACCCAATCGGTTCAGCATCGAATTTCATATTTGCAGGCGTCGGCGCTGCCCCTCATCCGCCTGCCGGCACCTTCTCCCCGTAGTGACGGGGAGAAGGCAGCTAGTTCGATCAGTTCTCGTTCGCCTTGACCTTGACGCCGAGCGTCTTGGGCAGGTCGAGCGGGTTGGACATGGCGCCCGCCATGATCAGCGCGAACGGCACCGACGACGGCGGCTCGGCCGAGATTTCGAGGCTCTTGGGGTCGTCGAGGAACTTGTTGACCGCGGCCGATACCTCGGCCGTCAGTTCGGGATTGTTGAGTTGCGCCATGCCGAACGGCACGATCGCCTTGGCCTGGTTGGCGACGTCCTTGGCCGACATGCCCTGCTGCTTGCCGACATAGTCGAGCACCTTGCTGGTCAGCGAGGCGTCATCGAAGCGAACCGATGCGCCGTTGAACGAAAGCTGCTGCAAAAGACCAAGCATGGCCATGCCCTGCGCTGAGTTGTCGGCGCCCTCGGGCTGCGCGGCGAGTTGCTTCTGCATGGCCTGCATCGACTTGATGAAGTCGAGCGTGTAGCCGCCGAGATTGAAGGTCATGCCGAGCTTGCCGGCATTGTCGACGGCGATGTCATATTTCGATAGCTCCATCTTGCCGTCGCTGGGCTGCCAGGTGCCCGCCATCGAGATGTTGCCGGAGATGTTCTGGTAGCCGAGCGCCTCGATCGCTTCCTTCGACTTCGGGTCGTCGACCAGCGTCAGGTCGGCATTGAACTTTCCCGTGTTGGCGGTGAAGTCCATCGCCTTGCCGTCGGCCGGTGGGGTGATCTGGACGGCAAGCTCATCCATCGAGAAGGCCGTCTTGTCGCCGACCTTGACCGTCAAGTTGGAGAGCTCGGCCGACTTGTACATCACCAGCGAGCCAAGCGGGTCGGTGCTGCCCTCGGGCGGCACCTTCATGTCGTGGATGATGAAGGGGCTGAGATTGAGCGTCACGCCGTCCTGGGTGCGCTCGAAGGCGGAGGTCGAGACGGTCGCGATGTCGAAGCCGCCATTGGCCTCGGTGACGCCCTCCAGCTTCACGTCGCCGATCGGCAGCGCCTCCTTCTCGGCAGCCGGCTTGATGGAGACGCCCTGTAATACGACGTTCGAATCGTCACCCGTGACACCGGTCCAGGAAATATCGACGCCCTGGGCTGCAAGCGTTGCCTTGACGCGCTCGGCCACGGCCGGATCGGCGGCGAGGGCGGCGTTGAGCGGCAGGGTCAGCAGAAAGGTTGAAAAAGCCAGTTTCTTGAGCATTGAGCGTTGGATTGTCATTTGGCGAGTTCCCTGTCCTGAAAAGTGTTTTTAATTCCTGCCCCATCACCATTCCGCGACGAACGGGACGGGAAAAAGGCGTTTCCCGGCACATTTGTCGAAAAGGGCGATGAAAAGCAAACCCGGCCGGCACGCTTTGCATGGTGCGGTGAATTTGTCATGAAGACCGCGGCTCTCCTCCGCCCGCGTTGCATGCTCAGATCGCGTTGCTTGCCCAGATAGAGGGCGCATGTAACAGATTGATGTTGGCCGGCGCCCCGGCACAGCCGATGCCGGTTGCAGATTGCCGGCAAACTGGAATGTTCGCCTTGCCGCTTCCGTGAAATCCTTCACATCGCCGGTTGCGGTTTCGCCTGCCCGCATCGCGCGCGACGAATCCGCCGACTCCCAACCCGGCGCTTGCCGCGAATCACCCGCTCGGCTAGTCCAAATCCATGGGAAAAAGGCATTTGCCGCCCGAAGATGGTGGCGGCGACAACATCGAACCGGTCGATCTGAAGGAAGCGCTCGAGAAGCGCTATCTGGCCTATGCGCTGTCGACCATCATGCACCGGGCATTGCCGGATGTGCGCGACGGGCTGAAGCCGGTCCATCGCCGCATCATGCACGCCATGCGGCTCCTGCGGCTGAATCCCGATCAGGGCTTCGCCAAATGCGCCCGCATCGTCGGCGAGGTGATGGGCAAGTTCCATCCGCATGGCGACCAGTCGATCTACGACGCGCTGGTGCGCCTCGCCCAGGATTTTTCCATGCGCTACCCACTGGTCGACGGGCAGGGCAATTTCGGCAATATCGACGGCGATAACGCCGCCGCCATGCGCTACACCGAAGCGCGCATGACGGAGGTGGCGACCGAGCTGCTTGCCGGCATCACCGAGGACGCCGTCGACTACCGGCCGACCTATAATGAGGAGGACGAGGAGCCGTCGGTTCTGCCCGGCGCCTTCCCGAACCTGCTCGCCAACGGCTCGTCCGGCATTGCGGTGGGCATGGCGACCTCGATCCCGCCGCACAATGCCGCCGAGCTTTGCGACGCGGCGCTGCATCTGATCGAGCATCCTGACGCGCCGGTGGCGAAGCTGATGGATTTCGTCCAGGGACCGGATTTCCCGACCGGCGGCATCATCGTCGACAGCCGCGCCTCGATTCTCGAAGCCTATGAGAGCGGCCGCGGCGGTTTTCGCGTGCGCGCCAAGTGGGGGCAGGAGGACCAGGGCAGGGGCACCTGGAGCATCGTCGTCACCGAAATTCCCTACGGCGTCCAGAAAGCCAGGCTGATCGAGAAGATCGCCGAGCTCCTGATGGCGCGCAAGCTGCCGCTGCTCGAAGACATTCGCGACGAGAGCGCCGAGGACATCCGTATCGTGCTGGTGCCGAAGAGCCGCACCGTCGATCCCGGCATCCTGATGGAATCGTTGTTCAAGCTCACCGAGCTCGAAAGCCGATTCCCGCTCAACATGAACGTGCTGTCGCGCGGCAAGGTGCCGAACGTGCTCTCGCTCAAGGGCGTGCTCAAGGAATGGCTCGACCACCGCCGCGAGGTGCTGATCCGCCGCTCGCGGTATCGCCTGGGCGAGATCGAGAAGCGCCTGGAAATCCTCGCCGGCTATCTCATCGCCTATCTCAACATCGACGAGGTGATCAGGATCATCCGCGAGGAGGATGAGCCCAAGCAGGTGATGATGGCCCGCTGGTCGCTCACCGACAACCAGGCCGAAGCAATCCTCAACATGCGGCTGCGGGCCCTGCGCAAGCTCGAAGAGATCGAAATCCGCAAGGAGCACGACGGCCTCACCGAGGAGAAGAAGCAGATCGAGGCGCTGCTGGCGTCGGACGCCAAGCAATGGGCGACGATCCGTTGGGAAGTCACCAAGGTCCGCGATCAGTTCGGGCCCGAGACCGAGCTCGGCAAGCGCCGCACCCAGTTCGCCGACGCGCCGGAGCATGATCTGACCGACATCGCGCATGCCATGATCGAGCGCGAGCCGGTCACCGTCGTGGTTTCGGAAAAGGGCTGGCTGCGCGCGATGAAAGGTCACCTGACCGACCATTCGCAGCTTGCCTTCAAGGAAGGCGACAGCCTGAAGCTCGCCTTCCATGCGCAGACCACGGACAAGATCCTGGTCTTCACCACCGGCGGCAAGTTCTACACCATCGGCGCCGACCGGCTGCCGGGCGGACGCGGCCATGGCGAGCCGATCCGCATCATCGTCGACATGGAGAACGACCAGGACATCGTCACCGCCTTCGTCCATGATCCGAAGCGCAAGCTGCTCCTGGTCTCATATGATGCGAACGGTTTCGTCGTCTCCGAGGAAGAGGTCGTCGCCAACACCCGCAAGGGCAAGCAGGTGATGAACGTCAAGGCGCCGGACGAGGCCAAGCGCTGCGTTCCGGTCGCGGGCGACCACCTCGCCATCGTCGGCGAGAACCGCAAGATGCTGATCTTCCCGCTCGCCGAAATCCCGGAGATGGCGCGCGGCAAGGGCGTGCGCCTGCAGAAATACAAGGATGGCGGCGTGCTGGACCTGAAAACCTTCACGATTGCAGCGGGGCTCACCTGGCAGGATTCGGCCGACCGCACCTTCACCAAGTCGCGCGAGGAACTGGCCGAATGGATCGGCGCCCGCGCCGCCGCCGGCCGCATAGTGCCGAAGGGTTTCCCGAGGACGGGGAAATTTGGGTAGCGAGGCGCCCAACCTTCTCCCCTTGTGGGAGAAGGTGGCCGAGCGAAGCTCGGTCGGATGAGGGGTGTTCCAGGGAACGCCAACGTCTCATTCCGTCCAGCACCCCTCATCCGTCTCGGCGCTGCGCGCCGATCCACCTTCTCCCACAAGGGGAGAAGGAAAAGTAGCTATTTGGACTATCGTCACGATTGCTGCACTATCATGGTGCATAAGCCTTTATCGAATTTGTCGGGCAGGGGAGAAACGCCGGGTTGAAGCGGGCTGAAATCCAGAAGCCGGGACAGCGCCTGTTCGGTCTGTCGACACCGATCAGGGCGGCCGTCATCCCGCCGCTGTCGGCGGCGCGCTGGCTCCTGGTGCTGATCGTTGCCGCCGGCGTCTATTTCTTCCACGGCTTCCTGTTCCCTGTGCTTGCGGCGCTCGTCATTGCTTTCGCCAGCTGGCCGCTCTACCGCAGGCTGCTTGCCGCCGTCGGCGGCAACCGCACTATCGGCGCGACTTTTGCCATCCTCTTCATCCTGACCTTCCTGGTGGTGCCGATCGCGCTTGCCGGGACCTATGCAATCAACGAGCTTCGCGAATGGGTGGTATGGGCGATCGAAACCAATCGCCATGGCTCGGCGACACCGCAATGGATCGCCACCATGCCGGTGATCGGCGAGTGGTTGAACGAGCAGTGGACGGAAAATCTCGGCCATCCCGGCGGCATCGGCGAATTGATCCAGATGGTGAGCGGCTCCAATATCGGCACCATCTACCGCGGCGCGCTGGCGGCCGGCGGCAGCGCCTTCGGCCTGGTCCTGACGCTGCTGTTCATGCTGATCGCACTGTTCTTCGCCTATCGCGATGGCGAGGCTTTCGCGGCCCAGGTCGATCGTCTCGGCGAGCGCATCCTGCCGGCGCGCTGGGAGCGCATTTCGCGCGTCGTGCCGGCCACCATCTCGTCGACCGTCACCGGCATGACCATCATCGCCATCGGCGAAGGCCTGGTGCTCGGCATCGCATACTGGCTGGCCGGCGTGCCGTCGCCGGTGACGCTCGGCGCGCTCACCGGCATCATGGCGCTGATCCCGGGCGGTGCCCCGCTTTCCTTCACGCTGGTATCGATCTATCTCGCCGCCAGCGGCAAGCTGTTCGCCGGCATGGCGCTGTTCGTCTGGGGCGCGGTCGAGCTCTTCGTCGTCGACAAGACGTTGCGCCCGAAGCTGGTCGGCGGGCCGATCAAGCTGCCGTTCCTGCCGACCTTTTTCGGCCTGATCGGCGGCGTCAAGACGATGGGCTTCCTCGGCCTGTTCATCGGTCCGGTGCTGATGGCGCTGCTCGTCGCCATCTGGCGCGAATGGCTGCGCGAGGTCGAGATGATGGACGAACAGGCGCGCGCCGCCGACGAAGAGAGAGGGCCGCCACGGATCGAGGCGGCGCCCGAAGCCAGGAAAATTCAGGCAGGGTGAACCACGGCCAGCGCCGCGCGCCGTTTGCGGCCCTCATGCAATTGCCAGAGCGAATGGGCAACCAGCGTCACGATCAGGATCGTGCCGCCGATCAGGCTGTTGCGCGACGGCGTCTCGGCAAAGATCAGCCACACCCAGATCGGGGCCAGCACGGTCTCGAGCAGATAGAACATCGCCACCTCCGGCCCTGAGATGTATTTCGGTCCATTGGCGAGGCAGAAGAACGAGATCGGCATGATCACGGCGCCGTTGAAGATGATCCACCATGGCTGGTTGACGTGAAGGCCTTCGCCCGAGACCATGAACAAGGCGACCGCCAGCGGCAGGACGACGCCGACGAGCGCGGTAAAGCCCATATCCTTGCCGCTGGCGCGCGAGATGGTGATGGCCAAAGCGACGAAGAAAGTCGAGCACAGCGCCATGAAATCGCCGAACAGATGCCCCGTGCCGACCGAACCGCCGACGATGATCAGCACGCCAAGGATCATTGCGAACATGGCGACTACAGTTCCGAGCCGGGGCCTTTCGCGCAGGAACAGCCACGACAGCAGCGCAGCGAACACCGTGTTGAAGGCGAGGATGAAGACGAGATCGGCGGTCGAGGTGTGGTAGACGGCGGTGACGAAGGTAACGCCGGTCAAACCGTAGCACAGCGCCGCGGCAAGCCCTGACCAGCCGGGAATGAGCCTTGGCGCATCGCTGCGCAGTGCACGCCAGACAGCCCAGACCACCAAGGCGGCGACGAGCGTGGTGCCGGTGCGCAGCATCATGATGGTCCAGGGGCTGCCGTCGGCCAGCCGGATCAGCGGGATGTCGACGGTGAGCGTCAATCCGCCGAAGGCAGTGATCAGCAGGCCCTTCTGGTGATCGGTATGGGTGGACACTCGGCAATCTCGCAATAATCTTGAGGAGGCGCACGGCGGCCATGCGTCGGCCCTTTCAGCCTGACGACCGAAAGGCCGGCATCCTCCTCCCTGAAACAGTTTAAGGGTGAAAGATGAAGCGGATCAGCGACTGACCGCTTCGTGGTCGTAGCGTTCCCAGCCTTTCGGGCCGAGATGCTCCTGCGGCATGAAGCGCATCTTATAGCTCATCTTGCGCGAGCCGTTGACCCAGTAGCCGAGATAGACGTGGGGCAGTCCCATCGCATTGGCGCGGGCGATGTGGTCGAGGATCATGAAAGTGCCGAGCGAACGGTCCTCGAAATCGGGATTGAAATAGGAATAGACCATCGACAGACCGTCGGCCATCTTGTCGGTCAGCGCGACCGCAATCAATTCACCCTGACCCTTGCCGGTGATGAAGGTGTCCGGGCCGCGGCGCCGGTATTCGATGATCTTGGTATCGACATGCGTGTCCTCGACCATCATCGCATAGTCTAGCACGGTCATGTCGGACATGCCGCCGCGGCGATGGCGGGCGTCGAGATAGGCGCGGAACAGCGAGTACTGCTCGGTCGACGGCTGGGCGTCGTGCATGGCGCCGATCAGATCGGCATTGCGCTGGACCACGCGGCGCATGTTGCGGCTGGCGGTGAACTCCTGCGCCAGGATCCGCACCGACACGCAGGCGCGGCAGGACTCGCAGGCCGGCCGGTAGGCGATGTTCTGTGAGCGCCGGAAGCCGCCCTGGGTCAACAGGTCGTTCATCTCGGGGGCCTTGTCGCCGACAAGGTGCGTGAACACCTTGCGCTCGAACTGGCCCTCAAGGTAGGGGCACGGCGACGGCGCGGTCAGGAAGAACTGCGGCGACTGGGTCGGATGCTGCGTCATCGATTCTTGGAAACGCTCCTGCGAATCGCCCTACCTTTGGCCCGACCGGGGAAAAATTCAACAGGATTGTGCGGCCGCGGCCGGTCAAGGCTGTTCATATTTTAGCATAACCGCCGTGGTGATGGCGGTCGCGGACACCGCTAAATGTCGGTGCGCGTGACGACGGTGCCCAGAAGCAGGTCATGCAGCGTGCGCTTACGATCCGAAAACAGCGTGACCAGCAGCACCAGCGGCGTCAGGATGACGTTGGCGGCCCAGAACAACACCGAATGCACCACCGCTGTCAGGCCGTCGATGCGCGTGCCGTCGAGCTTGTCGAGCCGGATGCCCATGATCTTCATGCCGGTCGTGGCCTGGTCGCGGCTGCCCAACGTATTCCAGATGTAGAGGATGGCAACCGCCGGCACCAGCACGGAAAACAGTGCCCAGCCGAGGCCGAAGGTCAAAAGGCCAAGCACGGCGACCAGTATCGCGAAGGGGATGGTGAGCAGCGCAACGATGAAATAGTCGAGGATGAAGGCGAAGATGCGCCTTGTGCGCACGCCGCGATAGGCGCGCGTGTCCTCGAACCTCGTGGTGATGATCTCGCCGTCAAGAACGCGCGCGTTCATGTCATATCCTCGTAATTGGCCCGAAATAGGTGTCGGCCATTCGCCACTGAAATGGTGAAAGCCGGCGGCGGAATCAAGATCGACGACCGGTGACGCATGCGCGACAAGCCGTGGTGAGCCGGGGCGCTATGGTTGAATTCATGGCGCGGATCGCGTTAGCTTGCTGCGGCGCAGCAAGACGCCGAGGGGATGGGGAAATATGGATTACGACATGCTTGTCATCGGCAGCGGCCCCTCCGGGCGCCGCGCCGCGGTGCAGTCGGCCAAGCTTGGCAAATCGGTGCTGGTGGTCGACAGGGGCCGTCGCCTCGGCGGCGTCTCGGTGCACACCGGCACAATTCCGTCGAAAACGCTGCGCGAGACGGTGCTCAACCTTTCCGGCTGGCGCGAGCGCGGCTTCTACGGCCGCGGCTACCGGGTCAAGCAGGATATTTCGATCGCCGATCTCGTCGATCGCCTGCACAAGACGCTCGACCACGAGGTCGAGGTGCTGCAGCACCAGTTCATGCGCAATACCGTGAGGAGTGCGCGCGCCGCAGTCAAATTCCTTGGCCCCAATCGGGTCAGCCTGACGGCGGATAACGGTGACTACAGCGAAGTCGGTTTCGCCAACGCGCTGATCGCCGTCGGCACCAGGCCGCATCGCCCAGGGGACGTGCCGTTCGACAAGAAGCGCATCTTCGACAGCGACGAGATGCTGGAACTCCACCATCTGCCGCGCACGCTGACAGTGATCGGCGCCGGTGTCATCGGCGTCGAATACGCGACCATCTTCTCGGCGCTGGACGTGCCGGTCACGCTGGTCGAGCCGCGCAGCACCATCCTCGATTTCATCGATCGCGAGATCGTCGACGACTTCATCCACCAGATGCGCGATCGTGGCATGACCATTCGCCTCGGCAGCACGGTCAAGGAAATCGCTTCGAAGCCGGATCATGCCGAGGTGACGCTGGCCGACGGCCGCACCATCCGTTCCGAGATGGTGCTCTACGCCGCCGGCCGCACCGGCAACGTCGCCAGCCTCGGCCTGGAGATGGTTGGCATCGAAGCCGATGGGAGAGGTCGCATCAAGGTCGACCCGCAAACGTTCCAGACCAGTGCGCCGAATATCTATGCCGCCGGCGACGTCATCGGCTTCCCAAGCCTGGCCTCGACCTCCATGGAGCAGGGCAGGGTGGCTGCCTGTCACGCTTTCGGCGTCACCCTGCCGCCGGCGCCGGAAACCTTTCCCTACGGCATCTATGCCGTGCCGGAAATCTCGACCGTCGGCCAGTCGGAGGAACAGGTGCGCGAGAGCGGGATCGCCTACGAGGTCGGCGTTGCGCGTTTCCGCGAGACCTCACGTGGCCACATCATGGGTGTCAGCAGCGGCTTCCTGAAGCTCCTGTTCTCGGTCGAGACCCGCCGCCTGCTCGGCGCCCATATCGTCGGCGAGGGCGCCACCGAGCTCATCCATATCGGCCAGGCGGTGATCAATCTCGGCGGTACCGTCGACTTCTTCGTCAACAACACCTTCAACTATCCGACGCTGGCCGAAGCCTACAAGATCGCCGGCCTGGATGCCTGGAACAGGATGGGTCAGGGCTGAGTGGCCCTAGACGGAGCCGGCTACACCGGAGTCGGCTGCCATGTCGGCACGCGAATTCCGCGTCAGGAGTGCAGTCAGGTGGCCGGGTTAGCTCCGGCAAGCCATTGCCGCGCGATCATGGCGTCCGCATCGCCGAATTCATGGCCGGAGGCGACGATGCGCGCATCGACCTCGGCGCCGTGCTCGCTGAGCAGCGTCACCAGGGCCGGCGCGAAGGGGCCGTAGGTCTGGTCTGTCGCGCCGGCGATGATCAGCACCCGCGTGCCGGAAAGGTCGGTCGCCGGCGCGTCGTCGAGCACCGGCATCGCTCTCAATAATGCCGCCTGCCGCACCAGCCCGGGATGAAGCAGCATGAGCGTGGAAACCAGATTGGCGCCGTTCGAATAGCCGAGGAAGGTCGCGCGTGAAAAATCGAGATCGTGGCGCTCGGCGGCTTCGGTTGCGAATTCAGCGAAGGCGGCCGTCTCCGCGCGGATGCTCGACTGCTCGAAGCTGGTCGGCGTGATTCGCTCGAACCAACGGAAACCGTCCTCCTGCCGGATGCGGCCGCGCGCCGCGACAAGCACCGCGCGCGGCGCGATCTGCCTTGCCAGCGGCGCCAGCGTCGTTTCGTCCACGCCCGATCCATGCAGCACGAAAAGGCAGTCGCAGCTCGCATTTGCCGGTCTCATCAAGCGGTAGGGAAAAGGCAGATCATGATGCAGCACGCTGTTTTTATTGGCATGTTCGGACATGATCACATCCTGTTGATTTTATGGTGATTTCGTTGATTTGCCGGCTTCAAAACGGAATGTTTTCAAGCTCCGCGAAAGTTGATTGAACCGGGCGCATTTCAGGCCGTTTCTGCGCCGATACCCTCCCGACGGGAGGAATCGAAGCGGTGCGTCGGGGGTCGCATTGCTGGACATGAAACACCAGCTCTGAGGCCTTTTGTCGATGACCATCCCCGTTTCTCAGCGCGATACGCGAGCCGACGATCGCGACACGCCTACCAAGGACCGTGATACGCGCATCAACCAGCGCGACACGCGTATCGACGTGCTGCGCGCGCTCGCCTTGCTCACCATTTTCGTCGACCATGTGCCGGGCACCGTCTTCGAAAACCTGACCTATAAGAATCTCGGCTTTTCCGACGCGGCCGAGGCCTTTGTGCTGATCTCCGGCATCTCCGTGGCGCTCGCCTATGGCAGCAAGTTCAAGCCAGGCGGCAGGCTGCTGGCGACGCTTAAGATGTGGCGGCGCGCCGGCGTGCTCTACGTCACCCATATCGTCATCACCATGGCGGTGATCGCCCTGTTCTGCGCTACGGCGGTGTTTGCCCACCGGCCGGAGCTGTTGAAGATGATCAACATCGAGCCGCTGATGAGGAACACGCCGGAAGTGCTGCTCGGCATCGTCACGCTCGGTCACCAGCTCGGCTACAACAACATCCTGCCGGTTTATGCCGCGCTGCTTCTGGCGGCGCCGGCCTTCGTGCTGTTCGTCAGCTGCAGGCCCGTGGCGGCACTGACGGTGTCCGGCCTGCTGTGGCTGGTTGCCGGGATCTGGCAGATCGCGCCGCCGAACTATCCCGAACCGGGTCTCTGGTTCTTGAACCCGCTGTCCTGGCAATTCCTGTTCAATATCGGCCTTGCCGCCATGCTGCACGTCAAGCGCGGCGGCACCATCCCCGTGAACCGGTGGCTGGTGGGCTTCGCCGGCGTCTACGTGGCCGGCGCGGCGATCTGGGTGCACAGCCCGCTCTGGGGTCATATCACCTGGTTCAACCTGCCGGTTGTGATCGGCGGTTTCGACAAGACCTTCCTGTCGCTGCCGCGGCTGCTGCACATCCTGGCCGTCAGCTATCTGATCGTGGCTCTGCCGGCCGTGTCGAACTTGTTCCGCGCCAAGCCCGACAATCCGCTGGCGATCCTCGGCAAGCGCTCGCTGCCGGTGTTCATTGCCGGAACGCTGATCGCCATGGTTGCGCAGGTGCTGAAGCTGATCAATCCGGGCGGGCTCGCCTTTGACACGCTGCTGATCGCGGCCGGCATCGCCATGCAGTTCGCGCTGGCGCTCTATCTCGAATGGTTCGCCGGTCTCGGTCCGGCTCGCGCCAAGCCGGCACGCGGGGAGTCCGCGCGCGCCGCGTTCGGCGCGCAACCGGTACCGGCGAGGATTGGCGGGTACTGAAATAAAATCCAGGAAAGCAGTAGTTCAGCTACCTAGCTGAACTGCTGGGAATTGTTCAGCTTTTCGGCGCAGGGCCGGTAGAGGCCCTGACGACGAGCTCGACGCCCATCGTCTCACGCCGCACCGTGCCGTCGAAGTCGAGGATCATGTGAGCAGCCCGGCGGCCGATCTCGGTGATCGGCTGGGCAATCGTGGTCAGCGGCGGGTCGCTTAGCGCGCCGTCCGGCACGCCGTCGAAGCCGACGATGGAAACATCCTCCGGCACCTTGAGGCCCCGCTTGGCCAACCATTCGATGGCGATCAAGGCCATCCTGTCGGACATCGCCAGGATGGCGGTCGGCCGCTCGCCGCGGGTGAAGATCGCTTCGAGCCCGGCCCTGGTGCTTTTTTCTTCGTTCTCGGTTTCGAAGATTGGGATCTTTGTCGTGTCGATACCGAAGCGGGACAGTTCCTCGAAATAGCCGGCGAGACGATCACGCGTTCCCGTATAGACCGCCGATCGGACCATTTCCGGCGTGACGAAACCGGTGCGTTCCTCGCCGAGGGTCAGCGACAGAACCGCGAAGCGACGGTGGCCGAGTTCGGCGACATGGCGCGCGGCGAGTCGCCCGCCGGCGACATTGTCGACGCCGATCGCCGAAATGGTCTCATCGTGAAAGCCGAGTTCCAGCGCCACGAAGGGCAGCCTGCGCTCCCGCGTCAGATCGACGAGGCGCGAGCCGCCTTCGATGCAGAACAGGATGAAGCCATCGACAAGCGCGCTCTGGATGTTCCAGGCGAGCTTTTCCTGGTTGGCGGCCGAGACCAGGGCGATCCCGGCGCCGGTTGCGTCGCAGGCTTCGGAGATGCCGGCCATCATGACGCGGGCGAAGGGATCCTCGAAGAAATAGGAGAGGGGTTCGGTCGTGCCGACGCCGATGGCGTTAACCTTGCCGGCACGCAGCAGCCGGCCCTTCGGATCGGGGCCGGCATAACCCATCGCTTCCGCCACCGCCTTGACCTTTTCGCGCACCTCGGCGCGCACGATCTCCGGGCGGCTGAAGACGTTGGAAGCCGTGCCGTGCGAGACACCGGCCGCCTTGGCGATGTCCGCCAGCCGGATGGGTCGTGCTTGGCCTTCGATAGGTGATGCCATGTCGTTCCTCCGAATCCGGTCACAGAGCCAACATGACCGTGGAATGGTTGCCGGTCATCTAACATTTTTCTTGGATCGATTCAAATTTTCGCTTGACTCCAGTGGCGTGAGGCATATGATTTGAATCGATCCAATGTCGCTTCGGCGATTAGGAGCAAAGTTCGAAGAGGAGGGTGCCATGCATCCGGTCAACTATTTGTTTGAAGACGTCTACCGCAACGATTGGGGCATCGCCTCGGCCGCGCGGAGCGAGCGGCGCCGCGGCGGTGCAAGCCCGTGGAAGCGCGAACCCCATTTCATCGTGAAGCGCAAGCGCGCCTGAAAAATCAGCCTTTTTCGCGTCGATCGATTGGATCGATTCAATTCATGGGGCCAGTCATGCATCCGATCAGCCATCTTTTCCAGGACATCTATCGCAACTATTGGGGCATATCGCCGGCGACCGACCGCCCGGAACGGCAGCGCGCGGCGGAGCCGGCGACGCGCAGACTGAAGCTGCGTCCGGGGCGCAAGTAATCCCGCCGTTTCATTCGCGGCGAGCCCCGCCACGAGGCGGGTCAGTCTAGGGCCGTGGACGCAGTAGCGCCGAGACCGCGATCGCCAGCCAGCCGGCGATAAGCAAGGTGCCGCCGATCGGCGCCGACATCGGGAACAGTCGCGAACCGAGGAAATCCCGGGCGAGCAGGTCGCCCGAGAACAGCAGCAGGCCGACGAGCAGCACCAGGCTTGCGATCCGGAGACACCGGTTGCCGCCGACAAGGCCGATGCCGAGAAAGACCGGCGCATGCATCAACAGGAAGGATGCGGCCGTGCCGGTGAAGACGCCGCCTAAATGCGCGGCGGCGGCCGACAGCGCCACGCCTGCCGCGCCGACGAGGCCGCCGGCCAGCACGAGGACACGGCCGGCGCCGTTTGAGGATTGCCCGGCAAGGCTCATTTCAATGCTCCGTGTTTCGGCGGGCAGGCGCGCCAATCAGGATTCGCCGGCCTCGACCAGCATATGCCGCGCCCGCCGCGACTGGACAATCCAGTTATAGACCGCGCCCAGCGCCATCAGCACGGATGTGCCGAGGAACACCGCCCGCATGCCGAAATGGCCGCCGACGAAGCCGCCGGCGAGCGGCCCCGCTACCTGGCCGACATATTGCGCCGAGATCGACAACCCGAGCACGTTGCCGCCGACGCCGTCCGGGATGTTGTGGCGGATGATGCTGGTGATGCAGGGCAGCAGGCCGCCGAGCGCCAGGCCCATCAGGAAGCGCAGCCCGATGAGCTGCCAGCCGTCGGTGACGAAAGCCTGCGGGATGAGCAGCAGCGCCGAGATCGCGAGCGCGCCGACGACGACATTCCAGTGGCCGACGCAGTCGGCGAGCTTGCCCAGCCATGATGAGGATAGAATGGTGCCGAGCGCGGCCGCCGACATCACCACGCCCGCGACCATCGTCACCTTGCTCTGGTCCTCGACGAGCTGCTGCACATAGACGGTGATGATCGGCTCGATCGACATGGTGGCGAAGGCGAGCAGCATGCCGGTCGTCAGCATGGCGACGACAGGGCGCTTGTCGGGGATCTGCGACCAGCCGCTTTTCGGTTTTGCCGCCGAGACGGGTTTGCGCGCCGGCGGGTTTTCCTTGATCAGGAAAGTCGTGGCCAGGAACGCAAGGAAAATCACACCGCCGGAGAGCAGGAAGGTGGCGCGGATGCCGATCACCGGCGGCAGCACGCCGCCGAGCAGCGGCCCGACCAGCGAGCCCGCGGTGATGCCGGCCGAGAGCACGCCGAGCGCCCAGCCGGAGCGGTCCTTCGGCGTCTGCATCGCCACCAATATCGTTGATCCCGAGGAATAGCCGCCGGCAAAGCCGATGAGGAGCCTCAGCAACACCAATTGCCAGACACTCTCGACCATGCCGGTCAGCGACATGCAGATCGCCATCCCGAACGAGGCGCGCACCAGCATCAGCTTGCGGCCGTAACGGTCGCCGAGCCGCCCCCACAAGGGCGCGACCAGCGCCGCGGCAAAGAAGGTGGCGCCATAGGCAATGCCCGACCATTGCACGATCGCCGCGTGCCCCTCGGCGCCGAGCTGTTCGACGTAAAGCGGCAGGAAGGGCAAGAGCAGCGTCATGGCGATGAGCGTGCTGAACGAGCCGGCGAAGCAGACGGCGAGATTGCGCCGCCAATGGATGCTGTAGCCGCTCTGTTCCGAAGTGTCGTCTGCCATGTCATGCCTGCCCGGTCATCCGGGATTGCTCCGGATACCATTTTGGGATACCAAACTGGTATCCGTCATGAACCCGAACCCAGCCGCTGTCAATGCGGCGTCCGAAAAGTGGAACGAACGATGTCGCAGATGCAGAACGTCGAAAGGCAGCTTCGCGAGATGATCCTCGGGCTGGAGATCGGCCCGGGCGAGCGGCTGACCGAGCGCTGGATCGAAAGCCGCTTCGGCGCCTCGCGCACCCCGGTCAGGGCCGCATTGCTGCGGCTCGAGACCGAAGGGCTGATCGGCCGCGACGGCCGCGGCTGGACCGTGGCGCCGATCAACCTTGCCGAGCTTGGCCAGATCGCCGTCTATCGCGAGGCGGTCGAGGTGGCGGCGGTGAGGCTGACGGCGGCGCTTGAGGACCGCAGCGGGGTCGAGGTGATCGCGGCAATGCTCGATTCCTGCGACGCCGAGACGCCGCGCGAGGAATGGCACCGCGTCGGCATGGATTTTCACATCGAGCTGGCCAGGCTCTCCGGCAATGAATTCCTGTTGCGAGCCGTGCGCGACGCGATGACGAGACTGTCGCGCGCCCGCTGGCTGGAAGTGCGCGACGAGGCGGCATTGGGGCGCGCCTGGGCCGAGCACCATGCCATCCTGGCAGCCGTGCGGAACGGGGACGCCGACGACGCGGCGCGGCTGCTCTCGGCCCATATCGCGGGCAGCCGCGACCGGCTGGTGACATCGCTGCATGAGGATCGGCGCGGCCTGCGCGCCAGGGGTTTCGCCGTCGTCGCTACCTGATTACTCTCTACCGTCGCCCGAATATAAGGACTCTCACAAGTTCGTCACGGCGCGCGGGCTTGCAAGATGTGCGGCGCAATGCTGTAGGAGGTGCGGGGAACAACACCGCACTACTGAAACGACGGACGCATGGCCTCGCCCTTACGCACCGCAGCACGGGTATTTTATTTCATACGCAACATCACGCGCGATGTGGTGCCGCAGGCTCTCTTTCGCCAGCGCCTGGCTGGCCGCCTGCGGCAGGCGAAGCTCTCCGGCAAAACGGTCCGTGATCGAGTCAACTACTACAACAGGCTCGACCATAGCTTCGTGCCGAGCGCGGCGGCCGTACCGGCCGGTCAAATACCCAAGTTCGGCAGCATGTATTATTACGATCTGAAGGAGTTCGCGCGCTACTTCGATCGCGGCCTGCTCATCGATCTCGAGTTCGGCGATGTCGTTAACGTGCCCAGGATGCCGGCGATTGTCAAGGATCGGCCTATCCGTGACGACAACGGCAATGCCGTGATCATGAAGCTCGACAAGTTCCGTCATTTCCGGTTTCCCCGCGACAGCTTGTCCTTCGCCGACAAGCGCCCGATGGCGGTCTGGCGCGGCGATCTCAACAATCCGATCCGGAAGCGGTTCGTCGATGCCGTGCGCGGTTTGCCGGTTTGCGATGCGGGCTCGCCCAAGCCGAGCGCGCCGGAGAACTACCGCAAGCCCTACCTCACGATCCCGCAGCAGCTGCAGTTCCGCTACATCGTCTCGCTCGAAGGCAACGACGTGGCGACGAACCTGAAATGGATCATGAGCTCGAATTCGCTCTGCCTGATGCCGCCTCCGACCTACGAGACATGGTTCGCCGAAGCTGAGCTCGAGGCCAATGTCCACTACGTGCCGCTGGCGCCGGATTTTTCGGATGTCGCCGACAAGATCGCCTATTTCGAAAAGCATCCTGCGGAAGCCCAACGCATCACAACGGCGGCAAACGCCTACTGCCGCCGGTTCAGCAACGAAAAGGACGAGCGGGCGGTCTCGCTGCTCGTCCTCTACAAATATTTCGTGCTGAGCGGCCAGATCGAACCCGATCCGGAAGTCTGGCGCTACATCACAGGCTGACGGTCCTCAGATGACACTGCGATCAAGCACAAGATCGGCCGGGCCGAACCGGTCCTTGGCGGTGAACTGCTGGTGCCAGTATGGGTAAAGCACCGGTGGCCGGCTGACGGCGTCGAGCCGCAAGCGCTCATCCAACGACAGCGTCAGGCTTGCCGCGGCAAGGTTGTCCTTCAACTGGGTTTCATTGCGGGCGCCGATCACCAGCGAAGAAACGGCCGGGCGGCCGAGCAGCCAGGCAAGCGCCACCTGAGCCGCCGAAACGCCGCGCGCCTTGCCGATCTCGACCAGCACGTCGACGATGCGCCACAGCCTGTCCTCGTCGCGGATCGGCGGTTCCGACCAGCCGCCAAGCTGGCGCGCCGTCGGGCTATCGCGGCGGTATTTGCCGGAAAGCAGGCCGCCGGCCAGCGGGCTCCACACCAGCACGCCAAGGCCCTGGTCGACCGAGATCGGCAGCAACTCGTACTCCGCCTCGCGCGCTTCCAGCGTGTAGTGGATCTGCTGGGTGACGAAGCGTGGCTGATGATGGCTGTCGCTGATCGAGAGCGCCTTCATCACCTGCCAGCCGGAATAGTTGGAGCAGCCGACATAACGGACCTTGCCCTGGCCGACCAAGGTGTCGAGTGCGGCGATCGTCTCCTCCAGCGGCGTGACGCCGTCCCATTCGTGCAGGAAATAGATGTCGATGACATCGGTCTTGAGCCGCTTCAGGCTTCTCTCGCATTCGCGGATCAGATGGTGGCGCGACAGGCCTTCGTCGTTGGGGCCGCTGCCGATCCGCATGCGCGCCTTGGAGGCGATGAGCACATCGTTCTTGCGCTTGCCGCCGAGCGCCTCGCCGACGATCTCCTCCGACAGGCCATTGGAATAGACGTTGGCGGTGTCGATGAGGTTGATGCCGGCATCGATGCAGGTGTCGATGATGCGCCTGGCCTCCGAAAGATCGGAATTGCCGACGGCGGCGAACGGGCCTGTGCCGCCGAAGGTCATCGTGCCAAGCGTCAGTGTCGAAACCTTGAGGCCGGAACGGCCAAGCGTGCGGTATTCCATGTCAGGTCCTCGCGATTTGTTTTGAAAAGGCGCGCCGTGGCGGGCGCCGGAAAGAGGCGGAGGGTATTTGTAGGACAATTCCGGCGGCTTGTCGCCCCGCCATCGATACGGGCCGATCACATATCAGCTAGTCCAGTATGCTGGTCCGCGCTTGCAATAAAACCGTCATTGCGCATCTGTATCTCAGTCGGCTTACGGAGTTGCGTTTCCCGGGCCGGAACGCATCCGAGGCGAAAGTGGCTGGCAGGCAGGAGCTGCGCGATGAACGAACTCAAAACGAATTCCGGAGCCAAGGACTGGCTGGAAGCCGAGCTCGAGGACACGCTCGACGAGGACTATGAGCTGGAGATTTCCGAGCCCGCGCTCTCGCTCGAGATCGCCAGGATCTACAAGAAGTCGCATCCGCCCTCCATCGAGCGGATGACCTATTTCCGCGAGCTGCTGCGGCTGCAGTCGGAACTGATCAAGCTGCAGTCCTGGGTCGCCTACCACAAGAAGAAGCTGGTGGTGATTTTCGAGGGCCGCGACTCCGCCGGTAAGGGCGGCGTCATCAAGCGTATCACCCAGCGCCTCAACCCGCGCATCTGCCGCGTCGTGGCGCTGCCGGCGCCGACCGAGCGCGAGAAGTCGCAATGGTATTTCCAGCGCTACGTGCCGCATCTGCCGGCGGGCGGCGAGATCGTGCTGTTCGATCGTTCCTGGTACAACCGCTCCGGCGTCGAGCGCGTGATGGGCTTTGCCAATCCCGAGCAGGTGGAGGAATTCTTCCGCGACGTGCCGGAATTCGAACGCATGCTTGTGCGCTCCGGCATCACGCTGGTGAAATACTGGTTCTCGATCACCGACGAGGAGCAGCAGATGCGCTTCCTGATGCGCATCCACGATCCGATGAAGCAGTGGAAGCTGTCGCCGATGGACCTGCAGTCGCGCGTGCGCTGGGAGCAGTACACCAAGGCCAAGGAAGAGACCTTCGCCCGCACCAACATCAAGGAGGCGCCCTGGTTCATCGTCGAAGGCAACGACAAGAAGCGGGCGCGGCTGAACTGCATCGACCATCTGCTGCAGCAGATGCCCTATGAGGACGTGCCGCATGAGGAGATCACGCTGCCGGAGCGTGTCTTCAACCCGTCCTACGAGCGCCAGGTGCTGCCGCGCGAGCTTTATGTACCGGCGAAGTATTGAGGCGTATTACCTTCTCCCCGTTCACGGGGAGAAGGTGCCCGAAGGGCGGATGAGGGGGCGGCGCCCACCTCGAAAATTGAAGTCGGTAAATCGCTGCAGTCGGTCGTATTGTCGGCAAAATAACTGGATCGGTAGCGCCGCCCCTCATTGCCCTGCCGGGCATTTCTCCCCGTATAGTGACGGGGAGAAAGGGCCTGCCCCCAAGGGTTTCGCCAATCATCACAAGACGTTGGGTCTATTTCCTAATCCCTCCCGATCATCACATGCGTGGCATCGGCCGTCGCGACCTGGCTGGTGCAGCGGTAGCCGAGCTTCGGCATGTCGAGACCGGCGAAAAGATGCTCGCCGGAGCCGAGCAGGAGAGGCGAGATGGCCAGATGCATCTCGTCGATGAGCCTCTCTTGCAGATATTGCCGCACAGTCGAAACGCCGCCGCCGACGCGTACGTCCTTGCCGTTGGCCGCCGCCTTCGCCTGTTCGAGCGCCGAATGGATGCCGTCGGTGACGAAATGGAACGTCGTGCCGCCTTCCATGACGATCGGCGCGCGCTTGTGATGGGTGAGCACGAAGACCGGCACCTGATAGGGCGGGTTGTCGCCCCACCAGCCTTTCCAGTTCTCGTCCGGCCACTCGCCGCGGATCGGCCCGAACATGTTGCGGCCGAGGATCCAGGCGCCGACATTCTCGAAGCTGCGCACCGCGAAGCTATCGTCGATGTCGGTGGTGCCGCCCTCCTTGCCGATCACCATCTCGCGAAAGGTGCGGGTGCCGATCATCCATTTATGCAGGGCTTCGCCGCCGACGCCGAGCGGGGTTTCGAGAGTCTGATCCGGACCGGCGCCGTAGCCGTCGAGCGACAGGGTGAAAGCGTTGACACGCAGCTTGGACATGATTGCCTCCTAAACCAGTTGTAATGTGCAATCAGTTACGGAATAGCTTGACTGATTGCGATTTGCAAGCGGAATTTCTCTGGACGCCCAAAATCGCCCGGTGGGCTTACCTGGACAGCAAGACCTCAAAGGCGATGGGGAGGAGGTCAGCCCTTCAGCATCTCGGCCACGGTCGGCGCGAAATAGGTGAGGATGCCGTCGCAGCCGGCGCGCTTGAGCGCGAGGAGCGATTCCAGCATCGCCTTCTCGCCGTCGATCCAGCCATTGGCGGCGGCTGCCTTGATCATCGAATATTCGCCCGATACCTGGTAGGCGAAGGTCGGCATCTGCAGCTCGTCCTTCAGCCTGCGGATGATGTCGAGATAGGGCAGCCCCGGCTTCACCATCAGCATGTCGGCGCCTTCGGCGAGGTCCTGCTCGGCCTCGCGCATGGCCTCGTCGGAATTGGCGTGGTCGACGTAATAGGTCTTCTTGTCGCCCTTGAGCAGGCCGGCAGTGCCCACCGCCTCGCGATAGGGGCCGTAGAAGGCCGACGCGAACTTGGTCGCATAGGACATGATCGCGACGTCCTGGAAACCGTTGGCGTCGAGCGCGTCGCGGATGGCGCCGATGCGCCCGTCCATCATGTCGGACGGCGCGATGATGTCGGCGCCGGCCGCCGCCTGGATGACGGCCGCCGCGGCGACCTGCTCGACGGTCTCGTCATTGACGATGATGCCGTCGCGCAAAATGCCATCATGGCCGTGGCTGGTGAACGGATCGAGCGCGGCGTCGGTAATAATGCCGATCTCCGGCACCGCCTCCTTGATGGCGCGCGTGGTGCGGTTGATGATGTTTTCCGGATCGAGAATGTGCGAGCCGGTCTGGTCGCGCAGCGAAAGCTCGATATTGGGGAAGGTGGCGATCGCCGGGATGCCGAGCTTGGCGGCGCGCTCGGCTTCCTTGACCGCGAGGTCGACGGACAGGCGATAGACGTCGGGCATGGCGGCGATCGGCTCGCGCACATTTTTGCCGTCGACGACGAAGATCGGCCAGATCAGGTCGTTCACCGACAGCTGGTTCTCCTGCACCAGACGGCGCGACCAGTCGGCCTTGCGCATGCGCCGCAGCCGCCGGCTGTGAGTGATCTCGTCGACGCTGCGCGCGCCGGCAGGCTTTGCGGGGGTGAATCTGTTCATCGCCAAAACTCTCTTTTGGCCGCGCTTTTATCACGCGCGTTTGCCGCTGACCAATGCGACACGATTGTGCCAGCAATCGGAACGCCCATGGCAGCGGTGAAACAGGCGAGCGCGCTGTCGCGGTGGTGTGGCGCGGGCATCATCGTACGGCCACGCCGGATCCTCGTCAGGCGGTCAGAACCTGAAGCCGAGTTGAGCCTTGAAGCCGTGGTTGCGGGCGCGGCTTGCGATCTGGCCGGAGTAGGACAGGCCGAAACTGGCCTCGGGCGCGATGTCGAGGTCGAGACCAGCCTCGACAACGGCGGCATCCCGTGCGATCGGCGCGCCGGCAATGGTGAAGTTATTGCCGCCGGCAAAGGCGTTGACCACCAGCGGCGTGGTGTCGCCAAAGGCGTGACGCCAGCCGAGTGTGCCGCGCGCCGTCGCGCTGACGGTGCCAAGCGCAAAGGCGGTCGAGGCGCGCAGGCCTATCGTGGTGAAGGTGGCGTCGGTATTGGAGGCCTGGCTGGCGAGCGCCGCCGGGCCGTCCGTCTCGGTGAAGCCGTCGGTATGGACGTTGACATAGGCGAGGCCGGCGAACGGCTCGAAACCGATGTTGCCGGGCTCGATCCTGTAGCCGAGTTCGGTGAATATCTGTGCCGTTCCCGCGTCATAGCTGGCCGACGGTGCATCGGCGAAACCGGTGAAGGCGACCGATCGGGCCGCCTCCACATCGTGCCAGCTATAGGCGGCGCCGGCCCTGAGGCCGAGAACGCCCCATTGCCGACCGCCATAGACGCCCAGGTGATAATTGTCGCTCGATGCCGAAGAGGCGCGATCATCTACGTCGAAGGACGAGTGGCTGTAGCCGGCCAGCGCGCCGACGCGCCAGTCGCCGACCGGCGCATCGGCGCCGACGAGCAGGCCGCCGGTATCGTGATCCAGAGCCGCCGCATTGCCGTCGCCATCGATCTTGCCCCAAGAGCCGAACGCCTAGGCCCATACGGCGAAGCGACCGATATCGGCTGGCGCCGATACCGGTCCACCGTCGCCGTAGGCCATAACCGGCAGTGGCGAGGCAGCGACACCCTCGAAAGCGCTTCGCACCCGTGCCGTTGCCGCCTCGCGCACGAAGCGGCTGTCCTCCAGCATCGCGCCCTTGATCGAGGCATGGACTTCGCCGGAAAGCTGGTCGAAGGCGGCGCGCGCGGTTTCGCTGTCGGGCAGGCCGGCGATCGCGTCATAGACCGCATTGCCCTGCCCAAGGCTCTCGGCGCCTTGACCGGTGGCGCATTGGTTGCGGGTGGCGGCGACGTCACAGAACGCGACCTGGTTGCGCGTGACATCGAGATAGACGGCCCCGGGATCGTAGATCAGAGCGAGACTGACGAAGGGCGCGTTCTGGGTCAGTGAGCCAAAGGTGCCGGTGACGCCGTCATCGGCGGTCAGGATCGTATAGCGCGTCCCCACCGCATAGCCGCCTGGTGCCTTCAGTGCGAAGACCGTGCCGCCCTCTATCGTCGCCACGCCGCCAACGTCGATCAAATCGGAATTCCCGGCGGGGTCGATCTCGGCGACATATGTCGAGCCTCCGAGTTGAACATAGTCGCCGTCCACCGTCAGCGTGCCGATCGAATTGCCGGGCGCGATCACGCCGGCGACGCTGACGTTGCCGCCGATCGTCCCCGAGCCGCCGAGCGTGCCGCCGGTCTCGACGCCAACATTGCCTCCGATGTTGCCGTTCACCCGCAGTGTGCCGCCCTCGATCGAGGTCGGGCCGCTGAAGCCGGAATTGTCGCCGGTGAGGTTCAACGCGCCGGCGCCTGTCTTTGTGAGGCCGCCCGTTCCGGAGATGAGCCCCGAAAAGGTCGTGCTGGTGCCGTCGGCGCCCACGGTCAGCGTGCTGCCGCCGAGAAGGACAGTGCCGGCACCCGCGAGCGAGCCGATCGTTTCGTCGTCGCTCTCCACGCCGGGCAGCACGGTCGTCGGCCGGACCAGCGACAGCGTGGCGCCGGCGGCAATCGTCACCGCGGAACCGTCGGGAATGGAATCGCGCCCGGCGCCGACGGCAAACAGCGTGCCGGCAAGGATCTGGGTCGCACCGGTGTAGCTACTGTCGCCAGCCAGCACTTGGCGGAAAGTTCCGTCCTTGATGAAGCCGCCGCTGCCGGTGATGCCGCCGTAGAAATAGCTGGTGACCCTGGCCGAGTTCTGGCTGACCGTCAGATTGCCGCCGGCAAGCTCGACATTGCCGAAAGCCGTGTCCCCCGAGGATAGCGTGGCAATCGTCTCGTCATTTTGGATTCGCAAGTTGCCGCCGAGCAGGAAAACGGAGGAGGCGTCGCCGATCGCGTGGCCGCCGGCCGCCTCCAGCGTGCCGGCGAGGATGCGGGTGCCGCCGGTATAGCTGTTGGTGCCCGACAGCGTCAGCGTGCCGGCGCCGCTCTTGTTGAAGAGGCCATCGCCGCTGATCGCTCCGGCCAAAGCAAGATTGGCGTCGGTCAGGAACGTGGCGCCGTTGTCGCCGATGACGACTTGACGCGCGCTTGTGAATGAAGCCGTGTTCTGCAGCGTGCCGCCGTCCAATGTGAGACTGCCGCCGGGATCGCCGAGATTGGCGTCCGAAGAGACTGACAGAGTGCCGCCGGCAATGATCCACGGCGTGACCGCGTCCGTGGCGCCGGTCAGCCTCCATGTGCTCGAGCCGGTTTTCTCGAATATCTCGAAGCCTTGGTATTGCGAGCCGATGGCGGAGGCATCGAAGACGCCGTCGGCGGCGCCGCCAAGCGCCAGCGTATCTTGCATGCCGGCCGCGACCACGTTTCCGTTGACGGCAAAACCCCCATGCAGTTCCAGATGGTTGACGCCTCCGGTGAAGCTGATGGCGTTGGCTCGCACGCCGAGGCCATCGGCGGCAAAGCCGCCGCTGATCGTGCCGCTGTTGATGATGGTGAGATTCGATCCCGAGACGCCCTCGCCACCTTGGCCGGCAGTGCTCGCGCCGCCGGCCGCGCCGCCATTGCCGCCGGTGATCGTTCCGGTATTGGTCAGAAGGCCGGAACCGCTTACGCCGGCGCCGCCCGCGCCCCCGAACGTAGGCACCCCGTCAAGAACACTGCCGGCGTTTCCGCCGTCGCCGCCGGTGATCGATGCGCTGTTGCCGATCGTCGCCCCCAGCCCGACGCTGATGCCGGAGCCGCCCTTGCCGCCGTCGCCGTGTCGGCTGTCGCCGCCATCGCCGCCAGCGATCGTGGCTGCATTCCGATTGAAGATGACCGCATTGTTGCCGAGTTCGATACCCGCGCCGCCATCCCCGCCGCGGCCCCGGTCTCCTGTGACGACGCTGCCGGTGCTGTCCACGGGCGTGCTGCCGCCATTGCCTCCGACGATAGCAGCCGCGTCAAGGTTGGTGACGTTTGCATCGTTGCCACCTATGAGGCCGCTGCCGCCCTTGCCTGAGTCGAGGATATAGAAGCCCCAACCTCCGGCCCCTCCTTGCAGCAACCCGTTGCCTTGGTTGGTGACGGTCGCGCCGTCGCCTGTGAGAACACCGGCCCCGCCGTCGCCGCCGCCGGCGTAGTCGTGCGTCGCGCCATTGCCGCCGTCGCCGCCCGTAACTGTGCCGGCATTGCTGACTCGGCCGGGCGCGCTCAGCACCGCGCCATAGCCGCCGGCGCCGCCGCCTCCGCCGTAGCCGACCGCACCGCCTTTGCCGCCATTTCCACCTTTGCCGCCGGCCAGGGTCTGACCGACTTGGTTGTCGATCGTGGTGGTGCTCTCGATGCCATGCGCGCCGCCGCCGCCGCCGCCACCGCCAGGCCCGCCGCGGCTATAACCGGTGTCGCCGTCCTCGCCATCCGCTCCAGGCGTGATTCCGCCTGCTCCTCCCAGGGCTCCCGGCTGGAAAATGCCTCCAGAAAAGTCGCCTCCGCCGGTGCCGCCGGCCGCACCCGGACCACCGCCGCCACCGCCACCGCCGGAGCCAACTGGGGCATCCTGGCCGGAATCTCCCGGGTTGACGCCGCCGGCAACGCCGGGGCCGCCCGCACCCCCCGCCGCGAAAGCCGGCGACGGCTCAATAGAGGCGAAGCCGACGACGGACACCGTACCGCAGATCAGCAATGAGGCAGCAGAAGATCGCCAGAGGACATTTGCCTTCATGCCCGCGTCCAATTCCATCGCATCGGCCGCCCTCCGCTTTGACCCTGACAGTGTCCGTCCGAGGTCCCGGCCGCCGCCGGGAGCACCCCCTGGGCCAATGCTCGGCGGTCGCATTCGCCTCGACGCAAGCGGTGACACGGTGCTTGGGGAATTGGCCATTACCCGAACGGGTAGAGGCGGCCGAAAGCATGTCCAAGGCCCCGCTGCCTGTAGCTTTTCGGTCGCATCTGTGGCACCTTGGCAACAACGGATTTCCGTTATTTTTCAATGGACTAATGTAGCGGTAGCGTAAGCGTGGCTGACGAACTTCTAAAGGACGAAATCATCGCGCTTTATGCCGCCGAGCCGGATTTGGCCGAGCTGCCGGCCGTGCTGTTCGGCAGCGTCGCCCGGTTGATCGGCGCGGATGTCGTCTCCTATGCCGAACACCATCACCGAAGCCGCGAATTCCGCAGCCTGCTTTCGGTGGACGACGATCCGCAAAACCGTGCTCGTGCGGTCGAGGCGTTCGCCCGCCACATGCTCAGCCATCCGTTCTGGCAGTACGATCCGGCTTTCTATGGCGAGCGGGCGCTGCGCGAATCCGACTTCTTCAGCGACGAGGAGTTCTTCGGTCTGCCGATGGCGAAGGAAGCGTTCCTGCCATCGGGCGCACACCGCATGATGGCCGTGGTGATGGAGCATGAGGGCTATTCGCTTCTGATCGTCGGCCATCGCGTCGTCGGCCGGCCGCCCTTCAGCGACGAGGAGCGTGACCGGCTGCAAGCTTATCGCCCGCATATATTGCGCAGCTACCGGCAGGCGCAGCAGCGCACTCTGGCCAGGGTCAAGCCCGCGGAGCGGTTGGGGCTCGCTTTTCCCAGCCTCACCGCGCGCCAGCTCGAAGTCGCGTCCGGCCTCATCGAAGGCCGCTCCTACGAGGAAATCGCCTCCGCGCTCGGCATCGGCGTCGATGCCGTCAAGGCGCATGTCAAGGCGATCTACCGCACGATCGGATCGAGCAACGGCCGCGTCGCGGCAACGATCGCGCACACGGTGCTGCCTTTCGCCGTCATGCCTCCCTTGTGGAAGGTCGGCAGCGGCGCCTGGGGCGGGTCCGCGCAGCCGCGATCGTCAAGGTGAAGACGCCGCCGGAATGGCGGCTCACGGCTGCCCGTTGCCCGACAATATCTGCGCCGCTCCCCTCACGGCCACGCGAAAAGCCTCGTCGAAGCTGACGCCGCGCGCTTGCCATTGATAGGTCTTGCCGCGATCGGCCAGCCGCCAGTCGGCGATCCAGCCGAGTTCCTTGTCGCTCCACACGATACTGCCGGCAAGCGCCCGGGCCGCCCCCACATTTTTCGCGAGCTGGTCGAGCCTTGCCATATCCGCCGCCGGGAGCGCCTTCTCGTCCAACCCGGCAAGCTGCCTGGTTTTTGGAAAGGTGACGCGCATCAGCAGCGGACCGGTGGCGTTGGTGAAGGATTCGCGCATCGTTTGGCCGCGATCCTCGTCGGCCGTCAGCACGAAATGCCTCGCGCCCTGCTCGGTCGTGAGGAAGACGGCGAGCGTCTGCCGCTCGCCGTGCCAGGGCCTGCTGCCGAGTTGCGCCAAAAGCTTGTCGACTACCGCGGGCTTGTAAAGGCACGTCAGGTCGTGCGGCCTGTCATGGGTGCCTTGCTCGTCATGGATCGGAATGCCTTCCAGCCGGTCGTGGTAGCGGAAGGATTGGACGAAGTCGGCTGCCTTGTTGCGCAGTGCCAGCATTTCCGATTTCTGCGTCAGCCGCTGGTCGCCGGAAACCCTGACCAGCACCTTCTCCAGGCAATCCTTGAAGCCGATCTGGCGGTTCGGCTCGCCTGTACCGGTGACGATGGTCTGTGCCTGGTAGAGTTCCGCGGGCGTTGCGGCAAAGCCCGAGGGAGCTCCGAGCCATAGGAGGCCGGTCAATCCAGCCGCGAAACGAGAAAATCCAGGCATGTCGATTTGCTCGCAAATCTGTCGGGCCGCGCGGGCGCAACCCTTTGCCGGTTACCTAACACCTGGCGCGGCTGGTCGCCAGCGCGGCGATCCCGCCATTGACGCATCCCTATGCCGCCTTTAGCACTTCAATCCCCCTGGAAGGGCGGAGAGAAGGATTCTCTGGTGATGGATTTTGGCGGAGGCGACGAGATTCGCTTCGAGCGTTTGGGCAAGGCGGGTGTCGTCACGCTGACGCGGCCGCAGGCGCTCAATGCCGTCACCCACCGTATGGTCAAGGCGCTCGGCAGGGCGCTCGACGCCTGGGAGGGCGATGCCGGCGTCGCCGCCGTCGTCGTCAAGGCCGAGGGCAGGGCGTTCTCCGCCGGCGGCGATATCCTGCACATCTACGAGGCCGGCCGCGCCGGCAAGCCGCCGGTCGATTTCTTCGCCGACGAATACCGGCTCAACGCCCGCATAGCGCGCTTCAAGAAGCCCTATGTCGCGCTGATCGACGGCATCGTCATGGGCGGCGGCGTCGGCATTTCCTTCCACGGCTCGCACCGCGTGCTGACCGAGAACGCGCAGTTCGCCATGCCCGAGGTCGGCATCGGCTTCTTCCCCGATGTCGGCGCCAGCCACTTGCTGCCGGATCTCGGCGGCAGCTTCGGCATGTATCTGGGGCTGACGGGAAACCGCATCCGCTTTGGCGATGCACTGTGGTCGGGCCTCGCCACGCACACGATCAAGGCCGAGGACCAGGCCGGCCTGCTCGACGAACTCGCGACAAGCGGCGATCCGAACGCGGAGCTGCGCGATTTCTTCACCCCGGCGAAGCGCGAGACCGAGCGACAGGATCTGGATTCGATCGCGCGCCACTTCTCGCAAGTCTCGCTCGCCGGCATTATCGCCAGCCTTGAGGAGGCTGCCGCCACCGATGCCTTCGCCGCCAAGACCCTGGCGACGATCAGGACGCGCTCGCCGACCAGCCTCAACGTCGCCTGGCGCGAGATCAGCGCCGGGCTGACGCTGTCGATGGACGAGTGCATGAAAATGGAGTTCCGCATCCTCAACCGGATGCTTGCTGGCCACGACTTCTACGAAGGCATCCGCGCCGCCATCATCGACAAGGGCTCGAAGCCTGAGTGGCGGCCAGCCAGCTTCGAAGCGGTGAGGGCAGCCGATATCGACGCCTATTTCGCGCCGCTCGGAGCCGCGGAGCTCGAGCTGTGAGCGAGGTCACCTCCAGGCGCGTGGTGCTGCAGCCCTCGACCACCGAGGTCATCTTCGCCTGGTTCCAGCGCGTGATTGCCGGCTATTGCCTGCTCTTCGGCATCCTCTACTGGATCCGGCTGATCGGCATCTATCCGGGCGAGCTATGGCGCTTCGACCTGATGCCGGTGCACTGGCAGGTGGCCGCGGCCACGCTTGCCGTCTTCTTTCCCTTCGCCGCCGCGGGCCTCTGGATGCTCGCCTCCTGGGGACCGGTGATCTGGTTCATCTGCGCGGCGACCGAGACCGTCATGTATGCCGGCTTTCCCGACCTCTTCGGCCACCGGCTGCTGATCGTCGTCTCGCATGCCTGTGTCGCGCTGCTCTATATCGTCTTCCGGGTGATCATATGGCTGCAGAAGCGCCAGCTCCGGCAGTAATGCATGTCGCCCGAAAGTGGGCACCGGTTTCGGGAGAACGATATGCATCAAAGCAAATGCATGTCGCCCGAAAGTGGGCAGCGCCTTAGGTTGCCGAACGGCTCGGGGAACCTAGGTGCGGGGTCGGCGGTTTGCCCTAAAACCGTTGGCTAAATCTTTAGGTTAATTGTTCTTGCTCGTGTGACCGTTCGTTAAGCCTCTTTCGAAACCTCTTACCGGTAAGCTCTTGTTAGCCCTGGCGTTTAAGTCGAATTTTATGAGTATTCGATAGTGTCGCGATCAAGGTGAAGAACAAAAAATCACCGGGCGACAAACGAGAGGCAAAGACAATGATCAATTCGCGTCCGGCGGCGAAGACCGCCAACGTATCCGACGATCGCCGCGAGGCGATCCGTTCGCTGTACATGGAATCGCTGCAGCTGGTGGAGCGTCTGCATCGCCGTCTGCTTGACGTGATCAAGGACGAGTTCGACCGCAACGGCCGCTCCGACATCAACGCCATCCAGGCGCTGCTGCTGTTCAACATCGGCAATTCGGAGCTGACCGCCGGCGAGCTGCGCTCGCGTGGTTATTATCTCGGCTCGAATGTCTCCTACAATCTGAAGAAGCTGGTCGACCTCGGCTTCATCAACCACCAGCGCTCGCGCATCGACCGCCGCTCGGTGCGCGTCTCGCTGACGCCGAAGGGCAACGAGGTGGCCGACGTCGTCGCCGGGCTCTATGAGCGCCATGTCGGCTCGATCGAGGCGGTCGGCGGCATCAACACCGACGAGTTCAAGCAGATGAACCGCGCGCTCCAGCGTCTCGACCGCTTCTGGAACGACACGATCGCTTATCGGATGTAAGCGCGTTCAAACCTGAGACATCGAAGCCGCGCCGAAGAAGCGCGGTCCCCCGGGGAAGAATATGGGCCGGCGCCGAAACGCGCCGGTCCTTTCCTGTCACCAAGGGAATTCCAGCCTTGCCCAGAAGTCGTGCGTACCGGCTATGGTGCGCTGCAAGGGAAGCAACCGACTAAAAGCATGTCTCCCGAAGTGGGAGCCGGTTTCGGGATAAAGACATGCGTAAAATCAAAAACCTAAAGCGCATGGAGCGAATCTGAAAGATCGCGACGCGCTTTAGGGCCAGTGCAGAAAAGCATCGCTCCCATCTTTCGTCGTCTCGTCGAAGGCAAATCGCGGGCCAAGGCCACGTTGCCGCCATAATCGCGGTGAAAGCGAGAATGCGGGTGACGCTGCGGGCCTGCGCCTCCTGGAACCTGCCTCGAGGCTGTGCGTTTCCGGCAGCCGGGCGATGCGGGACATGGTTGGCTAATTGTTAAGATTGCCGACCCTAGAGTGCGGGCAACCCGCCAGTAGAGCAAACTGAGCGAGATCGAATACAGCTAGAATGTCTGGAACGTCCATGAGAACCAGCCGCCGTTTCTTCCTAACCGGAGCCTCTGCGCTCGCCGCCGCCGTTGTCGCCGGCCATGCCAGCGCGCAGGATGTGGTCGGGGATATCCTCAAATCCTCGACCCGCGGCAATTGGGACGATCAGTTCGACGCCCGCGCCAACAATACGAACAAGGTCGCTTCGACGCTGCCGATCTTCAGCCAGCAGACCGTCGCCTTCACCGAGCAGGCGGTGGCGCAGTACCAGAACATCGTCGGCCAGGGCGGCTGGGAGCAGGTTCCGGCGACCAAGAAATTGCAGCTCGGCGTCGACGACCCTGATGTCGTGCCGTTGCGCAAGCGGCTGATGATCTCGGGCGACCTGCCGCAGAGCGCCGGCATTTCGACGGCCTTCGATTCCTACGTCGATTCCGCGGTCAAGCGCTTCCAGCTTCGCCATGGCCTGCCGGCCGACGGCGCGATGGGCAAATACACCTATGCGGCGATGAACGTCTCGGCGCAGATCCGGCTCGGCCAGCTGCAGACCAATCTGCAGCGCCTGAAGGAAAAGGCCGGCACGCTGGGCAGCCGCTATGTGCTGGTCGACATTCCGGCGGCGCAGATCGAAGCCGTCGAGAACGACCGCGTCGTGCTTCGCCACACCGCGATCGTCGGCAAGATCGACCGCCAGACGCCGATCGTGAATTCCAAGATCAACGAGATCATCGTCAATCCTTACTGGAACGCGCCGGTCTCGATCGTGCGCAAGGACATCATTCCGCTGATGCGGAAGGATCCTAATTATCTCAAGGACAGCCACATCCGCCTGTTCGCGCCGGACGGCAGCGAGGTCGATCCGATGACCATCGACTGGTCGACGGACGATGCCGCCAAGTACCGCTTCCGCCAGGATCCCGGCGCCGGCAACGCCATGGCCTCGGTCAAGATCAATTTCCCGAGCCCGGACGGCGTCTACATGCACGACACGCCGCAGCAGAGCCTGTTCGGCAAGCTGATGCGCTTCGACTCTTCGGGCTGCGTGCGCGTCCAGAACGTGCGCGACCTCGTCACCTGGATCCTGCGCGACACGCCCGGATGGGACCGCCAGCATTTCGAGGCGGCGATCAAGACCGGCGAGAACACCCCGGTGCAGGTCGTCAATCCGGTGCCGGTCCATTTCCTTTACCTGTCGGCATGGTCGACCGGGCCTGGCGTCGTCCAGTTCCGCGATGACATCTACGGCCTCGACGGCAACAGCGAGCTGCAGATTACGTCTGCACTGTAAACAACTGATATTTCGAACAAAAGGCCGCTCCTGGAGCGGCCTTTTTTGTCGTCAGGCACGGGGACTGGACTGTAACCGCGGCACCTGTCAGCGGGAAGATCAGCCAGTTGAAGCCGCCTGTCTGGACGCGGCGCCGGCAATTGCGCATGGTCGGCCGGAGAGCCGGAATCGCACCATGGAAGTCGCCATTTTCATTCTCGTCGTGCTCGCTTTCGTGGCGCTTTCGGGGGCGCTGGTGCGGCTGGTGCGCGTGCCTCTGCCAGTGCTGCAGATCGCCATCGGCGCAGCCCTTGCCTGGCCGGCGGGCGGCCTGCATGTCGAGATCGATCCGGAACTCTTCCTGCTGGTGTTCATCCCGCCGCTTCTGTTCGGCGACGCTTTCGCCGCGCCGAAGCGGGAGCTGATCGAGCTGCGCGGGCCGATCCTCGATCTCGCGATCGGCCTGGTCTTCTTCACTATCGTCGGCTTCGGCTACGCGCTCCACTGGCTGGTGCCGAGCATCCCGCTGACGGTCGCCTTCGCTTTGGCCGCCGTGCTGTCGCCGACCGATGCGGTCGCGGTGTCCTCGATTGTCGACCGCAATGTCGTTCCGGCCCGGCTGATGCACATATTGGAGGGCGAATCCCTGCTCAACGATGCGTCCGGCCTGGTCATGTTCCGCTTCGCCGTTGCGGCCGCGCTGACCGGCAGCTTCTCTTTCGCCGATGCGTCGCTGAGTTTCCTCTATGCCGTGGCAGCCGGCATCCTTGCCGGCATCGGCGCGCTGTTCATCGCCGCCAAGGCGCTGCAAGTGCTCGGCCGCATCGGCGGCACACCGGCGGAGGCGCAGGTGTTGGTCATGATCCTGCTGCCCTTCGTCGCCTATCTCATCGCCGAGCATGTCGGCGCCTCCGGCATCCTGGCCGCGGTCACCGCCGGTCTGCTCACCGGAACCTCGGGCATTTTCCGCCATCTGTCGGTCTCGGCGCGCATCCAGGCGATGTCGCTATGGTCGACGCTGGCGTTTATCTTCAACGGCGCTCTCTTCATCCTGCTCGGCCTTCAGCTTCCCGACATCATCCGCAGGGTTCCGCCCGAGCTCACCAGCCGGCACTGGCTGTTCGAGCCGGCGCTGACCGTGCTCATTTTGACGCTCTGCCTGATCGGCCTGCGCTTCCTCTGGATCTGGATCGGCGACATCGCGTCGGTGATCGCCGCGCGGTTCGGCAAGCGCAAGGCGGAACCCTTTGGTTTCCATGTCAGGCTTGCCGGATCGGTGGCCGGCGTGCGTGGCGCGATCACGCTGGCAGGTATTCTGTCGCTGCCGCTCGCGCTGCAGGATGGCTCGCCCTTTCCGGCGCGAGACGTGGTGATCTTTCTCGCAGCCGGCGTCATCATCTGCTCGCTGGTGATCGCCAGCCTTGCCCTGCCGAGGATCGCGCGCGGGCTGGTGGAGCCGGGCGAGGATCCGGGCGCGGCCGAAGAACGCCGGGCTCGTGTAGGCGCGGCCAACGCGGCCATCGCCACGATCGAGAGTCTCGCCGGTGAAGGCGGCGAGGAAGGCGAAGCGGCCGAAGCCCGGCTTGCGGTCGCCGACAGCATCGTTGCCGGCTACCGGCGCCGCATCGCGGCCTCCGACGAAGCCGATGAGGCGCGTGCCGAGGCGCGCGAAGCAGGGCGGCTGGAGCTCGAGCTTAGGCACGCCGGCATCGAGGCGGAGCGCGCTGCCGTGCGCGCCATGTTCCGCAGCCGCGAGATCAACGACCACACGATGCGCGCGCTGCTTTCCGAGATCACGCTGACCGAGGCCCTGCTCAAGAGCCGACGGGACAGGAAATAACGGTTCAGCCGATTGGCTTGGCGCAATCCGGCTAGCAAATTTCGCGCCGCAAACGTGGCGGGCTCGAAACAACTGTGTTAATGGCGCGGCGACCTCGCAGACCTCCGGCCCCAAGGGAAAGCAAGCCATGTCAGACGCCGCGGTAGCCTCCAGCAAATTCGAATCCTTCTTCGAGACCACGCTTGCCGATGCCGATCCGGAAATCTTCGGCGCCATCCGCAACGAGCTCGGCCGTCAGCGCCATGAGATCGAGCTGATCGCCTCGGAAAACATCGTTTCCAGAGCCGTTCTCGAAGCGCAGGGCTCGATCATGACCAACAAATATGCCGAGGGCTATCCGGGCAAGCGCTACTATGGCGGCTGCCAGTTCGTCGACGTGGCCGAGGAACTGGCCATAGAGCGCGCCAAGAAGCTCTTCGGCTGCAACTTCGCCAACGTCCAGCCGAACTCGGGCAGCCAGATGAACCAGGCCGTGTTCCTGGCGCTGCTGCAGCCCGGCGATACCTTCATGGGCCTCGACTTGAATTCCGGCGGCCATCTCACCCACGGCTCGCCGGTCAATATGAGCGGCAAGTGGTTCAAGGTCGTCTCCTACGGTGTGCGCAAGGACGACCATCTGCTCGACATGGACGCGATCGAGAAGACCGCGCATGAGACCAAGCCGAAGCTGATCCTGGCCGGCGGCACCGCCTATTCCCGCGTCTGGGACTGGAAGCGTTTCCGCGAGATCGCCGATTCGATCGGTGCCTATCTGATGGTCGACATGGCCCACATCGCCGGCCTCGTCGCCGGCGGCATGCACCCGTCGCCGCTGCCCCATGCCCATGTCGTGACCACGACGACACACAAGTCGCTGCGCGGCCCGCGCGGCGGCATGATCCTGTGCAACGACGAGGAGATCGCCAAGAAGATGAACTCGGCGGTCTTCCCGGGCCTGCAGGGCGGTCCGCTGATGCATGTCATCGCCGCCAAGGCGGTGGCGCTCGGCGAGGCGCTCAAGCCGAGCTTCAAGGCCTACGCCGAAAGCATCGTCGCCAATGCCAAGGCGCTGGCTTCGAGCCTTCAGGAAACCGGCCTCGATATCGTCTCGGGCGGCACCGACAACCATCTGATGCTGGTCGACCTGCGCCCGAAGAACGCCACCGGCAAGCGCGCCGAGGCGGCTCTCGGCCGCGCCAACATCACCTGCAACAAGAACGGCATCCCGTTCGACCCGGAAAAGCCCTTCGTCACCTCCGGTGTCCGTCTGGGCACGCCGGCCGGCACGACGCGCGGCTTCGGCCAGGCCGAATTCCGCGAGATCGGCAAGCTGATCGCCGAGGTGCTGGACGGGCTGAAGGTGGCGAATTCCGACGAGGGCAACGCGGCGGTCGAGGCTGCGGTCAAGGCCAAGGTCACGGCGTTGACGGATCGGTTCCCGCTCTACCCCTATCTCGGTTGACCCCCTTGCTTGGTTGACCACGCGCTTCGCGTCATCTTTTATCCTGCGCCACGCGCCGCCTTGATCGGGCGGCGCCGCTTACTGGAGACTTGATGATGCGCAATTTCCGTCCCGCCACCCTGGCCCTGTTCAGCTCGCTGGCCGCTTTCGCTGTATCCGGCGCGGCTGCCCAAGAGCAGACGCAGCCGAGCGCCGACATGCCGGCCACCACGATCTTCGGCAGATGGACCACGATCATCGATACGCTCGATACCGGGCAGGACGCGCACAAGACCTGCGCCGCCTCGACGGCCTTCGTCGACGGCAACGGCAATGCCGGCACGCTGACGCTGTCGATCTCGACCGGTGACGTGTTGCCGCCCGATGCCTATCCCGCCGTCATGATCACCGTCGACAACAAGGATCTGCCGACCGGCAAGAACATCGCGGCGACCTTCGGCGATCCCGGCGTCAAGGTTTCGGCGACGGTTTCCTCCGCCGATGCCGTCAACGGCCGCCCCAGCTGGATGGTCGACAACCAGGCCAAGACCAGCCTGGCATTGTTACGCGCCATGCGCAAAGTCACCTCGCTCGACATCGCCTTCGGTAAGCAGGCCGTTGTCAGCATTCCGATGGATGGGTTCACCAAGGCCTATCGCAATCTCGGCACTTCCTGCGGCTTCGCGACCAAGGACGTTGCACCCTGACACCGACAGGGCGGTCGGGGCGGGCGCTGGCAATCTTGCTCGCGCCTCGCTATCTCTGAGGCACAAAAGGCTCTAATCCTTTCGCCACAGAATCGCGAACCCAAGGCTCTCCATGCGCTGCCCCTATTGTCAGTCCGAAGATACGCAGGTGAAGGATTCGCGTCCCGCCGAGGACGGCGCGGCGATCCGCAGGCGCCGCGTCTGCCCGGATTGCGGCGGCCGCTTCACCACCTTCGAGCGTGTGCAACTGCGCGACCTCGTCGTCATCAAGAAGTCCGGCCGCAAGGTGCCGTTCGACCGCGACAAGCTTTTGCGCTCGGTCGAGATCGCGGTGCGCAAGCGCAATGTCGATCCCGAGCGCATCGACCGCGCGGTGACCGGCATCGTGCGGCAGCTCGAAAGCTCGGGCGAGACGGAAGTGGCCTCCGGCGAGGTCGGTCGCCTGGTCATGGAAGCGCTGAAATCGCTCGACGACGTCGCCTATGTCCGCTTCGCCTCGGTCTACCGCAATTTCCGTGAGGCCAAGGATTTTCACGAGCTGCTGGGCGAGCTGAAGGGCGACGAGGAAAAGACCGAAGAGGACGCCGGCTGATCATGGCGGAATCTCGATTGAGCGAGGCCGAACAGGCGGCCCTTGATCGCCGTTTCATGGCCGCGGCCATCCGGCTGTCGCGCCGCAACGCCGGCCGCACGTCGACCAATCCTTCCGTCGGCACGATCATCGTGCGCGACGACGGCGCCGGTCCGATGATCGTCGGCACCGGCGTCACCGCCATCGGCGGCCGGCCGCATGCCGAGACCGAGGCTTTGGCCGAGGCCGGTGAGCTTGCGCGAGGTGCTACGGCTTATGTCACCTTGGAGCCTTGCGCCCATCATGGTCGCACGCCGCCTTGCGCCAATGCGCTGGTCAATGCAGGCATTGCGCGCGTCGTCGGCGCGGCAAGCGATCCCGATCCGCGCGTCTCCGGCAAGGGCTACGCTATCCTGCGCGCCGCCCGCGTCGAGGTGTTGGAGAAGGTGCTGGCCACCGAAGCCGCGGAGCAGATGGCCGGCTATTTGATTCGATCGTTGAAAAAACGCCCGGAAGTTATCCTGAAGCTTGCGCTTTCCAGCGACGGCAAGATCGGCAGGAGAGGGGCCGGCCAGGTCGCGATTACTGGCGAGATCGCCAGGCGCGAAGTCTATCTGATGCGCGCCGAGGCCGACGCCATCCTGGTCGGCATCGGCACTGCGCTCGAGGACGACCCGGCGCTGACCGTGCGGCTGCCGGGCCTGGAGAACCGCTCGCCGGCGCGCATCATCCTCGATCGCCAGATCCGGTTGCCGGAGGCGTCCAAGCTTGTTTCCGGCGTTGACCGTGTTCCGCTCTATGTCGCCGCGTGCCCCGAGGCCGATCCGCATCGGCGGGCCGCGCTCGAGCGTGTAGGCGTGCACTTCATCGGCACGGAAACGTATGAGAGCGAAGTGGCCCTGCCGGAACTGCTGGAGGATCTGGCGGCGCTCGGCATGGCAAGCGTGCTGGTCGAGGGCGGCGCCAAGGTGGCTAGAGCCTTCCTGGAGGAAAAGCTGGTCGACCGCATCGTCCTGTTCCAAGGACCGGAAGCGATCGGCGAGGACGGCATTGCATCGCCCATCGACGCCGACCATATCCCGGCAGGGTTCCGCGAGTTGCGTCAGATGCGCTTCGGCGAGGACAGCTACGCCGAATGGATAAGGAATTTGTGATGTTTACCGGGATCGTTACCGATGTAGGCACCGTCGCGACGGTAAAGCCTCTGAGCGAAGGCGTCGGCCTGCGCATTGACACGGCCTACGACCCCGAAACCATTGCGATCGGCGCCTCGATTTCCTGCGGCGGCGTCTGCCTGACGGTCACCGCGTTGCCCGAGCATGGCTCGAACGCCCGCTGGTTCGAGGTCGAGGCTTGGGAGGAAGCGCTGCGGCTGACCACGGCGTCGAGCTGGAAATCGGGCACCAGGATCAATCTCGAACGGGCGCTGAAGATCGGCGACGAACTCGGCGGTCATATCGTCTCCGGCCATGTCGACGGCACCGCCGAGATCGTCGAGCGCAAGGAGGAGGGCGATGCCGTGCGCTTCACGCTGGAAGCGCCGCGGCATCTGGCAAAATTCATCGCGCCGAAGGGCTCGGTCGCGCTCGACGGCACCTCGCTCACCGTCAACAAGGTCGAAGGGACCCGCTTCGACGTGCTTCTGATCCAGCATTCGCTGAGCGTCACCACCTGGGGCGAGCGTCAGGCCGGCGACCGCGTCAACCTCGAGATCGATACGATGGCCCGCTACGCGGCGCGCCTGGCGGAGGCAGCTAAGGAGGGGCTGTGAGCGGGGCTTGAAGCTGCCGGCTGTTGGCCGTACATTGTTTTCAGGAGATATGACGATGACGGCACATACCCATCCACCTCGCAGTCGCGCCCGTGGCGAACGTCTGGAGGCACGCATCACGACGGATCAGAAGAGCCTGATCGAACATGCTGCGGCGCTGCAAGGTCGCACCGTGACGGACTTCGTGCTGACCTGCGTCCAGGAAGCTGCGCGCCGGACCATCGAGGAGCACCAGCGGCTCGATCTGTCTGTTCGCGACAGCAGGGCCTTCGTGGATGCCCTCATCAATCCGAAGCCGGTGAATGATCGTCTGCGCGATACGGTGCGTCGGTATCGCCAAGCCACTGCCACCTGAGGTGACGGGCTCGACCGAGGGTTCCTTACGAGTTGAGGTGCTTGGCCCGCAGCGCGACAGGACCTTGTTCGAAAGCGGCGCAGAACCGCTCGATCGGTATCTCCGGATGCAGGCGGGGCAAGACGCCCGCAAGAACATTGCAGCGCCGTTCGTGCTGGTCATGCCGGATGGAGCTATCGCTGGCTACTACACGCTCTCATCAACTGCGGTGAATGTCGGCGAATGGCCTGCCCAGACTGTCCTCAAGCTGCCGCGTTATCCGCTCATCCCGGCGACGCTGCTCGGACGCTTGGCCGTCGATCGACGGCTACAGGGCCGGGGTTACGGCCGATACCTCCTCGCCGATGCCTTGCTTCGGTCGCTCAGCAGCGAGATTGCCTCGTTCGCCGTCATTGTCGATGCAAAGGACGAGCACGCGCGGCTCTTCTACGAACGCGAGAGTTTTCTACCATTTCCGGATCAGCCAATGAAGCTGTCTCGGCCAATGGCCGATATCGCGCAACTGTTTAAATGAGCAAGGGCTTTCGATGGAGAATGGAAATGGCAAACGGCAAGAACGACTGACTCGCGAAGCGACGGCCGATGTAGACACCGGCCAAGTAGTGGATCACGAAGCTGTTCTCGCCTGGGCTGAAAGCCTCGGTACTGGCCATCCGCTCCCGGCTCCTTACCCGAAGATGCGATAGGCCAAGCGTGACCACCTGCAATCTTGTGCTTGCGATCAATCCGGCTTCGGCCTAAGTCACCGGCAACCCCCCGGAGACTTTTATGGCTGGCATATCCCAACACGGCAAAGCGTTCATTCGTCCGAAGGCGAAGGCGCATTTGCTCATTGTCGAGGCGCGCTTTCACGACGACCTCGCCGACGCGCTGCTCGAAGGCGCGACCAGCGCGCTGGACGAAGCCGGCGCCACCTATGACGTCGTCACCGTTCCCGGCTCGCTCGAAATACCGGCCGTGATCACCTTCGCGCTGGACGGCGCCGGCGAA
The DNA here is from genome assembly GCF_029674545.1 of Mesorhizobium sp. WSM4904. Lineage (NCBI taxonomy): Bacteria > Pseudomonadati > Pseudomonadota > Alphaproteobacteria > Hyphomicrobiales > Phyllobacteriaceae > Mesorhizobium > Mesorhizobium sp. WSM4904. The sequence goes on along the minus strand of NZ_CP121354.1, from coordinate 4,609,340 downwards.
GGCGGTGTGCACTATGACGGCTTCGTCGCGCTGGGCACGATCATCCGTGGCGACACCTATCATTTCGACATCGTCGCCAATGAATCGAGCCGTGCGCTGATGGACCTTTCCGTGCAGGAAGCGATCGCGATCGGCAACGGCATCCTGACCACCGAGAACGATGAGCAGGCCTGGACGCGCGCCCGGCGCAGCGAAGGCGACAAGGGCGGGTTCGCGGCGCGCGCGGCGTTGACCATGATCGCGCTGAAAGAGAAATTCGGAGCCCAGTCGTGAGCGAGCCTGCCCAGACCGGCGCGGTGCGCCACGCCAACAAGCGGGGCGCCGCCCGTCTTGCCGCCGTCCAGGCGCTCTACCAGATGGACGTTGCGGGCAGCGGCGTTTTCGAGATCACCGCCGAATACGAGGCTTTCCGCCTGGGCAAGGAAGTCGACGGCGCGCTCTATCGCGAGGCGGACGCGCAGTGGTTCCGCGCCATCCTGACCGGCGTCGTCGAGAACCAGAAGACCATCGATCCGGTCATCCGACAGGCGCTGACCGAAGACTGGCCGCTTTCGCGGCTGGATTCGACGCTGCGCGCCATCCTGCGCGCCGGCGTTTATGAATTGATGAAGCGCGAGGATGTGCCGGTTGCCGTGATCGTCTCTGAATATGTCGACATCGCCAAGGCCTTCTACGAGGAAGATGAGCCGAAGCTGGTCAACGCCGTTCTCGACCGTGTCTCGCGCCGGGTGCGTGGCGAGGGTCGCGGCAAGGACGCATCGTGACCGCCACGGCAGTTGTCGCCAGGCCCGGTAGGGAAGCGCGCCGCACGGCAGTGCTCCTGGCGGCTGCCCAGGCGATCGTCGGCTCCGCCGCGCCGATCGCCATTTCGCTCGGGGCGCTTGCCGGCCAATATCTGCTCGGCCCCGACAAATCGCTGGCGACGGCGCCGGTCACCGGCTTCAATCTCGGGGTGGCGCTCGGCGCGCTGCCGGCAGCCGCGATCATCCGCCGGCTGGGCCACCGCGGCGGCTTCATAACCGGCACCGTCGTCACCGCGCTCGGCGGCCTGATCGCGACGCTTGCGCTCTTCCAGGCTAGCTTCTGGCTCTTTGCCTTCGGTCTCGGCGTGATCGGCGTCGGCGGTGCCTTCGTCCAGCAGTTCCGCTTCGCCGCCGCCGACAACGCGCCGCCGGAATTCAAGGCGCGCGCCATTTCCTTCGTGCTGGCGGGCGGCATCGTCACCGCCATTCTCGGCCCGCAGATCGTCATCTACACCCGTGAGCTTCTGGCTCCGGTGATGTTTGCCGGATCCTTCGCCTCCATCCTCGTACTGGCGGCAGTCGGCGCGGTCGTCCTGTCCTTCCTGCATATGTCGAGGCCGGCGGGCAGGGTCGCGACAACCGAGCAAAGCGACGCTCGGCCGCTGGTCGAGATCGCCATCCAGCCGCGCTTCGTCGCGGCGCTGTTCTGCGCCGTCGGCAGCTACGCGCTGATGAGCTTCGTCATGACCGGCGCGCCGCTCGCCATGGTCGGCTGCGGGCTCTCGACCGACGATGCGACGCTCGGCATTTCCTGGCATGTCATGGCGATGTTCGGGCCGAGTTTCTTCACCGGTTCGCTGATCCACCGCTTCGGCGCCGAGCGCATCGTCGCCATCGGGCTGGTCCTGCTCATCGGTTGCGGAGCGGTGGCGCTTTCCGGCCTCGCGCTCTGGCAGTTCTGGACCGCGCTTATCCTGCTCGGCCTCGGCTGGAATTTCAGCTTCATCGGCGCGACAGCCATGGTCGCAGCCTGCTACCGGCCGTCCGAAAAGGGCAAGGTGCAGGGCTTCCACGATTTCGTCCTGTTCGGCTCGGTCGCCTTCGCGTCGCTGATGTCGGGTGCGATCTACAACGCCTGGGGTTGGACGATGTTGAACTGGGTCGTGTTCCCGGTTGTCGCGCTCTGCTTCGTCGCGCTGGGCGCCTTGAGGCTGCCGGGCTTGCGCAGAGCCAACTGACATTACGCCGTCTGGACATGGCGCGGCCCGGCATTCGCGCCGGGAACAAAATTATTGCGTGCATCCCGCTAGTTATGAAACCGTGTACCCCGACGGCGCGTTAAAGCCATGCTCATATGCGGCCACCGACCCATCGGTTCACAACAAGGGATTTTCACATGTTTTCAATCAGAAAGCTCGCCGTAGCAGCGATCGCGCTCGGCATCACCTCGGCTTCGGCTTACGCGCAGGTGGTGGTTTCCTCGAAGATCGACACCGAGGGCGGTGTGCTCGGCAACGTCATCCAGCTGGTTTTGAACGCCAACAACGTCAAGACCACCGACCGCATCCAGCTTGGCGCCACGCCCGTGGTGCGCAAGGCGATCACCGCCGGCGAGATCGACATTTATCCCGAATATACCGGCAACGCCGCCTTCTTCTTCCAGAAGGCGGACGATCCGGTGTGGAAGGATGCCGCCAAGGCCTACGAGACCGCCAAGAAGCTCGACTATGACGCCAACAAGATCGTCTGGCTGTCGCCGTCGCCAGCCAACAACACCTGGGCGATTGCATTGCGCAAGGAGGTCGCCGACGAGAACAAGCTCACCACCCTGTCGGACTTCGGCAAGTATGTCTCCGGCGGCGGCAAGGTCGTTCTTGCTGCCTCGGCCGAGTTCGTCAACTCGGCGGCGGCCCTGCCGGCATTCCAGACCACTTACGGCTTCAAGCTGAAGCCGGACCAGTTGATCACGCTCTCCGGCGGCGACACGGCAGCGACCATTGCCGCGGCCGCCAACCAGACCAATGGCGCCAACGCCGCCATGGTCTATGGCACCGACGGCGGTATCCAGCCCTCGGGCCTCGTCGTGCTCGAAGACGACAAGAATGTGCAACCCGTCTATCAGCCGGCGCCGATCATCCGCGAGAAGGTGTTGAAGGAACATCCGGAAATCGAGTCGCTGCTGAAGCCGGTGTTCGCCAAGCTCGATCTCGCCACGCTGCAGCAGCTCAACGGCCGCGTCCAACTGGGTGGTGAGCCCGCGAAGGCGGTGGCGGAAGATTTCCTCAAGAAGAACGGGTTTCTGAAGTAGGCAGCTCTCGCGTTGATCGACGTTACGCCGGTGCGAGGCGCTCCCCTCTGTCCTGCCGGACATCTCCCCCACAAGGGGGGAGATTGGCAGCTTCGTCGCCGCCGCTCTCCAAGCACTGCTGGAGATATGCGAAAGCCTGCGCGAGGTCCGATCTCCCCCCTTGTGGGGGAGATGTCCGGCAGGACAGAGGGGGGCGCGACGGAACGAGGCCTTTCTGATTTTGCCCCTCCAAATAGCCGCGCGGGCCGGTTATGATCCCCCGCTTCGACAAGCTCGGCGTGGTGATCGCCCTGATCGTCGCCTACGCCGCCTTCGCGGCACCCTTCGCCACCTTCCGCGCCAACCGCATCGTGCCCGGACAGGCGCGCTCGATCCTCGAAGCGCTGCCGTCCACGCTTGGCGTCCTGCTGCTGGCGATACTGCTCGTCGGCGGCATCGTCGCCCTGCTGAGGACGCCCCTCTTGCTAAGGCTGGCGGCCGGCATCGTTGCGTTGGTCGCTCTTGCCGTCCTGATCGGCGTTGCCGGAGGTTTCCTGACGCCCGCCGGCAACACCTTCGCCCGCGTCGCGCCGGCCTCGGGCTTCTGGCTGCTGATCTTCGCCTTCACGCTGCTTCTGGCCGATGTGCTGACCCGGCTGAACCTCTCGCCATTGGCGCGCGTCGGCGTTCTTGCCGTCGCCGCGCTCGCCATCGGCGCGTTGCTCGTATCGGGAAGCTGCAACAGCCTTTCCATCCTCAAGGAATATGCCAGCCGCGCCGACAGTTTCTGGGCGGAAGGCTCCAAGCACATCACGCTGGCGCTCGGCTCGCTGGCAGCCGCGGTGGTCGCTGGAGTTCCGCTCGGCATCCTATGCCACCGCGTCGAGGCACTGCGGGCAGGGGTGCTGAACGTGCTCAACATCATCCAGACCATCCCGTCGATCGCGCTCTTCGGCCTGCTGATCGCGCCGCTCGGCTGGATCGTCGCGCATGTGCCGGGCGCCGCGGAGGCCGGCATCAGGGGCATCGGCACCGCGCCCGCTTTCGTTGCGCTGTTTCTGTACTCGCTGCTGCCGGTGGTAGCGAACACAGTGGTCGGCCTTGCCGGCGTACCCCGCGCCGCCAACGATGCCGCCCGCGGCATGGGCATGACCGACCGCCAGCGCCTGTTCGATGTCGAGTTCCCGCTCGCCTTTCCGGTGATCCTGACCGGCATCCGCATCGTGCTGGTGCAGAACATTGGACTGGCGACGATAGCGGCGCTGATCGGCGGCGGTGGCTTCGGCGTGTTCGTCTTCCAGGGCGTCGGCCAGACGGCGATGGACCTTGTGCTGCTCGGCGCCGTGCCCACCGTGGCGCTGGCCTTTGCTGCCGCGATCATCCTCGACGCGGTCATCGAAATGACCTCCACCAAGCGCAGGGCGGACCCGGCATGATCGAGATCGAAGGCATCACCAAGCGCTATAACGGAACTGCCGTTGTCGACGACGTCTCGATGGTCGTCGAGCCGCGCACCATCGCCGTGATCGTCGGCACCTCCGGCTCCGGCAAGACGACCCTGCTCAGGATGATCAACCGGCTGGTCGAGCCGAGTTCCGGAGTGATCAAGATCGACGGCGCCGACAATCGCTCCCTGCCCGGATACGAGCTGCGCCGCAGCATCGGCTACGCCATCCAGGGCCATGGCCTTTTCCCGCACCGGACAGTCGCGCAGAACATCGCCACCGTGCCGCTGCTGCTCGGTTGGGACAAGGAGCGCATCAACGCTCGCGTCGAAGAACTGATGACGCTCTACCAGCTAGACCCGCAGGCCTATGGTCCGCGCTATCCGCATGAGCTCTCCGGCGGCCAGCAGCAGCGCGTCGGCGTTGCGCGCGCGCTCGCCGCGGAACCCAATGTGCTTCTGATGGACGAGCCCTTCGGCGCGCTCGACCCGATCATCCGAACCAAGGCGCAGGAGGATCTCCTGGCGATCCAGAAGCGCTTCGGCACCACCATCGTCCTTGTCACCCATGACATGGAGGAGGCGGTGCATATGGGCGACAAGATCGCCGTCATGGATGCCGGCAAGGTGCTGCAATACGCCAAACCGGCGGAGATCCTGGCGAAGCCCGCAAATGGCTTCGTTGAAACCCTCGTCGGCTCCAGCGAACGGCCGTTCCGGCTCCTGTCGCTCGGCCGCGTGCGCGATGCCGTGGAGCCCGGCGGCGCCGAGGGCGAGGCGATTCCCGGCGACGCCAGCCAGCGCGATGCACTCGCCGAGCTTCTGTGGACGGGCCGTCCGGCGCTGCCGGTGAAAGGCGCCGACGGCAAGCCGCTCGGGCGCGTCACCGTTGAAGGACTGGTGAAACGCGCGAGGCCGGCATGAAGGCCTGGCTGCCTACGCTGCTGAGGCTGACGCTTCTTGTACTGCTGGTGGTTTTCATCGCCAACCCGGTCTGGTTCGAGCCGCTGCTCCGGCCGCTGACCGAGAACGGCGCGCCAGCGATCTACAACCAGGGCAGTCTGCTGACGCTGACACTGCTGCATCTAAGGACCGTGCTCGTCGCCACGGTGGCTGCGACGATCGTCGCCGTCGCGCTCGCCATCCTGGTCACTCGGCCGGCCGGCGCCGAGTTCCTGCCGCTGTCGCGCAGCCTGGTCAATATCGGCCAGACGTTTCCGCCCGTCGCGGTGCTGGCGCTTGCGGTGCCGGCGGTCGGTTTCGGCGAGAAGCCGACGCTGATCGCGCTCTTCCTCTACGGGCTGCTGCCGATCTTCGAGAACGCGCTGACCGCGCTCACCACCCTGCCGGGCAACGTCATGGAAGCGGCGCGCGGCGCCGGCATGACCGGCTGGCAAAGGCTGACGAAGGTCGAGCTCCCGCTCAGCGCTCCGGTGATCCTGGGCGGCATTCGGCTTTCCGTGGTCATCAGCCTCGCCACCGCGACCATCGGCTCGACCGTGGCTGCCAAGACGCTGGGCGAGGTGATCATCGCCGGCCTGATCTCGAACAATTTGGCCTTCGTGCTGCAGGGCGGCCTGATCGTCGCGGCGCTGGCGGTGCTGATCTATGACGGCCTGTCGGCAATCGAGCGCTACGCAGCGCGCCGGATGGGACGGGAAGCGGAGTAGCCTATCGGCGATCGGCCGCGATCTCAGCCAGGGCTGATTTCCCTCGCGTCATTTCAATCGATCTAATTCGAAGGCTGGAGGGGAAAGGATGTGGCCATCTTCCACTTTCGGGCGAAAGCCGGGCAAAAACCGAACAATATCTTGACGTTCAGAGCCCTGTTTCGCATACACCGCAGCCAAGGGGTGGATTCCGTGCGCGGCCTTCATCCCCGTTCCAACGGCCCAGGGAGGGGTTCTTCTGGGCATCAATCGAGGAAAATCCGGCAATGACCATCATTACCGCCGTCATCGCCTGCGGCTTGCTGTCAGTTCTGTACGCCATCTGGGCGACACGTTCGGTCCTTGCGTCCGATCAGGGCAATCAGCGCATGCAGGAAATCTCCGCGGCCATCCGCGAAGGCGCCCAGGCCTATCTGGCGCGCCAATACACCACCATCGCCGTCGTCGGCATCGTCGTGCTTCTGCTCGCCTGGTGGCTGCTCTCCATCACTTCCGCGATCGGCTTCCTGATCGGCGCCGTGCTGTCGGGCGCTGCCGGCTTCATCGGCATGCATGTCTCGGTCCGCGCCAATGTGCGCACCGCGCAGGCCGCCTCCAACAGCCTCGCCGCCGGCCTCGACATCGCCTTCAAGTCCGGCGCCATCACCGGCCTGCTGGTGGCTGGCCTGGCGCTGCTCGGCGTCTCCATCTACTACGCCGTCCTGACCGGCCCGATGGGCCTGCAGCCGAACGACCGCGTCGTCATCGACTCGCTGGTCTCGCTCGGCTTCGGCGCTTCGCTGATTTCGATCTTCGCCCGTCTCGGCGGCGGCATCTTCACCAAGGGTGCCGACGTTGGCGGCGACCTTGTCGGCAAGGTCGAAGCCGGCATTCCGGAAGACGATCCGCGCAACCCGGCCACCATCGCCGACAATGTCGGCGACAATGTCGGCGATTGCGCCGGCATGGCCGCCGACCTGTTCGAAACCTATGCGGTGACCGTCGTCGCCACCATGGTTCTGGCCTCCATCTTCTTCGGGGGCACGGCGGTGCTTGGCGCCGCCATGCTCTATCCGCTCGCCATCTGCGGCGCCTGCATCCTGACCTCGATCGTCGGCACCTTCTTCGTCAAGCTGGGCTCCAACGGCTCGATCATGGGCGCCCTCTACAAGGGCCTCATCGTCACCGGCCTGCTGTCCATCGTCGGCTTGGCCTTGGCCACCTCGGCGGTGCTGGGCTGGGGTGAGATCGGCAATGTCGGCGGCCTTGCCATCACCGGCAAAAACCTGTTCATCTGCGGCCTGATCGGTCTGCTGGTGACCGGGCTCATCGTGGTGATCACCGAGTACTACACCGGCACCAACAAGCGGCCGGTGAACTCGATCGCCCAGGCCTCGGTGACCGGCCACGGCACCAACGTCATCCAGGGCCTCGCCGTCTCGCTGGAATCGACGGCGCTTCCGGCCATCGTCATCGTCGGCGGCATCATCGCCACCTACCAGCTCGGCGGCCTCTTCGGCACCGCGATCGCCGTCACCACCATGCTCGGCCTTGCCGGCATGATCGTGGCGCTCGACGCCTTCGGCCCGGTGACCGACAATGCCGGCGGCATCGCCGAAATGTCGGGCCTGCCAAAGGAAGTGCGCCACTCCACCGACGCGCTCGACGCCGTCGGCAACACCACCAAGGCGGTGACCAAGGGCTATGCCATCGGCTCCGCCGGCCTCGGCGCGCTGGTGCTGTTTGCCGCCTATTCGAACGACCTCAGGTTCTTTGCCGCCAACGGCGACAAGTTTCCTTACTTCCAGGGCATGGGCGAGATCTCCTTCGACCTCTCCAACCCGTATGTCGTCGCCGGCCTGATCTTCGGCGGCCTGATCCCGTATCTGTTCGGCGGCATCGCGATGACCGCCGTCGGTCGCGCCGCAGGATCGATCGTCGAGGAAGTGCGAAAGCAGTTCCGCGAGGACAAGGGCATCATGGCCGGCACGTCCAAGCCGAATTATGCGCGCGCCGTCGACCTTCTCACCAGGGCCGCGATCCGCGAGATGATCATCCCGTCGCTGCTGCCGGTGCTGGCGCCGCTTGTCGTCTATTTCGGCGTGTTCCTGATCTCGGGCTCGAAGGCTTCGGCCTTCGCGGCTCTCGGCGCCTCGCTGCTCGGCGTTATCGTCAACGGTCTCTTCGTCGCCATCTCGATGACTTCCGGCGGCGGCGCCTGGGACAACGCCAAGAAGTCGTTCGAGGATGGCTTCACCGACAAGGACGGAGTCAAGCACCTGAAGGGCTCCGAGGCGCACAAGGCCTCGGTCACCGGCGACACGGTCGGCGACCCCTACAAGGACACCGCCGGCCCGGCCGTCAACCCGGCGATCAAGATCACCAATATCGTGGCGCTGCTATTGCTTGCCGTGCTCGCGCACGGCGCCTCGTAAGCCGCCGCACGACTGCAAATGAGAACCCGCGGGGCAGCGACCCCGCGGGTTTTGCATTTCGGGTGAGTATCGATTGAACGCAAGCGTCTTGGCATCGGGCGGGTATGCCGGACTTACTCTCCCCTGTCTTCCGGCTTGTCGCGCTCACGGTAGACGGCAAGCAGATCATCCACGCCCGGTTCCCGCTCAGGCATGGGCGGTAGGCCACGGGTTTCGCGTAGCGTGGAGACAAAGGTTCCACGACCGTATTTGCGGCGAAACTCGAGGGACCTGGGATGGATGCCGCACGCGGCCCAAAGCCTGCGTTTCAGGTAGCTCGATCTCTTCAGACGCGGCGGAGCCGCGGCCGCCGCGAGAATTTTGACGCGAAGGTCGTCGGGCATCCGCATGGCGTTGGCAAGGTCCTCCTGCTCGGTTGCCGTGTCCTCGGTATAGCTGCCGCCGCGCTGGCCCGAGAAGATGCTCAGAACGGTCAAATGCGGCATGGTCGCGATGACTGCGCCCTTACGCCAGGCCCGAAAGAGCCAGTCTTGCGAACTTTCGCACCAGCACTCGCTGGCGGGACGCCAGGGACCGAGCCGGCTCAGCGATGCGCGCCTCACCATCTGCGCCGACCCGTATCCCGCCGTGACTACCGGATCGTAGAAACCGTCCTTGCCCATCCCGTAAATCGAGGTCCTGAGAGGATCGCCTCTCATCGAGGTCGGCTCTATGATGGCGCCTCGAGCGATGACGACATCGGCGCCGGTCGCGTCGATCCAGCCGGCCATCGATGCGAGGTGGTCCGGGAACCATAGATCGTCGTGATTGAGGATGGCGACCAACCGGCCGCGAGCCCTGGCAAAACCGATATTGTTCGGCCCCGACTGCTCGCCGAAATTCACAGGCAGATCGACATAGGAGATACGAGCATCGCCGAATGCGGCGACCGTCGCCGCGGTCTCCGCCTGGCAAGCGTCGCCGACGACGATCGTCTCCCAGTCCGGCAAGGTCTGGGCCAGGACGCTTCTCAGGGCCTGCCGTAAGGCCGCGGGGCGGTTGTGCGTCGCAATCACGACCGAGACGAGCGGCTCGGTCGGTGCGGTCGAAGCGAGCAGGGCGGGCCGCTCCACTTTACACCAGTTTATAGGGGATGTGCTCGGTATCGGGCGGCAGGCGGCGATGGTCGGGGCTTTCGAACGAATAGGCCTTGTCGACCATGTTGAGCACCAAAGCCGTTTCCGGGCCAAGCGAGACGACGCCGTGCCACACGCCCGGCGGAATGATGACGATGGCCGGTCGCAGCGCGCCGAGGATCTTGTGCCAGACCGCACCGAAAGTCGGCGATGCCTTGCGTCCGTCGAACAATGATATGCGGACGCTGCCGATCGAGCAGAACAGCCGGTCCTGCGTCACGGCATGCGCGTGCCAACCCGTCACCGCGCCGGGATACAAGGTGCGTTGAAAAACCTGGCCAACCGGAAGCAAGTCGAGGTTCCACTCTTCGCGGAAGATTTCGGTCAGGTAGCCGGTCGATGTCGCGACAGGTCTGATTTCCTTGAATGAGACGCCGTCGATCGTCGGAGGGTCTATGGCAAGCCAGTCCGGTGTCACGGTCTGCGGATCCGGCGTTCCCGTCGCCATCCAGCCCTGCGGCTCCGCGCGATTGCTTTTGCTCATGTCCAGCCCCGATACCCGCAAGGATTGATAGTGGGACGCTCGGGTGCAAGCAAGCATTTGGCAATCGCCCGGTCGCGGTGTGAGCAAAAAACCCGCCGGATCGCTCCGGCGGGTCTTGATTGTCTGAATTCCCGGAAGCCGGGTTCAGGGCGTACCGCCGCCACCGCCCGGGATGCCGGGCGCCAGCTTGCTGGCGCCGTTGATGACCTGGCTGAGGAAGTTCTGGTCCTTGCCGCCCGTCGGCGTCGTCCTCGAGATGAAGTCGAAGATCTTGCCGTCCTTCAGGCCGTAATTGGCGATCTGGGTGACGCGGCCGTCGGCGCCGAAATAGACCGCCAGCACGTGCTGGTCGATGATGTGCGGGTTGTCGAAGGCGACATAGCGCTTGCGCGTCTGCGATATGTAGTAGAAGGCCTCGTTGTCGAAGGTCGCCGTCGTCGACGGCGTGCCCAGCGCCAGAAGCACCTGCTCGCGACTCGAGCCGACCGGCACCGAGTCGATTGCCGCCTGATCGATGACGTAGCCTTTCGTAAGCGTTTCGCTCGGATGGAGATCACCGAACATCTTGGACGAATTGCAGCCGGAAAGCGCGGATACCGCCACCAGCAGAGAGGCCACGCCCGCCGGCACAGGCGTGAGAAACGACTTGAATTTCAGCGCACCCAACAACAATTCTCCATCACATCCCCGCAACTTGCGCTGGGCCGCAAAACCGGTAAACCAGCTTGCATGCCGATGCAACAAGGCCAAATCAAACAAAAGGTCCCCGGGAGACCACCCTCAATGTTCCAGCGCCTTTTTGGCCGCGAACGTCACGCCAACCGCGCCATCACCGAGGCCCTCTACGCACAAATCGTGGCGGCGGCGCGGCAAACCGTGTTTTATTCCGACTGGAATGTGCCGGATACGCCGCTCGGCCGCTTCGAGATGCTGTCGCTGCATATGTACCTCATCCAGCATCGGCTGCGCGGGGAGGGCGGGCCGGCCGCCGAGGTCGCGCAGGTGCTGATCGACGAGTTCTTCCTCGACGTCGATCATTCGCTGAGGGAGCTCGGCATCAGCGATGTCGGCGTGCCGAAGCGCATGAAGAAGCTGGCAAAGATGTTCTATGGCCGCACCGCGGCCTACGACGAGGCCTTGCGGGGCGACGACGGCGTGGCCCTTGCCGCGGCGCTCGCCCGTAACGTTAGGCCCGATGCCGGCGAGTGGCCGGAAGCGCCGCTGCTGGCGAGCTATGTTTCCGCGGCGTCCGGGCAGCTTGCCGCGCAGCCGACCGAATCGATCGTGTCCGGCACCGTGGTGTTCCCGGTCGCCGGAACCGCGTGAAGGAGGCGAGAATGAAACAACACGCCGAACAGCGAAGCCCCGTATCCTTCGTCGCCAACGTCGCCCGCCTGCCGCAAAAGGGCCTGCCGGTTTTGATAGAGGCCGATGAGCGGCAGCGCGCGGCGCTTGCCGCCGAATACGACCTGCTTTCGGTCGAGAGCTACCGCACCGAGCTGCTGGTGGCGTCCTGGAAACGCAACGGCGTCAAGGTCAGCGGCCGCGTCGAGGCCGACATCACGCAGGCCTGCATCGTCACGCTCGATCCGATCGCGGCCCATATCGACGAGCCCGTCGAGGCGTTGTTCCTGCCGGAGCAGTCGAAGCTCGGACGCGAAGGCTTCGAGGGCGGCGGCGAGATCGTCCTCGATGCCGACGGGCCGGACAGCCCGGAAACATTTTCCGGCGATACGATCGATGTCGGCGCGCTCGCCGAGCAGTTTTTCGGTCTGGCGATCGATCCTTATCCGCGCAAGCCCGGTGCCTCGCTCGACGCCGCCGGCGAGGATCAGCCTGAGGAAAGCGAATTCCAGAAAAAGCTGCGTTCGCTGCTCGGAAAATCCTGAAGGCGGCCTGGATTTTGGAAAAGTTGGTTGTGCGGCAGCCCAAAACCGCTATTTTCGCCGAACCTTCGCGAGCCCCCTTACCTCGGCATGCGCACGCCGCTAGCCAGGCAAACCGTGAGAAAAACACCGAGTGATCAGGATTTCCATCGATGCCATGGGCGGTGATCACGGACCAGGCGTGGTCATCCCGGCGCTGATGACGGTCGCCATCCGCCGCCCTGACATCCGCTTCGTCATCTATGGTCGCGAGGACGCCGTGCGTCCCGAACTGGCCAAATTCCCGAAGCTTGCCGAGGTCAGCGAGTTCGTCCACTGCGAGATCGCGGTCCGGATGGACGACAAGCCGAGCCAGGCGCTGCGCCATGGCCGCTGGAAGTCGTCGATGTGGAAGGCGGTCGAGGCTGTGAAGAACGGCGCCGCGCAGGCCTGCATCTCGGCCGGCAACACCGGCGCGCTGATGGCGATGTCGAAATTCTGCCTGCGCACCATGGCCACCATCGACCGCCCGGCGATCGCGGCGCTTTGGCCGACGACGCGTGGCGAGAGCGTGGTGCTCGACGTCGGCGCCACCATCGGCGCGGATGCGCACCAGCTCGTCGATTTCGCCATCCTTGGCACCGGAATGGCGCGCTCGGTGTTCGGCATCGAGCGGCCGAGTGTCGGCCTGCTCAATGTCGGCGTCGAGGAGATCAAGGGCCAGGAAGAGGTCAAGGAGGCCGGGCGCATGCTGCGCGAGGCCAACATGGCCTCGATGAACTATCGCGGCTTCGTCGAGGGCGACGACATCGGCAAGGGCACGGTCGACGTTGTCGTCACCGAGGGCTTTGCCGGCAACATCGCGCTCAAGACCGCGGAGGGCACCGCAAGGCAGATCGCAGGCTATTTGCGCGCCGCCATGAGCCGCACGCTGATGGCCAGGATCGGCTATGTCTTCGCCAAAGGCGCCTTCGACCGGCTGCGCGAGAAGATGGATGTCGGCCGCTCCAATGGCGGCGTCTTCCTGGGCCTGAACGGCATCGTCGTGAAGAGCCACGGCGGTGCCGATTCGGATGGCTTCGCGGCGGCGATCGAGCTCGGCTACGACATGGTGCGCAACAATCTGCTTGACCGGATCGAGGCCGACCTCGATCTGTTCCATGCGCGCAATCCGAATGCCCAGGCAAACAGGAAATCCGGCGTCGCCGTCGACGCCGAGGAATAGGAACGAACCTTGATCAGATCAGTCGTGCGCGGCAACGGTGCCGCGCTGCCCCACCGCATCATGAAGAATGCCGACTTCGAAGGCATGGTCGAGACCTCCGACGAGTGGATCGTCCAGCGCACCGGCATTCGCCAGCGCCACGTCGCGGCCGATGACGAGACGACGGCTTCGCTGGGCGAGGCCGCGGCGCGCGCCGCGCTCGACAGCGCGGGTCTGACGCCTGCCGACATCGACCTGATCGTGCTGGCGACATCGACCCCCAACAACACGTTCCCCGCGACCGCCGTCGATATCCAGAACCGGCTCGGCATGCATCACGGCTTTGCCTTCGACATGCAGGCCGTCTGCTCCGGCTTCGTTTATGCGGTCGCCACCGCCGACCTCTACATCCGCGGCGGGCTGGCAAGGCGCGTGCTGGTCATCGGCTCCGAAACCTTCTCGCGCATCCTCGACTGGAGCGATCGCTCGACCTGCGTGCTCTTCGGCGACGGCGCCGGCGCGGTCGTTCTGGAAGCGCAGGAAGGGGCGGGCGGCATCGCCGATCGCGGCGTGCTGGCGGCCAGCCTGCGCTCGGACGGCGTCCACAAGGACAAGCTCTTCGTCGACGGCGGCCCGTCGACCACGGGCACCGTCGGCCATCTCAGGATGGAAGGTCGCGAGGTGTTCAAGCACGCGGTCGGCATGATCACCGACGTCATCGAGGCGACCTTCGCCCAGGCCGGCATCACGGCGCAAGACCTCGACTGGTTCGTGCCGCATCAGGCCAATAAACGGATTATTGACGCTTCCGCCAAGAAGCTCGGGATTGCCGAACAGAAAGTGGTGGTCACCGTCGATTTGCACGGTAACACCTCGGCTGCTTCCGTGCCGCTCGCTTTGTCGGTGGCCGTCGCCGATGGTCGCATCAAGAAGGGCGACCTTGTCCTGCTCGAGGCGATGGGCGGAGGTTTCACCTGGGGCGCGGTGTTGCTCCGCTGGTAAGTGCCGAACGCTAAGTGCCGAACGCACGGGTTCGGTCCTTGACCTTGCCGGATCAATTACTTAGGCTCTGCCGTTGCCTGTATCGATTTACGTTTTTTGAGCTGATGGGACGGTCGCATGGGGGGAAAGACACTTACGCGTGCCGACCTAGCCGAGGCCGTTTACCGCAAGGTTGGTTTGTCGCGAACTGAATCGGCCGAGTTGGTCGAGGCCGTTCTGGATGAAATTTGCGAAGCCATCGTTCGCGGCGAGACGGTGAAGCTGTCTTCCTTCGCAACCTTCCATGTCCGCTCCAAGAATGAGCGCATCGGTCGCAATCCGAAGACCGGCGAGGAAGTGCCGATCCTGCCGCGCCGCGTGATGACCTTCAAATCGTCGAACGTGCTGAAGAACCGCATCCTGCGCTCGCACCAGAACAGCAAGGCCAAGGGCGGCAAATAGCGCGACGGCAAATACGGTTGAAAAACGCCGTCAGCTTTGACGCCGGGCTTGAATATTGTTTCATAAATCGCTGAAATAAGACCCGATTCGGCATAAATGCCGGATCGTCGTCCAGCGTGAGGATTCGCCCATGGACAAGAGCCCCGATGCGTTCCGCACCATCAGCGAAGTCGCGGAAGATCTCGACCTGCCGCAGCATGTGCTGCGCTTTTGGGAAACGCGTTTCAACCAGATCAAGCCGATGAAACGTGGCGGCGGCCGCCGTTACTACCGGCCGCAGGATGTCGATCTGATCAAGGGCATCCGGCACATGCTCTACGACCAAGGCTACACGATCAAGGGCGTGCAGAAGCTGCTGCGCGAGAACGGCAACCACTTCCTGGTCGCCATCGGCAATGGCGACATGGCCGCGGTCGAGGCGATCGCGCAGCGCCGGCAGGCCGATCAGGTGCCGCTGACGGCGGCTGCCCAGCCGCGCGGCGACGAGGATGCGCTTGTCGGCCAGCCCAAGGTGAAACCCAGCCGCCGTTTCTTCGGCCTCGGCAAGAGCGACGACGAAGGCCCCGTGCAGCCGGACTCCTCGAAATTGTCGCGTGACAACCGGGCTTTGCTGCAGGAGGCGCTCTTCGACCTCCTGGAGTGCAAGCGCCTGCTCGACCAGGTGCGTTGAGCTCCGGTTGCCGGTCCTGCGGGCTTGGGCCGTCAGCGGCTCTGAAGGTCGGAACTGCCGTCAAGCCCACGCGTTAGGCCTTCTCTGCAGGAGAAGGACAAATGGCATGGCGTTGTTCGCGACCGATCATGATCTGGACAAGCAATTTGCGGCGCTCTCGCGGCAACTCGACGATCTCAGGAAAACCTTAGCCAAACGCGGCGATGGCTATTACGAGGATGGCCGCGAGGCCGCGTCCGACTACTATTCGCAGCTCGCCGACCGCCTCCACGAGGCGCTGCCGGCGGTCAGGCGCAAGGGCAGGGCGCTCGAGCGTACCGCGCGTGATCATCCGGCCACGGCGGCAGCGGTAGGGCTGGTCGTGGTCGGGCTGCTTGCCGGCCTACTCATCAGCCGGCGCTGATCTTGGAGGCGTACGAAACGGAGGCGGCGCGTCTACGCCACCTCCGTGCCATGGGAGCGATCAGTTCGCGAGCTTGATCCGGCTCTTCGGATCGACTTTCATGACCTGGCTGCACTTGCCGTAGACGGTGCCGTTCTTGTCGGTCGCGTCGGTATAGGTGCCTTTGCAGTCGAGCTGCAGCACCAGACAGGAGCCCGAGCCCTTGCAGACGGCGCCGCCGTCGCCGGTGGGATGCGTGCCGGCAAAGGCAGGGGCTGAGACCGAGCCGAAAGCCGAGACGACGAGGGCGGCGGCGAGCGAGATACGCTTGAAGTTGGTCATTTGAGCATTTCTTTCCATTGGTTGTTGGGATCGCCTTCCTGGCGTCCCGGTTGGGCCGAGGGGCGCCTTCGTGGCGTCCATGACCGCTTGGTGCGGCCTCCAATGGGGAAGGTTCATAGTCCCGCACGATTTTTTTCGTCGGGCAGATTGTGGTTGGACTGCAACGCAGAAGATCGAACGCGACCGCGCGTCCCATCAAGGCCGGTAGCTGCTCGAGGCAAGCGCTGCCCTGTGCAGCGAAAGATTCCGATGGGAAGGCATGCTTGGTCAATACAAGAAGGTCTGTCTTCCCATCGGCAAAGGGGAACGATCAGACCTTCTTCGGGGCCATCTTCTTATGGTGGTGACGATGATGGCGATGATGCACGCGGCGGTGATGCGTGTGATGATGACGATGGTGATGATGCTTCTTCATCGGAGCCGCGTCGGCGCTGGTCGCGCCAAGGATCGGCATCGTGAACGCCAGGGCCAGAGCCAGCCCGAGCGCGGACAGGAGGGACTTCTTCATGACTTCGTTTCCTTTCGCGGGCGTTCCGAGATTCACCGGACCAAATCGGTGACCCAAGCCTCGCGATCGGGACTATCCTCCTGGTTTTTTTCGACAATTTTTCCGGACTATAGATTCTTGTTGCTGGATTGTTTCCGACTGAACCATGACGGTCCCGCGCGCCCCGTCGGACGCGCAGGGCGCGAAGCGCTATCGTGGTCTTTTGGAACTCGCCGGCTTCTTCGCCTCACATCGGCGGGGCGACGCCATGATTGCCGACCACCACTCGGCGCGAAACGAGCTTGCCGTCGCTGCCGCGCGAGGCGGTGACGAACACCGCCGTCCCCGGCTTGAGATCCGCCGGTTTGGCGGTTGCGAATTTCACGATCGGCGTCGATTGCGGGATGGCGATCTGCTTCTTCTGGCCGTTGCTGTAGGTGAGCGTCACCGTCCGGCCGCTGACCTCGGTCACGTCGGCGACGGTGCCGTTCGTCATCCGGCTGTTGGGTTTAAGATCCCAGGCGCGGTCGCCCTCTCCCGTTCCCTTCAGGGCTGCCGGGAAGATCACGACTTCCAGGGCGCCACTGCCGCCATCGGCCTTCGAAACCGATGCGATGCCGAGGAAATCGCCCTGTTTGATATCGGCGGCCGATGCCCTGGCGACGCCGGAGATCATCCAATCGGGAGAAAGGGTGACCGTATCGGTCTTGCCGTCGCGGCCTTTTACGGTCAGCGCCGTTCCGGCGAGGTCGACCACCGTGCCGCGGACCCGCACGGTATCCGCTTGTGCGGCGCTGGCAAGACTTGAAATCGTGCCGAGCACAATCGCGAATAACTTCAGTTTCATGGCATCCGATCCTTCCAAAGGGGTTTTGATGCCGCCCGCCGTCGACCACTGACAGAAACCTAACGAATTGGAGCGGGCAAAATGCCGGCGGGGCCGGCCTTCACCGCTTCAAAAGAACTTGATTGGCCGTCGCGGCGCCTTACATGTCGGTGGCTTGCGGCCTCGGCCTCCGGTCGACGGGACCGGTTCACGATGGCGTGACGGCCGCAACGGTCCCTCTTGGCAAATCACCTGTTAACGGCCATTCTCCCGCCCGTCTCAGGCAACGCCACATTTCATCGGTCTTGTTTCATCCCAAGGAGTTGCCATGCCCAACACCGCACGAAACGCTGTTTCCAACAACATCATTGCCGCGTCCGGCCTCAATCCGCTGAAAGCCGCGCGCGAAACGAGGGGATATACGATCGAGGAGCTTTCCTTGACCTGCGGCCTGGCCGTGGGTGAGATCGTCGACATCGAGGACGGCAAGGACGCCGATCCCGCCAAGCTCAGGCGAATCGCTTCCGCGCTGCAGGTGCCGGAAGAGGAATTGATAATGGTGCCGGCCTCAGAGGACCGGCCCACACAACAATAAGGGCGCTCGAACGCCTACATGAAAAGCCCGCCTGGACTCACCTGGCGGGCTTTTTTGTGCCCTCGGCCCACAGTAGCCTGGCTCTTGCCGACGGCCGAGGCGCCATGTGCCAATCCCGGCGCCGAGATTCGGCGGTATTTGCCAACATGCCTGACGAGGTTCGCTCATGAGCTTGGAATCGGTCCGCGCCTTCTTTGCCAAGCATGCGCCCGACATCGAGGTCCTGGTCACCGAAGCAAGCTCGGCGACCGTGGCGCTGGCGGCGGAGGCGCATGGCGTGATGCCGGCGCAAATCGCCAAGACCATCTGCCTGCGCGTCGGCGACGAGACCATGTTGGTCGTGACCAGCGGCACCGCCAGGCTCGACAACCGCAAGTGCAAGGACACCCTCGGCGGCAAGCCGCGCATGCTCGACGGCGAACAGGTACTGGAGGCGACCAGCCACCCGCCGGGCGGCGTCTGCCCCTTCGGCCTGCCGGCGCCGCTGCCGGTCTATTGCGACGTGACGTTAAGGGCCTTCGACGAGGTCGTTCCCGCGGCAGGCGCCACGAACGCCGCCGTGCGGATCGCGCCGCAAAGGATGGCCGATCTCGTCGGCGCCAAATGGGTCGACGTGTGCCAGTAGGGGATTGGTGCAGAAGGACTTGGGGGGCCAAGTCTCAGGCTTGAAATGGTCGGAGTGGCCGGATTCGAACCGACGACCCCTTGACCCCCAGTCAAGTGCGCTACCGGGCTGCGCTACACTCCGGACCGCGCAAAGCCCTATAGTCTCAAGGATTGAAGCGCAAGAGGCCAGTCGGGCAAAATCCTCGAAATTGGAACGAAGCGGATTCCGAAGTGCCGTTGGTGACAAAGTCGAAAGCCACATCGCAAGTCGGACGCGGTTCGGTTGTTGGCTGACCAATGCATGTCGCGCAAGAGTGTGCGGCGGTTTTGCGAAGACGACATGCACAAAAACAAAGACCTAAAGCGCGTCGCCTGAATCCGCTTCACCGCGACGCGCTTCAGCGAGACCTGCCCTGTTGTGCGTCGGCGGAAATCGCTAAGATCTCGCGATCTCTCGGGGGCCAGGAGACAACCTCAGTGTCGTTGGACACGGTGCCAGCAACTCCTTATCGCATGGAGGGCGCTCGTAGCGCGATTGCTCGGGTTCGCCCATACTGGGCGCGGATGGGAATTACCAGGGTCGCCAATGTGACCGGGCTTGATCGCATAGGCATTCCGGTTGTGATGGTCTGTCGCCCCAACGCCCGTTCTTTGGCTGTTTCGCAGGGCAAGGGCATCGACCTGGAGGCGGCCACGGCCTCGGGGCTAATGGAAGCGGCGGAACTTTACCACGCCGAGCACATCGAGCGCCCGCTGAAGTTCGGCAGCATGGCCGAACTTTCCCAATCGCACCGGTTCGCCGAGATTGGCAAGCTGCCTCGCATCACCGGAAGGGCATTCACCAAGGACATCGTGACGCTGTGGATCGAAGGCCGGGAGATGATCTCCGGTGCGGCGCGCTGGTTGCCGTTCGAGTCAGTGCGGGCCAACTTCACGGTTCCGCCGCCCCCCGGAAGTGGTTTTTTCGACTGCAGCAGCAACGGGCTCGCTTCCGGAAATACATTCGATGAAGCCATCCATCATGGGATTTGCGAGATCGTCGAACGCGACGCGACGGCCCTGTGGAATCGGATGCCGTCCGCTCGCCGGCGGCGCACCGGCGTCGACCTCGGCAGTGCGCCGGACGGCCCATGCCGCGACGTGTTGAAGAAGCTGGAAGGCGCGGACTTCGACGTCGCGGCGTGGGAAACGACCTCCGACGTCGGCGTGCCGGCCTTTTTCTGCCTGATCGTCGATCGCCGAGACCGAAACAGCCATTGCGGCATAGGCGCGGCAGCGCACCCGGTGCCGGAGACCGCCTTGCTCAAGGCGCTCATCGAGGCCGCTCAGGTGCGAACGACCTACGTATCGGCGGCGCGAGACGATCTGACCGCCGAGGAGTATGGCGAAGATTATCGGGACAAACGCCGTCGGCACGCGGAGAGATTGCTGGCCGAGCGTTCCGTCACGAGGCGAATTGCCTCTGCCGCGGGGAGGGCCGCACGAGGGATCGAGCAGAATGTGGCCTGGCTGATCGAAAGGTTACAGGCGGCTGGCGTAAGCGAGATCATCGCCGTCGATCTGGCCAAGGAGGATATCGGCCTGCCTGTAGTTCGCGTGGTCATACCTGGCCTTGAAGGTCCCGACGATCATGACGCCTATGTGCCCGGCGAGCGAGCCCGCCGAATGTCGGACGAGGGACAATGAAGCTGGTCGTGTTTTGCGGGCCAAGTCTGCGGGCGCGCGACGTCGCGCCTTACGATGGATTCGAATTCCTCCCCCCGGTACGCCAAGGAGACCTCTATGCCGCCGCTCGCGGCGGCCCAAGAGCAATCGGCGTCATCGACGGCTATTTCGATGGTCAGCCGGCCGTCTTGCACAAGGAGATACTTTGGGCCTTGACGCAAGGGATCGCGGTGTTCGGCGCGTCCAGCATGGGCGCGCTCCGCGCCGCGGAGTTGCATTCGTTCGGCATGCGCGGCGTCGGACGCATCTTCGAAGCCTATCGCGACGGCGAACTCACCGACGACGACGAGGTCGCGCTTATCCATGGCCCGCCGGAAACCGGCTACATCCACCTGAGCGAGCCGATGGTCAATATTCGCGCGACGCTCGAGCAGGCGGTCGCACAACAGATCATCGACAGGCCGACAGGCGCGCGCCTGGCAGCTTCGTCCAAGGCGCGGTTCTACCGGGATAGAACCTGGGGGGACGTCCTGGCAGACGTCGACGATCCCGGAACGGCCCAGGCGCTGGCGGCCTGGCTGCGGACAGGCAAGGTCGACAGGAAGCGCGAGGACGGATTGCAACTGCTGAAGGAGATGGATGCGTTTATCCGCCGTGGCGCTGCACAAGCGCCTCCCGACTTCCACTTCGAGTGGACGGAAAACTGGCACAATGCATCCTGGCGAAATGAAACAGCGTGGATCAGCAACAAAGCCACTGCCGAAGAAGATGCCATCCTCGATGAGCTTCGGCTGCGCGGCGACTATGCGCGGTTGCGTCGCGAGGCACTGCTTCGTCTGCTTGCCCGCGGCGATGACGCGGCGCCGGATCGCCTGGCGGTCAGGCGCGCCATGGGCGAGTTTCGCTCGCGGCGAAGGCTTATGCGGCAAACGGACGTAATCGACTGGATACGCGAAAACGGAACGGATCTAGCTGGCCTAGAACGCATGATCGAGGATGATGCGGCCGTCGAGACGCTCGCGCGAGATCGCGATGCCGAGCTGCATCGAGGCATGCTCGACCGGTTACGCGAACTCGAGCTCTACCCTGGCTATCGACAGAATGCCCTGGCCAGACAGCGCCGCTCGCCATCGTTGTCCGCGCCGATGCCTCGTGCCCTGCTCGCTGCCTGGTTTTTCGAGGAACAACTCGGTCGCGCCATACCTCGAGACATTGCCGACTATGCCATTTCCATCGGATTGCCCGGCGTCGACAAGTTCTATGACCTGCTGGCTCATGGATATGCTTTCGCGGCCGGCCGCAGCTCGCCCGACGACTCTGGCCTGACCGACGAAAACGGGCTAACTTGAAACCGCATTCGCCGACGATATCGCAGTCCATGTGACCTGAATGCCTTTGTCCGTACGGGGGGCAATCGTGACATCTGGAGGGGAAGACTCTGTATTCGAGAATGGAACGCGCTTCCGGCTGTTTGCCCAAGCGCCGTTCCTTAAGTCTTTCCACCGGTCCGAAATCGTGCACGTGTCGTCGCCTGCGGGGTCGGTTGGCCCAGGCCCCGGTGACAGGCGCATGTATGTCGTCGACCCCATTGGCAAGGCGTTTGCCTACGGCCTGGCGGAAAATGTCCGCGGTGACCCGCTCTATTTAATGCCGCCTTGGCGCGGCGATGTCTTTCCTCCGGCGTTTCCCGATGTCGACGGGCATTTCGATCACATCGGCCCGGACGATCCGACATTCGAGGCTGCGCATCTGTTTGGCTCGGTGCGTTTCACCCTGGACGTGTGGGAGAAGTATTTCGGCCATCCCATCACCTGGCATTTCCAGCGCGACCACGATCGGCTGGAACTGGTGATACAGCGCAATCTGCACGAAAACGCCTTCATGGGTTACGGTTTTCTGGAGGTCGGCATACACGAGACGCCGGATGGCCAGGTCGAGCCGTTCACGCTCAACTTCGACGTTGTCGCCCACGAGGTCGGCCACTGCGTCATCTATTCCATCATCGGCGTGCCCGACCCCGGGACGGCCAGCGCGGAATATTACGGTTTTCACGAATCCTCTGCCGACCTTGCTGCGCTCGTCGCGGCCCTGCATTTCGATTCCGTGGTGGACGAGTTGTTGCAAGCGAGCCACGGCAATCTTTACACGCACAATCTCGTCAACCGCATCGCCGAGCTATCCAGTAACAGCCAGATCAGGCTCGCCGCCAACCCGCTGTCGATGCTGGATTTCGTCCAGGGCTGGAGCGACGAGCATGCTCTCGCCCAACCGCTCACCGGTGCGATGTTCGACATTTTCGTCGACCTCTTTCACGAAGAGCTGGTCGCCCGCGGCCTGATCACCCACGACCAGGAAGATCTGTCCGACAGGCTGGAGGACAGCCCCGACTATTTCCGCGTCATCCAGCCGATGTTCGATGAAGCCTATGCTGCGTCACCCTGGGCATTTCGCGAGGCATTGGTCGCTTCGCGCGACGAGCTCGGCATGCTTCTTGCCGAAACCTGGCGTCGGCTGTCGCCAGACGGTCTCAGCTATGCCGAGGTCGGGAACACGTTGCGCACCGTCGACAGGATGATGACCGGCGGGCGCTGGCGCACCATCATCGACGTCAATCTCAATCGCAGGGCGATCGGCTTTGTGAGTGCCGGCCCCAAAATCAAGCCTTTCGGGCCGAAAAGCCACTTCGGTTTGCCGAGGGTATTCGTCCCGGCCCGTCATGGCGCTTGTTGTGCACGGCACCTGCGTATCGCGAGACATGTGGGAACGCGAAGCGCCCTGACCAGAAGCAGGGCTGGCGTTCTTTGAGTGAGATGAGGAGGAACATCTTATGCAATACGTCGTAACGGAAATCATGGATAGCATCGAACTACTGCAGGATCATGTAAATAACATATCTAAAAAACGGGGTAGGGTCATAAGTGTATTATGGCGCGAAAGCGACCGTGTTTATGTTGTGACGCATGAGTTGGAAGTAGCTGAGAGACAAAGCCGAGGCCAAAAGGCTGCCTGATGACAAAATCATACTATTTAACACGTTAGACAAATGATCCAGAAACCGGAGGGTAGCGGCAATGGTAGAGAGCCTTCTTAGCGTGTCGGGTATAAATCTATTCGGGCATTTTGTGATCGATTTGCAGGTGGTGAACCCACTTCTGAATCCGATCGTGGCGCAGGTAGCGACGGCGAAGCATGTGCCAGCGTTGACTGGCAATAAGGTCGTGAATGGCCTGCGTGTGGCAAATAAGAACAAGGTTGTCGTCTGGAAACAAAAGGTTTTGGATCAGATTGGGGTTTATACGGTAGGCGGCGCAGACAGTGCGTGGACCAAGGATGACACGCCTACCGGTGCAATAATCCAGGTGACCGGCGGGGATAGCTTTGTCGGTTATTTCATGAAGCTTGAGAGCGGGTTCGAATTCATCGGGCGCCGCCCGGGCGCGGGAAACCGAAGCGGGAAGAACAGGCTGCTTGAAGATCAGTTGGAAAACGGCAGGTTTGCAAGGATATATGGCTTCAGTTTCGAGGGAAGCTACTACGACCTCCCAAGGCCTATAATATTTCTGGTGCACGGGGATGGGGAGCTCGTGGCGGAGGATCTCGGCACGTTCAGTGCCGCCCGCTCACCCAGTCCGACCGGACTGACGGGCCTCGCGGCAGCCGACTTCGACTTCGCCGATGGCCTGCGAGTCTGGTCCTACGACAAGGCCGACTACACCGTCCGCATGGATGTCGAGACAGGTATGTTCGAGGATGTGCTGCTTGCCGCGACGCTCGGCGGCGGACCAGGAGGCATGGATAGCGCCGGCATGAGCGCGCGCGGGATGAGCGCAAGGGGGATGAGCGCGCGCGGCATGAGCGCGAGGGGGATGAGCGCGCGTGGCATGAGCGCCCGCGGCGGCGGCAACAGCGACTGACCCGCATGGAATGCGGGTTTGGCGTATGCCGGCATCGTGCCGGGATTGGTGACGGGGCTTGGGGGCGGCGATACGGAACTGAGCCGCCCCTGTCGCGCTGAGCGGATGACCGGGGCGCGGCATATTCCGGGCGTCCCTCCTTGGTCCCGGCAACACTCCCTTGAGCACGACCTAATGTGCCATTCTTTCCGTGCTGCAGTGCGCAGTATCTGCGTGCTATATGGTGCATTGATTTGCGTTGCGAGCGCGGACAAGGGAAGCCATGGCCATCAGCCGATACGAGATGCTTAGTCGAAAGCTATCGGCGATCGTCTACGCGGACGTGCACGGCTACAGTCGCCTGATGGATCAGGACGAGGCAGGGACGGTTGTCCGCCTGACCCGATCGCTTAACTTGATACGCGGCCTGGCCGGCGACTATGGCGGTTCAATTGTCGACACAGCCGGCGACGGCCTGGTGGTGCTGTTCCCCAGCGCAACCCAGGCATTGCATTTCGCGGTCGAGATGCAGCGGGAGCTGTCCAACGAGGCGGTATGGTCGGGCGCCGACGATCCCATCACCTACCGGATTGGAATTACGGTTGGAGACACGATCGCCAGCGACGGCACCATCTATGGCCACGGCATCAATTTGGCCGCCCGGATCCAATCGCTGGCGGCGCCGCGCGGCATTTGCATCGCCGAATCCGTTCGCCAATTTGTTCGCGATGACCCGGAGTGCTCGTTCCGGTCGCTGGGCAAGCAAAAGCTGAAGAACATTGCCGAGGAAGTCGAGGTCTTCGCCGTCGATTTCGAATTGTCGCATTCCGAGTCCGCAACACCGCCGCTGCTCTTCGCCCCTGCGCCCGAGCGTTTCGTGCCGGAGAGTTCGCTGGCAGTCCTGCCGCTCGAGAACGTTTCGGGCGACCCGGCGGATTTTCATTTGTGCCAGGGTGTCGTGGCGGACCTCATTTCCAATCTGTGCCGATTCCGCAACCTGATGGTGATCGCGCGGCACTCGACGATTGCCGTTGTCGCGCAGACGCAATCACTGCGCGAGATCGCCAATCAATTGGGCGTTCGCTATCTCCTCTCGGGCAGCCTGCGCCGGGCAGGCAACCGTCTTCGGGTTGCAATGGACCTGATCGAAGCGCAAACCGAGCACACGATCTGGTCGGAACGCTACGACGGCAGCATCGAGGACGTCTTCGCCTTCCAGGACGACGTTACGGCCACGACCGCGTCGCGGCTGGCCATACAGATCGACATGGCCGAGAAGCGGCGGCTGATGGCGCATAACCATCCCAATATTCACGCCTACGGCATGATCTTGCGCGGACAGGATCTCAGCTTCCGCTTCCGCCCGGAGAGCAATTGGCATGCCAGGCGCCTCTACGAGCAGGCGCGCAATCTCGATCCTGGCTACGCCCGCAGCTATGCCGCCCTGTCGCGGACGTTCAATGTCGAGTGGCGTTATGCGTGGACCAAGGATCCGGAAGCTGCGCTGAACGAGGCGTTGAACCTGGCGAATCTGGCCGTCCAGCATGACGACCTGGATGCGCGCGGTTACTCCGAGATGGGTTTGGCCCACCTCTACAAGAAGCAGCACGATCCGGCGATCGCCGCCTACGAACGCGCCCTGCAACTCAATCCCAACGACGCCGATCTGCTGGCCGAGATGGGTGACTGCCTTGTTTATGTCAGGCAGGCGGAGCGCTCCGTGAAGCTGCTGGAACGGGCGATGCGTCTCAATCCCTACTATCCCGACGCTTATCTCTGGTATCTTGGCGATGCCTATTTTCAGCTGGGCGAATATGAAAAAACGATAGAGACACTGCAAAAGATGCGGGATGGCTCAGAGGGCCATCGGCTCATGGCGGCGAGCCATGCCCATCTCGGCAACACAAGAGAGGCCGAGATGCATGCCCATGCGCTGTTGAAGGTGCACCCCAACTTCACCACCGAGCAGTGGCGCAAGGTGCCCCCGCACAAATATCCTGAGGATACTGAACTGCTTGTCGATGGTTTGCGCAAGGCCGGCTTAAAGTAGCGCGGCCGCAGCCGCGACGGGCGCTCGCGCCAGCCGCAATTGCTTCTGATGCCGGTACTCGAGCGCGATCGCGCCCCAGATCAGCCCGAGCAGCAGATAGAGATGGCGCCAGTGGTCGATGTCGATGAAGGTGCCGAGGCCGATATTGCCGAGATAGGCGACATAGGCGCAAAGCAGGTAAGGCTGCCATGGCCGGTCGCGCAGCAGAATGCGGAAACCGGCCCCGATCGTCCACAACGTCAGCGTCAGGAACGAGACGAAGCCCAGCCAGCCATAATCCATCAGCGCCTTCAGCCAGATGTCGTGCGTGTCCTCGCCATAGATCGTGCCGAACACCAGCGGCCCGATGCCGAACGGATGCTCCAGCGCCATCTGGAAGCCGATCGTGTAGCGGGCGAAGCGGCCGAGCCGCGCGGTATCATAGCTCTGCTCGAGATGCGCGCGCTGCGTGAACATGTCCGACACGCCGGGCAGCTGCAGGATGACGAGGATGGCGATGACCAGCAGCGCGACGGCTCCGATCGTCATCACCACCAGCCGTAGCCGGAACATGCCGCTGGCGCTCTGCAGGAACAGGCAAGCGGTGAGCAGGACCGCCGACACCGCGAACATGCCCCAGGCGCCGCGCGAGAAGGAGAAGAAGATGCCGACAGCGATGATCAGCAACGGCACCGCCAGCAGCGGCATGCGCGACACCGGACCGGTCAAAAGCAGATAGAGCAGATAGGTGCCGGGCAACACCAGGAACGGCCCGAACACGTTCGGGTCCTGGAAGGCGCCGGCAGCGCGGTCGTATTTGGTGAACATCTCCGCGCCAGGGAAGGCATGGAAATAGCCGGCGATGCCGAGCAGCGACGTCGCGACGGCCGAGACCACATAGGCGATGAAGATCAGCCGGTAGAGGTCCGGCTGGACCGACGTCACCGAGGCGAAGAAGACCGCGCTGAAGGCCAGGAACAGCGAGACGGCGAGATAGAGCGGCGTGTTGGCGAGATCCGCCATCTGCGTCATCGCCATCATGCCGCCGATGTTCATCGCCACCAGCAGCACCAGCAGCGGCAAGATAGCCCGCGATATTCTCAGGCCGAACAGCGCCCAGACGGCGATCAGCCCGGCCATGTAGAGCTCGTAAGGCGCCGGCTCGCTGATGACGAAGCCGGAAAGCAGGATGCCGACGACGATCGCTGCCGATGAGATCAGCGCGATAAGCTTGGCGTTGACCGTGGAAGGCGGCAACTGGTTGGCCGCGCGAGGCGGCAACTGGTTGACCGCGGAAGGCGGCAACGGGTTGACCGCCGACGCCGGCACCTCATGCGCGACGGCGCTCAATAGGCGTTTTCCGTGTTGAGCAGGCGGATCGGCGTCAGGAACAGGATGCGCAGGTCGAACAGCATCGACCAATTCTCGATGTAGTAGAGATCGTACTCGGTGCGCATGCGGATCTTTTCATTGGTATCCATCTCGCCGCGCCAGCCGTTGATCTGCGCCCAGCCGGTGACGCCGGGCTTGACCTTGTGGCGGGCGAAATAGCCATCGACCACCTCATTGTAGAGCAGGTTGTGCGACTGGGCGGCGATCGCATGCGGGCGCGGCCCGACCAGCGACAGCGAGCCGAGCAGCGAGTTGAAGAACTGCGGCAGCTCGTCGATCGAGGTCTTGCGGATGAAGCGGCCGACGCGGGTGACGCGCGGATCGTTCTTGGTCACCGTCTGCTTGGCGGTCGGGTCCGACCTGTCGGCATACATCGAGCGGAACTTGTAGACCTCGATCACCTCGTTGTTGAAGCCGTGCCGCTTCTGCTTGAACAGAACCGGCCCCTTGCTGTCGAGCTTGATGGCGATCGCGGTGGCAAGCATCACCGGCGAGAAGAGGAGGATGCCGACGAGCGAGAAGACGATGTCGAAGCTGCGCTTGGCGACCGAATCCCAGTCGTTGATCGGCTTGTCGAAGATGTCGAGCATCGGCACCGAGCCGATGTAGGAATAGGCGCGCGGCCGGAACTGCAGCGCGTTGGAATGCGCCGAGAGCCGGATGTCGACCGGCAGCACCCAAAGCTTCTTCAGAAGCTGCAGCACGCGCGACTCGGCGGTCAGCGGCAGCGACACGATCAGCATGTCGATGCGGGCGATGCGGGCGAACTCGATCAGTTCGGAGATGGTGCCGAGCTTCGGGTAACCGGCGACGATGGGCGGCGAGCGCTTGTCGCCACGGTCGTCGAAGATCCCGCAGATGCGGATGTCGTTGTAGGGCTGCTTCTCGACCGAACGGATCAGCGATTCGGCCGACTTGCCGCCGCCGACGATGACGGCGCGGCGCTCCATGCGCCCGTCGCGCGCCCAGCGCCTGATCAGCCTGGACATCACCAGCCTGAGCCCGAAGATCAGCACGAAGCCGACCACGAACCAACTGCCGAACAGCAGGCGCGAATAGTCCTCCGAGGCTTTCATGGCGAAGGCGGTGAGCGCCATCAGCGCGAAGGTGCCGGCCCAGACGAGCAGCACGCGGCCGAAATTGGCGAGAGGGCGCATCAGCGCCGCGATCTGGTAGCTGTCGGTGACGTCGAGCAGCACTACGGCCAGGAACGAGGCTGCCGCGATCGACAGCGGATATTGCCAGGCGAGATAGTTGAAGAAGCCGACAAAGTAGAAATAGAGGCTGAGCCCCGACAGGAACAGCACCGCGAACTCGACCATGCGCAGCACGCCGCTGACCATGATCGGCGACATCGTATCGCGCCGGTACTGCGAGGCGACCTGGCGCGCGACGTCATTGATGCCGCCGGGCGCCTGGCCCTCGGCCGGGCCGTCGAATTTGCGCACCGCGTCCATGGAAAAGCGGTGCGCGGGATCGATCTCGTTCATGG
Source organism: Mesorhizobium sp. WSM4904 (assembly GCF_029674545.1). Lineage (NCBI taxonomy): Bacteria > Pseudomonadati > Pseudomonadota > Alphaproteobacteria > Hyphomicrobiales > Phyllobacteriaceae > Mesorhizobium > Mesorhizobium sp. WSM4904. The sequence goes on along the minus strand of NZ_CP121354.1, from coordinate 4,580,232 downwards.
AATTGTCCGCGAGCTATGCGCGAGTGAATAGCAAAAGAGAGCTAAGAAAGCCTTGAAACAACCGATGGTTTTGAATGCGTGTTGTTGCTTGTGAGGACTGACGGTCTTCTCACGTGCGTTGGTGAATTAGTGAATTCTAAAGTTTTAGCGCTACGAAATAGGCCTTCTCGATCTCGGCCGCCATCACGTCGGCGCCAAACCGCGCCTTGAGCTCACCGCCCTGCGGCATCAGCTTGCGGTAGGCGCCGGGATCGTCGAGAGCCGTTCTGAGCTTGTCGGAGAGCTGGCCGGCATCCGGCCGTATCAGGGCAGGGGAGCCTTCGCCGAAGATTTCCGGTATGCCGCCGACCGCGGTTGCTATCATCGGCATGCCAGCGGCCAGCGCCTCGAGCACGATGTAGGGCATTGCTTCCGCACGCGACGGCACGACGATCAGCCCGGCCAGCGCGAAGGCTTCTCTCGCCGCCATCGGCGGCAGGAAACGGACTTGGTTCTTCAGTCCAAGCCGTTCCGCCTGGGCATGGTAGCGCGGCAGGTCGTCGCCGTCGCCGACCATCACCGCGCTCAGCGGGCGGCCCATCTCGCTGCCCGCCAGCGCCAGCGCGTCGATGAAAATGTCCGGGCCTTTGAGGTCGCGCATCATGCCGATGTAGAGGAGATCGGCGGCATCAACCGGTGCCACCGGCTCGAATTCGACGGCGCGCAGGCCGTTATAGACCAGCCTGTTGGGGATGGGCGGCTCGCCGACCTTCCGGCGATAGGTTTTTCGCTCATAGTCGGAAACGAACAGCAGGCAGTCGGTGAAGCGTGCCATGAAGCGCTCCAGCGCGAAGAACAGCTTTCCGGTGGCCGTCGTTTCGTCATAGTGGAGCGAGCCGCCATGCGGCGAATAAAGGCGGGCCACGCGATACCTTGAAACCCGCAACAGTGAGCCGAACAGACGGGCATAGGCGCCACCCTTGGCGCCGTGCCCGTGCAGCACGTCCGGCCGCAATTCCTTGATGATTCCATATGTGCGCCAGGCCGCGGCGATGTCGCCCGGCCCGATGTGACGCTGCATCGGCGTGCGATGGATGCCGAGCGCCAGGCTCTCCCTCATCGCGTCGAACAGCCGCTCCTCATAGTCGCCGCCAGTGGTCGAATCGCAGACGATGCCCACGGAATGGCCGGCGGCGACCTGCGCCTCGGTCAAGTCGCGCACATGCCGGAAGATTCCCCCGACAGGTGAGCGAAAGCAGTGGACGATGCGGAGGTGAGCCGCCACGTTGATTTTCAGAACAGGCGTTCGCGGACGTAGACGGTGTCGCCCGGCAGGAGCGGGTCGGAAGTCTGCACCCTGCCGGTCATGACCTTGCCGTTGATATCGCGGGTGATGTCGACACTTTCCTGGTTGGCGCGCGGCGTAAAGCCTCCGGCGATCGCGATCGCCTTCTGCACGGTGAGACCCGGCACATAGGAATACTGCCCCGCTGCTCCGACTTCGCCCATGACGAAGATCGGCCGGTAGCGATCGATCTCGACCGAGACGTCGGGATCGCGCAGATAGCCCTGGCGCAATTTGTCGGCGATTTCCTTTTCCAGCTGCTGGGCAGTGTGGCCGCGCGCCGGCACGGCGCCGACGAGCGGGAAGGAGATGTAGCCTGACTGATCGACGCTGTAGGTGTTGGTCAGCCCGTCCTGCTCGAACACGGTGACGCGAATGCGGTCGCCGGCGCCGAGTCTATAGGGCTGGTCGAGCACTTCATGGAAGGCGGCGGGCGTCGGGCGGTAGCTGGAGCAGCCGGCAAGCAGCGACAAGGCAAGCATGGCGCGAAAGAGATAAGCAGTGCTTTTCATGATCGGACACGAACCTTCGTCGCTCTCGCCGCCAGTGCTGCGGCCAACCCCAGGAAGTGCGCCCGTTATCATCCTGTTAGGGTTAATGGCCGGTAAAGGACCGTAGCCGGAAGCGGTGACTGCCGGCAAAAAACCCAGTTGTTCTATTGCCTTCGCCCAATGTTCTTTGAGTGTCTTCTAATAAGCATGCGTTCTGATCTTAACGGGTGAGTTACCATAGTTGTTTACGGTCCATCCTCGACTCAAAGTTCCGGAGCAGGATGCATGTCTGTTCAGTCCGCGGCCGCAGATGTCGATATCGATCTGAGGCAGCTCTTCGCCAGTTTGGCGAGGAACTGGCTGCGCATTGTTCTTGTCACGCTCGTGGTCACCGGGCTGGCGTTTGCCTTCGCCTGGCTTGCCACGCCGTATTACAAAGCGACCGCCAAGCTGGAGATCGGACCGCGCGAGTCGGTCTTCACGCGTCCGGCCGGCGCAACCAATGACGACAAGCCGGCAACCGACGAGGAGGCGGTGGCCACGGAGGTCCAGATCATATCGTCGCCCGATATCCTCAAGAAGGTGGCGACGGACCTCGATCTGGAGAAGCTGCCCGAATTCGACGAAGCGCTGAATATGTCGGCGCTGAGTCGCGCTCTCGTCCTTGTCGGCTTGAAGAGCGATCCTTTCGACATTCCGCCGGAAGAGCGCGTGCTCAAGGCAATGCACGATAAGCTCAACGTCTACAGCATTGAAAAGACGCGCGTTATTGCAGTCGAGTTCTCCTCGAAGGACCCAAAGCTTGCGGCGCGGGTCGCGGACGCCGTCGCCCAGGCCTATCTTGCCTCCAAGGGCAATGCGAAAAAGGAATCGAACACCGCCGCCACCGGCTTTCTCGGCCCGGAAATCACCGATCTGCAGAATCGGGTGAAGGAAGCCGAAGCCAAGGTTGCCGCTTACCGCGCGCAATCGGACCTTCTGATGGGCGGCAACAATTCGGTGCTCGCGACTCAGCAGCTCTCTGAACTGTCGACGGAGCTGTCGCGGGTGCGCGCCAATCGCGCCGCCGCCGAGGCGACCGCCGACAGCGTGCGCAAGGCGCTTCAGAATGGCGGCACGCTCGACAGCGTGCCGGAAGTTCTGTCTTCCGAATTGATCCAGCGCCTGCTCGAGCGGCAGGTGGAGCTGAGGACCAACATCGCCGACCTGTCGACCACGCTGCTGGACAACCATCCGCGCATCCGGGCGCTGAAGTCGCAGCTTGCCGATCTCGACGGCCAGATTCGCAACGAGGCGCAGAAGATTCTCAAGGGATTGGCGACCCAGGCGCAGACGGCCAAGGCTCGCGAGGACCAGCTCCTCCAGGAGGTCAACCAGTTAAAGGCCGCTTCGGCCCGCGCCGGCGAACAGCAGGTGCAACTCGATGCGCTGCAGCGTGACGCGAATGCCCAGCGTCAGCAGCTCGAATCCTATATGGCGAGCTACCGCGAGGCAGCCTCGCGCGCCGACCGCAACTATCTGCCTGTGGACGCCCGCCTGCTGTCGAAAGCGCAGGTGCCGGCGGAACCCTATTTCCCGAAGATCGGTCCGATTGCCGGCGCCGCGGCGGCCGCGTCGCTGCTGCTGATGGCGATCGGCACGCTTCTGAGGGAATTGTTCTCCGGCCGTGCCATGCGCCCGGCCGCCGGCGCGAGATTCGAGCCGATCGAGCAGGTGGCGATGCCGGCGGCGCGCCCCGAGCCGGTGATTCCTGAAGCCGCGGACGAAGCCGGCGAGGATTCGGCGGCCGACGACCGGGTGAGGCGGGCCGTGGCCATCGAGGAACCGGCTGCCGAGCCGGCCCCGCCGGACGCGCCCCGGTCGTGGCAGTCCAGGCTGGGCGAGATCGATGTCGACAAGGCGGCGGAAAAGCTCATCGCCTCGGGCGCCGCGCGCGCGATCTTCGTCTCCCCGGAGGGCGACGAGGCGGCCGCGACCGCCGTTCTGGTGGCGCGAGAGGTCTCCGACGCCGGCCTGCGCGTGCTGCTGCTCGATCTCACCGCTTCGGGCGCGGCATCGCGGCCGATGCTGGACAGCGGGCTTTTCCCCGGCATCACCAATCTTCTGGCCTCCGAAGCGCAGTTCAGCGATGTCATCCATCCCGATCTCTATTCGGACGCTCATGTGATTCCGGTCGGCACCGCCGACCCGGTCCGCGCCATGCGCGCCGCCGATCGGCTGCCGATCATCATGCAGTCGCTGACCACGGCCTACGACCTCGTCGTCGTCGAATGCGGTCCGGCCGATGCGCATGGCATCAGCCGCCTCGTCGGTGACGGCACGGAAGTCTTCCTGTCGATGCTCGAAGCCGACGACGAGGTGACGCAGGCGGCGGTGAAGCTGATCGAGAACGGCTACCCGGATGTCACGCTTGTGACCCCGGCCGGCCGCGAGCCGGGAAATCCGCTGCCTGGACGTCGCTCGGCTGCATAGGGCTGAGCGACAGTCGACCTGGTACGCACTTCCGTCGCAACGCTTGCCAAGAATCACCGCGAGCCGCCGGGCAAAGAGACCAGGACCGCGACAAACCGAGCATGGTTCAGCCTGCGTCAGGCACGCTAGCCCCTAGGCAAAACGCCGGACCGGGGCATTTCTCGGCGGCACCAGCACTTTACATCGGCGGCAGGGCACCTAGTTTTAACGTTTCGCGCCACGCGCTTCGTGCGTGGATGATCGAGTGCGGGACCGTGAACCCTAGGCCGGTCCCCAAAAACTCCCAAAAGGATAGCTGCTATGACACAGGCCAAGAATGGCGACACTGTACGCATCAACTATACCGGACGTCTGGTCGACGGCACCCAATTCGATTCTTCCGGTGGTGAGCCGCTGCAATTCACATTGGGCGAGGGACAGGTGATTCCCGGTCTTGAGACCCATGTCGAGGGCATGGAAGTCGGCGCGAAAAGCACCGTCACCGTTCCCGCCGACGCCGCCTATGGCCCTCATCGCCCCGAAGCGGTCGTTACCATCGACCGCGCCAGCGTGCCGGAAAACGTCAACGTCGATATTGGCACTCAATTGCAGGCCCACACCCCTGAAGGGCGCCCCATGCAAGTGACGGTCGTCGGCGTGGACGACGCCAGCGTCAAGCTCGACGGCAATCATCCGCTGGCCGGAAAGGACCTGGTGTTCGACGTCGAACTGGTCGAGATCGTTCAGGCGGCATAATCAGCGCCTGAACGACTGCCCAGGATCGCGGTTTAGAACGCTACCTGGGAAAGCGTCCGCCCTCCCGTGGAAGGTGGCAAAGCGATCGCGAACCTCACGGCGCGCGATCGGTCAGATCATTGGCGCCTTCCTGCCCGGCGCAATGCGCGCAGCAATAGATGATATCGCCCTGCTCGACGCCATGCCCCATGATCCGTACCTTGCAATGAGGGCAGGTCGGCGCAAGTTTCTGGACCGCACACTCGAAGCTGTCAAACGTGTAGGTTTGCCCGCCCAGGCTCACTAGGAACGCCTTGTCGTAGTCATTGCCGCACTGATCGCATTTAGCCATGGCCGTTCTCCTTCTGAGTGCGAAAACCTCTCGGCACTCGATAGGTTCCGCATCGACCAGGGGCTCGACGGCGATTGTGCGGTTCTCTCCAGAGCTAGCTGTCGTCCTCGGACGCGGCAGGTGCCGCCGCTTGTCCGGCAGCCTTCCGGCGCAGCATCTTGGTCAGTTTCCAGACCGTCGGATTGTTCTTGATGAAGGCCTTCGCCCGCGATCCTTGCCGCAGCCCGGTCGCCAGCGCCCGGCCCTTCAGCGTCAGCGGCGCAAGCACTTCGAGATGCCGGACCTCGATGTCGCACCAGAGCCGCTTGTAAGGCTCGTCGCCGACCGAGAAATCATAGACGTCGAAACCGAGCTCGCAGGCTTCCTGGATGTTGTCGAAGAAAAGGAAGTCGCCGGGACTGGTGGAGGCGAGATCGTCCTCGGCGATCGCGCCGAACTCGCAGATCAGGCGCTTGCCCGACCGGCTGGAGCCGGTGACGGCGCGGAGTTTCCCCGCCACCTCCAGCCCATGCAGCAGGAAGGACGGCTTTTCCTCGGCAAGCGCATCGGCAAACAGCGCCTGGAAAAAGGCGCGCACGCCTTCATCGTCGAAGACGTTGGCGATGCCCATCTTGGCGAAGCGCGCTTCCTTCATATCGAAGAAGGCGCCGAGCAGCCTGTCGACCTCCTTGCGGCTCCGCGCCTCGATACGGCGGAAACTGCCGACGGCTTCGAACTTGCGCGTCTGCGAGCGGTGCTTCTTGCGCTTGCGCTTGCCGCTCGCGCGGGCAAGCAGCGCATCGAAGCCGCCGTCGAGATCGACCGCCAGCGCAAGGTTCGGGCTCGCAAAATTGGGCATCGCGGCGAGCGGGTTCGCGGCGCCGTCGAGATCGGGCAGCAGGCGTTCGAGCGAGACGAGGTCGATGTCCGGCCGCGCTTTGGCGATTGCCGAGAACAGCGAACGGATCTCCGGGCCGTCGATACTTGGCAGCAACCGCGGGTGGGCGGCGGGGAAATTGCCGTTGGCGTGACGTCCGCCGGCGAAACGAGCGACACGGAAGGGACCGCTTCGCACGACTTCCAGCGCCAATGAAAACGCCGGCCGGTCTTCGATGTTCAACGTGGCGACGACCATGTCGGATTTGGTTTCGGCCGCCCAGTTGCGCACCCAGGATGCGCTCTGCGCCGGGGCAAACAGCGCCGAAGCACAGAATTCCGCATAGTCCGCGAGCCCGGCGCCCACCGCTGTCGTCAACCGGTCCGGGCTCGAGGCAGGCGCGCGCGCGGGCGCTTCGTTGGCTGCGACCCGATTGCCGTCAAATGACGCCGCGGCGTCAACCATCCCTCAATCCTTAAGACGTATTGGTTGCAACCTGGGGTTCGCATAGGCGCGTGTCGTGCTGGGATGAGCCTAGGCGGAAAAGGTGAAGGAATGATCGACGGGGGCGAGGCAATCCGGAAACTGGCGTTGAACGTTGCCCGCTATACCGGCCTCGCACCGCTGGCGAAGCCATTTGTCGGCGGCATCGGCGCCATCCTGATGCTGCATCGCGTGACAGCGACACCGGAGAAACCGAACAGCGTCAACCGCCATCTGAACATCGCCCCTGCCTTCCTCGACAAGCTGATCGCCGACATGAAGGGAAGGGGCTATGCCTTCGTCGGTCTGGACGAAGCGATCGCGCGCATCGAGGCGGGCGGCAGACACGGACAGTTCGCCACAATCACTGCCGACGACGCCTATCGCGACAACATGACCGAGGCGCTGCCGGTGCTGGAGAAGCACGGCGCGCCGATCGCCATCTATGTCGCGCCAGGCCTGATCGACGGTGCCGTCGACCTGTGGTGGGACGTCGTCGAGGACATCGTCGACACCAGCTCACACCTGGCGCTGAAGACGACGAGAGGGTCGGCGGTCATCGATTGCTCGACACCCGGCCGAAAGATTCAGACCGTCGCGCGCCTGAATGCCTGGTTGACGCTTGAAGTCCCCGAAGAAGAGCAGGGCACCGCGCTGCGCGAGCTGGCGCGCTCGAACGGCGTCGAGCTTGGCACGGGTCGCTCCGCAACGCTGATGAATTGGGACGAGATACGCGCGATGGCCGAGCACCCGCTGGTGACGATCGGCGCTCATACCGTCAACCACCGCAACCTCAAGCGGCTGTCCGAAGCGGACGCGCGCCGCGAGATCGGTGACGTCCGCCGCATCCTCAAGGAAAGACTCGGGCAGGAGCCGCGCCATTTCGCTTACCCCTACGGCTATGCCCGCGCGGTCGGTTGCCGCGAGGTGGGTTTTGCCCGCGATGCCGGCTATGTCTCGGCGGTGACGACCCGGCACGGCGTGCTCAGAGCCGAACATGCCGGTTTCCTGCATGCGCTACCGCGCATCTCCGTCAACGGCCGCTACCAGAGCCTCGCCCATATCCGCACGATGCTGTCGGGTGTGACGACGCCGCTCGCCAACGCCGGCAGGATGGTCGTCACCATCTGAGCAATTCCAGGAAAGTGTGCGGCGGTTTTCCGTCCGGAATTGCGACCACCAAAGAAGGCTCGTCTCAGCTCTTCTGAGGCGGCTCGATGATCAGCCATTTGATGATGCCCATCGCCGGCAGCACCCAGAGCAGGCCGCTGAGCAGGAAGAACAGGAAGTGCGCCGTCGAACCATATTCGGCGAGCCTGGTGACCGCGATGGCCGAGGCGATCAGCGCATAGATGATGACCAGCGCCACCAGCAGGATGGTTCCGATCAGCTTTTTCAGGCGAATGGGCATGTCGCGGTCCCGTTGACCCGCCTCGCTTAGGCCGAACGGAAGGCTCGCGCAACCGTCTCCAGCCAGCGCGACGGCGTGCCGCGCTGTCCGGTCTTGCCAGCGGGGCGGTCATGGTCCACCAATCGCGCGTTTCAACCGCCGGGAAAAGTCCCATGGCTGCCATCACCGCCACGGCCCCATACGCCGCCCGCGACCGCGATCTCCACAACCGGGCGCTGGTGCGCGGCTGGCTGTATTTCGTGCTGCTCGTGCTGGTGGCGCTGGTGCTGGTCGGCGGCGCCACCCGGCTTACCGGTTCCGGCCTGTCGATCACCGAATGGCGGCCGATCCACGGCGTGATTCCGCCGCTCAACTATGCCGAGTGGCTGGAAGAGTTCCAGCGCTACCAGCAGATCCCGCAATATGCCGAGCTCAACAAAGGCATGAGCATCGAGGCCTTCAAGTCGATCTACTGGTGGGAATGGGTGCACCGCATCCTCGCGCGCAGCGTCGGCGTCGTCTTTGCCTTGCCGCTTCTGTTCTTCTGGGCGACGCGCCGCATCGAGCGCGGCCTCGGCCCGAAACTGGCCGGCATCCTTCTGCTCGGCGGCCTGCAAGGCGCCATCGGCTGGTGGATGGTGGCTTCGGGTCTGGTCGACCGCGTCTCGGTCAGCCAGTATCGGCTGGCGACGCACCTGACGATCGCCGCCATGATCTTCACCGCCATCATGGTCGTCGCGCGGGGCCTTGCACCGCACTCGGAGCCGGCCGCCGACCGTTCTACGCAGCGGCTCGCCGGCGTGATCGTGCTCCTGGCGCTGATCCAGATCTATCTCGGCGGCTTGGTTGCCGGCCTCCATGCCGGCCTCTCCTACAACACTTGGCCGCTGATGGACGGCAAGGTGATCCCGTCCGATCTCCTCCTGTTGAAACCCGCCTGGCTGAACTTCTTCGAGAATCCGAAGACGGTGCAGTTCGTGCACCGGCTCGGCGCCTACACGCTCTTTGTGGTGGCGCTCTGGCACATGATCGCCACGTGGCGGCGCCAGCCGGGCACCACCCATGTCCGCCGCGCCACGCTGCTGTTCCTGCTGGTGCTGCTGCAGGCCTCGATCGGCATCGGCACGCTCTTGATGCAAGTGCCGCTGCACATGGCGCTGACCCACCAGGGCTTTGCCTTGATCGTGCTCGGCTTTGCCGCCGCACATTGGCGCGGCACCAAGGGCGCTTATCCGCTGCCGACCGAGATCGCCGTCAGAGACTGAGGCGGACCTTCCGGATCGCCTCGGCGATCGACAGCTCGCGATTTTCATCGACTGCATTGCCGTCCTCGCGGTGCCAGGCGGCCGACAGGCAGCCATAGGCGATCGCGTGGTCGAGGATGGCGCGTGGCGGCTGGCCGAGCGTTTTCCCAAACACCTCGGCCATATGCGCGATCTGGCGGGGATCGAGGCAAAGATCGTTGCGACCGAGCGGATTGTAGAACATGTTCGCCGCATCGAAGCCGGGGTCGCCGAGCACGCCCTTCGGGTCGATCGCCAGCCAGCCGCGCGGCCCGAACAGGATATTGTCGTGATGCAGGTCGCCATGCAGCGGCCTGACGTCATGCGGCTCGGCAAGCAGCCGCTCGGCGGTTGCCGCCGCTTCCACGTAAAGCGTGTTCTGGCCGGCATCGCGATCGGCTTTGGCCGCCCGAAACAGGCTGACATATCTTTCGCGCAGCGGCTGCAGGTCCGGCGGCGGAGCATCCTTCGAAGGCGAGTGGAGCTTCGCCATCACCTCGGCCGCGATCGCTGTCGCGGCATCGTCGCCATGCTCGGCGAGATGCTGCGAGAGCAGCCGGTCGCCGGCATGTTCGAGCAGCATTCGGTGCCCGTCACGGCCGAGCAGACGCACGGCGCCTTCGCCGCGCCGCCAGGCCAGGAAATGCTCGCCGCGCAGCTCGTCCGCGACGTCGTCGAACGGCTTCAGGTCCTTGACGATCGCCGGCGAACCGTCCTCGCGCGTCACCTTCCAGATGCGGCTGGAGAACGTCTCGGCAACGAGCTCGGGCGCGCTGACCTTCCAGCGCTCAGGCAGCGCCTGCATCGTCGCTCAATGCGCGATGCCGAGCATCAGGTCCAGGTTCTGCACGGCAGCGCCCGAGGCACCCTTGCCGAGATTGTCGTAGACGGCGAGCAGCAGCGCCTGCGCCCGCTCGTCATTGGCGAACACATAGACCTTCATCCGGTTGGTGCCGTTATAGACCTCCGGGTCGATCTCCGGCAGGCGCTCCATATGCGTGTAGGGCGCGACCTCGACCACGCCGCCATCGATCGAGGCGTAGTGGTCGGCGATCGCTGCATGGAGCTCGGCTCCCGTCGGCACGCGATGGAGGCCGCCGAGCTGCAGCGGCACCACCGTGATCATGCCTTGCGCGAAATTGCCGACCGCCGGCTGCATGATCGGATCGTGCGACAGTTTTGCGTAGGTCCTGAGCTCCGGCACATGCTTGTGCTGCAGCGTCAGGCCATAGGGCAGGAACTCGGGCGCATCCTCGCCCTTGCCGACATAGTCCTCGATCATCGGGCGGCCGCCGCCGGAATAGCCGGAAATGCCGTTGACGGTGACCGGGAAATCGGCGGGCAGCAGGCCGGCCGAAACCAGCGGCCGCAGCGTCGCGATCGGACCTTGCGGCCAGCAGCCGGGGTTGGCGATGCGCTTGGCGCTGGCGATCTTCTTCGCCTGATCCTTGTCCATTTCGGCAAAGCCATATTCCCAGCCCTCGGCCACGCGATGCGCGGTCGAAGCGTCGATGACCTTGGTCGTGCCGTTCTCGATCAGCGACACGCTCTCCTTGGCCGCGGCATCCGGCAGGCAGAGAATGGCGACATCGGCGGCGTTGAGGAATTCGGCCCTGGCCGCGGCTTCCTTGCGGCGCTCGGCGGGAATGGAGATGATCTCCAGGTCGCCGCGGTCGGCCAGCAGCGCCCTGATCTGCAGGCCCGTCGTGCCATGCTCGCCGTCAATGAAGATTTTCGGTTTCATCGGTTACCAAATTCCTTGCAATTTCAATACTATATGCCGTTTGCGTTATGCAGAACTGCATGAGTGCCGTTGTTCAGGTCCTCGAGCCGCGCCTTCCGTTCGGCCACCAGGCCAAGATAATGCATGGCAATGATCGATCCGGCGATCGCCGTAATATCGGCATGATCGTAGGCCGGCGCAACCTCGACGACATCGGCGCCGACGATATCGACCTGGCCGAGCTGGCGCAGCGTCGAAAGCATCTTGGCCGATGAAGGGCCGCCGGCTACGGGCGTGCCGGTACCGGGCGCGAAGGCCGGGTCGAGGCAGTCGATGTCGAAGGTGAGATAGGTCTTCCTGCCGCCGGTCCGCTCGACGATCGCATAGGCGATGTCGGAGGCGCGCATTTCCTCGACCTCGTGGCCGTAGAGGATCTTGATGCCGAACGTGTCCGGCGCATGCGTGCGGATGCCGATCTGGATCGAGCGGTCGGGATCGATGATGCCTTCGTTCACCGCACGGGCGACGAAGGAACCGTGGTCGATGCGCTTCCCGTCGTCCGGCCAGGTGTCCTGATGCGCGTCGAACTGAACCAGTGCCAGCGGCCCGTGGATCGCGGCATGCGCCTTGAGCAGCGGCCAGGTAACGAAATGATCGCCGCCGAGCGTCAAGAGGAAGGCGCCTGATCTCAGGATCTTGGCCGCCTCGCGCTCGATCGCGCCCGGAGTCTTCTGATGGTTGCCGCTGTCGAGCAGGCAGTCGCCATAGTCGACCACCGCGAGCTGCTCGAACAGGTCGCGCGAGAACGGATATTGCGGATCGTTGTCGAGGATCGCCGAGGCGCGCCGAATCGCCTGCGGCCCGAAGCGCGCACCGGGTCGGTTGGTGACCGCGGCGTCAAAGGGAATGCCCCACACGACGGCGTCCGCGCCCTTCACGTCCTTCGTATATTTGCGCCGCATGAACGACAGCGCCCCGGCATAGGTCGGCTCGAACGACGCGCCCGTCTTGGAACGGGCGGTGAAGGCGTGGTCGATCTCTTGGTTCGCCATTGCGGGTCCTCGGTTGTCAACGGGCAGCCACAACTACAGAACCGGCACGCAACATGCCAGTCACAGCTTGCGGATACGGAACGGCGCTCGCCGAGTGCCAGGGCAACACAGGATTTGTATCATTATGACCGAAGCGGCCTTGCTGAACCTCGCACCCGCTCCGGCGGCGACCCGGACCGGTACGGCGGCCAGCGAGCGCTTCCTGGTGCTCGATTCCTGGCGCGGCATCTGCGCGCTTTTGGTGGCGCTGTTCCATTTCCCGACGACGTCGATGATTTCCCAAAGCGCCTTCGTCGGCGGCTCCTATCTGTTCGTCGATTTCTTCTTCGTGCTGTCCGGTTTCGTCATCGCCAGCTCCTATGGCAGCCGGCTGGGCGAGCCGGACGGGTTTGCCAGCTTCGCGCTGGTGCGTTTCGGCCGCATCTACCCTCTGCATCTCCTGATGCTCACCGCCTTCGCCGGCTTCGAGGCCGTGCGGCTGGTGCTGCCGGCACTGCACGGAACGGGTTCCGCGCCATTCACCGGCGGCTTCGACGTGAGAAGCCTCATCGCCAATCTCTTCCTGCTGCAGGGCATGGGGGTGGAGGATCAACTGAGCTGGAATGCCCCGAGCTGGAGCATTTCTGCCGAGTTCTTCACCTATCTGCTCTTTGCCGGCGTGGTGTTCGCGACTGGCAAGCGCGCCTGGATTTGGTTCATGGCCGCCGCCGTGACGGCGCCCTTCTTCCTGCTTGCCTTTTCGACCCGTCATATGGACGTGTCCTTCGATTTCGGCTTCATCCGCTGCCTTTACGGCTTCTCGCTCGGCGCGCTGCTTGCCTGGTTTCAGCACGATTCCATTGCAGAGGCGCGACAGGCGATGGTCGGCGGGGCAGGGCGCATCGCCTGGACGCTGGCCGAGCTCGTCATGATCGCGGTGATCGGGATGTTCGTTTCTGTCGCCGGAACGAATGACGCCGGCATTGCAGCACCCGTCGTCTTCGCGCTGGCCCTCTACCTCTTCGCTCACGAGGGTGGCCTGGTCAGTGCGCTGCTGCGCAGCCGTCCGTTGCTGCTGCTCGGCTCGCTCTCCTACTCGATCTACATGATCCACATCTTCGTCCAGGCGCGCATGATCAACATCGGCGGCCTCATCGAGCGCAAGCTCGGGTTTGGCATCGTCGGCGGCATGACCCTGCGCGGCGATCAGGTGGCCGGCTTCGGCGTCGGCTCGCCATGGATCGGCTTCGCCGCGATCGTGGCGATGTTGATTGCCGTCATCGTTGCGTCCTGGTTCTCCTGGCGTCTTGTCGAGATGCCGGCGCTGGCGTGGTTCCGTCGCCTTTCCAAGCGGATTTGACCCAAGCAATTCCAGAAAAAGTATTTTCCGCCCGCAATTGCGCCAAAACAAGGAGACAGCTAGCCGGCTTCGTTCACCGCCCTGTCATGGGGATCGCCTAACCGGGTCCCGACCCGGAACGGAGCGATTCCCCCTGATGCGAACACTCTGGCTGAGCCTGCTTCTGTCCGCCACGCTTGCGACTGCCTCGAGCCAGGCTTTGGCCGGCGAGACGCGCGCTGCCCAAATCCTCGACCGCTTCGAGCACGCCAACCAGTGGCGCGACCATGTGATGATCGCCGCGCACCGGGCCGGCAGCATGCAGGCCGGCAAGACGCTCTATGCCGAGAACTCGCTTGCCGCGGTCGAGGGTTCGATCGCGATCGGCGCGGAAATCGTCGAGGTCGATGTCAGGCGCTCGAAGGACGGCGCGTTCGTCATCGTGCATGACAGCTGGCTCGACCGCACGACCACCTGTAAGGGCGAAGTGGCGAAATACACGCTGGCCGAGCTGAAGAAATGCCGGCTGGTGATCGAAGGTACGGGCGCGGTCACCGACGAGCCGGTATCGACGCTGCGCGAGATGCTGCTCGCGGCCAAGGATCGGATCCTGATCAACCTCGACAACAAGCTGGAGGTGACGGACCTGCCCGGCATGATCGCGGTCGCCCGCGATCTCGGCATGGCCGAGCAGGTTATAGTCAAGGAAAACCTGTGGAACCGCCAGCGCATCGATGCGGCCAGGACAGCGCTTGCCCAGGCGGGCGGCGGCTTCCAGTTCATGCCGATCCTCGCCGACGATGCCGTGCACGATGCCACCTTTGCCGGCGAGGTTGACAAGGCATTCGCGCCTCGCGCCATCGAGCTGATCGCCTGGCGCAACGGTGCCGAGATGCTGACGACGAGCGGCGGGCCGCTGTTCAGCACTCGTATGCGAGCGGTGGCGATCCGAGGTGACTGGCACCTCTGGGCCGACACCTATGCCATCGTCAACAAGCCGGGCGGCTTCCTCGCCGGCGGCCGCGGCGACGAGCTGGCAGTGGCCGCCAGCCTGCCGCGCGAAGCCTGGGGTTTCTGGGTCGACCGCGGAGCCACCATCATCCAGACCGACGAGCCGAAGGCGGCGATCGAATGGCTGGCGGCGAACGGGTATCGAGTGCCTTATACGGCCGATGGCCGGACTGCAGAGCCGGCTCATACGGCGAGTATCAATTAGAGCGCGGCGCGGAAGCCGCCAATCTCCCCGCAAGCGGGGAGATGCCCGTCAGGGCAGAGGGGGGCGCTGTCCCGCCGGCCTGTCCAGCGTCTAGGCCAATCGCGCCCGTATTTCCAAGTCATCATTTATAGCAAGCCCGTTGAGGCTGGCGTTCCTTCGCGCCCCCCTCTGGCCTGCCGGCCATCTCCCCCACAAGGGGGGAGATCAGCCAATCACGCAGCTTTCGCGACCCCGTCCAATTCGCTCAGCACCTCCGCCGATAGCTCCAGCTCCGCCGCCGCAAGATTCTCCCGCAGATGCCCGACCGACGACGTGCCTGGGATCAGCAGGATGTTCGGCGAGCGCCGCAGCAGCCACGCCAGCGCGACCTGCATCGGCGTCGCGCCGAGCTGTTCCGCGACGCCCGACAAGGTCGAGGACTGCAGCGGGCTGAAACCGCCGAGCGGGAAGAACGGCACATAGGCGATGCCGTCGCGGGCAAGCTCATCGATCAGCGCGTCGTCTTGCCTGTGCGCCAGATTGTATTGGTTCTGCACGCAAACGATGTCGCAGATCCTGCGGCCCTCCGCGATCTGCGCGCGGGTCACGTTGCTCAAACCGATATGGCGCACGAGGCCTTTGCGCTGCAACTCGGCAAGCTTGGTGACTTGCGCCTCGATGGAGCCTTCCGCCGGACCGTGCACCCCGAACATGATGCGCAGATTGACGACGTCCATCGCCTCGAGGCCAAGATTGCGAAGGTTGTCGTGCACTGCCTGCTCGAGTTCATCGGCTGTGAAGGCCGGCAGCCAGGACGCGTCGCTGCCGCGGCGGGCGCCGATCTTTGTGACGATGACGAGATCGTCAGGATAGGGCGCCAGCGCTTCGCGGATCAATCTGTTGGTGACGTGCGGTCCGTAATAGTCACTGGTGTCGATATGGTTCACGCCTTGCGCCACCGCTTCGCGCAGCACGGCGATTGCCGCGTCATGGTCCTTCGGCGGACCGAACACGCCTTTGCCCGCAAGCTGCATCGCGCCGTAGCCGAGGCGGTGGACCGAGCGGTCGCCGAGTTTGTAGGTGCCGGATTTGTCTACGCTGGACATCGTGGTTCTCCTTCGCTGTCGACAGCGGAGATAGGGCATGGTTGCTGTTCCGATAATCGACTATAATCGGTACAGCTTGTGCGAAATTTAGGACAATGACGGCGGACCTCAACGATCTCCAGGCGTTTATGGCGGTGGCGCGCGCCGGCGGTTTTCGCGAAGGAGCCCGTGCGACGGCGGGCAGCGCCTCCGCGCTAAGCGAAGCCATCCGCCGTCTGGAAACTCAGCTCGGTGTTAGGCTCTTCAACCGCACCACGCGCAGCGTTGCTTTGACCGAGGCTGGCGCCAGCCTGCTGGCGCGGCTCGGCCCCGCATTGGGCGAGGTAGAAGCTGCGCTCGATGTGGTGAACGGCTTTCGCGACCGGCCCGCCGGGACCTTGCGTCTCAACGTGCCGATAAGCGCCTCGCGGCTGGTGCTGCCAAAAATCGTTCCGGGATTTCTCGCCGCCTATCCGGCCATCCGGCTGGAGGTGATCGCGGAGGAGAACTTTGTCGACCTGCTGGCGGCCAGCTGCGACGCCGGAATCCGCTATGATGAGCGGTTGGAGCAGGACATGATCGCGGTGCCGATCGGGCCCCGCGCGCAGCGCTTCACGACCTCCGCCGCGCCGTCCTACCTTGACCGGCACGGTCGGCCGCAGCACCCGCGTGACCTGCTTGCCCATGCCTGCGTGCGCGGTCGCTTTCCCAGCGGGGTCATGACGCCTTGGGAGTTCGAGCGCGACGGCGAGGTGGTGCGGGTCGATCCCACGGGCCCATTGGTCGTCAGCATCGGTGGAGGCGTCGATCTCGCCATCGATGCGGCGATCGCCGGCGTCGGCATTCTCTGGCTCTTCGAGGACTGGGTGCGCCCGCATTTCGAGAGCGGCGCGCTCGAACCAGTGCTGGAGCCGTGGTGGCAGGAATTTTCCGGGCCGTTCCTCTATTATCCCGGACGCCGTCTAGTGCCAGCGCCGCTGCGTGCCTTCATCGACTACATCAAGACGCCGGCCGGGCGCTGGCATTAGCTCGGCCGAACGCGGCAAACATCCGTAAAGAGCATGGTCCTTCTCCCTTTGGCGAAGGGGGCGCACCCTGTCGGCGGGCTTCACAACTGACTAGAGTCGGGCGGTTGGTGCGATAGAGGTCGATCTCGACGATCACCACGCATTTTGGCCGCGGCGCGGGGAAGCCGGCTCGAGATTCACTTGTCTTCAGCTGAAGGAGAATGGCGTGCACAGGCGATACGTGACGCTGGATCTGCTTCGTGGCATCGCGGCTATCGGCGTCATGCTTTTTCACAATTGCGTCGATGTCGTCCCAAGCGGCTATTTGGCCGTCGATCTTTTCTTTGTTCTCAGCGGCTTCGTGATCGCGCTTTCTTACGAGGACAAGTTGAGAGGCGGACTGGCCCAATCAGCCTTCTTCCTGGCGCGTTTCATCCGCCTCTGGCCGATGATTGTGGTTGGCAGCGTGCTGGGACTTTTGGCTGGATTAGCCCATTATACCGCGCATCCCGGCGATCTATGGACGTTGGGCGCTCAGTTCTCGGGTTCCCTGATTCTGCTCCCGAAACTGGCCATAGCCGAGGGAGACGAACTGTTTCCTCTCAATACGGTCTTCTGGTCGCTGTTCTTCGAGGTTGTCGTCAATGTGATCTACGCCGCGTGGCTTTATAGCCGGCGGGCGCAGGGCCTGTTGATTGCCGTGGTCATCGTGTCCGCAATCTGCATCTTACTCCAACCGGAAATAAGGATGCTGATGTTGTTTGCCCGCGCGCTCCTAGGCTTTTTTCTGGGCGTGCTCGTGTACCGTATGTCGAAGAAGCTGCAATGGACGGCAGTTCGGTTCGGTTGGCTTTTTTGCGCTGCCGGCGTCGTTCTCATTCTCGCCATGCCCACGTCGATCAGGCCGCCCGGGATACTCTTCCTGCTGACTGACGCGGTATTCTGCGCGATAATTTTGGTGGCCGCCGCCAGCGACGAGAAGATGCCCTCGAAATCGGTAGGCTGGTCGCAGTGGCTCGGGGATATCTCCTATCCGCTTTATGCCATCCACCGACCGCTGTTTTACTTTTGCTCGCTGCTGATCGTGAGGGCCACGCATGATTTGGCCGCTTACAATCTCGCGGCTTTCGTCGCGTCCATCGCCATCGTCGCTGCATCAGGCGTCGTGCTGCGCTCGTTCGATCAGCCAGTTCGGCGTTATCTGACGGGATTGACCCGACCATACCTGAAAACAAAAGGCCGCCCGGAGGCAGCCTTTTGGGAAGCTTGATCGTGTAGCGCTTAGCGCTTGGAAAACTTGGCCCCAAGCGCTCCTTAGCGCTTCGAGAACTGGAAGCTGCGGCGGGCCTTCGCTTTGCCGTACTTCTTGCGCTCGACCACGCGACTGTCGCGGGTGAGGAAGCCGCCCTTCTTGAGCACCGCGCGCAGCGCCGGCTCATAATAGGTCAGCGCCTTGGAGATGCCGTGACGCACGGCACCGGCCTGGCCGGACAGGCCGCCGCCGATGACGGTGGCGACGATGTCGTACTGGCCGGCGCGATTTGCCGCGACGATCGGCTGGTTGAGGATCATCTGCAGCACCGGACGCGCGAAATAGGTCGCGAATTCCTTGTCGTTGACGGTGATCTTGCCGGAGCCCGGCTTCACCCAGACGCGCGCGATGGCGTTCTTGCGCTTGCCGGTGGCATAGGCGCGGCCCGACTTGTCGAGCTTCTGGACATGGACGGGCGCGGCCGGCTGCGCGGCAGTCGTGACAGTCCCGAGTTCTGCGAGCGAGGAAAGCTCAGCCATTACGAGGCCCTCTTGTTCTTGGGGTTCAGCTTGGCCACGTCGAGCGTGACGGGCTGCTGGGCGGCGTGCGGATGTTCGGCGCCTGCATAGACGCGAAGATTCTTCATCTGGCGGCGGCCAAGCGGGCCGCGCGGGATCATGCGCTCGACGGCCTTCTCGACGACGCGCTCGGGGAAACGGCCCTCGAGCAGCTGGCGCGCGGTGCGCTCCTTGATGCCGCCGGGATGGCCGGTGTGCCAGTAGTAGACCTTGTCGGTGTACTTCTTGCCGGTGAACACCACCTTGTCGGCGTTGATGACGATGACGTTGTCGCCATCATCGACATGCGGCGTGAAGGTGGGCTTGTGCTTGCCGCGCAGATGGTTGGCGACGACAGTGGCGAGGCGACCGACGACGAGACCCTCGGCGTCGATCAGCACCCACTTCTTCACCACATCCGCAGGCTTCTGCGAAAAGGTAGCCATGGTTTTGCTCTCAGGTTGACCTTCCTCATCCACGAGGGACAAGGAAAGGCGTTTTTTGTTGCTTGGATTGGCGAGGGCGCTGAGGCCATTCGCCAATAACAAAACGGCGGCCGTTGCGGGCCGCTGCTTCGAGAGGGCTTATAGGCGAGGGTGTCAGGCGCGTCAAGGCGACTGAAAACTCATATGGTGCACAAAAAGAAATAAAAACAAAAACTTGGCTATGTGGTGCTATTTTACCGCAAGGAAAGAGCGCTCCGGCCAATAGTCGGAACGCCTTCCGACGATCCGGACTTCAGCCGGCAGCTTCGAGCGAGCGGCGGATCTCGGGCGCAAGCTGGTCCATTGCTGCGGCGAGCCAGCCGCAGAGCTCATCCGGCGACGTGTCATGGATCCACACCAGTCGGCTGCGTCCATCATTCTCGGCAAAGACCTGCATGGAGGTGTTGTCGTGCGCCACCTCTTCGCCTTCCCATGCCCAGACGATCCGGCGTGCCTGTTCGTCGCGGGCAATCAGCCTCTCGTGCACGACCTTGCCGTCGGCAAAGATCATCTGCCGCAAGTCGGGCTCGACCAGCCGGCAATCCACGAAGATGTCCGGCGTTGTCAGCCGCGGTCCCTCGGCGAAGTTGCCGACGGTCTGCCAGACCTTTTCCGGCAACGCATCGACGATCATTTCCCTGATGACTGATCCCATCTTTGCACCCTTTGGTTGGAAGTAGACAGATCTGTCTACTAGACAAATCTGTCTGTAGGCCGGAAAACGAGACGCGTCAAAGGATATTCGGGATGGCGGATCACACTGCTGACATTACTGACGTTGGTCGCGGAAGTTCCGCGCGCAATCGCGTTCTGGATACGGCGACGAGGCTCTTCTATGCGGAGGGCGTGCACGCGGTCGGCGTCGATCGGATCATCGCGGAAGCAGGCGTGGCGAAGGCCACTTTCTACAAATACTTTCCAGCCAAGGATGAGCTGGTCCGAGCCTATGTCCAGAACCAAAGCCGGTTAGGGAGGGCTGCGACCGACCGAATCGGCAAGCGACCGGCGCGGGATATGATCCTGGCTATCTTCGACCTTGTTGCGGATGCAGCCGCTCAACCAGGCTATCGCGGCTGCCCGTTTCTCAATGCCGCCGCCGAATTTCCGGACCCGGGCCATCCGGTGAGGCAGGCGATCGGCGAGCACAGGCGGTGGAAGCATGACCTCCTGCGCGGCTTGCTTGCAGACGACGGCAAACCGGATCCGGAAACCACCGCCGACATCCTCACCGTTGCCGGCGACGGACTGCTCGTCGCCAGCCACCTCGACAAGCCAGCAAACTTGCGCCACCTCATCCGCGAGACGGTCCTGCAGATTCTAGGACCGTCGGCGGACAAATAGGTGACGGCAGGAATTCAGTAGTGCTTCGGCGAGCGTGGGTGTTGCAGTTTAGTGCTTGGCTTCGATTTCCTTGCGCGCTGCGCTGGCCAGGAACGCGGATCTTGTTATGCCGCGTTCACGCGCCGCAGCATCGATCGCCCGCAAGACGCCACGCTCAAACGTGACGTTGGCCCTGACCACAGCACTGTCATTGTCGATCAACGGCACCGACACCAAGTATGCTCCCTCGGCCAGGGCTGTGCGGACCTCCGAAAGCGAGACGATCGCCTCGTGGCTGGAAGGTTCGGGGACTGGCATGTCCTCTGCCCACAATTGTAACGCCTCGACCGCATTCGGAATGATTTCTTCCGCAGCATCCGCGGCTGAAAAGCAGCCGGGAATGTCTGGAAAGCGAATACCGAAAGCGCTGCCCGCATCTTTGTCGACCAAAGCGAAATAGCTCTTCACAACAGCCTCCAACTTACCTGCTGCCCAGGATGGGATCAGTTTGTTTTGATCCAGCCTGCTTGCTTGGCGATTGCGCGAGCAGTGCCTATTGGCAGATCCTTCTCCGGATGCGGTACGATCAACACGATCTCGCCCTTTCGAAATTTGTGATGCGAGCCGCGAACGGACACCAGCTCGAAACCGTCGTCCTTGAGACGCTTCACGATTTTACGGCTGTCACGCTCGATCAAACATCACC
Source organism: Mesorhizobium sp. WSM4904 (assembly GCF_029674545.1). Taxonomy (NCBI): domain Bacteria; kingdom Pseudomonadati; phylum Pseudomonadota; class Alphaproteobacteria; order Hyphomicrobiales; family Phyllobacteriaceae; genus Mesorhizobium; species Mesorhizobium sp. WSM4904. The sequence continues at coordinate 4,559,167 of NZ_CP121354.1, read as the reverse complement.
TGTGCGCATATATATACACATCGAAGGCATTTCAATTGTCAGCTTGATATCTTGGGCGGCGGGATCGAATAGGTGCCGGTGGCGTGCGCCACGGTGTGCCTGTCCGGGCCGGCGACGATGTCGATATCGAACACCATCAGGCTTTTGCCGAGCTTCAGGATTCGGCAATGGCCGTCGATCGGCCCCGCCTCGGCCTTGCGCATGAAGTTGATGTTGAGGTTGGTGGTCACCGACAGCGCGTCCGGCCCGGCGTGGCTGAGCACGCAGACATAACCGCCGATATCGGCCAGCGTGAACAATGATGGGCCTGAGACCGTGCCGCCCGGGCGCAGATGCCGCTCGTCGGCGTTGAGCCGGACCGTGCAGCCGCCCGGGAACACCTCGATCGCTTCGTAGAAGGAGAATTGGTCGTTCAGCTGCGGATAGACACTCGCCATCAGCGCGTTGACTTCCGCCGCGTTGAGCACCGGCTTCAGATTGCTTTGGGCTGGCATCGGCGGTGTCCTATATGAGTAGGTAAGTTCCAGGCACGCTGGACCAAACGGTGCGACGGAGAAAACACGTCTCGCGGCTGTTCTTCAACCGGCAGCGTGCTAGTTCTGTTGCTCCATGAACCGCGAGCGCTGACCCGAGAGGTTTAGAAAGTGGCTGAAGTCGTTGCCATCAAGCCGGCCGTCGGCGACGGCCCCGTTTCTGCCACCCAGGACAAGGGTGTGCTGCGCCTCACGCTCGCCAGCCCGCCGGCCAATGCGCTCTCGCTGGCGACGATGGCTGCGCTGCAGGCCGAATTCGACCGCGTGAAGGAAGACAAATCCGTGCGCGTCATCATCCTGGCGGCGTCCGGCAAGGTGTTCTGCGCCGGCCACGATCTCAAGGAAATGACCGCGCACCGCGCCGATGCCGACCGCGGACGCGCCTTCTTCGAAAAGACCTTTGCCGCCTGCGCGACGCTCATGCAGACCATCGTGCGCCACCCCAAGCCGGTGATCGCCGAGGTCGATGGCCTGGCCACCGCCGCCGGCCTGCAGCTTGTCGCGAGTTGCGACCTCGCGATTGCCTCGCACGAGGCGACCTTCTGCACGCCGGGCGTCAATATCGGCCTGTTCTGCTCGACGCCGATGGTGGCGCTGTCGCGCAACGTCTCGCGCAAGCAGGCCATGGAAATGCTGCTTACCGGCGAGACGATCGACGCCGCGACCGCCAAGGAATTCGGCCTGGTCAACCGCATCGTGCCGCGCGAATATGTGAATCAGGTTGTCAACAAATACGCGCAAACCGTTGCATCCAAATCGTCTTTGGTGGTCAAGACCGGCAAGGAAGCGTTCTATGCCCAGGCCGAGATGGGTCTGGCCGATGCTTACGCCTATACTGGCCGCGTTATGGTGGAAAACATGCTGGCCCGCGACGCCGAGGAAGGCATCGGCGCCTTCATTGGCAAGCGCAAGCCGGAATGGACCGACGAATAGCCCGGATGCAGCCGCGCTTTTCTATCGTTGAGGGTCCGACGTGGCTGCCCGCAAGCAACTGACGCGGCTGAAGGCGCCCTATCTCAAGCGCATCCTGCTCGATCCGTCGCGGGTGGCGGATTGGGAGCAATATCCCTGGAACCTGCCGATCTTCCGGGATCGCGAATTCGAGTTCGAATTCACGTCGGCCATCACCATCATCGTCGGCGAGAACGGCACCGGCAAGTCGACGCTACTCGAAGCAATAGGCGCGCTGGCCGGCTATGACGAGGCCGGCGGCGGCAAAGGCTACCGGCCGGTCGATCATTCCAGTGCCGTGGACAAGAGCGGCATTTCACTTGCTGCCGCGTTACGGTGCCATTGGCTGCCGAAGGTTACCGCGGGATGGTTCTTTCGCGCTGAGTCGTTTTATTCGGTAGCGCGCTATCTCGATCGGGCAGCACTGGATGTTGGCGCGCCGCCGCCCGATTTCCTGTCCTGGTCGCATGGCGAGGGCTTCATCCGCTTCTTCGAAGAGCGCTGCCGCCGCCAAGGCATCTACATCCTCGACGAGCCCGAAAGCGCGCTGTCGCCGACGCGCCAGATCGAGTTGCTGAAGCTGCTCCAACGGATGGAGCGTTCCGGCATCGCGCAGGTGATCATGGCGACGCATTCGCCGCTGCTGATGGCCTGCCCGAACGCGCGGCTTTTCCGCATCAGCCGCTTCGGCCTCGATGCGACCGATTTTCACGACACCGATCATTTTCGCATGATGCGCGACTTCTGCAGCGATCCGGCTGCCTTTCTCGCCGAAGCGCTGTATGAGGACGAGCCATGAATCACGACGCCTACGACAACACCTACATCGCCGGTATCCTGAACTCGGTGAAGACGATCGCCATGGTCGGCGCCTCCCCCAACGACGTGAGGCCCAGCTATTTCGTGCTGAAATATCTGCTCGCCAAGGGCTTTTCGGTGCTGCCGATCAATCCCGGTCATGCCGGCAAGCAGATCCTGGGACAGACGGTCTATGCCAGCCTGGCCGACCTGCCGCATACGGTCGACATGGTCGACATTTTTCGCGGCTCACCGGCAGTGCCGGGCATCGTCGACCAGGTGCTGAAGATGGATCCGCTGCCCAAGGTCGTCTGGATGCAGCTCGGCGTGCGCCATGACGAGGCAGCTGCCCGCGCCGAGGCCGCCGGCATCAAGGTGGTGATGAACCGCTGCCCGAAGATCGAATACGGCAAGCTGTCGGGCGAGATCGGCTGGACCGGTGTCAATTCCGGCGTGCTGTCGTCGAAGAAGCCCTTGATGCGCCGGGGCTTCCAGAGCTTCGGTGTGCGGCAGAAATAAGCCTCCCGCAGCTTGCGCAAAATTATTCCGGGAAGAGATGGATTTTCTCCGGCGTTCGTCGCAGATCGCATGCCGAAAGGTATTTTCTTCTTTGCATTCCCAGCCGGGCTTCGCCAAGAATGCCCAGCGATTTTCGCTGGATCACCAGAGGGAGGTTTCCGTGACCCGTACGCCCGGTTTCAACACGCTCGCCGTTCATGCCGGCGCCAAGCCCGATCCGGCGACCGGCGCGCGCGCCACGCCGATCTACCAGACCACTTCCTATGTCTTCGACGACGCCGATCATGCCGCATCGCTGTTCGGGCTGAAGGCCTTCGGCAACATCTACACGCGCATCATGAATCCGACGCAGGCGGTTCTCGAGGAACGCATAGCGGCGCTCGAAGGCGGCACAGCGGCCCTTGCCGTCGCATCCGGCCACGCCGCCCAGGTGCTGGTCTTCCACAATCTGATGCAGCCGGGTGACAATTTCGTATCTGCCACAAAGCTTTATGGCGGCTCCATCAACCAGTTCGGCCATGCCTTCAAGAACTTCGGCTGGCAGGTGCGCTGGGCCGATACCAACGATCCGTCGACCTTCGAAAGCCAGATCGACGACAAGACCAAGGCGATCTTCATCGAAAGCCTCGCCAATCCGGGCGGCATCTTCGTCGACATCGAGAAGATCGGCGATATCGCCCGCAAGCATGGCCTGCCGCTGATCGTCGACAACACGCTGGCCTCGCCCTATCTGGTACGGCCGATCGAGCACGGTGCCGACATCGTCGTGCATTCGCTGACCAAGTTCATCGGCGGCCACGGCAATTCGATCGGCGGCGCCATCATCGACGGCGGCACCTTCGACTGGTCGAAATCGGGCAAGTATCCGATGCTGTCGGAGCCGCGCCCCGAGTATGGCGGTCTCGTCCTGCATGAGACCTTCGGCAACTTCGCCTTCGCGATTGCAGCTCGCGTGCTCGGTCTGCGCGATATCGGCCCGGCCATCTCGCCCTTCAACGCTTTCCTGATCCTGACCGGCCTCGAAACGCTGCCGCTCAGGATGCAGCGCCACTGCGACAACGCGGCGAGCGTCGCAGGCTGGCTGTCGAACCATCCGAAGGTCGCGTGGGTGAACTATCCCGGCCTGCCCGGCGACAAGAACAACGCGCTGCAGAAGAAATATTCGCCGCAGGGCGCGGGCGCCGTGTTCACCTTCGGCCTCAAGGGCGGCTATGAGGCTGGCGTCAAGTTCGTCGAGGCGCTGGAGCTGTTCTCGCACCTCGCCAATGTCGGCGACACCAAGTCGCTGGTCATCCATCCGGCCTCGACCACGCACCGCCAGCTTTCCGACGAGCAGAAGATCAAGGCCGGTGCCGGGCCAGACACCGTCCGGCTGTCGATCGGCATCGAGGATGTCAACGACATCGTCGCCGATCTCGAACAGGCGCTCGATAAGGTCTGATCCGATGTCGGCCTTCCTTGCGGTCAATATCGAAAGCGTCGAACCGGAGGCCGGCGTGCCGGCCCCGGACCGCGTGATTTCGGGCGAGCCGAAATTCCGAACCTGGAATGTCGAGGAGCAAGAAGGCGGCCTCTATGCAGGCATCTGGGAAGCGACGCCCGGCAAGTGGCGGATCGTCTATGACGAATGGGAGTTCTGCCACATTCTGGCGGGCGTCTCGGTGATTGCCGAGGACGGCGGCGAGACGCGCACGGTCAGGGCCGGCGACAGCTTCGTGCTGCGGCCCGGCTTCAAGGGCACCTGGGAGGTGCTGGAGACGACGCGGAAGGAATATGTGATCCGGCTCTAGGTGCCTGAAAATGAACGACAGGGTCGGTTTGAGCGAACAGCCCCCAGAAGGCGATGCGGTGCAACGCTTGCGTTGGCTGCGAGAGGAGGTTGTGCCAATCCTCGAGCACGCCCGCGCCCATCCCGAGCTTTTGCTGACGTCTGATCAGTTGCGAAGAAACCTCTCTGATCACATCAGGTCGATTGTCTTTCGTCATCAGTAATAGACCGCAAGCCTCTCAAGCCCGTGGAAGTGATAAGTGTCGCGAAAGCGCGGCTCCTCGGTCAGGTGCAATCTTGGCAGCCGGTCGAACAGCGTTTTCAACGACACTTGCAGCTCAAGCCGCGCCAGTGGCGCGCCGATGCAGAAATGGATGCCGGCGCCGAAGGACACGTTCTTCTGGTCCGTGCGCGCCGGGTTGAAAGCGTCAGGTCCGGCAAACGCCAGCGGGTCGTGATTGGCCATGCCGAGCAGCAGCGCGACCATCTCGCCGGGCTTGACCAGAATGCCCGGCGCCGCTTCGATCTCCTCATAGGCATAGCGCAGGAACATGTGCAGCGGCGCATCGAAGCGCAGGCATTCTTCGACCGCTGCCGCGTTTGCTTCAGGCGTAGCGAAAAAACGGCGCGGATCGCCGCCTTGCGCGAGGATCGAACGCACGGCATTGCCGGTCTGGTGCACGGTCGCTTCGTGTCCGGCATTGAGGAGAAGGATCGCCGAGGAAACCAATTCGTCTTCGGAAAGCTTCTGGCCGTTGTCCTGGGCCTCGATCAGCAGCGAAAGCAGATCGTCGCCAGGTTTATTGCGCCGCTCCGCAATATAGCCGCGCAGGAAGTCGGAAAAGTCGCGCGCGGCGCGGTTCGCGGTCTCTTCAACCACGTGCGTGCGGCCATGCATGTACATGGCGACCATCCGGTGCGACCAGTCGAGCAATTGCGGTCCCATCTCGACCGGGACGCCCAGCATCTCGGCGATGATGGTGATCGGCAAAGGCGAGGCGTAGGCGGGCAGGAGATCGGCGCCGCCCGGCTCGAAGCGGTCGATCAGCTCATTGGCCAGAGCCTCGATGCGCGGCCTCAGCCGCTCGACCTGACGCGAGACGAAGGCGCGGTTGACCAGCGTCCGCAGCCTCGTGTGCACCGGCGGCTCGAGCTCCAGCATGGAATTCGCCTCGATCGCGTCGAAGGCGGTGAGGTGCGAACGGTCGTCGCCGATGCCGCGGCTGTCGGGAATGCCGGCCGGGTTCTGCCGGCCGAAACGGCGGTCGCGCAGCAGGCGGTTGACGTCGTCGAAGCCGCCAAAGCACCAGAAGCCGTAATCCTCCCAGAAGAAGGCGTTCGAGGCGCCATGCAGCAAGGCATAGGCCTCATACGGGTTCTGCACGAAGGCCGGCTCGTGCGGGTCGAGCCGCAGGCGACGGCTGGCGGGATCGAAAGCGAGATAGGCTGGCGTCATGCATGAGCAATAGCGCGCCTCGTCAGCCTGATGCCAGACCGTATCTTGGCGTCCGTCATGCCGATGCGTTGAGCCAGGAGGGGACGAAGGGCCGCAGCGGCGCGCTTCAGCGTCCAGTCCTCAGGATGCCTGCCACCTTCGCGGCGATCGCGGCGTCGAGCGCCTGCCAGTTCCCGAGCAGCTCGCGCGGAAAACGGTAGGTGAGGCTGAGATCGTCCCCAACCTGGATGTCGCGCTCGCAGGGGGCCAGCGATTCCTCGGCACTTGGCCCGCTCAGGCAGCGGGCGACGAACGGGTCCTTGCCCGGCCGGTCGGCGACCGCCAGCACCTCGTTGAGATAGCCCGATTTCTCGGTGAAGCCGTAAAGCGTCGTGCCGCTCGGGCCCGGCGTGCCGGGCCTGACGATCAAGGCGCTGTAGATCGGCGCGAAACGGCCGCTCATGTCGCGCGACATCATACGCGGCTCGAACGACAGGAAGATGATCTTCTTGGTCGTGGCGTGGTTGAAGTCGTCGCGCGCGGCGCTGCTGTAGCCGTCCATCTCGGGATAGCGCAGGTAAAGATCGAGGCGCGTGGCGATGCCGTCGCGCCTGGTCTGGTCGAAGCGGATGAAGTTGGCCGGCACGCTGATCAGATTGTTACCGATGACGACCTGTCGGACCGTCGTGTCGTCGGTATAGCCGGCCATGGCGATCGACCGGCCAAGCCATTTGCCGCCGACGCTGATCGCCACCGAAAGCAGGGCCAGCGCCGCGAAGGCATAGAAGACCCGCTTCATGAAGGTCGAGTCGACGACCTCGAATTGCTCGGCGGCGGCTGCCTCTCTCATCGCGATCCCCGATCCGCTCACCTGTCCTCAGGTGGCACAGCTTGCGCGGCATGGCCCTTGCAGCGCGTCGGCACGACTGTGCGGTCTCATGGTAAACGGTTGGTAAAGATGGATATCGTGTTGCTCCCTCTCTACGCTTTTGCGGTCGGCCTGACGGCGTGCGGGCTTGCGGGCTCGGCGATGGAACTGATCTCCGGCCGCCGGCTGGCCTTTGCCGAACCCTATGTGTCGCCCGCCCATATTGCGCGCTCGCTTGCGGCAACCGCCTGCGCCGGCCCATTCATGCTCACCAACGAAGCGCTGGCTGCACGGCGCGAGGGGCGCATCGGCACGCTGGCGCTGCTTTCCTGCGGCTGCACGGCCGCGGCCTGGGCGCTGGCGCTCGGCATTGTGCTGATCGCCATTGCCTCATGGGCGACCGGTCTTTAGGCCTTCGATTTTAAGCATGTCTTTGTCTCGAAACCGCTGCGCACTTTCGGGAGACATGCGTTAGGCTCTGCCGAATTCCCGGCTTTGAGACGAATCGGAGACGAAAAATGCCGATCTACGCGATCGATGGGAAAGCGCCTCGGTTCGAGGATGCCGAAACCAACTGGCTTGCGCCGGACGCCACGCTGATCGGCGATATCAGCATTGGCCGCAATGCCGGCTTCTGGTTCGGCGTTGTCATCCGCGGCGACGGCGAGCCGATCACGATCGGCGCCGACACCAATGTGCAGGAACACACGGTCATGCACACCGATCCGGGCTATCCGCTCACCATCGGCCAGGGCTGCACGATTGGTCATCGCGCGCTGCTGCACGGCTGCACGGTCGGCGACAACAGCCTGATCGGCATGGGCGCCATCGTGCTCAACGGCGCGAGGATCGGCAGGAATTCGCTGGTCGGCGCCGGCGCCCTGGTGACGGAAAACAAGGTCTTTCCGGACAATTCCCTGATCGTCGGTTCGCCCGCCAAGGTGATACGGACGCTGGACGACGCGGCGATCGAGCGGCTGCGCGTCTCGGCCGCGCACTATGTCGCCAATGGCAAACGCTTCAAGGCCGGATTGAAGCAGGCCTGAAGCGAGCTGGCCGGTGGCGCCGCCGGCTTAACCTTGCCGGGACATCGCCTCGCGCAGCAGCGACGCCCCCGCTTCGAAGCCGGCTTCGTCGGCGCCTTCCAGGGCGGTCTCATAGTCGTCGATGTGCGTCCTGAGCGATGGATCCGCGCCCGAAGCCAGCAGCAGGCGGATTGCCTCCGCATCGCGTTGCGCCACAGCATAGTGCAGGGGCGTCCAGTCGTTCACGCCGCGCATGTTCGGGTCGGCGCCGTGTTCCAGCAGGAGCCGGATGACGTCCAGCCTTTCCGGCCGCTTCGTCGACAGTGCCGCGATGATCGAAGGAAAACCGGCAAGGTCCTCGTAGTTCGGATTCGAGCCCGCACCAAGCAAGGTTGCGATGAAAGCGATCGGACTCCGATAGATCGCGTATTCCAGCGGATGGCCAAGGCCGAGCTCGAAGGCCATTCTCTCGTCGAACCATCGCGCCGATCCGCCGAGCGCCTTGCCGAGACCCTCGAAGTCGCCCGCCTTGAAGGCATCATCTATGGCCTTGAACAACAGGTGACGCGCGCCGCGATCGTCAGGGATTTCCAGCATCGCCCTCCATCCGGAATGAGCAGCCATGTTGCTCTCATCCACTGCAATAAGAAAGGCCGGCCAGCCTGCGATCGAAGTGGCGGGTAAGCGTCGCCGGAAAAGGCGGAGCCGGCCCGGGGACAGGGCCGGCTCCTAAAACCCGGTCGTTGGGGACGGGGATCGCGTTGATCGAAACCCAAACGCCCGAATTCTCGGTCGATTGACGTTTGAGGTAGGTGTAGACCGTGTCGTTCCAGGCGAGCACTTTCGGCTCGAGGTTGTCGAGGATGAATTCGCCGAGACTGGTGCGTACCGTCAGCACCGCGTGACCGTCGCCATTCGGCTGGCGCACGACCGTCATCAAAAGGTCGCCAGCGGGCACGCCCGCGGCCATCAGCTCGCGACGCTTCTCCAGCGCATAGTCCTCGCAGTCGCCATAGCCGTTTTCGGGGTAGGCCCAATATTCCTCGACCCCATAAATCTCCATGTCGGTGCGCGGCTTGACGCGCGTATTGACCGAATTGTTGACGTTGATGATCGTCGTCCACAGCTTGCGGGTCAGTTCGACCGGTGATCCTTTCGGCGTCCTCTCGTTGCACTCGACCGGGATGCGCTGGCAGAATTCATAATGGCCGACCGGTTGGGTGGTGCGGCCGCCCGTATGCATGAAAACCGGTCCAGCGTTTGCCGTTCCCCAAGCGGAAAGCTGCATCGCCATTGCCAAGAGCAACAGCTTGCCCCTCATCATTTTCATTATGGTAGTCTCCCCGTTTGAGAGAGACTGTGCCACGTTGGGATTTATTTGGCGCAAAAACCCGAAGCAGATATTGAGTAAAACGCCCGTAGAATAAATATAAAATTTGAACTGTCTCGATTTCGGATTGTTGAGATTTCGCCGGGCGCCGTCCCCGGCTCTCGCGGTGCCTCGACATGCCGCCTGATTACGAGAGGCACAATCCGACCAACAAAAAACCGGCCGCTGAGGGGCCGGTTCGGTGCTTGCCTGGTTTTGGAGTGGTCAGGACCGCGGCGCGTTGAATTCCGAATCCAATGTCTCCGGCCGCTGGATGACGGCGAATTCGATGGCCACGCCGTCCTCGAAGTGACGCACCACCTGGCCGCGCATTGTCCCCAGCATGACCTGCACGCCGATCGCCGGCTTGACGTCGATCTCGATCGCCGCGCCCGAAAGCGACAGGTCGATGATGCGGCACTGATACTGGCGCCCGTCGGTGAGCTGCAGCACGCTCATCGGATTGCGCGGCGCGACGCGCTCGTGGCGGCGATCCTCCGGCAAGTCCAACTCATGCTTGTTGGCAAGCCAGGTGAGCTGCGCGGCGAGCTTGTCCTTCTTGCGGTCCGAAGCGATGACGGTCATGGCGAATCCGTCCTGCGAGGTCCGCGTCACGACGCCTTCGATGCGGCCGATATGGTCGATATAGGCAATGACCTTTTCGCCCGGCATCCCGACGCGATCGGTGCGCAAGGCGACGTTGCCGGGCGACATGTCGATCACCTGGCACGGATGCTCGGTGCGGTCTTCCAGCATGAATCGCCCGTAGATCTTGACCCGGACGCGCTGGAAATTACGCCGCTCCACTCGGGACGGCGCGTATTCCGCCGCTGACCTCATGACTGCCTACACCCCGTTGGCATTCCGCGCGCCGATGCGAGGAATTTCACCGGAAAAAGTTACAGCAAAGCAGGTTAACAAAGGGGAAAAAGCCAGCCCTAAATGGCTTGGGACCAGACGCCAGGGCAATGCGGGAAGCAAGGTCCGATCAGGGCAAAAACGTCGCGATCGCCTTATTCGTTGCGCCCGCCGTCAAAGACGACGAGGTGCCGGATCCGGCGCACGCGGCCGAGCGCCGAAATGGTTTCGGGCGCATCGAACTCAGTCGGAACGAGCGACGGAACGTCGATCGCGGGTCGGTTCTTCAGGAACATCGGTTCCTTGTCGGGATCGATGACCCGGATCGCGTCGATCAGGGCGTCGACGAGCGGGTCGGCACCCAGCCAGAATGGCCTTTCCGCAGCGCTGATAATGCCCAGGCAGCGCGGGTTCTCGACACCGCCGTCGAGCGGCAGCGCAAGCAGTTCGAACTTGTTGGAACGGCCGTTTTGGCTAAAGCCCTCGTAGTTCAGCAGCAGGACCGATTTCTGGTCGAAGACGCCGTGGATGAGCCGCGACACCAGCCGCTGGTCCTTCTCGCGCCAGAGCGAAGGGAAGGAGAACCCCTTGAGCTCGCGGCCGTAATGGGCGCAGAGCCTGGTGCCAGCCAGCCGGAACACGGCTTCGCCGCGCGTGTCGCGCTCCAGGATGAACGTATCGGCCAGAAGCGACTTGATGTCCGCCGGCTCGACTTCCGAACGTTTCGGGGCCGGGCGGCCCTCACGCAGCTGGTTCCAATATTGGAACAGCGTGATTGATCCGTTCTGATTCATTTCCATTCCGCTCCGAGCAATCTGTCTTTCTTGCTGTCCCATCGGCGAACAGACAGGGCGCCCTCCGATGACCTTCATGCGGTGCGGAGCAGGATGCGTGCCAGTATCGTTAACGTTTGTTCACGGGTCGGGGGCGTTAAGGTTAACAAGTGGTTTACATTGCGTGCCTGCGGAGCCTGTGGCACATCGAAAACCACTCCAAACGGTCGTTTCAGCAGCGATCGACCGCGCTTTAGTCGGAGTTTTCGGGGAGCAGGGGACTCGACCGGCCGTTCAGGGGAAGCCCTGGACGGCTTTCCTTTTGATTCGCTTCGGCTGTGGCGATTCGCGGTTTGTGATTCGGTTGGGCGTGAACTACATGCTGGCGCTCACATCGAATCTCCAGCCAACTCCAAGTGCGCATGAACGAACCGACAAGCCCGACTGAACCCGAACCGCGGCCGGACGAAGAGGCGCCGGAGCCGCGCCGCGAGCCGGTGTTCAACCTGCCGCCGGTGGTGCTGGCGGTGATCGCGATATGCTCGATCGTCTTTTTGCTGCAGCAATATGTGCTGAACGAAACCCAGCAAATGACGCTGCTCTACGATGGAGCCTTCATCCCGGTGCTCTATACCGGCCAATACGGCTTCGACTGGTTCCTGTTCACGCGTCCCTTCACCTACGCCTTCATGCATGGGGGCTTTGCCCATATCGCCATCAACATGGTCTGGCTTGCCGCTTTCGGCTCACCGCTTGCCAATCGCCTCGGCGCCCTTCGATTTGCGGTGTTCTACGCCGTGACCGGGCTCGCTTCGGTCGCGCTGTTCTGGGCAATGCACCCTTATGGCGAGATGCCGCTCGTCGGCGCTTCGGGCGCGATCTCGGGCATGATGGGTGCGGCGGCGCGCTACGGCTTCCGCATCGACCGCTCGTCCGGCCGGGCGGCCTTCGCCGGCGATCCGTTGCCGATCGCAATCGTGTTGCGCTTGCGCGGCGTCGTGACGTTTCTCGGCGTTTGGATGGTGATCAACCTCGCCACCGGCCTGCTAGACCTCGCGCCGGGTATCGACGGCCAGATCGCTTGGGAAGCCCATATCGGCGGCTTTGTGGCCGGCTTCTTCGGCCTGCGTTTTTTCGACCGTCCGCCGCCGGCCGAGTAACTCCGCATCATACTTGAAATGCAACCAATCACGGCGCACGATGTTGCCATGCATGTCGCCCAAAACTGCGAAGCGGTTTTGGGAGAGAGAGATGCATCAAAACAATGACTTAAAGCGCGCTGCGGCGCGCTTTGAGCCACCCAGCGTCTTCCCGAGGGCGCTGGGGCTTAAGCCGGTCAGGGCAGGAGCCGGCGAGCAAGGCTGAGGAGGACGCCATGACGGTTAAGGCAATTCTTGAAAGCAAGGGCCATGACGTGTTCACGCTCGGGCCCAATGAAAAGCTGAGCGAAGCCATCCGGATCCTGACCGAGCACCGGATCGGCGCGCTGGTCATCACCAATGGCGACCGCAAGATCGTCGGCATTCTTTCGGAACGCGACATCGTGCGGGTCATAGCCAGGGAAGGAGCGGCGGCGCTCGATATCGCGGTGCGTTCGGCCATGACGCCCAAGGTCAAGATCTGCAACGAGAGCCATACGGTCAACGAGGTCATGGAAATCATGACCAGGGGCCGCTTCCGCCATCTTCCGGTGGAGAAGGATGGTATGCTCGATGGCATCGTCTCCATCGGCGACGTGGTCAAGCGCCGCATCGAGGATGTCGAGCGCGAGGCCGAGGAGATCCGGGCTTATATCGCCACCGCCTGAGGCGGCGAGGAACCGCCGGCCATTGCCGGCCGGCGGAACCGGGCATGAAAGCCTCTATCTATTGTCGAGCTCGGCGCGGACCAGTTCCAGCCCGCGTCTGGTGATGCGGTAGGGTCCGCCGGAAGACGAAGATACGGCCTTCTTCCGCCTTAGCTTTCGAAAGAGGTCAAGGTCGAGGCCCGGATAATGCCAGCCGTCGCGGGTCAGGCATTGGACCGAAGCGATCTTCTTGCTGTCGTTCTTTTTGATTTCGATGCGCCCGCCTTGCGCGAGCAGGTGCAGGATGCGCTGTTCGTTACGCGAAATGTCCATTGAAGAATTCCCGGGAAAACAACAAAAGCCGCCGCCGCGGAAATCGCGGCACGGGGTTTCAGGTTTTTGTCGCCCTGCCTCGCTAGGAGGTCAGGGCCTTACCGGGACTGAGCGTAAGTGGACATCCACTCTCCATTGGGATGGATGTCCTATAGGCGAAAGCGGCGGAAAAGGCCAGCAGGCGGCTTTGCGCTTGTCTCGCCGGGCGGTTTGCACTAGCGAAGTTGCACATCAAAAATATGCGTTATGCATATCCGAGAATTCTAAGTACGTAGGCCTCAATGAGCATCATCGATACCCGCACGCCAGATCCGAAACGCCTGATCTCCGGGGCTACCGGCGACTGGGAGATCATCATCGGTCTCGAAGTGCATGCGCAAGTGACGTCCGAGGCGAAGCTCTTCTCCGGCGCCTCGACGTCTTTCGGCGCCGCGCCCAACGCCAATGTCAGCCTGGTCGACGCGGCGATGCCCGGCATGCTGCCGGTAATCAACGAGGAGTGCGTCAAGCAGGCGATCCGCACCGGGCTGGGCCTGAAGGCCGCGATCAACCACAAGTCGGTCTTCGACCGGAAGAACTACTTCTATCCGGACCTGCCGCAGGGCTACCAGATCTCGCAGTACAAGCAGCCGATCGTCGGCGAGGGCAAGGTGATCGTGTCTGTCGGTCCGGATCGGCAGGGCGAATTCGAGGACATCGAGGTCGGCATCGAGCGGCTGCATCTCGAGCAGGATGCCGGAAAGTCGATGCACGACCAGCATCCGACCATGTCCTATGTCGATCTCAACCGCTCGGGCGTGGCGCTGATGGAGATCGTCTCCAAGCCCGACATGCGCTCCGCCGACGAGGCCAAGGCCTATGTCAGCAAGCTGCGCACCATCATGCGCTATCTCGGCACCTGCGACGGCAACATGGACGAAGGCTCGCTGCGCGCAGACGTCAACGTCTCAGTCCGCCGCCCCGGAGGCGCCTTCGGCACGCGCTGCGAAATCAAGAACGTCAACTCGATCCGCTTCATCGGCCAGGCCATCGAATCCGAGGCGCGCCGGCAGATCGCCATCCTCGAAGATGGCGGTGCGATCGAGCAGGAGACCCGTCTTTTCGACCCCAACAAGGGCGAGACGCGCTCGATGCGCTCTAAGGAAGAGGCGCATGACTACCGCTATTTCCCGGATCCCGACCTTTTGCCGCTGGAGTTCGACCAGGTCTACGTCGATGATCTGGCACAGCATCTGCCTGAATTGCCCGACGACAAGAAAGCGCGGCTGATCGGCTCGCTCGGACTCTCGACCTACGACGCGTCAGTGCTGGTGTCGGAGAAGCCGATCGCCGACTATTTCGAGAAGGTGGCGGCCGGTCGTGACGGCAAGCTTGCCGCCAACTGGGTCATCAACGACCTGCTGGGTGCTCTCAACAAGGCCGGCAAAGATATTGAAAATGCGCCGGTTTCGCCCGATCAGCTAGGGGCGGTCATCGACCTGATCAAGGAAGGCACGATCTCCGGCAAGATCGGCAAGGACCTGTTCGAGATCATCTGGAACGAGGGCGGCGACCCACGCCAGCTGGTCGAGAGCCGAGGCATGAAGCAGGTCACGGACACCGGCGCCATCGAGAAAGCTGTCGACGAGGTCATCGCCGCCAACCCCGACAAGGCCGAGCAGGCGCGCGCCAAGCCGACCATGGCCGGTTGGTTCGTCGGCCAGGTGATGAAGGCGACCGGCGGCAAGGCGAACCCGCAGGCGGTCAACGAGCTGGTCAAGGCCAAGCTCGGCATCGAGGGCTAGCATGTTCGTGCGGACGGCGAGCGAACGCGATCTCGCCGCCATCCGTGCGCTGCTGGTCGAGACCTGGCACGCCACCTACGATGCCGTCTACGGCGCCCGGCGCATCACCGAGATCACCGATGACTGGCATTCGATCGCCTCGCTCAAGGCGCGGCTGACGCGCCCCAACTCGGAATTCCTGGTGGCCGACAACGGCAAGCGCCTCGGCGGCATGGCGTTCGCTTCCGTCACCGAGGACCCGAAGATCGTCCTGCTCAACCAGCTCTACGTGCATCCGGACTGTCAGCGGCGAGGGATCGGCCGGTCGCTGCTCGACGAGGTCGAGGCCAGCTTCCCGGAAGCGCGGTCACTGCGCCTGGAAGTGGAGGGGGCGAATTCTCCGGCGATCGCCTTCTACGAGGCGAATGGGTTCCGGCCCGCCGGCAGGACAGCCGATTGCGGCGGCGGTTCGGGAATGCCCGCGCTCATCCTGGAGAAGCGGCTGACGTAGATCGTCCGAAGATGATTTGAAGCATCCCCGGGCGTCCAAACTTCGTCACTCAGGCGCGGGAAGAATCTCCACATTGTCGATCAGCCTGGTCGTGCCGAGCCAGGCCGCGGCGAGCAGCCGGCCGTCGCGGTCCCGCCGCCAGGGCCTTAACGTCGTTGCTTCGCGTGCAGCGACGTAGTCGACCTTTCGAAAGCCTGCCCGGACGAGAGCTTCTGCGGCATCCTCCATGGCGCCGGTCTCATCGGCGCCGGACGCCAGTTCCGTTGCGGTTTGGCGCAGAACCGCGTTGAGCTTGCGCGCGACCTCGAGTTCGGCCTCGCTGAGATAGGCGTTGCGCGACGACATGGCGAGGCCGCAGGAGTCGCGCACTGTGGGCGCGCCGATGATCTCGACCGGCAGGTCGAGATCGCGGCAAAGCTGCCTGACGACGCAAAGCTGCTGGTAGTCCTTCTCGCCAAACACCGCGCAATCAGGCGCCGCCTGCAGGAAAAGCTTGGCCACCACCGTGGCGACGCCATCGAAGAAGGCCGGCCTGAAATCCGTTTCAAGGCCGGCAGCAGGGCCGCCGACCGAGATCTTGGTGGCGAAGCCTGCCGGGTACATTTCCGTCACACCCGGTGTGAAGGCGAGATGCGCGCCGGCTTCCCGCAACCGGTCGAGATCGAGGGCCAACTGGCGCGGATACTTGTCCAGGTCCTCGGTCGGCGCGAACTGGGCCGGATTGACGAAGATCGAGACGACGCAGCGCTCGGCCTGTTCGAGCGCGATCCTCACCAGCGAGATGTGGCCGTCATGCAGGGCGCCCATGGTCGGCACCATGGCGATCCTCTGGCCTTCCTGGCGCCAGGTCCGGATTTGCGCCCGCAGCGCTGCGACGCTGTCGACGATGATCGGCCAGCTCATGCCTTGTCCTTGTCCGATGTCGCCGAAAAGACGTGGTCCGGGCCCGGAAATGCGCGGCTGCGCACCTCGGCGGCGTAGTGCGCTGCCGCGTCCGAAACGGTGTCGCGCAGGGTTGCGTATTCCTTGACGAATTTGGGCACGCGGTCGACCGTCATGCCGATCATGTCGTCGATCACCAGGATCTGGCCGTCGCAGTCGCCGCTGGCGCCAATGCCGATGGTGGGGATCGAGACATGGCGGGTGAGGTCCGACGCCACCGACTCCACCGTGCCCTCGATGACCACCGAGAAGGCGCCGGCCTTTTCGACCGCCTCGGCATCGCGAAAAAGCGCGGCGATGTTTTCCTCCGTCCGGCCCTTGATCTTGTAGCCGCCGTCCTTTTCCACGGATTGCGGCTGCAAGCCGATATGACCCATCACCGGTATGCCTTCGGCGACGATTGCCGCGATCTGCGCGGCCATGTCGACGCCCCCCTCGAGCTTCACCGCCTGGCAGCCGGTCTCGCCGACGATGCGCCTTGCCGAGAGCACCGCTTCAGTCACCGAGGCCTCGTAACTGCCCGCGGGCATGTCGACGACCACGCAGGCTTTTGTCGAGCCGCGCATCACCGCCTGCCCATGCGCGATCATCATCTCCAGCGAGGCGCCGAGCGTCGTAGGGTGGCCGTGCAGCACCATGGCGACGCTGTCGCCGACCAAAAGCAGGTCGACATGCCGATCGAGCATGCGGGCGATCGGATAGGTGTAGGCGGTGAGACAGACGATCGGCACGCCACCCTTGCGGCGGCGAATGTCTTCGGCGCCGATCCGATTGCCGGTGGACCGTTCTGGGGCCAATCCTCACCTCCCTCGGCCGGAGCGGGCCAGGCGCCCGCTTTGCGGGCGTGCGAGCTTTAGAAACACAGGCAACGCTTGGCAAGCAGGGCTGCCGCGTCTTCCGCGCCTGTATCGATTAATGCATGTCGCGCAAAAGTGTGCAGCGGTTTTGCGACATGCATAAGCAAACCAAAGCGCGTCGCCTGAATCGGTTTCAGCGCGACGCGCTTTGGCGCACGAAGCATTTACGTCGCGGGCGCGGCAAAACCCTTGCCTTCGCGATGGCCTGACGCCATAAGCAGGAAGACAGCGCGGCCGCTGCCGCCACGAGGATCTGGATGAAGACTTTCCTGCTGCAGTTTTTCACCTGGTGGAACAGCCAGACGCTGGGCACACGCTTCCACACCTGGCGCTTCGGCAAGAAGGTCGGCGAGGACGAGGCCGGTAACGTCTACTACGAAGGCGGCATCGATTCGGAAGGCCGCACCCGGCGCTGGGTCATCTATCGCGACTATTCCGAAGCCTCGAAAATCCCGCCGGGCTGGCACGGCTGGATCCATCATCGCGTCGACACGCCCCCATCGGGCGAGAGCTACAAGGCTCGCGAGTGGCAGAAGCCGCATCGGGCGAACCTCACCGGAATGCCCGGTGCCTATCGCCCGCAGGGTTCCATCCTGACCAACCAGCACCGTCCGCAGGTGACCGGCGACTACGACGCCTGGACGCCCGGCTCGTAAACGCGTTCTTCGGTCCTTTGTCGCCACAATTGGCGTTTAGCTGCTTGCCGATATCGCAGCCATGACTAGCCTTGGGCGATTGAGAGAATCACCCGGGCGCAACCACCGGTATCCTTGCATGAGCTTCTTCGAGCAATTCCAGGAAAAGTGCGCGGCGGTTTTCCGTCCGGAATTGCGCTCAAAGGCTCCAAGCCGAATGTCGACGGGATTGGTCGCGGCAGCTTCCTTTCTGGCCGCCTCGACGGCAGTGCTTGCCGCCCCGCAGGCACCGGCAGCACCGCCAGTCTCCGACCGCATCACCAATCCGGTCGCCGAATTCGCCGGCATCGACAAGATCACCGGCCGCATCATCACCTTCGACGTCTATATCGACGAGACGGTGCAGTTCGGTGCCCTGCAGGTTACGCCGCGCGTCTGCTATTCGCGGCCAGAGACGGAACAGCCGAAGACCGATTCCTTCGTCGAGGTCGACGAGATCACGCTCGACCGCAAGATCCGCCGCATCTTCACCGGCTGGATGTTCGCCGAAAGCCCCGGCCTCAACGCCGTCGAGCATGCCGTCTATGACGTCTGGCTGAAGGGCTGCAAGCAGAAGTCCGATGTGCCGCCGCCGACCGCCGCCAAGGCCGATACGGGCAAGCCGAAGACGAATGCCGCCAGGCCGAAGGCACCCGCGCAGCCGGCCGACGCCGCGCCTGAGCCGACGGACGCAGCGCCCACGCCGGACGGTGCCGACACCACGGACCAGAACTGATCCTTCGGCGCCCGCGCGCCTTTTGTCCGCCGGACGCGTTTTCTCAAGGATAAAAAACCGCGTCGCCCTTCAGGGCCTCGGCCAGCATCTTCTCGTACCGGCTGCGTGGCACGTCGACGGCGCCGAAGCGCTTGAGGTGCTCGGTGGTGAATTGTGTATCGAGCAGGGCGAAGCGGCGTTCGTTGAGCCGCTCGACGAGATAATAGAGGCAGGTCTTCGAGGCGTCGGTTTCCCGGGCGAACATGCTTTCGCCGAAGAAGACGCGCCCGAGCGACACGCCATAGAGGCCGCCGACCAGCCGGCCCTCGCGCCACGCCTCGACGGAATGGCAGTGGCCCAGCCTGTAGAGCTCGACATAGGCTTCGCGGATCGGTGCGTTGATCCAGGTCGAGCGGCGCTCGTCGCGCTTTTCGGCGCAGCCGTCGATCGTAGCCTCGAAGTCGAAATCGTAGCGGATGTCGAAGGGATGCCTGCGGATCGTCTTCTTCAGGCTGCGAGGCGTGTGGAACCCGTCGAGCGGGATGATGCCGCGCGTTTCCGGCCGCACCCAGAACACTTCCGGGTCGGTCGCGCTCTCAGCCATTGGGAACACGCCCGAGGCATAGGCCTTCAGCAGCAGGTCGGTAGGGATGCGGTAGCCGGGCGCGTAGGGACGAGTCATTGCGCCATTATAACCGCAAGACCCTAAACCGCGTCGCCCAAAAGTGCGCGGCGGTTTTGGTGTGACGACATGCATCAAACAAGAGGATTGAAGCGCGTCGCCGGAATCCGCTTCAAGCGCGACGCGCTTTAATCGTCCTCGGCCAGGTATTTTTCGAGCCAGTGGATGTCGTAATCGCCATTGGCGATATCCGGATTGCCGACAAGGTCGCGGAACAGCGGCAGCGTCGTCTTGATGCCGTCGACGACGAACTCGTCGAGCGCCCGGCGCAGCCGCATCATGCATTCGACGCGGTTGCGCCCATGCACGATCAGCTTGCCGATCAGGCTGTCGTAATAGGGCGGGATCCTGTAGCCGGAATAGACGCCGGAATCGACGCGGACGCCGAGGCCGCCTGGCGTGTGGAAATGCGTGATGGTGCCGGGCGACGGCGTGAAGGTGCGCGGGTCCTCGGCATTGATGCGGCATTCGATGGCGTGGCCGTTGAACTTGATGTCTTCCTGCCTGACCGACAGCCCGCCGCCGGAGGCGACGCGGATCTGCTCATGCACGAGGTCGATGCCGGTGATCGCCTCGGTCACAGGATGCTCGACCTGCAGGCGGGTGTTCATCTCGATGAAGTAGAACTCGCCGTTCTCGTAGAGGAATTCGATGGTGCCGGCGCCGGAATAGCCGAGATCGGCGATCGCCTTGGCGCAGATGCCACCGATGCGCGCGCGCTCCTCGGAATTGAGGGCGGGGGAGTTGGCCTCCTCCCAGACTTTCTGGTGGCGGCGCTGCAGCGAGCAGTCGCGCTCGCCGAAATGCACGCCGCGGCCGGCGCCGTCGCCGAACACCTGCAATTCGATGTGGCGCGGCTTTTCCAGAAATTTCTCGATGTAAACAGCGTCGTCGCCGAAGGCGGCGCCCGCTTCCGACCTTGCCGTCTGCAGCGCGACTTCCAGGTCGGCTTCCGAGCGGGCCACCTTCATGCCGCGGCCGCCGCCGCCGGCCGAAGCCTTGATGATCACCGGATAGCCGATCTCGGCAGCAACGCGTTTCGCTTCCTTTTCGTCGCTGATCGCGCCGTCCGAACCCGGCACCACAGGGATGCCGAGGCGTTTTGCCGTGCGCTTGGCCTCGATCTTGTCGCCCATGATGCGGATATGGTCGCCGGACGGGCCGATGAAGGTGATGTTGTGGGCGGCGAGGATGTCGGCGAACTTGGCGTTCTCCGACAGGAAGCCGTAGCCCGGATGCACGGCGTCGGCGCCGGTGATCTCGCAGGCGGCGACGATCTGGTGGATGTTGAGATAGCTTTCGCGCGACGGCGGCGGACCGATACAGACGCTCTCGTCGGCGAGCCGCACATGCATGGCGTCGGAATCGGCCGTCGAATGGACCACCACCGTCTGGATGCCGAGCTCCTTGCAGGCGCGCAGCACTCTAAGTGCGATTTCGCCGCGATTGGCGATGAGGACCTTCTGGAACATCTCTCCGCTGTTCCCGGCTCTACTCGATGACCACGAGCGGCATGCCGTATTCGACCGGTTGGGCGTCCTCGATCAGGATCGCCGTCACCGTGCCGGCGCGCGGCGAGGGAATCTGGTTCATCGTCTTCATCGCTTCGATGATCAGCAGCGTCTGGCCTTCCTTCACCTTCTGGCCGATCTCGACGAAGGGCTTGGCGTCGGGCGAGGGCGCCAGATAGGCGGTGCCGACCATGGGCGAGGGTACGGCGTTCTTGGCAGGATCGGCTGCGGCGGCAGGTGCTGCCGCCGCCTGGGCCGGCGTCATTGCGACTGGTGCGGAGACGGGAAGTGGCGCGGCGACCGCATGGACGGCCTGTGACTGGCGCGAGACGCGCACCTTCAGGTCACCGAGCTCGACCTCGATCTCGGTCAGGTTGGTGTCGTTCAGTATGCCCGCCAGATCGCGGATCAGCTGCTGGTCAACACCATTCTTCTTTATCGACATTTTCGAGCCTTCTGTTTGGGAGCCGGTCACAGGCGTGCCGCCAGTGCCTGCAGCGCAAGCGTGTAGCCGAGTGGCCCGAACCCGCAGATCATGCCGACTGCGACCGGCGCGACCATGGAGACGTGGCGGAAAGGCTCCCGCGCGTGAATATTGGAAAGATGGACTTCGGCGACGGGCAACGGCGCGACGGCGCGGATGGCGTCATGGATGGCGATCGAGGTGTGACTGTAGGCACCTGGGTTGATGACGATTCCGGAAGCCTTGTCGCCGGCTTCCTGGATCCAGTCGACGAGGTCGCCTTCGTGATTGGACTGGCGAAAATCGATCTCGAGCCCGAGCGCCGCGCCGGCGGCCTTGCAATCCTCCGCGATGGCGGCAAGCGTCTTGCCGCCATAAATCCCCGGCTCGCGCTTGCCGAGTGCATTGAGGTTGGGACCGTTGAGGACGAATATCGTTTTCAAAATGCCGACCTTCTTCGACGCCGGCCCCAAGCCGGCGCGCCGGACCTCTATAATGGGCATAACCGCCCGCGAAAAGAGCGCAAGTGCGTTCTTTCGCTGTCCTCAACAGGCGGAAAACCGCCTGTTGGCGCAGCCCGCGACAGCTCAGAGCGCGCTCTTGGCCTCTTCGATCTTTTCCGCCAGGACTTGCTGTCCAAGCGCGCCGAACACCACCTCGTTGCCGACGACATAGGACGGCGTGCCGGTGATCGACAGCTTGGTGGCGAGGTCGTAGGTCCGCGAGAGCGCCTCGTTGATGCTCGGATCCTTCATCTTCTCGCGCAGCTTCGCCTCGTCGGCGCCGAGCGAAAGCGCGACCTTCATGGCGGTTGCCTCGGTGGCGCGGCCCTGGCCGCCAAGCAACGCGGTGTGGAATTCGCCGTACTTCTCCGGCATCATCAGGTGAAAGGCCATCGACACCATGCTGGCCTTCTGTGAATCCGGGCTGAGGATCGGGAATTCCTTGAGAACGAAGCGCAGGTCCGGGTCGGCCTTGGTCAGCGCCTTCATGTCTTCGATGGCGCGTTTGCAGAAGCCGCAATTGTAATCGTAGAACTCGACGATGGTGACCTTGCCCTTCGGGTTGCCGACGACGCCGTCGAAAGTGGAGTTGAAGATCTCGTCCTTCGCGTTCTTGATGACGCCGAGCGCGGCGAGCCGCTGCTCTTCCTTCTGCTTGGCCTCGAGCGCGTCCTGAACCTCGAGCAGAACCTCCGGGTTCTTCAGCAGATAGTCGCGGATGATGCCTTCGACCTCCTTGCGGTCGACCTTGGTGTCGGTGGAAGCCACCTGGATGGCCTGCGTCGTATCGGCCTTCGCGGCCTGCGGGCTTCCTGCCACGAAGCCGAATGCCAGCATGCCGAGCGCTACCGCTACGCCGGCGCTGCCGAGCAGGATTGCCTTGTTCATGATCATTTCCTTCTGCCTGTCCCTGGCCACTCTAGTCGCCGCGCACGGCCGGGAGGTTCATTTGAGCTTGTTCGATGGCGTGTAGTTTATGATATCCTGCGCGCGAAGCCAGCCAGGCTCGCCGCGCTTCAACTTCTGCTGAGCGCGCATGGCAAAAATCTTCGCATTCTTGTAGTCGGCCGAATAGTAATGGCCTTCCGCCGTCGCAAGATCGGCGGCCGGTATTTGCCCCAATTCGCCATAGGCTTGCGCCAGATAGCGGTAGGCTTCCGCATTTTCCTTGTCGCGGCCGATCCCGTTGTTGAGCTGGGTCACCGCCTTCTTGATCGAATCCGGCGTGCCGACCGCCATCAACGCCTGGCCGAGCGAGACCATCAGCAAACCGGACCGCGCCGGATCGAGGCTGACGGCCTTGGCATAGGCATCCGCGGCATCCTTGGGCTTGTTGACCTTCATCAGGATGTCGCCGCGCAATTCCTGGAAATAGGGGTTCTTCGGCTGCTCCTTGATCAGCGCCGCCGTCTTGGTCAGCGCTGCGCCCGGATTGCCGTAGAGATAGGTCTGCTGCGCGTCGCCGTAGCGCGAGGCGAGGCTGGTCGGGTTCTTGCGCATCAGCCGCGCCACGGCCGCCTGGCCCTGCATGTAGGCGGCGATCTTGATGCGCATCATGTCGTGCCGCTGTTGCAGCGCCGGTGGGTCGACTTGGTTGACGTACGGACTCGCCTTGACCAGCACTTCGAGGTTGGCGATGCGCTCCTGCGGCATCGGATGGCTGATCCGGTAGGGATCGAGCTGGGTGCCTGACAGCGAAAGCGCGCTCTGGAAGCGGGAAAAGGTCTTCAGCATGCCCATGCCGGACTGGCCGGTGGCGTTGAGATAAGTGATCGCCGAGCGGTCGGCGGTGATCTCTTCGCCTCGCTGATAGGCAAGGATGCTGCGCTGCGCCATCTCGCCGCCGCCGGCGGCGACGCCTATGCCTGCGCCGGCAAGGCCGCGGCTGTTGGTCGTGGCGCCGGCGACCATCGCGCCGGCCCCGAGCAGCGTGGCGATGATGGCCATCGTCTTGGCGCGGTCGAGCTGGTCGCGCAGCTTCTGCTGGTGGCCGCCGGCGATATGGCCGGCTTCGTGCGCGATGACGCCGATGATCTCGTTCGGCGTTTCGGCCGTCACCAGCGCGCCGGTGTTGATGAACAGGCGGCGGCCGGTGACGAAGGCGTTGAAGCTCGAATCATTGACGAGAACGATGTCGATGCCGTCATTGGCGAGGCCTGCCGCCTTGAAGATCGGCCGGGCATAGTCGCGCACCAGCGCTTCGATCTCGGCGTCGCGCACCACCGGAACGCCTTGTGCGAAGGCATTCACGGAAGTCGATACCGCGACTGCGGCAGCAAGCAGAAGCGTCGCGAATCCGCGCGCGGTTCGCTTTATTGCGGTCGATTTGCCAATCATCGTTCGGGTCGGCTCAACATGACAGGTCCACTGGTAGACGAGCGGGCGAAGGATGAAAAGTCGGCGCCGATAACTTCCTGCGCGCTTGTGATCCCCACATCAATCGGGCATTTGTGCGGCGCTACCGCCGAACTGCGGCAATTCCAGAAACCGCGCAGCGGTTTTCCACGCGGAATTGCTCCAACAAAAAAGGCAGGCTGGACGAGAGGTCAAATGGTCGTTTCGCTTTCACGCCGCGGCGAGGTCGAGCCGTTCCATGCCATGGATATTCTGGCCGAAGCCAACCGGCTGAAGGCCACCGGCATTCCCGTGGTGTCGATGGCGGTCGGCCAGCCGTCGGACCCCGCGCCGGCCGGAGTCCGTGAGGCTGCGGCTCTTGCGCTCAAACATGGCCGCATCGGCTACACCGACGCTTTGGGGCTGGCTGAGCTGCGCAAGGCGATTGCCGAACACTATGGCGAGCACTACGGGATCGATGTCGCACCTGGCCGCATCGCCGTGACCACGGGCTCGTCCGCCGCCTTCAACCTTGCTTTCCTGGCGATGTTCGACCCGGGCGACCGCGTCGCCATCGCCGCGCCCGGCTATCCGGCCTACCGCAACATCATGGCCGCGCTCGGCATCGAGATCGTCGAGATCGAGCTTGGCTCGGACGCCTATCTGTATGCCGACCACCTGAAGGCCGCGCATCGCGAAAAACCGCTGAAAGGCGTGCTGTTCGCCAGCCCCGCCAATCCGACCGGAGCGGTCATTCCGGCCGACGAGCTTTCCGCGCTGGTGAAGACCGCCGAAGAGCTCGGCATCGCGGTGATATCGGACGAGATCTACCATCGTCTGGCTTATGCCGCGCCCGATGTCACGGCGCTCGCCCATGGCGCCGGCGTGACGGTGATCAACTCCTTTTCGAAATACTACTGCATGACCGGCTGGCGCATCGGCTGGATGGTGCTGCCGGAGGAACTGGTGCGGCCGGTCGAGCGCATCGCCCAGAGCCTCTACATCTCGCCGCCGGAATTGTCGCAGGTCGCGGCGATCGAGGCCTTCAAGGCAACCGAGGAACTGGAAGCGGTGAAGGCGCGCTATGCCTGGAACCGCGACCTTCTGATGAAGCGCCTGCCGGAACTCGGCTTGGCGCTCGCGGCACCCATGGACGGGGCCTTCTACGCCTTCTGCGATGTCACCCGGCACACCAATGACAGCATGACCTTCGCGCGCAAGATGCTGGCCGAGGCGCATGTGGCGGCTACACCGGGCCGCGACTTCGACCCGCTGCAGGGTCACCGCACCATGCGCTTTTCCTATGCCGGCAGCCACGACGACATGGTCGAGGCGCTGGCCCGCATCGAACGCTGGCTGAAATAGAAGCCATGCCGGAACTCGAGCAAGCGCTGGCCGAGGTGGCCGCCGAAATGGGGGAGCGCACCGATCGTGGCGATGTCGCCACCTACATCCCGCAGCTTGGCAAGGTCGATCCAAGGAAATTCGGCATTGCCGCGGTGACCAATGACGGCCGCGTCATCCTTGCCGGCGACGCCGATCAGCCGTTTTCGATTCAGAGCGTCTCGAAAGTGTTCACCTTGACACTGGCGCTGGGCAAGGTCGGCGATGCGCTCTGGCACCGCGTCGGCCGCGAGCCGTCCGGCAATCCGTTCAATTCGATCGTCCAGCTCGAGCATGAGAACGGTATTCCGCGCAATCCGTTCATCAATGCCGGCGCCATCGTCGTTTCCGACGTCCTGCTCGCCGGCCATCAGCCGCGCGAGGCGATCGGCGAAATCCTGCGCTTCGTCCAGTTCCTTGCCGACGACGACACCATCATCATCGATCGTGAGGTCGCGGCCTCCGAGCGCGCCACCGGCTACCGCAACTTCGCTCTGGCCAATTACATGAAATCCTTCGGCAATCTCCATCACGAGCCGGAGCTGGCGCTCGGCGTCTACTTCCACCATTGCGCCATTGCGATGAGCTGCCGGCAGCTCGCCATGGCCGGCCGCTTCCTTGCCAATGGCGGCAGGAATCCGGCGACCGGCCATTCGGTCGTGTCGCCGGAGCGGGCGCGCCGCATCGGCGCGTTGATGCTGACCTGCGGCCACTATGACGGCTCCGGCGACTTTGCCTTCCGCGTCGGCATTCCGGGCAAGAGCGGCGTCGGCGGCGGCATTCTCGGCATCGTGCCGGGCGTGGCCTCGATCGCCGTCTGGTCGCCAGGCCTCAACGAGTACGGCAACTCCAAGCTCGGCTCCATCGCGCTGGAGAAGCTAGCCAGGATGATGAACTGGTCGATCTTCGCGCCTTGAGCCAATGCATGTCGCCCAAAAGTGCGCAGCGGAGAAGCATCAAAACAAAAGCTTAAGGCGCGGCGCGCCTGGATCCGCGACGCGCCTTAAGGGTTCGGCTTCAGAAATCAAAACGCATCGAAAACAAAAAATCCCGCGCCGGGGTGGCGCGGGATTTTTGTTAAAAGATCAGCCTAGTCGACTGAAAATTCTAGAAAAAGCCTTTCCGCTGCCACCAGCCGGCGCGCTTCGGCTTTTCTTCGGCCTTGGCCTCCTCGGAGACGTTGGACGAAACGATGGGAACGACCGGCGCGTCGATCGACTGGGGCTTGCGCCGCGTCGGGTGCGCATTGGCGGGCGCCTCGGCCTCGCTCGCAGCGGAAGCGGCTGCTGCCAGTTCCGGTTTGGCAACCTCGGGCGCGGCGGACTCCTCGACCGGCTCGGGCGCGGTCTCGGCCACCTTTTCCTCGGCAGCCTTCTTTGATCGCGAAGCACGGCGCGGCTTCTTCGGCTTCTCCGTCTCCGATGCATCGTCATTGGCGGGCGAGGGCGCGGCCTGCTCTTCGGCTGCAGCGACCGGCGGCGCGCCTTCGGGAGCTTCGACTTCCGCTTCACCGCCTTCGAGACCATCGCCGGCGCTGGCATCGGCCCCGGTTTCGCCTTCCTCGCGGCGATTGCGCTTGCCGCCGCGCTTG
Organism: Mesorhizobium sp. WSM4904; assembly: GCF_029674545.1. Lineage (NCBI taxonomy): Bacteria > Pseudomonadati > Pseudomonadota > Alphaproteobacteria > Hyphomicrobiales > Phyllobacteriaceae > Mesorhizobium > Mesorhizobium sp. WSM4904. The sequence continues at coordinate 4,532,222 of NZ_CP121354.1, read as the reverse complement.
CCGCGACGGCGCTTCTTGCCGTGATCCTCTTCGGCCGCTTCCGCGCCGGCCGGTGTTTCAGCCGTTACCTCGGCCGTTGCTTCGCCTGACGCCGCGGCTGCATCCGCCGGCGCTGGGGCCGAAACGGCATCGCCATGGGCCTGATGCTCGCGGTCGCGATCCTTGCCGCCGCGCCGCCGCCGCCGCTTGCGGCGCTTGCGGCCGCCTTCTCCGTCCTCGGACCGCTGCTGTCCCTGCTGCGGGTGACGCGGCTGTTCGGCCTGGACCGAAACCTCCTCTTCCTCCTCGACGACGATCTCGTCCTCGGGTTCCTCCGGCTCGACATAGGTCGGCAGGCTGCGCACCTCGACGAAGCCTTCCGGCTTCTCCGCAACGGCGCCGCGGAAGATCGCGTAGTGCTGCGCGCCCAGCGTCTCGTCGGCTTCGAGCGTTATGGTCAGGCCGAACCGAGCCTCGAGCTCGACAAGGTTGGCGCGCTTGTGGTTGAGCACATAGAGCGCGGTGGCGGCAGGCGTGCGCACGGTGATGTGGCTGCGCGAATCCTTGAGCAGGAATTCCTCGATCGCCCGCACCACCATCAGCGCCACAGAAGAGTCCGAGCGCACATGGCCGGTGCCGCCGCAATGCGGGCAGGGCTTCATCGTCGATTCTAGCACGCTGGCGCGGATGCGCTGGCGCGACATCTCCATCAGCCCGAAATGCGAGATGCGGCCGACCTGGATGCGGGCGCGATCGTTCTTGAGGTGATCCTTCAGCCGCTTCTCGACGGAGCGGTTGTTGCGGTTCTCCTCCATGTCGATGAAGTCGATGACGATGAGGCCGGCAAGGTCGCGCAGCCTGAGCTGCCGCGCGACTTCCTCGGCGGCTTCCAGATTGGTGTGGAGCGCGGTGTCCTCGATCGAATGCTCCTTGGTGGAGCGGCCGGAGTTGACGTCGATCGAGACCAGCGCCTCGGTCTGGTTGATGATGATGTAGCCGCCGCTCTTCAGCGTCACCTGCGGCTGCAGCATGCGGTCGAGCTGCGCCTCGATGCCGTTGCGCACGAAGATCGGCGTGGTGTCGCGGTAAGGCTGCACCACCTTGGCGTGGCTCGGCATCAGCATGCGCATGAAGTCCTTGGCCTCGCGATAGCCGTCCTCGCCGGAGACCAGGATCTCGTCGATGTCCTTGTTGTAGAGGTCGCGCACCGAGCGCTTGATCAGGCTGCCTTCCTCATAGACCAGGGCAGGGGCCGTGGACTGCAGCGTCAGGCTGCGGACGTTTTCCCACAGCCGCATCAGATATTCGTGGTCGCGCTTGATCTCGGCCTTGGTGCGGCTTTCGCCGGCGGTGCGCAGGATGACGCCCATGCCCTGCGGCACTTCGAGGTCGGCGACGACCTCCTTCAGCCGCTTGCGGTCCTGGGCGTTGGTGATCTTGCGCGAGATGCCGCCGCCACGCGCGGTGTTGGGCATCAGCACCGAGTAGCGGCCCGCGAGCGAGAGGTAGGTGGTCAGCGCCGCGCCCTTGTTGCCGCGCTCTTCCTTGACGACCTGGACCAGCAGGATCTGGCGGCGCTTGATGACCTCCTGGATCTTGTACTGGCGGCGGACCGGCTTACGGCGGTTGCGGACCTCTTCCAGCGCATCCTCGGCGCCGACGGATTCGATCTCGTGCTCGTCGGAATGCGCCGACTGCACCTCTTCGAGCATGCCGCGATCGTTGTCGCTGGGGGCGGCTTCGCTGGCCGGAGCGACCTCGCTGTCGGATTCGGCCTGCGGCACCGCTTCCGAAATCACGTCCGCGTCGACGCTCGCAGCCATCGAGGTGGGGCCGCCCTCGGACGGCTTGTCATCCGCGTGCTCGGCGGCTTCGCTTCCGGCGGTCTCGCTGCTGCTGGCCTCGGGAGCCTTGTTCCCCTCTTCGTCAGCGGCCTCGGTCACGGCCTCGACGGTCTCGGAGACTGTTTCGGCGGTCTCCGTCGGGGCATCGGCTGCATCGCCGGGCGCATTGTCGGAATCGTCTGAGGCCGCGGTCTCCCCGGCGTGTTCGCTAATTTCCTCGGAACCGGCAGCTTCAGCACCGCGCTTCTGCTCGGCGCGGTCGCGATTCTTGCCGCCGCGCCGGCGGCTGCGGCGGCTGCCGCGATCGCGCGCCTGCTGTTCCTCGCCAGCCTCCACCTCCTCGTCGTCTTCATCCTCGGCCTCCTGCGCTTCGGCGCGCAGCAGTGCCTGACGGTCGGCGACCGGGATCTGGTAGTAGTCGGGGTGAATTTCACTGAAGGCGAGAAAACCGTGACGGTTGCCGCCATATTCGACAAAGGCTGCCTGTAGGGAAGGTTCGACGCGGGTTACGCGGGCGAGGTAGATGTTTCCTTTGAGCTGCTTCTTGTCCTGGGATTCAAAGTCGAATTCTTCGATGCGGTTACCGCGAACGACAACAACGCGTGTTTCCTCCGGGTGGGAGGCGTCTATCAGCATCTTGTTGGGCATTATTTCGTTTCCTCCCGGCAGCCATCAGCCGCAGCTGGCGAGGCAGACCCCGCCGCTGTGTGCCTGGATTTGTGTGGATGCCGGATAATTGAATGTCCGCCGGCCGGAGCTTCAACGCGATGGCGGTGCCGCCCGCAGCCACAATGGCGCGGTTCGATGCGGACCTTTCCATGATTGCGCTTGAAGCCATCGGCACCCAGCAGAACCTTTTGAACCAAAGCCCGGGCTTTAGCCGGACCAGCTTGTTTGCTCATACAGAGCCGGCGCGGGACATCCCCGGCCGTTTTCATCGCGCAAGCGATCCCCCGCCACGGGAGTGCGCCTACGAAAATCGTCGCGATCACCTGAAACCCGGAAGCGCCTTCATATCTTACCCCGGCGGGAAATGCAGAGGCGGGCGGTTCCAGGATTGCAGTGATCCAATGTCGCTTTTATGATTTGGCGGGGTGGAAGGCAACCCCGATTTCGGATGCCGGCAAAAAGCGCTTCCGTTGGGGAAGGTCGCGCTCCACCGCTGCATGAAAAGGCTTGGTTAACCTTCTCTGGATACCAATCGTTAATCGAGTTGGCGGCCAGACAGGCCCTTCTGTGAAACGACCCGGCGCATGGCGCCAAACCGGGAGCGACGGACAAGAGATGGGACTGGCAGGCACCGCAGACAAGTGGCGTGGCGCCGCCGGCCATCTCCGACTGGTGGCAAGAACCCTTTTCCTGCTGGCGGTCCTGCTTGGCCTGACCGCCGCCGCGCGGGCCGATGGGCTGCTTGGCGCAACCGGCTACAAGATGGCCGGCGACGCCACCAGGATGCGCATCGTCGTGACCTTCGACCGCGAACCGGACGTGAAGTGGTTCCTGCTGCGCGGCCCCAACCGCCTTGTCGTCGACCTGCCGCGCACGCGATTCGCTCTCAACGCCAAGGATGTGAAGCCGCGCGGGCTCGTTCGCGCCGTTCGCTACGGCGATCAGGGCAAAGGCTCGCGGCTGATCCTCACGGGCAAGGGGCCTTTCGTCGTCGACAAGCTTGACGTGCTGAAGAATGACGACGGAAGTGGCTATCGCATTGCCATCGACATGTCGGCCGCATCGGCACGGGAATTCGACGAAGCCCTCGCCAACCAGTCGCTGACGACCGGCTCGACCGTTTCCACCGACAAGGGCGGCCGCGTCGGCACCGGGCCGGTTTCCGCGCCGGGTCACCGTTTCACGGTCGTCATCGATCCCGGCCATGGCGGCGTCGACGGCGGCGCGGAGAGCCCCGGCGGCACGGTTGAGAAGAACGTCACGCTCGCCTTCGCCGCTGAGTTGCGCGACAAGCTGGCCGCGGTCGGCAGCTATGATGTGTTTATGACGCGGGACAACGACACGTACCTGCCGCTCGACGAGCGCGTACGCATCGCCCGCCAGCATGAGGCCGATCTTTTGATCTCCATCCATGCCGACACCATCGCCGTGAAGGGTCTCCGAGGCGCCACGGTCTATACATTCTCCGACAAGGCTTCCGATCCCCAGGCTCAGGCGCAAGCCGACCGCGAAAACCTGTCCGACCAGTTCGCCGGCATGAAGATCGAAGACGACAACAAGGATGTCACCGACATCCTGATCGACCTGATCCGCCGCGAGACGCACGGCTTTTCGATGAGTTTTGCCCACACGCTGGTCGGCCAGATGTCGACCAGCGTCGGCCTGATCAACAATCCGCAGCGCTCGGCGGGCTTCAAGGTGCTGAAGGCGCCCGACGTTCCCTCCGTGCTGGTCGAGCTTGGCTATCTCTCCAACAGCAAGGACGAGGCGCAGCTGCTCAGCGCCGACTGGCGAGGCAAGGCGGCCCAGAGCATAATCAACGCCGTCGCCCTGTTCGCCGCGGCGAAAGCCGGAGCCCGGGCTGGCGGCTGACGGGACTGCATCCGCCCACAACCACAAGCCGTACCACAACCACAAGCGGCGTTGCGCGACGACAACACGTGGCGTTATTATTTGTCGGACCGAGTCCTGAAATTTGGCGCTGCCGTATTTTGTCCACATGGTGGCGACATGGGTTTTTCATTGCGGATTGGGAACCGCCCCGGGAAGCTTGCGCGACTGTCGGCTTCGTCTAGGAAAATCCCGAACCTCGGACTGGAGCGGGCATGATTCGTCTCATCGGCTATTTCTTCGGCATCGGCACGACGCTGGCGCTGCTGGTCGCTGCCGGCCTCGCCATCTACATCGGCCATCTGACGAAGGATCTGCCTGACTACGAAGTCCTGGCCAAATACGAGCCGCCGGTGACGACGCGCATCCATGCGTCCGACGGCTCGCTGATGGCTGAGTATGCGCGCGAGCGGCGCCTCTATCTGCCGATCCAGGCGGTCCCGGATCGCGTCAAGGCAGCCTTCATGTCGGCCGAGGACAAGAACTTCTACAACCACCCCGGCATCGACATCACCGGCCTTGGTCGCGCAATCATCGTCAACCTGCAGAATTTCGGCTCCGGCAGGCGTCAGGTCGGCGCCTCGACGATCACGCAGCAGGTGGCCAAGAACTTCCTGCTCACCGCCGACCAGACCTATGAGCGCAAGATCAAGGAGATGATCCTGGCCTTCCGCATCGAGCAGGCCTATTCGAAGGACCGCATCCTCGAACTCTACCTCAACGAGATATTCTTCGGCTTCGGCGCCTATGGCGTCGCGGGCGCCGCGCTCACCTATTTCGACAAGTCGGTCAATGAGCTCACCGTCGCCGAGGCCGCCTACCTCGCTTCGCTGCCCAAGGGCCCCAACAACTACCATCCCTTCAAGCATGCCGACCGCGCGCTCGAGCGCCGCAACTGGGTCATCGACCAGATGGTCGCGAACGGTTACGTCAGCCATGACGAGGGCGAGAAGGCCAAGGCCGAGCCGCTCGGCGTTAAGCCGCGCCGCAACGGCTCCTATCTGTTCGCGGGCGAATTTTTCACCGAGGAGGTGCGCCGCCAGATCATCGCCCGCTACGGCGAGAACGCGCTCTACGAGGGCGGTCTGTCGGTGCGCACGACGCTCGATCCGAAGATCCAGCTGATCGCCCGCAAGTCGATGCAGAACGGGCTGCTGAAATACGACATGCTGCGCGGCTATCGCGGACCGGTGACCCATATCGACATTTCCGGCGACTGGGGCGTTCCGCTCGGTGCCGTCAAGGGGCTGGAGGACGTGCCGGAATGGACGCTGGCCGTCGTGCTCGACAGTTCGGCCGACGGATTGACCATCGGCATTCAGCCGGCGCGTCAGGTCTCCGGCGACCTCGTCAAGGACCGTGTCGAGGGAACCGTCAGCAAGGACGATATGGGCTTCGCCATGCGCCATTTCGTCAACGGCAAGTCCGTCAGGGCGAAGTCTCCGGCGGAAGTGCTGGAGCCGGGCGACGTCGTCTTCGTGCAGAAGAACGACGGCTCGGACAATGCCTACAGCCTGCGCCAGGTGCCCGAGGTGGAAGGCGGCCTGGTTGCCATGGACCCGCATACCGGGCGTGTGCTGGCCATGGTCGGCGGCTTCTCCTACGCGCAGTCGGAATTCAATCGTGCGACGCAGGCGATGCGCCAGCCGGGCTCCTCGTTCAAGCCGATCGTCTATTCGGCGGCGCTCGACAACGGCTACACGCCGGCATCCGTGATCATGGACGGCCCGATCACCATCCAGAGCGGCAACACGACCTGGACGCCGAAGAACTATGACGGCACGGTCGCCGGCCCCGCCACCTTGCGTTCGGGCATCGAGAAGTCACGCAATCTGATGACCGTGCGGCTCGCCAACGACATGGGCATGAAGCTGGTTGTCGAGTACGCCGAACGCTTCGGCGTCTACGATCATCTGGCGCCCTATCTGCCGATGGCGCTGGGCTCCGGCGAGACGACGGTCATGCGCATGGTGTCGGCCTATTCGATCATGGCCAATGGCGGCAAGTCGATCAAACCGTCGCTGATCGACCGCATCCAGGATCGCTATGGCAAGACCGTCTTCAAGCAGGACGAACGCGGCTGCGAGGGCTGCAACGCCACCGAATGGAAGAACCAGCCCGAGCCGGAGCTGGTCGACAATTCGGAGCAGGTGCTCGATCCGATGACCGCCTATCAGATCACCTCGATGATGGAGGGCGTCGTGCAGCGCGGCACGGGCGCCACCATCGCCGAGCTTGGCCGCCACATCGCCGGCAAGACCGGCACGACCAATGACGAGAAGGACGCCTGGTTCATCGGCTTCACGCCGAACCTGGTCGTCGGTCTCTACATGGGCTACGACACGCCGCGCGGCCTCGGCAAGGGCGCCACCGGTGGTGGTCTCGCCGCGCCGATCTTCAAGGATTTCATGCGCGTCGCTCTCGACGGCACGCCCAATGTCGACTTCCAGGTTCCGGAAGGCATGAAGCTGATCGCCATCAACCGCAAGACCGGCATGCGCGCAGCCGAGGGCGATCCCAACACCATCATCGAGGCCTTCAAGCCCGGCACCGGTCCGGCCGACAGCTACTGGGTCATCGGCATGGGCGCGGACGGTTCCAACGGCGCCGGCGGTGCCTTGTCGCCGCAGGCCAACCAGGCCATCCAGGACGGCGGCGGCGGCCTCTACTAGGATTTCAGAATTCCGAAATGGGCCGGCGGGTCAACGCCGGCCCATTTCGCTTTACAGGCGGCGGTGCCGTGCCTATGTATCGCGCCGATTCCGAACAGAACGAGAAAAACAGGACAGAACGAAGACCCATGCGCGCGGAAACGCAGAACATTGTCGACGAGATCAGGCAGGCGATAACCCTGCTGAGGAGGCATCTTTGACTGGGATCAGGCCATAAAGCGGCTTGAATACCTGAATTCGCGCGCCGAGGATTCCAGCCTCTGGAACGACCCCATCGAAGCGCAGAAGCTGATGCGGGAGCGCCAGAGCCTCGAGGAAGGTATTGGGGCTGTCAAAGGGCTGACCCAGGCGCTCGAGGACAATATCGGCCTGATCGAGCTTGGCGAGGAAGAGGGCGACGAGGGCGTCGTCGCCGAAGCCGAAGCCGCGTTGCGCTCCATGCAGGGCGAGGCCAAGGCCCGCCAGGTCGAGACGCTGCTCTCGGGCGAAGCCGACGCCAACGACACCTATCTCGAAATCCATGCCGGCGCCGGCGGCACCGAGAGCCAGGACTGGGCCTCGATGCTTCTGCGCATGTACACGCGCTGGGCCGAACGGCGTCGCTTCAAGGTCGAGGTGCTGGAAGTCCACGATGGCGAGGAGGCCGGCATCAAGTCGGCCACCGTGCTGATCAAGGGCCACAACGCTTATGGTTGGCTGAAGACGGAATCGGGCGTCCATCGCCTGGTGCGCATCTCGCCTTACGACAGCAATGCCCGCCGCCACACCTCGTTTGCCAGCGTCTGGGTCTATCCGGTGATCGACGATTCGATCGAGATCAATGTCTCGGAATCCGACGTGCGCATCGATACCTATCGTTCCTCCGGCTCGGGCGGCCAGCACGTCAACACGACCGACTCGGCGGTCCGCATCACCCATCTCGCAACCGGCATCGCGGTCGCCTGCCAGGCCGAGCGCTCGCAGCACAAGAACCGGGCCAAGGCCTGGGAGATGCTGCGCTCCCGGCTCTACGAGGAGGAGCTGAAGAAGCGCGAGGCGGTAGCCAACGCCACCGAGGCATCGAAGAGCGACATCGGCTGGGGCCACCAGATCCGCTCTTATGTGCTGCAGCCCTATCAGCTGGTGAAAGATCTACGCACCGGCGTCGAAAACACCAGCCCGTCAAGCGTGCTCGACGGCGACCTCGACGAGTTCATGGAGGCCTCGCTGTCGCATCGCATCGAGGGCGGCGCCGGCGAGGCGGTGGCGGACCTCGATTAAAGCGCGTCGCGATCTTTCAGATTCGCTCCATACGCTTTAGGTTTTTTGCGCATGTCTTTGTCCCGAAACCGGTTCCCACTTTCGGAGACAGGCGTTAGGGTCCCACGCATCACGGCGACGGAGGAGCCAATGGTTCGAACGCTTACGGGAAAGTGCTTCTGCGGCCAGGCTCGCTACGAGGTGGCCGACGAGTTCGTCTACGCCGCGAATTGCCATTGCTCGAACTGCCGTCGCACCACGGGCTCGGCCTTCAAACCCTTCGCCGGCATCGAGCGCGACAAGTTTCGTCTCACCGCGGGCGGCGACAGGCTGCTGATCCACGGTGATGCCGACGGCCACGACGCGCATTGCGGGCAATGCGGCTCGCTGCTCTATTCATTGGTGCGTGAGGGCGCCTACGTCCATGTCGCCATGGGGACGTTGACGGACGACCCCAGCATTCGCCCGAATGCACACATCTTCGTCGGTTCCAAGGCGCCATGGTTCACGATTACGGACGACCTGCCGCAATATCGTGAACATGTCACCGGCTGACAGCCGGAACTTCCATTAGCGGAATTTCGTTCTTAGGCACCCTGGTCGCAGGCTTGTCGTTCAATTCTCATTAACCAAGTCGGCGCACCTTTTTGCGGCCGATGCTGCAGCCCCGGTGCGATCCGAGGGCGCGCCCACTTCTTGCGCCGGCCAAGGAATCAGCCCAGCATTCGGGCTGGGGGATAGAAGCATTTATGGCCGGACGCGGCTTATCTGCGACTGACGATCCGGCCACTGGGAAGACACGTTCCGGGAACGGGCAAGCGAAAACGCTTGAAGCTCGAAAGGAACGCTTCGATGTCTGCTGCCAAGTCAAGATCGGCCCGAGCCGTTCGCCCGGCCGGCCGACTCCTGTTTTCCCTGTTCGCCACGGTTGGGATGGTGACGCTGACTGCAACCGCCGTCGCGCACGACGCCAAACCCACGGCGGCGCTACCGCAAGGCTGGAGCTACCCCTTTGCCTGTTGCGCCAACTATGATTGCAAGGAGGTGCCGCAGACATCGATCGGCGAGCGGCCGGACGGCTATGTGATAAAAGGCACGGGCGAAGTGGTCGCCTACAGCGACAAGCGGGTCAAGAATTCGCCCGACGGCGAATATCACTGGTGCGCGCACCAGGCCGGGCTCGATGCCGGCAAGACCATCTGCCTATTCGTGCCCCCGCCGTCCTACTAAAGCGCGTCGCGATCTTTCAGGTTCGCTCCATGCGCTTTAGGTTTTTGATTTTACGCATGTCTTTGTCCCGAAACCGGTTCCCACTTTCGGGATACATGCTTTAGGCTCTGAATACCTGGCCGGGCTGGGTGCCCGGTCAAAAGCGCGTGGTTGTGTGCGTCAAGTTCTGCAAAAAGGGGCGGCCATGAGGCTGGTCATGCGGCTTGGCGCAGAGCGAGCTTCTTGTGCTCGCGCAGGTCGTCCATGTTGATGTAGCGGTTGGCCTCCATCCAGTTTTCGTTGGTTTCGACGGCCAGCGCCCTGACCAGGCGCAGGCAGCTTTCGGCGTTGGGAAAGATGCGCACGACATAGGTGCGGCGCCTGATCTCTTCGTTGAGGCGTTCCAGCATGTTGGTCGACTTCAGGTGCTTGTGGTGCTGGCGCGGCAGGCGAAAGAAGGTCAGCGTGCGCTCGATGGTCTCCTCCACCCACGTCGTCAGCCGCGGATAGCGGCCCGACCATTTGGCAAGCCACGCGGCGAGATCGGCCTTGGCCTCGGCGAGGTCGCGCCGGTCGTAGAGCCATCTGAGCTCCTGCAGGCAGTCGTCGCCGTGCTTGCGCGGCAGGTGATCGAGCGCGTTCCTGAGGAAGTGCACGTAGCAGCGTTGCCAGGCCGCTTCCGGAATCACCTCGCCGATCGCCGCGACCAGGCCGGCATGGTCGTCGGACACGACCAGTTCGACGCCCCTGAGACCGCGCGCCTTGAGCGCCACGAGGAAGTCCTTCCAGGCCGAGCGGCTCTCGCGATTGGCCATCTCCACGGCCAGGATCTGGCGCCGCCCGTCCCAGTCGATGCCGACCGCGATCAGCACCGCCTGGCTCATGACGATGCCGGCCTCGCGCACCTTCTCGTAGCGGGCATCGAGCACGAGGTAAGCAAAGGGCTCTTGAAGCGGGCGCTCGGCAAAGGCCTTCAGGCTTTCGTCCAGCCGTTTGTTGATGGCCGAGATCGACGAGGCCGAGAAGGCATGCCCGCACAGCTCCTCGGTGATCGCCTTGACCTTGCGGGTCGACACGCCTTGCACGTACATCTCGGCAAGCGTCGCCACCAAGGCCCGCTCGGAGCGCTGGTAGCGCTCGAACAGCTCGGTGGAGAAGCGCCCCTGCCGGTCCTGCGGAACCCGCAGCTCCAGCTTGCCGACACGGGTGACAAGCGTGCGGCCGTAATACCCAGAGCGATAGCCGAGCCGCTCCGGTGTCCGTTCGCTCTTCGAAGCGCCCAGCGCCTCGTCCATCTCGGCCTCGAGGACCTCCTGCATCACTGCGCGGATCACTTCGTGCAGCCCATCCGGGTTCGAAAGCAGAATGTCTTTGACGGCAGCTATGGCGGATTTATCTTCGATCTTGGTCATGGTGGCGTTCCTTCGCGGGAATCAGGTGACGTGAACAATCACCAGCCTGCCATGACCGCCCTCTCTCAGCGAATTTGCAGAACTCTCAGCACACTACCAAGCGCGTGACGGGCTGACCCTGGGTAGGGCAGTGCCACCGACTCTGCCGACAATGGTTGTCAGGACCACTTCTTTATGTTGCCTTGCAGTTGGAGCAATTCCAGACGGGCGGCGGACAAGGAGAGGTGACGTTCATGACCATCAAGGGAAGCTGCCATTGCAAGGCGACGACGTTCGAAGTGTCCGAAGCGCCGCAGACTGTAACGCAATGCACTTGCTCTTTCTGCTCCAAGCGTGGGTCGCTCTGGGCATATTACGTCCCGTCGCAGTTCAAGCTCACCAGCCCGCCCGAGAACGTCTCCTTCTACCGCTGGGGCTCGAAAACCATCAAACACGGCTTCTGCGCCACTTGCGGCTGCGGCACCTTCACCGAAACCCCTGATTGGTCGACCGGTGAGCCTGACTTCGACAACCCGAAGATCAGCGTCAACTCCCGGCTGTTCGACGATTTCGACCTCGACAAGGTCGAAGTGGTGGTGATCGACGGCAAGAACCTCTGGTAGCACTTTGCCGTTCCGCTTTTTGCCGCAATTCATGTTACAAGGCATGCGGAAGGGCTGATTTGGCGCGGCCGCGATGGCTGCGATTTGGAGAGGGACCATCTTATGAAGAAGACCGTGCTCGTCGTCGTGGCGACGGCTGTGCTCGTGAGCGCCTGCACCACTACCGATCCGTATACCGGTGACCAGAAGATCTCCAACACGGCGGCCGGCGCCGGCCTCGGCGCCCTGGCAGGCGCCAGCCTTGGTCTGCTTGCCGGCGGCAATGACCGCCGCAACGCATTGATCGGCGCGGGCATCGGCGCGCTCGCCGGTGGTGCGATCGGCGCGACGATGGACCAGAACGAGGCGGAACTGCGCCGCCAGCTGCAGGGCACCGGCGTCAGCGTCACCCGCAGCGGCGACCAGATCATCCTCAACATGCCGTCCGACATCACCTTCAACGTCGACCAGGACGCGGTGAAGCCTGGCTTCTACCCGGTGCTGAACTCGGTGGCGCTGGTGTTGAACAAGTTCCGCCAGACCACCGTCGACGTCTTCGGCCACACCGATTCGACCGGCGGCGACGAGCACAATTTCGACCTGTCGCAGCGCCGCGCCCTCGCGGTCGCCAACTACCTCTCCGGCCAGGGCGTCGATTCCCGCCGCTTTGCCGTCACCGGCTTCGGCAAGACGCGTCCGATCGCCTCCAACGCGACGGCCGCCGGCCGCGCCCAGAACCGGCGCGTCGAGATCCAGCTGTCGCCGCTCACCTGAGAAAAGCCGCTTCCAGCGGAGAGCGGCCCGATCAAACAAAAACGGCTCCTCCGGGGGCCGTTTTTGTTCGTCCTGACCGCAACTTAGATCGAAAGTCTTAGGACATTAGCTTCTTCTAATTGGCACTTTTCCAGAACCAGGGAAAAGACTAGCATCGACGCTGTTCCAGAGGGGATGAGGCGGTACAACTGGCCGCGCTATCAACATTTCGCCTCGGTCTTGCACGGCCAGATCAAAGTCTGGGAGGAATGCATGACAAGAACGGCTCGCTTAGGGCGCTGCGGCGTCCTCGTTTTGACTGGTCTTTTTGGCGCTTGGCTCGGCACCGCCACGGCTCAGGCCGAAGACGCCAACAAGGCCGACCTCGAAGCCTTGAAAAAATCGTTGGCCAAATACGAAGACTACCAGGCCGCCATCCGCGATCTCTATCTGTCGACCGAAGGCTGCGTCTACTACAGCGGCGAAAAGATACCGGGCACGATGGACTATCCGAAGGGCGCCATGGGCGTCCATTTCGTCAACGTCCCGAGCGTCGGCAAGAAGCTCGACCCGATGAAACCCAACGTGCTGATCTACGAGCCGACCAAGAAAGGCTTGAAGCTGGTCGCGGTGGAATGGCTGGTGCCGCTGACGCCGGACGTCAAGGAAGCGCCGAGCCTATTTGGCCAGAAATTCATGGGGCCGATGGAGGGGCACTATCCGCTGATCCCGAAGGAGTTCGTGCACTACGATCTTCACGCCTGGCTGTTCAGCGACAATCCGAACGGCATGTTCAGTCCGACGAACCCGAAGGTGAAATGCAACAAGGCCGAGTTTCCGATGCTGGAGAAACCGACCAAGATGATGCCCGGGCCGATGTAAGGATAGCACGGCAATTCCATCGGAGCGGATCGCGTCCTTGCGGGCGCGGCGGCCCCGGTGGGGCATATATACCGCTGGGAATACGCAAGGCGGAATGCAAGGTCGGCAGGAAGGCGGTGCGGGCCGGAGAGGATAGGCGCGCGCCAACTGGGTCGGCGTCGACCTAGCGCCGCCGCGCGGCGACGGCCTTGGTCGGCAGCGCCGGCAATTCCTCCATCACCCGGCTCAGCGGGAAGATGGCGATGGCCTCGGTGCCTTCGCGCAGCTTGGAGTGAAGCTCGAACTCGCCGTCATGCATATCGAGCAGGCCCTGCACGATCGGCAGGCCGAGACCGGTTCCCTGCTCGGCGCTCTTGATGGCGATCGTGCCCTGGCCGAAGGCCGAAAGCACCACGGGGATTTCCTCTTCCGGTATGCCGGGACCGTTGTCCTTGACCGAGATGTACTGACCGCCGCCCGCCGTCCAGCCGACACGGACGCGGACTTCGCCACCCGACGGGGTGAACTTGATGGCATTGGACAACAGGTTGAGTGCGATCTGCCGGATTGCCCGCTCGTCGCCGAACAGGCGCGGCAGGGTGGTCTCGAACTCCTGGATGATGCGGATGTCCTTATTGCGGGCCCTGAGCTCCATCATGTGGCAGCAGTCCTCGACGATCGTCACCAGCACCACCGGCTCCTCGTTGAGCTGGTAGCGGCCGGCCTCGATGCGCGACAGGTCGAGGATCTCGTTGATAAGGTCGAGGAGATGCTGCCCGGAATCATGCACGTCACGCGCGTAATCGCGATAGGTCGGGTTGTTCATCGGTCCGAGCACTTCATTGGCCATCACTTCAGAGAAGCCGAGGATGGCGTTGAGGGGCGTCCTCAGCTCATGGCTCATCGAAGCGAGAAAGCGCGACTTCGCCAGATTGGCGTCCTCGGCCCGCCGCCTGGCCTCGTCGGACATCGACTTCGCCGTCTCGACCTCGGCGATCAGCGCGTCCTTTTCGGAACGGAAGGAGAGCACCATCCACGAAGCCTGGTTGAGATGGCGCGCGACGTAGCCGAAAAAGGGCAGGGCGGCGAACAGAAGCGCCGCCATGATCCCTTCGATCGGCGTCCAAACACGTGCGACGGCATAGGCATAGACCGCGACCGGAACGGCGAAGGTCGCAAGCAGGGCGCCGCCCAGCGACGATGCCATGACCGCGGTCGTCGCCATGGCGACCAGAAGCACCATGGCTTTGACGACATGGAACTGGTCGACCTGGCATGTGGCGCAGCCCAGCCAGGCGAACCAGGCCCAGCCGAGGCCGCATAGCGCATGGCCGATCAGGAAATCGCGGCGCGTCCGTACCGGGTCGAGCTCGGCCGCCTCCGTGCGCTCGACGCGCCGCGCCATGAAGGCGACGATCGTGTAGCAGAGAAGGGTGAAAAGAGCCCAGATGGCGACCTGGTTGCCCAAGCCGGCAAAGCGGCCGACTGCCGCCACGGTGAGCACGAGCAGCGGTATGGCGATCGCGCTGACCGCCATGGCGCGCGCATGCAGCTTCAGCAGCTCGCGGTCGAAGTCGAGGCTGCCGGCCTGCTGCGAGAGACGATCACGCGTCCTGCGCACCGCGCGCGCCACATCGCTGTTGCGATGCGGTTTCCTGCGGTCCACAATGAATTTGTCCGCTGTGTCCGAGCGTAGCAAAGGCATGCCAAGTTCAATTTCTGCGCGCAGCGATTTTCAGTTCGTTAAGCTACGTTCGAATGATTAAGAGACTGTTTGCCATATGAGCCGTTCCTGGTCGCGAAGACCGCGCCGGCGATATGCGCCAGCCCCGCCGCGAACCTTGTGGCGCAGACTGCTGGACTACGCGCTGACCGCGCTTCTGCTCGGCCTCTTCATCCTGGTGGCGGCGCGGCTCGACCGCTTCGAAACGCGCAAGGAACAGGGCATGGCGATCGTCAATGACGGCGATTCGATCACGCTCGGTAGCGAGCGCATCCGCATGCGCGGCATCGACGCCCCGGAGTACACCCAGTCGTGCCGCAAGGACGGCGCAGACTATCCCTGCGGCAAGCTTGCGCGGCAGTCGCTGGTGCGGCTGATCGCCAACAGGCCGGTTTCCTGCTGCGGCTGGCAGCGCGACCGCTACGGCAGGCTGCTCGGCGACTGCAAGGCAGGCGACACAGATCTCAACCGTGCTCAAGTGCAGGCTGGATGGGCGGTCGCCTTCGGCGACTTCGAAACCGAGGAGATTGTTGCGCGAGCCGCCAAGGCCGGCATCTGGGCCGGCTCCTTCGAAGAGCCGCAGGACTGGCGCGACAGCCATCACGATCAGCCGGTCGAGAGGAGGCACGGCACGTTGGCTTCACTCGGCGATGCGCTGCGCGAGCTTGTTCGCTTCCGGTGATGCTCTGTTTGGTGCATGTGCGTCTCCCCAAAAACGCTGCGCACTTTTGGGCGACATGTATTCTCTGTTCGATGCATGTCGTTCTCCCAAAACCACTGCGCACTTTTGGGCGACATGCATTGAAGCGCGCCCTATGATCGGGGTGAAAGATCGGAGAATGGAATGAAGCTGTTCGATGGCGGTCGCGCGCCGAACCCCAGGCGGGTTCGGGTTTTCCTGGCGGAAAAGGGACTGACGATTCCGCTGGTGCCAGTCGATATGGGCGCGTTGGAACATCGCGAGCAGCCCGTGGCGTCGCGCAATCCACTGCGGCGGCTGCCGGTGCTGGAACTCGATGACGGCACCATCATCACCGAATCGATAGCCATCTGCCGCTACTTCGAGGAGTTGCATCCCGAGCCCGCTTTGTTCGGCGAAGGCGCGCTCGGCAAGGCCATGGTCGAGATGTGGCAAAGACGCATGGAGCTCAATCTCATGAGCTGCGTTGCCGCGGCGTTCCGGCACATCCACCCGGCGATGAAGGAGTGGGAGGTGCCGCAGATCCCGGAATGGGGCGAGGCAAACAAGCCCAAGGCGATCGAGTTCCTGCATCTCCTCGACCGCGAGCTGGCTAGCAGGCAATTTGCCGCAGGCGACACCTATTCGGTCGCCGACATCACGGGGCTGATCGCCATCGATTTCATGAAGCCGGCCCGCATCAAGGTGCCTGAAGAGTGCACGAACGTGCTGCGCTGGCACGCGGCGCTCGCCAGCCGGCCAAGCGCCGCTGCCTGAGGCTGGGTTTGGACGAACTGCCCGATATGAGCGAAGAGCTGGAATGCCTCACCGCCAAGGTGCGGGCCTGCCGCATCTGCGTCGAGCAGCCGCGCGGCCGACCCTTGCCGCATGAGCCGCGGCCAGTGCTCAGGCCGTCGTCCAGCGCACGCATCCTGCTCGCCAGCCAGGCGCCGGGCACCAAGGTTCACATCTCAGGCATGCCGTTCACCGATGCTTCCGGGGATCGCCTCAGAAGTTGGCTCGGCGTCAGCAGCGAAGAATTCTACGACACGAGAAAATTCGCCATCGTGCCGATGGGCTTTTGCTTTCCGGGGCAGGACGCCAAGGGCGCGGATCTTCCGCCGCGCCGCGAATGCGCGCCGGCCTGGCGCGCGCCGCTCATGGCGTTGATGCCGCAAATCGATCTGGTGCTGACGATCGGCGGCTACGCGCAGTCCTGGCACATGAGCATGGCGCGTGGATCGTCGCTGACGGAAACGGTCAAAAACTGGCGTGCCATCTGGGATGAGGCGGCCGGCCACAGGGTGCTGCCGTTGCCGCATCCATCCTGGCGGAACACCGCCTGGCTGAAGAAGAATCCCTGGTTTGAAATGGATTTGCTGCCTTTCCTGCGGTCGGAAATCCGCTATCGCATCGGTTAGGCATTCGGCAAGATATCACTCGCTTTTGCCGCCATCGGCAGAATTTCTTTCTTGTGAAAGGCCCTGATAAAAGGGATTATAGCGAAACTATTCCCCTGGAGTTCTCCCGATGGACCGCCTCGACCGAAAAATTCTCCGCCTCCTGCAGGAGGACGCGACACTTGCGGTCGCCGATGTCGCCAAGAAAGTCGGCCTGTCGACCACACCTTGCTGGCGGCGCATCCAGAAGCTCGAGGAAGAGGGCGTCATCAAGCGGCGCGTGGCCATTCTCGACCACGAGAAGGTCAATGTGCGCGTCACCGTCTTCGTGTCGATCCGCACCAATTCGCACAGCCATGAATGGCTGCGGCGCTTCTCCGAGGTCATCCAGGAATTTCCGGAAGTGGTAGAGTTCTACCGCATGAGCGGCGACGTCGACTATCTGCTGCGCGTGGTGGTGCCCGACATTGCCGCCTATGACGCCTTCTACAAGCGGCTGATCGCCAAGATCGAGATCCGCGACGTGTCGTCGTCCTTCGCCATGGAGCAGATCAAGTACACGACCGAAATCCCGCTCGACTACATGATCCTGGACAAGGAGTCGGGTGCGAACGCGGCGTAAGCGCTGTCTGAGACGATAGAACTTAGTTCTTCTTTTTGTTGAGGAAATTCCACGGCGAGTTGACCGGCAACGTGACGGCGTCCGGCACGTTCTCGACGCCGGCCACTTCGGCCCTGCGCACCGTGTAGCCGGACTGGACGATCAGGACGCCATCCAGGATGAAGAGCTGGCTCTTCTCCAAACCGGGCTTCAGCGCGCCGGTCACGGAGACCGGCTGGTAGGCCTCCGCCATCTTGTAGGGATGCGCAGGCGTCACCAGCACGATCTGGTTCGGCGGCGGCGTCGGCATGTGGCTGCAGGCGCCGGTCCAAGGCACCAGCAGGAACTGGTAGACGAGGTCGCCGTCGCGATCGACCGGCAATGCGTAGCCGGCCAATTGAATGGTCTTGTCCTGCAAATCGAGCGACAGCGTCTCGCCGTGATCGGGGAGCTTTGCTGCGATCATCGGCAGGTTGGCGTCCGCGGCGACTGCCTGCGTCGCCGGGCGCAGATCCTTCCAGAAGATGTGCGCGACATCGGCCGCGGCGTCGGCGCCTGTGGCGGTGAGCGCGAGCGCGGCCGCCAGCATCGCGATCGATTTGAAACGCTTGCTCATGGTCGTGCCCATCCTTCGTCAATCCTTTTTCGGAATCGAGTAAAAGCATCGTGACCGCTCAACGTTCCAGTCGCATCACATGCCGGCGAGTGCCCGCAGTGCCAACCTCTTTGAAGCCGCGGGCTGCGAACATGTCGCGAAAACCCATGAAGCGATAGCTCGGGGCGGCCGCGTCGACAGGATAGGCCTCGACCACGCGCGCGCCTTTGGCAAAGGCGTGCTTGATGGCAGCGTCAAGCAAGGATGAAGCCAAGCCGCTGCCGCGCAAAACCCTTGGGACATAGAAGCAGACGATCGACCAGACGCCTGTCTCGCTGTCATCCTGCTGCTTGGAAAGCTTGCGGTAGGTCTCGCGCGGCGCGACCGAGCACCAACCGACCATCTTGCTGTCGATCTCGGCGACGATGCCGACCGGCGTGCCTGCCTCGATCCGCGCCATCATCATGCGCTTCTTCTCGTCGTTCTGGATGTGCT
This sequence comes from Mesorhizobium sp. WSM4904, assembly GCF_029674545.1. Lineage (NCBI taxonomy): Bacteria > Pseudomonadati > Pseudomonadota > Alphaproteobacteria > Hyphomicrobiales > Phyllobacteriaceae > Mesorhizobium > Mesorhizobium sp. WSM4904. The sequence goes on along the minus strand of NZ_CP121354.1, from coordinate 4,513,620 downwards.
CACGGCCGGAATGGCGCCAGGCCATGCACCAGCAATATTTCGGCGCGCCAGGCTGCTCGAACAAGGTTTCGAAACGGCCGCGCGTTTCCCGCGTCACCTCGATGAAGCGGATGGAGGCGAGGTCAAGTTTTTCGGGCGGCGAGCCGTTCGAGCTGTTTGGCATCCGTCAGTTCCTTGACAGCGTCCTTGCCGATCCAGCGCGCCGTCTTGTCGGACGATGCCGCCAGTTTCTCGGCCAGCGCAAGGGCAGGTGCATGCAGCGCCATCGATCGCTTGCCGATCTGCCGCAGCGCCCAGTTGACCGCCTTGCGAACGAAGTTGCGCGGGTCGCCCGCATGCTTCTCGACCAGCGGCAGATAGGCAAGGAAGGTCGCGTCCGGCTCCTTTTTCAGATGCACCGTGCCCCAGGCCAGCATGGCAAAGGCGGTACGGCGGACGAACTCGCGTTCATCCTGGGCGAATTCCTCGATCAGCTCGCGCCAGAACGGTGTTTCGGCAAATAGGTCGGCGACAGTGTCGACGATCTCCCAGCTGTCGAAGTCGGCGGCCCAGCGCCGGCACTGGCCGATGTCGAGCTTCTTCGGCTCGCCGGTGAAGGCGGCCATCAGCCGCGCCTCGCGGATGCCGGTGTTCCAAAGAAGCAGCGACCGTTCGTGGTTCTTCTTCAGCTTGCGCGCCAGCGGCCGCAAATCGGAATTGCCGATGCCAAGTGCGGTCGCGGTGTTGATGCCGAACCGCGCCATGCCGGCCAGGTTTTCCTTCGTGCCGATCGAGCGCAAATGGGCGACGATGTCGTCGGCGCTCCAGCTCGAATCGGGCAGGGCCATCGTCGCCTATTTTTCCAGACGAGCCAGCAGCGAGGACGTGTCCCAGCGCCGGCCACCCATGTCCTGAACGTCCTTGTAGAACTGGTCGACAAGCGCCGTCACCGGCAGCCTGGCGCCATTGCGGTTGGCCTCGGCCAAGCAGATGCCGAGATCCTTGCGCATCCAGTCGACGGCAAAGCCGAAATCGTATTTTCCGGCGTTCATCGTCTTGTGGCGGTTTTCCATCTGCCAGGAGCCGGCTGCGCCCTTGGAGATCACCTCGATGACCTTCTCGATGTCGAGACCGGCCCTCTTGCCGAAATGGATGCCTTCGGCCAATCCCTGGACGAGGCCGGCAATGGCGATCTGGTTGATCATCTTGGTGAGCTGGCCGGCGCCCGCCGGACCCATCAGCCCCACCATGCGGGCAAAGGCGTCGATGACCGGTTTTGCCTTGTCGAAGGCCGACCGCTCGCCGCCGACCATCACCGTCAGCACGCCGTTCTCGGCGCCGGCCTGACCGCCCGACACCGGCGCGTCGAGGAAGGAAAAGCCGGCCTTTTCGGCGGCTTCGGCGAGTTCACGCGCTACTTCGGCCGAAGCAGTGGTGTTGTCGATGAAAACTGAGCCCTTCTTCATCGCGGCGAAGGCGCCCTTGGCGCCCGTCGTCACCGAGCGCAGGTCGTCGTCATTGCCTACGCAGGAGAAGACGAAGTCCTTGCCCGCGGCCGCTTCGGCCGGCGTCAGCGCCAGCTTGCCGCCATGCCGGGAGACCCACTGCTCGGCTTTCGCCGTCGTGCGGTTATAGACGGTGACGTCATGGCCGCCTTTGTTCCTGAGGTGCCCGGCCATCGGATAGCCCATGACGCCAAGACCGAGAAATGCAACCGATGCCATAAGCCTGCCTTCCAACAGAGATTCCAGTGGCGGAAGGTCTAGGCCATGCGAAAAATTCGTCAAGGCACGCGGAGCCGCATCGACTGGTGCAGGCGAGCCAGAGCGGTTCAGCTTATTCCGGACGGAAAACCGCCACGCACTTTTCCTGGAATTGCTCAGGCGCTCTATCGCTTGAGGTGAATGGTGATCCGGCGCTCGATCCATTCGACGCCGTGGCGCAGGATCTCGACCAGCACCAGATAGACGATCGCCACCCAGATATAGGCCTGGATGTCGAAGGATTTGGCGTAGGCGAGCTTCGCATTTCCCATCAGGTCGTAGACCGTGATGATGGCGACGATGGCCGAAGCCTTGATCATCAGGATGAGCTCGTTGCCGTAAGGCCGCAACGCCACGATGATCGCCTGCGGCATGATGACCTTGCGCAGCGTCTGCAGCTTGTGCAGGCCGAGCGATGCGGCGCCTTCCCACTGGCCCCTGGGCACGCTTTCGATGGCCCCGCGCAGGATTTCGGCCTGGTAGGCGGCGGTGTTGAGCGAGAAGGCAAAGACGCCGCAGTAGAAGGCTTCGCGGAAGAACCACCACAGCCCGACCGTTTCGAGCTCAGGCCGGAATGAGCCGACGCCATAGTAGACCAGATAGGTTTGCACCAGCAGCGGCGTGCCGCGGAAGAAATAGACGTAGCAATAGGCGAGACCGGACAAGATCTTGTTCTTCGACATGCGTCCGTAGGCGACGGGCAGCGACAGGATCGCGCCAGTCACCATGGAAATGGCCACCAGCGACAGGGTGGTTCCCAGCCCCTGCAGATAGGCCGGCGCGTATCTGGCGAAGAACTCCGCGTTCCAGGCGTGGACGAGATAGGCCACGATGCCGAAGCCGAAGAGGATCCACACGCCGACCAGCGCGTAGCCGACGATACGGGCGCGCGGCCAGCCGCGCGCCCGTGGCGGCGGTCTGTCGACGGCGATGGCCTGGCTGACGCTCATCGCGCCTCCCTCCGCCCGAGCGAACGCAGAATATAACCGGTCGCGATCGACGACAGGATGGCGAGCACAAGGAAGACCAGCGCCGCGACGCTGTAGAAGAGGAACGAATGCTTGGTGACGCGGGCCGCGACGCCGGCATTGCGCAAGGTTTCGGCGAGGTTGACGACCGACACCAGCGAGGTGTCCTTGAGCAGGCTGAGCCAGCAATTCTCGAGGCCCGGGAAAGCGATGCGCAGCAGTTGCGGCAGGATCACCAGGCGCATCGTCTGCCATTTCGAAAGGCCAATGGCGTAGCCGCCCTCATACTGGCCCTTGGGAATGGCGCGAAAGGCGGAAAGAAAGACCTCGCTCGCGTAGGACGAGAAGATCAGCGACAGCACGATCATGCCGGCAATGAAGCTGTTCACGTCGACTGCCGCCTCGGGTTCGAACAGGCGCACGACATATTGCAGCAGCAGGGGCATGCCGAAGAAGAACAGGAACAGCGTCACCAGTTCGGGCAGGCCGCGAAAGACCGTCGTGTAGATGTTGGCCGCGAGCCGCAGTGACGGTTCCTGGGACTGTTTGGCGAAGGCGACGAAAAAGCCGATCACCAGGCCGATCGGGAGCGTGGCGAGCGCCAACGCAATCGTGACCAGCACGCCGGAGGCGATGTCGTCACTCCAGCCATCGGGGCCCCAACTGAGAAGTGTCCAAATGCTTTGGGCCGGCATTGGCGGGGCGTGTCTCCGTGGCGATCCCGGAATGAAGGGAGGGCGGTGAGGTCTTCCTCACCGCCCCGAGCGCAATGATCAGGACTCGGCGCCGTAGACGTCGAACTTGAAGTACTTGTCGTTGATTTCCTTGTACTTTCCGTTCTTGCGAATGGCGTCGATCGCGGAATTCAGCTTGTTGACCAGATCGGTTTCGCCCTTGCGCACGGCAATGCCGGCGCCCGGTCCGAAAATCTCGACCGGCTGCGGCGAGGGCTGGCCGAGGATCTTGCAGCAGGCGCCGTCGGGCGAATCCAGCCATTGCTGCAGCACGACGATATCGTCCTCGATGGCGTCGAGGCGACCGTTGGCAAGATCGGCTTGCTCCTCGGGGCTGCTCGGATAGCCCTTGATCGTGCTGTCCGTGTAGGTCTTCGAGGCATAGTTGAAATGCGTCGTCGTGGTAGCGACGCCGATCGACTTGCCGGCGAGGTCCGCTTTGGTCACGCCCTTGAGCGGCGAATCCTTCGGCACGGCAATCGCCGAGGGCGTATTGTAGTATTTGTGCGTGAAGTCGACCTTTTCCTGGCGCTCGGGCGTGATCGACATCGAGGCTACGATGGCGTCGAACTTGCCGGCCTGAAGCGCCGGAATGATGCCGTCCCAGTCCTGCGCGACGAAGGTGCACTTCACCTTCATTTCGTCGCAGAGAGCCTTGGCGATATCGATGTCGAAGCCGACCAGCTGGCCGTCCGAGGTCAGGTTGTTGAAGGGCGGGTACGCGCCTTCGGTGCCGATCCTCAGGGTCTTTTCCTGAGCCTGGGCAACGCCAAGTGTCAGCAGCGCGGCCGAAGCGGCGAGCGCGATACGCAGTGCAATACGCATGATAATCCTCTCATATTGTCATGGCCGCTGTCCCGTGCGGCTCTTGTGGGCGGGGCTTCTTGACCGCCCGCTGCGCGGGATACTCCCACTCTTTCCAAGAAAAAAGCAACTGCAAATCAACAGCAAACGACAATCACCGCGTGCCGTTGCGTTACTCGCCTTTTGTGACGAGGCCAGTCACGCGCTCGATGAAGTCGGCTATCGATTTCGTGTCGTCGAGGTCGAAAACCGGCAGGCTCTCGCCTTCGACTTTGAAATCCGCTGCGATGGCGACGATGTTCGGATCGCCGGCCGCAAGCGGCGTCCGGTCCTTCGCCTCGAGCCGTCTCGCCTCGATCTTCTTGTGCGCCTCGCGCTTGTAGCCTTCGACGAGCACGATGTCGCAAGGCGCCAGCCGCGCCAGGATTTCGTCCAGCTTCGGCTCGTCCTCATCGCGCAGCTCGTGCATCAGCGCCCAGCGCCGGCCGGAGACGATTGCGACCTCCATGGCACCGGCCTGGCGGTGGCGGAAGGAGTCCGTATCAGGCTTGTCGATGTCGAAGTCATGATGGGCGTGCTTCACCGTCGAGACGGTCCAGCCACGGTGCACCAGTTCGGCGACCAGCTTCTCGGTCAGTGTCGTCTTGCCGGAATTCTTCCACCCGGTGATGCCGAATACGCGTCTCATGGTTGGAGGCTTTGCAACAGACTTTCGGCCTTCGCAAGATCGTCCGGGGTGTTGATGTTGAAGAACGGATCGATCCGTCGGCCTTCTGCCTCGATCATCGGAAACTCCACCTCGACAAAACCGTGCCGCTCCATGAAGGCGGAAACCCGGCGGTTGTCCTCGTCGACCAGGAAATGGCGCAGGGCATCGGCGAGGCCAAGCGGCCAGAGCGCGAAAGTCGGATGCCATCTGCCGTCGGAACTGGCGACCGCTATCGCACCTGGGCGTTCGCGGGCGGCAGCAGTCAGTCGTTCGACGAGATCGCCGGGGAAGAACGGCGTGTCGCCGGCGGCGCCGATCAGCGCCCGGCAAGCCGCGTTCGTTGCCGCCCATTCCAGGCCGGTCAGAATGCCGGCCAGGGGGCCGGCATAACCCGGCACCGTGTCGGCAAGCACCGGCAGACCCGTGCCGGCAAACCGCGCCGGATCGCCATTGGCATTGAGCGCAAGCGTACCGACCTGCGATTTAAGACGGGTGGCGACATGGTCGATCAACCTGACTTTGCCCAGCGAAAGCAGGGGCTTGTCGCCGCCGCCCATCCGGCGCGACTGGCCTCCCGCAAGGATGATGCCCGCGACGCTTCGGTCCATCCGGCCTATATGCCGTCCGGCGCCATGTCGGGTCCAGCGCTTTCGGCGGCAGGCTGCCGCCGACCGACGACACGCTCGCGATAGAGCGCGTAGAGGCCGGAGCCGATGATGATAGCGGCGCCGACGATCATCGGCACGTCGGGGACGTCGCCGAAGATGACGAGGCCGAGCAGGATCGACCACAGCAACGCGGTGTAGCGGAACGGCGCTATGAAGGAGATATCGCCTGAACGCATCGCCATGATGATGAACTGGTAGCCGATGAGCACCAGCACCGCCGCCAGCGCCAGCAGCGCGGTCGCCTTGCCGCTCATCGGCGTCCAGCCGCCCATAGGCGACAGCAGCAACGCGCCGAGCACCGTCATGGCCAGCGCCGTTGCCGTCGACACCAGCATGGTCGGGATCGCCGGCGGGATGCGCTTGGTGGCGAGGTCGCGCACAGCGCAGCAGGCAACGCTCGTCAGTGCCAGCAGTGAATAGGCGCTAAAACCCTCGAAACCCGGCCGCACGATGATCAGCACGCCGGCAAAGCCGACGGCGATTGCCAGCCAACGCCGCCAGCCGACGCCTTCGCCGAAGAAAAGCGCGGCTCCCATCGTCACCGCAAGCGGCAGCGCCTGCAGGACAGCGGAGACATTGGCGATCGGCAGGTGCGCCAAAGCAACGAGGAAGGAGACCGTGGCGCCGGCTTCGCCGGCGACGCGCACGGCCACCATCGGCTGCAGCATCGCGCCGGGATTGGAAAGTGCGCCGCGATGCCAGGCAAGCAGGCCGACAAAGAGCGAGGCGAAGGCGCCCCGCACGAGCATGACCTGCGCCATGTTCATCGATTCGGAGGAAAACTTGGTGATCGCGTCGTTGAGCGTGAAGCCGACCATGGCGACGACCATGAACAGCGCCCCGCGAAGATTGGGCGAAAGAGGCAAAGGCGTTTCCAATTGTTCTTTGGATCAAGCCTCTAGCAGCCAAGCGGGAAACAGCAACGTTAAAGAAATGGGCCACGGCATCGGTCGTGGCCCGGCTTGCAGGAAAACAACGCCCTATTTCTTGGGCGTCAGCGTCTCGGTGCCGTTGCCGTCCTTGCCGGCGATGGTCCAGAGCCCGTGCAGCGAGCCGTCGTCCTCCACCTTGTAGACGACGAGGCCGATTTCCTTGCCCATCACGTAGCCCGCCGAAAAGGCGTTGTCGTTGCGCATGCAGATGCCGTCCGAGGTCGAGCCGCCGGTTTCCCAATGGATGGTGCAGGTCGTCTCGCTGGTCAGCGTGATGGTTGCCTCACCGCCGTAAGACGAGCCGTCGAAATTGGTGCCGGAAACCGTGTAGGTACCGCCGATCGACTGGGCGGCGGCCGGTACCGAAGCAACGCCAAGCATTGCAAGTGTAAGGATCAATTTGCGCATGAGAATCCCCCTGGATACGAAAATCGCGTCCGGAGGCTAGGCCGGAACGGACCGACGGCAAATCGGGCGGGGGCGGCGCGGTGGGTTTATTTTCAGCGCGTCGCGTATGCCTCAAGGGCCGCGCAGGCTGGTCGCGATGGCGCCTGTCAGCGGATCGTATTTCGCCTTGAGCGATGAAGGATATTCGATCCAGACGCTGCGGATGACGCCGTCCTTTCCGAACAGGCGCCGTTCGTAAAAGACCTTGTCGCCCTTGATGCCGGAAAGCACCGCCCAGTTCTTGCCGATCTTGTTGTAGGTGATCTTGTAGCCCGGCCCGGTGTTGGCCTTTTCGTCGGCGACGAAGCCCTTCGGCGTGTCGTTGTCGATGTTGTAGATGCCGGAGCAGGTCAGGCTGGCGCCGTCGGGCGCGCTCCATTGCTGCCCGTCGCCATTCTCCGGCTCGGCTTCGGTTATGCTGAATATTTCGTCGGGAAAGGTGCAGGAGGTGCCAAAGCGCGCATTGACGTAGGTGAATGGCTTCGCGATGGCAGCAGTAGTGACGATCGCCAGCAAGGACGACAAAGCGATCGCCAGAGGCGCGCCCCGGGTAAGGTGAAGACGTTTCATGGTGCCCCCAAGGTCAGTGACCGGGGGTGATCCTGCACCAAATCGGAGAAAAAATCAGCCGCCGGTGACGCTCATATGGCGTGACACCGATGGGCGGCTGGTGCGGCGGTCGATGACGAAATCATGGCCCTTCGGCTTGCGCCCGATTGCCTCGTCTATGGCCTCGCCGACCAGCTCGTTGCTTTCGGAGGCGCGCAACGGTGCCCTCAGGTCGGCGGCATCCTCCTGGCCGAGGCACATGTAGAGCGTACCAGTGCAGGTCAGTCTCACGCGGTTGCAGCTCTCGCAGAAATTATGCGTCATCGGCGTGATGAAGCCGAGCCTGCCGCCGGTCTCGGCGACATGGACATAGCGGGCAGGGCCGCCGGTCTTGTAAGGGATGTCGGTCAGCGTGAACTGGCGCTCGAGCGAGGCGCGCAACAGCGACAGCGGCAAATACTGGTCGGTGCGATCGGCGTCGATCTCGCCCATCGGCATGGTCTCGATGACGGTGAGGTCCATGCCGCGGCCGTGCGCCCAACGCAGCATCTCGGGGATTTCGGCGTCGTTGAAGTCGCGCAGCGCCACGGCGTTGAGCTTGACCTTCAGGCCCGCGGTCTGCGCGGCGTCGATGCCTTCCATGACCTTGCCGAGATTGCCCCAGCGGGTGATTTGGCGAAACTTGTCGGCGTCCAGCGTGTCGAGCGAAACGTTGATGCGCTTGACGCCACAGTCGGCGAGCTCGGCGGCAAAGCGCGAGAGCTGCGAGCCGTTGGTGGTGAGCGTCAGCTCTTCAAGGGCGCCGCTCTCCAGATGGCGCGACAGCTGGCGAACCAGATGCATGATGTTCTTGCGCACCAGCGGTTCACCGCCGGTCAGCCTGAGCTTCCTTACGCCCTTTTCGATGAAGACGCTGCAGAGCCGGTCGAGCTCCTCGAGCGAGAGCAGATCCTTCTTAGGCAGGAAGGTCATGTCCTCGGCCATGCAATAGGTGCAGCGGAAATCGCAGCGGTCGGTAACCGACACGCGCAGATAGCTGATCGTGCGACCGAAGGGGTCGATCATGTCCATTTGCAAGCGTTTCCCGTAGCCTGAGCGGCGTCGTTATATATCGCTATGTGATACGATCCGGTTCCGCATTCAAGATAGAAGGTCTTGATCTTTGGTAACATCCCCCGACCGACATTGCGTGTCGGCTGCCTTCTATGGCCTTTCCGCACCGCGCGAAGCGGCGTAGGGAATGGGGAAGCCAAAGCAGGACCAGACATGACCGCGCCGAAGGAACTGAGGGTCTCGAAAGACCGCAAGCTGCTCACCGTGACTTTTCCCGGACATCAGCCGTTCGAATTGCCGGCGGAGTTATTGCGCGTTGCCTCGCCCTCGGCGGAGGTGCAGGGCCATTCGCCCGAACAGCGGGTGACCGTGCCCGGCAAGCGCAACGTGGCGATCCTCAAGATCGAGCCGGTCGGCAATTACGCGGTGCGCATCACTTTCGACGATTTCCACGACACCGGCATATTCACCTGGAACTATCTTCATACGCTCGGGCATGAGAAGGACGAGCGCTGGGATGCCTATCTCGCCGAACTGGCCGAGAAGGGGCTCAGCCGCGATCGCTAGCCTGGCGCCAAGACGTCCAACTTCAGCGGTTGAAGCAGGTCGCCTGAAAAAGGATTTCACGCGACCTGCTTCAATTTTTTGCCTGAGCACGTCTTTGTCCCGAAACCGGACCCGCTTTCGGGAGACATGCTCTGGCTGTCGTCAAAGCGTCATGGATATCGAGTAGCGCCGGCAAAAGTCAGGAGGCGAAAAGATGTCGCTCATCACTTCGGTCGAACAGCTCGAAGCCCTTTACGGGCTGCCCGGCCAGGCCTCGATCGTCAAGGAACTCGACCATGTGATTCCCGAATATGCCGCCTTCATCGAAGCCTCTCCCTTCGTGGCGCTGGCGACCAGCGGGCCGGAAGGGCTGGACTGCTCGCCGCGCGGCGATCTCGCCGGCTTCGTGCGCCTCGTCGATGAGAAGACGCTGATTATGCCCGACAGGCGCGGCAACAACCGCGCCGATTCGCTGAAGAACATCATTCGCGACCCTCGCGTCGGGCTGCTGTTCCTGGTGCCGGGCTCCGGCACTACGCTGCGCGTCAACGGTCGCGCCCATATCACCACCGACGCGGAGCTTTGCGCGTCCTTTACCGTCGACGGCAAGCCGGCCCGGTCGGTCACCGTCATTTCGGTCGACACCGTCTATTTTCAGTGTGCCCGCGCCATCGTGCGCTCGGAACTCTGGAATCCGGCAAAGCATATCGACCCGAAGTCGCTGCCGACGCCCGGGCAAATCCTCGAGATCACGAGCCGCAAGAACATCGACGGCGAAACCTACGACAGGGAGTGGCCTGAGCGGGCGAAAAAGACGATGTGGTAAGGAAGGGGCCGTTCAGGCTTCCTTCAAAACCTCGGCGATCTTGCGCATCTGTTCGCCGATCATGTCGCACTGTTCCGGCGTCGACTGGCTCATCGCCTTCTCGATCAGCGCCATGTGCACCTTCAGCGCCCGCATCAGCAGGGCCTCGCCGGCCTCGGTGAGGTTCAGTCGCAGCACGCGCTTGTCCTTCTCGTCGCCCTCGCGGCGCAGCAGGCCGCGGGCTTCCAACTGCGGCAACAGCATGGTGATGTTGGAGCGGCCGACCAGGAGCTTGCGGGCAAGGTCGTGCTGCGACATGCCGGGATGGCGGTAGAGGTTCATCAGCACGTCGAGCTGCGCCGGCTTCAAGTCGAGCGGCGCGAGTTTTACCGCGAGCGTGCGCTCCAGCACATGGCAGGCGCGCGCCACCGCAACCCAGTTGCGAAAGCGCGGATTGTCCCAGGGCAGCTCTTGCTTAATGTTCATGTTTGAACTATTATGTTCATGCTTGAACGAATGGATGGACCGCCACTATGGCATCATTTGGGTTGAAGGTCATCCGGGGCGTCTTTGGTGCGGCCGAGCGTGTCGCCCCGCGTCTCAGCGGCCGCGCCGCGTTCGAATTGTTCTGCCGCACGCCAAACGTCAAATCCTTGAGCGATGGCGAGCGCCGCGCCGTCGAGCGCGCTGCCGGCTTCATGGCCGAAGCGCGCCATCACAGGCTGAAGACGAAGACGGACTGCGTTGCGGTGCACGAGTTCCGACCGGAGCCGGGCAGGGGTTCCCGCGGCACGGTGCTCGTCATCCATGGCTGGCGCTCGCGCACCGAATATATGCGCGCGCTGATCGAAGGGTTTAGCGGCGCCGGCTACAAGGTCGTCTCGCTCGACCTGCCCGGACACGGCCACTCGCTCGGCCGCCATCTCAACATGGTGAACGCGGTTGATGCGGCGCGAGTAGCCGGCGAATGGTTCGGCCCATTTGCGGCCGTGGTCGGCCATTCCTTCGGTGGTGCGATCGCTGCCAACGCGGTCGCGGCATCGGTCAAGGACGTGCCGCCGCTCTCGGCCGAAAAGCTCGTGCTGATCGCGGCTCCAAGTTCCTTGCCGGCGATCTTCGACGACTTCAGTCGGATGATGAATGTCGGGCCGCGCTCCCAGGTCGCCATGGCGGATCGGGTGAGGCATCTGTCGGGTCGGCCGCTCAGCGAATTCACTGGCGACCGCCAGCTTGCCGAGGCGCCGGTGCCGACGCTCGTCATCCATGCGCCGGACGACCGCGAAGTCCATGCCGATCACGCAAGGCGATATGCGGGAGCCGGCAATCATGTTCGCCTGCATTGGGCCGAAGGGCTTGGCCACCGCCGCATCCTTGCCGACAAGGATATCGTCGCGCGCGCCGTAGGCTTCGTGACGGAGCAGCACGAATCGACGCTGCATTAGTCGGCGGATCAGTCGGCTTTCTTCTTCTGATCAGGCTCGACCGGCAGGCCGGCGGCCTTCCAGGCGGTGTAGCCGCCAAGGATGTGCTTGACCGGCGTAAGGCCCATGTCCTGCGCCGTCTTGGTAGCCAGCGCCGAGCGCCAGCCGCCGGCGCAGAAGAAGACGAATGTCTTTCCCGAAGCGAAGAACGGCTTGTGGTAGGGGCTTTCGGGGTCGATCCAGAATTCGAGCATGCCGCGCGTCACATGCTTGGCACCGGGGATCTTGCCGTCACGCTCGACTTCGCGGGGGTCGCGCAGATCGACGAAGATCGTGCCGTCATCCTCCAGCAGCCCGGCCGCTTCCTCGGGCGACACGACCTCGATCTCGGCATTCGCCTCGTCGAGAAGTTCGCGATATCCCTTCTTCACTGCACATCCTCCAGACCGTGGCTCGAGGCCGCCGGAATTTCGATCACAAAGACCGTGGTTTGTCACGCCTTGGCCATTGCCGCACAGGGCGGCCGTCGAATCCGCCGGTGATTCCCGCTTGACGACAGTTCCACTCGAAACGCCGCCGGCGTACCTATGTGACTTTCTCGCCTGTCGGCAACGCCACGCCTGATTGTCCCGGATGTCGGAACACTTGGAACGGCCTGCTCGTTTTAAGTCTCACAAGGATGTGAAACTGTTCTGCAACACGGCCGTGGAAATTTATGGAAGCTTAACGAAATCAGTATGAATCGGTATAGTCGCGCCTTACATCCGCCATGCGGAGGGCGGGACCGTCTAGCGGCGCGGAACGGGAAACCGGTTCAACCGGTGCGGGTGAAGCATGAAAATCCTCGGGAACAAAAAGGCAGTCATGCCGATCGCAATCGCGGCTGCACTTGCCTTCGGGCAGCAGCCGGCGAGCGCGCAGGGCCTGTTCGACATGCTGTTCGGCGGCGGCATCCGGCATAGCCCCGAAGGAGAATTTCCGCCGCCGCCGAAGCCGCGCAAGATGCAGCCCGGCGCGGGCGGCGGCGTCAGGATTAGCAGCCCGACCTACAACACCTACCGCGCCGACAAGCTCGTGCGCGTCGACTTCAAGTCGCTGCTGCCGGCCCCGCAACCGGCGACCGCGCAGGACGCAGCCTTTGTGCCGTCCGTGACCGGAAGCGTGTTTCGCGATGCGCTGGCGGGCCTGAACGACTATGAACTCTTTGCCGAACCCGATATCGCCAAGGCGCTGATCGCCTATTACTCGGCCAATCCGGATTTCATCTGGGTGACGGGGGATGCACCCAACAGCAGGGCGCAGGATGCCGTGCGGGTGCTTGGCGAGGCTGCGAGCTACGGCCTGACGCCTGCCGACTACTCCGTCGATGTTCCGGCGACCACGGCTTCCGCGACGCCCGAAGAGCGAACCAAGGAACTGGTCCGCTTCGAGATGGCCCTGTCGGCGCGCGTGCTGCGCTATGCCCATGACGCCCAGAGCGGCCGCGTCGACCCGAACCGCATGACCGGCTACTACGATTTCCCGGCCAAATCGCTCGATCTCGAGGGCGTGCTGAAGACGCTGGCGCATACCCAGGAGGTGCGCACCTACCTCGAATCGCGGCATCCGCAGAACCCGGAATACCAGGCGCTGCGGGTGGAACTGGAATCGCTCCAGGCGAGCGAGGAGAACGAGATCGTCGTCGATCCGAAGCTGCTGCTGAAGCCCGGCGAAAGCAGCCCGGAACTGCCCAAGCTTTTGACGCTCATTGCCCGCAATCTCGATGACGAGATGGGCGGCGACTATGGCGCGGTCCTTGCCAGGCTCGGCAAGAGCGAGATTTACGATCCCGAACTGGTGCCGGTGATCAAGGCGGTGCAGCAGCGGGCGGGCATGAAGGGCGACGGCGTCATCGGCCCGCGCACCGTCGCTTCGCTTGCCGGAACATCCAAGGCCGACAAGATCGAGAAGGTCAGGGTCGCGCTCGAAGAGTTGCGCTGGCTCCCCTCCGACCTCGGCAGCCCGCGTGTCTTCATCAACCAGCCTGCATTCACGGCGAGCTATATCGACAATGGCGAGGAAAAGCTGAAGACCCGCGTGGTCATCGGCAAGGTCACCAACCAGACCGCCTTCTTCTACAACCAGATCAAGCAGGTCGATTTCCATCCCTATTGGGGCGTGCCGCAGTCGATCATCGTCAACGAGATGCTGCCGAGGCTGCGCGGCGACCCAGGTTACCTCGACCGTGCCGGCTATGAGGTGACGGATTCCAGCGGCAGGCGAATTCCCTCGGCTGCGGTCGACTGGGGCGCCTACGGCGCCAAAGTCCCGTTCAGCGTGCGCCAGCAGCCGAGCGAGGCCAATGCGCTCGGTGAGCTGAAGATCCTGTTCCCCAACAAGCATGCCATCTACATGCATGACACGCCGCAGAAGTCGTTCTTCGAACGCGACGTGCGCGCTTTGAGCCACGGCTGCATCCGCCTGCAGGACCCGCGCGGTATGGCGGCCGCGGTGCTCGGCACTTCCGTCGACGATATCGCCGAGAAGCTGAAGCACGGCCATTCGACGGAGAATGTCACGCGCGTCATCCCGGTCTACGTCGCCTATTTCACCGCCTGGCCGGACATGTCCGGCAAGGTCGAGTATTTCGACGACGTCTACGATCGCGATTCGAAACTGATGCAGGCGCTGGACGCGACCGAAGCCGTGCGTACGCCGTCAAGCTGAGCGATTGATGGGCGCCGAAAGCCGGCATCGCGCCCTGCAAAAGAAGCGCCTGCCCGGCATTGCGGCAGGGTCTTCAGGCGCCGCCGCATAGATGCTGCGAATCGGGCAGGGTCCATGTGCCCTTCCCGGCGAGATCGACGCCGTAATAGACCCTGCCGCGCAGATCGCCCTGCGGACAATCGCGCGGGATCGAGATCAGACACATGACGACCGGATCGCCGACTTTGGCGCTCGCCAGCCCCGGCTCGCGGTCGTAGGACACCGCGGTTCCGCCATTCGTGAATGTCGCAGCGCTTCCGGCTTCCGGACCGGCGGTTGCCAGCGGATCGTCGCCCAGCCTCGTCGTCAGCGTCGCGATATGGGTGATGCCGCATCCGCCGATCGACGAGGGGAGGGGCTGATCGGCCGGCTTGGGCGCCCGTGCCGCCATGTCGAGCGCCTTTTTGCCGATCAGGGCAATGTTGTACTCCTCAACCCAGGAAGGCGCCGTGCCATAGGTCTGCAGCGCATTGTTCTGGGCGCTGACGATGCAGGCGGCCTCCGCCTTGCAGGTATTCCGGTCCGCGATCAGCTGTCTGGCGATCTTGCGCTTGTCGCCGCCGAAGGCGGGTTCGAAACTGTTGAAAGCCTTGGTGACGAGCACATCGATTGCCGACAATTGCGGGTCCGCGCATATCGCCTTCTCAGCAGGCAATTCAGCCTTCCGGCAGTCGAAGGACGGCCCGTCTGCCCGCGCCGGCTCCGAAGTCGATACGCCCAGGATCAACGTGCCCAGGACCGACGCCGGGGCAAGCCAGAAAACCACCCTGATCGGGAAACGCATATTCTCCTCCGCCGTGCGGCTTTCAAAGCATCAATCTATGCAGGAAGCCGTCCGTACGGAATGGCTGAACAGCAAGCACCGCGCTTACTTCGGCTCGCCGGTCAGCGGATCATAGGTGATTTCGACCTTGGCTTTGTCGGTCGTGTAATAGGTGACGGTATAGCCGTCACTGCTCCAGTCGACCTCCTTCACATATTGGAAGTCGTTCCGCTTCTCGACCTTGGCGACGATTTCCGAGAGTTTCTTGGCATTCTGCGGCGGCAACGTCTGCTCGGCCGCGAAAGCCGACCCGCCGACAAGGAAGAACGCGATACCGCTCGCCAAAACAACAGCGCGCATGACTGCCCCTCAATCTCGTGTTGGCACAAGTGCGCTGGAAAACTCGGATCCCGGCCTGTTGGTTCCGCCACAGGGCAACAACGCCTTGCTCCACGCTCGTTTCGCCGCAACCAGCGGCACCTTCATTCGCGAAAGCTGAAATAATCAAACCCACGAGATTCCAATGTGTAAGGAAGGTTCCGCGACCTGATGCTTCAGGTAATAAACGGCTAACCATGGATCGGGCCGAAGACGCGTTCCATTAGCTATTCGTGGTAGAGCTTTTGGCAAGACCCTGTTAGAGTTCCAGACAGGGTGGCAACGGCGCGCCGAGCCTGCCGAGGATTTTCCGTTGGCAAACGGCGAAGTGTTTTGAGAGCGGAAGTCGCCTGTTCTGGACCGTAAACAGGGACCGAGGGCTCAATCATGGCTGAACGGAACTATACCCGTCAGCTTGCGACAATCATTTCTATCGACGCCGTGGGCTTTTCGCGGCTGATGGGCATCGACGACGAACGCGCCGTCGCGGCCTTCGAGGAAAGGCGCGATATCATCACCGACAGCTGCGGCGCCTTTGGCGGCCGCACATTCGGCGTTGCCGGCGACAGCATCATGGCCGAATTCGGCAATCCGATCGAAGCCTTGCGCGCGGCCTTCGATTTCCAGGATCGGATCATGGCGCTCAATGCCTCGGTGGGCGAGGAGATGCGCATGCCGTTCCGGGCCGGGATCAACACCGGCGACGTCATCGTCCGTGAGGGCCGTCTCTACGGCGACGACGTCAACATCGCCGCCCGGCTTCAGGAATTCGCCCCGCATGACGGTCTCGCCATTTCGGAGACGACCTGGCACCACGTGAAGGACAAGACGGCGGCGGTCTTTACCGACCTTGGCGAGTTCATGCTGAAGAACATCGCCTTGCCGGTACGCGTCCTTATCGCCGGGCGCGGCGGCAATGGCGCGGCGATGGCGGCTCCCCTGGCCGCAATCCCCGCCGCTCCCGGGCATTACAGGCCCTTCGCAAAGGGACCGCCGGCAATCGCGGTGCTGCCGTTCCAGGGCGACGGAAGCGAGCCTGATGTCGGCTACATGGCCGACGGCATTGCCGAGGATATCATCTACGGCCTGTCCAACACCCGCTGGCTTTCGGTGATCGCCAAAGGATCCAGTTTCCAGTTCCGCGACGACAGCCTTGGAACCAGGCTGATCGGCAATGCGCTTGGCGCGCGCTACATCGTCGGCGGCACGCTGGCGCGCAATAGCGGTCAGATACGGCTCAATGCCTCGCTCACCGATACGTCGAACGGGCGCCTCGTCTGGTCGCAGCGCTTCGACCGCGACCTCGTCGACATCTTCAGCCTGCGCGACCAGGTCGGCAGCGAGATCGTTTCGATCCTCGATAAGGAAGTCGACCGGGCCGAGCAGGTGCGCACCTTCCAGGTGCCGTGGGAGAGCCTCGAGACCTGGCAACTGGTGCGCCGCGGCCGCTGGCACATGAACAGGCGCACGCGCAAAGACACCGAGATCGCGCTCGAATTCTTCGACAAGGCCTATCAGGAGGATCCGAATTCCAGCGCCGTGCTGAACGAGCTGGCCTGGTGGTATTTCTGGCGGGCATGGCTCCGCTTCGGCGACAGCGACGACCTGGACAAGGTCGAGGCATTCGCGCGCAAGGCGCTTCTGATGGACAGCCTCGACGCGCGGCCGCACGCCTACCTCGGCGCGGCCGACATCATGCGCGGCAAGCCGGCATCTGCCGCCGATCATCTCGCCGAGGCGATCCACATCAATCCGAGCTTTGCCTTCGCGCGCTCGGCGATGGGCAGCGCCCACCTGCTGCTCGGCGATGCCGCCGGCGCAATCCCGTACTTCCTCGATACCGAGCGGCTGAGTCCGTTCGACCTTTACCGCTTCCATAATCTGGGGGAACTGGCTGCCGCATACTGCTTCGTCGAAGACTGGCCGGCGGCAATTGCCGTTGCCGACCGCTCGCTCAATCTTTCGCCGGGCTATTTCTATGCCAGGTTCCTCAAAATCGGCGCCTTGATACGGAGCGGCCGCCGCGACGAGGCCGAACGGGAACTCGCCATTTTCGCGACCAGGCATCCGGATTTCTCCGAGCAGAGGATTCGCTGGATACCGTTCGTCGATCCCGCGAAGAACAACTTCCTGATCGCGAATTTCGATCGGGCCAAGTCCATTGCATGATCGCTGGGATCGAACACGGACGACTGTGAAAAAAATCACATACGCCGGACCGAAGCAAACCTAGGCCATGAGGTCGCCGGCATCTCAATGATGTGGACAGCCGGGGGGCTCGAACGCGCATGATCAAGTGGAAGTATTTCAAAGGCATACGCGAGGCCCAGAAAAAGCAAGGCCCCGTGTCGGCAATGCCGCCATTCGACATCGAACGGCTGCGCAAGAAGGGGCTGTCCGCACGCATAGCCAAGTTCCTTATGGAGGATCATCCGCGTTGGTGGCTGGCCTTGCTGCGGCGCTTCCATCCGAACCTCGCCTTCGGCCGCAGGTTTCTACTCGTCACCAAAGGGGTAGACGTCCGCGACATACTGGAGCGCGGCGACGAGTTCGAAACGCCTTACGGGCCGGAAATGACCGAGCTGGCGAGGGGATCGAACTTCATCCTCGGCATGCAGGACAGTGGCGCCTACCGGCAGATGAAGTCCGCCGTGCTTAGCGCCTTTCCGCCGTCGGAAGTCGAAGCCAAAGTCAGGCCGATCGCCGAGCGGCATTCGCGCGCTATCATGACCCGTGCCAGCCCCGGCTTTGATGCCGTCGCCGGATTGATGAAGATCGTGCCGGTGCGCATCTGCCGCGACTATTTCGGCCTCGACATCGACGACGAGACCGAATTCGCCGACTGGTCGATCGCGCTCAGCGCGCTTTTCTTCTCCGATCCGTTGGCCGACGCCACCACGCGCCAGCTCGCGGTCGTCGGCGGCGATCGCCTGATCAAGGTCATCGATCGTTCGATCGCCGCGATCAGGAGCCGGCGGGAAAAAGACGACCGGCCGCTGGCGCGGCTGGTCGCCCAGCTCGATCAGAAACGCCTGTCGCTGCCCGACATACACTCCATCATGCTGGGCATGATCGCCGGCTTCGTCCCGACCAACGTGCTCGCCGGAGGTAATTGCCTGGACGTGATCCTGTCGCGCGCCGATGCCCGGCAGGCCGTCGATGCGGCGCTTGCCGAAAACAGCATCGACAGGCTCGACCGGGCGATACTCGAAGCCATGCGCTTCAAGCCGATCTGGATCGGACCCTGGCGCTACACTAGGCGCGACGCGGTCATCGGCCAGGGCACGCGCCGCGAACGTCTGGTAAAGGCCGGAACGGTCGTGATGCCGGCGACACTGTCGGCTATGTTCGATCCGGAAATCGTACAGCGGCCAAACGAGTTCGACACCTCGCGGCCGCATCGCGACTACATGGTTTTCGGTCACGGCATCCACTTGTGCATCGGCGCCGAGATTGCCCGCATCCAGATCGGCGAATGCCTTCGCGCCCTGTTCAGCAAGCCGAAGCTCGATCGTGTCCGGGGCAGGGCCGGCAAATTGGGCTATATCGGCGCGTATCCGGCGAGCCTCAAAGTCGATTTCGAGCGCTCGCCGCTTTGCCGCACGGTCGCCCAGTCGATGGTGACGGTGGTCTGCCCGATCAACCGCGCCGTGCCGCTGGATGTCGTGCGCAGCAAGGTCGACGCCCTCGGCAATCCGGCCATCGACGAGATCAAAGACGCGCTCAACGGGGTCGGCACGATTCATTTCACCAGCCTGGCCGTCGCCGCCACCGGCAAGGACGAGAAATCGGGCCTGGAGACCGGGGCACTTGTGTTCGAGATGTCCGGCGACGGCAGCACCGATGACGTCATCGGCGCCGTCACGCAAGCCATGGGCCACCGGCTGCGGCCGATCTTCAGGGACGCGTGCGGCTTGCGGGACGGTGGCTCGCTGGAGGGTTTCCTTAAGAAGCGTCACATCGAAATATCGCCCTCTTTCGGCAGCGCGGCTGGGCTGGTCTTTTCCGGAACTCCGGGACACTCCGTCCAACGCATCAAGGCTGAGCAGGATCTGTTCGAAGCGGTGCGGGGCGTCGTCGAGCGACCGCGCAGCGGCATAGGCGATGCTCCCGCGGTGCTCGCCGAGGCGCGCCAGCATTTGCGGTTGCTGGAAACGTTTTCTTGGGCATTCGAACCGGCCGAAAGTTTGCTGGAGAGACCGGCAGGCAGCTGGCCTCGAGCGTTTGGCTCGACGTTCCTTGCGCCGCCAGTGTTTGTAAGCGTCATCGCGCTCTGGCTCGGCTGCGCCTGGCTGACCTATGCGAAGGTGTTCGAGGATCCCGCTGGGTTCAACATCCGCAGCATCTTCATCGCCGGCATCTCGCTGTTGCTGAGCGCGCTTGGAATACTGGCATCCGCTGCACTCCTGCTGGGGCTCTGCTTCTGGGCGCTGCGACACCTGGAGGACAAGGATCGGCCGGAGACCGCGTCGATCGACATATCTACCCTGAAAGAGATCCTCGCCAAGGAGGACCATGCGGCGCAAAACAATCTGACCGCGATTTCGACGATGAAGGCCGGCACCTTGAGACGCCTGGCGCTCAGGCTTTCCTTTTACCTGATCTCGATAGGGGCGCAGAAAGCGTTCAGGCCGGGCTTTCTCAACACCATCAACACTATCCATTTCGCCCGTTGGATATTGCTGCCCGGCACCGACAAGCTGATGTTCTTCTCCAACTACGGCGGCAGCTGGGAAAGTTATCTCGAGGACTTCATAGCCAAGGCGGCGCCTGGCTTGACCGGCGTTTGGAGCAACACCAAGGGCTATCCGCGCACGCGCTGGCTGTTTCTCGACGGCGCGCGCGACGGCGACCGCTTCAAGCGCTGGGCACGGCGCCAACAGGTGCCGACGCTGTTCTGGTACTCGGCCTATCCCGACCTCAACACCAGGCGTATCCGCATCAACTCCCGGATAAGGCGCGGCATTGCATCAACTGTCGGCAATGAGGCTCGCGACTGGCTGAGCCTGTTCGGTTCGCTGCAGCGGCCGGCGGTCGAAAAAACCACGGTTGAAAAGACTACCTCGCTACTGGCCAACATCAATTCCGCCTTCCCGACACCTCTCGAACAACAACTGGAGACCGGAGAGATCCAGACCATCTTCTTCGGCCCGTTGGGTGCGCTTGCCAGAGGGCATATGCTGGCGATCCAGGTGCCGGACAATCTGCAGGCAGGGGCGCGCAAGGCGTGGCTGGATTTCGTGCTCAAGCGGACAACCTTCGGCGACGGCGTGCCGGCCGATCGGGCCATGATCGTGGCCTTCGGCCCTTGCGGATTGAGGCACCTGGGCCTGCAGGGCAATGTCGACGACGATCCGCTGGAAACCTTTCCAATCGCTTTCCGGCACGGCATGGGCAACCCCGAGCGCAGCCGCATCCTCGATGATACCGGTGGCGATGGCCCGGAAAAATGGGAATGGGGCTCGCTCGATAAGCGCATAGACGCAGTCCTGGTCTGCTACGCCAGGACGGAAGAAACACTGGAGCCGGACGTAGCCGCCGTGAAGCGAGAGACGACAGGCGCCGGAATGACAATCGTCGCCGAACTGCCGCTCATCGTGAATCGCGAGCCGAAGAAGGGTCCCGCACCCTCACGTGCCGCAAAGAAGGACGGTGAGGCCGCTAAAGATGCCACCAAAAATGACGGCAAGCCGCAGCGCGAGCGCGCCTATGAGCACTTCGGCTTTGTCGATGGCGTTTCCCAACCGGTCATCCGGGGCACGTCGCGCGCCAACAAGGGTGTCGCACCGATGCATCTCGTTGCGCCGGGCGAGTTTCTGTTCGGCTACCGCGACGAGCACGGCTTTTATCCGGCCTCTCCTTCCGTCTCGGCCTCACAGGACCAGACCGGCATCCTGTCGCAGGTGCGCCGCAGCCGCCAGATTCCAGGTCTGCCTCCGCCGCCGCGCGACTTCGGCCGCAACGGCTCCTTCCTCGTCGTGCGCCAGTTCGAGCAGCATGTCGATCGCTTCAACGACTATTGCGCCAAGGCTGCCGCGAGCACTGCGGGCGAGACGAAAAACTCGGCCATCACGCAAGACTGGGTTGCCGCCAAGATGCTCGGCCGCTGGCAGAACGGCAGTTCGCTGGTGCGCAATCCCGACCGCCCGGGCCGTGCCGTAGACAATGATTTCGCGCTCGGTGCCGAGGATCCGCAAGGACATCATTGTCCTCTGGGTTCCCATGTACGCCGCTCCAACCCGCGCGATTCGCTGGGGGAGGATCGCGAGACCCAGATTCAGATCGGCAAGCGCCACCGCATCCTGCGCGTCGGCCGCACCTACGAGAAAAAGAAGAGAGGTGGAAAGGTCGAAAAAGGTCTGCTCTTCATGTGCCTCAACGCCGACATCGAGCGCCAATACGAGTTCATTCAGCAGACCTGGGTTTCGTCCACCTCGTTCCAGGGGTTGGTTGCCGAGAAGGACCCGATGATCGGGACGCAGGAAGGCAGCCGTGGCCGGTTCTCGATCCCATCATGGGAAAAGGTCACGGTCCTTAAGAACATGCCGCAATTCGTTACCACGAAGGGCGGCGGCTACTTCTTCATGCCGAGCCGGTCCGCGCTGCGCTACCTGATTTCGCGACTCTGATTCGGGGGCAGAAGCCGCTCAGTCGTCGTCCTGCGATTCGGCGATCTGGTTCAGCGCCGCGGCATTGGTGATGCGCAGCCCACCACGCTTGATGGCGATCATATGCCGGCTGCGCCAGTCGTTGAGCGTCTTGTTGACCGATTCTCGCGTCGCGCCCAGGAACTCGCCAAGTTCCGATTGCGAGATCGGGACCCAGCCGGCGGAATCGGCCATGACGCCGCTGAGGAACACCAGCCGCTTCGCCAGGCGGGCCTCGATGCCGAAGAAGGCCTGGTCGCCGAGCTCGCCGCTGACCCAGCGCAGCCGTGTGCACAGGAGTTCGATCATGGCGCGCGCCAGTGACGGGTTTTTTTCAATGCGATCAAACAGTTGCGTTCGGCTGAGCGAAACCATCTCGCATGCGGTGAGGCAGATCGCGGTCGCCGTGCGCGGGCGTCCGTCCAAGGCGCCGATCTCGCCGACAAGGCTGCGCGAGAGCTCGATATTGGCTACCAGCTTCTGCCCGCCCGGCGAATAGAGCGAGATTTCGACGGTGCCACTCATCACGCCGTAGATGCGGTCGGATGGATCCTCCTGCACGAACAGGTGCTGGCCGGCGGCATAACGTTCGACCTTGCAGCCGCCGAACAGAAGATCGAAATGGCGCGGATCGATCCGCGCCAGACGCGGCAGGGCGCTCCTGTCGTCTGCGCTGGCTTGGGACATGATGCGATTCCGCCTCTCGTTGAGCGGAAATTGTATGATAAGTGCATGCTCGATCAAGGCCTGGTCTCCTTTCGTTGCTGCTCCAGCGGCACGACGGACATTTGCCAAGTTCGAGCGCCAGACGTGTGTTGCCGGCGGTAAGATAGCCGGCAAGCTTTTCCTGCGATGAGGAGACCGGAGCGCGCTGGCGGACACGAACCGATCTTCGAAACGCCGTCCGCGCGCACGGCGGGAGGTAACCGACGCGCGCGGACAGCAAATCTGAAAATGGCTAGGTGATCGAAATTCCCTGCCGAGGACCGACCCACTTTCAGGCCCGGAAGCCCATTCGAGGCCGTGCGTTGAAGCAGAAGCCAGTGCCACCCGGTGCAATATTTGTGCGCGAAGTTCGCCCCGCGTATGTGAAGGCAATCACAGAGGCGCCTGCCGGCCGGCGCGATTGTCATTTGCCGAATGTATATTTCGGGCGCCAAGCATGTTGGCGCGGAAAGACAATCGGCCGGTTTCCTAGTTGGCAAACAGAACGATCGAAGCATGGTTTGGGACCTGGCCTGACTGCAGCTGACGGCCAACACCATGATTCCATTTGTGGGGGAGGGGTGTGCGATGGCGGCGAGGAGGCTTCTGATCAAGGTCAGCGGCGACGGCGCTGGGTTTGCGGCGCAAGGCAGGTCACTTGGCATGGGCGGCATCGACGTCGAACCGATCCTGACCCTGCCGCCAGATGCGCCGGGCGCAAACCTTGGCGCTGCCGCCGGTCGCGGCGCGACCTGGCTGCGGGTTTCCTCCACGGCGGCAGGTTCGGACAATCCTTGGGACGATGCCCATAAGTTGGTGGCCCGCGGCGGGGGTTTCGCGGCGGCCGGCGACGGTGTCCTGGCGGTCGAACCCGACATCGTTCAGCATTGGGACTACAAGAACAGCAGCGGCGACCGCGGCATGGCGGCCAGCGCCAGTCCCGCCTGCACCTTCGACGACCAGGATCCGAGCGGCGGGCAGGCGACAAAACCAGGCGTGGTCGCCTGGAATGCCGGTCCGGCCTTCAGCCAATTCACCGATGCCCGCAACAAGGTCGGCGCCAAGCAAGCCAACATCACCATCGCCCATCTCGATACCGGCTTCGACCCTGGCCATCGCACCTTGCCGGCCGGACTTCTCGCGGCCAAGCAGCGTAATTTCGTCGACGACGGCACCGGGCCGGACAACGCAACCGATCATGCGCCGGCCGGCGCGCTCGCCAGCAATCGCGGCCATGGCACCGGCACGCTCAGCCTGCTCGCCGGCAACAGGCTCGATGGCACCTCGCCGAATTGGCCAGGTTTCACGGATTTCGTCGGCGGTGCCCCGCTGGCAAAGATCCTCCCGGTGCGCATCGCCGACTGGGTGGTGCGGCTGACGACGGGCACAATGGTGCAGGGCATCGACTATGCGTGCCGGCAAGGCGCGCAGGTGCTGTCCATGAGCATGGGCGGGTTGACCTCGCAGGCATTGGTCGACGCCGTCAACCTTGCCTATGACAACGGCGTGGTGATGGTTACCGCGGCCGGCAACAACTTCACCCTCACACCGCGAAGCATCGTCTTTCCCGCCCGCTACAATCGCGTGCTTGCGGCGTGCGGCGTCATGGCCGACGGCCGCGCCTATTCCGGCCTGAGCTTGGGGACCATGCAGGGCAATTATGGGCCGGCCTCGAAAATGGCGACGGCGCTTGGCGCCTACACGCCGAATGTGCCTTGGGCCGAGATCGATTGCGCCAAGGTCGTCGACATGGATGGCAACGGCACTTCGGCGGCGACGCCGCAAATCGCCGCCGCCGCGGCGCTTTGGCTGGCCGAGCACTGGGACGTCGTGAAGAACTACTCGCAGCCCTGGATGCGCGTCGAAGCCGTTCGCCACGCGCTGTTCACCGCGGCGGCGAAGTCAACGCCCAGGATGAGCGCCGCCGAAACTCTGCAGAAGGCGGGGCAAGGGGTGTTGCGCGCAGATGCCGCGCTGCTGATCATGCCGCTGATCGAAAACCTGCTGAAAGACAAGAAGCTGCCGCCGGCCAAATATTCCTGGGGCTGGCTCGATCTCATAGTCGGCGGCGACAACGCCTTGGCGCCCCTGTCGCCTGCGGAGCTTCGGCACCGGAAGATGCTGGCGCTGGAACTGACCCAGATGGCGCAGAGCGTGGCTTCGGTCGATCAGGCGATCGCCGAGCCGGAAGGCGATCCGGACACAATCTCGTCCGCGGCGCGCAACCGCTACCTGGAAGCGGCGTTGGACGAGGGCAATCCCTCGAAGCCGCTGCGGGCGTTCCTGGAAGACAGGCTGGGAAGGTCGGCCCGACCCGTTGCCGCCGCGGAGCAGGCCAACGCGCCGCCGATCAAGCGCAAACCGCGCCCGGCGACGCCGCCAAAGCGACGGCTGCGTATCTACGCGCTCGATCCGTCGGTGGCAAAGCAGCTCGATTCAGTATCGGTTTATCAGGCGACGCTTTCCGTTCCCTGGGACGACAAGCCCGCCACCGCCGAAGCCTTGGAGGCTGGTCCGGTCGGCGAATACCTCGAGGTCGTCGACGTCGATCCGGCGTCCAACTGTGTCTATGATCCGGTCGACCTCAACGAAAAGACCCTGCTCGCCCAGGACGGCCTGACGCCGTCGGAAGGCAATCCGCAGTTCCACCAGCAGATGGTCTATGCCGTCGCCATGACCACGATCGGGCATTTCGAGCGCGCGTTGGGACGCCGCGCGCTGTGGGCTCCGCACTATCCTGAAAGCCCCGGCCCAGGCGGCGACATGACCATGAGGGCTTGCGAAGTGCCGCGGCTGCGCATCTACCCGCACGCCCTGCGCGCGCAGAATGCCTATTACAGTCCCGAAAAGAAGGCCCTGCTGTTCGGCTATTTCCCGGCCGAGAGCAAACAGGACGATGTCACCACGCCGGGCACGACGGTGGTTTCCTGCCTGTCGAGCGACATCATCGCCCACGAGATGTCGCATGCGCTGCTCGACGGGCTGCACCGTCGCTTCCAGGAGGCGTCCAACCCCGACGTTCCGGCCTTCCACGAAGCGTTTGCCGACATCGTCGCCCTGTTTCAGCATTTCAGCCTCAGAGAGCTGGTCAGCTTCGAGATGGCGAAGGTGCGCAGCGACGTCTCGGCGGCCTCGCTGCTGTCGGGCATCGCCAAGCAGTTCGGCGAAGGCAGCGGCCGCGCCGGGCCGTTGCGCGACTACAGCGCGAGCGACCTCGACTATGACAAGACATTCGAGCCGCACAAGCGAGGCTCGATTCTGGTCTTCGCCGTCTACCAGGCGTTTCTGGCCATTATCGACCGGCGCATCCAGGAGATCGTACGCCTGGCCACGGGCGGAAGCGGGGTGCTGCCCGCCGGCGCGCTTCACCCAGGCCTGGTCGATCGCCTCACCGAGGAGACCGCCAAGGTCGCGCAGCAGATGCTGACGATGTGCATCCGTGCGCTCGACTACTGTCCGTCCGTCGACATCACCTTCGGCGAGTATCTGCGCGCGGTGATCACCGCCGACATCGACGCCTTTCCAGACGATCCGTTTCACTACCGCCTGGCCTTCATGGAGTCCTTCCGCAAGCTGAAGCTTTTGCCGCGCGACGTGCGCACGATTTCGGAAGAGACGCTGGCCTGGAGCCAGCCCGACGATCCTTCGCCGCCCTGGCTCAAGGGGTTGTTGAACGGCATCGACATGGGCTGGAACCAGAAGCTCGACCGTTCCGGGATATTCAACCTCAACGAGAAGAACCGTTACAAGCTGTGGACGGCCATGCGCGAGCGCTTTGCCTCCGATCCCAAGCTCTACGAGCAGTTCGGCCTGCTGCGTGATCTGCCGCGCTACAAGCAGGACGGCAGCCTGCTGCACGAAGCGAAGAAGGGCGAGACCACCTTCGAGGTGTTCAACGTACGACCGACCCGCCGCGTCGAACCAGACGGCTCGTTCCGCACCGAGGTGATCGTCGTCATTCAGCAGCGGGTCCCCGTTGGTTTCGACGGCAAGCCGGTGTTGGAGGGCGTGAAGCCCGGCGATGGCTTCTTCTGGTTCCGCGGCGGCGCGACGATCATCATCGATCCGCGCGAACATCAGGAGGAAATCCGCTATTCGATCATCAAGAACACCGGCAGCGCCGAGCGGCGGGAGCGCCAGGCCAAGACCGTGAAGGCGAACTACCTGTCGCCGCTCAGGGCGCTTTATTTCGGCAGCGAGGTCTCGGAGCCCTTCGCCCTGCTGCACGCCAGCCACGGGGAGGACGACGGCGATGCCTAGAAAGCCGGCGACAAGAAAGAAGCCGCAAGCGGGAGCGGCCGCCACGCCCGCATATGCGCCGGCCATCACGGTTCGCCACTATTGCCAAGGCATCGGCGACTGCCATCTGCTGAGCTTCAAGAAACCGGACGGCTCGCCCTTCCGCATGCTGATCGACTGCGGCGTCCATGTGTCGATCAAGGGCGGTGCGGCGCTCGTCGGCGACATCGTTGCCGACCTCAAGAAGGAGACAGGCGGCAAGATCGACGTCCTCGTCGTCACTCACGAGCACTGGGATCACGTCTCCGGCTTTCTGACCTCGAACGCTCTGTTCAAGGACTTCTCCGTCGGCGAAGTGTGGATGGCATGGACCGAGAACGCCGACGATCCGCAGGCGGCCGAGCTCGACAAATTCAAGGCCCAGGCCCTGTCCGCGCTGCAGGGCGTCAGCCAGAAGCTCGAGGCAGCGAGCGCCTTGACCCCGTATATAACCGGCCTCCACGACGGATTGCAGGCTGTCCTCGGCTTCCAGTTCGGTGCTGCGGGAGAAAGGGTTCGGGCGGCGCGCGACGCGGCGGCGAAACTATCGTCGAAACCTCCGCTCTATTTCGAACCAGGCGGGCCTCTGCCTTCGATCGGCGACATGCCTAACCTGCGCATCTATGTCCTGGGTCCGCCGCGCGACAAGGCGGCGCTGCAACTCGAGGAAAAGGCGAGCGAGATGTATCCGCTCGCCACCGGCGGCGCATTCGCGCGAGCCCTCAAGGCGGGTCTGGCCGTCAACGAAACCGACGAGGGGAGCTATCTCGACGAGCTCAGCCCGTTCAAGAGCGGCATCGGCACGCCGCTGTCGGTGGCGCTGGACGGCGCCGACGGGGAGAAGGCGAAACGCGGCGTCGAAACCTTCATCCGCAAGCACTATTCCGGCCCGGTCTTCGGCCCGTCGAGCAACGAGGATCCCGACCAGTCCTGGCGCCGCATCGATGCGGACTGGATGGGGATTGCCGCGGACCTCGCCCTGCAGCTCGACCGCGGCGTCAACAACACCAGCCTGGTGCTCGCCTTCGAATTCGTCGACAGCGGCCGGGTGTTCCTGTTTCCCGGCGACGCCCAGATCGGCAACTGGCTGAGCTGGAAGGACCTGAAATGGCCGGTCGGGCAGGCGACCGTCACCGCGGCCGACCTGCTGGCGCGCACCGTCTACCTGAAGGTCGCCCATCACGGCAGCCAGAATGCCACGCCGAACAAGCAGGGCCTCGACCTGATGATCAGCCCGGATCTTTCAGCTTTCATTCCCACCAACAAGCTGGACGCACTCAACGTGCACTGGGGCGAGATGCCTTACGACGCCATCCTGACCGCGCTCGAAACCAAGACCAAAGGTCGGGTCATCCGCGCCGACGATGCATGGTTGGCCGATGCGAACGGGAAGCCTGCTTTTGTCTCGCCCTCAGGCTCGATCCTGGCGGTGCGCAGCGCGCCGCGCGATGCGGCTCGCGGGGCGGGCGGACTGTGGGTGGAGGTGGATTTGATATGAGGAGCGTCGACACCAGCCGCTCCAGGCGCCGGGTTCCGCAACTCGCCGATTGCGGAAAATCGAAAACCGATTTATGGAGCGCTCGGCTGATTGAGGGCGGCCATCTATCTTCATCTCCATAGGTCGCCCCATGCCCGATGAATTCTCGCGCATAATTGCCTTTCTTGCGGTGGTCATGGCCCTGCTGTTCGCGGGGATTCATTTCCATCACGGCAACATCCTGGCCACGCTCTACTTCATGACCGGAGCCATACTGGTGACGGCGGTGACGCATTTGAACGTGCGCCGAGGGCTGATCTGAGCAGCCGCTTTGGCGCCAGCTACGTCCAGTACGAATTCAAGGAGTTCGTCGCAGCCAGATCATCCAACTCCATCAGAGGGTTGGATGGTGGGCGATGCAGGGATTGAACCTGCGACCCCACCCGTGTGAAGGGTGTGCTCTCCCGCTGAGCTAATCGCCCGCTCGTTGCCCGAAGGCCGAAGCGAGCCGCGATATAAGGGAGGCGGGTGCGCGAAGTCAAGGCAATGTGCCGACGATCTGCGATGATCGAGTTTGCCGGGTCTCGGCGGGCTGGAAAAGCCTCAACGCGCCGCCGCCATCAGCCTTTCCGCCAGCTCCGGCGTCAGCGTGTCGAAATGCGAGATCACCAGCGTCGGCTCGAACTCGCGCACGTGGCGGTCCGTATAGCCGAAGTCGACCGCCACCACCGGAATGCCTGCCGCCTTGGCGGTGTCGATGTCGGTTTGCGAATCGCCGACCATCACGGCGCTTTGAGGATCGCCGCCGGCCAGCTTGATCGTCTCGGTGAGGTGGCGGGGGTCGGGCTTGCGGAAGGCGAATGTGTCCTGGCCGCAGATCGCCGCAAAGTAGTCGGCTATGCCGAGCGCGCCGATCAGCGCCACCGAATTCGCCTCGTATTTGTTGGTGCAGACCGCCATCAGGTAACCGGCCGCCCGGAAGCGGTCGAGCGCCGCGACGACGCCGGGGTAGGGGCGCGACTTGCCTGGAATGTTGAGCGTGTAATGGTCGAGGAAGAGTTTTAGCAGCCGGTCGTGCTCTTCCGCCATCAGCGCCTTGTTCTGCGCGGCATGCGCGCGCTCGATCATGACGCGGCCGCCATGGCCGACGAAGCGCCTGAAGCCGGCCTCGTCGACCGCGGCAAGTTCCCCGGCCGCCAGGCTGTGGTTGAGGCTGTCGAGCAGGTCCGGCGCGGTGTCGATGAGCGTCCCGTCGAGGTCGAACACGATGATCGGTCGGGTCATGGCCAGTCCTGCAACAATTGAAGTGCCGCAGCCGATACAAGCTGCGCGGTGGTCAAGCAAGCAGCCTCTATCGGTCCACAGGCAGAGCCTTTGACGCGACAGGCAAAAATGCTAGGAGGCGCGCGAACCCAGCGAAATCGAGGCAATAGCGGCATGGACGCAAGGCAGTTGAAGGTCGAGGCCGCACGCGCGGCCCTTGCCCATGTCGGCAGCGGCATGCGGCTCGGCATCGGCACCGGCACGACCGCCGACGAGTTCGTCCGCCTGCTCGCCGAGAAAGTCGCAACCGGCCTCGCCGTGATCGGTGTGCCCACCTCCGAGCGCACTGCGGCACTCTGCCGCGAACTCGGCGTGCCGCTATCGACGCTCGAGGAAACGCCCGAACTCGATCTTACTATCGACGGCGCGGACGAGATCGACCCCGCGCTGACGCTGATCAAGGGCGGCGGCGGGGCGCTTTTGCGCGAAAAGATCGTTGCAGCGGCGTCCGGGCGCATGATCGTCATCGCCGACCAATCCAAGATGGTCGAAACCCTCGGCCGGTTCCCGTTGCCGATCGAGGTCAACAAGTTCGGCCTGCGCGCTACCGAGATCGCGGTCGGCGCCGCGGCGGCAAGCCTCGGCCTTGCCGGCCCGATTACATTGAGGATGACGGGGGGGCAGCCATTTGTTACAGACGGCGGCCACTTTATCCTCGATGCATCTTTTGGCCGCATTCCGGATACAAGAGCGCTTTCGAATGCTCTCTTCGCCATTCCAGGCGTTGTCGAGCACGGTCTATTCATCGGGCTGGCGTCAACGGCCATCATCGCCGGCGGCGACGGCATCCAAACCGTCCATGCCGCCCGAAAACCAGGGAGTTCTACCGACCATGATGTTGCATAAAAGGGTTCGCCGCCTTTCGACAGTTCTGGCAGCTTCTGCCGTCCTTGCGCTGTCCTCGCCGGCGTTTTCGCAGGATGTGAGCGAATCGCATCTCAAGGCCGCCCGCGCCGCGGTGGTCGCGATCCACGCCACGGATCCGTTCGACAACATCCTGCCGCAGGCAGCGGCGGCGCTCGAGAACCAGCTGATCCAGAAGAATCCCGACATGCAGGAACTGATCGGCAAGACCGTCACCGAGAAGGCCATGGGACTGGCGGCTCGCCGCGCCGACCTCGAGAAGGAGGCAGCCCTAGCCTATGCCAAGGTGTTCTCCGAGAAGGAACTCAACGACATCGCCGCCTTCTACAGCTCGGATTCCGGCAAGAAGCTGCTCGACAGCGGCCCGGCGGTCACGCGCGACCTGGTGAAGGCGGCCGACATCTGGCAGAACGGCGTCGCCCGCGATCTCGCCCAGCAAGTCGGTGAAACGCTCGCCGCCGCCGCCAAGGCCGCGGCTCCGGCCAAGCCCGCGCAGGATGCGACCGCTCCCGCCGATGGTTCGGCCCCGGCCGACGGCCAGGCACCCGCCGACAACTCCGCTCCGGCCGACAATTCGCAGAACTGACCTGCTTCAAATCGGCCACGGCCAAACTGGACCAGAGGAGCCCGGGTTTCCCGGGCTTTTCTTTTGCTTACTGGCAGCCTACCTCTGACGCGATCGTTATCGCTCGGAGCGGTTCGGCTTTGTTGAACCGCTCCGAGCCCCAAATATTTGTTCTCACGCAATCCCGGGCGGAAGCCGCTGCGCGCTTTTCCTGGAATTGCCCTAGCAGGAGCCCTCCGATGGCCGGTTACGACTATGATCTCTTCGTCATCGGCGGCGGCTCAGGCGGCGTGAGGGCGGCCCGTGTGGCGGCATCCCTCGGCAAGCGCGTCGCCATCGCCGAGGAGTATCGCTACGGCGGTACCTGCGTCATCCGCGGCTGCGTGCCGAAGAAGCTCTACGTCTATGCCTCGCAATTTCCCGAGCATTTTGCCGACGCGGCCGGTTATGGCTGGACCGTGCCAGAGGCAAGCTTCGACTGGCCGACGCTTGTCGCGAACAAGGACAAGGAAATCGCCAGGCTGGAGGCGATCTACAAGAAGAATGTCGTGGGCGCGGGCGGCGAGACCTTCCACTCGCGCGCCGTGCTGGTCGAACCGCATTCCATATATCTGGTCGCCGAAGACCGCACCGTCAGCGCCGATCAGATCGTGATCGCCACGGGCGGCAGGCCGGCGCCGCATCCGGCGCTTTCCGGCCACGAGTATTGCATCTTCTCCAACGAGGCCTTCGACCTGAAGGAGCTGCCGAAAGCGATCATGATCGAGGGCGGCGGCTACATAGCCGTCGAATTTGCCAACATTTTCCATGGCTTAGGTGTGGAGACCACGCTTGTCTATCGCGGCCAGGAGATCCTGTCGCGCTTCGACATGGACCTTCGCCGCTCGCTGCACGAGACGATGGAGAAGAAGGGGATAAGGATCCTTTGCCACGCGGTTTCCGAATGGGTGCGCAAGACCCCGGCGGGCAGGCTGGATGTGCTGCTTTCCAGCGGCCAGACGCTGACGGTCGACCAGGTCATGCTGGCGATCGGTCGCATTCCAAACACGGAAAATATGGGGCTCGAAGGCGTCGGCGTGGAACTCGGAAAGACGGGCGCGATCGTCGTCGACGAATATTCCCGCACCAACATCGACAACATCTGGGCGATCGGCGACGTCACCCACCGCGTGCAGCTGACGCCGGTGGCCATCCACGAAGCGATGTGCTTCATCGAAACCGCCTTCAAGGGCAACCCGACGGCGCCGGACCACGACACCATTCCGACGGCCGTATTCTCGCAGCCCGAGATCGGCACGGTCGGCCTGTCCGAGGATGAGGCGATCAAGCGCTTCCCGGACATCGAGATCTACCGTGCCTCCTTCCGTCCGATGCGGCACACGCTGTCCGGCCGCGACGAGAAGATGCTGATGAAGCTGGTGGTCGACGGCACCTCGCGGAAAGTGATCGGCGCTCATATCCTCGGCCCCGACGCCGGCGAGATGGCGCAGCTTCTCGGCATTCCGCTGAAGGCCGGTGTCACCAAGGACGATTTCGACCGCACCATGGCCGTACACCCGACAGCGGCGGAGGAATTGGTCACCATGTACAAGCCGACCTACCGCGTGAAGAACGGCGAACGCGTGTAAAGCCCTGTTCATGGAGTAACCATGTCCGCCGGTGCCTCGCTCGATCTCGATTTCGGCCAGCGCATCGACCGCGTTGTCGACGCGGCGATCGGAGAGCAACGCATCATAGGCGGCGTGATCCTGGTCGCTCGGCGCGGCGACATGCTCTATCGCCGCGCTTTCGGCCTTGCTGACCGCGAACAAGGCAAGCCGATGGCCGAGGACGCCATCTTCCGGCTGTCCTCCGTCACCAAGCCGATTGTCGCCGCTGCGGCGATGGCATTGGTCGAGGCTGGGCGCATCGCGCTTCACGACCCGGTGACCAGATTCGTCCCCGAATTTCGCCCGAGGCTGCCGGATGGAAAAGAGCCGCTCATAACCGTGAGGCAGTTGCTGACGCATACGGCGGGCCTCGCTTACGGCTTCGCCCAGCCCGCCGGCAACGCCTATGAGCGCTTTCGCGTATCGGATGGGCTCGACCAGCCGGGGCTGTCGATGGCCGACAACCTCGCGCGCATCGCGTCGGTGCCGCTCTCCTATGCGCCGGGGACGTGCTGGGGCTATTCGGTGGCGATGGACGTGCTTGGCGAGGTCATGGCCAGGGCGGCCGGCGCTCCGCTGCCCGATTTGGTCGACCGCCTGATCGCCCAGCCGCTCGGCATGAGCGACAGCGCCTTTGTCGTGCGGGATGAAAGGCGTCTGGTGACCCCTTACGCGGACGGGCTGTCCGGGCCGGTCAGAATGGGCGAGCATCATCTCGTGCCGTTTGGTGACGGCCTGATCTCCTTCGCACCGGCACGAGCGTTCGATCTAGCGTCCTTCCCTTCAGGCGGCACCGGCATGAACGGCACTGCCGGCGACGTGCTGAAACTCCTCGAAGCAGTGCGAACGGGGGGAGGGCCTGTCCTTCGCCCTGAAACCACTCGGGCGATGACTACCGATGCCATCATGGGCATCGACACGACAAGGCCTGGCTGGGGCTGGGGATTGGGATTTGCCGTTCTCCGCGACCCTGCCGTCGCGCAGACGCCGCAGGCTGTCGGCACGTGGCGCTGGGGCGGCGTCTATGGCCACTCCTGGTTCGTGGATTCGTCGGCGGAACTCACGGTAGTTGCGTTGACCAACACCGCCATCGCAGGCATGGCCGGTGACTTCCCGGACGCGGTGCGCGACGCGATCTACGGTGTCTGAAGCAGGCGAGGACCGCCGCCGGTAGAGCGGTTCAGTTTTCCGTAGGATCGCTGACCCGCTCCAAATATTTGTTTTCCCGCATTTCCGGACGGAAAACCGCTACGCACTTTTCCTGGAATTGCTCCAACCGGCGACGCTGAAGACCGGGTTCAAAGCAGGGTGCCGCGCAGGATCACCAGCGCCACCGAGAAGTAGATGACCAGCCCGGTGACGTCGACCAGCGTGGCGACGAACGGCGCCGAGGCGCTCGCCGGGTCGAAGCCGATACGCTTCAGCGCGAAAGGCAGCATCGATCCCGACAGCGAGCCGAAGGTGACGATGCCGATCAGCGCGGCACCGACGGTAGCCGCGATCAGCACCCAGTGCTGGCCGTAATCGTAGAGGCCGAGATACTGCCAGAGCGCGATGCGGCAGATGCCGACGATGCCAAGGATCGAGCCGAGCACCAGTCCGGTAGGCAGCTCGCGGAGCACAACCCGCCACCAGTCGCGCAGGCCGATCTCGCGCAATGCCAGCGCGCGGATGACGAGCGAGGTCGCCTGCGAGCCGGAATTGCCGCCTGAGCTCATGATCAACGGGATGAAGAGGGTGAGCACGATCGCCTTCTCCAGCTCGCCTTCATAGCTCTGCATGGCGTTGGCCGTCAGCATCTCGCTGAGGAACAGCGCGCAGAGCCAGCCCGCCCGCTTCTGGATCATGGCGAGGAAGCTCATCTTCATATAGGGCTCGTCCAGCGCCTCCATGCCGCCGAAACGATGCACGTCCTCGGTCGTTTCCTCGACCATCGTATCGATGATGTCGTCGATGGTGACAATGCCGAGGATCTTGCCGTGATCGACGACCGGCAGGGCAAGCAGGTCGTATTTGGAAATCGTCTGCGCCAGCGTTTCGCGATCGGTGAGCGGCGTCACCGTCACCGGCGCGCGATCCGGCGCCACCGACAGGATCGTATCTTCAGGCTCCCCGGTGATCAGACGGCGCAGCCCGGTCGCGCGCAGCAGCAACTGCGTCTCGGGATCGACGATGTAGATCGCATAAACGGTCTCGCGCGTCCGCTCGACCTTGCGGATGTGGTCCAGCGTGCGGCCGACGGTCCAGTCCGAAGGCACGCTGACGAACTCCGTCGTCATGATCGAGGCGGCGCTGTCCTCCGGATAGCCGAGGATGGAAAGCAGCGTTGCGCGCAGCGGCGGGGCGAGCGCGCCAAGCAGCTCGGAACGGGCCGGCTCGTCCAGCTCGCGCAGGATGTCGGTAGCGCGGTCGACCGACATAGCGGTCAACAGCTTGCTCGCCTTGGCGCGCGGCAGGGCTTCGGCGAGCTCCGGCGCGCTTTCAAGTTCCGGCTGGTCGAAGATTTCGACCAGCCGCTCGAACGGCACCGCGCAGAGCAGCTCTATGGCCGTCTCACGGGGCTCATGGTTGAGGGCTTCGACGACGTCGGCCACGTGATCGTTGGCAAGAACACGGGCAACGGCGACGGCTTCGTCGTCCAATACAGGTGCGAATTCGTTCATGGCTCACTCCTTGCCGTCCGGCAGGACGTGAGCCGTCAGGTCACGTCAAGGCGGACGGCGGTTGCGTTCGACTGTGACTGTCGCCAGGCATGGCGGGTTGACCTTTCTGCTCGCGGGGTTCGGGTTGGAAATCTGCGAGCCGGCGCACCATAGGAGCGCGTCTTGCCGAGTCAATCGCGAGGAGGGCGGAAAATGAGCGAAGCCGCGTCGGATCGCGAGACTGTGATCGATCACGGCTATTGCCGCGCCGAGCTACCGAACAAAGGCTTGGTATGACTGCTATTTCTGCTTCAGCCGCCGGAAGCGCAGCCATTTGTCCTCGGCCGGCCTAGGCTGCACGAGGATGGTCGTGAGTTCGCGCGGCAGGGTGGGCGCGAGCGGCTTCTTGGTCGCGACGCCGTCGTTGATCGCGACGATGCTGTGGTAGAATTCCTCTCCGGACAGCGACCGCGGCGGTATGGCTTCGTGCATCACGCTGATCACCGTGACCTCGGGGCAGTTGGCCTTGATCGCCTCGTGGAAAGCGGTCTTGCCTTCGGGATCGAGCGCGCCGGTCGCTTCGTCGAGGAACAACAGGCCCGGCTGCTGCAGGATGATGCGGGCGACCACCAGCTTCTGCTTCTGGCCGCCCGACAGAACCTGATCCCAGATCTTGCCCTCGCGGCTCTCATCGGCAAGGTGCCCGATGAATTCGCCTAGGCCTGCCTTGTGGAGCGCAGCAGCCACCTGCGTGTCGCTGTGATCGTTTTCCGAGCCCGGCAGGCAGACGAGCTGCTTCAGCGAGACCTGCTGCAGCTTGACCTCCTGGGCGGCGTAGAACTTCGTCACTCCTTCAGGGAACACGATGGTGCCGCGGCCATAGGGCCACAGGCCGTTGATCGCCTTGATCAGCGAGGTCTTGCCGCATCCGGACTCGCCCTTGAGGAAGGTCCATTCGCCACGGCGGAAGCGCAGGTTGGCGGCGCTGAGGAAGGGCGTTGCATCCTCGCCCTGGTGCGCCAGCTCGAGCTTCTGAATGGTCAGGCCGAACACCGGGTTCTGGCTGGCAAAGCTGAAATCCGAACGGCCGGTCTGGCGATAGAACTCTTGCGGTTGCTGGACGTTCTCGATGGCACTGGCGAGCTCGGTCACGCGCTGGCTGTTGGCTCGCAGCGTCGCAATCGCCGGCATGACATGGATGAACCACGAACATTGGCTGATCAGCTGGGCGACCATTTCGGAACCGGTTATGTAGCCCTTCAGGTCGAAGCCATTGTGGATAAACGGCACCAGACCGGGTCCGTAGGAGACGATGCGGGCGCCGATGAAATTGTAGATCAGCTCGAACGACATGTAGCTGGTGTTGACGACGTTCAGCCGCCCCCAGGTCTTGTCGATGTCGACATAGAGTTTGTCGTGCATCGTTTTCTGCACATCCTCGCCGTGCGAGGCAGCGACATGGAAGCTGCGGCGCAGGAAGGTCGTCAGTTCGCCGCGATAGCTGCCCTCGGCCTGCTGCATGCGGATGTTGAGGCGCTCGAGCATGCCGCCGAGCTTCACCGCAATCCAGGTGTTGAGCGGCACGTAGGTGGCGACCGCGAGGAAGGCGAGCACGGCGCTGCCATAGCTGCCGAGGAACTCCAGCCCTTTGACCTCAACGGAAGCCCCGATCAAATTCTCGCCGACGAAATAAAGCGAGGTCGCCACGCCCAGCACGCCCATGGCGAGGCCGATCGCGCCGCCAGTCATGTCCTTGATCGATTCCTGGATGCGCTGGTCGATGTTGTCGGGAGCGACGATACCGCCGGCGACCGAGCCATGCTGGGCATGGAAATGGGTATGGTTGCCGTCGAGCAGCGCCTGGTTGAATTGGTTGTTCAGCCATCCGCGCCATTTGCGGTGCAGCGTGGCGGAGACGAGATTGCGCACGCCGGTGAAGCCGGCGTCCTTGAGCACCACCAGCAGCATCAATATGCCGGCATTGGTCAGAAGCGTCTGGAGCGGATTGGTGTTGGCAGCGTCGTGGAAGAAGGCGATCGAATTCACCAGCTCGCCCGATGCCATGGCAAACCACACGCCGGCCTTGCTGGAGAGCGCCGTAAGCAATGCGATGACGAGAGTGAGGGTCCAGGCTTCCTTCCAGCGGTCGGAGAACCAGTAGGCTCGCATCAGCCCCCAGAATGTACGCATCGACGATACCGGCGTCAGGCGCGAGGGCTTTGCCGCCTCGCTGGATGTTTGCTCCGGTATTGTACGTCGCGGTCTGCCGACCCGAATCACGATCCCGCCCAAACCTTTCTTGTTTTGTTACACATGGTAACACCAATTGATCATTTTCCATTAATTTTCTGCCCCCGAATGTGAACAGGGTTACCCGTCGTGGCGCGAGGGCAACAGAGGAGCCTCGTCGGCCAAGCGCTCCTGGTGCCGATTTTATGTTTTATTCCAGCGGGTTGGGGTAAGAATCCGAGGCAACGCCGACTTTCCGTTAGGGAAAGCAAAAACACGGTTTTGTGAACGGAAACGACGTGGTTTCGCGACCGGGGAGGCGACCGCAAGGTCGAAAAAACAGCCGCCCGGAGCTTTCCTGCCTCCTGCGTCGAGCCGAGCTGCGTCGGCAAAATGACGTCGGCTTAGCCCGCTGTTTCCAACTCGCCACGCGCCTTGGCCTGAGCGATCTGGCGAATGGCGTCGGCAAGCGTGTCGGCGTCCTGCGCACCCATCACGGCATATTTGCCTTCGAGCAGGAAGCAGGGCACGCCGGTGATGCCCATGCGCGAGGCGGTGGCGATCTCGTTGCGCACGGCGTCGATATCGGCGTCCGTGGGCAGCAGCGTCTCGACCACGGAAGCGTCCATGCCGGCCTCGCGGGCGGCTTCGGCCAGCACGCCATGGTCGCCGAGATTGGCGCCTTCCTCGAAATTCAGCTGGAAGAGGCGGCGCACCAGCCGGTTCTGCGCGTCCTCGCCGGCGGCGCCCGCCCAACGGATGACGCGGTGCGCGTCCAGTGTGTTGGGCGCGACCTTGATGGCGGCGAAGGCGAAATGGATGCCTTCCGCTTCGCCGAGCGGCTCTATGCGCGCATGGATCTGACGAATGCGCTCGTCGCTGCCGAATTTGCCCAGCAGGTATTCGCGGCGATCCACGCCTGCTTGCGGAATGGTCGGATCGAGCTGGAACGGCCGCCAGCGGACGTGCACCCCGACATCGCCGACAGCGGCAATCGCCTTGTCCAGCCGCTTCTGACCGATGAAGCACCAGGGGCAGACGACATCGGACACCACATCGACGGTGATCGAGTTCTCGGCGCTCATGCTCGTCTCCTGATTGGTCGAGAGGTCAATTGGGCTTTCGCCACCACGTCGGCAGCTGATAGCCGAATATGGGAGTCTTTTGCGGGTGTTCCAGGTAGTTCCAGTAAGCAAGCCACTGCTGCGTGTTGTACTGCATCGGCACGATGTAGTTGCCGGAGATCAGCAGCCGATCGAGGACGCGCACAGCGGCGACATAGTCTTCCTTGGTGCGTGCGTTCAGCATCGCGTTGATCGCCGCGTCGACCGCAGGGTCGGCGACGCCCGCCAGGTTGAACGAGCCCTCCTGCTTGGCCGCGACAGATCCCCAGCGCCCAACCTGCTCGCTGCCGGGCGACAGCGAATTGTTGAAGCCGCTAGTGCCGATCAGAACCTCGAAGTCGAAGCGCTGCTTGCGCGACTGGATCTGGTCGCCGTCGAGGCTGCGGATGGTGACGTCGATGCCAATCTTCTCCAGCGTGCGCTGATAAAGGGCCGCAAGCCGCTCCTCATCCTGCGATGAGGTCATGATCTCGAGGCCGAAAGGATTTCCCTGTGGATCGAGCATCCGGCCGTCCTCCACGTGATAGCCGGCGCCTTTCAGCAGTTCGAACGCCGCCCGCAGCACCTTGCGGTCCTGGCCGGAGCCATCGGTGACCGGCGGCCGCCAGGTGCCGTCCATCACCTCGGCGGGCACCTTGCCGGGGTAGGGGGCAAGCAGCGCCTTCTCCCGGTCGTCGGCCGGATGGCCGAGCGCTGACAGCTCGGAGTTCTGCCAAAAGCTCATGGTGCGGTTGAACTTGCCGGCGAACAGATTCTTGTTCGCCCACTCGAAATCATAGAGCATGCCGAGCGCGCGCCGCACGACCGGATTGGAAAACTTCGGCAGCCTGGTGTTGAACAGGAAGCCGGTAACCACCGGCGGTATGCCGGTGTCGAAATATTCCTGCTTCACATCGCCCTTGCGAAAGGCCGGGAAGTCGACATCGCGGTCGCGCTTGACCGGATCGGTCTCGTCATCGAGGGCGCAGATGCCCTTTTTGAACGCTTCCGTCTTGGCATTGGCGTTGAGGAAATACTCGATGGTGATCTGGTCGAAATTGTCGAAGCCGCGCTTCGAGGGGATATCCTTGCCCCAATAATCAGGATTGCGCTTGAAGACGATGCGCTGTCCGGGCTGCACCTTGTCCACGGTATAGGGGCCGCTGCCGATCAGCGGCTTCAACGTGGTCTTGTCGAAGGTGTCCTTGTCGAAGGCGTGCTTGGGGATGATCGGCGTCAGCGCGACGATCAGCGGAAATTCGCGATTGGCCTTGTCGTTGAAGGTGAACTTCACGCTATGTTCGCCAGTCTTCTCCAGCTTGGCGATCATGCTCATGCGATCACTGTAGGGCGGGCGGCCCTTGTCGGTGAAGACATCATAAGTGAACAGCACATCCTCCGGCGTCACCGGCTGGCCGTCAGACCATTTGGCATCGGGATTGAGATGGAACTCGATGCTCTTGCGCTCCGGATCCATGTCGGCGCTGTCGGCGAGCAGGCCGTAGAGACTGAATGGCTCGTTGTAGTTGCGCTGCATCAGCGGCTCGAAGACGAGGTTGCCGTAGACCGTGTCGATCATGCCGCGCGCGGTGGTGCGCAAGCTCTTCAAGATGAAGGGATTGAGATTGTCGAAACTGCCGACGACGCAATAGGTGACGCTGCCGCCCTTCGGCGCATCGGGATTGACGTAGTCGAAATGCGTGTAGTCCGCCGGCAGCGCCGGCTCGCCCTGCATGGCGATGCCGTGCTTCGGCTCGGATAAAGCCGGAAGAAGCGAGAGGGCCAGAAACGAGGTCGCGGCGATCAGCCGAACGAGAACGCGGTCCATGACCGTCTCCTTGCCGGGCGGCT
The DNA here is from genome assembly GCF_029674545.1 of Mesorhizobium sp. WSM4904. Lineage (NCBI taxonomy): Bacteria > Pseudomonadati > Pseudomonadota > Alphaproteobacteria > Hyphomicrobiales > Phyllobacteriaceae > Mesorhizobium > Mesorhizobium sp. WSM4904. The sequence goes on along the minus strand of NZ_CP121354.1, from coordinate 4,473,023 downwards.
TTGTGATTCGACACGCACCCTAGAGCATTTCGCCTCCCGATTGAATCGGCGCACCGGTGGGAATTGGGTTCACCCAATCCATCGCCAATCGGGGATTCCTCAGGCGACGCGAAACCAAAAAGAAATCGCGGAAACCGGGCTGGATTCGGCGCCGCTGGCAGTGTAACACGCGCTCCGAAGTCATGCTGTTGCCTCATTTGGGCAACAGGTAGCGGGACCGCACGGCGCGAAGAAGCCGGTCCCCGGGATCATTTGAGAGGAAAGTGCACCATATGACGAGCAATGCTTATCGCCTTTCGGTGCTGGCCGCAGGCGTGGTCGGCGTCCTGGGCGCCGGGCTTTTCACCGCCTCGGCGCAGCAGCAGCCGCAGATTCCGCAGGGCTGGTTCAAGGCTTGCACCAAGCAGGAGGACGTCGATATCTGCAACGTGCAGAACATCGTCACCGCCGGCAATGGCCAGCTCGTCACCGGCATCAGCCTGATCGAGCTCAAGGGCAAGGTGAACCGCAAGGTGTTCCAGGTGACGGTGCCGACCGGGCGCCTCATTCCCCCAGGCATCGGCTTGCAGATCGACGGCGGCAAGGCGCAGAAGCTCGACTATGTGATCTGCTTCCCTGATCGTTGCGTGGCCGAAGTGCCGCTGAGCGACCAGCTTGTCGCGTCCTTCAAGAAGGGCCAGGCGATCAGCCTCACTTCTATCAACTTCCAGAATCAGCCGAACCCGATCAAGGTCGCGCTGACCGGCTTCAGCGGCGCCTATGACGGCCCGCCGCTGCAGCAGTCGGACATCGAGGACCGCCAGAAGAAGCTGCAGGACTTCGTCGCCAAGAACAACCAGGACTTCGCCAAGAAGCTCAAAGAAGAGCAGGACAAGGCGAAGACCGCCAACTGATCGCCGGACTGTTTCTTCGGAACAAAAAAGCGGGGCGTTTGCCCCGCTTTTTTGTTGCCGTCGGCTGAGCCTTCAGTGCTTCGAGTGGCGTTTCGGCTCGTAGCGCCCGTCGGGCAGCTTGTCGAACATCTCGCCGATCTGCGGATGCCGCACCGGCTCGCCCGATTGGTCCTCCAGCAGGTTCTGCTCCGACACGTAGGCGATGTACTCGGTCTCGGAATTCTCGGCGAGAAGGTGATAGAAAGGCTGGTCCTTGCGCGGACGCATGTCCGCTGGAATGGCTTCGTACCATTCCTCCGTGTTGGCGAATTGCGGATCGACGTCGAAGATCACGCCACGGAACGGAAACAGCCGGTGGCGAACCACTTGTCCGATCGCGAATTTGGCCGTTTTCATCGCACTCACCACCTACAGCGCCGCGCGTCGTTTCGAAAATCGAATTCGATTTTCGGGGTCATGCGCTGGTCCCGAGGCGCCGTCAGTGGCTCGCGCGCGCAGGGCGCCTAAGGTCTTGAATTTACATAGCACGCAGCCAAAAATCGACCCCGACTTTCGACTTGGTACCATTTGGCGCAGACGCTGCATCAATTCAATGCCCACCAACGCCAAGCTACGGATCGGCACGCAGTGGTTTCGGGCCGGAAGCGGGCGGGCCAAATGTCTTGCTTCAGCGCGCACTCTGCTTCCTGAATCCGCCGGCGAGCGCCCGAAAACCGCTGCCCGGTCGCAGGCCTTCACGCATGAAGAAGGCGCGCAGCGGCGCGAAGCTGCCCAGCATGGTGAGACCGGCACTGCGTGCAAGCTGCGCCGGCAGCATGTCGGAGAGCAGCGACATGTTGAGCAGGTTCACCGCGCCACTGCGCGCCAGGACGTCGGGACGGCGCCGTGTGTCATAAGCGGCGAGGCACAGCCTCGATCCTGGATCGTCGCGGTTTTCGCTGGCGATTCCGATCAGGTCGTCAATATCCCTGATGCCGAGGTTGAGGCCCTGCGCGCCGATTGGCGGGAAAACATGCGCCGCTTCTCCGACCAGCGCCACACGGTTTTGCGCGAAGCGGCCGGGTGAGGCGGCCGACAGCGGATAGACCTGGCGGCCGGGCTCGACCGAAACGCGGCCGAGCATCGACTGCATCTGCTCCTCGACCCGGGCAGAGAGCGTGGCATCGTCGAGCGCCGCGAGTTCGTTCGCCGTTTCCGGCTTCACCACCCAGACCAGGCTGGAGCGCCTGCCCGGCAGCGGAACCTGCGTGAACGGTCCGGTTTCGGTGTGGAACTCGGTCGAGATGAAGCCGTGCTCGCTGCGATGGCTGAAATTGAGAACGAGCGCCGACTGGGGATAGGGCCGCGCGGACGCCTTGATACCGGCGGCTTCGCGCGCCGGCGACAGGCGCCCGTCGGCGGCAACCGCCAGAGACGCGGCGGCTTCGCTGCCGTCGGCCAAGCCCGCATGCGCCCGATCGGTGCCGAGCCGCCACGTCTCGACCATAGACTTTCGCCACTCGATGCCGGGGTGAGCGGCAACCGCCTTGGCGAGCACCGGGATCAGGACACTGTTCGGCATGTTGAGCCCGAACTGCTCCTCGCCGATCTCGCTGGCGCGAAAGGTCACAGACGGGCTGCGGATCAGCCTTCGGGTCGCGTCGACGATGCGCATCACCTTCAACGGTGCTGCCTGCGGCCTGAGTTCATCCAGCACGCCGAACCGCTCGAGGACTTTCAGCGAAGGATTCATGAGGGCGGTGGTGCGGCCGTCGCTGGTGGTGGCCTCCGGGCCAACGAGCGTCACGGCAAAGCCTGCCTCGGCGAAGCCGAGTGCCGCGATCAGGCCGGCCGGACCGCTGCCGGCGACCAATATGCGGGCTTTGTCGTTCTGCTCCACGCCAGGCTTCCATGAATGATGGGCGGTCTGCCGACCTACATGCGGATATAGGGCAGGTGGGCGGGCTTGATCAACGCGGCGATTCGGCCCATTCGATTGCCATGACCGGCCAGGAGCACGATTTCAGCCACCTCGACCGCGCCGGCCGCGCTGCGGCGGGATTGGCGCGCAGCCCGCGCCTAGCGGTGACGATCACCATCGGTGCGAGCATCGTGCTTGCCTGGTTCATTCTCGCGGCAATGGCGATTCGCGGCGCCGAAAGCCGCCTTGCCGGCGGCGCTCCGGGCGATGCCCTGCTCAAAGACCTGCCGCGATTGCCGTTGCCGGATTTCCTCGATCGCTTTTTCGCCCTGTGCCTTGCGCCGGCCCCGCTTACCGGTGCCGTGGGTGCGCAGGCGTCGGCACTCGTCCTGATGTGGTTCCTGATGGCTGCGGCGGCGATGCTGCCTTCGGCGGCGCCGATGATCCGCACCTATTGCGAGATTGCGGACACCGCTCGGATCAAGGGCGAGCCCGTCGTCCATCCGCTGGTTCTGGTGGCAGGATACCTCGCGACCTGGCTTGCCGCCTCGGTGGCGTTCGCCGCGCTGACGCTCGCGGTCTACGGCTTCGCCGCCTCGGGGCAGGTGCTCGATCCCGTCGTCGGGCTTGCCGGGGGCACCGCCCTGGCGATCGCCGGCCTCTATCAGTTCAGCGGCTCGAAGCAGGCATGCCTGAAGAAATGCCGCAACCCGTTCTCGATCCTGTTCGCCAACTGGAGCGCGAAACCGGGGCGTATCTTTCGCCTGGGGATGGAGCAGGGCGCCTGGTGCCTTGGCTGCTGCTGGGCGCTGATGCTGGTGATGTTCGCCGTTGGTGCGATGAACATCTTCTGGATGGCGCTGATAAGCCTGTTCACCGTGATCGAAAAACAGACCACCGGCAGGGTGGCAAGCCAGGTAGCCGGTGCGATACTGCTTGTGTGGGCTGCCGCCCTGCTATTAGTTTCGGCGTGAGGGGAGAATTCGATGACGGATCAAAGCTGGGCGATGAAGGGAGAGCTGGTACTCTCCTGCAATTGCACGGTTTTTTGCCCTTGCGTGCTGTCTCTTGGCAGCCATCCGCCGACCGAGGGCTATTGCCAGACCTGGGCTGGTTTCCGCATCGATGCCGGTCATTTCGGCGAGGTCGACCTCTCCGGTCTCAATCTCGGCCTGGTCATGGAAATCCCCGGCTATATGAGCCGCGGCAACTGGACTGCCGGCCTGTTCATCGACAAGCGCGCCTCGGTCTATGCGGTGAAGGCGCTGACCAGGATATTCACCGGCAAGGCCGGCGGGACCACGTCGCTGCTGTCGATCCTGGTCGGAAAATTCCTCGGCGTCGAGCAGGTGCCGATCACCTATGAGACGCGTGACAAGACGCGCGTCTTCCAGATACCGAAGATCATCGACGGCGCGGTGACGCCAATACCCGGCAAGGACCGCGAGAAGGATACGGTGATCACCAATTCCGAATACTGGATCGCGCCGGAAATCATCGTGGCGAAGTCCGACAAGAGCAAGATGCGCGCCTTCGGCCGCAACTGGAATTTCGCCGGCCGTTCGGCCGAGATATGCAAGCTGGATTGGCGAGGCCCGTGAGCAAGAACACAGCAGCCAGGAAGGCGGCCAAGAAAATCGCGGAGCGGATTCCGCGACCGAAGAAGAAAGTGACGTGGCCGCAGGCGCGTGCTTTTTCGGTGCACCTGCTCACCGCGTCCGGCTCGTTCCTCGCCTTCCTGTCGCTGGTCGCCGCCAGCGAGGAGCGCTGGACGGCGATGTTCTGGTGGCTGGGGCTGGCCCTCTTCGTCGACGGGATCGACGGCCCGATCGCCAGGAAGCTCGAAGTCAAGGAAATCCTGCCGACATGGTCGGGGGAAATGCTCGACAATATCATCGACTACGTGACCTACGTGCTCATCCCGGCCTTCGCGCTCTATCAGCGCGGCTTCATGGGCGAGAACCTCTCATTCCTGTCGGCGGCCATCATCGTGGTGTCGAGCGCGATCTATTATGCCGACACCGGCATGAAGACGAAGGAGAACTTCTTCAAGGGATTTCCTGTCGTCTGGAACATGGTGGTGTTCACCCTCTTCGTCATCGAACCGGGACCGTGGGTTTCTTTCGCCGTGGTCGTGGTGGCCGGCATCCTCACTTTCCTGCCGATCAACTTCATCCATCCGGTGCGGGTGGTCCGGCTCAGGTCGCTCAATCTCGGCATGATCCTTCTGTGGTGCGCTTTCGGCGCGCTTGCGCTGGCACAGGCCGCACTCGCCAGCTTCTACAATCAGATCGGCGTCCTGGGTGAACAGGTCAGCGACTTCACCAAGATCGGCATCACCATCACCGGCCTCTATCTCGCCTGCATCGGGGGCGTGATGCAGATGTTCCCCAATCTTGGCGCCAAGAAATCCTGACCCTAAATCTAGCTTCCATCCTTCCCGAGAAAATTGAGCGATGTCCAAAGCGATCCGCATTCACGCCCATGGCGGCCCCGAGGTTCTGGTCTATGAGGATGCCGATCCCGGCCAGCCGGGCGCCGGTCAGATCCTGATCAGGCACACGGCGATCGGCCTCAACTTCATCGACGTCTATCACCGTTCGGGCCTTTATCCGCCGCCGGGCGGCTTCCCGCTGGTCCCGGGCAGCGAGGCGGCCGGCGTGGTGCTCGCCGTCGGCGCCGGCGTCGACTGGCTGGAGCCCGGCGACCGCGTCGCCTACGCGGTCAATGTCGGCGCCTATTGCGAGCAACGGGTGATCGCCGCGGATCGCGTGGTCAAGGTGCCGGACGGCATCAGCGACGAGCAGGCGGCCGCCATGATGCTGAAGGGCATGACGGCGGAATATCTGCTGCGCCGCACCTATAAAGTGAAGGCCGGCGACACGATCCTCTACCATGCCGCGGCCGGCGGTGTCGGCCTCATCCTGGGCCAGTGGGCAAAGCATCTCGGCGCGACCGTGATCGGCACGGCAAGCTCCAGCGACAAGATCGAGCTCGCCAAGGCGCATGGCTTCGACCATGTCATCAATTACAAGGAGCAGGATTTCGTCGCCGGCGTCGCCGCTATCACCGGTGGCAAGAAATGCGATGTCGTCTACGATTCCGTCGGTAACGATACTTTTCCCGCTTCGCTCGATTGCCTGAGACCGCTCGGCATGTTCGTCAGCTTCGGCCAGTCGTCGGGGCCGATCCCGCCATTCTCGATGTCGCTTCTGGCGCAAAAAGGCTCGCTCTATGCGACCCGGCCGACGATCTTCGTTTACAACGCCGAGCGCGAGGATCTGGTGGCGTCGGCCGAGGCTCTCTTCGATGTGGTGCTGAGCGGCGCCGTCGAGATCAAGATCAACCAGCGCTACGCGCTGAAGGATGCGGCACGAGCGCAATCGGATCTCGAGGCTCGCAAGACGACCGGCACGACCGTCCTCATTCCCTAAAGCGCGTCGCGATCTTTTCAGATTCGCTCCACGCGCTTTCAAGCATGTCTTTATCCCGAAACCGCTTCCCACTTTCGGGCGACAGCCGGCCGCCTTGTTTTTCAGCGCCTTGCCAAGCGTGAAGGCACGCTTTGCCCGAAAAGCCAGCCAGCCTTTCCTGCACCCTCAATAGGTATATCTTACCCCCTTGAGTTTCCGCTGGAATTCTTGAAGCTCTTTCAAGTTGGGTGGCGCTTTCCGACGGAAGCCGGCCGCGCATACCATACCATCGGGAACACAGAACATATCCGGGTAACTGGATGGGAGGCACTGTGAGTGCAAATCATGACAGGGCGAACCTGCTCGAGGTTCGTGGCCTTACGAAGATTTTCGGCACGCTGACGGCGTGCGATCACATCGACCTCAACATCGCGAAGGGCGAGATCCACGCGTTGCTCGGCGAGAACGGCGCCGGAAAGTCGACGCTGGTCAAGATGCTGTTCGGATCGCTCGAGCCGAATTCGGGCGAGATATTCTGGGACGGCAAGCCCGTCAGGATCACCAGCCCAGGCGTCGCCAAGAAGCTCGGCATCGGTATGGTCTTCCAGCATTTCTCGCTGTTCGAGGCGCTGACGGCGGCCGAAAACATCGCGCTTTCGCTCAACGACGGCTCGCCGATCAGCACCATCGCCGCGAAGGCGAGGGCGCTCTCCTACAGCTACGGGCTACCGCTCGATCCGGAATCGCTGGTCGGCGACCTCTCGGTCGGCGAGCGCCAGCGCATCGAGATCATCCGCTGCCTCTTGCAGACGCCGCAGCTCATCATCCTCGACGAGCCGACCTCCGTGCTGACGCCTCAGGAGGCAGACAAGCTATTCGAGACGCTGGAGCGGCTGCGCTCGGAGGGCAAGTCGATCCTCTACATTTCGCACCGGCTCGAAGAGGTCAAACGCATCTGCGACCGCGCCACGGTGCTGCGCCACGGCAAGGTCGTCGGCCATTGCAATCCGCGCCAGGAGACGGCCGCGTCGCTTGCCCGCATGATGGTCGGCAACGAGGTCAAGCCGGTGGTACGCGCGCCGGCGGAAGGCATCGAGACCGCGCCGGCGCTGCTGGAGATCCGCGGGCTAACCCGCAAGCCGGCGACGCCTTTCGCCATCCCGCTCAAAAACATCAATCTTTCCGTGCGTGCCGGCGAGGTGATCGGCATCGCCGGCGTCGCGGGCAACGGCCAGGGCGAGTTCTTCGAATCCGTTTCCGGCGAGGTGCTGCAGCAGGATGCCGGTTCGGTGCGCATCCGCGGCAAGGACGCCGGCGGGCTCTCGATCACCGGCAGGCGCCTGATGGGTGCCGCCTTCGTTCCGGAAGAGCGCCTCGGCCACGGCGCGGCGCCCAGGATGAAGCTTTCAGAGAACCTTTTGCTCTCGCGCCATGCCACCGACGGCAAGTCCTTCGTCGGTTCCGGCGGCATGGTCAAGAACGCTTCCGTCTACAGCGCCGCCCAGCGCATCATCACCGCGATGGACGTGCGCAAGAGCGCGCCCGATCCGGAGGCCGCGGCGCTATCCGGCGGCAATCTGCAGAAATTCATCGTCGGCCGCGAGCTCGACCGCAAGCCGAGCGTGCTCGTCGTCAACCAGCCGACCTGGGGCGTTGATGCCGGTGCCGCCGCCCATATCCGCCAGGCGCTCATCGAGCTTGCCCGCAGCGGCTCGGCGGTTCTCGTCATCAGCCAGGACCTCGACGAATTGTTCGAACTGTCGGATGCCATCGCGGTCATGCACAATGGCCAGCTGTCCGCGCCGCTGCCGATTGCCGAGGCCACATTCGAAAAGATCGGCTTGCTGATGGGCGGGGCCGAGCCCGGCCACGCCGAACACACGCTGGAGACGGCATGATGCGCCTCGAACTCGTCAAACGTCCGCAACGCTCGGCGCTGTTTTCGGTGCTGTCGCCCTTCATCGCCTTCGCGCTGACGATGGTCGCCGGCGCCATCATGTTCGCATTGCTCGGCGTCAATCCGTTCAACGCCTTCAATGTCTACTTTATTGAGCCGGTCAGCGAGGTCTGGCAGCTGCACGAGCTGGCCATCAAGGCGGCGCCGCTGATCCTGATCGCCGTCGGCCTGTCGGTCTGCTACAAGGCCAACATCTGGAACATCGGCGCCGAAGGCCAGTTCATCCTGGGCGGCATCTTCGGCTCGATCATCCCGGTGCTGTTCCCCGAATTCGAAGGTCCGCTGGTGCTGCCGCTGATGCTCTTGCTCGGCATGGTGGGCGGCGCGCTCTACGCGGCTATCCCGGCGCTGCTCAAGACCCGCTTCAGCACCAACGAGATCCTGACCAGCCTGATGCTGGTTTATGTGGCGCAGCTCTTCCTCGACTGGCTGGTGCGCGGACCCTGGCGCGATCCGCAGGGCCATGGCTTTCCGCAGACCATCCAGTTCGGCGACGCGGCCGTCCTGCCGGAGCTGATGCCGGATGCTGGCCGCGCCAATTGGGGCTTCGTCTTCGCGCTGGTCGCGGCGATAGCGATCTGGCTGATGATGAGCCGCATGCTGAAGGGTTTCGAGGTCCGCGTGCTGGGCTCTAGCCCGAGGGCAGGGCGCTTCGCCGGCTTCGGCTTCAACAAGATGGTGTTCTTCACCTTCCTGCTGTCCGGCGCGCTGGCGGGGCTGGCGGGCATCTCGGAAGTGTCCGGCGCCATCGGCCAGCTGCAGCCGGTGATCTCGCCCGGCTACGGCTTCACCGCCATCATCGTCGCCTTCCTCGGCCGTCTCAATCCGCTGGGCATCGTCGCCGCCGGCCTGGTGCTGGCGCTGACCTATCTCGGCGGCGAGGCGGTGCAGACCGCGCTCGGCATCTCCGACAAGGTGGCGCGGGTGTTCCAGGGCATGCTTCTGTTCTTCGTGCTCGGCTGCGACACGCTCATTCATTACCGCATTCGTCTGATCGGTTTTGCCGCGCCGAAACTCGAGGCCGCGCCCAAGCTGGAGGAGGCACGCTGATGGACATCACCGTCAACATCCTTTTGACCATCGCGACCGCCGCGACGCCGCTCCTGATTGCTGCCATCGGCGAGCTGGTGGTGGAGCGCTCCGGCGTGCTCAACCTCGGCGTCGAAGGCATGATGATCATGGGCGCCGTCGGCGGCTTCGGCGCAGGCTATCTCACCGGATCGCCCTGGATCGGGCTGCTTGCCGCGATCATCGTCGGCGCGCTTTTTTCGCTGCTCTTCGCCGTCATGACGCTGTCCTTGGCCACCAACCAGGTGGCGACCGGCCTGTCGCTGACGCTGCTCGGCCTCGGCCTCTCCGGCATGATCGGCACCAGCTTCGTCGGTCAGCCCGGCGTCAGGCTGCCGAACCTCGACATCCCCGGCCTGAGCTCGATCCCGGTCGTCGGCAAGCTGATCTTCGGCCAGGATCCGCTGTTCTACCTATCGATCGCGCTTACTGCCGCCGTGATGTGGTTCCTGTTCAAGACGCGCACCGGCCTTACGCTCCGCTCGATCGGCGACAGCCACTCTTCGGCGCATGCGCTCGGCATCAAGGTTATCCGCTACCGCTATCTTGCGGTGATCTTCGGCGGCGCCTGCGCCGGGCTCGCCGGTGGGCACCTGTCGCTCGTCTACACGCCGCAATGGGTCGAGAACATGAGCGCGGGCCGCGGCTGGATCGCGCTGGCGCTGGTGGTGTTTGCGTCCTGGCGTCCGTGGCGGGTGCTGGCGGGCGCCTATATCTTCGGCGCCGTGTGGATCGGCCAGCTTCATGCACAGGCTTTTGGCATTCCCGTGCCTTCGCAGTTTCTTTCTTCGCTGCCCTATCTGGCAACCATCGTGGTTCTCGTTCTAATCTCGCGCAACAAGCGGCTAACGATGATGAACACGCCGGCTTCGTTGGGGCAGCCATTCGTTCCGGATCGTTGACGACAACAAAAAGACGGGAAGCTCCAAGGCTTAACTCAGAGAGGTAACACGATGAAAAAACTGCTTATTGCGCTTATGACCACCGCCGCGGCCCTGTCGCTGGCGGCGACCGCCGAGGCGGCCGGCAAGCTGAAGGCCTGCTGGGTCTATACCGGTCCGATCGGCGACTTCGGCTATTCCTACCAGCACGACCAGGGCCGCCTCGAGGTGGAGAAGACGCTCGGCGACAAGGTCGAGACCGCCTATCTCGAAAACGTCTCGGAAGGCCCTGATGCCGACCGCGCCTTCGAGCGCCTGGCGCGCGAGAAGTGCAAGATCATCTTCGGCACCTCGTTCGGCTTCATGGACGCCGAGGTGAAGGTCGCCAAGAAGTTTCCGAAGGTGATGTTCGAGCACGCGACCGGCTACAAGACCGGCGACAATCTCGGCATCTACAACGCGCGTTTCTATGAGGGCCGCTATGTGCTCGGCCAGATCGCGGCCAAGGAATCGAAGAAGGGGCTGGCCGGCTACATCGTTTCCTTCCCGATCCCGGAAGTCGTGATGGGCATCAACTCCTTCATGCTCGGCGCGCAGTCGATCAATCCCGACTTCAAGGTCAAGATCGTGTGGGTCAATTCCTGGTTCGACCCGGGCAAGGAAGCGGACGCCGCCAAGGCGCTGTTCGACCAGGGCGCCGACATCATCGTCCAGCACACCGACTCGACCGCCGCCCTGCAGGTCGCCGAGGAGCGTAAGCTGCATGGGTTCGGCCAGTCGTCGGACATGATAAAGTTCGCACCGAACGCGGCCTTGACCTCGCTCACCGACGAGTGGGGGCCGTACTACATCAGCCGCGTGCAGGCGGCGCTCGACGGCACCTGGAAGCCGGATAATGTCTGGCTCGGCATCAAGGACGGCGCCGTCAAGCTCGCGCCCTTCACGAACATGCCCGACGACGTCAAGGCCATGGCCGAGGCGACCACGAAGAAGATCGCCGGCGGCTGGAACCCCTTCACCGGTCCGGTGTCCAAGCAGGACGGCTCGCCCTGGCTGAAGGACGGCGAGGTTGCCGACGACGGCACGCTTCTCGGCATGAATTTCTACGTCAAGGGTATCGACGACAAGCTGCCGCAGTAAACGGCGACGAACGTTTCGAACCGGAGAGGGCGCCTTGTGGCGCCCTCTCTCGTTTGTAAGGTCGATTGGCAAGATTTTTCCGCCTCTGGGCGGGAATTGTCCCTGGCTTTGCCAGTCGGCTAAAGATCGTTCGACCGCCTTGCGCGCCAAGTATTCAAGATAAACTTCGCTTCATATTTTATGAATTCGCCGCCTTTGCTAGATTTGAGCAACATTTTGCATGTTCCGTAACCGCTTTCACATACGCCGCCGACTTTTACTTCCATGCTGACCGCGCAACTCAGACGAAATCGGCTGGTGTGACATGCGCCCGCGGAAGGGGGTCTTATGCAATTGAATAAAAAGCTTTTGGCGATTATCGGGAAACGCTTTCCCGCCATCTACGATGTCATCCCGCACGGACCACAAGGTGGGGTGCGCGTCGCACTCAATCCACAGCCGCTCCCGCCGCATGAACTGGGCGCCGCGGTTGCCGACGAGTTTGTCCGCTCCGCTTGGGTGGCCGAGCGAGGTGGGCTCGATATGAAGGCGGTGTTGAGCGACCTTGACGATTGGTGCCCCACGCGGCCGAAGATACCGAAGCTTCCGCCGTGGTGGGGCCCGTTTTCGCCGGAGCCGGAGCCGCACCCCGAGTGGTTTGTCGACTTCCATCTGGGATTTGCGGCTCGGCTGTCGGCGATCGCAACGGGCACGCGCCTCGATAAGACTCTCGATCAGGCGATCGACCGTTCCCTGACCGCGATCGAGGCTACGAAGCTCTGACGAGGCTGCTGAAGCCGAGGGCCATTGAGGGCCATTAAGTTTAAGGGCGCCAGAAGGCGCCCTTTTTCACGAGAGGATGGCTACGCTCGCGCGGCTGTCATACCGCCGAGCCGTAGAGGTCGTAAGCATCGGCGCGGTCGATCTTGACCGTGACGATCTCGCCGGCGCGCAGCGGCCGGCGCGACTGGATGTGCACGGAGCCGTCGATCTCGGGCGCGTCGTATTTGGTGCGGCCCTTCGCCGAGGTGCCGTGCGCCTCGTCGATCAGCACCGGCAGGCGCTTGCCGACCTTCTTGGCCAACTGCGTTGCCGAGATCTTCTGCTGGCGCTGCATGAAGCGGTGCCAGCGCGCTTCCTTGATCTCCTGCGGCACCTGTTCGAGGCCGAGCTCATTGGAGCGAGCGCCCTTGACCGGTTCGTATTTGAAGCAGCCGGCGCGGTCGATTTTCGCCTCGTCCAGCCAGTCGAGCAGCATCTGGAAATCGTCCTCGGTCTCGCCGGGGAAGCCGACGATGAAGGTCGAACGGATGGCAAGGTCCGGGCAGATCTCGCGCCAGCCGCGAATGCGCTCCAGCGTCTTTTCGCCATGGGCGGGACGGCGCATGTTCTTCAGCACCTGCGGCGAGGCATGCTGAAAAGGGATGTCGAGATAGGGAAGGATTTTTCCCTCCGCCATCAGCGGAATGACGTCGGCGACATGGGGGTAGGGGTAGACATAGTGCATGCGTATCCAGATGCCTAGCCGGCCAAGCTCCTCGGCGAGATCGAGGAATTTCGCCCGCACCTCGCGATCGCCGAACAGGCTCGTCTGGTATTTGATGTCGATGCCGTAGGCGCTGGTGTCCTGCGAGATGACGAGGATTTCCTTGACGCCGGCCTTGGCGAGCTTTTCGGCCTCGCGCAGCACGTCCGCCGCCGGGCGGGAGACGAGGTCGCCGCGCAGCGCCGGGATGATGCAGAAGGTGCAGCGGTTGTTGCAGCCCTCCGATATCTTCAGATAGGCGTAGTGGCGCGGCGTGAGCTTCACGCCCTGCGGCGGCAGAAGATCGACATACGGGTCGTGGCTCGGCGGAGCGGCCTCGTGCACCGCCGCCATCACGCTCTCATAGGCCTGCGGGCCGGTGATCGCCAGCACATTGGGGTGTTTCTCGCGGATGACCTCCGGCTCGGCGCCGAGGCAGCCGGTGACGATGACGCGGCCGTTTTCGGAAAGGGCTGAGCCGATGGCGTTGAGCGACTCGTCACGCGCCGAATCGAGGAAGCCGCACGTGTTGACGACGACGAGATCGGCGCCGTCATGCTTGCGCGCGATCTCGTAGCCCTCGGCGCGGAGCCGCGTGATGATGCGCTCGGAGTCGACGAGCGCCTTCGGGCAACCAAGACTGACGAAACTGACGCGTGGGGCGGACATTAGCAATTCCAAGAGATAAAGCGGTTCGGTTTTGCTGACCCGCTCTGGGGATTTGTCTTACGCAATTCCGGACGGCAATCCGGCGAAAGCCATGACTTGCGATTTCGGGTGCGCGGCTGAGCCAATTCGCGCGGCGCAATAGCACGCTTCGGCAATCAAGCAAACCGGCCAATTGGCCGCGCTACATGTTGCCGATCCGAAGCGGTCTGCCGCCAGGAGGTTCAGTGGCCGTCCTGCCCGAACCAGGGCGCCAGAAAGGCGAAGTGGTCGGGAAACTGCTGCACGGCGCCTTCGAGCAGCATATTGATCGCGACGTAAAGGATGATCAGCAGGCCAACATACGCAATCCAGCGGTATTTCTGCAGCAGGCGCGCGACGAAGGATGCGGCAAAGCCCATCAGCGCGATCGACAAGGCCAAGCCGATGACCAGCACCGTCGGGTGCTTCATGGCGGCGCCGGCGACGGCCAGAACGTTGTCGAGCGACATGGAGACGTCGGCGATGACGATCTGCCATGCGGCCTGCGAGAAAGTCTTGCGCGGTCCCTTGCCGGCGATCTTCCCATCCTTGCTGTAGTCGTCGTTCGACAGCGCTTCGGTTGCGTCGCGCTCGTCTTCGGGGCTGACGCGCAGCTCGCGCCACATTTTCCAGCACACCCACAAGAGCAGCAGACCGCCCGCGATGAGCAGCATCGGCCCGATGCTCAGCAGCCATTGCGTGATCAAAGCGAACAAAATCCGAAGGACGGTTGCCGCCGCAATGCCGACGAGGATCGCCCGCTTGCGCTGATCGGCCGGCAAGCCGGCGGCGGCAAGGCCGATCACGATTGCATTGTCCCCCGCGAGCGCGAGGTCGATCGCTACGACTTGGAGAAGGGCTGAAAGGCCTGCGGCAGTGAATATTTCCATAAACTAGAAATCCTTGCCTCAAACGAGCGTCGCCAATTGTCCAGACGGGGCCTAAAGGCACGGTGTATCAGCGTCAAGACACTGATACAGGGGTGACTGGAAACGTGTCCGCGGCCGGCACAAAGAATTCCCAGTCGAACGCGGGGGTGCTGAAAAAGCGGCCGACTAGTCGTAAAGATTGTATTTTGCCCAGTCGGTTTCCGGGATTTCGTCACCGATCTTGTAGCGGAACTGCAGCACCTGCATGTGATCGGGCGCGGTCTGGCACTTGAATTTCAGCCGGAACCATTGACCCTTGCTGCGAAAGGCGGCGCCGGGGCTCCTGATTGCATCGGCGCTCACCTGCGGCGTGGCGAAGGCATAGGCCACGACCCGGTCGGCTTTGTACTTGTGGTCGTCGTGGCTGATCCGGTCGAGCACTTCGGCGTCGCAACGCTGTTCGAGACGGGTCTCCGGATCGAGTTTCAGCAGGCCGGCGCGCAGCGCGTTGTCCATCGCCTTGGCCGGCCAGGCCAGCGTCAGAGACGCCAGAACCATCAGGCAGAGCTTTTTCATAGGCGCGAGAAGCAGCATATTTTGTCTGAGAAATCAACCAAACGCACGCGCTTGTGAGATCGGTTCCGGATTGTGTTCACCGGCTCGTGATTCGACTTCGCCGGGCAGCCAACGGATCAAAAAATGTCCGCCGTGACGCAACTTAGGCCGACTGCCTTTGGTGTCGCATCAGCCGATAGCGTTCTCTGCTGCGTCCTGATCGGCCGCCACCGCGTCGGACACTTGACTATCGCCCGAGCCGGCCGGGGCGAGCACCGTGACATCCATCCGAGCGATCCTCGATGCTGCCCGACCTTGAGCGCCCGGCTCGCTGTCGCCCGTCTCCAAAACGGAGGCTTTCGCCAGATGACCGACGCTCTCAGCGCTCTTGCCGGGAAAACTCGCCTCGGGTGATGCCGGAAGTCTGGCGGTACGCTGCACTGCGCCAGCGTTCTGCTGGCTTCCAATGGGGGAGGTCATGGCTGTGCTCCGGTGGATGACCGCCGCCATCTAGCACGGCTGGCTGGCGCCAACCTTGCGGATTTCAGCAATTGCTAACTAAGCCCAAAAGCGCATTGGCAACTGTTGACTTGGCGGGCGGAGAGCGACGAAACAGAGAACTACGTCTACGCTATAGCCCTCTCTAGGATTGGGGCGCGAGCGAATGGCTGCAATGGGGTGGTTAGCGGACGGGCGGCTCTCCAACGTGCAACGGCCGCTTCGCGCCAGATAGCGGACTCTCGACCGACACTTGGCGCTCGATGGTGGCCAGGTTGGCGCGACTTGCGACTTATATGGCGCGATTGGCAATGCCCGCCCGGCACTAGCGTGCTAGCCTAAGCGGCGCATATGGAAGAGCGTCGCGCATATGGAAGAGCGTCGCTATGTCCCATGGTCCTGATCGCTGCAAATTGCCGCCCGCCCTGTGGCGCGCATTGGAAAGCCACGGCATATCGCCGTCGGCAGTGCTGCGTCAGGCACGGCTGCCGGCCACGCTGCGCGTCGAGGAAAAGGCCGTCGTAACGACCAGAGAGTTCTTCGCGCTCTGGCGTGCGGTCGAGGCGCTCACGGACGAGCCCGCACTCGGCATTACCCTGGCCGAAAAGACCCCTACCGCACTCAATCCGCCGCCGATACTGATGGCCTTCTACGCACGGGACTATCGTGACGGCTTGCTGCGCGTCGCGCGCTTCAAACAGCTGTGCGGACCGGAGAGGCTGGATTTCCTGCGGGCTGACGACATGGAGAGCATCGTGCCAGCGTGGCTCATTGCCACCGAGCAGCCGCCGGCCATCTGCATCGACTCGGCGTTCGCGGCGCTCCTCGAACTGGGGCGCCGGGGCTCTGGCCGCCCCATCGCACCGGTCCGCGTGGACTTGGTGCAGCCGGACCCCAAGAACGGACGGCACCGCAAATATTTCGGCTGCGAGGTCCGTTTCGGCGCGACGCGCGATGCCATGCACCTCCGCTCGGCCGATCTCGACCGTCCGTTCCCCGGACACAACCCGGAACTCCTCGACCTGCTGACGCCCGCCTTGGCGTCGTCGCTCGAGGAGATCACTGCCAACAGTTCCACCAGTGAACAGGTCAGGGTCGTGCTGAAGCGCCGCATGGCGAGCGGCCGTCCCGACATCGCCGATGTGGCGCGGGAGTTGGGAATGAGCGCACGCACCCTGCAGCGACGCATCACCGAGGACGGCGCAACCTACCGGCAGCTGCTGGAGGAGGCGCGGCGGGAACTGGGCCGGGATATGCTCGCCAGATCCTCGTTCGAGATCGACGAGATCGCCTACATGCTGGGGTACCAGGATACGAGTTCATTCTACCGGGTGTTCCGGGAATGGGAGGGCATCACCCCAAGCCAGTGGCGCCAGACCCGGCAGGAAAGCGTACACTGAAGCTTCGCACAATGGCGCGATCTGCCAGTTAAGTGTCGCCATCGGTGAATGAACGCCGGGACACATCCTCCTACTTCTATGGTGCGCTCGATGGGAGCGCTGCGTGAAGTAGGAACGCTCCATGTCTCCGAAAAATTGGCTCATCACTGGAACCTCCCAGAAGGCCGTCGCCTACGCCACCGACTTCGCCAACTGACCCTGAGCCGGCTCTGGGCCAATAGGTTCGGCCGGCTACCCACCCCAAGCAACGGGAGGTGCCATCATGGCCCGCTCATCCAATTCAAGGAAGAAAGCCGCCCTCGTTACCGGCGCGTCGTCGGGCATCGGCAAGGCGACAACCCTCAAGCTGATCGACGCGGGCTACGCGGTCTACGCCGCCGCCCGTCGTGTCGAGCAGATGCAGGACCTCGCACGGGCCGGAGCAACAGTGGTCGCTCTCGATCTAACCAAAGACGAGGATATGGTAACAGCCGTCGACCGGATCGTCTCTGAGCACGGTGCGGTCGACATCCTCATCAACAACGCCGGCTACGGCTCCTACGGGGCCATTGAGGATGTCCCGGTCGATGAGGGGCGGCGGCAGTTCGAGGTCAACCTCTTTGGCTTGGCCCGGCTGACGCAGCTAGTCCTGCCGAAAATGCGAGCGAACCGATTCGGCAAGATCGTCAACATCACTTCGATCGGCGGCAAGGTCTACACCCCATTCGGCGGCTGGTATCACGCCACCAAGCACGCTCTCGAAGGCTGGTCGGACTCGCTTCGCCTCGAGGCCAAGCCGTTTGGCATAGACGTCGTAATCGTCGAGCCTGGCGGCATCAAGACCGAGTGGGGGCATATCGCTGCAGACAATCTGAAGAAGACCTCGGGAACGGGAGCCTACGCGGCGGCGGCCAACAAGGCAGCCGACGGCATGCTAGCGACCTATTCCAATTCGCGCCTCTCGGATCCGTCAGTGGTGGCGACCACGATACTCAAGGCCATTGCGGCGCCAAGGCCGAGAACACGCTACCACACCGGCTACATGGCTGGCACGGTCTTGCGGCTGCGCCGCCTCCTCAGCGATCGGATGTTCGATCGCATCATCACGACAATGGTCTGACCATGGCGAATTCTGGATCGGAGCCGGTCCGGGCATCGCATCGAAACGGCCCGCACTTTCGCAGCCAAGGGCCACGACCTCATACTAACATCCCGCCGTCCCGAAAAACTCTCGGCGCAGATCGAGGCTCTGAGGGCGAGCGGCAAGTCCCTCGTAGCC